>JAWKYD010000001.1:0-1037 GCA_041396685.1 Burkholderiaceae bacterium
TCAAAAATTTGCCGAACTCATCACGCAGATCACGCAAGAGGCCGACTTGCCGACCGACCGCCCCTGGCGCATCGCCGACATGGGATGCGGCAAGGGTTATCTCACGTTCGCCCTCGCGGACCAGTTCGGCCCGCGCGCCGAGGTCACCGGCATCGAACGGCGCGCCGATCTCGTGGACTTGTGCAATCGCCTCGCGCGTGACGGCGGCTTTGCGCAATTGCGCTTCACCGTCGGCGACATCGGCGCCACCCAACTCGACTCGCCCGATTTGCTCGTGGCGTTGCACGCCTGCGACACCGCGACCGACGATGCCCTCGCGCAGGGCATCGCGCTGGGGACGCGGGCGCTGGTGGTTTCGCCGTGCTGTCAGAAGGAACTGCGGCCGCAACTCATCGCGCCGGCCGTATTGGGCGACGCGCTTCGTCACGGCATTTTTCAGGAACGTCAGGCCGAGTTCGTCACCGATGCGCTGCGCGCCATGCTGCTCGAATGGGCCGGTTATCGGACCAAGGTGTTTGAATTCATTTCCACCGAACACACCGCGAAGAACCTGATGATTACCGCCACGCTGGGCGGACCCCGCCACGACGCGGCCCTCGCCGCGCGCATTCGCGCCTTCGCCGCGTTTTACGGCATCCAATCGCAGGCCCTCGCCACGCATCTGAGTTTCAACTTGAGCAACGATGGACTGGACGAAACTTGATTGGGCGGCGTTGGACCGGTTGCGCGACGGATTCCTGCACGGCGGCGCGGCCGCCGGTCCGTATTGGCAATCGGAATCCGCGCTCGCGAGCTACGATCTGACCTACGGCGAGCGTATTGGTTGGAAGTGGGATCAAGTGCTGCGCGAACTGACGATGCGCGGTTGGACGCCGCCGGACCACGCTACAGTGCTGGATTGGGGTTGCGGCAGCGGGGTCGCCGGGCGCCGGGTGATCGCGCATTTCGGGCCCGAGCGCTTTTCCGCCCTGCAACTCTGGGATCACGCTCCCGTGGCGGTGGATTACGCCGAAAAGCGCGCCCGCGCGGATTTCCCG
>JAWKYD010000002.1:0-436116 GCA_041396685.1 Burkholderiaceae bacterium
GCATGAAAACGGCCACGAAGGAGATCGTGATGACCATCGGCCGGTATTCGGCAAGACCGAGAATCGGTGCCACCTGCGTGCCGACCACCGGCGCCGCGAGAAAGGCCAGCAACCAACTGGAAAGGTCGGCGACCGTACGCGCCATGCCGCGCATGAAGCCGATGCCGATGGACAGAAGCACGACCAGCAAGACCAGATAGTCCCAGCCGGTCAAATGTTGGAGGACACCCATGCCGGAAATTTAGGCGGACTGGTTCGTCAAGGCGCGATCAGCACGGTATCAACGCCCTCGGAGCGCAGGCGCGCCCGTGCCACATTGGCTTGATCGCGCGTCAGATAGGGGCCGACTCGCACCCGGATCCGGTCGCCGGAACGCGTGCTGATGGTTTCCGTATAGGCGTCGAAACCGAGCTTGCGGGCGCGCTCCATCTGGGTGCGCGCGCCCTTCAGGCTGGAAAACGCACCGATCTGCACGACGTACCCGCTCGGCGAGGCGGCCTGCACCGCATTGCGGTCCTTGCGTCTCTCGGGCATGGGCGGGGGCTTGGTTTCGGCCGCCGCCTGCCGGCTGCGCTGACTGGCCCGCTCCGCCGCAGCCGCATTGGCCTCGGCCGTCTTCTTCGCGCGGTCGTTTGCGTCGGTGCCTGCGGCCTGACCGGCAGCCGGCTTGCCAGCATTTGCCTTGACAGCCGACCGGTCGCTACCGTCGGCGGGGGCCGAAGCGCCGGCCTCGCGCGCGCTCGCGGCGGCTGCCGCCGCCAAGGCGGCCGCCGATCGCTCGCCGTCTGCCTTGGACGGCTTGGCGGGCCCAGCCGCCTTGCGGTCGTCGGCCTCAGGCTGGGCCACAGCGGCCGATTCGCCCTCGCTCTGCGCCGACGGGCCGGGCAGGTCGACGCGAGTCACGGCATTGGCAGTGAGCTCGGTCGGGGAACCCAACTCGGCAGGCGAGATGTCGGACACGCGGCTCTCGAGCCAGGCCCGCCCCTGATCGAGCGAAGCCCGCTTGGGAATCTGGATCTGGACGTTGCTCAGGCTCTGCTTGGGTTCGGATTCGAGCGCCAGGGGCAGCACGATCATGGCCGCGGCGGCCAGGACGGCCGCGCCGATCACCCGCCAGCGCGCTCGCTGGCGATGCGGCAGCGTCGGGTCCTGCAGTTCGTTTCGGGGGGGAGATCGCCTAGCCATTGTGTCCGTCTTGACCACTGTCGTCCGATGGTCGAGACCCACCATTGTAAGCCCTGACGTTGGCCTTCATGACTTCCGCGACCGTCACGAACGAGCCGAAAACCACGATGCGGTCGTTCTCGCCGCAACGTGAGCGGGCGGCCGACAGCGCCGCTGCCGCCGTGTCGACGACGAACGCCGTGCGCTCGCCGCTGTCACCATAGCCCAACGCGCGCAGGCGATGCAGCAGATCGGCCGGATCGGCGGCCCGTGCGCCGGGTAGTGCGAACAGCCACCAGTGGTCGATACGGTCGCCAATCGCAGCCAGAATGCCGTCGATGTCCTTGTCGCGCATGACGCCGAACACCGCGTGCGTGACCGGGAAAAAGCCCATTCGGTCCAGGTTGACCGCCAGATGTGCGGCCGCATGCGGGTTGTGCGCGACATCGAGCACGATGGCCGGCCGCCCGGGCACGATCTCGAAGCGGCCGGGCAGCGCAACCTTGGCGAAACCCTCGCGCACGGCCTGCTGCGCGATCGGCAGTCGCTCGCGCAAGGCCTCGAAGGCGGCTAGGACAGCACCCGCGTTGATCAGTTGATTGGCCCCACGCAGGGCCGGGAAGGCGAGCGCATTGCGGCGGATCGCGCGTCCGCCGTAGGCCCACTGCTGGCGATCGCCGCTGACGTTGAAATCGCGTCCGGCCAGCCACAGATCGGCGCCGATCGCGGCGGCATGATCGATGACGGTCGTCGGCGGATCCGGATCGGCACAAATCGCCGGCCGGCCGGCGCGGAACACGTGCGCCTTCTCGCGACCGACCGATTCCCGACTGTCGCCCAGCCAGTCGCGATGATCGAGGGCAATGCTGGTCAGGACGGCGCAGTCGGCATCGACGATATTGACCGCGTCCAGACGGCCGCCCAGGCCGACCTCGAGCACCACCAGATCGAGCCCCTCGCCGGCGAAGCACCAGAGTGCGGCCAGGGTGGTGAACTCGAAATACGTGAGGGAGATGTCGCCGCGCGCCGCCTCCACCGCCTCGAACGCCGCGATCAGCCGCCCGTCGTCGATCTCCCGGCCATCGATGCGGATGCGCTCGTTGAAGCGAAGCAGGTGCGGGGAGCCATACAGACCGACCCGGTAGCCGGCGCAACGCGCGATCGAGTCGAGCATCGCACACACCGAGCCCTTGCCGTTGGTGCCCGCGACCACGATGCGCACTGCGTCGATCCGGATCGCGAGCGCCTGCGCGGCCCGTCGCACGCGATCGAGACCGAGTTCGATTTCGGTCGGGTGGAGGCGCTCGATGCGCGCCAACCACGCGGCCAACGCCGGCGATTCAGTCGTCACCGTCGACAGTCGCGATCGCCGGGGCCGGCAACGCCTTGGCGAGCGGATCGACGACCGCACTGGCCGGCCGCCGCTGCAACAGCGCGAGCAAGGTGGCGATCTGCCCACGTAACTCACGCCGATCGACGATCATGTCGAGAGCGCCCTTCTCGAGCAGGAACTCGGCCCGCTGAAAGCCCTCGGGCAGCTTCTCGCGAACGGTCTGCTCGATCACCCGCGGCCCGGCAAAGCCGATCAGGGCGCCGGGCTCGGCGATGACCACGTCACCGAGAAAGCAGAAGCTCGCCGATACGCCTCCCATGGTGGGATCGGTGAGCAGCGAAATGTACGGCAGCCGCTTCTTGGCCAGATGTCCGAGCACCGCGGTGGTCTTGGCCATCTGGAACAACGACAGAACGCCCTCCTGCATGCGCGCGCCGCCGGAACTGCTGATCGACAGGAAACCGCAGCGATGCTCGACGGCCTCCTGGACCGCGCGCACGAAGCGCTCGCCGACCACCGAGCCCATCGAGCCGCCCAGGAATTCGAATTCGAAGCAGGCCACCACCACCGGCATCGACTGGATGCGGCCGCGCATCACGACCAGGGCCTCGGTTTCGCCGCTGGATTCGGCGGCCGTCTCGAGGCGATCGGGATACTTGCGCGAATCGCGGAATTTCAGGGCATCGACCGGCCGAACGCTCTGGCCGATCTCGACCCTGTCGTCGGGGTCGAGCAGCAGATCGAGGCGCTGGCGCGCCCGAACGCGCAGGTGAAACTGGCATTTCGGACAGACGTGTTGATTGGCGCTGAGGTCGGCCGCATAGAGCACGGTGTCGCACGACGGGCACTTGACCCAGATGCCTTCGGGAACCTTTTTCTGATTCGAGCTCGAGCGCTTGATGCGCGGCGGAATCAGGCGATCGAACCAGCTCATCGCGCGGCCCGCCCACGGTCGGCCGCGGCATCGAGCGCGGCCCGGATCCCGGCGAGAAAGGCGCGCAGTTCGGCGCGAGCCTGCTCCGGCGTGGTGGCCGGCTCGAGCACCTCGATGACCTTCGAGCCGATGACCACGGCATCGGCCATCCGGCCGATCGCGACCGCGGTCGCCGCATCACGGATGCCGAAACCAACGCCGATCGGAAGCTCGGTGCGCATGCGCAAGGCATGCAACTGGCGGCCGACCTCTTCGACATCGAGGTGCGCGGCACCGGTGACGCCTCGTAGCGAGACGTAATAGATGAAGCCGCCAGCCTGCTCCAACACCGCATCGACACGGGCGGCATCGGAGGTGGGTGCGAGCAGGAAAATCTCGCTGAGGCCACAGGCACGCGCGGCGGCCGAGAACTCGCGAGCCTCCTCGGGCGGATAGTCGACCACGATCACGCCATCGACCCCGGCCGATCGCGCGGCCTCGAAGAAAACGCCCTGCCCCATCGCCTCGATCGGGTTCGCATAGCCCATCAGGACGACCGGCGTGCGCCCGTTCTCGCGCCGGAACTCGCGCACGATATCGAGCACCTTCGCCATCGAGATGCCGGCGGCGAGCGCCTTGTCATTGGCACGCTGGATGGTCGGGCCATCGGCCATGGGGTCGGAGAACGGCACGCCGAGCTCGATCAGGTCGGCGCCGGCCTCGACCATGTCGTGCATCAGGGGCACCGTGATGTCCGGCCACGGAAAGCCCGCGGTTACGTAGGGGACCAGTGCCTTGCGCCCCTGGCCGGCCAGCTGCGCGAAGGTGGCCTTGATGCGTTCGCTCATGGATGTCAGAAAGAGAGTCCGGCGCGCTCGGCGACCGTATGCATGTCCTTGTCGCCGCGCCCCGAGAGATTGACCAGAATGGCCTTGTCGGCCGGCAGCGTCGGCGCCAGCGCAACCGCATGCGCGATCGCGTGACTCGATTCGAGCGCCGGAATGATGCCCTCGATGCGGCAACAATCGTGGAATGCCGCCAGCGCCTGTGCGTCGTCGATCGTGACGTAGTCGGCCCGGCCGCTGTCTTTGAGCCAGGCGTGCTCGGGCCCCACACCGGGATAGTCGAGCCCGGCCGACACGGAATGCGTGTCGATGATCTGGCCATCGGCGTTCTGCAGCAGATACGTGCGATTGCCGTGCAGGACACCGGGCACGCCGGCGGTCAGCGAGGCCGCATGACGACCGCTGGCGATGCCCTCGCCACCGGCCTCGACGCCGACCAGGCGCACGTCTTCGTGGTCGATGTACGGATGGAAGATGCCGATCGCGTTGGAGCCACCGCCCACGCAGGCCACGACGACGTCGGGCTGGCGGCCGATCATCTCGGGCATCTGCGCGAGGCACTCGCGCCCGATCACCGACTGGAAGTCGCGCACCATCATGGGATACGGATGCGGACCGGCGACCGTGCCGATGATGTAGAAGGTGTCGCCCACATTCGTGACCCAGTCGCGCATCGCTTCGTTGAGCGCGTCCTTGAGCGTTTTCGAGCCCGATTCGACCGGCACCACCTCAGCCCCGAGCAGACGCATGCGGTAGACGTTCTGGGCCTGGCGGGCAACGTCGGTCGAGCCCATGTAGACCACGCACTTCATGCCGTAGCGGGCGGCGACGGTGGCTGTGGCCACGCCGTGCTGGCCGGCGCCGGTTTCGGCGATCACGCGCGGCTTGCCCATGCGCCGCGCGAGCAGCGCCTGACCGATGGTGTTGTTGACCTTGTGTGCGCCGGTGTGATTCAGGTCTTCGCGCTTGAAGTAGATCTGGGCGCCGCCGAGCATCGCGGACCAGCGCCTGGCGTGATAGACCGGGCTCGGGCGACCGACGAAGTGGCTTAGTTCGTCCTCGAACTCGGCGATGAACTCCGGGTCTTTCATGTAATGGGCGTAGGCCTCGCGAAGCTCGGCCAGCGCATGCATCAAGGTCTCGGAGACGAACACACCGCCATAGGGACCGAAGTGGCCGGCGGCATCGGGCAAGTCATAGGGCTTCAAGGCGTCCTCACGCGTAGGCTGGCGTCGGCATCGAGTACTTCGGCCATGAACGCGGCCATCTTGTCGGGATCCTTTTCGCGAACATTCGAACCCTGGATACCCGTGGAGACATCGACCCCCACGGGTCGCAAGGTCTCGATGGCCAGACCGACAGACTGCACGCCGAGCCCCCCCGACACGATCAATCGTGATGCGTGACCGGGCGGAATCAGAGTCCAGTCGAAGCGCCGGCCGCTGCCACCGTAACCGGCGGAATCGGCATCCAGCAGGAAGCATTCGGCATCGGCGAACGAAACCCGCGATGTTAGCAAATCGTCCGCGCTGCGCATGCGCACGGCGCGCCAGTACGGCTGCCCGGGCGCGAGACTCGCAGCGACCACCTGCGGCGTTTCGTCACCGTGGAACTGCACGACATCGAGCCCCAGCCGCCGCGTGTGCTCGCGCACCTGCTGCGGCGCGGCATTGACGAACAAGCCGACCGCGGCAACCCAGCTGGGCCAGCGCTGGCGCAAGGCCGCCGCATCGTCGAGCGTCAACAGTCGCGGGCTCTTTTCGTAGAAGACCAGGCCGATCGCGTCGACACCGAGCCCGGCCGCAAAATGAACGTCCTGTTCGCGCACGAAGCCGCAGTACTTGACACGGGTGCGGGCCACCCGGGTTGCTGGATCGATCATGGCAGCCAGGAAAGGTCACAGTCGACGGCCGGCCCCGGCAACGGGTAACGCGGTCCGAGAAAATACAAACCGTCGGGTGCGAAGGTGGCGGCACCGAGGCGACGATCGCGGGCGGCGAGCAACTCGGGCAACCACGAGGCCGGCCTCGCTGCCGAGCCCACGGCGACCAGCGCCGCGACGATATTGCGGACCATGTGATGCAGGAATGCGTCCGCCTCCAGCTCGAAGAAAAGCCAGTCGCCCCGACGGCGGATGTCAAGACGGGCCAGGCTGCGAACCGGCGTCGAAGCCTGGCATTGCGCGGCACGAAACGACGAGAAATCGTGGCGGCCGATCAGGCATTGTGCCGCAAGGCGCATCTCGGCGACGTCAAGCGGCCGGAACGACCAACCCGCGCGCCCCTGCCACAAGGGATCGCGCACGGTTCCGATACGCAGCAGATACCCGTAGCGACGCGAACTCGCCCGAAAGCGCGCATGAAAGTCGTCGTCTACCGGCCAGGCCGCCACCACCGCGACGTCGGCCCCGAGCGAGGCATTGACCCCTCGCACCCATGCGCTCGAAGGCCGCTTTACCGGCGCATCGAAGTGCACCACCTGGCCGAGCGCGTGCACACCGGCATCGGTGCGTCCGGCGCAGATCGTGCGCACCGGCACGCCGGCGATGTGGGCCAGCGCCTGCTCGAGTGCGCCCTGCACGGTCGGGCGATCCGGCTGGATCTGCCAACCGGCATAGCCGCGGCCGTCGTAGGCCACCTGCAATGCCACTCGCTGCGCCACCCGCATCGCTCCCCGCCCCCCGCACCCGGCAACCGCCACGCGGCCTACACGGAATCGGGAGCGCAAAATAAAAAAGGGGAAGCCAACGGCCTCCCCGCGTCAAGGGTCCCTGGCTGGACCTAGCTTATTTTCGAAAGCATCGCTCGCGCTTTCTGTTGTTGTGCGTTGTCACCGCCTTTCACGACTTCTTCGAGGAGTTCTCGCGCGCCTTCGCGGTCGCCGATCTCTTCATAGGCCGAGGCGAGATCGAGCTTGGTGGCCATCTCCTGCCAACGGGCGCCGTCACCGGCCGCGACCTGCGGCGAGGCTTCCTCGGCAGGCGCGAGGTCGAGCCCGATCGACGACAGATCGACGTCCGCCGCCTCGCTGGCCGATGCGCCGCTCAGCGTGTCGATCGACGGGATGTCGAGACCCAGATCGGACATGTCGTCGCTGGCGATCGTCGGCGTCGGCTTGGCAGCAGAAACGGATGGCTGTGACAGGGTCGGGGAATCGTCTTCGAGATCGAGCGACAGCGACGGGATGTCGAGGTCGTCGATGTTCGCAGCTTCGGTAGCCGGAGACTGCGAGGCGTCCTCGCCGCCCAGCGTGTCGAGATCGAAGTCCAGCGAGCCGAGGTCGTGCTCCACCCGACTCAGCGTATCGGCATTGAGCGAATCGCTGCTCGCCGACGTGAACTCGAGAGTCTGGGTCGGCCTGCCTTGCGAGAGTGCGTCTTCGAGTTCGTCTACGACCGAATCCGCGTCGGCCAGCGAGGCATCGCCTCGCGCGCCACCAGCGGACGGCCGCGCGGCAGTGGCAGAGTATCCGCCGGTCGAGAAGTTCGACACGCCCTGCGCTGCCGACGCCATCGCGGCGGCGCCGACGAGGGTATTGCCGTCACCCGTATACAGAGGATTGTCCGGATCGATGGCCAGACCCATGGTGATGACCTTGGGCCACTCCTCGTTCTGGCCACCGCTGTGGTCGTACATCTCGCGCGCGAGATGGGCATAGGTGGTGGCGTCCTTGCGGCCGGCATAGATCTCGAGCAGCTTCAGGCGGATGGCTTGTCGCTCCGGCTGACGCTTGAGCGCCTCCTTGAGGATCTCCTCGGCCTGAGCCTCGCGGCCATAGGCGATGTAGACCTCGGCCTCCGCGATCGGATCGACCTCGGTGGAATGGACATCGACGCTGGACTCGCTCTCGGCCGCAACCGAACCGAACAGGCTGTTGCTGGTATCGACGTCCTGGCCACCGGTGGTACCGAACAAGGAATTCGAGGTGAATGCGTCGTCGCCACCGAGCGTGTCTTCGATCTGGCCTTCCTGGTCGCCCGAGCGGCGGCGCTTCCAGACGAACAGACCGGCCAGTCCGAGCAGCACGGCGACACCGGCCGGCACATAAGGATTGCCCAGGACCTGGTTCTTGACCGTATCGAGGATGCCTTCGGACTGCTCGGCCGATGGCGCGGCCACCTGCTTCACCGGCGGCTGCTCGGCGGCCGGCTCGACCACCCGCCGTGCCTGCTCGAGGGCGGCGCCGGCACGCTCGGTCAGCGAAGGATCGCCGCCACCGACAGCGGCCATCGGCGCTGTCGTCGCGTCGCCGCCGCTTGTCGTTGCCGAGGGCTCGGTCGAGGTCGGCGACGACATCGGGCCGTCGGGAGCCGCGGTCGAGGGCGGAACCGGCGGCTGCGCCGCGGCCGCGACCGGCGTCGATTCCACGGCGGTCGATCCGCCGGTCGGCGAAGCCGGCTGCGCCGGTGTCGCCACAGATGCAGCGGGGGCCGGGGTTCGCGTCGATGCAACCGGGGTCGCACCTTGGCCCGCCGTGGCCGCGGAATCGCTCAGTTCGGCGAGCTGTCGATTCTTCAACTCCAGCAGACGCTGGAGGTCGTTGACGTTGCGTTCGAGCTCGCTCACCCGCTCCTGGGCATTGCGCAGGGCGATGTCGCGCGCGACGGCCGACTCCGCATCGCTGGCGGCACTGCTGGAACCGGTGCTCGAGGTGGGTGACGCGCCGCTGGCCGCACCCGGGCCATCACGAGACAGCTCGAGCTGATCGCCCGATGGGCGAGTCTCGACGATCGGCGCTGAGGACTCGCCGATCTGGCCAACGGCGGCGGTGGCCGCCGGCGTGGCCGGCGCCGAGGCCGAACTCGAGGCATCGCGCGTGCGCTCCGCCAAGCGTGCACGGTAGGCACGAAACACCTGGTTGCCCCGCACCATCTCGGCGCGCGCGTCACTTGGCGTGACCGCAGCCATCTCGGCCGCGGTCGGGATCTCGAGTTGGGCGCCGGCACGCATCTGATGCACGCTACCGAAGAACGCCTGCGGGTTTCGCTGGTAGATGGCGACGATCGCCTGGTCGAGCGAAACGTTGCCAGGCCGCACGCTCTCGGCGATCTCGGCCAGCGTCTCACCGCCTTTGACCTCGTGGCGGGTCGGCGTTGCCGGCGCCTGCGGGGCACGCTGGGCCACGTTGCGGGCCGGTGCCTGCGCTACTGGAGCCTGCGCTTGAAGTGTCGGGGCCGCCGGCTGGGCAGCGGCAGGAACCGGTGTCGGGGCCGCCGGCTGGGCGGCGGCAGGAACCGGCCTCGCGGCGACGGGCTGGGATGCGACAGGCTGGGATGCGATGGGTTGCGATGCGACTGGCTGCGGGGTGAGCCGTCTTGCTGCGGCGGGCTGAGCCGCAGCGGGCTCGCCGCCGGCGGCAGTCGCGGCGGCGGGGCTGGCGGTCGTGGCACCTGCCGCAACCGCCGGCATCGCCGGGGTCGGGCGCAGGTCGGACGTCACCGGCGCGCCGGCGCTCACCGGCGGCGTGATCGGCGCGACCAGTTCTTGCGGCTTGGCACGTCCCAACTGCAACTCGGGCGGATCGAGCAGGAAGGTGTACTCACGCACGAACTTGCCGGTGGACCAGTTCAGTTCGATCAGGAGGTCGACGAAGGGCTCGTTGATGGGCCTCAGCGAGCTGATGGCAACGACCGGCGAACCGCCCTGACGCTGCTGCACCTGGAAGCGCAATCCGGTCAGGGCCGGGTTGTACTCGAGCCCCGCTTCGGCAAAGGCCTCGGGCGTGGCCAGACGCGCGCTCAGCGACGTGGCTTCTTCTCGGGTCAGCGCGGTTATTTCCACCTGCGCCTGCAAGGGCTGGCCCAATCCGCTCTGCACGGTCAGGCGGCCGAGGCCGGCGGCATCGGCGTGCCCCGGGGAACAGGCGAACGCCAGCGAGAGCGCTGCTGCGAGCGTCGTTCTCACGAGCGGCAACCCCCCGCGGGCATAACTATCCATGGACGGACTCACGACCTTCCCCAAAGCGATCTCCTCAGTAATTGCAGCGTAGCATCAGGCACTTAGCGGATCAAGCTAAGGCAAGCCTCGAATTATGCATGGTGTTGCACAGATGGAACGCCGGGCATTCCGAACACCACTGGCGATGCGACACCGGACACCGGACCGCATTATCGTCATCGGAGCAACGACTTGTCGACTGCTTTGACATCAGCAGACATCGGCGCCGTGCGCAAGCGGTCCGTTGCAGGCGACCGACGGTCGCTCGCCTGCCTGTCGGCATACTCGTTTTAGTCAGGAATGCCGCTCAGGCGTGCTCGACCAGAATCCGCAGCATCCGACGCAAGGGTTCGGCCGCTCCCCACAGCAACTGGTCGCCGACAGTGAAGACACTGATCATGCCCGGTGCGATGGCCAGCTTACGGATCCGGCCCACCGCGATCTCAAGGCTGCCGTTGACGGCCACCGGGTTGAGGCCGCGAACGCTCGCCTCACGCTCATTGGGTACGTAGCGGACCCAGGGGTTGCCGGCGGCGATCAACGACTCGATTCGTTCGAGCGGCAGATCCTCGGTCAGCTGCACGGTCAGGGCCTGGCTGTGGCAACGCATCGCGCCGATACGCACGCAGAGGCTCTCGACCGGCACCTGGGCGTCGTCCGCAAGACCCAGGATCTTGTTGAGCTCGGCATGACCCTTCCATTCCTCGCGCGACATGCCATTGCCGAGGTCGCGGTCGATCCAGGGGATCAGACTGCCCGCGAGCGGCGCGCCGATGTGCTCGGTGGGCAGCGAAGCGCCCCGCAGCGTGGCCGACATGGCCGCGTCGATGGCGAGAATGTCGCTGGCCGGGTCGGCCAGCAGATCGGCGCTCGCGGCATGCGCGGCGCCCATCTGGGCGATCAGCTCACGCATCTGCTGCGCCCCGCCGCCCGATGCCGCCTGATAGGTCATGGCCGTGATCCAACGCACCAGCCCGGCCTCGAGCAGCCCCGAGAGGCCCATCATCATCAGGCTGACCGTGCAATTGCCGCCGATGTAGTCGCGAATGCCGGCGTCCAGCCCGCGATCGATCACCGCCCTGTTCAGCGGATCGAGCACGATCAGCGCGTCGGGCTTCATGCGCAGCGTGGAAGCGGCATCGATCCAGTAGCCTTTCCAGCCGGCGGCGCGCAGGCGCGGATGCACCTCCTGGGTGTAGTCGCCGCCCTGACAGGTCAGCACCACGTCGCACTGGGCAAGTGCTTCGATATCGTGGGCGTCGGCCAGCGTTCCGTTGCCGAGCGGCGCCGCACCACCGGCGTTGGATGTGCTGAAGAAGCGCGGCGCGATCACGGCGAAATCGTTCTCGGCCTGCATGCGCTGCATGAGCACCGAACCGACCATGCCACGCCAGCCGACGATGGCGACACTCAGACTCATGATCAGGCTCCCTGCAGGGCAACCAGCACCGCGTCGCCCATGGCTCTTGTGCCGATGACGGCTTCGCCGGCGCGCGCGATGTCGCCGGTGCGCAGGCCATCGGCCAGCACGCGACGGACCGCCGCCTCGATGGCATCGGCAGCGCCGGTTTCACCAAGCGAATAGCGCATCAGCATGGACAGCGACAGGAAGGTGGCCAGCGGATTGGCCTTGTCCTGGCCGGCGATATCGGGCGCCGAGCCGTGGATCGGCTCGTACATGCCGAAGCCGCTGGCGTTGATCGAGGCCGACGGCAGCATGCCGATCGAACCGGTGAGCATGGAGGCCTCGTCCGAGAGGATGTCGCCGAACATGTTGCCGGTGACGATGACATCGAACTGGCGCGGATCGCGCACCAGTTGCATGGCGGCGTTGTCGACGTACATGTGCGAGAGCGCGACGTCGGGATAGTCGGCATGCACCTCGGTGACCACGTCGCGCCAGAGCTGGGTGGTCTCGAGCACGTTGGCCTTGTCGACCGAGCAGACGCGCGAACTGCGCTTGCGGGCCGCCTCGAACGCACTGCGCGCGATGCGGCGGATTTCGTCCTCGTGATAGCGCATGGTGTCGAAGCCCTCGCGCTTGCCGTCGTCGCCCGTGCTGATGCCGCGCGGCTGGCCGAAGTAGATGTCGCCGGTGAGCTCGCGCACGATCAGGATATCGAGACCGGAAACCACCTCGTCCTTCAGGCTCGAGGCGTGCGCCAGCTCCGGATAGACGATGGCGGGACGCAGATTCGCGTACAGGTCGAAGTGCTTGCGCAGGCGCAGCAGGCCTTGCTCCGGGCGCAGCGCGCGCTCGAGCTTGTCGTAGGCCGGGCCGCCCACGGCGCCGAACAGGATGGCGTCGGACTGCTCGCAAAGCGCGAGGGTGGCCGCGGGCAGAGGATCGCCGGCGGCGTCGTAGCCGGCGCCGCCGACCGGCGCCGATTCGTGCTCGAGTGCCATGCCGCGCCCGCGCAGCCAGTCGATGACGCGCACCGCCTGCTCGGTGATTTCAGGGCCGATGCCATCACCGGGCAAAACCGCGATTTTCATGAATGTCTACCGTTCGAGAATGTTCTTGGAGGCGACGGACGGGCGCCGGCACCGGGGCGCGCGCCCCCGCTGAAGGGGGCCGCACGCGAGACGGGTTTCAAGGCGAGCACCGGCTCGTCGCGCGTGCACCGGGTTTCAGCGCGCGAGTCGGTGGTCGAGCCAGGGCTGCGCGGCCAGGCGCTTGGCCTCGAAGGCGCGGATCTGGTCGGCCTTTTGCAGCGTGAGGCCGATTTCGTCGAGCCCGTTCATCAGGCAGAAGCGGCGATGGTCGCTGACCTCGAAGGGCTCGGAGAACTCGCCATTGACCGAGCGCACGACCCGGCCGTCGAGGTCGACGATCAGCTCGAAGCCCGGGAAGCTCGCCACCTCCATGAACAGACGGTCGACCGCCTGCTCGGACAACGGCACCGGCAGCAGCCCGATCTTGAAGCAGTTGTTATAGAAGATGTCGGCGAACGACGGCGCGATGACGGCCCGGAAACCGAAGTCCTGCAACGCCCAAGGCGCATGCTCACGCGACGAGCCGCAACCGAAATTGCGCCGCGCGAGCAGGATCGAGGCGCCCTTGAAACGCGCCTGGTTGAGCACGAAGTTCGGGTTCAGCGGGCGCTTGCTGTTGTCCATGCCCGGCTGGCCGACATCCATGTAGCGCCATTCGTCGAACAGGTTCACACCGAAGCCCGAACGCTTGATGGACTTCAGGAACTGCTTGGGAATGATGGCGTCGGTGTCGACGTTGGCGCGGTCGAGCGGCGCCACCAGGCCGCGATGCACGGTGAGTTTTTCCATGGCCGTTCTCCTTGCGCGGTTCAGCGGATGTCGACGAAGCGGCCGGCGACGCCGGCCGCCGCCGCCATGGCCGGACTGACCAGATGGGTGCGGCCGCCGGCCCCCTGACGTCCTTCGAAGTTGCGGTTCGAGGTGGAGGCACAACGCTCGCCCGGCTCCAGCCGGTCGTCGTTCATGGCCAGGCACATCGAGCAACCGGGCTCGCGCCACTCGAAACCCGCCGCCTTGAAGATTTTGTCCAGACCTTCGGCCTCGGCCTGCGCCTTGACCAGCCCCGACCCCGGCACGACCATCGCCAGGCGCACGGAATCGGCCTTGCGTCGCCCCTTGACGACGGCCGCGGCCTGGCGCAGATCTTCGATGCGCGAGTTCGTGCACGAGCCGATGAAGACCTTGTCGATGCGGATGTCGCTGATCGCGGTGTTCGGATTCAGGCCCATGTAGACGAGCGCACGCTCGATGCCCTCGCGGCGCACCGGATCCCGTTCCTTGTCGGGATCGGGCACGCGGCCGCTGACCGGCGCGACCATCTCGGGCGAGGTGCCCCAGGTGACATGCGGCTCGACCTGCGCCGCATCGAGCGTGATCACGCGGTCGAAGCGGGCGTCGGCGTCGGAGCGCAGCGTACGCCAGTAGTTGACCGCGCGATCCCAGTCGGCGCCCGTCGGCGCCATCGGCCGCCCCTTCAGATAGTTGATGGTGGTGTCGTCGACGGCCACCATGCCGCAGCGCGCGCCGGCCTCGATCGACATGTTGCACAGCGTCATGCGGCCCTCCATCGAGAGCGCCTGCACGGCCGCGCCACCGAATTCGATGGCGTGGCCGGTGCCGCCGGCGGTGCCGATCTTGCCGATCACCGCGAGCGCCAGATCCTTGGCACCGACGCCGCGGCCGGGCCGGCCGTCGATGCGCACCAGCATGTTCTGCATCTTGCGCGCGACCAGCGTCTGGGTGGCGAGCACGTGCTCGACCTCGGAGGTACCGATACCGAAGGCGAGACAGGCGAACGCGCCGTGTGTGCTGGTGTGCGAATCACCGCAGACGACCGTCATGCCTGGCAATGTGGCGCCCTGCTCGGGCCCGATCACGTGCACGATGCCCTGACGCGGATCGCTGATATTGAAGTAGACGATGCGGTGCTTGTCGGCGTTCTGGTCGAGCGTTTCCACCTGCAGGCGCGAGGTGGCATCGGCGATGCCCTGGCTGCGATCGGTGGTGGGCACGTTGTGGTCCACGACCGCCAGATTGGCCGCATTGCGCCACGGTTCGCGACCCGCGATCTCCAGGCCCTCGAAGGCCTGCGGGCTGGTGACCTCGTGAATCAGATGGCGGTCGATGTAGATCAGGGCGGTGGCATCGGCCTCTTCGGCGATCACATGCTCGTCCCAGAGCTTGTCGTAGAGCGTACGCGCGGTCATGAAACGTCTCGGGCTGAGGTCTGTCTGATGGGCAGCGGCGCGCGAACGGCCGCACACGGACGGCGTCGGCGCCGGCAGGCGGATTCGGCCGCAGCTCGGACGGCGCGCGGGGGCGCGATCGCGGCCATGGCCCGACGGCCCGCCCGCTACGGCGTACCCGCGGTTGCGTGCCCAGTGGGTTTCGGGAAGCCCGACATTATGCCACGCGTGCCCGGCTGGCGAGCATGATCAGCGCCCCGCAGGCCGCCACCAAACCGGCCACCACGAACGCCCCGCTCGGCGACAGCCATTCCCAGATCCGGGTCAGCGTCAGTCCGCCCAGACTGCCGCCGATGCCGTAGGCGATGGCCAGATAGGCCGCCTGCGCCCGACCCTGCTCGGCCGGCTCGAACCATTCGTGCAGGATGCGCATCACGGCGCTGTGATGCAGGCCGAACGTGACCGCGTGCGCAAGCTGGCAGACGATCAGGATCGCCAGCGCGCCGTCGGCGAGCCCGATCACCGTGAAGCGCGCGGCCGCCACCAGCAGGCTGAACACCAGCAGCCGCGTGGCAGGCTGCCACGCGAACAGCGGCCGCTGCACCCGGAACAGGATGATCTCGGCGATCACGCCCACGGCCCACAGCAGGCCGATGGCGGTTTCGCCATAGCCCTGGCGCGCGAGCAGTAGCGAGTACAGGACGTAGAGCGCCGCGTGCGCGAAGATCATCAGCGCATTGGCGATGAAGAAGGCCATCACGGCCGGCTCGCGCAGGCGCCGACGCAGCGGCAGCGCGCGCTCTCGTGGCGCCGATGGTGCATCGGCGTCGATGCGCCAAACCGCGATCAGCAGCCCGGCCAGAGCGACCGCCATCCAGATCGGCAGGCTCGCGAGACCCATCCGGTCGAGGATCGCGCCGACGCCCACCACACCCAGGATGAAGCCGATCGAGCCCCACAGGCGGATTCGCCCATAGCCACCGGCGTCGCCGCCGGTGGCGCGCAGGGTCAGGGCCTCGCCGATCGGTACCTGCGCGCCGGCCGAGAACGACAGCAGCGCCAGCGTCACCGCCGCAACCACCAGCCCGACGTCGGCCACGCCCGCCATCGCCGCCACCGCGAGCAGCGCCATGACCGCGCTGGCCCGCAGCAAGAGGCGGACGTCGCCGCGCCGATCGGCCAGCCAGCCCCAAAACGCCGGCGAGACGATTCGCAGAACCTGCGGCACCGTCATCAGCAAGCCGATCTGCGCAACCGTATAACCAAGATCGCGAAAATAGAGGCTCAGATACGGCGACATAACGCCCACATAGGCGAAATAACAGAAGAACAACGCCTTCAGACGGGCGGCTTCGCTCAAATCGGCCGCGCTCGTGCGGAGGCGTCGCCAAAGGCGTGGGACCGGCTGCGTCGGCCGGCCAGGCGGACATCGGGGCCAACGCCACGCCTGCAGCGGCAGGCGCGACGCCGCCGGCGCCTGGCATCAGTCACCCGTCGCGCCTGCGCCGGCCACGCCGGCAATCGGCCCGGGTTCGACGCGCACGTCGGCATTCTGGGCACGGTGGCGCAGCGCGTGGTCGATGAGCACGAGCGCCAGCAGCGCTTCGGCGATCGGTGCGGCGCGAATGCCGACGCAGGGATCATGGCGGCCGAAGGTCTGGACCTCGACCGGCTGGCCGTCGACATCGATCGAGCGACGTGGGCTGCGGATGCTCGAGGTCGGTTTGATCGCCAGCGAGACCGTGACCGGCTGACCCGACGAGATGCCACCGAGCACGCCGCCGGCCCGGTTGCTCTCGAAGCCGGCCGGAGTGAGTTCGTCGCCGTGACGGCTGCCGCGATCGGCGATCGCATCGAAGCCGGCACCGATCGCCACGCCCTTGACGGCATTCAGACCCATCATCGCATGCGCGATGTCGGCATCGAGCCGGTCGTAGACCGGCTCACCCCAGCCCGCCGGCACACCTTCTGCGATCACCTCGATACGGGCGCCGCAGGAGTCGCCGTCCTTGCGCAGCGCATCCATATAGTCTTCGAGCGCCGGCACCGCAGCGGCATCGGCCACGAAGAACGGATTGGTCGGCACATCATCCCAGCGCACGAACGGCACCGGAATTTCGCCCAACTGCGACAGATAAGCGCGCACGCGCACGCCGTGGCGCTCGGCCAGCCATTTGCGCGCAACCGCGCCCGCCGCCACGGTGGGGGCCGTCAGCCGGGCCGAAGACCGGCCGCCGCCGCGATAGTCGCGCCGCCCGAACTTGTGCCAATAGCTGTAATCGGCGTGGGCGGGTCGGAACTGGCGCGCAATGTTGCCGTAATCCTTGGAGCGCGCATCCTGGTTGCGGATCAGCAGGCCGATCGGCGTGCCGGTGGTGACTCCCTCGAATACGCCCGAGAGGATCTCGACCCGGTCGGGCTCCTGACGCTGCGTGACGTGGCGCGAAGTACCCGGGCGCCGGCGGTCGAGCTCGATTTGGATGTCGGCCTCGGTCAACGCCAGACCGGGCGGGCAGCCGTCGATCACGCAGCCGATCGCGGGGCCGTGCGACTCGCCGAAGTTGGTCACCGTGAACAGTTTGCCCAGCGTGCTACCCGCCATGGCGTTCTCCACCGGCACCCAGGGCGATCAGGCCCGCCGCCAGGCGGGCACCGACCACGGCGGACGGCATCGATGACAGTACCCGCTCGAGCGCCGGCGTCTGGGCGCGGCCGAACACCAGCAGCCGCATCGGCATGGCCAGTTGCGGCATCTTGAGGCCGTGCCGGCCGACGGTTTCCTTGACCACGGCCGAGATCGCGTCGGGCGTCCAGTCGAGCGTGGCCAGCGCGCGAGCCAGATCGGCGAGGGCCGGCAGGGTCGCCGGCACACTGCGCTTGGCAAACTCATCGCGCAGCGCCGGATCGGTGGGGTCGGGCGTGGCATGGAACATCGTGAGCTCGTCAGCCAGCGCCTCGAGCGTGCTCGCGCGCTCCTTGAGCAGCGCACACTGCCCGGCCAGGCCGGCCGCCAGCGCCGGATCGAGCGCGGCGACACCGAGCCGCTTCAGCAGCCGCGGCCGGACCGCATCGGCGAGCCAGCCGTCGTCGGCCGCGCGCAGATAGTGCTGATTCACCCAGTCGAGCTTCTCGGGGTCGAACTGCGCCGGCGACTGCGACAGGTGGCTGCCGTCGAACCAGGCCACCAGTCGTTCGCGATCGAACAGCTCGTCGTCGCCATGACTCCAGCCGAGCCGGGCCAGGTAGTTGATGACCGCCTCGGGCAGATAGCCGGCCTCGTCGTACTGCATCACCGACACCGCGCCGTGCCGCTTGGACAGCTTCTGGCCATCGGGGCCGTGGATCATCGGCACGTGACCGTACTCGGGCACCGGTGCGCCGATCGCGCGCAGGATGTTGATCTGCCGCGGCGTGTTGTTGACATGGTCGTCGCCACGGATCACGTGGGTGATGCCCATATCGGCGTCGTCGACCACCACGCAGAAGTTATAGGTGGGCGTGCCGTCGGCGCGCGCGATGATCAGGTCGTCGAGCTCGCCGTTGGCGATGCTGATCGGCCCCTTGACCAGGTCGGTCCACTGCACGGCGCCGTCGTCCGGGTTGCGGAAGCGCACCACCGGCGCAACGCCGGCGGGCGGCTGGCGACCCGCCGCTTTCTCGGGCCGCCAGCGGCCGTCGTAGCGCGGCTTCAGGCCGTGCGCGCGTTGCGCCTCGCGCAACTCGTCGAGCTCGGCCGGCGTGCACCAGCAGTAATAGGCGAGCCCCTGCGCGAGCATCTGTGCGATGACCTGGGCATAGCGGTCCATGCGCTCGGTCTGGTAGATCGGTGCCTCGTCGGCGCTCAGGCCGAGCCAGGCCATGCCATCGAGGATCGCGCGCACCGCCTCGGGCGTCGAACGCTGGCGGTCGGTGTCCTCGATGCGCAGCACGAACTGGCCGCCGTAGTGGCGCGCATAGGCCCAGCTGAACAGCGCCGTGCGGGCGCCGCCGATGTGCAGATAGCCGGTCGGACTGGGTGCGAAACGGGTCTTGACGGGCCGCGAGCCCGGCGCCGGAGCGGAGGTCTTCATGCGCGGATTGTAGCCGCGCCGACCCCGCCGATGCGAAGCGACCCATGCGCCGTTCGCGCGTTCCGACGCGCGCCGGGATCGCCGACGGAGGCGCCAAGAAGACGATGCGGCGACCGGCACCGCGGTCGGTCATCTGGTACCGCGCCGGCCGACGCCGGCGCGGTAGATCATCCGACCGGCTTGCCAGCCAGACCGATGATCACGCCGCGAGTCATGACACCCGCGGCATCCAGAACGACCACCACCGACACACCGGGCGGGCTAGTCTTCCCGTTCTCCGGCACCTCCACCTCCAGCATGAAAGCGGGTGAACCTTCGTAGACCTGGGAGCCGGGTCCGCTATTCGAAGTTTCGAAAGCACGGATCTGGACCACATGAACAGCGATTCTCAAGGGTTTGTGGCAGAATCCACGTCTTCGCCAGCGCCGATGGTGCCCAGGCGGCGACGAATGGTCGCCTGCCACATTCGGGCCATACCAGCGCAGCGGGCGGTTAGCTCAGTGGTAGAGCACTGTCTTCACACGGCAGGGGTCACTGGTTCGAACCCAGTACCGCCCACCAAACGACCGGTTTTCGGCAGCCCGGCTCGGCGGCCCGGCCCGGGGCGGCGCCAGCCGGCCCAAGGCTCTCCTCACCTGTCAGACCGGTAGCTGTTCGCGGTGTCGTCGAAGCGCCGCCGGCGCGGGCCGTCATGGCGAGGCACGCCGCTTGGACGGCGCGGATACATGGCTCAGGTTTACGACGCCCGCTCGCGCAGCCGAAGCGTGAGCCCCACCGGCTCCATCGTGAATGCCATGTTCTCGCGTGGCGGCGCTCCGTCCGGAGTATCGAGCGAGACGATATCGAATGACGCGAGCAAGGTCGCGATCGCCATGCGAATCTCCAGCAGCGCCAGGTAGCGGCCGGGACAGATGCGCGGGCCGGCACCGAAGGGCATCGACACCCTCTTGGGTGAGCCGAGGTCGAAGCCTGAGCTGCCGTCCAGCCAGCGCTCCGGACGGAATGCGGCGGCTTCGTCGACGTGCGCCTCGTCGACCGCATCGGCGCGCATCAGGCCGAACACCACGGTGCCCGGCGGCACCCGCACGTCGCCGACCGTGGTCTCGCGCAGCGCCTGCGCGAGGATCATGGGCGCGACCGGTTTGAGACGCATCGCCTCGTGTGCGCATGCCTCCACATAGTCGAGTTCGCGCACGGCCTCGAAAGCGAGGTCGGGCGGCGCGCCGAGCTTGGCCAGGACCTCGTCGCGCGCCCGCGCGAGCGCAGCGGGGTTCTCGACCAGCAGGTGGATCAGCCAGGCGATGGTGTTGGCAGTGGTGTCCTCGCCGGCCAGCAGCATGGTCATCACATTGCCGGCGATTTCGGCGTCGCTGATCGGTGCGCCGCCGTGGCCGCCGGCCTGTGCATCGTCCTGGGCGGCCACGATCATCGCTTCGAGCAGATTCGGCGGCGCGGCGCGCCGGGCCGGGTCGGCGGCCAGCCGGTCGCGGGCGGCGGCGATGAAACCGTCGACCGCACGGTTGACCTCGACCATCGCCGCCTCGAGTTCGCGGTCGGCCGAGGTTCGGTAGAGCCGCCACCAGGGAACGAGCGAGAACGCGCGCTTGAACAGCGCCGGCAATAACAGGTCGAGATGACGCTGAATGATCTCGTCGTCGGACTCGAGCGTGTTGACATCGGTGCCGAAGGCCAGGCCGGTGATCGCATCGACCGTGTAGCGCATCAGATCGGCCTGCAGGTCGATCGGCGTGCCCGCCTGCGCCGCCTTGCGCCAGCGCCGCTCGAGGCGACCGGCCACGGTCATTAGCGTGGGGTGGTAGGACTTGATGTGCGCAGGGTCGAAGGCGGCCATCACCATGCGTCGCTGGCGGCGCCAGACGTCGCCACTGGCGCCGAACACCCCCTGCTTCATACCCATCTCGGCACCAATGACGCCCAGCCGCGCGGTGCGATCGAAGCCATCGGGCCGATCGCGCAGAACGCCCGCAACCAGCGCATGATCGGCCACGACCAGTGCATCGCGACCGCCCATCCGCAGGCGATAGAGCGAGCCGTATCGACTCGCCCATTGCTCGAGCTGCTGGTGCATACGGCTCACCTGCAACTGCGGCAGGTTGCCGAGTACCGGCCAAGCGGACGGCCCCGGCAGACTCGCGATTTCGCGCGCGGAGCGGACGGGTGCCGCGGATGCCGGTGAGGTCGCTGGCTTGGTCATGTCTGCAGTCTCAGAGTTGCGCCCGTGACGGCCGAGCGCTCACGAACGACGGGCAGCCTCCAATCGTAGCGAATATGATCCGGCACCGCACCTGGTTCGCCTTGCGATCAGGGGATCGCGATTTCCAAGCGCGGCGCCGATGCTCAGCGGTGGTCGCGCGCCAAGGCGCCGACCGCTTGCGGACTGTCTTCCCGCCATCGCGCGGCACCGGCGGAGCGCAGCGGGAACGCGACCGTGACATCGAGGCCGGGAGCGGCGTCGGCCATCGTCGGCCCGGTGCCGCCGAGGCGCTCGAGCGCCCGGCACACGATCGCCAGACCGAGGCCGGAGCCGACGACACCGGCGTCACCGACCGGTCCGTGCAGGCGGGTGAAGCGCTCCAGCATACGGTCGCTGTCGGCAGCCGGAATTCCGGGCCCGTGATCCACGACCTGCAAACGCACGGCGCCATCGGACACCGGCCCGAGCGTGATCTCGACGGACGAATCCGCCGGTGCGTACTTGATCGCGTTGTCGACCAGATTGTCGAACACCGCCGCCACCGCGTCGGCATCCTGCCGGCAGACCAAGCTGTCCGGCATGTGCGCCACCAGATCGACCGATCGTCTGGTGGCCAGGGGCGCAACCTGGACCACGCGCTGGCGCAGGAATTCGGCCAGATCGAATTCGCGGATCACGACCGAGGCATCGAATTCGCGATCGAGCATCGCCATGCGCAGCAGTTGCTGGACCAGCCGGTCGGCCCTGGCCAGCCCCTGGTCGAGGTCGGACATGACCTGCTCGCCGCGCTGCGGATCGGGTGCCGAGCGCAACAGTGCAAGATTGATCCGCACGATGGCAAGCGGCGTCTTCAGTTCGTGGGCGACGTCGGCGACCAGTTCGCGCTCACGCCTCAGGCGCAGGCGAAGACGCCCCATCAACGCATTGACCGCCGCCACCACCGGTTCGAGATCGCGGGCGACGATTCCGGACAGCGGCTCGAGTGAGCCACTGTTGACGCGCGACTGGATCTGGTCGGCGGCCGAACGAAGGGGACGCAAGCCGATTCTGACCATCAGCCAGGCCGGCAGCACCAGCAACGGAAGGCTGGCCAGCACGGGCAGGAAGAACGCCGGCGCTTGTGGCCACAAGATGCTCGCGCGGTCCTGGGCGGCGACCCAGAGCCGCACGCCGATCCGTGCCTGTCGGTCGGTGGCCTGGTAGAACCACCAACCGGCGGGCAGTGCGCCGTCCGCGTGCAATCCGTTGCCGACCCCGCCCCATTCCGGAGCCCTCGCCAGCCCGGGCGGCGGCCCGCTCACCGTGCGCTCGCCGACCCGCAGTTCGATCGCGAAGCGCTGCTCGCCTTCGCCGTCGCCGGCCGCCGGTGTCCGTTCGATGCCTTGAACCTCCTCGACGACGGCGGCCAAGGCCGCCGGCCGGTCGGACATCGCGCGCGCCACGGCCATGACCTGGCGGGCATAGCCGTCGAGCTCGGCCGCCAACCCGGCTCGGCCCGCGCGCAGCCCGCTCTCGACCGACCACAGCAACAGACCGATCCAGATCGCCGTCGCCGACCCGACGAATACCAGCACCAGGCGTACGGCCAGCGACGTGCGTGCCCAGCGCCTGGCGATCATCGCCGCCGCACCGGCGGATCGTCGATGACGTAACCGACGCCACGCACCGTACGCACGACCCCGGCGCCAATCTTGCGGCGCAGGTTCGACATGTGGACGTCCAGCGCCTGACCATCGCTGTCCGGCATGGCGCCGGCCTCGAGCTGACGCCGGGTACGCACCCGGTTGCGATTGCGCAGCAGCTCGCGCAATAGGCCGAATTCCGTCGGCGAGAGCGACACCTGCTGGCCGTCGACGAAGGTCAACATGCGCGCCTCGTCGAGTCGCACGCCGCCCACCTGCAACACGTCGGCCGATCCGCCCTCGTGCTGACCGCGTCGCACGACCGCGCGCAGGCGCGCGCCGAGTTCCTCGACGTCGAAGGGCTTGACCAGGTAGTCGTCGGCGCCGGCATCGAGACCGTCCAGCCGCTCGTCGAGCTGGCCGCGGGCGGTGATCACCACCACCGCGATACCGTCGCCGCCCGCCCGCAGGCGTCGCAGCAAGGTGAGCCCGTCGCCGTCGGGAAGGCCGAGATCCAGCACCACCGCGTCGAAGGTCTCGCCGGCCAGGTTGAGTTCGGCATCGCGCGCCATGCGCACCCAGACCACCCGGTGGCCGGCATCGCCCAACCAGGCGGCAAGCGCGCGGCCGAGCAGAAGGTCGTCTTCGACGAGGCAGATTCTCATGACGACGATCGTGCCATCGCCGGCTAAAGAACGGCTCAAGGCGTTGCGCGGCGAACCCGTCGGGGCGTCTTCGGCAAGTCTTAAGGATGCCTTGATCAAACGCTCAACCTGGACCGCGACCATGGCGGCGTCACCAATCACACCAAAGGACGCATCACCATGAAACTCCCGATTCGCGCTCTCACCACCGCCCTCTGCGCCGCCTGGCTCGGCCACTGCCCGGCGCACGCCGAACAAGGTGTTCGTATCGGCCCCTTCGTCGACCTGACGGCGGGCGCCACCACGGCGGCGTTCGGCGATATCGGCCAGGCATCGGGCGCCAGCTCCGATCAGTCGGCCTCCGGTTTCAAGCTCGGTGCCGGCTACTGGTTCAGCGAGCACTGGGGCGTCCATGTCCACGGCATCCGCTCGGGCACCATCGAGCGCAAGTACGCCGCCGGCACCTACCGCGCAGACATCGAGTCCTACGGTGTGAGCCTGCTCGGACGTCTGCCGATCAACGAGCGCTGGGCGGTGATCGGCAAGGTCACGCTCGATCACGTGGACGCCAGCGAACGAAAACCGGCGGCCGGCGTCGCCGGCTTCGAAAAACTGAGCGGCCGTTCGACCAACCTGGTCCTGCCGGGCGTGGAGATCGACTACCGGCTGTCCGACTCGCTGGATCTGATCTTCGAGGCCGAGGGCCGCGGCAATGCCGGCAAGGAATTGGCCGTGGGCTACCTGGGGCTGGGCCTGCGCTTTTCGTTCTGACGGGCCGCCTGGCTTACGCGAGGAAGATGTCGCGGCAGGGACGTAGAATGGTCGGCTGGACTTCAACTCTGCCCCGGCGGCTGCTGCTGCCGGGGTCCTGCCGCACATGAGAGACAGCACGCCATGACTTCAGCCGCCCTCTACGAGACCCGCGACGGCATCGCCGTCATCACCCTGAACAAGCCGCCGGTCAACGGGCTGGGCGCGCAACTGCGCACCGATCTGGCCGCGGGCCTCGAGGCGGCCTGGGCGGACCCGGCGGTCAAGGGCATCGTGTTGCGCGGCTCCGAGCGCGCCTTCTCCGGCGGCGCCGATGTCACCGAGTTCGGCACGCCGCGCTCGATGCAACAACCCAATCTGCTGGTCCTCATCCGCCTGATCGAAGACTCCGCCAAGCCGGTGGTGGCGGCCATCACCGGCGTTTGCCTGGGCGGCGGTCTCGAACTGGCGCTCAGCTGCCACTACCGGGTCGCCAGCGGCGCTGCCACGCTCGGCCTGCCCGAGGTCAAGCTCGGCCTGCTGCCCGGTGCCGGCGGCACCCAGCGCCTGCCCAGATTGCTGGGCCTCGAGCGGGCGCTGAACATGATCGTTTCCGGCAAGCCGGCCAAGGCTGCCGAACTGGCCGACACCCCGGTGCTCGACGCCGTCGTCGAGGGCGATCCGCTCGATGAAGCGATGGCGCTGGCACGCGCGAAGGCGGCCGAGGGCGGCCCCTATCCGCGCGTGCGCGACATCACGATTCGCGCGCCCGAGGCCGACGGCTATCTGGCCTTCGCACGGCGTGCGGTGGCCGCGGCGGCCGGGCCCTATCCGGCGCCGCTGGCCTGCGTCGAGGCGGTTGCCGGCGCGGTCGACAAGTCCTTCGATGCCGGCCTGCAGGCCGAGCGTGAAGGCTTTCTGGCGCTGATGAATTCACCCGTGTCGCGCGCGATGCGCCACGTGTTCGCGGCCGAACGCGCCTGCGCGAAGATTCCCGATGTGCCGGCCGACACGCCCGAGCGCAAGATCGGGCGGGTGGCCGTGATCGGTGCCGGCACGATGGGTGGCGGCATCTCGATGAACTTCCTGAATGCCGGCATCCCGGTCGTGATCCTCGAAACCAAGCAGGAGGCGCTCGATCGCGGCCTGGCCACCATCCGGCGCAACTACGAGACCACCCTCAAACGCGGCAAGCTCACCCAGGACCAGCTCGACGAGCGCATGGGCCTGCTGCGGCCGACGCTCGACTACGCCGACATCGCCGACTGCGATCTCGTCATCGAGGCCGTCTTCGAGGACATGGGCGTCAAGCAGCAGGTCTTCGAGAAGCTCGACGCGACCATGAAGCCCGGTGCCATTCTGGCCAGCAACACCTCGACCCTCGATGTCGACCGCATCGCCGCGTTCACCAAGCGCCCCGAGGACGTCATCGGGCTGCACTTCTTCAGCCCGGCCAACGTGATGCGCCTGCTCGAGGTGGTGCGTGGCGCCAAGACCGCCAAGGACGTGCTCGCGACCTCGATGTCGCTGGCGCGCCGGATCGGCAAGATCGCGGTGGTCTCCGGCGTCTGCGACGGCTTCATCGGCAACCGCATGCTGCATCGCTATCGTGCGGCGCTCGACGAGGCCTTGCACGCCGGCGCCAGTCCGCAACAGATCGACAAGGCGCTCGAGAGCTGGGGCATGAAGATGGGCCCCTATCGAATGGGCGATCTCGCGGGTCTCGACATCGGTTGGGCGGTGCGCAAGCGCCGCCAGGCCGAGAACCCCGGGCTCGACCTGGCGTGCGCGGCCGACCGGCTCTGCGAGGCCGGCCGTTTCGGTCAGAAGACCGGCGCCGGCTGGTACCGCTACGAGACCGGCAAGCGCAACGCGATTCCCGACCCGGCGGCCGACGAGCTGATCGCCGCCTTCCGCCGTGACAAGGGCATCGAGCCGCGCCAGTTCACAGCCGACGAACTCGTCGAGCGAGCCATCTTCGCACTCGTCAACGAGGGCGCCCGCATTCTCGAGGAAGGCATCGCCCTGCGCGCCTCGGACATCGACATCGTCTACCTGAACGGCTACGGCTTTCCCGGCCACCGCGGCGGCCCGATGAAGTTTGCCGACGAGATCGGCCTGCCCAATGTCGTTCGCAGCCTGCGGCGCTTCGCCGGCCAGAGCACGAATCCGGCGGTCAAGGCCGTGTTCGAACCCGCC
The DNA here is from genome assembly GCA_041396685.1 of Burkholderiaceae bacterium. Taxonomy (GTDB): domain Bacteria; phylum Pseudomonadota; class Gammaproteobacteria; order Burkholderiales; family Burkholderiaceae_E; genus JAUIAI01. The sequence continues at coordinate 26,374 of JAWKYD010000002.1, forward strand.
CCGCTGCTGGTGCGCCTGGCCGAGGAAGGCAAGTCCTTCAACTGAGCAAGGGCACGTTGTCGACCAATTGACGGAAACCCGCCCATGAGCACACCCGAGCTGCCGCTGGACATGTCCCCGAGCACCGCGGCGAACCGCGAACGTGCCTGGACCATCCCAATCGAGTCCATCGATCCGAGCGACGGTTATCTGTTCCAGGACGACAGCATCGGCGCCTACCTGGCCCGGCTGCGTCGCGACGCGCCGGTGCACTATTGCGCGGCCAGCCGCTTCGGGCCGTACTGGTCGATCACCCGCTATCGGGACATCGTCAAGGTCGAGATGAACCACCAGGCGTTCTCGTCGGCCGGAGAGCTCGGCGGCATCGCGGTGAGCGCACCGCTCGATGCACTGAACAAGGATGCCTCCAGCTTCATCGCGATGGATCCACCGCGCCACGACGAGCAGCGTGAGGCGGTGGCGGGCATCGCGGGGGCCGAGAACGTGGCGCGCCTCGAATCCGTGATCCGCGGCCATGTCGGCGAGATTCTCGACGGCCTGCCGGTCGGTGAGACCTTCGACTGGGTGCCGGCGGTCTCGATCGAACTCACCACGCGAATGTTGGCCACCATCTTCGACTATCCGTTCGAGAAGCGGCGTGAACTCACCTGGTGGTCGGACATCGCCACCGGCCATCCGAAGGACGACGGGCCGGTCACGTCGCACGAGATGCGCGCCAAGGAGCTCAAGCGTTGCCTGGATGTCTTCACCGGCATCTGGAACGAGCGCGTGAACGCGGCGCCGCGGCCCGACATCGTCTCGATGCTCGCCCACTCGCCCGCCACCCGCAACATGACGCCGATGGAATATCTCGGCAACCTGCTATTGCTGATCGTCGGCGGCAACGACACCACGCGCAACTCGATCTCGGGTGGGGTGCTGGCGCTGAATCAGTTTCCCGAGCAATACGACAAGCTGCGCGCCAACCACGGGCTGGTCGAGACCCTGGTGCCGGAGATCATCCGTTGGCAGACGCCGCTGGCGCATATGGCGCGCACGGCCACCGCCGATGTCGAGCTGGGCGACCAGACGATCCGCAAGGGCGACCGGGTCGTGATGTGGTACCTGTCCGCCAATCGCGACGACACCATGATCGACGATCCCGACCGCTTCATCATCGACCGCAAGAACGCCCGCCGTCATCTCTCGTTCGGCTTCGGTATCCACCACTGCATGGGCAGCCGGCTCGCCGAGATGCAGCTGAAGGTGCTGTGGCAGGAGATTCTGCGGCGCTTCTCGCGCATCGAACTCACCGGTCAGCCGCGCCGCACCTTGTCCAATTTCGTGCACGGCTTCACGTCGCTGCCGGTACGTATCGTTCGCTGATCCGCCCTGCCCTGTTTCCGGAGTCATCCTTGTTCTCATCCGAGCTCCTGGCCGCCGTGCGCGACCGCTTCTGCCACGTCGACAGCTGCCCGTTCACCGGTCCGCGCATCTTCTTCGAGAACGCCGGCGGCGCGCTGACGTTGAAGTCGGTGGTCGAGGCGAGCACCACCTATGCGGCGATCCCGGACAATCAGGGGCGCGACAATCCGGCCTCGCGACGGCTGGTCGAGGTGATCGACGAGTGTCGCGAGCTGACCAAGGCGTTTCTGGGGGTCGGCGGCGGACAGGTGTTCGTCGGCGAGAGTGGCACCGAAGTCTTGTTCCGGCTGGTTCGCAGCGCCGCACTGGCCGCGCCCGCCGGCGGCCGCATCCTGGGCAGCAGTCTCGAGCATCCGGCCACCGCCAGTGCGCGCCACCAGTGGGCCGCGCACACACGGCGCGAAAATGTCACGGTCCGGCACGACGATGCACTCGGCACGGTGAACCAGCAGGCCTACGAGGATGCGGTCACACCCGATACACGGGTCGCCACGATCATTCATACCAGCCCCGTCACCGGCATCGGCGTCGACGTCGCGGCGATCGTCGCAACCATCCGCCGGGTGGCGCCCGACTGCCTGATCATCGTCGATGGCATCCAGCACGCGGCGCATGGCGCCATCGGCTTGGGCGACACCGATGTCGACGGTTATGCGCTCTCGCCCTACAAGGTGTTCTCCCGTCATGGCTACGGCATCGGCTGGGTGTCCGAGCGCATGACCGAGTTGCCGCACGAGCGTCTCGAAGGCTCGGCCGCGCGCCAGTGGGAGCTCGGCACGCGCGACACCGGTGCCTACGCCACCTTCAGCGAGGTGGTGCGCTATCTGCAATGGCTGGGCGCGCAAGCGGCGCCGTCGGCGGCCGGACTGACGGACCATCTGCAGGCGGCCGGTCGCGCGATCCACGCCCACGAGCAAGCGCTGGTGGCACGCATGATCGTCGGCGATGCCGGCCAGCCGACCTGCGCGCGATGCCGGCGGTCGGCATCATCGGCGGGCTCGACAATCCGGGCCGCGAGGGCCTGGTCTCGCTGACCGTGCAAGGCATGGCCGCGCTCGACGTGGTTGCCGGGCTCAACGAGCGAGGCATCCGCACGCATACCCGCAAACCCGACCACTTCTCGGGCAACATCCTGCGGCCGCTCGGCCTCGACGGCTGCGTGCGCGTCTCGCTATGCCATTACAACTCGCCCGCCGAGGTCGACCAGTTCCTGGCGGCGATGCGCGAGATCACCGGCTGAGCGCCGCGGTGCCCAGCCCCGACGACCCCAGAGGCTAGCCAGGCGGGGCTAGGCAATGCTCGAAACGCTGGCCGTTGCCAACTACCGCTCGATTCGTGAGCTGACACTGCCGCTTGGCGCGCTCAATGTCATCCACGGGCCGAATGGCAGCGGCAAGTCGAACCTCTATCGCGCCCTGCGGCTGCTCTGCGACGTCGCCAACGACGGCGTCGTGAGCGCACTGGCCCGCGAGGGTGGGCTGCAGTCGGCACTGTGGGCCGGGCCGGAATCGTTCTCGGCCGCCATGCGGCGGGGCGAGCAGGCGGTCCAGGGCGGCCAGCGCCGCCGGCCGGTCGCGCTCAGGCTGGGCATCGCCACCGATGCATTTTCGTACGCCATCGATCTCGGTTTGCCGATACCGGGCGCATCGCACTTCGATCTGGACCCGCAGATCAAGCGGGAGGCCATCTGGCATGGCGGCACCTATCACCCGCAACGGGCGCTGACGGAGCGCGACGGCGCGAGCGTACGCGGTCGCGACGACGAGGGTCGCTGGCGCCTGCTCGACAGCCGTCTCGCCCCCTGGGACAGCATGCTCTCGCGGCTGGCCGATCCGCGCGTCGCTCCCGAGGCCGCGCTGCTGCGCGACGAACTGCGCGCCTGGCGCTTCTACGATCACTTCCGCTGCGACGCCGACGCGCCCGCACGGCGCGCCCAGATCGGCGTGCGCACGCCGGTGCTCGCCCACGACGGCGCCGACCTCGCGGCGGCGTGGCAGACGATCGTCGAGATCGGCGATCCGGGCGCGCTGTCGCGCGCGCTCGGCGACGCCTTCCCGGGCGCCGTCGTCGATCTGCACGTCAGCGACGGTCGCTTCGAGTTGCGCATGAGCCTGCCCGGTCTGCTCAGGCCGTTGCGGCAGGCGGAGCTTTCGGACGGTATGCTGCGCTACCTGCTGCTCGTCACCGCGCTCTCGACGCCGCGCCCGCCACCGTTGATGATTCTGAACGAGCCGGAGAGCAGCCTGCATCCGTCGTTGCTGCCGCCGCTGGCACGCCTGATGTGCGAACTCGCCGAACACCGGCAGATCTGGGTCGTCACGCACTCGCCGGCGCTGCTGAGCGCCCTGCAGGACGCTGCACCGGCCAACATGCTGCCGCTGACCAAGGTGCTCGGCGAGACCCGCCTCGCGCCCGAACACGGCTCGCGCCTACCGAACTGGCGCTGGCCGGCGCGTTGAGCGCCACGGTGCGGGCGGTCAGCGCGCCTCGACCCGCCCGCCGCGGGCCAGCCCGCTCTCATCGCATCGGTCCGTCTTCGTCGCCTCGGGTGTGGATTCGAGCAGATCGTGCACGTAGAGTCGACGCACGATGATCATCAACGCAACCATCAAAGGCGTCGCGAAAATGATTCCCGGCACGCCGAACAGAATGCCGAACGCCAGAACCGCCACCAAAGCCAGCACCGGCGGCAGCGACGTCGCCCAGCGCTGCACGAAGGGCATCAGCAGATTGCCCTCGACCTGCTGGATCGCCAAAAACAGCAGGGCCACCCACAGCGCCATGGCCGGGCTTTCAGTGAACGCGAGCGCGACGGCCAGGACGCCGGATGCGATCGGGCCGAAGTACGGCACGAACGACAGCAGGCCGGCGATGAAACCCAGGGACAGCGCGAGCGGCATACCCAGCAGCCACAAGCCCAGGGCCGTGGCACCGCCGACGAAGGCCATCGAGATGCTCTGCCCCATCAGCCAGGAGGCCAGCGCGTCGCCGGTGGCTCGCAATGCGCGCCGCAGACGAGGCCGGTAGCGCACGGGCGCGAGCCGGACGGCGCCACGCAGGTAGATATCCGGATCGGCGGCGAAATAGACCGCCATGACCAGCAACAAGGCTGCATTGCCGAGCGCGGCCAGGGTCAGGCTCGCCATACCCCCGATGCTCTGCACCCAGCCATCGGTCGCCTCGAGGCCCGCCACCGCGCTCGAGATCCGCTCGCCGATCGGGTGTCCGTCGAGCCAGCTGCGGGCCGCCTCGATCGCCCGCGGCAATTGCTCGCGCAACTCGCCCAACTGGCTGACGAGGCTGTCACCCGCCAGCCAGAACCCGCCGGCCAGTGCGACCATCAAGGTGAGAAGAACCACCGGCAACGCCCAGCGGGCCGACAGGCCCGACCTGCGCACCAAGGCCATGACCAGTACCCTGAGGCCTACCGCCAGCACCAGCGCCCCGAAGACCAGCACCACCACCAGCCGCAGGCGCCAGAGCGCGGCCGCTACCGCGGCGAGCAGAACCACGAACAGGGTGTGGCGCATGAAACGCCCATCCCTGGCGTGCCGCATTGCACCGTCGAGATCCGGCGTCGTGTTCATCGGGGGATCAACGGGCTCGCCCGCGGGTGGATGGTCTGATCAGGCTGACAGCAACGATGATGCCCGGCGCTCCTTCAGGGATCGCCCGCCTGGCCCTTCGGGGCGAATCGACGCACGACGATGCCTGCCGTGAAGCCATGCAGAATCGTCGACAGCAATATCGTGAAGCCGGTCAGGGCCCACAGCTGCGCCTCGTTGACGAACTCGATCTGGCCGGCCGCATAGCTCAGGTAGTAGATCGAACCGATGCCGCGAATGCCATAGAACGAGACGATCGCCCGTTCGCGCCTGGCGAGATCGGTTCGGATCAACGAGATCCATCCCGAAAGCGGACGGATCAAGAGAATCAGTGCGAATGCGATCACCGCGTGCGGCAGATCCAGATGTGTCCAGAGGCCCGGCAGCGCGCCGCCCAGCACGAACAGCACGACCGCGGTCAGCGCATGTTCGACCGCCTCGCTGAAGAGGTGCAGGCGCTTGTGGAACGGATGGCGGTCTTCGACGCGTCTCACGACCAGCCCGGTCACGAAGACGGCGATGAAACCATAGCCTTCGAGCAGTTCGGTGCAGCCATAGCTGACCAGCACGCCCGCCACCGCGACGACCCCCGACTCGGAACCCGCCAAGGGGTTTCCCCGCGGAATGGCGAAGCTGATCTTGCCGATCGCCCAGCCAATGGCGGCACCGGCCAATGCGCCGACGACGATCCGATAGAGAACGTCTCGCCATAGCCATTCCAGGGCCAATGCACCGGGCGCCATGGCCTCGCCCGCAATCAGCAGGCCGAGCATCACGAACGGAAAGGCGAGACCGTCGTTGAGCCCCGCCTCGGTCGTGAGGGCGAAGCGGATCGGATGCTCCCCGCCTTCGAGCGGCGGGCCGACCTGCAGGTCGCCAGCGAGAACCGGGTCGGTCGGCGACAATGCGGCACCGAGCAGAACAGCCCCGGCGAGCGTCATGCCCGCCATCGTGTAGCCAAGTAGCGCCACCGACGCGATCGTGAGCGGCATCGCCACGACCAGCAACCGGATCGTCGTCCGCCAGTTCGAGCGGACGAACACGTCGTCGATACGCAGGCCCGCACCGAACAATGCGGTGATCACGGCCAGTTCGCTGGTCACTTCCCAGAACAGCGGGTCAGCCGTCGGATCGAGCGGGATCGGCATGCCCGGGACCAGGTAGAAGGCGAGCGCGCCCCCCAGGATCAGGAAGGTCGCAGCCGCAGGCTCGCGGCGAAAGAAGAACTGCGGCATCCAGTAGGAGAAGACGATGCTGCCGCCCACCAGCGCCAGAAAGACATGATACTGATCGAACTCGTACAAAGCTTGCTCTCGCTTGGAGACGGTTGTTCGGCGCCGGTTCCGAAGCTCTCGAAATGGCGCACAAGAGGAGCCGGTAGGCCGGCAATGAGGCTTTCACCGGGCTCAGGCACGCGACTTGCACGACTCCGTGCGAGACGATCGGGTTCATCAAGGCTGTATCGAGATACCTAGCAATGAACGATCCCGATCGCCACGCACCCGCCCCTCGCGTCTGAGACCGCGACGGGCGCAACAAGCCAACGGAGGGCACCGCCATGCAAGGACCATCCTCGACCGTTCACTACCCCAATCCCGCCTCGACGCCCGGGTCCGGCAGCAATCCAACCAACACGTCAGGCTCGGCAAACACGCTCGACCAGCCGTCGGGCGGGCGACTTCCCGAGCGCTCCGTCGACCGCTCGCGAACCGAATCCGGCGACCAGTCCGCGTATGCCGCGACGCGAGCTGCGGATCAACGGGCTTCCGACGAGCACCATGATTCCGGCGAACGCCTGCGCCGCAGCTGGGACGACATGAAGACGAACGTGGGCAGTCTGCTCGAGAAATCCGACGAGCAGACCCGTCGGCGCATGCGCGAGATGCTCGACAACGTCGATACGCAGATCGGTCATATGAACCGGTCGATGCAGTCGGCCGCACAGCGCTCGCGCGATCAGATGCGCGAGTTCTCGGAGCAATCACGCCGTCGGATGCAACTGGCGGCCCGACGCTCACGCGACCAGGCCCGCCGATCGGCGCGTGATATCGACCGCTTCGCGCACGACAACACCTGGGCCGTCGTCTCGGCCGCCGCGGTCGGTGGGGCAATTCTCGGCGCGCTGCTGACCTCCAGGCTCGGGTCGGATCATCGCTCGCAGTACGGAAGCTGGCGTCATGATGAGCACGACTGGTCGGACGATGATCTCGACTGAGGCGGCAAATTGCGGCACGCGCCGTACGCCTGCCGCACGCGCACCGAACCGCCGGCGTCGATGAGACCCGCCGAGGTCATCGACGCCGCCGCGGCGGCGCGCACGCCGCTCGCCATCGACCGCGAACCGGAAACCAGGCCTCTGACATTCGTCTGCTTCCAGAATTGCCTGCAGGACAGCCCGGCCGCCAAAGAGGTACGCGACGCGTGTTCGGCGCTCGCCAGCGACGAGCGAATACGCTTGGAACACGTGTACCCGAACCGGCACGAATCGCCGGAAGCGGGTGCGCTTCGCGCCGCCGATCGAGCCCGGGCGCTGGGCGGTGCACTGGTAGCCGTGGGCGGCGACGGCACGATCAATCTGATCGCTCAACTCGCCATCGCGCATGATTGCCCGATGGGCATCGTGCCGCGTGGCACATTCAACTTCGTCGCGCGCGAGCACGGTATCCCCGAGACCCTCGACGAGGCGGTCGCCGCCCTTCTGGCCGCGCCCATTCAGCCGACCCAGATCGCGCGTGCCAACGAGCGCTTCTTTCTGGTCAATGCCAGCGTCGGTCTGTACCGGCGCGTGCTGGCCGAGCGCGAGTGGTTCAAGCGCTCGCTGGGGCGCCACCGCGCGGTCGCCGCGATGGCTGCGATCGTCACCGCCCTGCGCGCATGTCCGATGTTTCGCTTCTCCATCGACGGCGCAAGTGTTCACGAGCAGAGTCGCGCGGCCACCGTGCTGATCGGCAACAACCGCCTGCAACTCCAGCTCGCCGGCTTCGACGATATCGACACGGTCGGACAGGGCGACCTGTTCTGCGCACGGATGGCGGCGACCGGTCGCTGGCGCCGTCTGTGGGCGATCGCGCGCGGCGCGGTCGGCTCGCTGCCGACGATGCCCGAGATCAGGGCGGTCAGGATTCGCGAACTGCGTCTGGATCTGCCGCGACGACGGCGGCGCGACATCGGCGTCGCACTCGACGGCGAGATCGTGCGGCTGACGCTGCCGATACAGATTTGCGCCTGCCCGGATGCACTGCGACTGATCCGCCCCATGCGAGCCAGCGTGTCTTGACCTCCATCGCGCACATCTCGGACCTCCATTTCGGCCGCGAGGATCCGTTGCTCGTCGACGCCCTGCTGGCCCTGCTCACGCAACAGCGGCCCACGCTGGTCGCGGTCAGCGGCGATCTGACCCAGCGCGCGCGACGTTCACAGTTCGTGCGCGCGCGTGCGTTTCTTGAACGCCTGCCGGGACGCCATCTGGTGGTGCCCGGCAATCACGACATCTCCTTGTTCAATCCGTGGGCGAGGCTGCGCCCGTTCCGCAACAGCGGCGGCTTGCTGACCCATCGAAAGGTCGACACGCTTCGTACCGATGACACGCTGCTGATCGGCGCCAACAGCGCGCGTCGCGCGCGGCACAAGGCGGGCGGCCTGAGCGAGGGCACCGAACGATACCTCACGGCATTGCTCGACGAGCCCGATAACCGGCGTCCGTTCACCGGGTTGGTCATGCATCATCCGGTGTTCGAGCCGCCGATCGGGGGCGCGCCATCGCCGCGGCGACGCGCGTTGCTGCGACGTCTGTACGAGGCCGGCGTGCAGTTCGTGCTCAGCGGCCATCATCACCGCCCGTCCGTGCATTTCGAGCCAGTGGGCGCTTGCGAACCACGTGGCGGCATCTGGTTCGTTCAGGCGGGCACCGCTGTCTCCGAACGCTGCCGAGGTCCGGACTCGAATTCGATCAACCTGCTGCAAACCGAACTGCGCGACGGCCAGCCCGTGCTCCATGTGCAGATGTGGGCGTTCAGCGAACAGGCACGAGATTTTCGAATGCGCGTGGAGCACGCCGCACCGCTGCGGGCACCGCAGGCGCCCGCAGCCACCTGACGCGACCGAGCGCTTCACGGCAAGTCGAGCGCTGCGACCGACCGTCGCATCGAACCCAACAGCGCGCGCAGGATCTCCGAAGCGTCGTCGTCGCGATAGATGCAGCAGAGATCGACCCGCGCGCTCGGTGCGTGGCGCAGCGAACGATAGACCACCCCGGGCAGGTTCAACGATGTCGCCGACTGCGGCACGATGCAGGCATCCAGACCGGTGGCAACCAGGGCCAGTGCATGCACGACGTCGCCGACCTCCTGCGCCACCTGCGGTACGAAGCCGCTTTCGCGGCACATCTCGTGGACCCTGTCGATGAAGCTCGGGCGCGAGCCAGTCGGATACAAGACCAGCGGCTGCCCCTCCAGTTCGCCGACCGCGATCTCGTGACGCGAGGACAACGGGTGACCCGAGGGCATCGCCACGTGCAGCGGTTCGCTGAGCAGGGTCTCGCTCCTGAGGCCATCGACCGGGCGCATCAAGCGGTTGAAGGCCAGCGAGATCCGTTGGTGGCGCAGCGCATCCAGTTGCTCCTCCTTGGTCATGTTGTGCAGAACGATGCTGACCTCCGGATAAGACTCTCGAAACTGCCGCAGCAGTAGCGGGATGACGCCGAAGATTCCCGAGCCGAAGACGGCGACGTCGACCCGTCCCAGGAGGCCCTGAGCCGCCTTGTGCGCACGTTCCGCGGCTCGCTCGGCCATTGCCAGGATGCCGCGTGCGTCTTCGTAGAGCACGCTGCCGGCATCGGTCAGCTCCACCCCGCGGCCCGTGCGCCGGAACAGCTTTGCCCCTACCTGCTCCTCGAGTTGCTGGATCTGCCGGGTCAGCGGCGGCTGCGAGATGTGCAGGCGCAGCGCCGCCCGGCCGATGTTCTGCTCGTCGGCCACGCAGACGAAGTAGCGGAGATGGCGTAGTTCCATGAACGGACTCCGTCGGCGGCGGCCGATGGCGGCCGCCGCCGATATACCGAGTGATAGGCATTTGTGTTACGTGGAATGCATTTTAGGTATAACACCGAGAGTTCTTCGGTATTGGACGGCGCTGTGTGCCACCCCTACAGTCTTCAGCCGTTTACCGCTGGAATGCGCCGGTGCGACCGGTCATTCGAAAGTTCTCGAAACGCCATCGGAGGAGACAACGACCATGGCATTGCAAGGCGTCTTGCGCCCCGGACACGTCCAGATCCGGGTCATGGACCTCGATGAGGCCGTGCATTTCTACCGTGACGTGCTTGGCCTGGAGGAAATGGGCCGAGATGCGTCCGGACGGGTCTACCTGAAGGCCTGGGACGAACGCGATCACCACAGCGTCATCCTGCGTCAGGCCGACCGCGCCGGCATGGATTTCATGGCCTTCAAGGTCGACAGCGAGGCCACCCTCGAAAAACTCGAGGGCGATCTGCGCGCCTATGGCGTGACCACGCAGCGCCTGCCGGCCGGCGATCTGCTCGAGACCGGCGAGCGGGTCAGCTTCGAGATACCCAGCGGCCATGTGATCGAGTTGTACGCCACCAAGACGTTCGTCGGCAGCGATCTCGGGCAGAAGGATCCCAAGCCTTACTCACCCAAGTTCGACAAGGGCATCGCGCCGATGCGCCTCGACCATGCACTGCTCTATGGTCCGAACGTCGACAAGGTCCTCGAGCTGTTCACCCAGGTTCTCGGCTTCCATCTCGCCGAGTACGTGACCTTGCCCGAGAGCGACGAGAAAGGCGCGCTGTGGCTCTGTTGCTCGAACAAGGCGCACGACATCGCGTTCGTCGTGCACCCCGAGCCGGGCAAGCTGCATCACATTTCCTTCTATATGGAGTCGTGGGAGCGGGTGGCGCGCGCGGGCGACATCATGTCGGTCAACGACGTCAAGGTCGATATCGGGCCGACCCGACACGGCATCACCCGCGGCGGCACGATCTACGCCTGGGATCCCTCGGGCAATCGCTTCGAAACCTTCTCGGGCGGCAACTCGTCCTATCCCGACCAGCCGCCGATCGCCTGGACCTGGGAAGGCCTCGGCGAGGGCGGCGGGCTGGACGTGGTGCACCGCAAGATGCACGAGACCTTCCTGACCGTCGTCACCTGAGATGCACGACACCCTGCACTTCATCGACGGCCAGCTGGTACCGTCGGCCTCGGGCAAGACCTTCGTCAAGCGCTCGCCGCTCGACAATGCCATCCTCGGCCAGGTGGCCGAGGGCGGCCAGCCCGAGATCGACCTCGCGGTGACGGCGGCCAGGGCCGCGCTGCAAGGCGACTGGGGACGCATGCCGACCGAGAAGCGCGTCGCCATGCTGCACGCGGTGGCCGATGGCATCACCGCCCGCTTCGACGATTTCGTCGCCGCCGAGGAAGCCGATACCGGGCAGCCCCACCATGTGATCGCACATGCCTTCGTGCCGCGCGGCGCGGCCAACTTCAAGATCTTTGCCGACATCGTCAAGAACGTGCCGACCGAGAGCTTCGTGATGGACACACCCGACGGCGCCGGTGCACTGAACTACGCGATCCGCCGGCCCAAGGGTGTGATCGGCGTCATCAGCCCATGGAATGCACCGTTTCTGCTCATGACCTGGAAAGTCGGTCCGGCACTGGCCTGCGGCAACACGGTGGTGGTCAAGCCCAGCGAAGAAACACCGGCCACCGCCACCTTGCTCGGCGAAGTCATGCGTGCCGTCGGCGTGCCGCCCGGGGTCTATAACGTGGTGCACGGTTTCGGCCCCGACTCAGCCGGCGAATTCCTGAGCCGCCACGATGGTGTCGATGCGATCACGTTCACCGGCGAGACCCGCACCGGCGCGGCGATCATGAAGGCGGCGGCCGATGGCATCCGCGACGTGAGCTTCGAACTCGGCGGCAAGAACGCCGGCATCGTTTTCGCCGACTGCGACTTCGATGCCGCGGTCGAAGGCATCTTCCGGTCGGCGTTCATGAACACCGGCCAGGTCTGCCTGGGCACCGAGCGCGTCTATGTGGAGCGACCGATCTTCGAGCGCTTCCTGGGCGCCCTGAAGGCGCGCTGCGAAGCCGTGCGATACGGTCGCCCGACCGATGCCGGCAGCAACTACGGCCCGTTGATCAGCCACGAACACAAAGAGAAGGTTCTGTCCTACTACGCCAGGGCCGTCGAAGAAGGTGCGACGGTCGTGACCGGTGGCGGCGTGCCCGCGATGCCAGGCCTGCTGGCCGAGGGTGCCTGGGTACAGCCGACGATCTGGACCGACCTGCCCGAGACCGCCGCGGTCGTATGCGAAGAGACCTTCGGCCCGTGCTGCCACGTGCGCCCTTTCGACAGCGAGGACGAGGTCGTCGCACTGGCCAATGCCAACCGCTACGGCCTGTCGACCACGATCTGGACCGAGAACCTGCGCCGCGCGCACCGCCTGGCCGCGGCCATCGAAGTCGGCATCACCTGGGTGAACAGCTGGTTCCTGCGCGATCTGCGCACCCCGTTCGGCGGCAGCAAGCAATCGGGCATCGGCCGCGAGGGCGGCGTGCACTCGCTGGAGTTCTACACCGAGACGCGCAACGTCTGCATCAAGCTCTAGTCGGGCCGGTGACGCCACCGCAGATGAACGGCAGGATCTCGCTGATCGAGCCTGGCAGCACCGCATCTGCCAGTTCGTCCATGGGGGTCGGCTGGGCGTTGACGATCACGATCCGTGCACCGGCCTCGTGCGCCAGCGGCACCACGCCCGCCACCGGATAGACCTGCAGGGTCGAGCCCACGGCCAGCAGCAGATCGGCCTCGCCGGCGACGGTCATCGCCCGATCGATCACCTCGGGTAGCAACGCCTGACCGAACGAGATCGTGTCGGTCTTGAGGATGCCCCCACATTGCAGACAGTGCGGATCTTCCTCGCCGGCACGAACGCGCTCGAACACCCGCTCGGTGGGCTGACGCTCGCCGCACGACCAGCACATCACGCGGCGCACGGTTCCGTGCACCTCGATGACCTTGTCGGCGGCGTTGCCGGCGGCCTGATGCAGGCCATCGACGTTCTGGGTGATCAGCGCGTGCATCCGTCCGGCCTGCTCGAGAGCGACCAGGGCGCGGTGCCCGGCATTGGGCGAGGCCGTGAACGCGAAGTGATCGAGGCGGTTGCGCCAGGCCGCCCGGCGCACCTCGGGATCGGCCAGATAGTTCTGGATGGTCGACTGCCGCTCGGCCGCCGGATTGCGGGTCCAGACGCCCTGCGGGCCACGGAAATCCGGAATGCCGGAGTCGGTGGAAATGCCCGCACCGGTCAGCGCAACGATGCGCTGCGCCTGGGCGATCCAGTCACGGACATCGAACACGATCCTGGCCTCTTGCATGTGTCTTTCCTCGTGCGCGTGATCGACCGACACCGGTATGGTAGCTGCGCCGTGCCCTGACACGGCACTTGGCCGAGTCGGCGGGCAGCTGCCACGGCCCTCGACTATAGTGCTCACCATGGCCGACATCGTCCTTTGCACGCTCAACGCACGCTATTCGCACGCCTCGCTCGGCTTGCGCTCGCTGCTGGCCAATCTCGGCGACCTGCGGGCGCGGGCTCGTCTGCTCGAGTTCACGCTGGGCACGCCACTCGCACGCATGCTCGAGGCCCTGGCGGCCGAACGCCCGCGGGTGATCGGGATCGGCGTCTACATCTGGAACGTGGAACAGACGCTGGTCCTCGTGCGCGCCCTGCGCGAGCGGCTGCCCGAGGCGCGAATCGTCCTGGGCGGTCCCGAGATCAGCCACGAGACGCAGACACAGCTTCTGACCGCGCTTGCCGACCACGTGATACTCGGCGCCGGCGAGCGCGCGTTCGCGCGTCTGGCCGGCCAATTGCTCGACGGACCGCGCCCGCTGATGAAGATCATTCCCGGCGAGGACACCGATCCCACCGAACTGGCGCTGCCCAACGCGTTCTACGACGCCGACGACATCGCGCACCGGCATCTTTACCTGGAGGCCTCACGCGGCTGTCCGTTCAAGTGCGCCTTCTGCCTGTCGGCGCTCGACCGTTCGGCGCGGCCCTTCGATCCCACCGCGCTGGCCGATGCCATCGACGATCTGCTCGCGCGTGGCGCCCGGCGCTTCCGCTTCGTCGATCGCACCTTCAATCTGAAGGTGGCCAACTGCCTGTCGATTCTGAACCGGTTCGGCGACTGGATGCGCGCCCATCCCGACGAGCCCCTGTTCCTGCATTTCGAACTGATCCCCGACCGCTTGCCGCAAGCTTTGCGCGAGGTCATCGCCAGCTTTCCGGTTGGGGTCCTGCAGTTCGAGATCGGCGTGCAGAGCTTCGACCCGCGCGTGCAGGCGATGATGGACCGACGCCAGGACGATGCCGCCACCGAGGCCAACCTGCGCTGGTTACGCCGCCACACCGGCGCCCATCTGCACGTCGATCTGATCGCCGGTCTGCCGGGTGAGACACTGGCCGGCTTCGGCGCGGGCTTCGATCGGCTGGTGGCCATGAATCCGCACGAAATCCAGGTCGGCCTGCTCAAGCGTCTGCGCGGCACCCCGTTGGCCGCACGCGCGCCCTCGCTCGGACTCGTCTTCGAGACGCGCGCGCCCTACACCATCGTCAGCAGCCCCTGGCTGAGCGCCGCCGAGGTCGCTCGCCTCGCCCGCTTCGCGCGCCATTGGGACCTGATCGGCAATTCCGGCCGGTTCCGACGTTCGCTGCCCTGGCTGCTGGGTGACGCCCCGTTCGAGCGCTTCATGGCGCTCAGCGAGACGCTCGCCGCCCGGCTCGGCCGCACCCACGGCGTGGCCTACGAGCGCTGGTGCGAGTTGGTGCACGCCCACGCAGCGACGATTTCGGCACTGGCGGCGGCGGCCGTCCGCGAGGATTATCTGGCCAGCGGGGCCAGCGGCCGCCCGGCCTTTCTCGAGCGCGGCATCGCCGGGCGCAAGGCAGGCGTCGATCGCTGGCGCGCCACCCTGCGCGACCGACAGCGCACTCAGCTGGTGCACG
This sequence comes from Burkholderiaceae bacterium, assembly GCA_041396685.1. Lineage (GTDB taxonomy): Bacteria > Pseudomonadota > Gammaproteobacteria > Burkholderiales > Burkholderiaceae_E > JAUIAI01. The sequence continues at coordinate 41,419 of JAWKYD010000002.1, forward strand.
CACCAGATGAGCGCCGCGATGCCGAGGGCTGACGCCCGGCGCTGGTGCGACCAAGCCGGTTCCGATCCCGGCGCCGAGGCGATCACACCCGTTGCCTGAACGGCGGCGTCCCGCGATCGGGGCCGATTGGCGCGATTGCCGGCGACATTCCGGCGCGACCCCGAGCTGGCACGTTCTTCGCATTGACAGGCTTCAGACGGGCATCGGCCCGCCGTTCTCACCACAGGAAGGGAGCCTTACACATGTCGAAACGACTCACGCTGAAGACGCTGGCCGTATCACTGGCCGTGGCCGGTCTGCCGTTCGCTGGCCAGGCATTGGCCGCCGACACCATCAAGGTCGGCATCCTGCATTCGTTGTCCGGAACCATGGCGATTTCGGAGACCGTGCTCAAGGACACGGCGCTGATGGCGATCGACGAAATCAACGCGGCCGGCGGCCTGCTCGGCAAGAAGCTCGAGCCGGTGGTCGTGGACCCGGCCTCCAACTGGCCGCTGTTTGCCGAGAAGGCTCGCCAGCTGCTCACGCAGGACAAGGTGGCGGTGGTCTTCGGCTGCTGGACCTCGGTGTCGCGCAAATCGGTACTGCCGGTGTTCGAGGAACTCAACGGTCTGCTGTTCTACCCGGTTCAGTACGAGGGCGAGGAGCTGTCGAAGAACGTCTTCTACACGGGCGCCGCGCCCAACCAACAGGCCATTCCCGCCGTCGAGTATCTGATGAGCGAGGACGGTGGCGGTGCCAAGCGCTGGATCCTGCTCGGCACCGACTATGTGTATCCGCGCACCACGAACAAGATCCTGCGCGCCTTCCTGCACAGCAAGGGCGTGGCCGACAAGGACATCGACGAGGTCTACACGCCGTTCGGTCACACCGACTACCAGACCATCGTCGGCAACATCAAGGCATTCGCCGCCGCCGGCCCGACGGCCGTGATCTCGACGATCAACGGCGACTCGAACGTGCCGTTCTACAAGGAGCTCGGCAACCAGGGGCTGGCCGCGACCGACGTTCCGGTGGTCGCGTTCTCCGTTGGCGAGGAGGAACTGCGAGGCGTCGACACCAAGCCGCTGGTCGGCCACCTCGCCGCATGGAACTACTTCATGTCGGTGGACAATCCGACCAACGACGCATTCAAGGCCAAGTGGGCCGCCTATACGAAGGCCAAGGGCCTGAGTTCGGCGAGCAAGCCGCTGACCAACGACCCGATGGAGGCCACCTACATCGGCGTCAACATGTGGAAGCAGGCGGTCATGAAGGCAGGCACCACCGACGTCGACGCCGTGATCAAGGCGATGGCCGGTCAGACCTTCGCCTCGCCCTCGGGTTTCCAGGTCATGATGGATCAGAAGAATCATCACCTGCACAAACCCGTCTACGTCGGCGAAGTCACCGCCGACGGTCAGTTCGACGTGGTCTGGTCGACCAAAGAGCCGATCCGTGCCCAGCCGTGGAGCCCGTTCATCCCCGGCAACGACAAGAAGAAAGACGAGCCGGTCACCGACTGACACGGTCTCGCCAGGGCCGCGCGCGCAGGCCGTGCGCGCGGCCCCCGACTGCCCCGCCCTACTTCAAGCCGGATCGGCCCGCCCCGCGAGGGGCCGGGTCCGGGCGATGCCGCCCAGAAACAGGCCGCCATCATGCGCTTCATCCATCTTCTCATCCTACTCGTCGCCCTCGTGCTAACGCCGTGGCGGGCCGCCCAGGCGCTCACTTCCGAGCAGGCGCTGGCGATGGCCCAAGGCAGCAATGCCGCCCGGGAAGCCGCGATCGAGGCGGCCGCCACACAGGCGCAACCCGGGCTGGCGCCATTCCTGGAGGCGATGCAGGCCAAGCGCCTGATGGTCGACGGTGAGCGCGTGCTCGAGCAGCGCGGCGGCACGACCGTCGATGCCGTCACGGGCGACGCGATTGCAAACGCCGACGGTGCCGATGCGGTCAAGATCAACAACCGGCTGCGCCGCGCGATCGCGGCGGCGCTCGCCTCGCTCGCTTTGTTCGACGACGACCGCAATCGTCGGCTGGCAGCGGCCATCGAACTCTCGCAGCGGCCCAGCGCGGACGATCTCGCGCTGCTGCAAAAGGCGCTCGAACGCGAGAAGGATCCGGCGATCCGCGCGGTGCTCGGCACTGCGTCGGGCCGTCTCGAGCTGTCCGATACGGACCCGCGTATCCGCGAATCGGCGGCCCGCCGACTGGGCGCCTCCGATACCCGGGAGATCCGCCAATTGTTGCGCGCCCGACTGACCGCCACCGACGGCGCGCCAGCGGAGACCAACGACACCGTGCGCCGCGAATTGCGCAATGCCTATGCGTCGGTGGAATTCCGGGTGTTCATGGGTGAGATCTCGGCGACCTTGTTTGCCGGCATCTCGCTGGGCAGCGTCCTGCTGCTGGCCGCCCTGGGTCTTGCGATCACCTACGGGTTGATGGGCGTGATCAACCTGGCACACGGCGAGCTGATGATGATCGGCGCCTATGCCACCTACGTGGTGCAGCAGCTGTTCCGCACGCCGGCGCTGTCGCCCTGGTTCGACGCCTATCTGATCGCCGCGATCCCGGTCGCCTTCGTGGTGGCGGCTCTGGTCGGCGCCCTGCTCGAACGCCTGGTCATCCGCCACCTGTATGGCCGTGCGCTCGAGACACTGCTCGCCACCTGGGGCATCAGCCTGATTCTCATGCAGGCAGTGCGCAGCCTGTTCGGCGCGCAGAACGTCGCGGTCGAGAATCCGTCCTGGATGTCCGGCGGCCTGGTACTCGGCAGCAATCTGGTATTGCCCTGGAACCGGATCGCGATCGTGGTGTTCGCGATCCTGGTGCTGGCGGTGGTCGCCTCGTTGATCCTGCGCACACGACTCGGCCTGTTCGTACGGGCGGCCACCCAGAACCGCACGATGGCCCGTTGCATGGGCGTGCCGACCTCGCGCACCGATACCCTGGCGTTCGCGCTGGGCGCCGGTATCGCGGGTCTGGCCGGCTGCGCCCTGTCGCAGATCGGCAATGTCGGTCCGGACCTCGGTCAGGCCTACATCGTCGATTCCTTCCTGGTCGTGGTGGTCGGCGGTGTCGGCCAGCTCTCGGGTGCCGTCGTGGCCGCGCTCGGGCTCGGCGTGTTCAACAAGATCCTCGAGGGCATGAGCGGCGCGGTGATCGCCAAGATCATCCTGCTCGTGGCCGTCATCGTGTTCATCCAGAAGCGTCCGCAGGGCATCTTCGCACTGCGCGGACGGAGTGCCGACGCATGAGCTCAGCTTCCCTACCCATTTCCCCGGCGAGCGGGACAGCATCCGGCGCGTCCTCCCACCTCGGTGGCCGCGCCCCACGCCAGACCGGTCTGCTGATCGGCGCCGGGCTCGCGACCCTGGTGGTGGTCGTGCTCGTGCCGTTCGCCAACCTGGGCCTGCCAGCGAGTCATCCGCTGCACATCACCGACTACTGGATCTCGCTGGCGGGCAAGTTCCTCTGTTATGCGATGGTGGCACTGGCGATGGGCCTGGTCTGGGGTCAGGCCGGCATCCTGTCGCTGGGACACGGCCTGTACTTCGCGCTCGGCGGCTACGCGATGGGCATGTATCTGATGCGCTCGATCGGCCGCGACGGCGTCTACCAGAGCGACCTGCCGGACTTCATGGTGTTCCTCGACTGGAAGGAATTGCCCTGGCACTGGACCTTCTCCGAGCACTTCCTCTGGGCCGCGCTGCTCGCCATGCTGATACCGGGCCTGCTCGCCTTCGTGTTCGCCACCTTCGCGTTCCGCTCGCGCATCAAGGGGGTGTACTTCTCGATCATCACGCAGGCGCTGACCTACGCGGCAATGCTGCTGTTCTTTCGCAACGAGACCGGCTTCGGTGGCAACAACGGCTTCACCGATTTCAAACGCATCCTCGGCTTCGACATCACCGCCTCCGGTACACGGGTGGCCTTGTTCGCGATCACCGGCGTGACCCTGGTGGCCATGACGCTCGTCTGCGCCGCGATCAAGCGCTCGAAGGCCGGACGCGTGCTCGCCGCGATCCGCGATGCCGAGGCGCGCGTCATGTTCTGCGGCTACGACCCGCTCTGGTACAAGGTGGGCATCTGGACCTTCTCGGCCGTGTTGTGTGGCATCGCCGGCGCGCTCTATGTGCCACAGGTGGGCATCATCAACCCCAGCGAGATGTCACCGGCGAATTCGATCGAGATCGCGATCTGGGCGGCGGTTGGTGGCCGCGGCTACCTGACCGGTCCGATCGTCGGCGCCTTTCTCGTCAATGGCGCCAAGAGCTGGTTCACCGTGGCCATGCCCGAGGCCTGGCTCTACTTCCTTGGCGCGCTGTTCGTGTTCGTCACCCTGCTGTTGCCGCAAGGTGTCGTCGGATTGCTTGCCCGTCTGCGCAGAGGTCGCCCATGACCCCGGTCGATGCACCCGCCGCCGAACAGTCGGCCGATACGATGAACCGCGATGCGGAGTCGGCGGCCCGGTCGGCCGACTCCGGCCAGGCACGCGCCTCCGGCGGCACCCAGGCCAGCTACGGCCGGCCGATTGGATCGACACCCGATTTCTCGCACGGTGTCGCACTCTACCTCGACGGTCTGACGGTCAGCTTCGACGGCTTTCGCGCGCTCAACGAGCTCAGCCTGACGATCGACGTCGGTGAACTGCGCTGCATCATCGGCCCCAACGGCGCCGGCAAGACCACGCTGATGGACGTGATCACCGGCAAGACCCGGCCGGATGCCGGCACCGCGTTCTTCGGCCAGCATCACGATCTGCTGTTGATGACCGAGCCCGAGATCGCCCATCTGGGTATCGGCCGCAAGTTCCAAAAGCCCACCGTATTCGAGGACCTGACGCCGTTCGAGAACATCGAGCTTTCCCTGAAAGCGGACAAGCGGGTCTGGTCGTCGCTGCGCTGGCGCCTGAGCGGCGAGCAGCGCGACCGCATCGACGAGATTCTGAGCCTGATCCGGCTGCGCGATCTGGACGTCGAATCGGCGGGCGTGCTCTCGCACGGCCAGAAGCAATGGCTCGAGATCGGCATGCTGCTCGCCCAGGAGCCGACGCTCTTACTGCTCGACGAACCGGTCGCGGGCATGACCGACGAAGAGACCGAGCGCACGGCCGAGCTGCTGAACACCTTGCGCGGACGCCACTCGCTGGTGGTGGTCGAGCATGACATGGCCTTCGTGCGCAGCATCGCGAACCGGGTCACGGTTCTGCACGAGGGCAGCGTGCTGGCCGAAGGTACACTCGATCAGGTGCAGGCCGACGAGCAGGTGATCGAGGTCTATCTGGGGCGCTGAATGCTAGAGATCAAGAACCTGAACCAGGCCTACGGCGGCAGCCACATCCTGCGCGACGTCTCGCTGGCGCTGCCCGAGGGGCAGGTCAGCGTGCTGCTCGGTCGCAACGGCGTCGGCAAGACCACCTTGTTGCGGGCGATCATGGGGGTGGTGCCGATTCGCTCGGGCCAGATCCTGCTCAACGGACAGGCGATCGAGAAGCTGCCGCCCGAGAAACGGGTTGCTGCCGGCATCGGCTACGTGCCGCAGGGGCGCGAGATCTTCGCGCGCCTGACGGTGGAAGAGAACCTGCGCATGGGCCTGGCAAGCCGCGGTCGTCACGCCCGTCTGCCCGACGAGATCTTCGAGCTCTTCCCCGTGCTGTTGAGCATGCTGCGACGCCGTGGCGGCGATCTGTCGGGCGGACAGCAGCAGCAACTGGCCATCGGCCGCGCGCTGGCGGCCGACCCACGCGTGCTGATCCTGGACGAGCCCACCGAAGGCATCCAGCCGTCGGTGATCAAGGACATCGGCCGTGTCATCCGGCATCTCGCCGACAGCCGCGGCATGACCATTCTGCTGGTCGAGCAATACTACGACTTCGCCGAGGCACTGGCCGATCACTATGCGGTCATGACCCGGGGCGAGATCGTCCGCCGCGGCGACGGTGCCTCGATGGCGCGCGACAATGTGCGCGACCTGGTCGCCATATGAATGCGCCGCAGCCGCTGGCTCAGGTGCTCGGCCATCCGGCGGTCCCCCGACCCTGCTGGCACGCACAGCTGCATCTCCGTGTCGGCGCGCGCGGCGAGGCCACCGTGCCGCTCGAACGTAGCCACCGCGGGCCGCTGCGCCTGCTGCGCGGCTACCGGCACCAGCCCACGCGCGGCGGCTGCGATTGCTGGGAACAGATCGTCGTCCATCCGCCGGGCGGCATCGCAGCCGGCGACAGCCTGAGCATCGCCGCATCGGCGGCCACCGGCTCGCATCTGCTCCTGACCGCTCCCGGTGCGGCCAAGTGGTATCGCGGGCATGGCGCCCAGCCCGCGCGCCAGTTGCTGCGGCTGGAGGTTCAGGCCGGTGCGCATCTGGAATGGCTGCCGATGGAGACCATCGTCTACGACGGCGCACAGGCCCTGATCGAGAATCACTGGCATGTCGCTTCCGGCGCCAGTCTGATTGCGGCCGAACTCGTCTGCCTCGGCCGCCCCGCCGGCGACCAGCCGTTTCGTCGCGGCCGGTTGCGCCAGTCGACGAGATTGGTCATCGACGGCGCGCCGGCGTTCATCGAGCGCGCCGTGCTGGACGGCGGCGATGCACACTGGCGCGGCCCGGCAGGCCTTGGCCGCGCCAGCGCCTTCGGCACCTTGCTGATCGTGCCGGCCCGGCCCGGCCAGATCGAGCCGATGCTCGAACGGGTGCGCGCCGAAGTGGCCGGTGCGCCCGGCGAGGTGGGCGCAAGCGCCTTGCCGCGACTGCTGATCGTGCGCTGGCGCGGCGAGCGCGCCGAGCACGGATGGCAGGCCCTGCGCGGCGCCTGGCGCGCGGTTCGCGCCGACGTCAACGGCCACGAGCCGGTGCCACCGCGCATCTGGTCCTGCTGAAACGAGAACCGATCTGGAGCGTCCGAACGACCATGGATCTGACCCCGAGAGAACGAGACAAGCTGTTGATCTTCACCGCCGCCCTGCTCGCCGAGCGTCGCCGGGCACGCGGGCTCAAGCTCAACTACCCGGAGGCGGTCGCCCTCATCACGGCCGAGATCATGGAAGGCGCGCGCGATGGCCGCACGGTGGCCGAACTGATGAGCCACGGCACCACGATCCTGCAGCGCGACGACGTCATGCCCGGCGTCGCCGAGATGATTCCCGAGATCCAGGTCGAGGCCACGTTCCCCGATGGCACGAAACTGGTCACCGTTCACCAGCCGATCGTCTGAGGAGCCCGACGATGATTCCCGGAGAGATTCTCCCCGCCGAGGGCGAGATCGAGCTCAACGCCGGTCTGCCCGTCACCACCATCGAGGTCGCGAACTCGGGCGACCGACCGGTGCAGATCGGCTCGCACTATCACTTCTACGAAGTCAACGACGCGCTGCTGTTCGACCGATCGCTCGCCCTCGGTCAGCGCCTGAACATCGCTGCGGGCACCGCGGTGCGTTTCGAACCCGGTCAGACCCGCACCATCGAGCTGGTGCCCTATACCGGCGCGCGCAAGGTGTTCGGCTTCCAGGGCAAGGTGATGGGCGCTCTGCCCTCGGGAGATCGGCCATGAAGATCAGCCGACGCGCCTATGCCGACATGTACGGCCCGACCACCGGTGATCGCGTGCGCCTGGCCGACACCAACCTCGTGATCAAGGTCGAGCGCGACCGCACGCGCTACGGCGACGAGGTCAAGTTCGGCGGTGGCAAGGTGATTCGCGACGGCATGGGCCAAAGCCAGCGGTGCGCGGCCGAGGTGCCCGACACCGTCATCACCAACGCTCTGATCGTCGATTGGTGGGGCATCGAGAAGGCCGACGTAGCCATTCGCGACGGCCGCATCCAGGCGATCGGCAAGGCCGGCAATCCCGACATCCAGGACGGCGTCGACATCGTCATCGGTGCGTCCACGGAAATCATCGCCGGCGAGGGCAGCATTCTCACCGCCGGCGCGATCGATGGCCACATCCACCTGATCTGCCCGCAGCAGATCGACGAGGCACTGGCCGCCGGCATCACCACCATGATCGGCGGCGGTACCGGCCCGGCCACGGGCACCAATGCCACCACCTGCACGCCGGGGCCCTGGCACACCGGCCGCATGTTGCTCGCGCTCGAGCACTATCCGATGAACTTCGGTCTGAAGGCCAAGGGCAATGCGTCGCTGCCCGTCCCGCTCGAGGAACAGCTGCGCGGCGGCGCCATGGGCCTGAAGCTGCACGAGGACTGGGGCACCACCCCGGCCGCAATCGACAACTGCCTGGCCGTGGCCGATCGTTTCGACGTGCAGGTGGCGATCCACACCGACACCTTGAACGAGTCAGGCTTCGTGGAATCGACGCTGGCAGCATTCAAGGGCCGCACGATCCACACCTATCACACCGAAGGCGCGGGCGGTGGCCACGCGCCCGACATCATCCGCGCCTGCGCCCTGCCCCACGTGCTGCCATCGTCGACCAACCCGACGCGGCCGTACACGGTGAACACGATCGACGAGCACCTCGACATGCTCATGGTCTGCCATCACCTGGACCCGGCGATCCCCGAGGACGTCGCCTTCGCCGAGAGCCGCATCCGGCGCGAGACCATCGCCGCGGAAGACATCCTGCACGACCTGGGTGCGTTCTCCATGATGGCATCCGACTCTCAGGCCATGGGTCGCGTGGGCGAGACCCTCATCCGCTGCTGGCAGACCGCCCACAAGATGAAGCAGCAGTTCGGTCCGCTGACGGGCGACGACGGCGACGCCGACAACAACCGGGTCAAGCGCTACATCGCGAAGCTGGCGATCAATCCCGCGATCGCAAACGGCATCGCCGACACCGTCGGCTCGATCGAGGTCGGCAAACTGGCCGATCTGGTGCTCTGGAAGCCGGCCATGTTCGGCGTCAAACCGTCGATGGTCATCAAGGGTGGCCAGATCGCCGTGGCGGCGATGGGTGACCCCAATGCGTCGATTCCCACGCCGCAGCCGGTGCACACGCGACCCATGTTCGGATCACTGGGCGGCGCGCCCCGGCGCAATTCGGTCGCATTCGTCGCCGGCGCCGCGATCGAGGCCGGACTGGCCGAATCCCTCGGGTTGTCCAGGCCGCTGGTTGCCGTGCGCGGCACGCGCAACATCGGCAAGCGCGATATGCGCCTGAACGATGCCACGCCCGAGATCACGGTCGATCCGCAGACCTACCAGGTACACGCCGACGGCCGCCTGCTGACCTGCGAACCGGCCGCCGTACTGCCGATGGCCCAGCGCTACTTCCTGTTCTGAGCGCTAAGAATCGAGCGAACATTCGAAGACGGAGACCCCGATGCTGATCTTCCAGACCCTGGTCACGGACGCACCGCCCGATCCGGCGAACGTCAACCGGATCTCGCTGCCCTTCGATTCGCGTCAGCGCTCGCGTCTGGCCGTCGACATCGAGCGTGGGCCGCTCGCCGGCCAGCAGGCCGGCATCGACCTGCCGCGCGGCACGGTCATGCGTGGCGGCGCCACGCTCACCGGCGGACACGGCCACTGGCTGATCGTCGACGCCGCACCCGAGTCGCTGCTGGCGGTGCGCACCGGACCGCGGGCGTCGCTGGCCGCCCTGGCCTACCACCTGGGCAATCGCCACGTTCCGGTCGAGATCGGCGCCGACACCTTGTACCTGGCCGACGATCACGTGCTGGCGCAGATGGTCGAGGGGCTGGGCGCGGTCGTGGCGCGCATCGAGCGGCCATTCGAGCCGGAGGGCGGTGCCTATGGCGGTGGCCATCGCCACGACCATGGATCCTCGTCGGATCCTCGTCACGAGCGCTCACCCGGCCACCTCCATCGCCACGCGCGCGATGATGATCACGTAGATGACCACGAGTACGATCACGATCACGATCACGATCACGAGCACGAGCACGAGCACGAGCACGAGCACGAGCACGAGCATATCCATGCGCGTGGCCGGCAAAACGCCCACCGTCACGTGCCGGCGCAGGATCGCACGATCGGTGCGGACGGGCGCCATGCGCCGCGGATTCACGACCTGAGTCTGGGCAAGGAGGCCTCATGAGCCCGATACACACCTCGGGACGCGCAAGCCCCGCCGCGAGCCCGACCATGCTCGCCACCGACGCCTTCGAGCGCGGCACGATGACCCATGGTGTCACTGGCTCGCTGGCCGCACTGTCCATGCTCAGGCTGGCCAGCCCGTCGCTGCCGATCGGTGGCTTCAGCTACTCGCAGGGACTCGAGCCGGCCATCGTCGCCGGCTGGGTCGAGGACGAGCGCTCGCTGGTCGACTGGCTGGGATCGCTGATCGACAGCTCGCTGGCCAGCTACGAGGCACCCTTGTGCTGGCGCCTGTTCGGCGCGCTGCGCTCGCGCCACATGCGCGCCGCCCTGCACTGGCATGACGATTTCCTCGCCACCCGTGAAACCGCCGAGTTGCGGGCCGAAACCTTGCAAATGGGCTATTCGCTGCTCAAACTGCTGACCGACACCCACGATGCATCCGGCTGGGTGGCCGGGGTGGCGCGGCGCCGCCTCGACGAACGCCGCGAGACCGCCCTGCCGCTGGCCTATGGCCTGGCCTCGTTGGCGTTCGGCATCGAGCGCTCGGCGGCGTTGCAGGCCTATGCCTGGACCTGGCTCGAGAATCAGGTGGCAGCCGCGATCAAGGCGGTGCCGCTGGGCCAGCAGTGTGGTCAGCGGGTCTTCGACGCGCTACTGCCCCGCCTGGGTACGGCGCTCGAGCAGGCGCCGCACAGGCGCGAGAGCGAATGGAGCAATTTCACGCCGGGCCTGGCCTTGGCCAGCAGCTGGCACGAAACCCAATATTCCAGGTTGTTCCGATCCTGACCGCCCTCGAATCGACGAGCGGCGGCCCCATCGCGGAGTCCGACACATGAACCATCCGACCATCAAGACCCGTGACGCGCTGCGCGTCGGCATCGGCGGCCCGGTGGGCTCCGGCAAGACCGCATTGACGCTGTCGCTCTGCCGCCTGCTGCGCGACGAATTCGACATGGCGGCGATCACCAACGACATCTACACGCGCGAGGACGCCGAGTTCCTGGCCCGCAACGATGCCTTGCCGCTCGACCGCATCCTCGGTGTCGAAACCGGTGGCTGCCCGCACACCGCGATCCGCGAAGACGCCTCGATCAACCTCGAGGCCATCGACCGGCTCGCGCAGCGTCACCCCGGCCTCGAACTGGTACTGGTCGAAAGTGGCGGTGACAATCTCGCTGCCACCTTCAGCCCCGAGCTGTCGGACCTGACGATCTACGTGATCGATGTGGCCGCCGGCGAGAAGATCCCCCGCAAGGGTGGGCCCGGCATCATCAAGTCCGACCTGCTGGTGATCAACAAGATCGATCTCGCGCCCATGGTCGGCGCCTCGCTCGAGGTCATGCGCGAGGACGCCGCCCGCATGCGCGGCGCGCGCCCGTTCGTCTTCAGCAATCTGAAGAGCGGCGAAGGCCTGTCCGCGATCGCCGATTTCATCCGCCACCGCGGCCTGTTGGGCGACGCCGGCCGAGCCGCCGCCTGAGCCGGTACCCGACACAATTCGTTCAAGGAGATCCCTGATGAATCAGTCTTTCGAATCGCCATCTGGCGCCCGCGATCGGAGCAAGCCCAAGGGCCGGCCGGTTCCCGCACTGCTCTCGGCGGTCGCATCGCTGCTGCTGACCGCCCTGCCCGCGCCGGCATTCGCGCACCCGGGCCCGCATGTGCACGACGACGGGCTCTGGCATCTGCTGACCCAGCCCGATCATCTCGCGTTGCTGGCACTGGCCGTGGGCCTGGGCGTTGGCCTTGCGCGCTGGCTTGGCTCGCGACGTACCAGCAGGGCGGCGTCGCGGGAATCGCACGCCCGGTCCGACCGCTGACCGTTTCGCCGCGAGTCGCGGATCGTTTCCGCCCGCTACGACCGGATCCGAACTTCAAGACGGCTCAATCGAGGTCGCGCTTGAAGCCGACGTGCGAAGGCACGAATCCCAGACGCTCGTAGAAGCGGCCCGCATCGGTGCGGCGCTTGTCCGAGGTCAGTTGCAGCATGCCGCAACCAAGCGCGCGTGCGCGCACGGCGATCATTTCGATCAACCGCGAGCCGACGCCCGACCCGCGCTCGCTCGACGCCACCCGTACGCCTTCGATCAGCCCGCGCCGGCATCCCCCGCGGGTCAGGGTTGGAATGACCGTGAGCTGCGCGACACCGACGACGCTCTGGCCGCGAACCGCCAACCACAGTTCGTTGTTCGGATCGGCCTCGATGTCGGCAAAAGCCCTGACATAGGCATCGGGTAACGGCGACACCGCCTGCTCGCGAGTGGCACCGAGCGGATCGTCGGCCAGCAATACGACGATGGCGGTCACGTCGGCCGCGCCTGCCAGGCGAAACTGAAGTTCCATGTCGTTCGAGCCTCCCTGCCAGGAATTCGTGATCGCCGCGCGGCGCGCTTCCGGTATCCTCGCACCAAACAAGGAGAGCCACGATGTACAGAACTGCAATCATTGCGATGAGCATCGCACTGTCGGCGGCGACGCCGGCCCTGGCCGACGAGATCAGCGATACCTTGAACTCGGCGATCAAGTCCTACGAGGCCGGCGATCTCGGCCGCACCAACGAAGATCTCACCTACGCCATGCAGCTGATCACGCAGAAGCGTGGCGAGGCATTGCAGGCCTTCCTGCCCGAACCGATCGACGGCTGGGAACTACAGAAATCCAAGGGTTCGGGCAATGGCGGCGGCTTGGCGATGTTCGGCGGCGGACTGACCGCGAGCGCGGTCTACAAGCGCGATCGTGATCGCATCGAGGTCCAGATCATCGCCGGCTCGCCGATGATCGCCTCGATGGCCATGATCTTCAACAACCCGGCCGCGATCGGCGCTCAGGGCAAGCTCACGCGCATCGGTCGCGAGAAGGTCCTGATCAAGAACGACGGCGAGTTGCAGTCGCTGGTCGACAATCGCATCCTCGTGCAAGTGTCCGGCAAGGGCTCGGCCGAGGACAAGGAAGCGCTGTTTCGCAAGATCGATCTGCAGGGGCTGAAAGATTTCTGATTTCCGCCAAGGGTCGCGACGCGGCCCATGACCGATTTGCTTGCCGCGGCTCCCCTGGTCGCGGTGATGACGATACTGATCGTGCCAGGCGCACGGGTTCTGGCCGCGATGGCCTCGGGCCTGCTGCTGGTCAGCGCGATCGCGCTGGCGCGCTCCCCGTTCGCGCTATCCACAGAGGCATGGCTCGACGCGATCCTCTCCGGTTTGTCGACCACGATTCCGGTTGCCTACGTGCTGCTCGGCGGCATCACGCTGGCGGGCGTGATGCGCGCGGGCGGCGCGCTGCGAACGATTTCGTCGGCCCTGCTCGAACAGCTTCCCGATCCCTTGCACCGCACGCTCGCGCTGGTATTCGGCGTCGCGGTCTTTTTCGAGAGCGTGACGGGTTTCGGCGTCGGCGCCGTGGTCTGCGCGCCGATCTTCGTCGCGCTCGGCCTCGCTCCCTGGCGGGCCGCATCGCTGTCGCTGCTGGGTTTGAACGGCGTTACCTGGGGCGCCTTGGCGATCGGCACCCACCTGGGCGCGACACTCGCCGGCATCGAGGCCGATCGGCTGAGCACCCTGGCCGTGCTGCTCAGCCTGCCCTACTGGCTCGTGGTGGGCGCACTTGCGCTACGAATCGCCGGCATCGGCGGTAGGATGCTGCGCCGATTCGTCTGGCTGGTCGTCTACGTGGGCCTGCTCGGCCTGCTGCTTGTGGCCGTGACCCGCAGGCTGACATTCGAACTGGCGGGCGCCGTCGCCGGTCCGCTGCTGTTCGCGGCGGCCACGCGACTCGCCCGCTTGAAGCGTCGCGACCCCGCCACCGGGGTTCGGCCCACTCGCGGCGACGGCAAAGCCACGACACCGGATCTTCGCCGTTCGCTGATACCGTTCGCCTTGCTGCTTGCCGGCCTGAGCCTGCTGCGCATGCCCGGCCCGCTCGCACGCTGGGCCTCCGACGCGGCGCTGTTCACGCTCCCGAGCGGCGGTTGGCAATTGGCACCGATCGGACATCCCGGCACCTGGATGCTGCTGGCGGCAATGAGCGCGCTGATCGCGCTGCCCGAGGCCCGGCGCGACCTCGGTCTGCAAGCCCGGGTCATCGCCCGCAGCTGGTCGATGGCCGCGATCGTCGTTGCCGGCTTCCTGGTCTTTGCCAGCATCATGACGTCAGCGGGCATGACCGCACACCTGGCCGCCAGGCTAACCTCTCTCACGGGGAGTCACTTCGTCTGGCTGGTTGCGCCCATCGGCGCCCTGGGCGGTTTTCTGACCGGCAGCAACACCGGCGGCAATGCGATGCTGATGCAGATCCAGCTCGCCGCCGCCAAGGCGATCGGCCTGCCGAGCGACTGGGTCGCCGCCGCGCAGAACGCGGCCGGCGCCAATGCCACACTCGCGTCGCCGGGCCGCCTGATATTGGCCTCGCACCTGACCGGCTGCGCGGGCAGCGAAGGCCGGCTGCTGCGCCTGCTCGGGCCGGTGATCGTCGCCGGCACGTTGGGCACGGCGCTGATCCTGGTGATCGCGCAGTCGGCTTCCGGCTGACCATGGCCCTATTTGCCGATCCGGCGCTGCCCTGCCCGAGGCCGTCCTCGGCCGTTGCGCCTCAGACCGGCGGATCGTCGTAGAGCTTGTAGATTGCCAGCGTGTCGAGGTCGCCGTGCCCACGCGCGATCAACGCGCGATAGACGTTGGCGGCCTGCGACGTCATCGGCACCTGGGTCTGCAGCTGTCGCGACAGATCGATCGCCATGTCGAGATCCTTCAGATTGACCCAGGCGTAGCCAGTGGGCGGATCGAACTTGCGTTCACGCATCTGCTCCCAGTGGTGCTGCAGGATCGCGCTGTCGGCATAACCGCCGGCCAGGGCCTGCGGAATCAGCGACGCGTCGAGCCCGCTGCGCTCGGCCATGCGCAACGCCTCGGCCACCGTACAGAAAGTGTTCAGCACCAGCATCTGATTGATGATCTTGGCCACCTGGCCGCTGCCCACGGGCCCGAGGTGGGTCCAGTTGCCGGCGAAGGCGTCGAAGAACACCTGCGCCTGAGCGACATCGTCGACCGCACCGCCGACCATGATTGTCAGGCGTGCGGCCTGCGCTGCCGGCGGCCCGCCCGACATCGGTGCATCGACCCAGCGCAAGCCGTGCGCCTGAGCGAGCCGGTCGGCCAGCGCGCGGGTTCCGGACGGGCCGCACGAGGAGAAATCCACCATCAACGAGCCCTGCCGCCAGCGCTTGCCGACCGCCACGACCACCTGGTGTACCTGCGCGAGACCGTTGACACACAGGCCGATGCAGTCGGCGCCGGCGGCCACCTCGGCGGCATCGACCGCGCCGCGGGCACCCGAGTCGACCGCCTCCTGCAGCCGACCGGGATCACGGTCGTAGACGAGCACATCGTGACCGGCCGCGATCAGTCGCCCGACCATCGGACGACCCATCAGCCCGAGCCCGATGAACACCAGGGTTTTGCGTGTCATGAAGAGATCCCGCTGTCGATGATCGAGCGGTCAGGGTAGCAGCCCCGCAGACGCCGGCATGCGGGATTGCCACCGGCGCAACGGTCGCCTGCGGCTGGTGAGCGCAAACCGTCGCCGACGGCCGGCCTACAATGAACCCCTGCTTCGCACTGGAGGACACGACATGGGTGGCCTGGACCCCGACCTCGGCACGGCTGTCGATCAAACATCGCCGGTGCCCGATGCACACGGCCAGAATTTCTGGCGCAACGATCCGGGCTTCGCCGCCCTGCTCCCCTTGTATGCCTCGCCCGAACTCTGCCAGCGCCTGACTCCCCGGCTCGATCACCTCGGTGACCTGGTGGGCGCCCGTCTGTTCGATCTGGCCCAGACCGCCGACCGCAACCCGCCGGTGCTGCATCTGCGCAATCGACGCGGCCAGGACGACCAACGGGTCGAGTACCACCCGGCCTATCTCGAGATGTCGCGCCTGGCGTTCGGTGAATTCGGCATCGCCGCGCTCAGCCATCGCGCCGGCGTGTTCGGTGCCGATGCGCCGCTGCCACCGATCGCCAAGTACGCGCTGACCTATCTGTTCGCGCAGGGCGAGTTCGGCCTGTTGTGCCCGGTCAGCATGACCGACAGCCTCACGCGCACGTTGCGCAAGTTCGGTGACGCGGCGCTGATCGCGCGCTTCCTGCCGCACCTGGCCAGCCAGGACATGGACACGCTTTATCAGGGTGCGATGTTCATGACCGAGCAAGGCGCAGGCTCCGACGTCGCCGCCACCGCCAGTACGGCACAGCCGCTCGACAACGGCCGCTGGGCGCTGCACGGCGACAAGTGGTTCTGTTCGAACCCGGATGCGGATCTGGCGTTCGTGCTGGCCCGCGCGGATCCGGCGCGGCCGGGCTTCGCAGGTGTCGGTCTTTTTCTACTGCCCAAACGACTCGACGACGGACGGCCGAATCACTACAAGATCGTCCGCCTGAAAGACAAACTGGGCACGCGCAGCATGGCGAGCGGAGAAATCGCACTCGACGGCGCCCATGCCTGGCTGGTGGGCGAGATCGGCCAGGGCTTCAAGCAGATGGCCGACATGGTCAACAATTCGCGCCTGTCGAACGCGGTGAGATCGGCCGGCATGATGCGTCGCGCACTCGCCGAGGCGCTGCACGTGGCGCGCAACCGGGTCGCGTTCGGCAAACGCCTGATCGAACTGCCGCTGATGCAACGCCAGCTGGTCAAGATGCTGGTGCGCACCGAGCAGGCCCGCACCATGGTCTTCCAGACCGCGGAGACCCTGCGCCGCGCAGATGCCGGCGAACCCGATGCCTATGCGTTGCTGCGCATTCTGACACCGCTGATCAAGTTCCGCGCCTGTCGGGACGCGCGCCAGGTCGTGGGTGACGCCATGGAGGTACGCGGCGGCTGCGGCTATATCGAGGAGTTTCCCGAACCCCGGCTGTTGCGCGACGCGCACTTGGGCAGCATCTGGGAAGGCACCAGCAACATCGTCGCGCTCGACGTCATCCGCGCAGTCAAGCGCGAGGGCAGTCTGCCGGTGCTGCGCGCGCACCTGAGCTCGCTGGCGGCGGAGGCCCGATTCGGCGCGCTCAGCGAACTCTGGCCGCGTGTGGAGGCCCTGGTCGAGCGTGCAAAAGCGGATCCTGCACACACCCGCAGCGCTGCGAGCGCGCTCTATCACCTGAGCGCGAGCGTGGCGATGGCCTGGGAGGCGGCGCGCCTGGGCAGTGACACCCGCCGACTATTGGCCGAGACCGTACTCACGCACCGGCTGCGCCCGCGTGATCCGCTCGCGGCGGGAAACGGCGCCGACGTCGACTGGGCACCGCTACTCGCCGCGGTGTGATCGGCGCGCCGGTGTGATCGGTGTGCCCGTGTGATCCGCATTGCCGGCGCGCTGAACGACGCCGGCGCGATTTGCCGAGCCGCGGTCATGAGCCACGCCGCCGCCCGGTCGGGGCGACGCGCAATCCGTCCAATCATCCGCTGCCGTGGTCCAGCGTGGCGCCGGCCGCCGCTTCTTGCTCGCGCCACTGCCCGGACGCAAGGCCCTGCAACGTCCATGGCCCGACCCGCCAGCGAATCAGCCGCAGGGTCGGATGGCCGACGGCGGCGGTCATGCGCCGCACCTGCCGATTTCGCCCCTCGGTGATCGTGATCGACACCCAGGCGGTCGGGATGTTCGCCCGATAGCGGATCGGCGGATCGCGCGGCCATAGCCAGCGCGGCTCGTCGATGCGCTTGGCCCGGCACGGCGCACACGGGCCGTCGTTGAGCACGAGCCCCGCCGCGAGCGCGGCGATGGCCGCTTCGCCGGGCTCGCCCTCGACCTGAGCCAGATAGGTCTTGGGCATCTTGTAGCGCGGTTCGGCGATCCGTCGCTGCAGGCCGCCATCGTTGGTCAGCAACAATAGCCCCTCGCTGTCGCGATCGAGGCGCCCGGCCGGATAGACATCGGGTACCGACACGAAGTCGGCCAGACAGTCGCGCTCGCCGTCGCGAGTGAATTGGCAGAGCACATCGAACGGCTTGTTGAGCAGGATCAGCCGGCGGGGACCGCGCGGTCGCCGTGGAATCGGCGGAGGGCCGTTGCGGTGGGGCATGGTGGCCAACGTAGACTCCTCGAACTTGCCCGCAAGGGCGCGCGACTATCGCAAGCGCGGGCGACCGTCAGGATACTCGTTCGCGAACGAGGGACGCTCGCGCCCGTCGATGCCGGCCATGCGGCATCATGCCGGCCCATGACCGTCGCAACCGATCTCGTCGAGCGCCGTCCCGAAGGGCTCTATTGTGCGCCCGGCGATTTCTACATCGACCCGTGGCGCCCCGTGACACGGGCGGTGATCACGCACGCGCACGCCGACCATGCGCGGGCCGGTCATGCGCACTACCTGGCGAGCGCGCAGTCGCGTTGGGTGCTGCGTGAGCGCCTCGGCGACCCATCCCTGCAAACGCTCGGCTGGGGCGAAACACTGCGCATCGGCGAAGTCATGCTCAGCCTGCACCCGGCCGGCCACGTCCTTGGCGCCGCCCAGGTCCGGATCGCGCATCCGCGCCACGGCGTATGGGTCGTGTCGGGCGACTACCGGGTGCAGGCCGACCCGAGCTGCGCACCGTTCGAGCCGGTCCGTTGCGACACCTTCGTCACCGAGTCGACCTTCGGCCTGCCGGTCTATCGCTGGCCCTCGGCCGAGGGCGAGATCGAGCGGCTGCATCGCTGGTGGAGCGCGAACGCGGCGCAAAACCTGCCCTCGCGACTGCACGCCTACTCGCTGGGCAAGGCCCAGCGGGTACTGGCCGCGCTTGCGGCGCTGGGCGGTCTGCCCGGCACGCTTTCCTGCCACCCTGCGGTCGAACGACTGAATCAGGCGTATCGCGCCACCGGCATCGCACTACCGGACGCCCGCGCACTCGACGACCTGGGCGCCGACGAGCGTCGCCGTACACTGCTGATCGTGCCGCCGGCCGCCGCCGACGGCGCCTACGCCCGTGGACTGCGCGGCGCCCGCGATGCGCTGGCGTCGGGCTGGATGCGGATCCGCGGCATTCGCCGACGCCGCTCCGTCGACCTCGGGCTGGTGATCTCGGACCACGCCGACTGGCCGGGCCTGCAGCAGGCGATCCGGGCCACCGGCGCAGGCCGCGTGATCGTCACGCACGGCTACGAGGCGGTGATGATTCGCTGGCTGCGCGAGCAGGGGCTCGAGGCCGGCCGCTTCGACACGCCGTATCGCGACGACGGCGAAGCGGGCGGTGACGACGGCGCTTCGAGCGGTGGCGATGCAGGCGGCAGAGAAGCGAGCGGTGGCGAAGCGAGCGGTGGCGAAGCGGGCGGCAGAGAATCGGGCGGTGGCGGCGCGGCGGCGGAGGCCGACGAGTGAGACGCTTCGCCGCGCTCTTCGATGCCCTCGACGGCACGACCTCGGTCAACGCCCGCCTGCGGGCGATGGCTGAATACTTCGCCGGCTCCGCGCCGCAGGATGCCGCCTGGGGCGCCTTCCTGCTGGCCGGCGGCCGGCTCGGCAGGATCGTCCCCACGGCCGAACTACGCCGTCTGGCCGCCGAACGCGCCGGTTTGCCGGACTGGTTGTTCGACGCCAGTTATCAGGCGGTCGGCGATCTCGCCGAGACGATCGCCTGGGTCCTGCCCGACCCCGAGCATCGCGAGGACCTGCCGCTGTCGGCCTGGATCACCGAACGGCTGCTGCCCTTGCGCCAAGCACCGGCAGAGCATCGCATCGCCGCGGTGCTGGAATGGTGGTCGGCGCTCGGCGCCACCGAGCGCTTCCTGTTGAACAAGCTGCTCACCGGCGGATTGCGGGTCGGCGTGTCGCGCCAGCTCGTAGTCCGTGCGCTGGCCCTGCAATCGGGACGCGATGCCAGGGTGATCGCCGCCCGCATGGTCGGCTATGGCGAGCTCGATCCGGCACCGGATGCGGCCCGCTTCGCCGCCCTGACCGCGCCCGAGACATCCGGCGAGCACGGCCGCAGCGGCCTGCCCTTCCCGTTTTTCCTGGCCCATGCGGCGACTGGCTCACTCGACGAGCTCGGCGAGTGCTCCGATTGGCAGGTGGAATGGAAATGGGACGGCATCCGCGTGCAACTCGTACGGCGCCATGGCGCGGCCTGGCTGTGGTCGCGCGGCGAAGACCTCATCGGCGAACGCTTTCCGGAGCTGATCACCGCCGCGGGGGCACTGCCCGAGGGCACCGTACTCGACGGCGAACTGTTGTGCTGGGCCGCCACAGCGGTGCAGCCTATGCCGTTCTCGCGCCTGCAGACGCGCATCACGCGCAAGCGCGTGGGGCCGCGCCTGCTGTCCGAGGCGCCGGCCGTGTTGCTGGCCTACGATCGGCTCGAGGCCGACGGCCGCGATCTGCGCTCCGAGCCGCTGTCCGAACGACGGACGTTGCTCGAGCGCGCGCTGGCCAACTCGCCCGCCGCCCCAGGCGTCGCGCCCCCGATCCGTCTGGCCCCCGTGTTGGCCACGCCCGACTGGCCCGCGGTACGCAGGTTCTATGCAGCGGCCGGCGACGCCGGCGTCGAGGGCCTGATGATCAAGCGCCGCGCCAGCGCCTACGGCGTGGGCCGGGTGCGCACCGACCCGCGCGGCGACTGGCTCAAGCTCAAGCGCGAGCCGATGAGCATCGATGCCGTACTCGTCTATGCGCAGGCCGGGCACGGACGCCGTGCCGGTCTGTTCACCGACTACACGTTCGCGGTCTGGTCGGCTGGCGCCGACGACGCCTCGCGCACCCTGGTGCCGTTCACGAAGGCCTATTCCGGCCTGACCGACGCCGAGATCCGACAGGTCGACGCCATTGTCCGGCGCCACGTCCGGGAGCGCTTCGGCCCGGTGCGTCAGGTCGAACCCACGCTCGTGTTCGAGATCGGCTTCGAGGGCATCGCCCGCTCCGGCCGTCACAAATCCGGCATCGCCGTGCGCTTCCCGCGCATGCTGCGCTGGCGGCGCGACAAACCGGTGGCCGAGGCCGATACGATGGCCGAACTGGAGAAGCTGCTGCCCGCCGGCGGCTGAGACACGAATCATGGAGCGATCCCTCCCCACCCCCCAGCCGGCCGGCGCGAGGGCGCTGCCCACGATTGGCACACGGCGCTTCTCGCAGCGCCAGGCGCGTCTCGGCCTGGAACGCTGGCTGGCCGAGCACGGTTGGCAGGCGTTCCGATTCCAGCGCCAGGTCTGGCGGGCGATGCTCGAGGCGCGAAGCGGCCTGCTGCACGCCAGCACCGGCGCCGGCAAGACACTCGCGGTCTGGGGCGGTGCCCTGCTGCGCACGGCCCGACTGGGTGAACCGCAGCCCATGCAAGTGCTCTGGATCACGCCGATGCGCGCCCTGGCGGCCGATACCGCGGCCAGCATCGACACGATCGGAGCAGCCGTCGATCCGCGCTGCCGGGTCGCGCTGCGCAGCGGTGACACGACACCGGCCGAACGACGCCGCCTTGACCGCCATCCGCCGTTCGCATTGGTGACCACCCCCGAGACCTTGTCGCTGATGCTCTCGCAGCCGGCAGCGCAGGCGCGGCTGGCCGCGATCCACACGGTCATCATCGACGAGTGGCACGAACTGCTTGGCAACAAGCGCGGCGTGCAGGTTCAGCTCGCGCTGGCGCGGTTGCGCCGGCTCACGCCGGGCCTGGTGGTCTGGGGCGTATCGGCCACACTGGGCAACCTCGACGAAGCGGCACGGGCGCTCGGCACCGATGCACCGGTGCTGGTCGGCGCACGGCTGGGAAAACAGCACCGCATCGACACCTTGCTGCCGGCATCCACCGAGCGTTTTCCCTGGGGCGGGCACCTGGGCATTCGCATGCTCGAACCCGTCATCGCCGACATCGAGGCGCATCGCAGCACACTGGTGTTCACCAATACCCGTTCGCAGGCCGAACGCTGGTATCACGAACTGCTCACGCGCCGGCCGGATTGGGCCGGCACGATCGCACTGCATCACGGCTCACTCGACATCGAGGTGCGCCGCTGGGTCGAACGCGCCCTGAAGCAGGGCCTGCTGCGTTGCGTCGTCTGCACCTCCAGCCTCGATCTGGGCGTCGATTTCTCGCCGGTCGAGCGAGTGTTGCAAATCGGCAGCCCGAAGGGCGTGGCGCGACTGCTGCAGCGTGCGGGCCGCTCCGGGCATTCGCCGGGAGGCATCTCGCGCATCGGCATCGTGCCCACCCACGCGCTCGAACTGATCGAGGCGGTGGCCGCCCGGCGCGCGGCGCGGGCCGGCCGCATCGAACGGCGCACGCCACCCGAGTTGCCGATGGACGTGCTCACCCAGCATCTGGTCACGGTTGCGCTCGGCACGGGCTTCGATGCCGATGCGCTCTACGACGAGGTATGCAGCGCACACTCGTACCGTTCGTTGTCGCGAGCGGCATTCGACTGGGCACTGGACTTCGTCGGTCGCGGCGGCGCCAGTCTCACCGCCTATCCCGAGTACCGGCGCGTGACGGCCGACGAACACGACCGCTACCGGGTCGAGGACGCTGCGATCGCACGTCGGCACCGGCAATCCATCGGCACCATCGTCGCCGACGCTGCGATCCTCGTTCGCTTCATGAGCGGCGCGCGCATCGGCACCATCGAAGAGAGCTTCATCGCCCGCCTGCGCCGCGGCGATCGCTTCATGTTCGCCGGACGCGTGCTGGAGCTGGCGCGCATCGAGGACATGACCGCCTGGGTGCGGCCGGCCAAGAGCAAGCGGGCGGCCGTACCGCGCTGGGGCGGCGGCAAGATGCCCTTGTCCAACGAGATGGCCGAGACCATGCTCGAGTGCATGGCGCAGATCGAGCAGGGCCGTCTTCATGGCGCCGAGACGCGGCTGCTCGCACCGCTGATGACCCTGCAGATGCGCTGGTCTGCCTTGCCCGGGCCGGGACGCCTGCTGGTCGAGCACATGCACTCGCGCGAGGGCGAGCATCTGTTCGTGCATCCGTTTGCGGGCCGGCTCGTGCACACCGGCCTGGCCGCGCTGCTCGCCTGGCGCGTCGCCCGCGAGCGGCCGGCCACGTTCTCGATCTCGGTCAACGACTACGGCTTCGAGCTGCTCTGTCCGGAGCCGCTCGACTGGTCCGAGCGCTTCTCGCCGGCACTGCTCGACGACACCGATCTGCTCGATGACGTGCTGGCCAGCCTCAATGCCGCCGAGCTCTCGCAGCGGCGCTTTCGCGAGATCGCCCGGATCAGCGGTCTGGTGTTTCAGGGCCATCCGGGTGCCGCGCGCAGTGCCCGCCAGTTGCAGGCCTCGGCCAGTCTGTTCTTCCAGGTTTTTCGCGATCACGATCGCGACAATCTCCTGCTCGACCAGGCCCGCCGCGAGGTCCTCGCACAGGAACTCGAGATCGATCGCCTGCGCACCGCGCTCGCAGCCATGCGCGCGCGCGAACTCGCCCTGGTCACGCTGCGTCGGCCCAGCCCGTTCGCGTTTCCGCTGATGGTGGAGCGCTTTCGCGAGCGCCTCACCACCGAGAAGCTCGGCGACCGAATCGCCCGCATGCTGCGCGACCTGGAGGCACAGGCGGATCGAGACCTATGATGTCGGCCCGCCCGCCAGTTGACGCCCGAACCCGGATGACCACCATCGCCGACCCCGCCGTCGCACCCGATACAGGCGTTACACCCGATACAGGCGTTACACCCGACACCGCCGACACCGACGTTGCAGCCACGGCGACCGTCGCGGCCGAAGCCACCGACGAGCGCCCACCCGCCTCGTCGGCTGCGCCCGGTTCGTGCGTCGCTGTGCCCGTCCCCGCTGGCGCGATACCGATCCTTGCCGGCGACGCCCCCCTTTGGCTGTTGCCCGCGGGAGCGGCCTACGACCCCGCGACGCGCGCGCTGCTGGTGGCCGATCTCCATCTCGGCAAGGCGGAATGCTTCGGTCGCGGCGGTCTGCCGGTGCCGCTGGCCGTCAACGACGACACGCTCGAGCGGCTGGAAGCACTTTGGCGCGGACTCCCGGCCGAGCGTCTGATCGTGCTCGGCGATCTGATGCACGGTCCGCTACCGGAGAGCGATCCGCTGTTCGAGCGCCTGCGTGCCCGGCTCGGCCGCGCGCCCCTGCCGATCGCACTGGTCGCTGGCAATCACGACCGCCAATCGGCGCGCTACGCGGATCTACTCGGCATCGAGGTGCTGGCCGAGCCGGTTCGTCTAGGCCCGTTCGGCCTGCGTCACGAGCCCGTGCCCCAGCCTGGCCTGACCGTGCTCGCCGGCCATCTGCACCCGGTCGTACGGCTATCGGGCCGTGCCGACAGCGTTCGCCTGCCGTGTTTCTGGGTTCGCGATTCCATCGTGGTCCTTCCCGCATTCGGCGCATTCACGGGCGGCTGGGTCGTGCCCGCGCGCGCGGGCGAGCGACGCTTCGTGACCGACGCACGGCGCGTGCTCGAAGTCCCGTCGCCCCGGACATGATCGACAGCGCAGCCGGGATTCTCCCGCGGCTCACCTATACTCGGTCGCCATAGCGTGCCGTCGCCCGTTCGCGGGCACACCGGTCGCCGTCACGGTCGCGCCAAGCGGGCACACGCGGATGTCTCGTATCGAACATGCCGCGAGCGCTCCAGGCATGGGAGGACACATGAGTACAAGCACGGCTGGCTTCATCGGTCTCGGCGTGATGGGCGCCCCTATGTGCCGTCATCTGGCCCGCAAGGCATCGCAGGCCGGACTCGAACGGGTGTATGCCTACGACCAGGATCCGGCCGCCCGAGAGCGGCTCGACGATGCACCGGCGCACTTCGTCGATTCCGTGGTCGAGCTGTGCGAGCGCAGCGACATCGTGCTGTTCTGCCTGCCCGGAGGCCCCCAGGTCAGCGCGCTGACCGAGGGCGAGCGCGGGCTGGTGGCGCTCAGTCGCATGGGTCAGACCTTCGTCGACCTGGGCACGACTCCGGTGCCGTTGACCCGCGCGCTGCAAGCCGGTTTCGCGGCGCGCGGTGCACGCTTTCTCGATGCGCCGATCACGCGCACGCGCCAGGCAGCCGAAGATGGCACCTTATCCATCCTGGTCGGCGGCGACGCCGAGGGCCTGGCCGTCATCGAGCCACTGCTGCGCTGCTTCGGCACCGAGGTCACCTTGTGCGGTCCAATCGGTGCCGGCCAGGTGGTCAAGCAGATGAACAACATGGTCTTGTTCCAGACCGTGGCCGCATTGGCCGAGGCCTTGGCCACCGCGCGCGCGGCCGGTGTCGACGGCCAATTGTTGTTCGATGCGATGAGCAAGGGCTCGGCCGACAGCTTCGCGCTGCGCAACCACGGCCGCAAGGCGATGCTGCCCGACGACTTCCCGCTGCGCGCATTCTCGGTGCGCTACGCGCTCAAGGATCTCGACTACGCCATCGAGCTGGCCGGTTCGCTAGGTCTGCCCCTGCCTGGCGCTGCCCAGGTACGCGAGCGTTTCGAGCAGGCAATCGCCGCCGGCGACGGCGATGCCTACTTCCCGGTCATCGTTCGCGGGCTGAAGCCGGACGCCTGACGGAGCGGTTCGGAATTACCCGGCTGGCCGACTCGAACGCGGCTCGCGGCGCCCGACGCAGCATGCTCACAGCGTCAGCACGCCCTTGCCGATCATCGTGCCGCTCTCGAGGCGCAGATGGGCCGCGCGCAGAGTGGTCGCTTCCAGCCGCCTGAAATCCTCGGTCATGGTGCCGCAGACGGCCCGACCCGCACCACGCGGCAACCGCGCTCAGAATCTGCCCCTGGCGATCGAGGTCGGCCGCGCGGCGCGTGCCGCGGGTGAACATGCCCTCCCAGGCGAATCCTGCCGAATCCCGGCCGCAGTGCCGCCAACGACAGCGCGTCCCGGGCCTCGACGATCGAACAGACCTGGCCGAACACGGCCATCACCGGCGCCAGCGACGGCAGATAGTGATCGGGATCTCGGGTCAGCAGCAACGCGTCGACGCCGCCGGGCGCCAATTCGCGCACGCGCTCGGGCAACGCATCATCATGCGCGACCACGTGGTGGGCGCCGAGCGTGCGACACCAGTCGGCCGACGTCGCGCGCGAGGCGGTGGCGATCACCGTCGCACCGGGAACCTGACACGCCAGCTGGATCGCCATCGAACCGACGCCGCCGGCCCCGCCGACGATCAACACGACCGGCGCACGCTTGGGCCCTGCCGCCTGAAACGGCAGCGCGCCCAGATACAGGCGTTCGAACAAGGCCTCCCAGGCGGTGAGGGTCGTCAGCGGCAATGCGGCGGCCTGCGCAAAGCTCCAGCCGGCAGGCATGCGGCCGACCAGGCGGTGATCGACGCAGTGCCATTCACTATCGCATCCGGAGCGGCCGATACTGCCGGCATAGTAGACCCGGTCGCCAACCTCGAAGCCGCGCACGTTCGCGCCCAGCGCCCTTACCTCGCCGGCCGCGTCCCAGCCGAGCACGCGCGCCCGGACCGGCGCCTTGGCATGGGGTGATCGCATCATCCGCATCTTCGTGTCGATCGGGTTCACCGACACGGCGTGAACGCGCACCAGCAGATCGTCTGCGGCTGGCGAAGGCACCGGCAGTTCGGCATCGACCAGACAATCGGGATCGTCGGCCGGCAGTGCCGCCGGACAGACCACGGCCTGCATCGTCACCGGGATCTCGTGTTCCATCGCTGCGCTCCATGTCGTTGGCAAGTCCCGATCATTTTCGCCCGAACCCGCAGCCAGCCCCGGATCCGTCTTTGCGCCCGGCGCCGTCGGGTCGGTCGGTGCCGGCCGTCGCCCGCCATCTCTCCCCGACCGTGACCCGGTGGCCACACGCGGCCGCCAAGACGAGGCGGGACCACTTAGACTGGCGAGCATCGGCCCGCCTCTCCTGCTGCCCGAACATGACGGCCCTCCTCGATATGGCCCGGCGCCTGCTCGGCAGGCGATCGCAGCGCGCGCTCGACGCCCCGGGCGCGCCGCCTGCGCCGGGCACCACCATCCATTTCAGCGGCGCGCGCATGCGCGTCACCGCCCCGCCCTCGGGTGAGTTCTGGGCCTGGCTGTCGTTGATGGGCTGGCGCGAGAACATGTATCCGGGCGATCGCCGCCGCTATGACGACCTGCCGGACGAGGCATTCCGCATGCTCGCGACGCGCCGCGGTGCGAGTCGCGAGGCGGTTTATCATCAGTTGATGCGCGACCACCACGACGACTTCTGATGCCCGTCGGCATCGGCCCCTGACCTTGCCGGGCAACGTCGCCAGCGGTGCGTCGTCGCGCGCGATGCAGACGCTCGTGCTGCTGGTCGGCACAGCGATGAACATGCTCTCGCGCGGGCTGATCGAAACCTTCGCCGTGTTCCTGCTGCCGCTGTCGGTCGCGTTTGCCACCGACCGGGTCGCACTGACCGGTATCTACTCCACGTACATGCTGGTCTACGGCCTGACCGCGCCGTTCATCGGCATGCTGATCGACAAACTCGGTGTGCGCCTTTGCTACAGCCTGGGCCTGCTACTGGTCGGTGCCGGCCTGTCGCTGGCCGGGCACGCCAACCAGCTCTGGCAGCTCTACCTGACCGTCGGCGCCATGTGCGGCGCAGGTACTGCGGCGCTGGGCATGGTGCCCGCGTCGGTGCTGGCCAGCCGCTGGTTCGATCGGCGCCTGCCCTCCGCCATGAGCCTTCTTTACGCCGCGCTGGGCAGCGGTGTGCTGGTCTTCTCGCCGCTGAGCCAGTGGCTGATCGACTCCGGAGGCTGGCGACACGCCTACCGATGGCTCGGTCTGACCCCTTTGATCATCCTGCCCCTGACGCTGCTGCTGCCTTGGTCGCGCATCCTCGCCGGCGAACCGTCGCTGAGCGCGCGGCGCGCGCGCAGTCCGGGCCCGGCCCTCGGCGCCGCGCTCGGCCACGCCTTGCGCCAGCCCGATTTCTGGCGTCTGTCCGGGGTGATGTTCTTCACCACCTTGTCCACCTTCACGATCATGATCCAACTGGTGGCCTACCTGGTCGAGGTCGGCTTCGCCGCCCTGATCGCGGCCTCGGTATTCGGCGCGCTGGGCATCATCTCGACGGTCGGCATGATGACCGTGGGCATGCTCGCGGAGCGCTTCGGGGAGCGCCTGATCGCGACGCTCTCCTACAGCTGCTCGATTCTCGGCGTCGGCATCCTGGCCCTTCTGGACGGGCGGCCCAGCATGCTCCTGCTGGCCGCCTTCGCGATCGTGTTCGGCACCGTCTCGGGCTCACGCGGCCCGCTGGTGGCGGTGCTCTCGTCACGCCGCTTCGGTGGCTCGGCGCAGGCCACGGTCTATGGCAGCGTGCTGCTGGCCATGGGAATCGGCGGCGCGATCGCCGGCTGGGCCACCGGTGCGTTGCACGACCTCACCGACGCATACCACGCCGGCTTCCTGTTGTCGGCACTGGCGGCACTCGGGGGCATGCTGCTGTTTCGCAGTATCGACGTGAGCAGGTGAGCCTGCCGGCCGCTTCTACAGCCGAGCTCACCGGCCCGTGCCGATTGCTCAGACGAAGAACGCCTCGAAACCTTCCTCGGGCTCGAATCTTCCGTCGCGCGTGACCAGGCTGGTCGGGCCGGGTATTGCCAGTTCTTTGACCGGGTGTTGCGGATGGCCCGGGTAGACCATCATGCGCCCTTCGGCGCGCGGCAGGGCCTTGGGCTCGACCAGCCGCGGCACCTGCCCACGCAAGCCGGCGATCATGGCCGCGCAATCGGCCCAGCGCGCGAGGCCGGCCAGCGTCATGATCTGCGGCGGCGCCAGCATGATCTCGCCGGCGCGGTAGTTTTCGAGCGCACTGCGCGGCGTGAACCAGGCACTCGCGTCGGTCTCCTGGCCGTCGTGGGTTGGATCGGCGCCCTCGGGCAGGCAGGCGACGAAGAAGCGGGTATCGAAGCGCCGCCGCATCATGGCCGGAACCTTGGGCGTGATCCAGCGCGACAAGGGCAGCAGGTCGGCCGCCCGCAGGCCCACGCCGGCCTCCTCCTCGGTCTCGCGACAGGCGGCCACGAACAATGCCGCCGCGCGTGCGCGCGGCAGATCGGGCTCGCCGAGCCGCAGTTCGGGGTGCTCGCCGACCGCATAGTGCTGCCACTGGCCGGGCTCCTCGTCTTCGTCGTCGACCTTGCCCCCGGGAAAGACGTAGGCGTCGTGCATGACCGTGGAACTGCCACCGCGACGCAGCATGAAGATTTCCAGCCCGCCGGCGTTGGCGTCGCGCACCAGCACCACCGTGGCCGCATCGCGCGGCTCGCCTTCGACGACCTGGTCATGAAATTTCGGCTGCTCGGCCAATTCAAGTCTCCACTTGCAACGACGCTGATGACAGCGATGCCCCGTGACAGGGCGTTCACATATCCGCACTGGCCGCGCCTGAACCGGAGTGCCGGCGGCGAGTCCGTTATTCTTGCCGGTATCGTAACGTCAACGAGCAGGCCATGAGAGCGAACAACATTCTGGAGACCATCGGTGCCACCCCTCACATCCGCATGCAGCGGCTGTTCGGGAGCGAGCACGAAGTGTGGATCAAATCCGAGCGCAGCAATCCGGGCGGCTCCATCAAGGACCGGATCGCCCTGGCCATGGTGGAACAAGCCGAGCGCGACGGACTGCTCCAGCCGGGCGGTACCATCATCGAACCGACCTCGGGCAATACCGGCGTCGGCCTGGCCATGGTCGCCGCGGTCAAAGGCTATCGTCTGATTCTCGTCATGCCCGACAGCATGTCGGTCGAGCGGCGGCGGCTGATGCTCGCCTACGGCGCCAGCTTCGAACTGACCCCGCGCGCCAAGGGCATGTCCGGTGCGCTGGCGCGTGCCGAAGAACTCGCCAAGGAGTTGTCGGGGGCCTGGATTCCCCAGCAGTTCGAGAACGCCGCCAATCCCGAGGTGCATGCGCGCACCACCGCGCAGGAGATCCTGGCCGACTTCCCCGACGGCCTCGATGCCCTCATCACCGGGGTCGGCACCGGCGGACACCTCAGCGGTTGCGCTCGCGTTCTCAAGCAGAAATGGCCGTCGTTGAAGGTCTTTGCCGTCGAACCCGATGCTTCCCCCGTGATCTCGGGCGGTAGTGCCGCCCCCCATCCCATCCAGGGGATCGGCGCCGGCTTCGTTCCCAGGAACCTCGACACCGCGCTGCTCGACGGCGTGATCACGGTCGATGCCGAAGATGCTCGCGAGATGGCCCGTCGCGCCGCTCGCGAAGAAGGCATACTGGTCGGCATCTCGTCGGGCGCCACGCTGGCGGCCATCGGCGCCAAGCTCGCCGAACTCCCCAAAGGCGCGCGTGTGATCGGCTTCAACTACGACACCGGCGAGCGTTATCTTTCCGTCGAGGGCTTTTTGCCCACGGAATGAGGTCGGCGTCGGGACGTCCGCAGCAATGATCCCCGGGCGCCGATCGGCGCCCGGGCTCGGTGTGCGGCCTTCCCGACACCGCCACCGTCGATCGTCGGAGGCAGGCTCGGTCGCGTCACGGCGGAGACGGCCGTCCGAGACGGACCCCGGGGACCGCTTCCCGTGCGGGCACATGCGCCTTTGACCTTCTGTACCCGCGCCTGCCCCTGCCCGTTTGACCCTCTCTACCCGCCCCTGCGCCTGCCTCTGCCCTGCGCCCGCCCCTGCGCCAGCACCTGCACCTGCACCCGCACCTGCACTTGCTCCTTTCCCTTTGCGCCATTGCTCCGCTCCGTATCGAGCAGCGCCTGCGCGCGCAGACAGCGCCATCGACCCCCGGGCGCGTCCGGCGCGCCGATCCGTCCGGGAATGGAAGTTGCAATTCCATGGAACGGCTCGAGCGGGCGGCGCGGCCGTCTGTGGCGCGCGCTGAGACATGCTTCCGAAATCGAAGCGAGCGCTACTGCGGTCGCCGGAATCGCCCGCAACCGGCACGGCGCCGACCCGTCCTGCCAGCCGAACGGCACGCCGGCTTGCACGCCTGCCGTCCCGGCGTCCGACGCCGTCTTCGGAGATGGAACATGACCGGTAGAGCGCGCGAAGTCGAATCGGGTCGGCGGGGCATGCTGGCGATGACGGCTTCCAGCATGATTGCGCTGCATCTTCCCGCGCAGGCAGGGCTCTCGGCGCGAGCGGCACCTACCATCGAAACCGCCGCGGGCCGCATCCGAGGCACGAACGAAAACGGCGTCATGCGCTTCCTCGGCATACCGTACGCGCAGAGCATCGCGGGTCGAAATCGCTTCGCTCCTCCGGTGCCGGTCCGCCCATGGCCAGGCGTGCGCCCAGCCGATCGATTCGCGCCGTCATCACCCCAGCAACCCGAACATGTCGGCACCCCGGTTTCGGCGGCATTCACGCCGCCGGCCTATGTCGGTGCGGACGACGACTGCCTCGCATTGAACATATGGGCCCCGGCCAACGGCCAACCTTCCCTGCCGGTCATGGTCTGGCTGCACGGTGGCGGCTGGATCAGCGGCAGTGGTTCGAACCCCGTGACGCAAGGGCACAATCTCGCCGCCTCCGAAAACGTGGTCGTCGTCACGCTGAATCACCGCCTCGGAGCATCCGGACTCACCGACTTTTCCAGGGTCATCGGCGGCGAGTTCGCGCAATCGGCGAATCTCGCCATGCGCGACATCGTCGCCGCCCTGACATGGGTGCGGGAGAACATCGCCGCGTTCGGTGGCGACCCCCGCTCGGTGACGGTATTCGGCGAATCCGGCGGCGGGTGGAAGGTCTGCACGCTGCTGGGCATTCCTTCGGCGAAGGACTTGTTCCATCGCGCGATCGTCCAAAGCGGCCCGCTGACGCACTTCTACCGTCCCGACGAAGCGGACGCGCTCGCCAGATCGGTGCTGTCCGCGCTCGGCGTCACGGCCCGCTCGGCCAACAAGCTGAACCATCTCGGGGCCCAGGAAGTGATCGCCGCGGAGGCACAGGTGCTGGCCAAGGTGCCCCGGTCGATGCACGCGCCCGGCTTCCCGGGGGGATTCTGGCCGGTGATCGACGGCGACATCATCCCGGCTCACGTGTTTGCGCCGCAAGCCGCCCCCAGCAGCCTCGAGGTGCCACTGCTCATCGGCCAGAACGGCACCGAGTTCACCTTGTTCATGCTCGACGACCCCGCCGCCTACGTCCTGAACGAGGCAGGTCTCGTCCAGCGTGTCAGACAGAGCTTCGGAAAAGACGCGGCCGACAGGATCCTCGCGGTCTACCGGCGCGACTATCCCCGCGACGACCCCGCGCGACTCTGGTTCCGGCTCTATTCGGACTACGGCATGGGTGCCCTGAATGCCACGATCATGGACCGTCGATCGATCGCCGGCGCCGCGCCGGTCTATGCCTATCGGTTCGAATGGCAGACACCGATCGTGGGCGGCAAGCTGCACTCGCCCCATACGATCGAGATCCCCTTCGTGTTCGACAACGTGGACACATCGGCGGGTGCGATGATGACCGGCGCCGCGCCTGGCGCGGCCGCGCTGGCCGCAACCGTGTCCGGCGCGTGGGTCGAGTTCGCCCGCACCGGAACGCCGGCCGCCGCAGGCCTGCCGCCATGGCCGGCCTACTCTTCGGATAACCGGCAATGCATGCGCATCGATGTCGCCAGCCATGCCGGGCCGTTCATGGAGCGCCCGATGATCGAACTGTTTCAGCAAATCCTTTGGCGGCGCGCCGGCTTGAACGACGACGGTAACGGACCGGCCGCAGCGACCGATTCGCGACGTCACGGCATCCGCGAAAGGTAAAAAAAAACAGGCCGCGAGGCGGCCTGTTTCGTGCGCTTGAAACCGGTTGCTCAGAGCAGACCCAGCTCGCGCATCATTTTCTGGTCCTCGAGGCGGGCGCGGGCCGCATGCAGCCGCTTTGCCTGCTCGGAAGGCGCGATGTTCTTATAGTCTTCCGGTCGGGACTCGACTCGCCCCTTGCGCATGCGCTCGGCCTGACGCTTGCTTACGACCGAACGCTGATGCGTTGCGCTCATCGCAGAACTAGGTTTGGGGGTAGATTTCACGGAGTCCTCCTGCTGTTAGACGCTGCCCGAAATCGCGGACGAGAGCCCGCGACGCGCTGCCGACATGGCAACCGGAATCAGAGAACCGCTGCGTGAGAACCTGGCCCGCAACGCCCGCTACTGCGAAGAAAAGCCAAAGACAGTAATCTTCGCGCGACAGCCTCGACAACAGTTTTCTGACTCGACTGTTGCGATTTTACCATAGAGACGGCGGCTTGCCAAGTCGACCGGCTCGGGCGCTTACAACGTGCTTACATCGCGCAACGTCGTGGCCACGCATGGCGACCCGGCCCGCGGCCTCATCGCGACAATTCCGTGGTGATCGCCCCAGTTGCCGGCCATTTCAACCCAGCGGATCCGTGACTCAGGCGCCAAACGGGCCATTCGCATCACACTTGAAGTTGGCATGACGCCCCACCGGCGCCCAGACGAAACACGTCTCATGCGGCGCTGAGGTTTTGTCCGTGCTCTCGCGTGGCGTGGAACTGCACCTTCGGCCAGCGCTCCTGGGTGAACTGGAGATTCACCCGCGTATCGGCCAGATAGACCAGATTTCCGTCGACGTCGCGGCCCAGCCGGGCTTCGTTGGCGCGACTGAACTCGGCCAAGGCCGACGCTTCGGCGGCCGTCACCCAGCGGGCCGCTTGTACTGGCGCCGACTCGAAGCCAGCGTCGATGCCGTATTCGGTGGCCAGACGCTGGGCCACCACCTCGAACTGCAGCTGCCCGACCGCGCCCAGCAGCAGACTGTGGTCGACCAAGGCTTCGAACACCTGGATCGCGCCCTCCTCACCCAACTCGCGCAAGCCCTTGGCCAGCTGCTTGGCCTTGAGCGGATCGCGCAGGCGTGGCCGCTGGAACAACTCCGGGGCGAAATACGGAATGCCGCGGAACTGCAGCCGCTCGCCTTCGGTCAGGGTATCGCCGATTTGCAACTGCCCGTGATTGTGGATTCCCAGGATGTCGCCGGCAAAGGCCGATTCGGTCAGCGCGCGTTCATTGGCCATGAACGTGACCGCATTGACCACCTTCATCTGGCGGCCCAGACGCAGGTGGCTGAGTCGAATGCCCGGTTCGTATTGGCCCGAACACACACGCATGAACGCGATGCGATCCCGGTGGTTGGGATCCATGTTCGCCTGAATCTTGAACACGAAGCCCGAGAACTTCGTTTCATCGGGTGCCACCGTGCGCTGCGTCGCTTCGCGCGCCCTCGGCGACGGCGCCCACGCCTTCAGTGCCTCGAGGATCTCGCGTACCCCGAAATTGTTGATCGCCGAACCAAATAGCACCGGCGACTGGCGCGCGGCCAGAAAGGCCTCGAGATCGAAGCTCGCACCGGCGCCCTGCACCAGCTCGATCTCGTCGCGAAGCGTCTGGACCTCGTCGGGAAAGGCCGCGGACAGGCGGGGATCGTCGAGCCCCTGGAGCACCTCGACCTCGGCCGAGACTTTCTCCTGACCCGGCGTGAAGCGCAGCAGGGTCTCGTCGAGCAAGTGGTAGACGCCGCGAAACCGCTTGCCCATGCCGACCGGCCAAGTGACCGGCGCGCAGGCGAGCCCGAGCACCGATTCGATCTCGTCGAGCAATTCGATCGGTTCGCGCACCTCACGATCGAGTTTGTTGATGAAGGTGATGATCGGCGTGTCACGCAGCCGGCAGACCTCGAGCAACTTGATGGTCTGCGCCTCGACACCCTTGGCGGCGTCGATCACCATCACCGCCGCATCGACCGCCGTCAACACCCGGTAGGTGTCCTCGGAGAAGTCCTGGTGACCCGGCGTGTC
The DNA here is from genome assembly GCA_041396685.1 of Burkholderiaceae bacterium. Classification (GTDB taxonomy): domain Bacteria; phylum Pseudomonadota; class Gammaproteobacteria; order Burkholderiales; family Burkholderiaceae_E; genus JAUIAI01. The sequence continues at coordinate 76,122 of JAWKYD010000002.1, forward strand.
GAGCAGGTTGAATACACAGTCGCCATACTCGAACTGCATCACCGAACTGGCCACGGAGATGCCGCGCTGCTTCTCGACCTCCATCCAGTCGGAGGTCGCGTGACGCGCGCTCTTGCGTGCCTTGACGGTGCCCGCCATCTGAATCGCACCGCCGAACAGAAGCAGTTTCTCGGTCAGCGTGGTCTTGCCGGCATCCGGGTGCGAGATGATCGCAAACGTGCGTCTGCGTTTGACTTCACCTGCAATAGAACCGCCCGCCATCGATCGACTTCCTGTTTCGCACTCACACCACGGCCACGATGCCCTTCGCGGGCAACCTGGCATGATAACGCACCGGTGCATGGCCCAAGACCGGCCACGGCCCGCCTCACGTCAGGTCGTGCCACGAGTCGGCGGGTGCCTGGGCGCGATCGGTCAGGCCGTAATCCCGCAGCACACTGGCCACGCGGATGCGGTAGCCAGCGAAGATCGCGCTGCGCCCTTCGCGCTGGGCGTCGCGGTGGCGCCCGGCGCTGCGCCAGCGGCGCACGGCCTCCTCGTCACGCCAGAAGCTCAGGGACAAGAAGTGACCGGGCCGCGTCAGGCTCTCGAAACGCTCCACCGAGATGAAGCCGTCCGTGGCCTGCAAGTCCTCGCGCAATGAGGCCGCAGTATCGAAGTAGCGGCCCGCCTGGCCAGGTAGCGGCTCGACCTCGAAGATCACGACGATCATGGCCGCACCGTGCGCGCTTGCCTGCAAAGAGAGCATCCGCACCGGATCGAGCAGCGGTCGCCGGCCGGCGGCGGCGCGATCGGGTCGGCAATGTAACGGATCGATGGCATGGTGGATATCGGCAACGCAGGCAAAGCGCCGGCCCGCTCACTCGGTGATGTGGCTCTCGGGCTGGCTGGTGAACCCCTCGAGCGAGCCCAGCGCCTGCGCATCGCGTTCGATATTGACCGGGCTCGTCGCATAAGCATGCAACAACCTCGCCAGCGAGACCAGCGCATCGACGTGAATCCGCTCGTAACCGTGCGACGCATCGATGCCGAAGGTCAGCAGCGCGCAGCGCACCTCGTTGCCCGCCGCGAGCGCCGAGGCGATATCGGAACGGTAATAGCGAAACACGTCCTTCTGGAACTCGATCCCGTTGTGGCGGCAGAGATTGACCAGCTTGCGCGTCAGGTGGAAGTCGAACGGGCCGGTCTGATCGGCCATCGCCACGGTCACGCCGAACTCGCGCGAGTTCTGGCCCGGCGCGGTCGTGCCGTTGTCGATCGCGATCAGCGAGGCGACATCGCGGGTCAGGATCGAGGAGGCGCCCACGCCCACTTCCTCGGCGATCGTGAACATCCAGTACACGTCGACGGGCAGGCTCGCGTCCGAGCGCAGCGTCGCCTCGATCGAGGCCAACATCAGCGCCACGCCGGCCTTGTTGTCGAGATGGCGAGAAACGATGAAGCCGTTGTCGAGGAACTCCGGCTGTGGATCGACGGCCACGATATCACCAACCTCGACACCGAGTCGCTCGACCTCTTCCCGCGAGCCGACCCGCTCGTCCAGCCGCAATTCGACCAGATTCCAGGCCACCGGCAGCTGGTCGATCTCTTGGTTGAAGGTGTGACCGGACGCCTTCACGGGCAGGATGGAGCCACGGAACTGCCCGCTGTCGGAGAACACCGTCACACGCGCACCCTCGGCGAAGCGCGACGACCAGAAGCCGATCGGCACCACTTCCAGACGGCCGTTGTCCTTGAGTCGTTTTACCTGCGCGCCGAGCGTGTCCACATGTGAAACGATGGCCCGTGCCGGCTGGCGACGGCTGCCCGCCATGCACGCACGAATCTCGCCGCGGCGGGTGATCTCGACCTGCACACCGAGGTGCTCGAGCTCGTGATAGACGTGCCGTACGACGGAATCGGTATAGCCGGTCGGGCTCGGAATGCGCAACAGCGCGTCGAGCTGGCCGACCAGATAGTTGATGTCGATCACGGGCAGGTCGGCGATCGGCGCCGGTAGCGCCAGCTCCACCGGATGCTGCCTGGCGGTACGCGCCCCCTTCTTCTTGCTCATGTGCGTTTTCCGAGGTTTTCCGCGCGCCTGGCAACCGAGCGCGGGAACAGCAGATCGATGAAGCGCTGGGCCGTTGGCTGCGGTTCGTGATTGGCCAGGCCAGGCCTCTCGTTGGCTTCGATGAAGCGGTAGTCGGGCGACTCGGGCGAACTCACCAGGAAGTCGACCCCGACGACCGGGATCTCGATCGCGCGCGCCACGCTGACCGCCGCCGCGCCAAGATCGGTGTGCAGACGCTCGGTGACATCGTGGATCGTGCCTCCGGTGTGGAGATTCGCGGTACCGCGAACTTCGAGCACCTGGCCGGCCGACGGTACCGACTCGAGCGAACAACCGGCACGCGCCAGCGTGCGCTCGGTCTCGTCGTCGATCGGGATCATCGACTCGCCGCCGGTTGCTGCCGCTCTTCGCCGGCTCTGCACCTCGATCAGATCGCGTACCCGACTGCTGCCGTCGCCGACCACGCGCGGGCGGCGGCGGATCGCCGCCGCCACCACCTTGTAATCGATGACCACCACGCGGATGTCCTCACCTTTGACCATTTCCTCGATCAGCACGGTCTCGCTGACCTTGCGTGCCCGCAGGATCGCCGCCTCGAGCTCGTCCAGGCGACGGATACCGACCGCGATGCCGCGGCCCTGCTCGCCCCGTGCAGGCTTGACGACGACGCGCTCGTGCTCGGCCAGGAAGCCCCGCAACTCCTCCTCGGAGTAGTCGCCCGCGGCGATCGACATCTGCGCGGGAACCAGTACGCCGGCGTTCTGCACGATCCGTCGCGTAACCGCCTTGTCGTCACAGATAGACATGGCCACGGCACTGGTCAGTTCGGACAGGCTCTCGCGGCAGCGCAGGCGGCGCCCGCCCTGTGCCAAGCGCATGAATCCGCCCTCGGCGTCGAGCACCTCGACCTGGATGCCCCGCCGCAAGGCCTCGTCGGCAATGATGCGTGCATAGGGATTCAGATCGTCCCCGGACTGCGGGCCGACGAACAACGGCTCGTTGATCGAGTTCTTGCGTTTGATCGCGAACGATTGCAGCCGGCGAAAGCCCAGACGCTCGTACAAGGCCACCGCGGCATCGTTGTCGTGCAGCACGGAGAGATCGACGTACGAACAGCCGCGGGCGCCGAAGGTCTCGAGCAGATGCCGGACCAGGGCCTCGCCCAGGCCGGGGTGCTCGGCCTGCGGGTCGACCGCCAGGCACCACAACGAACTGCCGTGTTCCGGATCGTCGAAGGCGTGCATGTGGTCGACGCCCATGACCGTGCCGAGAATCGCGCCGGTACGCGTGTCCTCGGCCACCAGGCAGACGATCGCCCGCGTGTCGCGCTGCGACCAGAAGAACTGCGGGTCGACCGGAACCATACCGCGCAGCTGATAGATGCGGTTGACTTCGCGCGCGTCGGCTTCCGAACCGAGCCGGCGAACGAAAAAGGTCTTCGAACGGCGGCGCGAGTTGCGATAGAGCGCGAGATCGAGTCGATAGGTATGCGACGGATCGATGAACAACTCGTGCGGTGCCTTGGCGACCACGACGTGCGGGTCGCCGACATAGAAGGCGATATCGCGCCGCCCCGGCTTCTCGGCACGCAGCGCCCGGATCAAGGCCTCCGAATCGGCGAAGGTGTGCGCGAAGATCAGGCGCCCCCAGCCGCAGTCGATCACGGCCTCGGTCGGCCACGGTTGGGTGGGATCGTGCGGTCCCGTGGCCTGTCCCGGGGCGAACGCGGTACGCCGCCGTCGACGCTGCGCGGCGGCGCGCGCACGGGTCAGATTCGATGCGTTTGCAGCCATAGTTCCAGAAGTCCGATCTGCCAGAGTTCCGAGCCCCGCAAGGGCGTGATGTGAGCCGAGGGATCGGCCAGCAGCTGGTCCGTCCAACGCGACTCGAACAGGCCGCGCTCGCGCGCCGCCTGCCCGTGCAGCGCATCGCGCACCGTCTCGAGCACCGGGCCGTCGATGTACTTGAGCGCGGGAACCGGGAAATACCCCTTGGGCCGATCGATGACTTCGTGCGGCAGGATCCGGCGCGCGACGTCCTTGAGCACGCCCTTGCCGCCGTCGTGCAACTTCAGCGCCGCCGGTACACGGGCCGCCAACTCGACGAGTTCGTGATCGAGGAACGGAACACGCGCCTCGAGGCCCCAGGCCATCGTCATGTTGTCTACCCGCTTGACGGGGTCGTCGACCAGCATCACCTCGCTATCCAGGCGCAGAGCCTTGTCGAGCGGCCCCGGTGCCCCAGGCAAGGCGAAATGGTCGGCCACCAAGCGGCGCGACGGATCGTGGTCGAGCCGCCACGCCGGACCGAGCTGCCGGTTCAGTGTGGCGTGGTCACGATCGAAGAAGGCCTTCGCATATGTCTGCAGCGGATCCACCGCATCCTGCATCGGCGGATACCAGTGATAGCCCGCGAACACTTCGTCGGCTCCCTGCCCCGACTGAACGACCTTCACGTGGCGAGCCACCTCCTGGGAGAGCAGGTAGAAACCGACGTTGTCGTAGGAAACCATCGGCTCGGACATCGCGGCGATCGTGCGCGGCAGGGTTTCGAGCATGCGCTTCGATTCGATGAAGATGCGCGTGTGGTCCGTGGCAAAGGTGTTGGCGATCAGATCGGAGTAGCGAAACTCGTCGCCCGACTCGCCATTGGCCGCCTCGAACCCGATCGAAAAGGTCTTCAGGCCGTGCTGGCCGTGCTGCGCCAGCATCGCCACGATCAGGCTGGAATCGACACCGCCCGACAGCAGTACACCAACGGGCACATCGGCCACCATGCGGCGTCGGATCGCCAATCTCAGCGCCTCCTCGACCCGGTCGGCCCAGTCGTCCGCGCTCAGGGCGCGCTCTTCGGGTCGCTCGCCGTATTCGGCCTTCCAATAGACGCGATCCTCGAAGCGACCATCGGCCTCGTAGACACGCAAGGTTGCCGGCGGCAGCTTGCGCACACCGGCGAGGATCGTGCGCGGCGGCGGCACGACCGCATGAAAACTCATGTAGTGGTGCAAGGCGACCGCGTCGATGCTCGTATCGACATCGCCGCCGGCGAGCAAGGCCGGTAGCGTCGAGGCCACGCGCAGGCGCGAGCCCTTCTCGCTCAGATACAGCGGCTTGATGCCGAAGCGATCGCGCCCGAGAATCAACCGACCCGTGTCGCGCTCGTGAATCACGAACGCGAACATGCCCTGTAGCCGGGACACGGCGTCGGGGCCCCAGGCCTGCCAGGCGCGCAGAACAACCTCGGAATCACCGTCGGAGAAGAAGTTCAGGCCCAGCGCGCGCAGCTCGTCGCGAAGCTCGCGGTAGTTGTAGATGCAACCGTTGAACACCGCGGTCAGGCCGGCATTCGGATCGGTCAACGGTTGGCGGGAACGCTCGGAAAGATCGATGATCTTGAGCCGCCGGTGACCGAATCCGGCCCTGTCGAACGCGAGCACACCACCGGCGTCGGGGCCGCGCGGGGCCATGGACGCCACCATCGCATCGAGCGCCGGGAGATCGACCTCACCGGCCGTGCCGAAGTGCACTTCGGCTGCAAAACCGCACTCGGGGACATTCGCTCCTTTCGCACGGAACTCATGGCTCCGGCATGAAGCCTGCCCGCACGTTGAAAGCGTTTTATCCTAACAACATCGAGAAATGACACCGATATCAGCAGTCGTGACCGGGGTCACCACCACCGTGCGCCCAAAACGCGCTAGCGCAGAAGCTCTGTCACCGCTTCGCGCCTTCGAGCGCCTCGCGCTCCATTCGCAGGTAGGTGTTGTAGGCATTGCGACGATTGCCGTCGTCGAAGGCCGGCAGCTTCTCGAAGGCCGACCAGTCGGCCTGGTCATAGGCCTCGTCGAACGGGATCATGTCCTGCACGGCTTTGCCCATCGTCTCGCGCAGATAACGCAGATAAGTGCGAGTCAGGTTCAGATCGTCGACGGCATTGGTGGAAGCGCCGCCGTGGCCGGGAATCAGGATACGGGCCTTGCGCTCGGCGAGATCGTCGAGCGCCGTCAGCCACGCGCGAGAATCGGCAGTTCCCACGAACGGCACGCGTCCGGCAAACACCAGATCGCCGGCGAACAGTACCTGCTTCTCTTCGACGTACATCATGATGTCTTCCGGCGTGTGCGCCGGCCCGACGTGAATCAGTCGAAAAGTCAGTCCGCCGAGGCGAAATACCACTTCCTGTCGGAAGGTAAGATCAGGTGGCGTGATTCGGGCACGATCGTCTACCCACGGAAACAGCGACTCGCGGCGCTCGGCCAGCCGCAACGTCGGCGCGTCCGTGGCGAGATAGTCGATCACCTTCTGCTGCGCCCAGATCTCGGCACCCGCTTCTTTGAAGGGCTGCGCGCCGTAGAAGTGATCCGCGTGATAGTGGCTGATGATCACGCGTCGAACCGGCTTGTCCGTGATCTTGCGGATCTCGCGCAGCAACGCCTGGCCCAGTGACGGGGAACCGAGCGCGTCGAACACCACGACGCCGTCTTCCGTGACTACGAAGCCGGCATTCGAATTGAAGCCTTCGTTGATCGGCGAGACCATGCCGGCCATGCCCTCGACGAACCATACGCCGTCGGCCAACTCGCGCGGGTTCAGCGAGACACCGACCCGCTCGAACCGGGTCGTGGTCTTTCCGGTCGATGGCGATCGGTCTGCCGGCGCTTGCGCCATGGCCGGTGGCGCGAGCAGCGATGACGTCAGCAGTGCGACCGCCGCCATGGCGTTGCGGGCGGAAATCACGAGGGCTGGGATGGTCGCGACAGGACGGGTCGGATTCATCGGCCGACCTGGTCAGAACGCAAGGTCATCGGCAACGGCCTCGATGCCGGCGCGCGCGCACTGTTCGTCCGCCTGGCCACCCGGCGCACCCGACACGCCGATCGCGCCGACATGCGCGCCGCCCGCATCGATCGGCAATCCGCCAGCGACGGCGGCGACACCCGCGAGTTGACGGATTCCGGCCTCTGGCTTGTCGGGTCCGGTCGCATCGCGCAACTGCTCGGTCGAGATTCGAAAGCTCGCAGCGGTCCAGGCCTTGTCGCGAGCAAAGCTGACCGTATGCGCGCCAGCGAAGCGGTCACGCAGCAGGACCTGCAGCAGGCCACCGCGGTCCACGACCGCGACCGTGACCTGATAACCGGCGTCACGGCATGCACTGAGTGCCGCCTGGGCCGCACGCAAAGCGACCTCCGGCGTCATCGATTTCGAGCCGAAGGTGGCATCCTGCGCGGCCACGAGCGACGGCATCGCGCCGGCAATGGACAGGGCCGCAGCGAACGCGGTCGATGCGGATCGGTGCACTGTGTTCATGGCCGTGCCATACCGGGATTGGCGTCGACACCGATCAGCCGCGGCGTATTCAACTCACGAACCGGCAGTTCGCGATGACTGCCGAGGTAGGCCTCGACCACGTTCCAGACGGGCTCACCCTCGACACCTTCGGCAACCGGCGCCCAGCCCGCGACCGTATAGGTCTTGCCGGCGTCGATGGGTGTGCCGTTCAGACGCATGTCATGGATTCGCTTGCCGGCGTCGGCCCTGGGGTCGATGGCATAGGTCAGGCCGCCCACGCGCACCATGTCACCACCCTGCTGGTAGTAGGGGTCGGGATTGAAGAGGTTGTCGGCGACATCCTCGAGCACGGTCTTGATGAATTCGCCGGTCATTTCGGTCACGGTCGTTTGCGGATACGTGATGGCGGTTTGATCCATGACGTGCTCGCGCGTGATGCCCTGCCCCGGCAGGATCGAAGTGCCCCACCGAAACCCCGGTGAGAACGCGATCTGCGCGCCCTTGACCTCGAGCAGCGCATCGACGATCAACTGATCGAAGGTGCCGTTGAAGTTGCCGCGACGATAGAGCACTTCCGGGCTGACCGCCAACACCTCCTCGAGCCTGGCCTTGTGCGGCGCACGAATGTTGTCGATCAAGCCGCTCATTTCGACGTCGGCCGGCAGAATGTTCGAGAACACCGGCAGCAGGCGATAGCGGTAATCGGTGACCTTGCCGCCCTTGACCTCGAAGTCCATGACGCCGAGGAACTTGCCGTTCGAACCGGCATTGGTGACCAGCGTCTTGCCCCCGGCGTTGTCGACGATCACCGGCGCCGGCATGCCGTCATGGGTGTGACCGCCGAAGATCGCGTCGATGCCCGTGACCCGCGAGGCCATCTGGATATCGACGTCCATGCCGTTGTGCGAGAGCACGACGACCACCTGCGCACCCTTGCCGCGAGCCTCGTCGACCAGCTCCTGCATGCGCATGTCCTGGATGCCGAAGCTCCATTCGGAAACCATGTGACGGGGATTGGCGATCGGCGTATAGGGGAAGGCCTGACCTATGACGGCGACCGGCACTCCGTTCATCTCGCGCATCGAGTAGGGCGAAAACACCGGGTCTTCGAAATCGGTCGTCTTGACGTTCTGGGCCACGAAGTCGATGTGGCCGGCGAAGTCGTTCTCGACGATCTGCTTGACGCGCTCCATGCCGTAGGTGAACTCCCAGTGCCCGGTCATGATGTCGACGCCCAGCAGCTTGCAGGCATCGACCATGTCCTGAGCCTGGGTCCACAAGGCGGTCGCCGAGCCCTGCCAGGTGTCGCCGCCATCGAGCAGCAAGGCGCCGGGACGCGAGGCACGCAGGCGCTTGACCAGGGTGGCCAGATGCGCGAAGCCGCCGACCTTGCCGTAGGTGCGGGCAGCGGCCTCGAAATCGAGATAAGTGAAGGCGTGCGCCTGTGGCGTGCCGGCCTTGATACCGAACGCCTTGAGCAGTTCCTCGCCGACCACATGTGGTGGGCGACCGAGAGCCTGACCGAAACCCAGGTTGACGCTCGGCTCGCGAAAATAGATCGGCCGCAACTGCGCGTGACAATCGGTCATGTGCAGGAAGCTGACCTGCCCGAAGCGGGCGATGTCGTACATCGACTCGGCCGCTGCACCCGCGCCCTGTGCCCCCGTCGCACCGATCGCCGCATGCGGACGAAGAACCATGCCGGCCGCGAATGCGGCCGCCAACACATTGAGAAACTCACGACGTTGCATCTGAACCATCCGAATAGCCCCGGGTCATTGCACCGGGTGGACTGACTGCATGAACATCCAGCGTGCCGAAAAGACACCGGCGGCCCTGAGCCGCCGGTGGGTCTTCCCGCGTCGGTGTCGCCGGGTTCGCGCCACGATCAGTGGCACGCGCCCGGCGACAGCGACGACGTCGCCCGCGCCAGCGGGCGACGGCGGCACCTCATTTGTTGACCGGCGACTGCGGGTCGAGCAGCAGGGCCATGACGTCCTTGATTTCGGCTTCGGTCAACAGACCGGCGGCACCGAAGCGCGGCATGGCGTTGCAGGCATTGAATGCGTGCGAGTTCCAGACCCGAGCCCAGGTGTACTTGAGGATTTCCTCGCTGTTGCCGCGCAGCTTGCCGTAATTGTTCAGCGAGGGACCCATGTTGCCGAACGAGATCTCGGCGGTGTCCAGCTGATGACAGGCGTAGCAGTTGCCGAACACCTGCGAGCCGGGTTTGTCGCTGAACTGCATGCCCCGACCCTTCTCGGCCAGCTTCATGCCATTTTTCCAGTCACCCAGATACTGACCATCGGCCGGATACTTGACCGCCTCGAGCGCGGCCTTCTCGAGCGCCGCCTTCTTGACCGGATCCATCTTGCCGGTGCGCGCGGCCTCGGAGCAGAACGCCTGCTCCTCGGACTGGTTCAGCCGATCGAGCTTGGCCTGGCCTCTTTCCGCAAACGACTGCTTGATGATCGTGGCGACGGTCGCGGGATCGCTCTTGGCGGTCAGGTCGTCGGCCGCTCCCACCTGCGTGACACAGCCGGCCAGTGCGATCGAACCGACGATCAACGAGTAACGCATGTTGTGCTTGTTCATCCTGTGCATCTCCTGATCAGCGCTTGATCGCCGGGGTCGCCATTTTCGCGCCCTTGGCCTTCACACCGAGAAAGGTGATCAGATCGATCGAAGTTTGCGAGCCGTACTCCAGGGCGGGAAACCGCTGCTGGCGGAAGCAGTCGAACATACGCCACTGCATCGAACGAAGCGCCCCCTGCGACACACGATAGGCCGGCCAGGACGTGAACGCGGCGCCGGCGGGGCCCGCCTCCGTGAGATTGGGCAGCTCTTGCAGACGAATGCGCAAGCCTTCGTTGGAGTGGCAGGTTGCACAGGAGAAGTCGTAGGGGCCGCCCACGTAGAAGAAGCTCTGCTCCCCTCGTTTGTAGGCCGCGACCTCTTTCGGATGACTCTGCGGTAAGTTGACCGCGTAGCCACGCGAGGCCTCCGAGACGTAGCCCGACAGAGCCTCGAGATCGGTCTGCTTCTGACCACCGCCGGAGAAAGGCTTCTTGATGACCTCGGCGCGGTCGAATCCCTGCAGCGTCACCATGCAGTGCACGATGCGCGATTCGACATCCATGACCTGATCGGTGTCGGCGAAGTAGCGCGGCATTTCGGCGGCGGCGCCCTCGACCACACCGGGGCCCTTGCCGAGATCGCACTGCTCGAGACTGGCGTTCTTCGGCCCGCGCTTCTCGGCCCACAGCTCCTCGCCGCGCCAGACGGTCAACTCGGCCGGATTGCCGTCTTGCAGCATCTCCCGGTATTTGTCGATGCCTTTCTTGACTTCATCGCTGTCGGCCATTGCATTGCCCAGCGGCAGCGACGCCATCAGCACCGTCGCGCCCAGGCCGAGCGCGAGCCGACCGCGTCCAATCGGTTGTCTCACGATTTCTTCTCCTTCTTTCGTGCCCGAGCGCAGGCCCCCGACGCCCTGACGGGCGCAGCCAACGACACGAACACAATGGGTGTGGCGAGCCGAATCGGGTCGGCTCGAGACGAGGAAACCCCGCCGTGACGGGGTTGCCGGGTCAGCTTACCTTCGCTTCATCGGTGCGGGAATCGCCCTTGTTGTCTTTCCAGGTCACCGATACGGTATCGCCCTTCTTGCCGCCCTTGACCTTGAATGCGAGATACGGGTTCTTCGCGACCGCTGGTCCCCAGTGGGCCTTCATGACCGGCTTGCCGTTCAACGAGGCTACCACTTCGCTGATGAACCAGGCCGGCACCACCTTGCCGCTGCTGTCCTTGCGCTGCCCGGTTTCCATCTCGTGTGCCATCAGCACGCGGACATCGACGATGTCGTCCTTGACCTTGGCGCGAATGCGCATCGGATCGCCCATGACGCTACTCCTCTATTGCTGTTCGTTCGTGAAAGTCGCTTCGTGCGCTGGGCGGGCTCAGCCGCCGCAACCGCCGAGCGTGACCTTGACCTCTTTGCTGGCCATGTAGAACTTGCCGTCGGCCTTGACCAGCGCGACCACATCGGAGCTCTGGCCCATCTTCACCCGCATGGTGACCTCGGGCAGCATGCCGGGCAGGACCTCGTAGGCGCCGGCGAGCGAGTTCGGGTTCTTCTCGATCAGCAAGGCCATCATTTCGGTGTTCGGAAGGTCGCTGGCGATGCCCATCGGGACGACGGCGCCGTTCTCGGCGATGTCGGGCGCGATCAACTGGACCTTGTCGGATTTCTCGGCGCCGGCGGCGCCGAAGGCCTCGAGGCCGCCCTTGACGCCCTTGGACTTGAATGCGGCCTCGAACTCGGACGCCTCGGCCGTGCCCGGCTTAAGCATGCCCGCGGCCACCAACGCGGCGTACAGTCCGCCGGCGCCAGCTGCCTGGAGCACGGAACGCCTGCTTGATTTCATCATGATTCCTCCTGAGGTGTGGTTGGTTTCGGCGACCGGTTGCGACGACCGTATCGCCTGATCAAGGCGGGAGACCCGACCACTTCGGCCCCGGCGCGTCAACACGTTACCGCATTGCGAATCCGGGCACCAGGGTGGTCGTCACCTACCGAGAATCCATTTGACCAGCCGTTTCGCGTCGGCATCGGACACGAGCGGGTTGGCGGGCATCGGAACCGGCCCCCAAGTGCCTTGGGCACCTTCGCGAACGCGCTTGGCAAGCAAGTCGGGCGCGCCATCATTGCCGGCGTATTTCTTCGCGATATCGACGAAGGCCGGGCCGACGAGCTTGCGGTCGACGCCATGGCAGGCCAAGCAGTTCGACTTGCCGGCCAGGGCCATCATCTCGGGCGATTCGTCGTCGGTCTTGCCGGCACCATCGGCCGCGAGCACCGGCTTGCCTGCCAGCTCACGGGTCTCGTCCAGCGATTTGGGCGCGGGCTTGAAGGTGTCGGCACCGCGCACTGCCCCCACCACCCGGTTCTGCTCGGCGAGATTGCCGTGGGCGTTGCGGGCATAGTCGGGCAGGAACGAGCGGATGTCGATCTCGGTGGCGCAGTCCTTCATGCAGTCGCTACCCTGCACATCGGGCTGACCGTTGGCGAGCCAGAGCCCGTCGTAGTCGACCGTGCCATTGCGATTGGGCAGGCGCGCCTGTGCCTGCGCCATGGTCTCGGGCGACAGCACGAAGTCATCCTCGACCACACCGGCCATGTTCAGCAAGTAGGCAACCACCGCGAACACTTCGTTGGCGCTGAGTGATTTCGGCGCATTCCAGGGCATCGCCCGATTGATGTAGTCCCACAGGGTGGATACCTGTGACACCTTCATCATGGTCGTGCGCTGCGGATAGTTCGGATCACGCAACGAGGCGACGCGGCCGTTCTCGATGTCCTCGGGGGTCGTGCCGCCGATGATCGGCGTGAACACCTCGTTCGACTCACCAAAGATTCCGTGACAACTCGCGCACTTGCCTTCCCACACCTCCATGCCTTCGTCGACGCTGCCCTTGCCGGCCGGCAGCCCCTTGAAGTCGGCACGCACGTCGATATCCCAGGCGGCAACCTCCGCCTTGGTGGCCGTTCGGCCCAGATGCGACCATGGCTGATCGGCCGCGACCGCGCTCGCGCCAAGCGACATCGCCGCACCGACCACGACGGCCGACAGGCATCGCGAAACCCGTTTTCGCATCGCCGATTCCTCAGTAAACCTGAACATTGAACACCTCACCGGTCTCGGCCACACGCCACGATTGGATCGCGTTGTTGTGATAGATCGACCGCGTGCCTCGCACCGCGCGCAGCTGGTTGATCTTGGGTTGAACATGGCCGGTTTCGTCGGTTGCCCTGCTCTGCAGCACGGCCGGACCGCCGTCCCAGACCCAATCGACGTTGAAGCGCGTGAGCGCCTTGCTGAGTGGTGGTCCCTCGAGCCGGGCCTCGCGCCAGTTGCGTCCGCCGTCGAACGAGACGTCGACGCGCTTGACCTTGCCACGCCCCGACCAGGCCAGACCGGTGACGTTGTAGTAGCCCTTGTCGAGCAGAAACTGACCGCCCGAGGGAGTCGTGATCACGGATTTCACCTCCTGGATCGAGGTGAACTGCCGGTGACGCCCGTCGGGCATCAGATCGATGTAGTGGATGACCTCGTCCTTGGTGTAGAACGGCTGATCGCCGACCTCGATGCGGCGAAGGTACTTGACCCAGGACACGCCCTGCACGCCAGGCACGACCAGACGCAGCGGGTAGCCGTTCTCGGGGCGAAGCATTTCGCCGTTCATGGCCCAGGCGACGATCACGTCGTCCATCGCGTTTTCGATGGCGATCGTGCGGGTCATCGACGAGCCGTCGGCACCTTCGGCGAGCACGTATTTGCCCTTGGCCAGATCGGCGCCACACATGTCGAGGAGCGTCGAGAGCTTGACCCCGGTGAACTCGCAACACGACAGCATGCCGTGCGAGTACTGCACCGTGGGCACCGCTACCCGGCTCCACTCCATGCCCGTGTTGGCGCCGCACTCGATGAAGTGAATGCGCGAGACCGCCGGCATGCGCAGCAGGTCGTCCATCGTGAACACTCGCGGCGCCTTGACCAAACCGTTGATCATCAGGCGGTGGCCGCTGGGGTCGATATCCCACCACCCCTGATGATGGCGTTCGAAGTGCAGACCGTTCGGCGTGATGATGCCGAACAGGCCTTGCAGCGGACAGAAGCTCACCGATGCCGCGGCAACCTGGGTCAGACCCGGGCTCTGGCGGCGCTGCAGATTGCTTTCCCAGCGCGACGGCAGGCCATAGCCACGCGCCGCTACCGGCTGCCCCAGACCCGTGGTGTGCGCAGGCAGTTCGAGAATCGCGGCATCACCCTCGGCCGCCCGGGCTTGGCGAGCCGCGCTCAACTGCGCCGCACTCGCGCCCGCGCCCATCGCGAGCGCCTTGCCCATGAAGCTGCGCCGCGCCTGACGCGCCTGCGCCATGTCCTCGCCTGCAAGGAAATTCTCGGGCGCAGCCTTCACACGCCCCGGTATCTTGGGTTCGCTCAACACACTCTCCTGGCGGAACAATCGGCTTAGTTCGACCCGGCTTCCCGATCGGCGCTGCCTGCCGCGGAACCGGGAGCAACCTCGCCCGCCGCGAATCCTTCGGCCAAGGACAAGGCCTGTGCGACCGCGGGCTCGTCCGATTCGTGGCGCGCCGCGAAATGCACACACGCCGTGCGGCAGATCTCGATCAAGGTCTGGTCGGATACTCGGTAAAAGATGAAATTTCCGGACTTGCGACGCGAGAGCACCCCAGCCCCGTACAAAGTGCTCAAGTGGCGGGACACATTGGTCTGAGCCGCGCCGGTCTCACGCACGATCTGCGTGACCGACTTCTCCACGCTGCAGATCGTGTGCATGATCCGCAAGCGGGTGGGATCCGATAGCAGGCTGAAGTAGCGCGCCACGCCCTCCAACATCGGTTCCAGCTCGTCCAGGGTCGTCTCCCACCACGTGAGCCCGTTGCTGCCGGGCTTCGATGTTCAAGCCTGCAGACGGCGCAAAATCACCCTGCCACCGCCAAGCATGTCTAGCACTATATGCACATATCCGTATATAGTCAAGCCGCCAACCGAGTAGAGGTCGTCGTGCAGGACTGTGAACGGATTTCCTTCAGCGCAAACCGGCCACGGTTTGCCGGCCACACCATCAGGGCGGTCGCCCTGCGCGGCCTCGCCTGCGCCTGGCTCGTCGCCATCGGCGCGGCGCCGATGCTGCCAACGCCGGCCTCGGCCCAGAACGAAGCCGGCGGGCTCGTGGCGCGCACGGTTCCGAATACCCGCGAGGCCGGCATTCGAGGCGGCATCGTCCCCTTGCTGCAGCACCTGAATCGGCCCGGCGCACGCGCCATCGTGCTGATGTCGTTACCGGGCTGCGGTTTTTGCACCCTGGTGCGTTCTCGCCAGCTTGGCCCGCTACGGGCGGACGCGGCCTACGACGACCTGCCTGTCTACGAAATATCGCTCGAAGACGACTCACCGCTGCCGCCGCTGCCTGAATCGTGGCCGGCGGAGTTCAAGGGAAGCGCCACCAAGGTGGGCCCTTGGGCGCGTGAACTCGGCGTGCGCCTGGCGCCCACCGTGCTGTTCCTGGGTGCGCAGGGCGAAATCGCGCCTCGCCTGGTCGGATATGCCAGCGACGACTTCTATTGGTCATACCTGAGCGAAAGGATCGACGTCGCCCGCTCGGCAGCGGCCCGTTGAACCCGCGCCGACGACGCCGTCAGTGGAAGTGGCCCTGATCGGCCGACACGTCACCGGGTAGTTCCGCGTGTACGACCTCGCCCTTGTCGTTCGGGTACATGGGCGCGCCACAGTCCTCGCAATATTCGGGCTCGGTGACATTGGGCCAGACCGATATCTCCGTGATACCGGCCTCGCGCAAACACTGGCGGATGCGGGTCAGCGGCGGCGGATCGTCCTGCTCGGACTCGGCACCGAGCAACGGCCACACGACACCGTGCGCGACATCCTCGCCGTCGCGGTCGACACTCAGACCGATACGGTACTCATCGACTCGCTCGAAACCGAAGCCGGCCACCACGGCGCGGATCTCGGCCGGCTCGACATCGAGCGCGTGCGTCAGGAAGTGCACGGACGCGCGAATGCCGTAAGGGCGCACCCGCCGGTCGGATTCGCGCATATTGATGTGATAGGCATCCGGCAGCAGACACTCGAAACCGCAGCCCGGCAGCAACTGCTCGGCAATCGGACGAGCATGCTCGACCCATTTCTCGAGCGCCTGGACCCGACCGCCCTGCTCACGCAGATCGGCGTTCTGCCAGCGGAAGACAGGGTCGCCGGGTCGAACCGCGACCGCGCCGACCAGGAAGCGGGCATCGGCAAGCATGTCGGCGGCCTCGGGCAGATCGCGTTGTCCGTTGGGCGGCGTCTCGCGCAGGCAGGCTTCGCCGAGACGTGCGGTCAGACGGCGCAGATCGGCGTAATCGCGCGGCAGTTGATCGATGCTCAGCAGGCTGGGCATCAGGTACAAACGGGCCCCCTGGGCCAGCACCAGCGACCGCAGGGAATCGACGAGACTGTCGCGCAGCGCACGCGCAATGGCACCGGTGGGGATCGCGAACCGGGTCCAGGCGACCAGCGGCGCCGAAATCAGCAGAATCTGCCAGGGACCGTCGTCGCCTTCGACCGTGACGGACTCGGAGTGTTCCTCGACTGCCTCGATCAGGGCTCCGTACGAGTCGGGATCGGTCTGGTTGAGACGCTCGAGCGCGTCGTAGACCGGCTGCGCATGACCGTTGGCCAGCAAGCGCGCCAGACGCTCGCCGAGCAACGCATCCCAGTAGCGATCCTCGACACGACTGCCCGAATTGGCGATGCCCAGCGCCGCGGTGACCAGGCGTTCGGCATCGGCCGACAGGTGACCTTTGCGGTCTCGCCCACCCCGAGGCTGGCGGCTTTCTTTCATGTGAACTCCACAGACTTCACCGAAGTGTAGCAATCCGCACGGCGGGCGCGGCTGAATCGGCGCGCCGGCGACGAGTGGCGCGAACCGGCGGACGGCCGCCGCGCGCCCGCCTTGCCGCCGGGCGACACGGCGCTATGATCGTCGCATGCCAGCCCTTTTCTCCGCCGTCGTCCGGCCAAGCCGCTGCCGTGCCCGCCACGCCGGGCTCACGGCGGCATTCACCGCCCTGCTTCTGATCGCCGGTTGTGGTGGTGGAGGCGGTGGCGGGACCGACACCGCCCCGGCAACCGACAAGATCAGCTACCTGATCGAAACCATGAAAAGCTGGTATCTGTGGCGCGACCGGCTGCCCGTGCAGATCGAGCCCACCAGCTTTGCCGACGTCGGACAGGCGCTGGAGGCTTTGCGGGTGAGCGAGGATCGCTATAGCAACGTCGTCGATGCGCAGTCGCAGGAGCGCTTTTACGCCGACGGGCAGACCATCGCGTTCGGGATCCTGTACCGCATCCGCGCCGCCGATCTCCTCTTGTTGATGGTATCTCCGAATTCTCCGGCCTATGCAGCGGGCATGCGACGCGGCCAACGCATTCTCGCGATCGACGGCGAGTCGATCGCTTCGTTACAGGCGGAGGGTCGTCTGGATGCAGCGTTCGGGCCGGTCGAGACCGGCATCGTGCGCCGGTTCACCCTCGACGATCACGGCACGCAACGCGAACCGACCGTGACCAAGGGTCTGTTCGATATCACCTATGTGCTCGCCGACGCGGTGTTCGAGCGCGCCGGTCGGCGTATCGGCTATCTCGCGTTTCATGCGTTCGCCGAACCCGGGGTGGCCCCCTGGCAGGACGCACTCGATCGCCTGCTGGCGGCTGGCGCCCAGGACCTGATCGTCGATCTGCGCACCAATGGCGGCGGCCTGATCGCCACCGCCGCCACGGTGGGCTCGGCGATTGCCGAGATGGCCGGCCGGACCATGACCCAGCTACGCTTCAACGATGCGCACGACTCGTCCAATCGCGCTTATCTGTTCCGCGAAGACCCACGTGCCGGGCGCTTCGATCGGCTGGTCTGGTTGACCGACGGCAACACCTGCTCGGCATCCGAGGCAATGATCCTCGGCATTTCGGCCTGGCACCCGGGCGCCCGCATCGGATCGACCACCTGTGGCAAACCGGTGGGTTTCACGCCGACCACCTTCGAGGACCTGGTCTTCAACATCGTCACGTTTTCGCTCGAGAGCCCGCTCGGGGTACGTGACTACTACGACGGCCTGATCCCGGATTGCCCGGTGGTCGACGACGGCGCGGGCCAACTCGGCGAGGCGAACGAGACGCTGACTGCCGCGGCCCTCGATTGGCTGGAGACCGGCATGTGCCCGGCGGCGGCAGGGCCGACCACCAAGACGGGAACGGCCTCGGCAACGCGTTCGGCCTGGCCGGATCCGGTACGCGCGCTCCAATGAGACTCCGCCCGCGTCCGATGCACTTGCGCTGCCGGGTTCAGGCTGCCTGCGGGCGTTCCCAGATGGCAGGCTGGCCACTCTCGGCCGCCATCTCGGCAAGCATCGCCGCATGCGCGGCAGCCGCATCGGGCGACTCGGCCAACCGGACGCCGCCACGAGGTGGCCAACTGCCGATGCTGCGGCCGCCGTCATCGTCCAGGCCCGGGTGGCCGATGATCTCGAGACTGTCCTGGCCACGGGTCATGGCCAGATACACGTCGGCGAGCAACTCGGCATCGAGCAATGCGCCGTGCAAGGTGCGATGCGCGTTCGAGATGCCGTAGCGATCACAGAGGGCATCGAGCGAGTTGCGCCGGCCCGGATGCAGTTCCCGCGCCATGGCAAGCGTGTCGGTGACCCCGCCGACGACGGACGCCATCGCCGGCTTGTCGAGACGCCGCATCTCGGCATCCAGGAATCCGATGTCGAACGGCGCATTGTGGATCAATAGTTCGGCGCCATCGACGAAGGCGACGAACTCGTCGGCGACGTCGGCGAATCGCGGCTTGTCGCGGAGTTGATCCAACGTGATGCCGTGCACGGCGATCGCGCCTTCGTCGATCTCACGCTCGGGATTGACGAATCGGTGCAGATTGCGACCGGTAAGCCGCCGGTTGATCAGCTCGACGCAGCCGATCTCGATGATTCGGTGACCGTCGGCCGCGGACAGGCCGGTGGTCTCGGTATCGAGAACGATCTGCCTCATGCGCCCGGCTCCAGAGCGGGCTGCTCCGCGATGCCTTGCACGACATGGCGTTTTCGGGCCAGCAAATAGTAGATGGCGGGCACCACGAACAGGGTCATCAAGGTGCCGAACAACATGCCGCCAACGATCACCATGCCGATCTGGACCCGGCTCTCCGAGCCCGCGCCAGTGGCGATCGCCAGCGGCACGGCGCCCAGAACGGTCGAGAACGTGGTCATCAGGATCGGACGCAGACGCAGGCTGGAGGCCTCGATGACCGCCGCGCGCAGATCGGCACCGCCGTCGCGCAACTGATTCGAGAACTCGACGATCAGGATCCCGTGCTTGGCGATCAGTCCCACCAGGGTGATCAGTCCGATCTGGCTGTAGACGTTCAGCGTACCCCCGGTGAACTTCAGCAAGGCGAGCCCGCCCGCCAGCGACAGCGGCACGGCGATCAGGATCGTGAACGGATCGATGAAACTCTCGAACTGCGCGCTCAGCACCAGATAGATGAACGCCAGCGCCAGCACGAAGGTGAACAGCAATGCGCTGGACGACTGCACGAACTCACGCGTGGGACCGTCGTAGTCGGTTGTGAAACCCTCGGGGAGATGCTTCTCGACAGCCTGCTGGATGACCGCGAGCGCATCGCCCATGGCGGCCCCGGGCGCGAGACTGGCCGTGACCATGATGGCCCGCCGCTGCCCGAAGTGATTGAGCTCGCGCGCGCCGATCTGCGGACGCACTTCAACCATCGACGACAACGGCACCATGACGCCGCTGCGCGCGCGCAGGAAGATGCCATCGATCACCTCGGCCGAACGACGCTCGTCGGGCTCGACCTGCACGATCACGTTGTACTCCTCGCTGTTCTGCTTGAAGGTTCCGACGCGACGTCCGCCGAGCATGGTCTCGAGCGTGCGTCCGATGGTGTCGACGGAAACGCCCGCATCGGCCGCCCGGTCGCGATCGACGCGGATGCGCAATTCGGGTTTGTTTAGTTTGAGGTCGGTATCGATACCCTGCATCAGGCCGCTGGCACGCATGTCCTCGAGCAACGGCTCGATCCTGGCCTCCGACTCGGCATAGGACAGCGAACTCATGACCACCAGATTGATCGGCCGCGAACGCGGCGATGCGCCCAGCGACGGGGGCGCCACCGCGAATGCGCGAATGCCCGGAATGCCGAAGAGCTTGGGCTGCAATTGGCGGATCACGTCCATCGTGCTGTAGTCGCGCTCTCCCCAGTCGACCAGTCCGCTGAATGCCAGCCCCTGGGTTGCCGTGGGATTACCGGCGATCATGAAGATGCGCCGAAAGCCCGGGATCTGCATGATCTCGCGTTCGATGCGGTCGGCATAACCGTTGGTGTACCAGATCGACGAACCCTCGGGCACCGAGAACACGGTGACGAAGACACCACGATCCTCGGTCGGCGCGAGCTCGGAACGGGTATTGGTGTACAGCCAGCCGGCCGCACCGAGCAGCGCGAGCGCCAGCAAGACCATCAGCCAGCGCAGGCGGATCACCCAGCCC
Organism: Burkholderiaceae bacterium; assembly: GCA_041396685.1. Lineage (GTDB taxonomy): Bacteria > Pseudomonadota > Gammaproteobacteria > Burkholderiales > Burkholderiaceae_E > JAUIAI01. The sequence continues at coordinate 96,620 of JAWKYD010000002.1, forward strand.
AGGGCCGCCGTGTAACCATTGGTCAGGGCACGCAACCAGCGGTCCATGGTCAGCTCGAACCAGCGCGCCGGCGCGCCGTGTCCGAGCAAACGCGAGCACATCATCGGCGAGAGCGTCAACGCCAGGAAGCCCGAAACGATGACCACGCCGGCAAGCGTCAGCGCGAACTCCGTAAACAATCGCCCCGTGCGTCCGGTCGAGAACGCGACCGGCGCAAACACCGCCGCGAGCGTGAGCGTCATCGCAACCACCGCGAACGCGACCTCGCGGGTACCGGTCAACGCCGCGCGAATGGGATCGAGACCTCGTTCGAGGTGGCGGTGAACGTTCTCCAGCACCACGATCGCGTCATCGACGACCAGCCCGATCGCAACGACCAGCGCGAGCAAGGTCAGCGTGTTGATCGAGAAACCGAAAAAGTCGATCAACGAGAATGCCGACACCAGGCAGACGGGAATCGTGACCAGCGGGATGATGGCTGCGCGCAGGCCACCGAGGAAAAGGAACGTGACCATTGCGACCAGTACCACGGCTTCGGCGATCGTCTTGAACACGGCGGCGATCGAGCGCTCGATGAACACCGTCGAGTCGTAGGCGACCGTCACCGAGACATCGTCGGGCAAATCGGCCTGAAGCGTCGGCAACGCTTCGCGCAATGCCTCGGAGAGGATCAGCGGGTTGGCGGTGGCCTGCTTGATCAGGCCCATCGCGACCGCGTTCTGGCCGTTGAATCGGACGATGCTACGCTCGGCCTCGGGTCCGACTGCCACCCTCGCCACATCACGGATGCGAACCGGATAGCCATCGACGACCCGCACCACCACCCGCTCGAACTCGGCTTTGTCGTTCAGATCGGTACGCGAAATGACGCTCAGCTCGCGAGTGTTGTTCTCGATCTTGCCGGTCGGTATCTCGACGTTCTGTCGGCGCAACGCGTCCTCGATGTCGGAGACCGCCAATCCGAATGCCGCCAGGCGGTCGGGTTCGATCCAGATGCGCATGGCATAGACGCGATCACCGAAGATCTGCACATCGGCGGCACCCGGCAGGGTCTGCAGTCGGGGCTTGACGAAGCGGGTGGCGAGATCGGACACCTCGAGCGCGGAGCGGGTCGCCGACGAGAAGGCCAGCCATACCACCGCTCGGGCGTCGGCCTCGACCTTGGAAACGATGGGCTCTTCGATGTCCGCGGGCAACTTTCCGCGCACCCGCGAGACACGATCGCGCACGTCGGCCGCCGCGCTGTCGGGATCTCGATCGAGCCGGAAGCGCACGGTGATCTGGCTGCGTTCGGCTCGGGAGTTCGACGTGACGACGTCGACACCCTCGATGCCCGCGACCGAGTCCTCGATCGGCTTGGTGACCTGAGACTCGATGATCTCGGCAGACGCACCGAGGTAGTCGGTGCGCACCGACACGACCGGTTCGTCGATGTTCGGATACTCGCGGATCTGCAGGCGGTTGTATGACACCAGTCCGAGCAGCACGAGCACGAGCGAGAGCACCGTGGCGAACACCGGCCGGGCGATGCAGGTATCGGATAGCTTCATCAGAGCGACTCCAAGGGGCCGTGACCCACGGCTTTGCGCGAGCGTGCCTGCCCGTCGGTATCAGCGTGTGACCGGGGCGGATTGCTCGGCCTGCGGCTCGACGATGCGCACGGGCGCCTGCGCCCCGCGCAGGTTGATCTGGCCGGCGAGCACGACAGTATCGCCGATCGCAAGCCCGTCGAGCACCTCGATCAAGCCGTCTTCGCGGGCGCCGAGGCTGACCGCGACGCGCTTGGCCATACCGCCGTCGACCCGGTAGACGAACTGGCCTTCCGCGTCCGGCACGATCGTGGCCTCCGGCACCATGACCGCATTCTCGCGCCGACCGATCACCAGCCGTGCCCGCGCGAACATGCCCGGACGCAGGAGCCGGTCACCGTTCTCGACCCGCCCGCGAATGATCACCGAGCGGCCGCTGTCGTCGAGCCGGGCGTCGATGGTCTCGACCTGGGCAGTGAACTCGCGACCGGGATAGGCATCGAAGCCGACCCGGATGGGCAATCCCGTACGTAGTCGGGAGAACAGCCGCTCCGGCACCCGCATGTCGAGCTTGAGTGTGGACAGATCGTCGAGCCGAACGAGCGGCGCGCCGGCCTGGACATAGTCGCCGAGACTGACCTCCAGCAGACCGACCACGCCATCGAAGGGGGCGCGGATGCGCGTCTTGTCGAGACGCGCCTGCACGACCTGCAGGCGCGCCTCCAGGACCTCGACGTTGCTGCGCGCCTCGTCCCGGGACCGCTCGCTGACGAACGCCTGGCTGGCGAGATTGGTGGTGCGTTTGAGGTTCGCGCGAGCAAGGCCCAGTTCGGCCCTGGCCTGCGCCAGCTCGGCCTCCGTCACCGACCGATCGAGCCTGAACATTTCGGTACCGGCCTTGACGCTCTGGCCATCGGACACCCCGACCGCGTCGATACGCCCGGCGATCTCCGGCTTGACCATCACCGACTGGGCGGCGAGCAAGGAACCGACGGCGGTGACCTGGTCCTCGATGTCGCGCCCGACGGCTTTGGTCACCGTGACCACAGTGGCCCGTGCGCCGCCTCCCGGCCTGCCCTGCGCCGCGGCCGTGGCCGGCCTGCCACCCGGGGCGCCGGGTTTGCCCGACGGGTTGCCGGCCGGCTTGTCGGCCGCAGCGCCGGACACGGCACCGTCGATCTTCCTGGCGCCGTCGGCCGGCCCGGTCAGGGCCGCCAGCCACGGGATCCGGCCCGTCTGCTGCCATTCGAATGCTCCCCAGCCCAGCACCAGCAGCAATGCGACGGCGATCAATGTGGTCAGCGTTCGGGCCATCGGTTCATCCGAGTCGAGTGAGGTTGGAACAGAGCTGCCAAAGCGCCGATACCCGGCCTCGAGCGTCTGGGGTCAGGGGCGGGGCTCGGCAGATGCTCGCGCCGGGTCTGTCATCGCGGCCCGGCACGGGCGACGCCACGATTGGCCAGAGCATCGGCACGTTCGTTGCCGGGGTGCCCGCTGTGGCCCCGAACCCAGCGCCATTGAATGTCGAAAGCATCAGCCAACTCGGCAAGGCGCTGCCAGAGGTCGGCGTTCTTGACGGGTTGCCGAGCCGCCGTCCGCCAGCCGCGCGCACGCCACCCGGCCAGCCATTCGGTGATGCCCTTCTGTACATACTGGGAATCCGTGTAGATCGTGACCGGGGCCTCGCTTCGCAGCACCTGCAAAGCTTCGATGACCGCTGTCAACTCCATACGGTTATTGGTGGTGCGCGCCTCGCCGCCGAACAACTCACGCTCGTGCTCGCCGCAGATCAATAGCGCACCCCAGCCTCCGGGGCCCGGATTGCCCTTACAAGCACCGTCCGTATAGATGATTATATTTTTCATATGGGGGAAAAATGCGAATTAAGTCACGGCCGCACGCTGAGAAAGTGCTTGTCGCCGTCGCTGCTGAATTCTAAGCTGGCGGCACAAGTGGTCAGAGGCGGGGAGTCTGGTCCGCCAGTTGTCCCGCCGCGGCCAGCGGGTGATCGTAACGACCACCGTCCCTCGTTCAACCACGGTTCAGGGGAGCTTGCATGATTAGTGGTCAGTTGGCCCGGTTCCTGGGCAGCATCCGACAAAAGCACCCCGTGCCGGCACGGGTGATCCTCTGGGATGGCAGCGAGCATTCGCTCGGCGAGGATCCGCGCGTCGCGATCAAGGTGCGTGATGCCAAGGCGCTTCGCTATCTGCTGCCCCCCACGCTCGAGCGCCTCGGCGAAGCCTACGTCGAGGGCGCGATCGATGCCGAGGGCAGCATCCGGGACGTGATCCATGTCGCCAGTCAGCTGGCCGAGGCGGGAACGAGTTCCCGGCTGGGGGCGCTGCCCACCTGGGCGCGCCGTCACACGCGGCAAAGCGATCGCGACGCCATCCACTATCACTACGATGTCTCGAACGACTTCTACCGGCTGTTTCTGGACGATCAGCTGGTCTACTCGTGTGCCTATTTCGAGCATCCCAGCATCTCGCTCGAGGCAGCCCAGGTCGCCAAGCTCGATCTCATCTGCCGCAAGCTGCGGTTGTCGGCCGGCATGCGGCTGCTCGACATCGGCTGCGGCTGGGGCGCGCTCGCCCTGCACGCCGCGCGCCATTATGGCTGCAAAGTGGTCGGCATCACGTTGTCCGACCGCCAGTTCGAACTCGCCTCGCAGCGGGCGGCCGAAGCCGGTCTCGCGAATCAGGTCGAGATCCGTCGACAGGACTACCGCGATGTCGGCGAGGCGGGCCACTACGACAGGATCAGTTCGGTCGGCATGTTCGAGCACGTCGGTCTGAAGCAACTGCACGAGTACTTCTCCTGTGTCCACCGCCTGCTCAAACCGGGCGGCATCGCGCTCAATCACGGCATCACCTCGGCCGACCCCGACAGTCGCAGCGTGGGCCTTGGTGGCGGCGAGTTCATCGGTCGCTACGTTTTCCCCGACGGCGAGCTACCGCATGTTTCGCTGGCGATCTCGGAACTATCTCGGGCGGGCCTGGAGCTGCTCGATGCCGAGTCGCTGCGACGTCACTATGGTTTCACCTTGTGGGCGTGGTCCGAACGTCTCGAGCACCGCATCGACGAAGCCCGTGCGATCGCCGGCGAGATGCGCACGCGAATCTGGCGCGCCTACCTTGCCGGCTGCGCGCATGCCTTCGATGCCGGCTGGATCAACATCTACCAGTTACTGGTTGCACGACCGCAGCACACCGAGGGCCGCGACGAAATCGACCAGCCAATGACGCGCGACTACATGTATCGCCCGGTCTGAGCGATCTGCGCGCGCCCCGGAGCGCGCTTCAGCGACGGATGCGCTCGCTCACACGCGGTTGGCCCACCCGCGAACTGGTCACGACCGCCGGCGCGCGACCGCGCCGGCCACGCTGGCGCCAGACCGGCCCGATGATCCTCATGCCACGCACCCGCTTGACGGCAGCCAGAGCATAGACCGCACCGAGTATCGGCCACCAACGATCACCGGCCGGCTCCATGAACGCGGTTCGCTCCAACCAACGGGCCGATCGTACCGGCGGCCGGTAGCAGCCGTAACCGCCCCGCTCGGCCTCGAAGCTGAGCAGTTTGAGCCAGTCGCGCAGCCTCGGCAGCGCAATGAAATGCCCCTGCGCCGGCATCAGGCTGCGGCCCTGCAGGCGCGCAAGCATCTGCGCCAGCCCCCAAAGGCTGACCGGGTTGAACCCTGTCATGATCAACCGGCCCTCGGGACGTAGGACACGCGCCACCTCGCGCAGAACCTGGTGGGGATCGTCGGCGAACTCGAGCACATGAGGCAGGACGACCAGATCGATCGAATCCGACGTAAACGGCAGCTCTTCGTAGGTGTCGATCACCAGATCGGGCCGACGGTGATCCGCGCCGTAGTGGGCGGCATCATCGCTGCGGGTCACGGTCAGTCGCGACAGCGCGCGGTTCTGACGCAGCGACAGCAACTCGCGCATGCCGCACTGCAGCGCCACGTAGCCGAAGACATCGGCGACCATGCGATCGAGTTGTTCCTGCTCCCAGTCGAGCACATAGCGACCGATCGGGGAAGCCAGCCAGTCCCGCCAATCCGGAGCCGGCGCGCGCTGGCCGTTCGGGCCACCCGGACCGCCGCCGCTGCCCGCACGTGCCTCGCCGGCGCCAGCCGGGGTGGCCGGCGACGGCCCGGGCGCCGCGGGGCCGGCCTGCATCGACGGCACCGGGCAATGACCGTCGGCACTGTCGGTCCGGGAGGCCGTCTCTATAATGATTTCGGGCTTGTTCACGACAGCGAGGACACTGAATGGCTTCCGACAGCGGCACCGAATCGCGCACGAACTGGCCGTGGCACCATGCGGCCGCGCCGCATGCCGACATTATCCGTGTGCCGGCGTTCGACGACAATTACCTCTGGCTGATCAAGGACATAGCCGGCAATGCCGCAGTTGTCGATCCGGGCGACGCCGAACCGGTCCAGGCCGCGCTCGAACATCACGGGCTGCGCCTGGCAGCGATCCTGACCACACATCATCACGGCGATCATACCGGCGGCGTCAGCGAACTCGTCGACCGCTGGGCGTGCCCCGTGTTCGGCCCTGCCAGCGATCTCGACCGAATTCCGAGCATCACCGAACCGCTTTCGGGCGGCGATGCTCGCCAGTTGACGGCGCCGGCGCTCTCGTTCCGGGTGATCGAGGTGCCGGGACACACCCGCACCCACATCGCCTACTACCTGCCTAGACTCGGCGACCGCGATCCGCGCCCGGTCCTGTTTTGCGGCGATACCTTGTTTGCGGCCGGCTGTGGTCGCATGTTCGAGGGCAACCCGCAACAGATGCTGGCCTCGCTGAAGAAGCTGGCCGCGCTCCCAGAAGACACGCTCGTTTTCTGCGCCCACGAGTACACGGTATCCAACCTTCACTTCGCCCGGGCGGCCGAACCCAACGGCCCGATCGTGGCGAAGCGTATGGCGGAAGCGCAACAGATGCGCGCTGACGGTCTGGCAACCGTGCCATCGTCGATCGGAATCGAGCTCGCCAGCAACCCCTTCCTGCGCACCGCGCAGCCCGGGGTCCTGGCGGCCCTGACCGAGCATCTCGGCAGTGCGCCGGCGGACGAGGGTGCGGCCTTTGCCGGCCTGCGCGGCTGGAAGGACGTCTTTCGCGCGACTTGACCACCGCCTACCCGCTTGCGTAGCATTGCTCCTAATCCTTTAGGATCAAATACTTGGGGGCTGGTTTTGAAGCATCGTACTAGCATACGAGCGGGGTTTTTGCGCGCCGCCGGCGGCGCGCGCGCGCGTTCGATCATGGCGGCGGCGATCACGATGGCGTTGGCGGCCTGCTCGAGTGTGCCCCTGCCACCGGCGTCCGATGCGGGAACCCGCCCGGGTGTCGACGCGCGCCAGCCGGCAAGCGTCGGCGGGCGCGAACCAGGCGCGCAGCCGCGCAATCTGGCGCGCGTGGACGTCATCCGCGAACGTCGCCTGCTGGGGGCCGACGAATCCGTAGGCGAGGTCATGAACGACCGCGCGGAGATCGACCGGCTGATTCGCTCGCTCGAGACCAAGGATGCCGCAGGGGCGACCGAACTCGAGCCGACGCGGCGCGTCGAGCACATTGCCGACGACAGCATCTGGACACGCATACGCGCCGGCTTCGGTCTGCCGGAACTGAACACACCGCTGGTGTCGTCGAAGGTGCGGTCGTATCTGGCACAGCCCGAATATCTGGACCGGATGATGACCCGGGCCAGCCGCTACCTGTACCACATCGTCGAGGAGATCGAGCGGCGTGGGATGCCGACCGAGATCGCGCTGCTGCCATTCGTCGAGAGTGCGATGAACCCGACCGCGCTGTCCAATGCCGAGGCGGCGGGGCTCTGGCAATTCATTCCTTCGACCGGCCGCGCCTACGACCTGAAGCAGAACTGGTGGGTGGACAACCGGCGCGATGTGGTCGAGTCGACCCGTGCGGCGCTCGACTACCTGCAGGCACTGCACAAGCTGCATGGCGGTGACTGGTTCCTCGCCCTGGCCTCCTACAACTGGGGCGAGGGCTCGGTAAACCGCGCCATTCGCCGCAATCGCGCGCGCGGTCTGGACACCGATTACCTGAGCCTGCGACTGCCGCGGGAAACCAGGCACTACGTGCCCAAACTGTTGGCGCTCAAGCAGATCCTGCTGCAAGCCGAAGACGTCGGTCTGAAACTACCCGAGGTACCGAACAAACCCTACTTCGTCGTCATTGAGAAGACCCGGCCCATCGACCTGGAACTGGCCGCCGAGTTCGCCGGCATGTCGGTCAAGGATTTCGTCGCGCTGAACCCGGCCCACAACCGGCCGGTCATTTCGGCCAGCCGCAATAACAAGGTCAAGATCCCGGCGGAGAACCTCGATCATTTCCTGGACGCGATCGCCGCACACGAAAAGGCCGGCCGGCCGTTCGTGACCTGGCGCCCCTACACCCTGGCCAAGGGCGAGACGATCGACAGCGTGGCGCGCAAGCATCGCATCGACGCCAAGGAACTGTTGCGCGTCAACGACCTGTCCGGACGCCGGCAGATCATCGCCGGTACGCGCTTGCTGGTACCCGACCATCGCGGTGCCAAGGCCGAGCACATTGCCCAGTTCAATGCGCCCACCGTGGTCGAGATCGTCGAGCGGCCCGAGCGCTTCTACAAGGTGCGTTCGCGTGATTCACTGGGGCGGATCGCCAAGCGCTTTGGCGTACGCAGCGCCGATCTGCGTCGCTGGAACGGTCTGCCGAACGACCGCATCCACGTCGGCCAGCAGTTGCTGGTCGGCCAGCCGCTGCGTGAGACGGTACGCACCAGCGACAGCGGCCGCCGCCAGGTGCTGGCGGCAACCTCGATAAAGACGCTGGTCTACCGGCCCAGTCGCGAACACCGTGTCACTCGCGGTGAGACGCTCAGCGGCATCGCCAGCCACTACGGAGTGGGGGTCGACGAACTGCGCCAATGGAACGGGCTGCGGCGCAGCACGATCTTCGTGGGACAGAAATTGCAGGTCGCGCAGGCCAGCACGCGCGAGCTGGTCGAGTCATCCGGCGGGCTGGCCTCCACCAGGGTCAAGTCGGGCGATACGCTCAGCAGCATTGCTGTCCGGCACCAGGTCTCGATGAACGACCTGCGCCGCTGGAACAGCCTGAGCGGCGACCGAATCCTGGTTGGACAGACCCTGAATTTGCAGGCACCCGCCGCGACGCAGGCGCACGAGCCTTCTCGCAAGGAGGCGATCAGGACGGCAGCGCGGCCGGCCACCAAGACGACGCCCAAGCCCGCTGCACCGGCAATGGTCGCCAAGGTCAAGGTTCAACGTGGTGACACACTGACCGCGATCGCCCGCCGGTATCAGGTCACGGTCGCCGACCTGCGTCGCTGGAACGGCCTGCGAAGCGATACACTCCATGTCGGCCTCGCACTGCGTGTGAGCCCACCGAGCCAAGGCAAGCTGGTGTCGCACCGGGTCAGCCGTGGCGATACGCTGACCGATATCGCGAGGCGCTACGGCGTCAGCATCGACTATCTGCGCCGGGTCAACGGCCTGGATTCGGACGTCATTCGATTCGGCCAGCAACTTGTCATTCACGACGAAAACGCTGCCTGACGGAGCCCCATCGATGTCTTTTCTCGCCGGCAAGCGGATCCTGATCACGGGTCTGCTCTCCAACCGCTCGATCGCCTACGGAATCGCGCGTGCCTGCCGTGCGCAAGGCGCCGAGCTCGCGTTCACTTATCAGAACGACCGTTTCGAGGGGCGCGTCACCGACATGGCGCGTGAGTTCGATTCCGAGATCGCCCTGCCCTGCGATGTCGCCGAGGACGGCCAGATCGATGCGATGGTCACTGCACTCGGCGATCATTGGTCCCGTCTCGACGGCCTCGTCCACGCGATCGCCTTCGCGCCTCGCGAAGCCATCTCCGGTCAGTATCTGGACGGCGCCGATCGCGAGAGCTTCCGCATCGCTCACGACATCTCGAGCTATAGCCTGACCGCGCTGGTGCGGGGCACGCGTCCGCTCATGCACGAGCCCGGCGGAGCCGTCGTATCCCTGACCTATCTCGGCGCCGATCGCGTCGTGCCCAACTACAACACCATGGGTCTGGCCAAGGCCAGTCTCGAGGCTTCGATCCGCTATCTCGCGGCCGACCTCGGGCCTTTGGGCACACGCGTCAACGGGCTGTCCGCCGGCCCGATCAAGACACTGGCCGCCAGCGGCATCAAGGGTTTCTCGAAAATGCTCGACGCGGTCGAGCAGGCATCGCCCCTGCGCCGCAACGTGACGATCGACGACGTCGGTAACGTGGCGGCTTTCCTGCTGTCCGACCTCGCGGCCGGCATGACCGGTGAGATCGTCTACGTGGACGGCGGATTCCGCAACGTGGTTGCCGGCATGGCCTGAGCAGTGCCGCTCAGGCCGGCTCGCGCGCGACCCTGAAACCGAGGTAGGGATCGTCGCGATGCGGTTTGTAGAAGTTGCGAAAGCGCGCGTCGACCAATTCGCGTGGCGTCACGAACGATCCGCCGCGCACCACGCGATGGTCGTGGAACCAGGGCTGCGAATACTCCCGATAGGCACCCGGTTCGAAGCCGCGCAACGGCGCGAACGGTGTCGACGTCCACTCCCAGACCGACTCGCCCCACACGAACGCAGGTGCCTGCCCGGCGGCCATCAGCCATTCGGGTTCGCTGGGCAAGCGCCCGCCATCCCAGCGGGCGAATGCCTCGGCTTCGTAGGCCGAGACGTGCGCGATCGGCCTGGACGTATCCAGCGGTGCCCAGTCACGATGGCGCCGCTCAAACATGCCTTCGCTGTCGCGGCGCCAGTAGCGCGGCAGATCGCGCCCGACCCGTGCCAACCATTGGCGTCCCGCGTCGCTCCACCAGGCGTTATTGCGATACCCGCCATCGTTCACGAACGCGAGATAGCGGCCATTGCTGACCGGCACCGGATCGATGCGGAACGGATCGACCGCGACCGAATGGGCCCACTGCTCGTTGTCGAACACGAAGCCGTCGTCGGGTCGGCTGCCCACTTCCACCTCGCCGCCCGCCATCGCCAATGGCGCCGAAGAGGCGGCGACCGCCGCCGGCCCGATGCCCTCGATGCTTGGACGCTGGTAGCCGAGGGTCTGCCAGGTGTAGGCAAACGCCTCGATGTGCATCATCTCGTGGGCCACCGACAAACGATGGAAGTAGAGGCCGTGATCGTCATCCGCGGCCGCGGCAAGGCGTTCGAGCGAACGCACCTGAACCTCGTCGACATACGCACGCGTGCCGGCCAGATCGGGCAAAGGCAGCGACCAGCGATCGGCGTGAGCGATGCGGGCTGAGTCGTAGAGCCGGTCGCCGTCCGGACGCAGGCAAGGTCGCTCGAAGCTGCCGTTGCGCAGGCACCAGAACTCCTGGAACCAGGCCACGTGGCCGATCTCCCAGAGCGGTGGATTGACGATGTCCAGGATCGGCACGCGCGCATTGTCGTCGTCGAGATGCTCGAACATCGCCCAAAACCGCTCTCGGGTGCGCAGAAGGATTCCGGTAAGCTGTTCTCGATTGGCTCGACGCACGAGACCTCCGCGAGGCTGATGAATGACTTCCGACTGTTTGGGCTGCAGCACTGCCGGACCGCCCGGCCGTCCCCGCCGCCAGCGGCAGAGCTGAGCGCTCGACCAGATGAGCACGATACAAAACCGACCGAGAGCGCGCAAACCGAGGGTCTTGATCGTCACGCCCGCGCTCGCCGCCGCCAACAACGGCAACTGGCGCACGGCTGCCCGCTGGCAGCGCTTTCTGAGCCCGGTCGCAACCGTCGAATGCGCGCTCGCCTACACGGGCCAAGCTTGCGACATCATGATCGCATTGCACGCCCGCCGTTCGGCCGACAGTATTGCAGCCTTCGCAGGAACCGGCCGACCCATCGTATTGGTTCTGACCGGGACCGATCTCTATCGCGACATCGGTCACGATGCATCCGCGCAGCGTTCACTGACACTGGCCGACCGTCTGGTCGTTCTGCAGGACCGTGGCCACCTGCGCTTGCCGCCGGACCTGCGTGAGCGCTGCCGCGTCATCGAGCAGTCGGCACCAACGCTGAGGTCGATGACGCCGCGCCGGCGAACCTTCGACATGGCGATGGTCGGGCATCTGCGCGCGGAAAAGGATCCGCTCACGGCACTGCGGGCGCTGGCCTTGCTACCGGAGCGCATCGGTCTGCGACTGCGCCACGCCGGTCGCAACGACGACCGGGAACTCGGCCCGGTCGTGCACGACGCGGCCCTGGCCGACCCACGCATCGAATTGCTGGGGCCGATGAGCCACGGCCGCGCGCGCCGGCTGATGCGTGGCTCACGCCTACTGTTGCTGCCCTCGATCATGGAGGGCGGCGCCAATGTGCTGATCGAGGCCGTCACCAGCGGGACCCCGGTGCTCGCCTCCGCCATCGATGGTTCGACCGGTCTGCTCGGCAACGACTATCCAGGCCTGTTCCCGGTTGGCGACGCGCACGCGCTCGCCGACTTGATTCGGCGATGCCTCGACGATCCGGCGTTCATGGCCGCGCTGTCGAGCGCCTGTCAGCGGCGCGCCCCGCTGTTCGAACCCGAGCGCGAGGCACGAGCGGTTCGTGAACTGATCGGCGAACTCCTTTGAGGTGAGCGGGTTCCTGGAGCGAGTTGCAACGGTCGCCGGTCGCCGCGATCAGCCCGCCGCCCGGTCCGACGCCTGCGCGAGCACCACCATGAATCGCCGTTGCGCGTCGGTCCACTGTGTGCAGACGCCGAAACCGGAGCGTTCGAGCAATGTGGCAAAGCCGTCCGCGGTGAATTTGTAGGAGTTCTCGCTGTGAATCGTCTGCCCGGCCACGAACGAGCGCTCACCGCCGGGCCAGCGCACGACCAGATCACGTTTTGCGACCAGGTGCATCTCGATGCGTTGCTCGGACTCGTGGTAAAGCGCCCGGTGCGCCCAGTCGGCGATCACGAAATCGCTCCCGAGCACGCGATTGACGTGCAGAAGTGCATTGAGGTTGAAGCTCGCGGTGACACCGAGCGCATCGTCGTAGGCGGCTTCCAGGACGGCCTTGTCTTTGACCAGATCGATGCCGATCAACAGCATCGGCGGATGGCCGCCGCCGCGCATCGCGGCCAGTTGGGCCAGAAAGCGCTCGGCACTGGCCGGCGTGAAATTGCCGATGCTCGAACCCGGATAGAAGAACACCAGTGGTCGGTCACGAAAGCGCTCCGGCAGCGACCATGGCCCGGTGAAATCACGCGCCAGCGCCTGCATTTCGATGCCGGGCAGCTCGCGAGCGAGCCCATCGACCGCTTCACGGACGAAGTCCTCGGAGATGTCGACCGCCAGATAGCGCGCCGGGCGCAGCACCGGCAGAAGCGACGCGGCCTTGCGACAATCGCCGGCGCCGAGATCGACCAGCGTACAGGCCTTCGGCAGCCGGCTCGCCAGCTCGTCCAGGCACTCGCTCAGGATCGCGGCCTCGGTGCGCGTCGGATAGTACTCGGGCAACTCACAGATGGCCGTGAACAACCGCGAGCCGAGTCGATCGTAGAAGTACTTCGGTGAGAGGGTCGCCTGCGCGGCGCAAAGGCCGCGCACCAGATCGGTATCGGTGGATTCGCTCATGCGACGGCATGTTAACGTGCATGCATGAACCCACCCGCCACGATTCCGAGCCGCGCGCAAGGCGATCCACCACGAACGGACGCATCGATGCTTACGCCGGTGCTGGTGGTTCGGGGGTTGACCAAGTCGTACGGAGATCGTGTGCTGCTGCATGATCTCTCGTTCACGGTCGGACCGGCGCGCAAGCTCGCCCTGATGGGGGAATCGGGCGCCGGCAAGTCCACGCTACTCAACATCGTCGCCGGTCTCGAGCCCTTCGATTCGGGCCAGGTCGCGCTGCTCGGACAGGCGCTGCCGCGCGCCGGCGTCGATGCCAGCGCCGACCTGCGCCGGCGAATGATCGGCTTCGTGTTCCAGGCCTTCCACCTCGTCGCCTATCTGCCGGTCTGGCAGAACGTCGCCCTGCCGTTGATGCTGCTTGGTCAGGCGCCCGAGCCCGCCCGGCGGCGCGCGTTCGCTTGGCTGGACAGGGTCGGCGTCGGAAATCGCGCCCAGGCGCTGGCTCGGGATCTTTCCGGCGGCGAGCAGCAACGGGTTGCGATCGCCCGCGCCCTGATTCACGAGCCGGCACTCGTGCTGGCCGACGAACCGACGGGCAACCTCGACACATCGACCGCCGAGCGAATCCTGCGCCTGCTCCGCGACGCAGTCGACGACACCGGTGCGGCACTGCTGATGGTCACGCATTCGGAACGGGCGGCGGCGACGATGGACGGCGTACTCACGCTCGTCGGCGGCGCGCTGTACCGCCCGCCCGATCGGCCGCTCACCTGAGATGGCGACCCACCCTGGCGCGGCGACCATGCCCGATCCCGCGCGCCCGGCCGGTGCGGCACCATCGGCGAGCGTGCTTGTCTGGCTGGCCCAGGCCGCCTGGCGTCAACAGCCGGGCACGCTGCTCGCAGCAGTCGTCGCAGTGGCACTGGGCGTTGCGCTCGCCAGTGGCGTGCACCTCGTCAACCGCTCGGCGCTGACCGCTTTCGCCGGTGCGTTGGCAACCGTCAACGGGCAGGCCGACGTCCGGATCAGCGGTCCGTTCGGGTCGCTCGAGGACGCGCTGCTCGAGCCCATCGAAGCGCTGGCCGGCGTGCGGGCGGCGAGCCCGGTGATCGAGTCGGAAATCCTACTGAACGCCACCGGCTCGACATCGGTCGCGCTGCCGCTGTTGGCGATCGATCCGTTTCGCGCGGCCGCGATCCAACCGGCTCTGGCTGCCACGCTCGGCGGCGAACTCGTCGGACCACTCGACGACCCCGATGCCGGCACCGGCGACGACCCCGCGGATCCTGCGAGCCGTGCGGCCGGCGCCGACGGCGGTGCGTCGTCCGCGACCGCGGACGGGACCGCGGATTCAGCACCGGCGGCGCCCCTCGCAGCGGACCGGGTTGCGCTGAGTCCCGCTGCGCGACGTGCGCTCGGCGTGGACGACGGCGCGATCGTGCATGCACGCACGCCGCTCGGACCGGTGAGGCTGCGGGTGGCCGGTGTCGCGCCGGCCGCCACGGCAGACGAAAGGCTGGCCGTCATGGACATCGCGGCCGCGCAATGGTGGCTGGACATGACGGGCCGCTTGACCCGCGTCGACGTCCGACTGCTGCCGGGATCCGATCCGCGCGCAATTGCGGAACAGGTGCGCGAACTCGATCCGAATCTGGTCACGAGCACGCCGGACGCCGAACGGTCGCGGATGTCGAATCTGTCTCGCGCCTACCGCGTCAATCTGAACGTGCTGGCGTTGGTGGCCTTGCTCACGGGCGGCTTCATCGTGCAGGCCGCGATGAGCCTCGCCGCCGCCCGATTGGCCAGCAGCCTCGCGCTGCTCGGTCTGCTCGGCGCGCCGTCGGCCTTTGCCGCGCGCTCACTGTGGGTACTGGCGCTCGCGGTCGGAACGGTCGGCGCACTGCTCGGCCTGCTCCTCGGGCTGGCGCTCGCCTGGAGTCTGCTGCAGTTGGTCGGCGGCGACCTGGGCGGCGGCTACTTCGCCAGCCAGCCCGCGCCGCTGCATCCCGATGCCGTCGCGCTCGCCGGCTTCGCGGCGCTGGGACTGGTCGCCGCGCTCGCCGGCACCTGGGGTCCGGCACGGCGTCTCGCCCGTCTGGCGCCGATGCGCACCTTGCGCGGTGGCCTGATCGATCCCCGCCCCGACCGCCGGCGTCGGCTGCTCGCGAGTGCGGCGCTGGCGGCACTTGCGCTCGCCCTGCTCTGGGCCCCGGCCATCGGCGGACTGCCGTGGGCCGCCTACGTCAGCATGGGATGCGCACTGTTGGCCGCAATCGCCCTGATCGGCCCGCTGCTCGGCTGGCTGGCGAGCCGGCTCGAGCGGTGCTTCCCGCCGGCCTGGCGTTCCCCACCGGCCTGGCTCGCGATCGCTCGCCTGGCCGATCAGCCGGGCGCGGCGGCGATCGCCCTGTCCGGCGTGGTCGCCAGTTTCGCACTGGTGACCGCCATGGGCGTGATGGTTCACAGTTTCCGGAGTTCCGTCGATCAATGGCTGCTTGCCGTTTTGCCGGCCGATCTCTACCTGCGCGCGCGCACGGCCGGCAGCAACGGTGCTTTCGACCAAGCGGCACAAGAGGCCTTGCGAACCATCCCCGGCGTCGAGTCCGTTCGCTTCCTGCGCAGCCTCGAACTCACGGTCACGAACGGTACGGCGCCGATCACCATCCTCGCCCGCGAGCTCGACCCGGCGGACCCGGCGCGCGACCTACCCCTGACCGGCGCCATCCTGCCCGTCGACGGCGAGGCCGCCGACTGCCTGCGTGTGTTCGCCAGCGAGCCGGCCGAGATCCGCCTCGGATGGCGACTCGGCACCCGGTTGACGCTGCCGTTCCCGGGCGCACCTTGCGCGATCGTGGCCGGCGTCTGGCGCGACTACGCGCGTCAGCACGGCGCGCTGGTGCTGGCGCTGGCCGACTACCGGCGACTCAGCGGCGACGACACGGTCGGTGACGCCTCGCTGACACTCGCCGCCGGTACGGATGCGGCCAGCGTGATCGCCGAGGCCCGCCGGCGCCTGCAACCGCGCATCGAACTGCAGGCACGCAGCGCGGGTGAAATCCGCGCGCTCTCGCTCGACATCTTCGATCGCAGCTTCGCGCTCACCCGTGCGCTCGAGGCCGTCGCGCTGCTGGTCGGCTTGTTCGGCGTGATGACCACCTTCGCGGGCGAAGCGCAGGCACGTCAACGCGAGTTCGGGCTATTGCGTCACCTCGGCTTCACCCGACGCCAGATCACGATCCAGTTCGCCAGCGAGGCGCTGCTGTCCATCGGCGTCGGGGTGGCACTGGGCGCGGCGCTCGGCGCGCTGCTCGCGCAAGTGCTGATCCATCGCGTGAATCCGCAGTCGTTTCATTGGCGGATGAGCACCGACTGGCCGCTGGCATCCATTCTGGCCTCGGCATTCGTGCTGATCGTCGTCGGCGTGCTGGCCGCCGCGCTGGTCACCCGTCGCTCGGCTGGTCAGGCGCCGATCGTGGCTGTCAGAGCGGACTGGTAATGCCCAACACGGCGCGCATTCGTCCCCTCGCCCAGGCGGCATCGCGAGCGCCGCTTGCGCCCGGATGGGCGGCGCGCCGCCGGCTGCTGCGCAGCATCGTGACCGCCTTGCCAGCGCCATGGCTGCCCACCGTGGCGGGCGCCGCGCCACCCTTGCCGCCGTTCGCTCCGGTGTCTGCGGGCCAGGCGCTCGGCTTTCCTCGCGACCACGGCGCACACCCCTCGTTTCGCACCGAGTGGTGGTATCTGACCGCCTGGATCGACACGCCCGGTGGCGACGCCGGCCTGCAGGTGACCTTCTTTCGCTCGCGCACCGGTGTGGGCGAGCAAAACCCGAGCCGCTTCGCACCGACCCAGCTGCTGTTTGCCCATGCGGCACTGAGTCTGCCCGAGCGCGGGCATGTCGACCACGAACAGATCGCACGGCGCGCCGACGGGCCTCACGCCCGCTTCTCGCTGACCGACACCGACATCTTGATCGGCCCGCCGCGGCAGCGTTGGCAGCTCTCGCGCGATGACGACGATCGCTATCGCATCGCCGTCGAGACCCCGCGCATGAGCATGCAGCTGCGCACCGAGGCGGGCGCACCGGCGCCGTGGCTACAAGGTTCGCAAGGCTTTTCGCGCAAAGGTCCGGCGCCCGAGCAGGCCAGCTACTACTACTCCCGCCCCCGCCTGTCGCTGACCGGACAATGCACTCTGGGAGAGCGACGCATTCCCGTACGAGCCGGACTCGCCTGGCTCGACCACGAGTGGTCCAGCACCCTGCTGGCGGACTCGGCGACCGGCTGGGACTGGGTCGGCCTGAACTTCCTCGACGGCCGTTCGCTGATGGCGTTTCGCATTCGCGACCGCGCGGGCACGGATCTCTGGAATACGGCCAACTGGCGTGCCGCCGATGGCGGCTCGCAGGGCGACGAAGTGCGCTTCGAGCCCCTGCGCTCGTGGCGTTCGCCGGCGACCGGCATCGACTATCCGGTCGAGATGCGCCTCACGCTCGCCGACGGCGCATCACTACGCCTTCGCCCCCTGTTCGACGACCAGGAGATCGACGCCCGCGCGAGCACCGGCACTCTGTATTGGGAAGGCGCCGTGACGGTGCTCGACGAGCGGCGCGAGCTGGCGGAGATCGGGCGCGGCTATCTGGAACTGACCGGCTACGCAGGCGCGGTCCGGCTGTAAAACCGCATCGCGCAGGGCGGGCCTGTCGTCATCGACGGACAGAGAGGCTGGCCGGGCGACGAACGACGCCTCAGGCTGGCGGCGCCGCGATGATGCCGGCGGCAAGCCAGTCGTCGACGATCGCGAGCGCCGCATCCGCGAAGGCGGGATCGTTGATGTGGCCGTCGATCACCTGCAGGGACACATTGGCCGGGCAGCAGCGGGTCGTCTCTTCCACGAAGGCCGCCATGCCCGCGGCGTCGTGCAGAGGGGCGCCCGGCCGGTCCCATTCGTTGCAGCCGCCAACGGGCAGCAGCAAACTGGTGGGACCGCGGGCAAGCGCGAGGCGCTCGCAATGCGCACGCGCCACCGCACGGCGACCGCCTTCGTCGAGCACGACCGAGGTCAGCAGGCGATTGTGTGCATGACGTGGCAGGTGCTCGAGCGCCGAAGGAATCGCTTGCCAGCCCACCAGGTCGACGAGGTCGTAGCAACCCGGTGCCACCAACTGCGGCACGCCCGCGCGGCCGGCGCCCGTCAACCGATCGGGCCCGGCAGAGATGGACGAGCCATGCAGCTGATTGCCGAGTTCCTGGGTGGCGAAATCCAGCACGCAGGCAAAGGCGCCGCTCGCGGCCAGGCTCTCGAACGCGCGCCCGCCCATGCCGGTGGCGTGGAACACGGCGACCTCGAAGCCGCGCGCCTGCAGCGCCGGCTTGAGCGTCACCATGTAGCGCAACACGGTCTTGCCAAACGAGGTCATGCCGATCATGGGCCGGTCGCGCGCCGGCAGCCGCGCCGCCCGCGCCGCGCCCAGTACCGCGCCGGCCGCCTGGCTGAGCGAGCCTCGGCAGACCTCGTTGAGGCCGTACAGCCCGCCGGCCCACAGGATCATCTGCACATCCGGCGGCAGACGCTCGGGCGGAATCATCGGCGAAAATGCGACCGTCGAGACGATCAGCTTGGGCACACCCAGCGGAAGCGCCGAGCAAACGTCCAGAGCCAGGTCGGTGCCCATCGTCCCGCCGAGCGCGATCACACCGTGGACGCGCTGTTCTCCGACCAGATCGGCGGCGATGTGCGCGGCGCCGGTGGCCATGATCTGCATCGCCAGGTTCTCGTCGCCGGCGCCGATGGCTTGCTCGATCGTGTGTCCGCCCGCCTGGGCGACCTCGTGCTTCGAGATGTCGGTCGCCCGGTCCGGTTCGCCGAGCACGCTGACGTCCATCGTGAGCACGCGTCCGCCCTGTTCTCGAATGACATCGGCGATGAACTGCAGCTCGTCCTGCTTGGTGTCGTAGGTGCCGACGACCAGGATCGTTCGTTCTCGGTTCATGCGCTTTCGTGTTCCGGACCGCGACAGCCCAGTTTACCCGGCGGCTCCGGCGCCGGTCGGGGCCCGTGATAGATTGCGACGAAACGCGCCCGCGAACGGAGACCGCCCTTGCTGCAAGATCGCTACAGCCTGGCCTTCAAACTCTACCCGTACGAGCGCAGCGCCGACCAGGGCGCCGCGTCGCCCGTGCGGCATCCGGTGGTCGTCATGGGCGGCGGCCCGATCGGCGTCGCCACCGCGCTCGATCTGGGCCTGCAGGGCATCCCCGTGGTGGTGCTCGACGACCACGAGGGCATCGGTATGGGCAGCCGCGCGATCTGCTTCGCCAAGCGTTGCCTGGAAATCGCCGATCGCTACGGCTGCGGCGAGCCCATGCTGGACAAGGGCGTGGTCTGGAACCTCGGCAAGGTGTTCCATGAAGACCGCAAGGTCTACGAGTTCAACCTGCTGCCCGAGCAAGGCCACAAGTTCCCTGCGTTCATCAACCTGCAACAGCCCTATTTCGAGAAGTTCATCGTGGAGCGGGTCCGGCGCGCGCAGGCCGAGGGCGCACCGATCGAACTGCGTGGCAAGAACCGGGTCGACGCGGTGCGGGTGCACGAAGATCACGTCTCGCTCGATGTCATGACGCCCGACGGCCCCTACACGCTCGAGGCCGACTGGCTGATCGGCTGCGACGGTGCCGGCTCGCCACTGCGCGGCATGCTCGGCCTCGACTTCGAGGGCCGGGTTTTCGAGGACAATTTTCTGATCGCGGACATCCGAATGCGGGCGGCATTCCCCACCGAGCGCTGGTTCTGGTTCGAGCCGTCTCACAAGGCGGGTGCCTCCACGCTGCTGCACAAGCAGCCCGACGGCGTCTGGCGCATCGACTTCCAGATCGGCTGGGACATCGATCGCAAGAAAGAACTCCAGGAAGAAAACGTTCGCGCGCGGCTGGATGCCATGCTCGGACCCGGCATCGACTACGAGCTGGTCTGGACCTCCATCTACACCTTCCAGTGCCGGCGCATGCGACGCTTCCACCACGGCCGTGTGATCTTCGCGGGCGATGCCGCGCATCAGGTTTCGCCGTTCGGCGCACGCGGCGCAAATTCCGGCATGCAGGATGTCGACAACCTCGGCTGGAAACTCGGCCTTGTGATCCGCGGCCACGCGCCTGCCCGTCTGCTCGACAGCTACGATCTCGAGCGCATCCACGGCGCCGACGAGAACATCCTGAATTCGACCCGGGCGACCGACTTCATCACGCCCAAGTCACGCATCAGCCACGTGTTCCGCAACGCGGTGCTCGATCTCGCCGAGCATCATTCGTTTGCTCGGCCACTGGTCAATTCGGGCCGTCTGTCGGTGCCGTGCACCTACGACGGCTCGCCCTTGAATGGCCCGGACGCGCTCGATGGCGGGCCGGCGCGCAGCCGCGTCGGCAGTTCCTGCCCGGACGCACCGGTCGGCGATGGTTTCCTGCTCTCGCGGCTGGGCAACGACTTCGTTCTGATGACCATCGATGCCGACGCGCCGGATTCCATGGAGGTCGATGGCATGGCGCTGCGCACCGTGACCCTGAGTGCCGCCGACGACCCGAGCGGCGCCCTTGCCGAACGATATCTCGGCGCGGCCCCGCGCGCGGTCTATCTGATCAGGCCCGATCAACACGTGGCGGCACGCTGGCCTGCCTACGACGCCACCGCCGTGCGGGCCGCGCTGCGCCGCGCCTGCGCCCTGGATTGACGCGAAGGACTGACACGATGGCAACACTCAACACCGAGCCGAACATACCGGATCCCGACGGCTTCTATGCCGAGTTGATCCGCGCGCACGAAGGGCTCAGCGACGATCAGAGCACGGCACTCAATGCCCGGCTCATCCTGCTGCTGGCCAACCACATCGGCGATCGGCAAGCGCTCACGGAGGCGCTGGCGACCGCGGCGCAAACCGGCGCACGCTAATGGTCTGGCAGCACTGACGGTCTGGCAGCACTGACGGTCTGGCAGCACGGACGGTCTGGCAGCACGGACGGTCTGGCAGCACGGACGGTCTGGCAGCACGGACGGTCTGGCAGCACGGACCGCTACCGCCGTCGCGCCCGACGCCCGGCCTGCAGACGCCGCAGGCGCGGCCGTGCGACGGACTCCTCGGCCCCGACGCCGTCAAGCGTCGGGGCCGCAGCCGTCCGTATCAGGAGGCCGAAGATCCCCGGAAGCCAAACCGGCCCAGCAAGCGCGCCACGCTGGCCGCGACATCCTGCTGGACATCGACCGGCAGGCGCTTGACGAGAAACGGCACCCCGATCGCCAATGCGGCCGCGTCATCGGCCCAGCCGAGCAGCAAGGCCAGATCCGGGATCAGATCGACCGGGCTGAGCGTGTAGGCGATCAGCGCGAGCGTGCCGAGCTTGATGGCGCGCGGCGTTCCCGGATGCCGCAACGCGAACAGCAGCATCAGGCCCTCGCGACCGAACAGTTTGATGATGGCCACCAGGCGGGCAATCCACATTGCGAGTCCTCCGGCAGGCCGGCCGCCGGATTCGCACCGGTGGACCGGAAATGACACCACGCCGACCGTTGGCGTTCGATTTCGCCGGGTCAGCGAACGAGTTGGTTGATGTCGATGATCGGCAACATCACGGAGAGCACGATCAACAGCACGACACCGCCCATGAACAGAATCAACAAGGGCTCGAGCAGCCCGACCAATGTCAACGCGCGACGCTCGGTTTCGGATGACACGGTTTCCGAACAACGCTCGAGCATCTCGCCCAGTTCACCGGTGGCCTCGCCGCTGGCGATCATCTGCACCACCATGGGCGCGAACTGCTTGCCGACGCCGAGCGCCCGCGCCAGGGGCGCTCCCTCTCTTACCCTCGAGATGGCGTCGCGCACGTTGTCTTTCAAGGCCTGGTTGGTCAATGTCTCGGCACTGGCCTCGAGGCCATAGATCAGCGGCACGCCGGAGCGGGTCAGGATCGCCAGGGTCGACGTGAACCGCGACGTATTCATGCCGCGTACCAATCGGCCCACGATCGGCAGCGTCAGCACGCGCGCATCCCAGGCCAGCCGGGTGGTCGGTGCCTTGAGCGCGAACCGCCAGAGGGCGATCGCTGCGGCCAGCACGACGGCCACCAACCATCCCCATTCGCGGACGAAATCCGATACGGCGATCAGTCCAACGGTCAGCGCCGGCAGATCCTGGTCGGTCTGGTCGAAGACGCTGACCACCTTGGGCACGACGAATGTGAGCAAGGCGACGATCGCCGAGAACGCCACCACCGTCACGATCGCCGGGTAGATGAACGCGAGCATGATCTTGGAGCCCAATGCGGCCCGCGATTCGACGTAATCGGCGAGGCGCGACATCACCAGGCCGAGATCGCCCGAGCGCTCGCCCGCCCCCACCAGCGCGCGGTAAACGGGAGAGAAGTCGCGCGGAAAACGCGACAGCGCATCCCCGAACGACTGCCCGCTGACCACGTCGCTGCGAATGGCCGCAAAGCGCTCCCGCACGAGCCGGCGCTCGCCTTGCTCGGCGACCGTGGCAAGCGCCTGCTCGATCGGCAGACGGGCGGTCAGCAGGCTGGCGAGCTGACGCGTCGCCATCGTCAGTTCGTTGGTGCGCAGTCTGCCGCGCACGGTGGCGCTGCCGGGCAGATCCGCACGCACCTGCAGCGACGAAACCTCGAGTGGCGTCAGTCCGCGATCACGCAGCAGACTGCGCGCGTGACGAGGCGAATCGGCATCGATGACGCCCTGCTCGATGCGCCCATCGGCGCTGGCAGCCTCGAAGCGGAATGCGGCCATCGATCGGAACCCGAAGTCCGGTGCTTCAGTCGCGGGTGACGCGAATCACCTCGTCGGGCGAGGTGATGCCGGCATCCACCCAGCGCTGACCGTCGTCACGCATCGGCACCAAGCCGGACGCGATCGCGGTCTCGCGGATCTCGGACTCCGCGGCGCCCTGATGAATCAGGGTGCGCACGGTGTTGTCGATCAGCAATAGCTCGTGCACGCCGGTACGACCGTGAAAGCCCGAACGGTTACAGGCCGCACAGCCGACCGCGCGCCAGTGACCGGTGACCGGATCGGGCTCGCGGCACTGCAGGCACAGGCGGCGTACCAGGCGCTGTGCCAGCACGCCGAGCAGAGAGCTGGACAACAGAAACGGCTCGATGCCCATGTCGATCAGACGCGTGATCGCCGACACCGAGTCGTTGGTGTGCAAGGTGGCGAGCACGAGGTGACCGGTCAGCGACGACTGTACGGCGATCTGCGCGGTTTCCAGATCGCGGATCTCACCGATCATGATCACGTCGGGGTCCTGGCGCAGGATCGAGCGCAAGGCCTTGGCGAAGGTCATGTCGATGCGGGGATTGACCTGGGTCTGGCCGATGCCGTCGAGGTCATACTCGATCGGATCCTCGACCGTGAGGATATTGGTGACCGAGGCATCGAGGCGGCCGAGCGCCGCATAGAGCGAGGTCGTCTTGCCCGAGCCGGTCGGCCCGGTGACCAGAACGATGCCGTGCGGCTGATGAATCAGCGTATCGAAGGCCCGCCGATTCTCGGGGCTCATGCCGAGGGTTTCCAGATCGAGACGACCGGCCTGCTTGTCCAACAAGCGCAACACCGCACGTTCGCCATGACCGGTGGGCAGGGTCGAAACCCGCACGTCGACCGGGCGGCCGCCGATGCGCAACGTGATGCGGCCGTCCTGGGGCAGACGCTTCTCGGCGATGTCCAGCTGCGCCATGATCTTGATACGGGAGATCAGCGCGGCATGGATCTCGCGCCGCGGCCGTACCACGTCGCGCAGCGTGCCGTCGACCCGGAAACGCACCATCGAGTAGGACTCGAAGGGCTCGATGTGGATGTCCGATGCACCGTCGCGGCTGGCCTGGGTCAGCAGCGCATTGATCATGCGGATGATCGGCGCGTCGTCCTCGGTCTCGAGCAGGTCCTCGATCTTCGGGATATCCTGCAGCAAGCGCGACAGATCCATGTCGCTGGCCACCTCGTCGGCGACGGCTGCGGCCGACCCCTCCTGAGACGTGTAGGCGCGCGAGATCGCGGCAACCAGCTCGTTCTCGGGTTTACGCACGGTTATCAGCCGGCCGGGCAGCGTGCGGCCGAGCTCGGCGATCGCGGCAGCCGGCGTGCGCGCTCCGATCCAGACCTCGAACGCATCGCGATCGGCACCGGCGATCAATACCTGATGCGTGCGAGCAAAGCTGTAGGGAACGTAGCGGGCAGGACTGACGCTGGCCATATCGGGGTCGGTCTCAGTTCAGGTAGAGACCGGCGCCAGCCGGCCCACCCGACGGCCCCCGACGGTCGGGCTCACGGCGCGCGCCCCGCGTGGCCGGTGGCTCGGCAGGCGCGGACGCCGCGGAGCGCTCGTAGACCGAACTACGGCTCATGCCGGAGGATTCGGGCGCCGCCCGTTCACGGCCGCGCAGGTCGATGAAGTCGTCGACACCGGGCGACAGACTGCCAGCCGGAGCCGGCGGCGCGGGCTGCGCCTCGCCGTTGTCGTCACGAACCGTGGGCTGTGGTGCGGCCGGCATCGGCGCCATCGGAGTCGCCGGCATCTTGGGCAACGCCCAGTGTTCGCGCAAGGAGGCATCCGAGCGCACATCGCGAATGTAGTCGTAGCGGTTGGACGTGACGCGATACGCATCGGCCGCATCGCGCAGAATCACCGGGCGCAGGAAGACCAGCAGATTGGTCTTCTTGCGATTGCGCGAGTCGTAACGGAACAGGTTGCCCAGCACGGGGATGTCACCGAGCACGGGCACTTTCTGAACGCCGCCCTCGACGCGCTCCTCGATCAGCCCGCCCAAGACGACGATCTGGCCGTCGTCGACCAGGACATTGGTTTCGATCGCACGGCGGTTCGTGATGATGTCGGCGGCGATCGTGGCCGCCTGCACGCTGGACACCTCCTGGAAGATCTCCAGCTTGACCGAGCCGCTCTCCGAGACCTGCGGACGCACCCTGAGCGTGGTGCCCACGTCGCGCCGCTCGATGGTCTGGAACGGATTGACCGTTGCCGCATTCGCGCCGGTGGCCGCGTACTGCCCGGTCACGAACGGAACGTTCTGACCGATGATGATGCGCGCTTCTTCGTTGTCGAGCGTGAGCAGGTTCGGGGTTGCGAGAATGTTCGCATCGGCGTTCGATTCGAGTGCGCGCGCGAGCAGAGGCAGATTGAGGATCTCGCCGGTGACGCCCGGAATGGTGGTGGTTCCGCTGACCACGCCGATGTTGATGCCGGTGCCCAGAGACGCCGGATTCTGCGCCGCCGACAGGATCGAGCCCCCACCGGTACTGTTGGTGAAGTTCGTGCCGCCGATGCCGCGCGTCGAGCCGTTGGTGACATCGAGCAACTGCCATTGGATGCCGAACTCGGCCGCCTTCTCGGCCGACACTTCGACGATCAGCGATTCGATGTAGACCTGCGCCCGGCGCATGTCGAGCTTGTCGATGACCGCACGCAGATTTCGGTACACCGCATCGGGCGCCGTGATGATCAGTGAGTTGGTGGTCGGATCGGCCGCAATCGTGGCGTCGCCGGCGGTGATCGTCACCAGTTGGTTGTCGGCGCCGTTGTTCGCCAATGGCTGCTGGGTGGCGCCGAGCACCGTCCCGCCGTTCGGGTTGTTCTGCGCCAGCACGCTGGTGGCGCGATTGGTCCTGTCGACGAGGTTGGACGCGCCACCGCTGGCGTTGCCGGACAAGACCGCCTGCAGTGTCTTGGCCAGTTGCGTGGCCTGAGCATTGCGCAGGTAGACCACCCGGATGTTGCCTGGCGCCTTGCTCGGAACGTCGAGCCGATCCAGCAGGCTCTTGGCGAGGCTGATCTTGGCGGCGCTGGCCGCGCGCAGCATGATGCTGTTCGAATTCGGGTCGGCGATCACGACGGCGCGCTGACCGGCGTCGACCTGGGCCCCCTGCCCGGCCCGCTGGGTATCGTCGAGCAGCCGGGTGAGCATCACGGCCAGATCGCTGGCGATACCGTAGCGCACCGGCAGCACCGCCACGTCGCTGCTACCCGGGTTGTCGAGCGTGGCGATGATGCGGCCGATACGCTGGAGGTTGGCCGCGTAATCGGTGATGACCAGCGAGTTGTTGTTCGGATAGGCACTGATGGTGTTGTTGGGCGCGATCAAAGGTCGCAGCACCGGCACCATGTTGGTCGCCGATTCGTAGTTGAGTCGAAACACCTGCGTCACGATCTGATCGCCATCTTCGGACGGCTTGCCCCGGCCGACCGGACCGTCCTGCAACTTGGCCTCCGCCTCGGGCACGACCTTGGCGATCCGGCCGCTGGCGACGATCGTGAAACCTTGCAGGCGCAGCGACGCCAACAGCAACTTGTAGGCCTGCGCCGGCGTCACGGGCCCCGGTGTTTCCAAAGTCAGCTTGCCACGCACACGCGGATCGATGATGAAGGTGCGATCGAGCAGCACGCCAAAGGCACCGATCACGGTATCGATGTCGGCGTCCTTGAAGTTCAGGGAAACCGGTTCACCGTTACTGGCGGCCAGCGCGGGTTCGCCGAGCGCCGCGAATGCGGCGAGCACGACCGCGCCACACATGCGCACGGCGAAACGCCCGACGGGATGATTCGCGGGGATGACGGCGATTCGCATCAGCCTCGGGCTCCGATCTTGATCAACGTCTTGTCACCTTGCCGGCGCCCGAGCAGGCCCAGCAGATTCTGTAAACGGTCGCGTTGTTCCGGGTCGGCACTGGCCTGCGCCGTGAACTGCACGCCGCGCGCCTGAGTCCAGACGCCGTCACCCTCCAGGTTCAGCGGACCTTGCAGGGTCTGTATGTCCAGGCGGGCACTGCCGCCTTCACCGGCGACACCGATCCGGTAGCTGCCCAAGGGTCGCACGGGAGTGAGGGCCGACGCCATATCGCGAAGTTCGATGTTCGCACGGCCGTCGAACACGCCGGGCCGCAGTGTCAGACCTTCCCAACGAACCGCGAGCGCGCCCGAAGGACGAACGGTGTTCCAGGGCGAACCCAGGCGGCCGAGGTCGACCGACGGCAGACTGAGCATGCCACGACCGACGCGCAGTTCGCCGACACTGCCATCGATCGCGATGTCTTCGGACATGCCGTCGAGACGCACGTTCGCGCGCAAGGCGCCGACCATCAGCGGCAGGATGCGTACCTGCCAACGCATCCGCCCCGGAATCGCGACGCCGGCCAGGGTGAGTTGCTCGGGGCTGCGGTCGTTGATGTCGACCAACACCAGACGTGCACTGCCGTGCCAGATTGTGCCTTCGGTCTCGGCCAGGGCCAGACGCCCCTGCGTCGCCCGGCGCAGGCCGTAGTCGGCAAGAGATGCCGGTGCGAAGCCGACCAGCGCGACCAGCGCGCCGATCAGCACTGCGACCACTGCCAGCACGATGCGCATGTCAGCGGCCGCTTGCCGCAGGCCGCTCGAGCCCGAACGTGGCGGTGACCCGACCAGCCTGCGGATCACGCACCACACTGACATCGGCGACGCGCAGTCGCGCATCGCGCACGACCTGGGCCAGCCAGTCGAGCGCGGTGTCGAAACGCACCGCGTCGAAGCGGACCTTGATCAGCTCCGTGCCCGCGTCGAGCGTGGCCTGATTGGCCAGACCGGCCGCGGTCAACGCTCGCTGCAACTCCGCGCGTACGGCGGCGGCCGACATCGCTTCGTTGCGCACGTCGCTGAGTGCGCGCGCCTCGTCCGACAGCGACGCCATGCGCGCCAATTGGGAGCGCAGCTCGGGCAGTTCGTCGCGCAGCCGCTGCCGGCCCTGCCAGGCCGGTTCGAACAGCACGAACCAGACGAAGGCCAGCAACAACACGATCGCGCCGCCGACGATCATGCGGCGTTCGCGCGGCGCGAGTTGTCGCCAGCGGGAAAACGCGCCTTCGAAGGACTGGGTGAGGTTCATAGCAGCCCCACCACCGCCGACTGCTCGCGGCCCGGCTCGAAGCGCAGGGCGAGCCCCAGGCGCTGACAAGCGGCCGCCATCTGCTCGCGAACACTGCGCGCGGCGACGCGCGTGGGCTCGAATGTGACCTTCAGGCGGCCATCGCGGTATTCGACGCCGGTCAGCGCGCCGGTCACCTGCGGGCCGAGTGCCTGGGCGAAGCGGGTCAGCATCGGCAGGAAGTCGTCCGGCCCGCTCTGCCCGGCACTGGCGCGCAGCTTGGCGACGTTGCGCTCCATCTGCAGAAGCGGATCGACCACCACCCGGTCGTTGGGAAACGCCTGGCGATACTGGGTTTCGAGACCGGCGCGCAGGTCGCGCTTCTCGGCCGAAAGCTTGCCCCAGTGCAGATTCAATCCGACCAGAAACACCGCAGCGCCGGCTCCCGCCAACCACATCGGCAGGCGCCAGGCGCGCCAATCGAGGTCGGCCAGGCGGCGCGCGACGGTCGGCTTCTGTGCGGCGGCGAGCAGATCGAGCGGCGCCGACTCCGGCACCGGCAAGGCGCCGGCGCGCGCGCCGACACGCAAGCGCTTGACGGCGGCGACGAGCGGTTCGCGCCAACTCGGATCGTTGCTAAGCAGGCGCACGCGACGCACGTGGAGCATGCCGACCGCCGATTCACCGGCCGGCGGCATGTCGGCGGCGACGACCGCGGCCAACTCCTGCGCGGAGGCGTCATCCGTTTCGTCGGCTTGCCCGCCATCGGCCGGGCCCGCCTGCACCGTCGCGGCATCGTCGCGTGGCTTGCCTGCTCTGCCCGCCTGCCCCGAGACACGCTCGTTGCCGGCGGCGTCGACATCGAGCCCCGGCGGAGCGAGCACCGTGGCCAACAGCGACGCGAAGGCCTGCTCGCGCTCGGCCGGATCCGAACCGGCCGTCCAGCCCAGACCGTCCCGCTCTCCAGTGCGAATGGCAATGCCATCGCCGACACAGATCAAGGGCAGCTCGCCCGCACGAAGCGGTGCGACCAACTGCGCCGGCCAGGCGGCCGCGACCCGCAGGCCGCGCCGCTCGAATGCACCGAGGACGAACTCGAACCACGACCGATCGAGCACCGCGATCAGACGCCGACCGGCATCGTCGGCCGGGCCGAGCGCGAACGCGCAGCCGGCCGTGTCCTGCAGGACACGATCCTCGATCACGTTCGGGATGGCCTGACGCAGCTTGGCGCCGGACAGTGGCGGCAGCTTCACATGCAACAAGGTGACATCGCGCGCATCGAAGATCAGCCTCACCGAGCGGACGGCCGGCAGCGCATCCAGGCTGAGGGTCGAGTAGGCGGGGCCTTCTGGGGTCTGGACGAGCGCGAGCAGACTCGCATCGCTGGCAAACGCGCGCTCTCCGATCGATCGTGGGGGAAGCCAGACGATCGATTCGTGCTTCTTCACAGTCTTCGCTGCCAAATGACGTTGACTTTCACTCCGGTGCCCGATTCTCGCTCAAGAAGCGTCTCCGAGAACGATTCCACGCGGCCCAAACGTATCAATCCGCGAACAATGAAAAACCTGGAGTCCACGGACAACAGATTCTCGTCGAGCGGCTCGGGCGGCGGCACAATCATGTCCCGCACCATTTTCACGCTCGTGAAAGGCTGCTCACGCTTCTCGATCAGCCGCCGCGCCTGGGGTGTATCGATGTTCAATGCGGCGGCCAGCAACTCGGGCGGTGCCGTGTTCAGGTTGATCCGCACCGCCGCACCGGACGTCGGCAAGAACACCAGAAATGGCTCGAGTGCCTCGACCGTCTCGTCGCGCATGCCGCGCACGGTGCGCAAGTCGGCGATCCGGGTCAGCGGCAGCGCACCCGACTCGCCGCCACTGGCAGGCATCGACGCCAACACCCGCGCCGCGATCGCGCTCGCGAATGCCTGTGGCTGGCCGATGTTGGTCAACAGTCGCTCGAGGATCGCCAGTCTTTCACGGTCGATGGTCGGCGTGCCGTCTTCGAGCTTGACGAGCGACGGCACGTTGAAACGCGCCTGTGCGTCCACGATACGCCCGGTCAAGGTGGCCGCACGCGCATCGTCATCGATCTGTGCGCCGGCGGTCACGGTCTCGTCGAGCCGTGTCTCGGCCACGGCGGGTGCCCAGATGTCGCTCTCGTGATCGACCTTGTTGCGGTCGTTGGCCAGGATCACCTTGGCCCAGTCGATCGCCGCGCGCTCGGCCCAACGGGTCTGAGTCAGGGAGATCCGGTTGTCCACCGAACGAACGGTCACATGCTGGCGCAGCAGCAGGCCGCTGATGATCATGGTGGCCAGCACGACGGTGAGCAGAACGGAAATGATCGCCACGCCACGCTGGACATCCGCGCGCGCCCTTGGCTTCACGGCAGGGGCAGACGTATGTGCAGCCATCTCAGTACTCGATGGTGAACAGCCGGGTGATCCGGTTGCCCACCCGGTTCAACGTGATCTCGATTCCGGTCGGGTCCTTGAGCGTCGCGACCGGCGGCACGGGCGCACCGGGCGGCAACTGCGGGGTGCCCGAAGTCGGCGGCGGCACGCCGGGCGGCAATTGCGGGCTGCCCGGAACCGGTGCCATCGAGGACTGCGATCTGCGCGGCCTCGCGAGCTGCTTCAGCGCATCGCCGGCCAACCAGCCCGCGTCCGGCACATAGGCACGAAACGCCAGGCCCTCGATGCCGTTGACGAGCGGCTGCCACGACAGCCGATCGAGTGTGATCGCAGTCTCGAAGCCGCTCGTGCGCCAGCGGCTGAAGCCACGCTCGAGGACTCCGTTGCGCACCCGATAGACCACCTGCTGCAACTGCAAGGGCTCGCCGCTGCCGTTCTCGCGCAATACGACCAGCGCCTGCGGACCATTCTCCTGCCCGGGCATGAACATGACCGGCGGCTGCGGCTGCCCCAAGGTGCGCACCGACCACGAACGACGCAGGTCCTCGTCGAGTTGCGCGAACGTGAGGCTCAGCGCGCGCATTTCGTCCGACTGCATCGTGACGCGGTCGCGGGCACTCAGGATGGTTTCGAGGCCGCGGTAGCAGAGCACGGCCAGCACGGCCATCAAGGTGACCGAAATCAACACCTCCAGGAGCGTGAATCCTGCCTGGCGGGCGCGTCTCGGGCCGGCGTTCATTGCAACCTCGTCGCAAATCCGGTCAGTTGCGCCAGACGGTGACCATCGCCATCGAGCACATTGATCTCGACCCGGCGGAAGAATCGATTCGGGGTCGCGAAGACGCGCTCGACACACTCCAGAGCGACGCCCCCCTGGCCGCACTCGAAGCGACGCTCGCCGAGATCCGGCCACTGCTCGAGCATGCGGACCTCCGATAACCGGTTTTCCGCACTCCAGTTCGCAAACGTGCGCGCGCGCAGATCGGCGGTACCGTTGATGAGCGAGGCGCCGGCCCGCATGGCCGCGAGCAGCGCGATCGCGGCGATCGTCAGCGCGACCAGCACTTCGATCAGCGTGAAGCCGCGCGGGCTGCGACGCCCGGTCGTCTCGCCCACCGGCGCACACCCGCTTCGCATCGGGAAGCGATCGAGCGCGTGCCCGGACCGCTCATTCATGACGCACCTCGAAGACGCCCAAACCATTGGCCTGGATGTGCATCTGACCGTCGCCCTGGCGCAACGCCAGTTCGAATGGGGCGTCGACCATGTCGCGACCGAACTCGATGCTCTTGCGACCGTCGTCGCTGGACAACGAGAGTTCGGTACGCGCCGACCACTCGCGTTCGCGCAGATCGGTGTCGTCCAGCAACGGCTCCCAGCGCATGCCGCGCCGGATCATGAATCGATAGCCGAGGTCATCGGCCTCGAAGCGAATCTGCGTGCCGCGCACCTGTGCCTCTTCGCGGGCCAGTGACAGCAGCAGCGCCAAACGTTCGGCGTCGACCTGCAGACCGCGATCGGCACTACGCACGGAAAGACCAACCACCGCGACCAGGGTCACGATGATGGCCAGCGCGACGAGAATCTCGAGCAGCGTGAAACCAGCGCTCGAACGCGGGCGCCGGCGGCCGCGGACGCCGTCGGTCGAGGAGAATGTCACCGGTCGCGGCGAGCGCGGACCGAATCGGGTGTCAGCGATTGAGCGACCAGTTGCCGATGTCGGCGTCCATGCCCTCGCCGCCCGGCTTGCCATCGGCACCGTAGCTGAAGACATCGATCTCGCCGCGCACTCCGGGATTGAGGAATTGATAGGCATTGCCCCAGGGATCGGTCGGGGCGGATTTCAGATACTGCTTCCAGTTGCGGGGCACGGGTTCGGATGCCGGCCGCTCGACCAGCGCGACCAGACCCTGCTCCGTACTCGGATAACGCTGATTATCGAGGCGGTAGATGTCCAGCGCCTGCATGATGTTGCCAATATCGAAGCGGGCAGCGGCGACCTTGGCCTGATCGGGCTTGTCGATCAGCCGAGGCACGATCAATGCGCCCAATACACCGAGAATCACGATCACGACCATGATTTCGATGAGTGTGAATCCGGCGGCACGCGCCGCCGACCGTTGATCCAGCGACTGACGCCGCATAAAGACTCCGTAATAACTCGTTGATTTGCAGCGGTATGATATCAGGCGACCGGTCTGAATCCTGCTCCGAACGATGCCAATTCTCCGTACGGCAGACACTCCTCGCCGATTGTCCGCCCTCCTGTCTTTCGCGCTCTTGGCGCTCCTGACGGCACTGCTCGTGTTCTGGGGCATGCAACTTGCCGCGCCGCGCGTGACCATTGCGCCGAGCGGCTCGCTGGTGGATCAGAGCGGCCGGCTCGATACCATGACGGCCGGTCGCCTGTTCGGCGTCGCCGGCCAGGCATCACCGGCGCAGGCCAGGCTGCCCGACAACATCAAGGTGCTCGGCGTGATCGCATCGGCGTCGCGCTCGGCCGCGGTTCTCCAGGTCAATGGTCAGCCGGCCGCCCCTTATGCCATCGGTCAGAGCGTGGACGGCACGCTCACGGTCAAGAACGTCAGCCGCGACGAGGTCGTACTCGATCGCGACGGCGAGGAGCTCCGGGCGCCGGCACCCGCGCGCTACGACGCCTCGATCCTCGCGGGCGGCGCTCAGCCGGGCGAAGCCCGCAACGAGGACACCGGCCGCAACATGGCCGCACCCCGGCCCCCTGGTGGCGCATCGGCAGGACCCACGCCCCGACGTCTGGCTCCGTCACCATCCAGTGCCGGTCGTTCCGCCACCGCCAACGCACCGCAAAACAGGCGCCCGGTCGCACCGGCGGTCGGCAACCGCCAGGGCGCCGGCATGGCGCTCAAGGCCGAGGCCGCGGCGGCTCGCGGCAGCGGCGGCTGATTCCTGCGCGCGCGCTTTCGTCGGCCGGATAGCAGTCGCGGGATCGCCGGGCCATCGTCCGGGCCGGCCGGACCGCCCGACCGCCGACGAGCCGGGCAATGGCCGCTCCCGGCACGCAGGCTCTCCGGTACACTCGCGCGCATGCAGACCTATCTCGACCTGATGCGCGCCGTGCGCGAGCGCGGCGTGCGCAAGTCCGACCGCACCGGCACGGGCACGCTTTCCGTGTTCGGCTGGCAGATGCGCTTCGATCTGACCGAGGGCTTCCCGCTGGTCACCACCAAGAAGCTGCATCTGCGCTCGATCGTGCACGAGTTGCTGTGGTTCCTGCGCGGCGAGACCAACGTGCACCCGCTGCAGGCGGAGGGGGTCTCGATCTGGGACGAATGGGCCGACGAGCAAGGCGAACTCGGTCCGATCTACGGCCACCAGTGGCGGCATTGGCCGGCACGCGACGGCGGCGAGATCGACCAGATCAGTGAGTTGATCGCCCGCATCAAACGCGAACCGGATTCGCGCCGACTGATCGTCTCCGCCTGGAACGTGGCCGACATTCCGGCCATGGCGCTGGCGCCCTGCCATGCCCTGTTCCAGTTCCATGTCGCCGGCGGTCGCTTGTCCTGCCAGCTCTATCAGCGCAGCGCCGATGTCTTCCTGGGCGTGCCGTTCAACATCGCGTCGTATGCACTGCTGACCCACATGGTTGCCGCGCAATGCGATCTGGACGTCGGTGACTTCGTCTGGAGCGGTGGCGACTGCCATCTGTATCTGAATCACCTCGAGCAGGCCGACCTCCAGTTGTCGCGCGAGCCCTTGCCGCTGCCGAGGCTGGAACTGCTGCGCCGTCCCGAGTCGATCTTCGACTACCGCTACGAGGACGTCTCGATCGTCGGCTACGAGAGCCACCCGGCGATCCGCGCACCGATCGCGGTCTGAGCGTGCCGACATCGTTGGCCCCGCGCCTGACCCTGATCGTCGCGCGTGCCCGAAACGGCGTCATCGGGTGTGATGGCGCGCTGCCCTGGCGGATCCCGGAAGAGATGCGCCATTTCCGCCAGACCACCACCGGGCACGCCCTGATCGTGGGTCGCCGCACCTATGAATCGATCGGCCGGCCACTGCCCGGCCGCCGCATGATCGTGATCAGCCGCGGGAGCGGCGCTCTGCCGTTCGGCTGCGAGCGCGCCGGCTCGCTCAATCAGGCAATCGAAATCGCCGCAACCAAACGCGACGACGGCATCGCCACCGACGAGGCATTCGTCGCAGGCGGTGCCGAAATCTACGCGCTGGCGCTGCCGCGTGCCGATCGCCTGCTGATCACCGAGGTCGATCTGACCCCGCAGGGCGATGCGTTCTTCGCGGCGCCCGATGCGGACGCCTGGCAACTCGTTTCCAGTGACGCGCGCCGCTCGGCCGAGGGTATCGGCTTCACGATCCAGGATTGGCGCCGCCGGCCTTTCAGATAGCGCCCATCGCGGCGGCTTCGGCCAGTGCCTGACCGATGTCGGCCGCCTGCGCGAGTGCTTCTTCCGGCACGGTCTTTTGCGCGAGGATCTCGGCCGGCGTCTGCGCGCGCATGTTGACGATCAGCGGCTCGGCCGCCATGCGCAAGCGCCAACCCTTGGCGATGCGCTGGATCTGCTGGGAGGCGCCCTGCCCGTCGCTGCCGGCGCTGATGATCACGGCGAATGCGCGCCCCTGGATGCGATCGAGGACCGGGTAGTAACAGCGATCGAAGAACGCCTTCATCTCTCCGGTCATGCTTGCCAGGTTCTCCGGACAGACGAACAGACAGGCTCGGGCGTTCAGCAGATCGTCCGGCCCGGCCGATTCGCAGCCGATGCGGCGCGAAACCGGCCGGTGATCGCTGTTTCCGTCGCCCACCCCACGACACGCGCCCTCATGGGCGGCCAGCGACAACTGCCGCGAGGCACCGGTGCGCGAGTGCCAGACGATCAGCAGGTCGGTGCCGGGCGCCTCGATGGTGCTCGGCCCGTTTGCGTTGGCGTCGTTCATGTCGATCCCGTGGAAGGCGGCCGAGTCCTGCCAATGCTAGTCCGCATATCTCACCGATTCACGCTTGCTCGTCTTGTGCCTTGAGCCCAGAGGGTGACAGCATGTCGAAAATCCGTCCGGGATCGGTCAGCGCAGGGCTTTGTCGATGACGCGCGCCAATCGCTTCATGTCGCCGCTCAGGCCACGCTCGCAGATCTCGATCTTGGCGACCGCCCAGCCATGGGCGAATCCGTCCGGCTCGGTCTCGCGCAGCCGTTCACGGGCCATGTTCAGATCGCACCAGCGGCCGAGTGACTGCTGGGCCCGTGCCATCGACTTGGCGATCGACCGCCAACGGCGCGGCAACAGCGGCGCGAGTAAGTCCACGGCATAGCGCAAGCGCTTGATGCGCTTGCGTAGATCGTGGCGCTCGTCGACGGTCGCCCTGTCGAACCGGCGCGCACGCTTGCCGATCGCTTTCGCCCATGCCGCTACCCGCGGACGGGCAAGTGACGACAAGGCCCCGCCACCGTCTCGGATGCCCAATCGGTGTCGATGGCGCTGCAGACGCAATAGCCCGATCTGAAACGCGCTCGCCGAACAGACTGCCGCCAGATCTGGGACGCGTCCCGCGAACAAGGCCTCGGGTGCCGGCGCGTCGCCTCCGGCCGACATGATGGCCGGCAGGATCTCGCCGCGATAGACGTCGCGATCGCGCCCTTTGCCCAACGCGCGAAAAGCATCGACCAGCGCGGCCAGGGTATCGGGCGGCACCGGCTCGACCCAGGCCTCGAACAGGCGCAGCATGACGCGCAGGCGGCGCAAGCCCACACGCAACTGATGGACATGTTCATCGTTGGCAGTGCCGACGACGATCGACGACGCATTGATCGCAATCTGGCGGTAACAGTCGTCGAATGCCCGCGCGTAGGCGTGCTGAACCGGGTCGTCCGGCCGCGCATGGATGTCGCCGGCACGAACGCAGGGCGGCGCGCCCCCGCTGCGCAGACGATGGCCGCGTTCCGCTTTTCCGGCTGGCAGGGCGGTGAGCCCAAAGCGCGCGACCCAGGGCTCGGCGACCGCCCAGATGGCATCCAGATCACCGCCCAGAAGCTCGAATTCGAGCTCGCAAACCGGCGCCCGGCGTCCGCCGGCGATCAGCCGACCGCGATCGAAGGCGATCTCGATGACGCCACGCTCGCCCTGCGCATACGTGCGCACGACGGTCCGGCGACGTTCGATATCGGTCTCGAAGACCGCCACCAGTGTGTCCTGCAGCCGGGCCAGCGCCGTCGCGTCACCGAGAGCCTCCAGCCCCTTGCGCCCGGCAAATGCCGGCAGGTCGAGGCAGGCCTCGTCGCGCGGCAGATTGTGCTCCAGGCGGCTCAGGCCGTCGGCGCTGGCGGTCTTGGCCGTCTGCACCCAGTCGGTACCCTCGCGGCGCAAGCGCAGACCGATACCGGCGGCCGCGAGATCGCGTCCGGCGGTGTCGAAGTAGACGGCCCGCAACGACGTCACCGCACGCTCGCCACTGATCCGGATCATTTCCGCCAGCACCGCGTCGGCCATCGTGTCGGGCACACGGAAACGGATCTCGTGCTCGACCATCGTGGCGCAGATTGTCCATCGCGGGTCGGGTCAGGCCAATGACCACCCGGCCGCCCTTCGACGCCGCTGTCGCTCTTGCTGACAACCGCCGCGGTTAGAATGGCGGCGCCCGCCACCGTAGCTCAGTGGATAGAGCATCCGCCTCCTAAGCGGGGGGTCGCAGGTTCGATTCCTGCCGGTGGCGCCATCTTTCGCTCAAGTGCCGCGTTTTGGCGCTGCCAGGGCGATGCGACTTGCCCGAGCCGGGCCCGGGTCGCCTGGCGGCGGGCCTTCCGCGCGGCGAAGTGACCGACTGCCGCGATCGGATCATCGCGCTGCGCTACCCTGCTTGACTGCCGGCATTGCATCGCAGGGGCCGACGCCTCCTCCGGTGTCCGTTCAAGAACAGGAGTCCAGCCATGTGTCGTCTTTTCCGACAGCAAGGGTCGCAGGATCACCCGTCCCAGGCCGCCGCCCGCGCCTGGCTGGCGGCTATCCTGCAGAGCCTGGCGGTGATCGCTGCCCTGCCGGCCACGGCAGCGCCGCAAGCGCAGTCCGTACCGACCGCCACCGCCCGGTTCTCGGCCGCGGTCGAGGCCTATCGTGCGGGCCGCAAGGACAGCGCCCTGGAGCTGTTCACAGAAGCCGCGGGGGCGGGCAATCTCGACGCACAATGGCTGCTGGGCCAGGCCCTCTCCGACGGTCGTCTGGGCGTGACCGATGCCGGCCAGGCCCGCCAATGGCTGACCCGGGCGGCCGAGGCCGGCCACGTCGGCGCACAGGCGGACCTCGGCGCGCTCCTGCTATCGGACAAGGGCGGCAAGGCCGAGCCCGCCGTCGCCGCCAGGTGGCTGCGGCAGGCGGCGCTGCGCGGCGACGCCAGGGCCCGCTACGAAATCGGGCGCCTGACCGAGCGCGGCGAAGGCGTCGAGGCCGATATCGACGCCGCCCGCCGCTGGTATCAGCAGGCGGCCGAACAAGGTGTGCTTGAGGCCATCCACCGCCTCGGCGTGATGAACTACGAGGGCCTGGGCATGCCGCGCAATCCGGCTCAGGCTGCCAGCTGGCTGCGCCAGGCGGCAGAGCGCGGCCATCCGGATGCGCAACTGCGAATGGGCGCCCTGCGCGAGAACGGACAAGGCGTGCGTGCCGACACCGCGATGGCCGCCCAGTGGTACCGGCTGGCGGCCGAACAAGGCGTGGCATGGGCGCAGTTCCGCCTGGCGGTGCTGCTCGAAACCGGCAAGGGCGTGCCCGCCGACACGCTCGAGGCCTATCGTTGGATGCTGCTCGCCAAACGCGGAGCCGATCCGGCCGCCGGCCCCTGGGAGGTCGACGGCCACCTCGCACGCCTGCGTGCGTTGCTCGCGCCGGCCGAGATCGCCGAGGCGCAGGCCCAGGCCGATGCCTTCAAGGCCCGAAGCCCCGGTGGCGAGACCTCCCGGGCCGACTGAGACGCACGCGCTACGACTGAGGAGCACGCGCTATTTGGGCGCCGGCGTGGCGCCGTGCGCGCCCATCTTGCGGGCCGCTTCGGGGCCTCCGAAGCCGTCGATCATGGCTTTCTGGTCGGCCTTGCAGAGCGCGTCGAGCGCCTCTGGCTCACCGAACATGCGACGCATCGTCGCGCGCATCTCGGCCAGGCGCTGCGCGTGCGCGGCATCACCGGCGAGGTCGACGGTCTCTTCGGGATCGTTGACCAGATCGAACAGTTCCGGCCGGTGGCGCACGTACTCGATCAGCTTGAAGCCGTCCTTGCGCAGCATGAACGCACCGGTGTTGGATCCGGCGGCGTGGTACTCGCTGAAGATCGGCCGTGACTGATCCGTCGGCTCGCCGGCCAGTTCGAACAGGGACCGGCCGGGGCGCTCGAAGCCGTCCTCCGCCGGGCCGTCGACCCCCATGGCCTGCAGGATCGTCGGGTAGAGATCGAGCAGGTCGACCGGGGTATCGCAGACACCGGGCTTCACACCGGGCCCGGCGAACAGCATCGGCACCCGCGCGCTCTCCTCATACAGATTGCTCTTGCCCCAGAGCCCGCGGGCACCGACGTTGTCGCCATGGTCGGACGTGTAGACGATGTTGGTCGAGTCGGCCAGGCCGGCGCGCTCGATCGCGGCCACGATGCGGCCCACGTTTTCGTCCATCCAGGTGCACAGGCCGTGATAGGCGGAGATCGCCGAGCGCCGCTCGTAGTCGTCGACGAACTTCTCCTCGACGCGCGAAAACTCGTAGTGCTCCTGTACCCAGGGATGACGCACGTAGTCGGTGTGGATGCCGAACTTGGGCTCGGGCATCTGCTCGGGCGGGTACAGATCGAAGAAACGCTGCGGCACCACGAGCGGGAAATGCGGTGCCACCAGACCCACGAACAGAACGAACGGCCGGCCCGGCTTACGCTCGGCCAGCCACTGCTCGGCCGCCTCGGTGACCCGCGCGTCGTAGCGGGTATACGCCGACTCGCCCGCCCCGATCTCGGGCCCGAGCATGCGCGACTTCGGGTTCTTGCTCACGATGAAGGGATCGCGGATCGACGCCCACACCATGCCGTGCC
The DNA here is from genome assembly GCA_041396685.1 of Burkholderiaceae bacterium. GTDB lineage: Bacteria > Pseudomonadota > Gammaproteobacteria > Burkholderiales > Burkholderiaceae_E > JAUIAI01. The sequence continues at coordinate 136,176 of JAWKYD010000002.1, forward strand.
CCCCCACCACGTGCATCGGGATGATCTCGTGATCGAACCCGGCCGGGTCTTCCTCGGCGCGATAGTGCAGCTTGCCGATGCTGTCGACGCGAATGCCTCTGGCCTGCAGACGGTGCCCCCAGCCCTTCTGCGCCCCCGTATAGGGCATCGCATTGTCCCAGTGGCGGATCTCGTGCACCCGGCGACCGGTGGCGAAGGCCGCGCGCGCCGGCACGCAGATCGGGCTGGGTGTATAGGCGGCGCGAAAGTTCGTGCCGCGCGCGGCGAGCGCATCGAGGTTGGGCGTGCGCACACGCGGATGACCCATGCATCCCATGAAGCGCGGATCATGCTCGTCGGACATGATCACGACCATATTCGTATTGCTCATGCTTTGTCGTCTCCAGAATTGTCAGGTGGGTGGCGCCCGAACCAGATGACCACCACCACCGCCAGCAGCAGGAAGGTCACCGACAGAGGACTCTCGAACAGGAACCACGGATCGGCGCCAGACGCCGCGAAGGCCTGCCGAAGACCGGTCTCGAGATTGCGTGCCAGGATGAACGCGATCGCAAACGGTAGCACCGAGATATCGAGCCGGCGCATCAGGTAGCCGAGCAGGCCGAATGCGAGCGCGATGACGACCGCGCCCAGATTGGCCTCCTGGAGGTAGATCGCGGTGATGGTGACCAGCAGGACGACGGGCATCAACACCGACGGCGGTATGCGCACCATGTGACCCATCGCACGCATGACCGCGCCGCCCAGCGTCCAGTTGAGCAGATTCGCGAAGATCATGATCGCGAACAGCCCGAACACCATCACCGCCTCACCATTGACCACGTCCGCGGTCAACCGGAAGACGCCCGGCCCGGGATTGAGGCCACCGATGCTCTCCGCCGCGAGAATCAGAAACACGGCAGCGATATTGCCCGGAATGCCGAGGCTCAGGACCGGAATCAGGTTGGCGCCCGACACCGCGGAATTGGCCGCCTCGGTGGCGGCAATGCCTTCGGGCGCTCCTTTGCCGAACGGAATCGGACCACGGTGCAACTTGCGTGCGGTGGCATAACCGAGTGTCGCCGCCAGCGTCGAGCCGATGCCCGGCAGCGCGCCGATCACCGTGCCAATGGCAGCCGACCGGGCGATCACGGGTGCGAGACGCCGCCACAGACGATGCTCGGGCGCACCATCGTGGCCGCCAACGACCGGGTCCGACCGCATCGTCTGGGCGCGACCCGTCACCAGGTCTTCGATGGCCTTGAATATCTCGCCCAGGATCAGCACGCCCAAGACCGCCGAAACGATCGGGATGCCATCGGCGAGTGCACCGATACCCAGTGTCAGCCTGGGATAAGTATCCTCGCCCTTGGCGATGGCCGCGCAGAAAAGACCCAGCAAGGCTGCCAGCACGCCCTTCAGCGGCGAGCGGCCGACGACCGCCGCCACGAAAGCGAGCGAGAGAATGATCAATGACGCCTTTTCGGTGAAGCCGAGATAGGCCTCGACCAGTACCGCCAGAAACGGCGCACACGCGATCAGTACCAGATCGGAGAAGGTATCGCCCGCCACCGAGGCGCGATGCGCGATGCGCAAGGCCAGCCGCGACTGCCCGCGCAAGGCCATCGGATGGCCATCGAGCGTCGTCATCAACGCATCCGGCGTGCCCGGTGTGTTGAACAGGATCGCGGGCACGGCGCCGCCGATCGTGGACCCCTTCATCACCCCGATCAGGAAGCCCAACACCGGCAGCAAGGCGGCGGCATCGAAACCAAAGGTCGAGATCAGGATCGGCAGAGAGACGGCCATCGTGAAAGGTCCCGACAGGCCGGGAATCGCGCCGACCACAACGCCGAGCAACAATCCCGCCGCCGTCATGAGTACCGGCATCGTGATCGGCAGGCCCAGGATCGTGAACACCGGTTGCTCGAGGAACACGGCGCTCAGGCCGAGCAGGATGTAATCACCGAGACCGAGCATCACCGATCAGCACTCGGTGGGCAGACAAAGCCGCCGGACCGTTTCGTATCATTCAGACATCGCCATTCGGGGGCAGCAAGAGGTCGTCGAACGGCAGATCGACCGCCAACATCAGTGCGAGCACGCAAAGCAGCGCGATCACCAGCCAGCGAACGCGGAGTTCACCCGCGAGCCAGACCAGCAGAAAGCTGGTCATCAGCCAGCCACCGGCCAGGAAGCCGGCGTACTTCCAGGGCGCGGTGTCGCGCAAAGCCCGGTAGCTGCCGCCGGCTTCGTCGAAGAGCCAGACAAGCAGAGGCCCGGTCCAGCGCATCACGGTAAGCGAGACGACCATCAAGGCCGCGAACACGGCGATGAAACGAAGGTTCGCCACCGTGAAGCCGACGCCGTCGTGACCGGCATCGACCAGGTCCCGGCGGCGACGGACCGGCTTGCGCAGGCTCTGGACGAGCAGGCCGAGGCCGCACAGCCCGATGCCTAGCGCCAATGCCGTCGGCAGCATGGCATCACCGATCGTGATCCGGCGGCGGAAGACTTCGATGACACCGCTGTCGATGTCGTTGGGTATCCACGCCAGCAAGGTCACCAGGGAAAATGCGATCGCGAGGCCGCCGAGTACCCGGTCGGCAATTGGCGAGTCCATGGCGAGGTGGGATCGGCAGACGGATACGCGCGACCGCCGAGCGACAGGCCCGATTACTTCGAACTCTCGGCGAGCAAGCGCTTGGCTGCTGCGGCGTCGTCGACCACGAATTGGCGCAGATCATCGCCGACGATCACCTTCGGGCCACCGAAACCCTTGTCGATGAATGCCCTGGCCTTGCTGCCAGGATCATTGACGACCTCGGCAATGGCCGCCGACAGAGCACGGGCCGCATCAGCCGGCAGGCCCGCCGGCGCCGCGAACATGAACAACGCGCCGAAAGAATAGTCGACGCCGATTTCCTTCGTGGTGGGCGCATCGGGCGACACGGCCAGACGTTCGTTCTCGCCCGACACCAGATTGAGCACGTCACCGGCTCGCACCGCCTTGGCCTGGATGCCCGCACCCCAGCCGATGTCGATATCGCCGGCGATGAGCGCATCCAGCACGGCCTTGCCGCCCTTGAGCATCACGGTATTGAACTCGACACCTTGCGAGCGCCCGAGAAGATAAGCGCCATCGGCAAGCTTCGCGCTCATCGCGCCGAACTTGACGGGCTTGCCCGCCCTGGCCGCCGAAACGACGTCGCCAAACGACTTGAAAGGGCTGTCGCTACGCGCCATGACCCCCATCTGGGAACCGGCCGTCGACGTCAGATAGGTGAAGTCGTCGGCGGAGTAACCCGGGTCCCTGGCCGCCATCATGTTGTAAGTAAAGGTTTCCGAGACCACGATGCCGATGGCCGTGCCGTCGGCCGGCTCGGACTTCAGTTTGCGCGCCAGATTGGATCCGCCCTTGCCGGTCACCTGCTGGGGAATGAATTTCCAGCCGTGACGTTTCTCGAGTTCCTCCGCGATCAGGCGAGCCTGCGTGTCGGCCCCGCCCCCAGCCTGAAAACCGATCATCAAGGTGATCGGGCCCGGGGGTTGCCAGTCGGCCGCATGCGCGGCAACGACCGAACCGAACAGGCCGGCGGCGGCCAGCGCGATGGTGAAGCGTTTCATGATTTCGTCTCCTCGGGTGCGACCGCGCAAATCGTCTGTGCCCTTCCTCGGCGGGCCTGGCCGGATTCTGAACCCCGGTCTCCCATTGCACAAATATGAAATCACACCACCAGACATAAGTTCTTACTTATATGGATCGGCCTCGCCGCTCGCACGACCATCGAGACGCCGCGAGGCCACCAGCCCGCGTACGCAATCGAGCACGTTCTCACGAACGAAGAGGGCCGCCGGCTGCAGGGGCCGATCGGCGACCCACGCGATCGACAGCAAGCGTCCGGGAACCGGCCGGACCAGTCGCCGGACGGCCATCTCGTCCGCGCCCGTGATGGCGCTGCCGAGCATCGAAATCGGCAGCACGGCGCAGCCGAGGCCTTCGCGGATCAAGGCACGCGTGACCAAGGCGTCATCGATCGTGTAGCGGATTCTCAAAGTCACGCCGGCCTGTGCGGCCAACCACTCGAGGTATTGCCGCATACTGTGCGGTCTGCTCGGTGCAACCAGTTCAACCCGGCCGAGCTGACGCACCTGCAAGGGATCGGGCAGGCCTTCGAGCAGCACCGTGCGGCCAAGAAGGCTCAGACGCTCACGATAAACGGGCACGGCGGTGATGCCTTCGATCTCCTCCAGGCCGGGCAGAACCGCCAGATCCACCTCGCCGCTGGCCAGCATGCGCCTGGCACGCACGGAGAGCGGCGAATGCAGCATCAGCTCGATCCCGGGAGCCGATGTCTGAACCCGGCGCACCAGGGCCGGTGCGAGCACGGGTGCCAGCGAGGCCGCGATGCAAAGATGCACGGTGCCGGTCAACGGATCGTCCATGCTGCCGCGCACGTCGGCGGCGATGCGTTCGAACTGGCGATCGAGCGCCCGCACGTGGCGCGCCAGACGCTCACCGGCCTCGGTCGCGATGACGCCCCGTGCGTGGCGCTCGAACAGGGGCACGCCAAACTCGGTCTCCAGGGCGTGAAGATGCTGACTCAGCGCCGGCTGGGCGACCCCGAGCGCGCGCGCGGCGGCGGTAACGCTTTCGGCCTCGACGATGGCGAGGAAATAGCGCAATCGACGCGGCGTCATGGCACGAACCCGATCAGAACGCGACCGTCCACAGTGACGCCAGGCTGAACGATGCGATGACGATCAGCAGCAGAACGCGTCCGAGCGGCTCTCGGATCGCATAGATGAGTGGATCATCGTGCATGCGGCCCCGAACGGTGTCCAGCCAGGCCCGCGATTGCCACAAAAGCAGGGCGATCAGCGCGAACCACAGCGCCTGAGGCGACGAGTAGCGCTCGATGACGGTCGGGCTCTGCACGTACAGCGCGAGCAGCAATACGGCCGCCGAGCCGGCGGCGATGCCGGTCGGCACCAGCATGGCGAGATCATCGGGCTGATAGCCGCGCCCGGAGTCGGTCTGCTCGCCGCGCTCACGACGAACGACCAGCTCACCGCAGCGTTTCATCAGCGCAAGGCCGAAGAAGAAGAACATGGAAAACGCCAGCAGCCAGAACGACAGCACCACGCCGACCGCCTCGGCGCCGACGATGATGCGGATGGTGTAGAGCCCCGCCAGAAGCGTGACGTCGACGATCGGCTCGCGCCGAAAGAACACCGAATACGCCAGCGTGCCGATCAGGTAGACGGCCACCCAAAGCCAGACCAGACCGCCGCTGAAACTTGCGATCGACATGGAGATCAGCAACAGCAGCGCGGCGCCGCCGAAGCCTTCGGCGGCCGTCAGGCGGGCCGCCGCGAACGGGCGAAGACGTTTGCGCGGGTGGCGGCGGTCCGCCTGCATATCGAGCAGGTCGTTGACCAGATAGCCCGCCGAGGCCGCCAGCGACATCGCGATTGCGGCCAGCAAGGCCCGTAGCAATGCCCCGATGTCGGTGAGCAGAAACGAACTGAAGAACGGCACCAGAACCAGCAGGTTCTTCAGCCAATGCAGCGGCCGCAGCGCCGCGACCCAATGACGCCAACGCTGTTCGTCGACGTCCTGCGCCTGCAGGATGCCGGCATCCGGGACGGGCCCGACATTGGCCAGCGGGCGGGTTGCGGTCACGATGGCAGCCGCTGGCTTGACCAGGTAAGCGCGACGCGCGGCGCGCATGACCGGCAGATCGCCGAGGCTGTCGCCGCAGTAGTCGAAGGCCTGGCCGGCACACAGGCCGCGAATGCCGTCCAGTTTGCTGTCGCCACGGTTGTAGTAAGTGCCATCGGAGGCGAGCACTTCATCGAAGATACCGAGATGCTTGGCCACTGCCTCGGCATGGGGTCGATCGGCCGCGGTGCACAGGACGAGACGCCGTCCCTGGAAATACTGCGCACGCAGCCAGTCGACGAACCATCGTCGGTACGGCAGCGCCTGCGGATCGATCGGGCCGATGCGGCCGAGCGCCCGCTTGAGCGCTGCCCTGCCCCAGAAGAGAGAGAACAGCGCGCGACCCGCCAACAAGGGCGCGCGCCGCAATGCCGCGGCAAAGCTCTCCCACAGCAGTTCGGATCGGATCAGCGTGCGATCCAGGCTGACGAACAAGGTGGGCTCTTCGGCCAAAGCCGATGCCGCGCGCACCGGACCCGATGCGCCGCTCGACGTGGGCGCCAGCTCGAATCCCGGCGCGTCGCCATCTTTGGTGGAGGCATCCCCGTTCATGCGACATAGATAAGTGATTTGCACGCCACTGGCAAGGATCCTTTTGAGCGATGCGACACCCCGGGCAGCCCCGACGAGCGGCCGGCCGGGCGAAACGGCAATCGCCACGGGCCCATGCATACTCTCGGCTTGACCGAGCCGCCGCATTCTCCGAACCACCGACCATGCCTGCCATCACGTCCCGTCTCTCGCCCAGTTCCGACCTCTTTCGCCAGCGCCGGGAGGCGATGCTGGCCTTGCTCGCCAAGGCCAGCGCAGCGATCGACGCGGCGGCCGAACGGTCGGCACGCGCCGGCCCGCGTTTCGAGAAGCGTGGCCAGTTGCTGCCGCGCGAGCGCCTGGCGAGGCTGCTGGATCCGGGCGCGCCGTGGCTCGAGCTTTCGCCGCTGGCCGGCTACCAGAGCCGGACCGCCAAGGGCGAAGGCATGGCCGCGGGGGCCGGTGTCATCACCGGCATCGGCTTCGTCAGCGGCGTGCGCTGCGTCGTCAATGTCAGCGATAGCGGCATCGACGCCGGTGCCATCCAGCCGATGGGCCGCGAGAAGATCCTGCGCGGCCAGGACATCGCCCTCGAGAACCGCCTGCCCTACATTCAGCTGATCGAATCGGCCGGCGCGAATCTGCTCGCCTACAAGGTCGAGGGCTTCGTCGAGGGCGGCCGCATCTTCTACAACCTCGCGCGTCTGAGCGCGGCCGGGCTGCCGGTGATCGCCGTCGTACACGGTTCGTCGACCGCAGGCGGCGCCTACATGCCCGGCCTGTCCGACCACGTCATCATGGTGCGCGACCGCGCCAAGGCATTTCTGGCCGGCCCGCCGTTGCTGAAGGCGGCCACGGGCGAGATCGCCACCGACGAGGCGCTGGGCGGGGCGCTCATGCACTGCCGCGTGTCCGGGCTCGGCGAATACCTGGCGGAAGACGACGCGCATGCCCTGGCGATCGCGCGCGAGCTGCTCGAGAAGTTGAACTGGTCGCCGAAAGTGACACCGCGCGATCGGCGCGACACCTCGTTTGCCGGCGCCCGGAGCGCCGCCGGGTCGGCGGACATGCGCCCCACCGACCACTGCGACCCGCTCGCACCCCGGTATCCGACCGACGAGCTGGCCGGCATCATGCCGGTCGACCTGCGCGAACCTATCGACATGCGCGAAATCATCGCGCGGCTGGTCGATCGCTCAGAGTTCCTCGAGTCGGCGGCCGACTACGGGCCCCAAACCGTCTGCGGCCTGGCCGCCATCCACGGCATGGCGGTCGGCATCATCACCAACAACGGCCCGATCGATACCGCCGGCGCCACCAAGGCCACGCACTTCATCCAGAGCTGCTGCCAGAGCGGCACGCCTTTGCTCTACCTGCAGAACACCACCGGCTATCTGGTGGGCACCGCACCCGAACAGGGTGGCATGATCAAACACGGCTCGAAGATGATCCAGGCGGTCTCGAATGCCAACGTGCCGTCGATCACGATCCATTGCGGCGCCTCCTACGGAGCCGGCAACTACGGCATGTGCGGACGCGCCTTCGGTGCGCGCTTCGTGTTCTCGTGGCCGAACGCGCGCACCGCCGTGATGGGTGGTGAGCAGGCCGCCCTGACGATGCGCATCGTCGCCGAGACCGGTGCAGCGCGCAAGGGCGAGCAGGCCGACGCTGCCCAGCTCGACGCATTGTCTGCGCGCATCGTCGACAACTTCGAGGCGCAGGCGGGTGCGATCCACACCAGTGCGCTGATGCTCGACGACGGCATCATCGATCCGCGCGACACCCGCCGGGTGCTGGCTTTCGCGCTGGCAACCTGCGCCGAAGCCCAAACACGCGAAGTCCGCCCCGTGCAGTTCGGTGTGGCGCGGCCTTGAATGACGACAGGAGACCTCTGATGTTCACCGAAGACCACCGCCAGATCCAGGACACCCTGATCCGCTACATCGACAACGAGATCAATCCGCACGTCGACGAATGGGAACGGGCCGGCATCTTTCCGGCGCACGAGGTGTTCCGCGGCTTGGGCAGGCTGGGCCTGCTCGGCCTGACCAAGCCCGAGCGCTTCGGTGGCGCAGGTCTCGACTACTCGTATTCGGTCGCGATGGGCGAAGCGCTGGGGCACATCCATTGTGGCGGGGTGCCGATGGCGATCGGCGTACAAACCGACATGGCCACCCCCGCGCTGGCACGCTTCGGCTCCGACGAGTTGCGCGATCAGTTCCTGGCGCCGTCGATCAGTGGCGAAATGGTGGCGTGTCTCGGCGTCTCGGAAGTGGGCGCTGGCTCGGACGTCTCGTCGATCAAGACCACGGCCCGCAAGGACGGCGACGACTACGTTATCCGCGGGGGCAAGATGTGGACCACCAACGGCACCCAGGCGGACTGGATCTGTCTGCTGGCCAACACCGGCGAGGGCAATTCGCACCGCAACAAGAGCCTGATCTGCGTGCCGATGAACGAACCCGGCGTGCAGGTGGCCAAGAAGCTACGCAAGGCCGGCATGCACTCGTCGGACACCGCGCAGCTCTTCTTCGACGACGTGCGGGTGCCGCAGCGCTATCGCATCGGCGAGGAAGGCATGGGTTTCGTGTACCAGATGATGCAATTCCAGGAAGAGCGCTTGTGGGCCGCCTCGCGCTGGACCGCCGGCGAACGCATCATCACCGACACCATCAACTACCTTCGCGAGCGCGAGGCCTTTGGCCGGCCGCTGCTCGACAACCAGGTCATCCACTTCAAGCTCGCCGAACTGCGTACCGAACTCGAGGCCGTGCGGGCCATGACCTACCGTGCCACCGAACTGTATGTTTCCGGCGAAGACGTCACCCAGCTGGCGTCGATGTGCAAACTCAAGGCGGCCCGCGTCGCGCGCGACATCGCCGACTGGTGCGTGCAGTTCTGGGGCGGCATGGGCTACATCGAAGAGACCCACGTCAACCGCTTCTGGCGCGATACCCGCCTGGGCTCGATCGGCGGCGGCGCCGACGAAATCATGCTGGGCATCATCGCCAAGACCATGGGCATCCTGCCGCGCGCGCGCTGATCTCGGCACCACGCCGAACCGTTGCGGGCCGAGCAAGGCCCTCGTGCCCGAACCCGACCCGACCGCACACAATTCCAAGATGACGCTCGACCCAAAGCGATTCCGACCCTTCCAACGCCTGCTCGTCGCCAATCGCGGCGAGATCGCCTGCCGAGTGATCAGCGCCGCACGGGCGCTCGGTCTGCACACGATCGCTGTCTATTCGAGCGCTGATCGGGACGCCCGTCACGTGGCGCTGGCCGACGAGGCGCACGAGATCGGCCCGGCACAGCCCGGCGCCAGCTACCTCGATCTCGATGCCTTGATGGCCCTGGCGGCACGCGCCAATGCCGAGGCCGTTCACCCCGGCTACGGCTTTTTGTCGGAAGATCCACGTCTACCCGAGGCCTGCGCCGAACATGGTCTGGTCTTCGTCGGGCCCGATGCCAACGCGATGCGGGCGCTGGGCAACAAGATCGCTGCCAAGCGCGTGGCGCGTGAGGCAGACGTGCCCTGCCTGGGCGAGGCGCTGGCCGATGACGGCAACGATACGGACGGCCTCGCCGGCACTGCCGCACGCATCGGCTACCCCATCATGATCAAGGCGGCCGCCGGTGGCGGTGGCCGCGGCATGCGCCGCGTCGACGAGCCCCGGTTACTGGCCGCCGCGATTGCGGAGGCCCGGGCGGAGGCACTGGCGGGCTTCGGCAGCGATGAGCTGCTGATCGAGCCCTGGATCACCGAGGCGCGCCACGTCGAGGTCCAGGTACTGGCTGATGGTCATGGCAAGGTCCTGCATCTGGGCGAGCGTGACTGCTCGACCCAGCGCCGGCATCAGAAGATCCTCGAGGAAGCTCCGGCGCCCGGCGTGGACGATGCGTTGCGTGCTCGTCTTGGCGACGCCGCCGTTGCGCTCGCACGTGCGGTGGGTTATGTCGGTGCCGGCACGGTCGAGTTCCTGCTGCACGGCGACGATCGTTTCCACTTCCTCGAGATGAACACGCGGCTGCAGGTGGAGCACCCCGTTACGGAAGCGATCACGGGCATCGACCTGGTGCAGTGGCAGCTGCGGATCGCCCGCGGCGAGGCGCTGGACTTCGAACAAGGCCAGGTCGACTTTCAGGGCCATGCGATCGAGGCAAGGCTCTGCGCCGAGGACCCGTCGCACGATTTCCTGCCGGCCAGCGGTCCGATCGCCAACTGGGCGTTTCCCGCCCTGCCCGGATTGCGTGTCGACCACGGGCTCGCCGAGACGGCCACGGTAAGCCCGTTCTACGACTCCATGATCGCCAAGCTGATCGCGCATGGGCCAACGCGCGAGATCGCTCGCGCGAAACTCGCCCGCGGCTTGCGCGAAACGATGCTGCATGGCCCGGCGACGAACCGTTCGTTTCTGATCGATTGCCTGGAACATCCTCACTTTGCCGGAGCCCGCCTCAGCACCCAGTGGCTGACCGGGGCGATGAGCCATTTGCGCAGCGGGCCCGCCACCAGCCGCAGTTGGGCGGTCGCCGCGGCGCTCTGGATCGATGCCTTGTCCACCGGCCACGGAACCATGGCCGGCTTCGTCGGCCTGACTTCGCCGGGTGCGCGTCTCGATCTGCAGTGCGGCGACGAGCGTGCGACCGTCGCGGTGCAGTGGCGCAGCACCGCGCATGGCCAGGAGCGAGGCGGGCCGCGCGAGGCACAGGTCTCGATCCTCGATCAGACCCATCGGGTGCAGTGGCAACCCGGGCAGGCACAGGTCGTCATCGACGGCGCGGCGGTGCAGGCCCACTTCACGCTTCGCGATGCCCGGGCCTGGTTGTCGCTCGATGGCCATGAGGCGCAATTCCTCTTGCACGACAGCCGCGAGCGCGGCAGCGCGGTGGCCGGCGCCGACGGCATGATCAGCGCGCCGATGCACGGCCGTGTGGCAAGCGTGGAAGTCGCCGTCGGCGACACCGTTGCAACTGACCAGTTGCTGCTCACCATCGAGGCGATGAAGATCGCTCACCGCATCGAAGCTTCCATCGGCGGAACGGTCGTCGAATGTCTGGTGACCAAGGACGATCAGGTCACCCCGGGCACCCTGCTACTGCGCATCGAAGTGGCCGGCGACTGACCCATGGCCACCGCCGATGAGTTTCCGCCTGCACCCCTGGCCGGCATCACGGGCTCCAGCCGGGGACATGTGCGGCCTGTGCCGTTCACCACGTACAAGAATCTTCACGAGCGCCGTCACACATGAACTCACCCGTTCTCTATGAAACCGCCGATGCGGTCGCCACGATCACCCTGAACCGGCCGGACAGCCTGAACGCGCTGTCCTCCGAGCTGATGACCGATTTGCGCCGACATGTCGAGACTGCCGAACACGACACCGCGGTGCGGGCAGTATTGATCACCGGTGCCGGCCGCGGCTTCAGCTCGGGCGCCGATCTGGCCGAGGCCTCGAGCCGTCCGTCTGATCGAAATTCCGGCCAGACGCTGCGCGAGCGTTACCACCCCGTGATCCTTGCCCTGCGCCGCATGCCCAAGCCCGTGATCAGCGCGGTCAACGGGGTTGCCGCCGGGGCTGGCATGAGCCTCGCTTTGTCGGCGGACATCGTGCTGGCCGCCCGCAGCGCCAGCTTCCTGCAGGCCTTCGCCAGGATCGGCCTGGTACCCGACGCCGGCAGCACCTGGCTGCTCGATCGCTATGCCGGCAGCATGCGCGCGCGTGCACTGGCCATGCTGGCCGAGCGCATCCCGGCCGAACAGGCGCGCGACTTCGGCCTGGTCTGGCAGGTGCACGACGACGACCAGTTGATGCCGGCGGCACGCGGGCTGGCGGCGCGAATGGCAGCCATGCCGACCCGCGCGCTTGGCCTGATCAAACGCACACTCGACTGCGCCGCCATGAACCCGTTGGCACAACAACTCGAAGTCGAGGCCGATCACCAGGTGCTCGCCCAGCAGGGCGATGACTTCAAGGAAGGCGTGCGCGCCTTCATCGAAAAACGTCCGCCCAAGTTCACCGGCAAATGACCACCTTCGACCCCGGCCAGCACAAACCCCGCTCGGCCGCCGAACAGCGCAAGATCGAAGCGGCAGTACGCGAGCTGTTCAACCAGCGGATCAGCTTCAACCAGTATCTGGGCATGACGGTGGACAAGCTCGGCACCGACGAGGTGAGCATCGTGTTCGACATGCGCCCCGAGCTGGTCGGCCACTATCTGTTTGGCCAACTGCACGGCGGCGTCACCTCGGCCGTCCTCGATGCCACCGGTGGTCTGGCCTGCCTGTGGGGCGTGGTCGAGAAATACAAGCACGAGGACGCCGACACCGTGATGCACCGCTTCGGGCGACTCGGCACGGTCGACCTGCGCGTCGACTATCTGCTCAAGGGCATCGGCGAGCGCTTCACCGCAACTGCCAGGGTCGTCCGTCTGGGCGGACGCATCGCCTGGACGCGCATGGAACTGCACTCGGAAACCGGTGCGCAGATCGCCGCGGCGGCTGGCGCGTATATCGTCAGCTGAGCCCGCCGCGCGTCGGTGAACGTTCGTGTTGGGCGTGGCCGATCGGGCAGACGGGTCGCCACGGCCGGCTGGCTGATCTCCGGCCCCCGAGCGCGATCGACGCCTTGGGCCGGTCGAGAGTCAGCCCGCACAGAATTCCCGCACCCACCTGTGATAGTGCTGCAGTCCCGGCTCGTTGCGCCCGAACACGAAGGCCTGGTTGCCCTTCGAGCGCAAGCCGCGCTGGATGCGAAGGCCCATGTCGTAGTCTTCTTCGACCACCGCCTGGCGCACCATGTCGCTGAACGCCTGTGTCGCTGCCAATTCGGCCTCGGTCTCGGGCCTCTTCGCCACCAGGATCGTCTGACGGGTGATCGTTGCCTCGGGCGTGGCCCCGGGAAACACCTGGCTGACCAGGCAGTGATCGCCGAGCACGCCGGAAATCGAGGTGTTCGGAAAGATCGAATGGATCAGCCGCACGTAGCCGGCCGGATCTGCCCATTCGCTCCTGGGCTTGTCGACCAGTTCGGCGATGTTCTTGCGCGCAAACGTGATTCGCTGGTGCGGCCCCCAGGTGTCGTGCACGGTCAGGTTGCCGACCGTGTGCTTGCCGACCGTGTTCGCATGCAGGGTGTTGTGATGGTAGGCCTCCAGATAGCCGTCCCAGCAAACCTTCCAGCCCGGGCCGTCGAGATCGCGCTGCTCGTGCAAATGCCAGTTGGTCAGTTCGAGGGTGTCGAGCTCTTCACCGAAGCCGGCCAGGAAAGCGTCGAAATCGATCTGCAGGCCGGGCGTGAGCACCGCCCAGATCAAACCGCTGCGCTCGCGGCAGTCCAGCTCGGTCAGCCCGAACGCGTTCCTGTCGACCTCGCCGAACGTGCTGTCCCCGAACATCGCCATCAGCCGACCGTCGTTGCCGTAGGTCCACGCGTGATATCGACAAACGAAGCGGTCGGCCTTGCCGCGCTCCTTCATGCACACCGGCGCGCCGCGGTGGCGGCAGACGTTCACGAACGCGCGCGTCAGGCCAGCCTCGTCGCGGGTGACCAGCACGGGCACACCGGCGATCTCGGTCGTTCGAAAACTGCCGGACTCGGGCAGTTCGAGGCTCAGCGCAACGACGACCGGAAGCTCGCGAAAGATGCGCTGCAACTCGCGCGCGTAGCGTTCGGGTTCGTAGTAGGCCGTGACCTCCATCGACATCGGGCCGTCGGCCTGATCGGTGGTCTTGGATTTGAAATGCGCCAATGCGCGTTCGGTGATCCGGAGGGCGTCCTGTGGGTCTCGCATGGTGATCTCCGTGAAGCGTTTTCCCGATCGGCCGCAAACGCTACGACCGGCTACAACAGCCCGGCAAGCCCGCTCCGGTAAGCGGCGCGGTGCCGGGTATCAAGCCTGCCGGTGGCGGGCGTCGAAGGCCTGCCAGGTGGCAAGCGATTCGGGGTAGTCGGCCGGCAGACGCTCGTTGCCGGCCTTCAGACGGTTGGTCTGGTTGAGGACGTCACCGTACTCGCTGACCGGCACGTAATAGAGAAAGCTGATCGTGCGTTTGGCGAAACGCCAGATACCGTCCTCGACACGGTAGACGTCGTCATATTTCATGGCAGCCAGGCTCATAACGCCGCCGGGCGTGGTCTCCGCGTGGCTGAGCAGCAGGCCGCTGGCCTGATCTTCGCTGCCCTGATCGAAGCGGATGAAATGATCATGCGTCCAGTGATAGCCCGGACCGCGCATGGCCAGCACCCGGTCGAACATCTCGACGATGGCCTGGCGCCCGTGCGCATCCATGAAGCCGCTGGGGGCATCGAACACCGCATCCTCGGTGAACAGGCTCGCGATGCGGTCGATATCGTGCTCGTCGCAGGCGACCGCATACGCGCTCGCCAGTTCGCCGATCGCGTTGCGCGCTTCCAGGCGCAACACCCGGCGCTCGAGATCTTCTAGGGTGGTCATCATCGCGCTCCTTTGGTTGATAGCGCTGCCGTTCGACGACAGGCAAAGCTGTCGGCACTTTCCGGATCGCCGCTGCCATCGTGGACAGCGAGTGCCGTGTCTCGCTCCCCGATCCTTGCGTGCTGATCACGCCTCATCGGCCATAAACCGACTGCGGTAGCCAGGTCGCCAGCCACGGCTGCCAGACGAGGAGCACCACCATCATCAGCATCGCCAGTACGAACGGGATCGCGCCGGTCCACACATCACGAAAGCGTGCGCCCGGTCCACGGATCCCGTGCACCACGAACAGGTTCACGCCGATCGGCGGCGTGATCAAGGCCACCTCCATCAGCAAGGTGACCATGACCCCGAACCAGACACCGTCGAAACCGGCTGCCGTGACCAACGGATAGACGAGCCCGATCGTCGTGAGCATCATCGAGAAGGTTTCCATGAACATGCCGATGATCACGTAGAACACGACGATCATCATGATCAACTGCACCGGGCTCAGACCGAGCTGGCCGATCCAGGCGCTCAAAGCCTGGATGTAGCCCAGAAAACCGATGACGATGTTCAGGATCATGGCCGCGAAGATGATGAACATCACCATCGCCGTGGTCTTGACCGTGTTCTCGAACGACTCGCGCAGCATCCGCCAGTCGAGCCGGCGCGCGAACAACGCCAGGATCAGCGACACCACCACGCCGATCGAGGCCGATTCGGTCGGCGTCGCCCAGCCCGCGTAGATCGTGCCGACCACACCGAGAAAGATGAGCAGGGGCGGCACCAGGTCGGGCAGACAGCGAAAGCGATCGCCCCAGCTGACGGCCTCGCGCTCGCCTGCTGCCGCGGGCCGAACGATGCAATAGGCGGCGATCATCAGGCTGAACAGCATGGCCAGCAGGATCCCGGGGATGATGCCCGCCAGATAGAGTTCCGGCACGGAGTTCTCGGTCAGCACACCGTAGACGATCAGCGTGATCGAGGGCGGAATCAGAATTCCGAGCGTGCCGCCCGCGGCGATCGAGCCCAGGAACAAAGGCTCGGAGTAACCCCGCTTGGCGATCTCGGGATAGGCAACCGTGCCGATGGTGGCGGCAGTCGCGATGCTCGAGCCCGAGGTCGCCGAGAAAATCGCACTGGCGCCGATGTTGGCGTGCATGAGACCACCGGGCAGCCACGACAGCCACTTGGCGACGGCAGCGTACATGCGGCTGGCCACGCCCGAGCGCAGATTGATCTCGCCGAGCAGGATGAACAAGGGAATCGACAACAGCACGTATTCGACGCTCTTGTCCCAGAGGAAGCCACCGAACGTGCGCGACAAGCGCCCGCCGTTGTAGAACCAGTCGATGCCGATGGCGAGGTCGCCGAGTATGGCGGCCACCGGAATGCTCAGTGCCACCAGCGCCAGCAGGCCCAGCACGAACGCGCCCGCTTTCATTTCTCACCCTCGGCGAGCCTGGCGGACTCGAATGCCTCGTCCGTGGCGCTCGGAATGCCGGCCAGTTGCTGCACCTGATCGTAGCGACCGCGCAGCAACGCGGCCACGGCGGCCAGCAGCAGCACGACATTGCTGATGAGCAGGAACAGAAATCCGCCGACCCAGAGCGACTGCGGGATCCACATCGGCGTCTGCAGGCTGGTCAGCGAGGTGGAGTCGTACGCCAGTGTTTCGGCCAGCGTGCCCCAGGCGCGCCAGCTCAGCATCGCCACGAATGACAGCAATGCGAGCAGCGCCAGCACGTCGAGCCACGCGCGCGCGGCCACCGGCAGGAGCTGATAAGCCGCATCGATGCGGACGTGCACCCGCTCGAACAGACAGTATGCGAAGCCCCAGACGGTGGACACGGCAAACACGTAGCCGGCGATCTCCTCGACGCCGATCAGCGGCGAATTGAACCACTTGCGCATCAACACGTCGGCGGTGGTGAACAAGGCGACGATCAGATAGCCGGCGCCCATGAAGCCGGCGCACAGACGCGACACCCGGTGCAGCAACGCGATCAGGCGCATGAATCGAGTCCGTCAGCGCAAACGCGCCGGCGCGCACCGGCCGGCCACGTCCACGCGTGCGAGCCCGGCTCGCGTGCCGAGCGGCCACACCAACGGCAGGCCGACGGCATGCCCGCCGACGCGCGACGCGCGCGATTCGGTCGGATGATCGGCGCGCCTGCAGCGCGGCGCAATGCGCCGCTCCGCAGGCTTCGTCGCAACGGCTCGATCACTCTTTGGCCTCGAGGCCGATCAGCGCGCCGATGGTCTTGTTCCAGTCGTCCGAGCAACCGGGCGACTTGGCGTTGCAACGCTTGGCCCAACTGGCCAGCACCGCGCTCGGCAGCGCGGCCTTGACGTCCGCCCGTGCCTTGTCGGACAGGCGAACGGCCTTCATGCCGCCCGCCTCGCCGTTCGGGCAGGGGCCGTCGGTGTTGCAGGCCAGACCGGTCTCGTCGTCCTGCGCGGTAGCCGACCACATCTGCTCTTCGAGCTTGGCGACTTCGGACTGGATCAGCTTGCGCTGATCGTCGGTAAGACTCGCCCAGACCTTGTTGTTGACGGCCAGGAACGAAGCCGTATAGCCCAGCGAATAGACCACCTCGTGGCTGGCCGCCTGGTACCACTTCGCGTTGTAGGCAGACAGCACGCCGGTGGCGCCGCAATCGATCAGCCCCTTTTGCAGACCGGGGAGAACCTCGCCGAACGGGACAGGTACGGGCGCCGCGTGCAGCACATTGGTGATGAAGTCGGACACCGAGGTGCCGAAACTACGGATCTTCATGCCCTTGAACGCGCTGAGATCGACATTTGCGCCCGTGTCGGCCGGCATCTTGCAGAACATATGTGTCTGCGGCCACGGATAGAGCATCAGGATCGTGGAATCGAATTTGTCGGTGAACTCTCGCTGCAGCACCGGCTTGTAGGCATTCATCGCCTTGCGAAACGTGGGCAGATCCGGCACCACCCCCGACAGGTCGGCGCCCTCGATCACCGGGCTGTCGCCGGCGATGTACAGGAACACGCCGTGCGCGAAATCGAAGGCGCCGGCCTTGACCTCGCGCATCACCTTGTTGCCACCGAGGCCGAGCTCTGTCAGCGGTTTGGCATTGGCGGTGAGCTTGCCGCCCGACGCCTTGGGCAGGGTCTCGTTCCAGAACTTGCTCTCACGTTTGATCCAGTGATCGAGCTGGCCCCAGGTGCCTACTACCGCGAAATTGCGGGCTTCCTGCGCCTGCACGGCCGGGCTTGCAAACAGCCCGACGGCGAGCGCGGCGCCGGCCGTGACGCCGGCGGCGGGTTTGAACCAAGCGGGAATCTTCATTCGTCGTCCTCCAGTGGTGATAGTTCGAGCCGGGTTCGCCGACCACGGACCCGGTGGGTACATGTTGCCGATGACAGCGGATCATCGGTCGCGGGGCTTCATTCGATCGGTAGCGCGAAAGCCGTCATGGTCGGGCCGCGCCGGCGCCGAACGCGACCGAACGCGACAGATGCTCACCCATCGTGGCCAACCGCCAACCCGGAATCGGGCGACGCTCGGGCAGATCCGAGAGATCCTGCACGACGCCGTCCTTGATGACCGTGCGCACGGCATCGGGCGCGGCCAGCACGCAGACGTCTTCATCGACCCGGCCATGCACGCAGATGACATCGGCCAGCTTGCCCGGTTCGAGCGTGCCGACCTCCCCCTCCAACCGCAATGCGAACGCACCGTTGCGAGTGGCGCAGCTGATCGCTTCCAACGGTGTCATGCCGAGATCGCGAACGAAAACCTCCATCTCGCGGTAGTGCCACTCGCCGTAAGGCACCATCGAGAAGCCCGCTTCGCTGCCGCAAAGCAGGGGTACGCCGGCGTCGTGAACCGCCTTCAAGGTCGGCGCGCTGTCGGCGATTTCGCGCGCGAACAGGTCGACCAGCGATGAATCGGTGCCGATGCGATGACCGTAGTCGATCAGGTTGGCCTGGAAGGTGAGCGTGGGCGCGATGGGAATCCGGCGTTCGATGATCGCCTCGAGTGCGCGCTCGTCCATGCCGGTGGCGTGCAGGATGAAATCGAAGCCGGCCTCGGCCGCCAGGCGGGTGGCCTCGGCACCGCGACAGTGCCCCATCACCGGCGTGTGCAGTGCGTGCGCGGTGTCGCAGATCAGGCGAAGCTCGTCCAGATTCCAGGCGCACAGCTCGCCCAGATGAGCCTTGCGGGGCACCACGCCCGTCACGTGTACCTTGATCCAGTCGGTGCCGATCTTGATCTGCCGACGAATTTCGGCCACCAGTTCGTCGCGCGAATTCACAGCCATGTAATAGCCCGTCGAGCCGTGATCGTTGATCAGCCGGCCGGCCGTGCCGCCGACCCCCGTGATCAAGGCGTAGGCGCCGCAGGACATCCGGGGGCCCGGCACCACGCCGGCCTCGACCGCGTCGCGCAGATCGATCATGTTCTCGAACACCGAATCCGGGTCGAGGAAGCCGGTGACGCCGGCGCGCAGCAGCTTGCGCGCGTTGTAGGACGCCACCAGCGCGGACAAGGCGTTGCGTCGCTGGTGGAAGATCTCGGCGTTGGAAGCCGCGTCGTCGAAGGCCAGGTGGCAGTGAGCGTCGATCAGCCCCGGCATCACGGTCTGGCCGCGAGCGTCGACTTCCCGCGCCCCCGGCGGTAGGGCGACCGGCGCATCGCCTTCGGCCACGCGGGCGATCCGGTTGGCTTCGATGACCAGGGTGCCGGCGTAGCCGGCCCTGCCGGTGCCGTCGACGATCGTGCCGTTGCGGATGACGATGCTCGAACCCATGCCGGGGCCTCGTAGTCAGGGTCGGCCGACGCGCAGCAGGCGACGCGCGTTGTCGGCCAGTTTCGGGCTGGGCCGGTGGGCGGCCAGATCGGCCGGCGCATCCCAGCCGGCGAAGTTGGTTCCGAACACCAGGTGCGCGTCGTTGACGGTTTGCATGAGCAGTGACTCGCTGGCCTCGCTGCCGACGTGATTGTCCATCCACAGTCGATGGAGCAGGCCCTCGAACGCGCCGTCGGCGCGCAACCAGTCGGGTGCCCACGGGCGCTTGCGCGCGGCCAGCGCGAGACGCGGCGCCAGATAGCCGAGCGCCCCGGCGCCATGACTCAGACAGACGTCCAGTCCCGGATGCCGGTGCAACACCCCGCCGAAGATCAGCAAGCCCACGGCGGTCGTTTCCTGCGCCGCGAAGCCCACCACCACGTCGAGGTCGAAGTGACGCAGGCTGGGGTCGGCCACCGGCCCGTCGATGCCTGCTGGCGCAGGATGCAGGAACAGGGGCACGTCCAACCATACGCAGGCATCGTAGAAGACGTCCATCTCGGCCGCATGCAGCGGATAACGGCTGTCTGTGCCGATGCACGCACCGAAGAATCCGCTTTGCACACAACGAACGAGTTCTTCGACCGCGAGCCGCGGCTCCTGAATGGGCACGGCCGCCAACGCGCCGAAGCGTTCGGGATGGGCGGCGACCACCTCGGCGAGCGCATCGTTGTGGGTGCGACAGAACGACGCCGCCGAATCCGCGTCGATGTGATGCAGGTAGGTGAGCGGGTTGGGCGACAACAGCTGAAAATCGATGCCTGCCGCGTCCATGCGCTGAATGCGCAAGGACGGGTCCATGAACGGGCTGCCACGATAGCGGACGCCGTCGAGACGGTAGTCGCCCACCCTGAACCAGGGCTGGTCGCCCTCCTGACCGCCGAGCTCGGGGCCGAAATCACCGAGCGCGCCCATCGTCTGATCGAGCACCGCATGGGCATGCACATCGATCACGCGGGCACGGATCAGTGCCTCTCGCTGGCGGATGTGCAATGCCCGTTCGCTCATCGTCCCGTCTCCTGGCGGCATCGCTTCGATCCTGGTTGGCCAGGGATGGCGGACCGGAAAAGAATATCGAAGCCGATTAAATCGATATCGATATAATGCGCGGGCAGTTGCCGTTTGGCAAGCCGCATGGCAGGAGCAATCGACAGTGACCTCGCCCCCTCCCCGACCCGCCGGGTCCCAGCCTCCTCCGGGCCTGGGTAACGGCCGCGTCGAAGACCGGCCCACCTTTCTCGTGCACCGCATCACCGCCCGCCTGCAACAGGTCTGCAATCCGGTCATCTCGCCATACGGGCTGGATCTGTACAGCTCGCGCATCGTGGCAGCGGTCGCCCAGGCCGGCAAACTGCGCATCGGCGATCTGGTCGAACTGATGGTGCTGCCGCAATCGACGATCTCCCACCAGGTCAAGCGGCTGGAAGCCCTCGGCTATGTGAAGCGGACCCGCTCCAGTCGCGACAACCGCCTGGTCGAAGTGACCCTGACGCCGCTGGGACAGGAGGCGGCCAAGGTCTGTATGCGCCTGAGCGAAACCATTCATGATTCGGTGGTAGACGCGCTGTCGGCTACAGAGGTGGACACACTTCGTCGCCTGCTGGCAAAGATGTTCGACGCACTCCCCGATGCCGGCGAAATCGACATCGGTCGCGGCGGCCGCGGTCTGGCCCGCATGCAGGCGATCGGCACCGGCGTCGTTCGGAGCTGATTCACCATACCCGTCGGGTCGCATCGCGACCGATTCACTCCCCGGTCAAGGTACGTTTCTTGCTGTCCCCCGTGGCCGTGCGCAGTCCGTGCACGGTCAACCCAGGAGTGAATCATGAAAGTGAGCGAAGCAATGAGCAGGGACGTGCAGGTCGCCGGACCCGATCAAACCCTGCGTGACATCGCAACCATCATGGAACAGGAAAACATCGGCTCGATGCCGGTCGGCGCGAACGATCGCCTGATCGGCATGATCACCGACCGCGACATCACGATACGTGCCGTGGCCCACGGCAAGGGACCTGACACGCTGGTGCAGGACGTCATGACCGAGCGAATCGACTATTGCCTGGAGAGCGACGAGATCGACGAGGTGTGCCGCAAGCTCGCGGACCGTCAGTTGCACCGCGTGCCCGTGGTCGATCAAGACCACCGCCTGGTCGGCTTCCTGGCGCTCGCCGACATCGCGCGCAATGAGCAGAACGGCGATCACGTCGCCAAGGCAGTAAACGGCATATCGCGCCCGGGCGGTCACTGATCGACGTCACGTCCCCGGCGGTGGCGCAGATGCGTCGCCGCCGGGCGATCATACGCATCGTCGGATGAAACCGCGCTCGAGCGCGCTCGTCAGGCGTTCTCAGTCCGCCGCTACGGACGCCGTTGGCTTCCGAATGTCGAAGACACCGAAGACCAGTGACAACGGCGATGCCCGGGCATCGGCGCCGCGATACCGGAGCAACATTCGCGCATCCCCGCCCATCGCGGCGATCAGGGAGGCCAGCGGCCGGTTTTGATCGGGATGGCCACGCTGCATGAACGCAAATTGGGCGGGCGACAGCGAATCACCGGCGGACGCCGCCTTCAATGGCGGCCCAGACGAGGACAGCATCTCTCGTAACGAATAGTCACGGGATCCCAGGGGATCGTGCGAGAACACCAACAGCCCGTCGGACTGCGTGATCTGACCATGCTCGAAACGCGCATTGAGCGGCGCGCCGAGCAGCACTCGAATGAACGACCGATTCCAGGCCCTGCCACCGACCAGCAGGTCGGGCGGGATCGGCAACGGCGTGTCCGATCGCAGCTCGATGGTGCCATGGACGACGGTTCCGGCAGGCAACCCTGGCGGCAACGGCTGACCGTCGGCACCGCGTTCGAGCCTGGCCGAGAAGTGCAACTGGATGGGCTCATCCTGCGCCAAGACGGGCAGCGCCAGCCAACCAAGCAGCAGGCCCCAGAGCATCTTGCGCAATGCCCCCACCGGCGCGCACCGGCTCCGATTGCGATCAAGCATCTGACACCTCCGGCGACGCACACGGGACGGTGTCATCGACGCTACCGGGCGGACGAAGAACGGTCAAGTGTCGTGATCGAGGATCGAACGGGAACTAGTGTCGACGATGGGGGCCGCGGTCGCAACGTCCCTCACCGGGCCGGCGCGACACTCAGAATGAGCTTCAACCAGCCAGGCTCCGGGCCTCGAGTTCGTTCGAAGCCATCGTCGCGCATCGCCTTTTCGTTGGCCAGGCCGAGAATGACACGCCCGCCATGGCGGGCAATGGCGGACCTGAAGCGTTCGACCGCCTCGGTGGCAGAAAGATCGGCGACCGCGTCCGTCGCGACCTCGACACCGAGCCAGTAACTGGCGGGTCGATAGACGATCGCCGCGCCCGATCGATCGGGCCCGCCCGCCACCGCCCCCTCAGCGCGGCAGGCGTTCGATCCCGCGTTCGAACTCAGGATGCCGCAGAAGAGCGGGCTTGCGGCGATGCTGGCGCGATCGGGGGAGATCGCCATCAGCCCGCCGTCAAAGGCGATGTTGAGCGGAGCGCCGAACTCGACGCGCGCCACCGACCGGCCGTAGAGCGACCCTCCTGACAGGCCGTCCGCGGCACGCTTGCTCACATCCGGAGCAAAGCGGACCGAGCCGTCGAGCCGGGTTCCCGCCAGCAACCCTGGTGGTACCGGTTCGTCACCCAGGACCTCGGCCCGGTCGATGACCGCGACGAGAGGCAGTTCGTCTGGCCCGGATCCGGCATGGACGGGGCCGCCGCCCAGCGCCAGCGCAACGGCGACGGTCGCCGGGACGAGATTCGAGGTCATGATGGTCTCCACTGGAACGATTCGACAGGGGAAACTTAGGCCGACGGGCGTTTCGAAAGCGTTTCTGCGCTGCGTACAAGGCCTGGAGACGACCGCTCCGTCACTCAGGCAACCGGTCCGCCACGCAGGCGACCAGTCAGTCACTGCGGCGACCGAGGCACATCGGTCACGTCGGCCAGCTGAATTGGCCGATCGGCCATTGCCCATTGCGCGAGCCGGTCGGCCCCCTGACGACTCGCGCAGGCACGCGCGGTCTCCAGCGCCTGCCGGATCACACGGTCGTCGGCGCCGAGCGCCGCCAGCGCGGCCGCGCGCAGGCGCAGGATCTCGGCCTGGAAACCGGCCTGGCGGCTGCGGCCGACGCGGGACGAAGCAACCCGCAAGACCGCGAGCGCGCGTGCCGGACGATCGGCCGCCAGATAGGCTCTTGCCAGGCAGCCATACCAGTAGGTCTCAAACCAGCCGCCGTCGTCGCGCAGCACCGAGCGCACGCCGCGCCTCAGATTGACGAGCGCCTCGGGGATCGCGCCGCACGCGAGATTCAGCCAACCGCGATGCGCCTCCAGGTCTGCGATCATCAGGCTGCGGTCGTCAGCGACCGCCGCCGACAACCACCTTAGCTCCTGCTCGACGCCGCCGATATCGCCGAGACAGGCAAACAGGATCGCGCGAAGTCGGCCGGCATTGGCGCGACTCAACGGATCGCGATCGAGTGCTCTGAGGCTTCGCGCACGCATCAGGTTCGCTTGCGCCGATGCCGGGTCGCCCAGCCGCCATTGCGCGAGCGCCCAACCGGCATACAGTTGATGCACCGACCATGTCGGCCGCCCGGGATCGATGCTGCCGTGGTCGATCGCTCTGGCCAGCGACCGCGCCGCCCGCCGATAGCGCAGCTCGGCCTCGCGAAAGCACCCCATCGCGAACAATGTCTGACCCAGCGCTCGCTCGGCCTCGATGCGAAAGAGCGGGATGTCGATGTGCCGGCTGACCAACGCCGACTCACGGGCGAAGCCGAGCGCAACGGGCAGACCATCGCCGCTCGAATGACGCATGCGAAGCCGGTTGAGTATCTGCGCACGAGTCTCGAGCTCGTCGATCTGGCCGAGCAAGGACTCGAGACGCTCACAAGCCGACAGCAGGATCGGCGAGGCGAATCCCTCCACGACCTGCGCATTGCCGGCGATGCCGAGCAACAACTTCGCTTGCCGCACTCGCTGAGCGGGGCCGGGCGCGAGGATGGCAAGCATTCGCAGCGCATGCTCGAGCATGCGGATCGCTTCTCTCGGTGCCAGGCACGATTCGGCGAAAGCGGCTGCGCGCCCGTACCAATGACCGGCACGAGCAGGCTCGCCGGCCAGGCTCCACTGACCGGCGATCTGCGCGGCCGCTGCCTCGAGTTCGTTGGCGGGCTGGCGCTCCAGCGTCGCCGCCAGTCGACCGTGAATCTGCCGGCGTCGCACCGGCCGGATACTGGCGGCGACCACGCGTCGAATGGTCTCGTGGACCAGCAAGGGTCCGGCACCTTCGTCGTCGATCAATTTCCGTTCAATGAGCACCTCCAGACTGGCCAACAAGCCGTCTTCGTCGAGACGGCTGGCGGTGCAAAGCAACGCCGGCGAAAGACGTGTGCCAGCCAGGGCGATCAGATTCAGTACCCGCCGTTCATTCGCCGAGAGACGCCGCAGCCGACGCTCGACCGCCGCCTCGATCCGCGCCGGGACCGCGGTCGACAAAACCTCGGGTGCTTCGCTCGCCAGGCGCGCCCATTCGAGAACATGGAGTGGATTGCCGTTGGCCAGTTGACGAATCTGGTCGCGCAACGCGGGCGTCACCACCATCCGCGCCCGATCGAGCCCCGGCCGCGAGAGCACCGAGTCGGCGAGCGCATCCACGGCGGCCTCGGATAGCCCCAGCAGCCGCAGGGGCGCGATCGCGCCCTCCGCGCTCAGTTCGGACAGGACGGTGTCCAAATGAGATTCGGGCGATTCCTCGCCCGTGCGTCGCGTCGCGACGATCAACAGCGGCGTGGGCAATCGCCGCAGGATCAGTTCGCGAATGAAGTCGAGCGTATCCGCGTCGGCCCATTGCAGATCCTCGAAAACGAGCAGGCGCGGCGCCGGGCAATCGGAGATCGCGGCCACCATGCGTTCAAACAGCGCGACACGATCATGGTCCGACCGCGCTGCCGATCCGCGCGCGATGTCACCGATCCACCCTTCGAGCGCCGCAAACGCTCGCGCATGTCCGGACGGATGGGCTTCGGCAACCCGCACCTCTGCTCCCTGCCCCGCGACTTCATCGGCCAGCCATTGCGCCAGCCGGCTCTTGCCGATTCCGGGTTCGCCCTCGATGACCACGGCCGTCAGGCCCAGCCTGCCGACCGCGCACCACCAGCCAAGGAGTCGTTGCTGCTCGTCGTCGCGACCATGGCAGGCCGCCGGCCAATCGCGCCGCCGGCCGTTGACAATCGCGAGTGGCATTTCCCGCGTCGCGCCGATGGACTCGCCCAGCGCGCGCAGGGTGAGCGATGGCGAAGCGCCGAGTTCGGCCGACAGCCGCTGCACACAGTGGCGATAAACCCGCAGCGCGGCCACGGCGTCCCCCCGTGCCAGATGTGCGCGCATCAACGCCAGGGTCGCGCCTTCATCGCACGGATCCTCGTCGATGAGGCGTGTCGCGTGAACGATCACGTCAGCGGGGGACTCGAGACGCTCGGCGACGCTCGCCAGCTCCGTCAACGCCCGGCGAAACTGCGACGCCAGGGCTTCGCGCCGCCGCACCGCCCAGGCGTGTCCGATGCCGGGCATGAAAGGCCCGGCATAGCGATCGGCACACACGGCCCAATGACGATCCGATGCCACGCTCGACGCGGCCGATGCAGCCGCCGCCGCCGTTTCGAATGCGATCACGTCACAGTCGTCAGCAGGATCGGCGAGCCAGCTCAGCGCGTCGTCAGTACGCCGGATCCTGGCAGCGATCTGAGGCGACGCACGCGCGAGCCGATGCAGCTCGTGGCGCAGATTGGTACGTGCCTGCGATCGCGCGGACCCGGGCCAGATCCGGGCGGCGAGAACCGCCCGAGGCACGGACCGGCCCGCATCCAGAACCAGATTCGCGAGCAGCACACGCAGGCGCTCGCCGGCCGGCAGGGGCAGGTCGCGCCCCGCCGAGTACAGGCGAACCCCACCGAGCAAGCGAATACCGATCGGCACTCGTGATGGTGGAGGCGTTTCAGTTTCCAACGGAAAAAACACCCTCCCGCAAAGCGAAAAACCCCGCGGCCTGGCCGGCCTGCAGGCGCTATCGGCGGTGCTTACCCGCCACGGACCCGATTTGTTCGCGGCCCTCGCCCATGCTACCTTTGCGCGACCTCTGGAGGAGACACCCAAAATGCTCAAGCAGCTTCAAACGCTGGTGGCCGCCGCCTGCGTGGCGGTCGCCGGGCCCGCCCTTGCCGCGGACAAGCCCGTCAGTCTGCGTTATACGTCCAACGCCCCGGTGAAGTCGCCCTGGGCCGAGCAGATCAATCAGTTCGCCAGCGATGTCGCCACGGCCAGTGGCGGCTCGGTCAAGATCGAACCCTTTTTCGCCGGCCAGCTCGGCAACGAGCAGGACACGATCCAGCAGATTGCCCGCGGTCGCATCGACCTGGGCGCATTCTCGACAGGTTCGGCCTCGTTGCTGGTACCCGAGCTGCAGGTGGCCATCATTCCCTTCTTGTACGACAGCCCCAAGCAGTCCGATTGCGTCATGGACAATCATCTGCGCCCGTTGTACACGGAATTGCTGGCCAAGAAGGGCCTGCAGCTTCTGTCCATCGGTGAGGTCGGTCAGATCGATCTGGTCGGCAAGCGCGCGTTCGTCACACCGGCCGATGTCGTCGGCATCAAGGCGGTGGGCTACACCAAGAATCAATCCATCCTCTGGGAAGCGCTGGGCGCGAGTTCGTCCTTCGTCGGCGTGCCCGACTGGTCCTCGGCCCTTCAGACCGGCCTGGTCGACACCACCGGCTCGCCGATGGCGCTGTATGTGCCCTCGGGCCTGAACAAGGTCGCGCCGGTGTTGTCGGTGGTCAACCTGTGGAACACCCAGGCCTTCGTGGTCATGAACAAGCGCATCTACGACGGACTTTCGCAGGCCCAGCGAGATGCGATCGCCGCCGCCTACGAAAAACAGCCGTCGTCGATGCAGCGCGCCAAGATTCGTGGCCTCGAAGAGTATCTCCGCCAGGCGCACAAGAAAGGCGGCGGCGAGATCGTGGTGCCGACCGACGCGCAACGCGCGCAATGGGCGGAGAAAGTCTCCAAGGCCTGGCCGCAGATGGTCGCGGCAGCGGGCGGCGAAGCGCAGCGGGTGTTCGACCTGGCCATGGAAGGCAAGAAATCCTGCCCGGCCAAGTAGACCCAGACCGGCAGCCGGGTCCATGGACGGGCCAGGCTGCCGGGGCGCCGGCGGAGCCGGTTGCCCGATGACACCAACCTGCGCCCCTGTCACCCCGCCCCCATGACCGCCGCCATCGCACCGGCCGCCGTACAGACACTGGCGAGACGCTGGCATCGCATAGAATGCTGGATCGCCATCGTCGCATTCAGCCTGATCGCCATTCTGTTGATGCTGGACGTGCTCGGGCGCGAGGTCATCGGTCCGGTGGCCCATGCCTTGAATCTTCCGTACGGCGGTGGCGGCATCCAGGGCGCGCAGCGTGCATCGGTTTACGCGCTGGTCGTGGGCTCGTTTTGCGGCGTGGGCATCGCCACCGCGACGCGCGCCCATCTGGTCCCTCGCGTGGCCTTCTCCTGGCTGCCGGCCCAGTGGGATCCGGCGGTCAGCCGCATCGCCGACCTCTTCACCGGCGTGTTCCTGGTTGGCGTGGCCTGGTACGGCCTGCAGTTCGTGCTGGCCTCCAAGGGCATGGGCATGCGTGCGCCGGTCGTCGGCTGGGAGGTCTGGCCCTTCCAGCTCGCGATCCCGGCGGGCTTCCTGTCGGCCGCGGTGCGCTATTTCCTGTTCGCCGCCTGGCCGTCGCTGAAACCGGCGCCGCCCGAATTCCAAGAATGATGCCGAGACGATGAGCGCCTTTCTCCTTCTGGCGCTGGTGGTGGCGCTGCTCGTTCTTCGCCAGCCCCTGTTCGTCATCCTGCTGGCAATCGCGGCCGCGGTACAGCTGATCTGGGGCCGCGGCCAGCTCGACTACATCATCGAAGACATGTGGATCGGCCTGGACAAGGAACTGATCCTGGCGATTCCGCTGTTCCTGCTGTGTGGCAGCGTGATGACGCGCGGCACCACGGCGCAACGCCTGATCCGCATCATGGCGGCGATCTCCAAGCCCTTGCCCGGCGGCCTGGGCGTGGCCTGCGTGCTCAGCTGCGCGGTGTTCGCCTCGATCTCGGGATCGTCGATCGTGACCATGCTGGCCATTGGCACCGTCATGTTCCCGGCCATGATCGAAGCCTCGTACGGCAAGCAATTCTCGCTCGGGGCGATCATGTCCGGCGGCACGCTGGGCATCATCATTCCGCCTTCGATTCCGCTGATTCTCTACGGTTTGGTGACCGAGACCTCGATCACCGATCTGTTCCTGGCCGGTGTCGGCCCGGGGCTCTTGCTGACGCTGCTGCTGGCTTCGTATGCGATCTGGAAGAACCGCCATATGCCCTTCCAGGCGCTGGACGCCCGAGAGGTCGTCGGCGCCTTCCGCAGCGGCATCTGGTCGCTGCTGATGCCGGTCATCCTGCTCGGCGGCATCTACTCGGGCTATTTCACTGCCACCGAGGCGGCGGCGGTGGCGCTCGCCTATGCGCTGGTGATCGAGATCTTCGTACACAAGGATTTCCGCATCCGCGACTTCTACGACGTCGTACTCGAAACCTCCAAGCTGGGCGGTTCGTTGTTTCCGGTGCTGGCAGTGGCGCTGAGTCTGAACATCGTGCTCATCGAGCACCGGGTGCCCGATGCAATGGTCGGCTTCGTGCAGTCGTTCATCTCGAGCCCTCTCACCTTCATGCTGACGATCAACGTCCTGCTGCTGATCGTCGGCTGCCTGATGACCACCGGCGAGGCGATCCTGGTGCTCGGCCCACTGCTCGCGCCGGTCGCCGCCGCCTACGGCTACGACAAGGTCGTATTCGGCCTGATCATGATCCTCAACCTCGAAATCGGCTATCTGACGCCGCCCGTGGGCCTGAATCTGATCGTCGCGATGACCACGTTCAAGCAACCGTTCGGCCTGCTGGTGCGCTCGGCCGCACCGTTCATCGTGCTGATGCTGGTCGGCCTGGCCTTGGTGGTCTGGCAACCGGGCATCGCGATGTATTTGGTCAACGGCGGCTGAGCGCAAGCCCGGCCGAGCGCATTTGCGCTGCCTGAATCGTCGACCATGAGATCGATCGACCTGCATACGGCCTTGCATCGCTTCGGGCTGGGCCCCGCCCCCGGCGAAGCCTCGCGCATCGGTGGTGATGTCCGCGGCTGGCTGAAGGCACAGACGTCCGGCACGGCCCGTCCGTCGGCCGAGATGGCCGAATTCCCGCCCTCGGCCGAAACCTTGCGCGAGATCCATCTGGCGCGCACGGCCGGTGGCGAGTCGCTCAAGAAACTGGGCGGTACGCTGTATCGACAGCGCTTCATCGGCGAGGTGATGGCGCGGGCGCGCCACATGATCGCGACCGACAAGCCCTTCGCCGAACGAATGGTGGCGTTCTGGTCGAACCACTTCACGGTCTCTACGACGCGGCGGATCATCGCGCCGGCGATTCCCGCCTACGAGCGCGAAGCGATCCGTCCGCACGTATTCGGGCGCTTCGCCGACATGCTCAAGGCCGTGTGCCGGCATCCGTGCATGACCAGCTATCTGGACAACGTGTTCTCGATGGGCCCCGCGTCGCCGGCCGGTCGCCGCCAGACGCGCCGCAAGGGCAACGAGAAGACGTTGAACGAGAACCTCGCGCGCGAGATCCTCGAATTACACACGCTCGGGGTGAACGGTGGCTATGGCCAGCACGACGTGATCGAACTCGCGAAGGCGATCAGCGGCTGGACTCACGGCGGCGCGCGGTCGGGGCGCGACCAGCGACCGGTGCACGGCGACTTCGAGTTTCGAGCGGAGTCTCACGAACCCGGGCCCAAGACCGTCCTGGGCAAGAACTATGCTGAAAACGGCGTCGACGAGGGGCTGGCGGTGCTCGACGACCTCGCTCGCCATCCGTCGACCGCGCGGTTCATCGCCGGCAAGCTCGTGCGCCACTTCGTCGCGGACGCCCCGCCCGCGGCCGCCGTCGAGCGGATCGCGGCCGAGTTCATGGACAGTGACGGCGATCTCGCCCGCGTATGCCATGCGCTGATCGACCTCGATGCCTGTTGGCGCAACCCATTGAGCAAGGCCAAGTCGCACTACGAACTGGTCATCGCCACGCACCGGGCCACCGGGGCCCGCGACGTCGGCAAACGCGAGCTGCTGGCGCCGCTGCGCGAACTGGGTCAGGTGCCGTTCGCGGCACCGTCGCCGCAGGGCTGGGGCGACACCACCGACGCCTGGGTGACGCCCGAAGCCTTGATGCACCGTATCCGGTGGCTGCGCCAGCAGGCGGCACGGTTGCCGGGCTCTTTGCGTCCGGACCGGCTGCTCGACGATCTCATCGGCCCGGTGGCCAGCGACGCCACGCGCACCTGGGTCGGCCGCGCGCCCTCGGGCGATGCCGCCATCGCCATGGTGCTGGCGAGCCCCGAGTTCCAACGGAGATGAACATGCTCGCCCGACGCGATTTCCTGCGCACGACGGGCGCCGGCCTGGCCGCCGGTTTGCTCGGCTCGCGCCTCGCCGTGGCAGGCGCGCCGACCGAATCGCGCCTGGTACTGATCCTCCTGCGCGGCGGTTTGGACGGATTGCATGCGATGCCGGCGCACGCCGATGCCGACTATCGTCGCCTGCGACCGACGCTGGCACTCGGTGCACCGGGAAGCGAACACGGGGTGCTCGACCTGGACGGCTACTTCGGCCTGCACCCGGGGCTGCGGGCGCTGCATGAGATGTACGTTCGGCGCGAACTCGCGTTGCTGCCGGCTGCCAGCACCGCCTATCGGAAACGCTCGCACTTCGACGGTTAGAACATGCTCGAGAACGGCAGCAACCGCCCCTTTGGGGCGAGCGACGGCTGGCTGAATCGCGCGGTCGTCGCGTTGCACGAGGGCGACCGTCGTCTCGGCCTCTCGGTGGGGCCGGCCATGCCTTTGATCCTGCAGGGCAAGGCCGGTGTGCAGACCTGGTCGGACTCGACGCTGCCCGAACTCGACGACGACTTTCTGCGCCGCATACGGCAGGTCTACGACGGCGATCCTGTTTTTGCGCGCGCGCTCGATGACGCGATGGCTTCGGTCAAACCCACGCCGGGCCGGTCCGAAGCCGTGCCGGGCAAGCCACGGGAATCGGCCTTCGAACTGGCCGCCAGGGTGGCGGCCGACCTGCTCGCGCGTGACGACGGCCCACGAATCGCGGCCATGGACATTCAGGGCTGGGACACGCACTTCTCGCAGGAGTCACGACTGCGCAAGCTGTTCGAGCAGTTGTCCGCCGGCGTGCTCGAGCTGCGCACAGGACTGGGCCGTGCCTGGACACGGACCGTCGTGCTCATCGTCTCCGAGTTCGGCCGTACCGCTGCCGAGAACGGCAGTCGCGGCACCGATCACGGCACCGGTGGCCTGGCGCTCCTCGCAGGAGGCGCGGTGCGCGGAGGTCGGGTGCTCGGTCGATGGCCGGGTCTCGCCCGAACTGCTCTGTTCGAGGGCCGCGACCTGCACCCGGTGAATGCGCTCGAAGGTCTGTTCAAGGGCGTACTGCTCGCCCATATCGGCTTGGATGAGCGCACCGTGGATGCCACCATCTTGCCGGCCGGCGCCGGCACGATGGCGATGACCGACCTACTCCGCCGCTGAGGCCATGAGCGCGTAAACTGCCCTGCTGTCATGATCGGCGGGCACCCCCGTTCCCGCCGGCCGCCCGTCAGCGAGGTCACGCCGTCCCATGAGTATCCACTTCACCGCCTTGCACCCCGTGTTCGCCGCCGAGGCACACGGCATCGATCTGCTCGACCTCGATGCCCGCGCTGTCACCGCACTGGTCGAGGGGCTCGATCGCTACGCCGTCGTACTGGTGCGCGGACAAGCACTCGACGAGCTGCAACAGATAGCCGTCGGCGAGGCACTTGGCCGGATCGAGGAGCGCCCGGCCACGGTCGGCGAACAACGCCGACGCCTGCGCGACGATCGCACGAACGACATCTCGAACCTGGACGCCGACGGCAATCTTCTGGCTGCCGACCACAACCGCCGCCTTTTCAACCTGGGCAACCGGCTCTGGCACAGCGACAGCTCGTTCAAGGCCACCCCGTCGAAGTACTCGATGTTGTACGCGAACCGCCTGCCGGCCTCCGGCGACGGCGACACCGAGTTTGCCGACATGCGTGCGGCCTGGGATGCGCTGCCCGAAAAAATGCAGCAACGACTGCTGCCGATGGTCGCACGTCACAGCCTGATGTATTCGCGCGCGCAGCTGGGTTTCTTCTCCTTTTCCGAGGAGGAGCGCGAGCGCTATGCGCCGGTGCCCCAGCGGCTGGTACGGCGCCATGCGGGCTCCGGCCGTCGCTCGCTCTATCTGGCCTCGCACATCGGCGACATCGACGGCCTGCCCCGCCCCGAGGCGATGATCCTGGTGCGCGAACTGACCGAGCATGCCACGCGGCGCGAGAACGTCTATCGGCACCATTGGCAGCCACACGACCTGGTCATCTGGGACAACCGCTGCACCCTGCATCGGGCGACGGCGTTCGACGATGTGCTCGAGCCGCGCGACATGCGTCGCGTTACGGTCACGGACGATCGCCCGAGCCTGCAGGAGCCGCAGTGAGCCGTTGACGAGCGGGCTGTCGGCCGGTCGGCGTGCGCCCGACCGGTGTGCGTGGACGACGCGCCGGCGGCCGTGGTTCTGCGCCGCCCGCTGCCCCGGGGGTCCGCTCGACGACCAGGCACCAGCGGGCCCCTCGCGGTCCGACGCTCCCGCACGGCGCGGCCTGAAAACGCGCTTGCTCGCCGCCCTGGACTAAACTCCGGGCCATCCGCTCCGCGACGACTGGTTGGGCCGAGCGCCCCGTCCGGGCCGACGCGGTCATCGTGTGAAGCGCGCGGCACACGACCGCGCCCTGACAAGAGACCCTCGCATGCAAACCCGAGCCTTGGGCCGTACCGGTCTGCAGATTCCCGAACTGGTCGTCGGTGCCGGCGCCGTTGGCGGCCTGTTCGTGCGCGGCAACGAGGACGAACAGCGAGACGCCCTGGCCGCGGCCGCAGCCGCGGGCATGAACTGGATCGACACCGCACCGCTCTACGGCAATGGCGCGTCCGAGGCCACCCTCGGACGCCTGCTGCCCGCCGGCCGCGATCGGCCGAGGCTCTCGACCAAGGTCATGCTCGATCTCACCGACCCGGCAGCCGATCTGCGCAGCCAGGTCGCACGCAGCCTGGAACGAAGCCTCGAGCGGCTGCAGGCTGACAAAGTCACGCTGCTGCAACTGCACAACCCGATCGTGTCCGCGGCGCAAGGTCACGCGATCACCGTGCGCGACGTGCTGCGAACGGGCGGCGCGCTCGAGGCCTTGTCCCGGGTTCGCGATGCCGGCCTCTGTGATTTCATCGGCCTGACGGCGCTCGGCGAAGCGCCGGCGATCATCGAGGCGATCGACAGCGGCGGCTTCGACACGGCGCAGGTCTACTACAACCTCCTCAATGCGACGGCGGCGCTCGCGGTGCCGGGCGGTTATCGAGGCGCCCGCTTCGACGGCGTGCTCGACGCGTGTGAGCGCCACGATCTGGGCACGCTCGCAATCCGCATCTTCTCTGCCGGCGTCATCGCCACGGACGCCCGCCACGGCCGCGAAGCCCCGCTGACCCATGGCGACACGCTCGCGAGCGAGACCGCCAAGGCGCAGGAGATGTTTGCCGCGGTCGACACCGGCGACGACAGCCGTGCCCAGCTCGCCCTGCGTTTCGTACTCGCGCAGCCGCGCCTGCACGCCGCGATCGTCGGCTTCGAACATCTCACCTACCTCGAGGAAGCGATCGCGGCGCAGGCAAGGGGCCCCTTGCCCGCCGAAACCCTGCAGCAGATCGAAAGAGTCTGGCAGCACGCCGCCTGAGGCCGGACCGTGGGTTGGCGGCGCGATCCGTCACGCGGCCGGCGCGCTCCCAGACGCGAACGGATCCGGGTCTGGTTGCCCCGGTGGAACGGTCAGCGGCTGGCTTTTCAGTCGGAGGCCTGGCGCGCGCGGGCGGCGTGAATACGCGCCAGCATGTCGTTGGGAATGATGCCCGCGAACATGGTGGCGAGCCGGTTGGTGACGCCAGGCACGACGCCGGCCTTGCCTGCCATCATCGCGTCGTAGCCCGCTTGCGCGACCGTGGACGCATCACCGAGGCGGGCGTCCTCCGCGATCGCCGCATCACCGAGACCGGCCCGATCGAACAACAGCGTGTCGGTCGGCCCGGGCATCAGACAGGTGACCGAGGGCGCCGCATCGCCGAGTTCCTCTCGGACCGCGATGCACAGACTATCCAGATACGCCTTGGTCGCGTTGTACACGGCATCGTAGGGGCCGGGCATGTAGCCGGCGATCGAACCGGTGACGAGGATTCGTCCCTTGCCGAAGGTATTCATTCGAATCACCATCCGGTGCAGCAGGATGGTGGTCTGCGCGACATTCAGATCGACCATTCGGTAGATCGCTTCGAGCGACTGCTCGTGGAAGGCGTGGCCGAGCGCGCGTCCGGCATTGGCGAAAAAGAGGTCTACCGGGCGCGCCCCGATCTTCTTCCACAGTGCGTCGCGTCCTTCCGGGCTGGCCAGGTCGGCAACCAGTGTCTCGACCGATCGTCCGTGGCCGGCAAGCCGCGATCCGGCCGCGCGGATCTCGGGCTCGTCGGCCACGATCAGCAGCTCATACCCGTCACCGGCCGCACACGCCGCGAGTTCGTAGCCGATACCGCTCGATGCGCCGGTCACCACTGCGAATCCATCTGCCATCATCGTTCTCCTGTCGTTGCCGGGCCGGGCGAACGCGTCCTCACACCAGCACCGACCGTGCTGGCGAGCGCCCTGGTCACGGCGCGCGCGCAGCCACTCGCGCGTGGATCTTCGCCATCACGGTATCGGGCAGCACATTGGCGAGAAAGCTCTGGATGCGGTTGGCCACGCCGGGCGTGACACCGCTGTCGCCGGCCATCATGGCGTTGAAACCTGCGCGGGCGACCGTCGCCGGATCGTCCTTGGCCACCTGCCCCACCAGCGTGTCGCCCAGCCCGCCGCGTCCAAAGAAGCCGGTGTCGGTCGCGCCGGGCATCAGGCAGGTGACGCTGACGCCGTACTCGAGCAACTCGTGGCGAATGCCCCAGGCGAGGATGTCCACGTAGGCCTTGGAGGCGTTGTAGACGGCGTGATTCGCACCGGGAATCCAGCCGACGATCGACCCCGTGAGCAGGATGCGACCGCGTCGGCGAGACTGCATGCGCCGTGCGAACTCATGCACCAGACCGGTCGTGAACTGAACGTTCAGCGCCAGCAGATGCTCGATGTCGCTCTCGGATTGCTGCACGAATCGCCCACCGAGGCCGACGCCGGCATTGGCGATCAGATTGTCGACCGGCCGGTCGCCAAGTGCGGCAAGCAAGGCATTGACGCCAAGGCCGGACGACAGGTCCGCACGTACGGTCTCGACCCCGACCGAATGCTCGCCGGCCAGCGAACGGCAGTCCTCGATCTTCTCGCTGCTGGCCACGACGATCAGATCGTGCCCCGCCCGGGCCGCGCATCGCGCCAGCTCGAAGCCGATGCCGCTCGAGGCGCCGGTGACCACGGTCAGTGCCTTCTCAGCCATGGTGCGCCTCTCGTGCGCCTGGCTTCAGCACCACCTTGGTCCAATCGTTCTGGTTACTGCTGAAGTTCTCGTAGCCGATCGGCGCGTCCTCGAGGAGCAGCCGATGGCTGATCAGAAACGTGGTGTCGATCTCGCCGGCGAGGATCTTGTCCATCAGCGTCGGCAGATATCGCTGGACGTGGGTCTGGCCCGTCTTGACGCTCAGGCCCTTCTCCATCAGCGCGCCAAGCGGAAATTTGTCGAGAAAGCCGCCGTAGACACCCGGCATCGACAGGCGTCCGCCCTTGCGCACGGCCATGATCGCCTGACGCAGTGCATGACCGCTGTCGGCACCGATGCCAACTGCCTGCTTGACGTTGTCGAGCATGGCGTCGGGCGCCATGCCGTGGCTCTCCATGCCGACCGCATCGATCACGGCGTCCGGCCCGATGCCGCCGGTCATCTCGAGCAAGGCTGCGAGCACCGACGTCTGGGAGTAGTCGATGACCGTCGCGCCGAGCTCGCGGGCCAGTGCCAGCCGTTGCGGATAGTGGTCGATGGCGATCACCTCGGCGGCGCCCATCAGCAGCGCGCTCTGGATCGAAAACAAGCCCACCGGCCCGCAACCCCAGACCGCCACCGTATCGCCCTCCTCGATCTCGGCGTTCTCGGCCGCCATCCAGCCGGTGGGCAGGATGTCCGACAGGAACAGCACCTGTTCGTCATCGACTCCGTCGGGAACCACGATCGGCCCGATATCGGAGAACGGCACCCGGACGTACTCGGCCTGCCCGCCGGCATAGCCGCCGGTCAGATGCGAGTAGCCGAACAACGCGCTCAAGGCGCGACCGTAGAGCAACTCGGTCGCCTCCTGCTTTTCGACCGGATTGCTGTTGTCGCAGGCGGAGAACAGCTTGCGACGACAAAAAAAACAGTGGCCGCAGGAGATCGTGAACGGCACGACGACGCGTTGCCCGGTTTGAAGCGAGCTCTTCTCTCCGACATCGACCACCCGGCCCATGAACTCGTGGCCGAGGATGTCGCCGGCGCGCATGCCCGGAATGACGGCGTCGTAGATGTGCAGATCGGAGCCGCAGATGGCCGTCGAGGTCACCTCGATGATCGCGTCGTGCGGGTTGACGATCTCAGGATCGGGCATCGTCTCGACGCGGACATCGTGCTTTCCGTGCCAGGTGAGTGCTTTCATGATCGATCTCCCGCGCCGCCGTGGCGCCGTATGTCCGAGGTGGCGATCTCGCCCGTCTCCATCAGCATCTTCAGTCGTTTGAGGTCTCGCCTGACGCGCGTGCCGGGATCGGCACGCAGTGCTTTCGCCAGCCAGTGCCCGGCCAGACCGGCCGGCGGCGACCAGTGCACGACGGCATGAACCCGCGTGCCGCGATCACCGGGCGCATCCGAGAACTCGAGGCGATACTCCAGTTCGAACGGCGCATCGTCATCCGATTCCCAACCCAGACACTCGTTGATGCGGTCGTGCACCAGCGAGATGGGAATCGACACCGAGTTGCCGCGCGGGCCGGCGATCTCCCACTGCGCACGCGTGGAAAGGCTGTCGTCGGCCACCTGGGCCCCGGCCATGAAGCGCGGCAGATTGGTCAGATCGCGAACGAAGCCGAACACCTCGGAGCGGTGTGCGGCGATCGTGACGGCCGTGCCGAGCGCCGGGGTGCGAGCCGAAGCTCCCCGCCGAGCCGCCGTCTCGGGCGCATCGTCCGCCCAACGCAACAGCCGTGGCGACTGGCGCTGGCGCGTGGCGACGCCGGCCAGGGCCGCGCCCGATGCGAAGCCAGCCATCGCCAACCACCAGACATTGTTGCGTGCCCAATGGTTCGCCCGCCCGCGGTGTGCGCCATCGGCCTGGGTTTCATCGACGGCGTGCCGCTCGCGCGCCGCATGAGGAAAATCGTAGCGTGCCGATTGCATGATTTCGTCCTGAAAAAGTTTCGGCGAAATCAGCGGTCTGCAAGTTCCGTTCCCAGGACCGCCCACGGCCACGCGGGCAGGCGCCGTCGATTCGCGGTGTGGCGCAAACGATGCACGGCCGCGGATCCGAGCGGAGGAACAAGAGTGCCGGCCAGGACACGCGCGCGGCCGTACCGGGTGCTAGCGACTACCCCGGATAGCCTCGTCCCACGTCAAGAGCCACCAGCCGTACGACTGCGGCCAGGCCGCGGAATCCGGGTCGATTCCGGCCTCCTGCGCCGCGTGCAGCCCCCAGCACACCGGTGCAACGGGTCGACCTCGACGTTCGACGGTACGCCCGTCAGACACCTGCGGCCAGTCCGATCAGCCGGCCACCGGCGGCTTCAACGCGACCAGCAGGCTGCCTTCGTCGACCTGGGTGCCTGCGGCGACCGTCACCTCGGCGACCTCGCCATCACGTGGCGCGGTCAAGGAGTGCTCCATCTTCATGGCCTCGAGGACGATCAGGCGCTGGCCCTGACGGACCGTGTCACCGACGGCGACATCCACCACCTTGACCAGACCGGTCATCGGAGAGGCGACCGAGTCGCCGCCGGCCACGTCGTCATCATCGCCGCTCAGCGGATCGAAACGCGCGAAGGCGTGGCGTCCCTGGCCGAGCAGCAGTTCGAAGCGATCGCCATGATCGGCGACCCGGATCCGATACTGGGCATCGGCGGCCGCGATTCGAAGCTCATTGCCGTCACGCGCCAGGATCGACAGCGGCGTGATCACCTCGCCCAGGGTCACGATGTGCCGGTCCGTGCCGACGACCTCCACCAGAGCGGACATCATGGCGTCCCCTTCGACGAAGGAGACCATCTGGCGATCGCTGGACCACAGACGCCAGCCGCTGCGCGATGCCCACGGCCCGCCGTCAGATGTGGCGCCGAGCGCATCGGTCACAGCCGCACCCGGGCCGCCGCTACTGCCGTCGCGCGCGCGGTGATGTCCGGCCGCGACCAAGCCCGCGACCGCCCGCAGGACATCCGAAATCGCCTTGTGCGCCGTGAGTTGCGCCAGATCGCGTTCGATCAGACCCGTGTCGACCTCACCGCGTGCGAAACCCGCGTGACGACATAGCGCGCCCAGGAACGCCAGGTTGGTCACCGTGCCCGAGACCTCGGCGCGGGCGAGCGCCAGCGCGAGCCGGTTCAGCGCCGCCTCGCGGGTCGGGCCGTGGACGATGATCTTGGCGATCATCGGGTCGTAGTGCGGTGTGATGCGGTCGCCCTGTTCGACACCGCTGTCCACCCGGGCGACGTCGGCCGGCAGTCGCAGCCGGGCCAGCAAGCCGGTGGCCGGCAGAAACCCCTTGTCGACGTTCTCCGCGTACAGCCGGGCCTCGAACGCCCAGCCATCGATACGCAATTGCTCCTGGCCCGACGGCAGGGGTTCACCGCTGGCCACCCGCAACTGCCAGGCCACCAGATCCTGGCCCGTGATGCATTCGGTGACCGGATGCTCGACCTGCAATCGCGTGTTCATCTCCATGAACCAGAAACGATCCGGCCGCAGTCCGTCGGAGCCGTCGGCGATGAACTCGATCGTGCCAGCCCCGACGTAGTCGATCGCCTTGGCCGCGCGCACCGCGGCCTCACCCATGGCGGCACGCATCTCGGGCGGCATGCCCGGCGCCGGCGCCTCTTCGATCACCTTCTGATGACGGCGCTGCAGCGAACAGTCGCGCTCGAACAGATGCACGACATTGCCATGCCCATCGCCGAAGACCTGAACCTCGATGTGGCGCGGCGAACTGACGTACTTCTCGATCAGGCACGCCGAATCGCCAAAGCTCGACTGGGCCTCGCGCTGGGCTCCGGCCAGCGCCGACTCGAATTGCGAGGGGTCGTCGACCCGCCGCATACCCTTGCCGCCACCGCCGGCTCGTGCCTTGATCAGGACCGGATAGCCGATTTTCTCCGCCTCCGCCTTCAGCACCTGCGGATCCTGCTCGGCGCCGTGATAGCCGGGCACGACCGGCACGCCGGCCGCCTGCATCCGCCGCTTGGCCTCGTCCTTCAGGCCCATGGCGCGAATCGCATCGGCCGACGGGCCGATGAACACCAGCCCGGCGGCGACGACGGCTTCGACGAAGCGCGGATTCTCGGAAAGGAAACCATAGCCGGGATGAATCGCCTCGGCACCGGTACGCTGCGCGGCATCGATGATGGCCGCGATATTCAGATAACTCTGGGCCGCGGGCGCCGGCCCGA
The DNA here is from genome assembly GCA_041396685.1 of Burkholderiaceae bacterium. Classification (GTDB taxonomy): domain Bacteria; phylum Pseudomonadota; class Gammaproteobacteria; order Burkholderiales; family Burkholderiaceae_E; genus JAUIAI01. Next base: position 176,587 of record JAWKYD010000002.1, read on the forward strand.
TACGAATCGCCTCGTCGGCCATGCGCACGTGCAGCGCCTGTGCGTCGGCATCGGAGTAGACGGCGACCGTGGCCACCCCCAGCGCATGGGCGCTGCGAATCACCCGGCATGCGATTTCGCCTCGGTTGGCGATCAGGATCTTGCGAAACATGCTGGCCTCACATCCTAAAGACGCCGAAGCGGGTCTCGGCGATCGGGGCGTTCAGGGCGGCGAACAACGACAGGCCCAGAACCTCTCGACTGCGACGCGGATCGATGATGCCGTCGTCCCACAGGCGCGCCGAGGCATAGAGCGGATGACCCTGATGCTCGAACTGACCGACGATGCGCTCACGCAGTGCTTTCTCTTCGTCGGCCGGGTATTGCGCGCCCTGGCGCGCGAGCGCCTCGCGGCGCACCGTGGTCAGCACGCCCGCCGCCTGCTCGGCGCCCATCACTGACACCCGCGAATTCGGCCAGGTCCACAGGAAGCGTGGACCATAGGCCCGGCCCGACATCCCATAGTTACCGGCACCGTACGAGCCACCGACGATCATCGTCAGCTTGGGCACACGCGTCGTGGCGACCGCGGTGACCATCTTCGCTCCGTGCTTGGCGATGCCCTGATTCTCGTACTTGCGCCCCACCATGAAGCCGGTGATGTTCTGCAGAAAGATCAGGGGGATATCGCGCTGACTGCAGAGCTCGATGAAATGCGCGCCCTTCTGGGCGGACTCCGAATAGAGCACGCCGTTGTTCGCGACGATGCCCACCGGCGCACCATACAGATGCGCGAATCCGCAGACCAGCGTACTGCCGAAACGGGCCTTGAACTCGTCGAAGCGGGAACCGTCCACGATGCGGGCGATCAACTCGCGAATGTCGTAGGGCGTGCGCAAATCCTGCGGCAGCACGCCGAGCATCTCCTCGGGATCGCAGGCAGGCGGCTCGACATCACATGGCACGAAGCGTGCTCCGGCGGGCCGGTTCAGATGACGGATGGCCTCGCGCGCCAGCGCCAGCGCGTGGAGATCATCGCGCGCAAGATAGTCGGCCACACCCGAGAGCCGCGTGTGGACATCGCCACCGCCGAGTTCCTCGGCCGACACCACCTCGCCGATCGCCGCTTTCACCAACGGCGGTCCGGCCAGGAAGATCGTGCCCTGCTCGCGCACGATGATCGCCACGTCGCTCATGGCCGGCACATAGGCGCCACCGGCCGTGCAAGATCCCATCACGACCGAGATCTGCGCGATTCCGGCCGCGGACATGTTGGCCTGGTTGTAGAAGATGCGCCCGAAATGCTCGCGATCCGGGAACACCTCGTCCTGGTTCGGCAGATTGGCGCCGCCCGAATCCACCAGATAGACACATGGCAGAAGATTCTCGGCCGCGATCTCCTGGGCGCGCAGATGCTTCTTGACGGTCATTGGATAGTAGGTGCCGCCCGCCACCGTGGCGTCGTTGCAGACCACCATCACGGGCCGGCCGTGCACGCTGCCGACACCGGCGATCATCCCGGCCGCGGGTGCCGCCCCGTCGTACATCGCGTGCGCGGCCGTGGCGCCGATCTCGAGAAATGGTGCGCCGGCGTCGAGCAGGTTGGCCACCCGGTCGCGGGGCAGCAGTTTGCCGCGCGACAGGTGGCGTTCACGGGCCTTGGCGCCGCCGCCCGCTGAGGCAGCGAGCGCCGCCTCGCGCACCGTGTCCAGCAACTGCTCGTGAAACGCGTGATTGGCCTTGAACTCCGACGTGCGGGGTTGGGCCTTGGATTGCAGTCGGGTCATGTCCTTCTCACACGGCTACGGAATCGATCTCGGCCGAACGCGGCGGGCGCAACCACGCGCCAGCCGGTCGGCCCGCTCACACCGGACGCTTGCGTCGGCTATTATGAGCGTCACTCATTTTATAGTCATCCGGTCCGGGGCGGCATTTTCGCCGTCCGGGCCCGTGTCGCCTCGATTCGCGATGAATGCGTCCCAGGCCAATCCTTCCGGGCGAACGCGCGCCCTGGTCCACAATCGCGATCGCGAGCGCGAGGTACTCGCGGCCGCCCACCGGGTGTTCGTCGAGCGCGGCTTTTCGCGCGCCACGATCGCCGAGATCGCAACCCTCGCGCGAGTCGCCGAAGGCACGATCTACCGTTTCGCCGCGACCAAACGGGAACTGCTCGAGCGGGTGATCGTCGACTGGTATCGTGGCCTGATGGATCAACTGCGCGCGCAACTCGAAGCGGCGCCCGACACACGCGAACGCCTGCGCCTGTTCTGCCGCCACCAGTTCACGATCTTCACCGACCACGCAGCGGTGTCGCGCCTGCTGGTGCGCGAGCTACGCGCCAGCGCCGACTACCGCAACAGTCCGTTGCATGAGGCGAATCGTGCCTATACCAAACTGTTCATCGAGTTGATCGAGAGCGGCCAAGCCGCTCGCGAGCTTCGAGGCGATCTGAGTACGACGCTGCTGCGCGACCTGTTCTTCGGCACGATCGAACACGCGACATTGGCAGGACCCGATGCGCGAACCCGAGCCGATCGCGAGGCGGAGTTCTTCGGGTTCTTCTGGTCGCTGGTGGTGCAACCAAATGATCCAATGCGGCACACGCCGAACCGGCCGGCGTAGAAGCCGACCGGCCCGGTCGCCTACGCTACTTCGTCAGCCAGGTGGACTCACTGACCCAGCGCCCGTCGCGGATCAGTGCGAGCTTCACCTTGTTGTTACCCAAATGACTGGTGGCACTCCAGTCGAAATCGGGATTGCCGAAGTAGCTACGCGGATAGGGTTCGGCCTCCAGGGCCTTCACGAAGGTGTCGGTGGTGAGATTGCGTCCGGCCCGCTCGGCAGCCTTGACGAACACGTCGACGATGATGTACCCGGTGGCGCTCCAGAGGTCGGCGTCTTCGTTGAAGCGCGCCTTGTAACGATCGAGCCAGTCGTTGAGCAACGAGGTGTTGGCCGGGTCGTCGCGATAGGGAGTCGGCGTCTCGTGCACCGCATACAAACCCTCGACCGCCTTGCCGCCGGCCTTGGCCACCACCGGCATATAGGCCGCCTGGCTGCCAAAGAACGCGCCCGCATAGCCGAGCTTGCGCGCCGTTGCCATGCCGGCAATGGTCTCGCGCACGATCGTGCCCAGGACGATCAGGTCGCAGTTCGCAGCCACGAGCTTCTGCATCTGCGAAGCGAACTCGGTGGCGCCGCGCTTGTACGACGTCTTCTCGACCAGCGACAGCCCCTTCTCGGCCAAGGCGGTCTCGGTGCCGCGCAACACCTCGAGGCCGTATTCGTCGTCCTGGTACATGATGCCGACGCGCTGATAGTTGCCGCGCTTGAGCATTTCGAGCAAGCCGAGCTCGGTGCTCGTCTGATACGGCGTGGCCATCGCGAACTTGAGCTTGTTGAAGGGCTCGAAATTGCCATGGTGGGCCGTGATCGGCATGAAGCTGACCACACCGCTCTTGAGCAGGATCGGCATCGTGGACAGCGACACCACGCTGCCCAATGCACCGAGCACCGCGAACACCTTGTCGCGCGAGACCAGCTTCTGGGCGGCGAGCACGGCCTTTTTGGGGTCGTAGCCCGAGTCCTCGATCTTCAGATCGAGCATTCGCCCGTTGATGCCGCCGTTCGCATTGGCCTCTTCAACGCGCATGATCATGCCGTTCTGGACCGGCTTGCCCAGCGAGACGATCGGGCCCGAAAGGTCTTGTATGGTGCCGATCACGATCTGCTTGTCGCTTACGCCCTGGGTAGCATGGGCGATGCCGGGGCGCAGGCCGAGCGCTGCGGCAGCCGAAATGGCCCCGGCCCCTTGAATGAATCCGCGTCTGTTGCTCATGGTGCTGGTCTCCTGTCAGCGGTACATGTCTTCGATCAGGTCATGATACTTGCGGTTGACGAGCTGACGCTTGAGCTTCATGGTCGGCGTCAGTTCTTCGTCTTCGGGCGTGAGCTGCTGTTCGATCAGGCGGAACTTCTTGATCGTCTCGACGCGCGCGAACTTGGTGTTGGCCCGCTCGATCTCCCGGCCGATGAGTTCCTGTACCTCGCGCGTGCGACAGAGGCTGGCAAAGTTCGAGAACGGCACCGAACGCTCCTGCGCGTAGTTCTCGACATTTTCCTGGTCGATCAGGACGAGGCAGGTCAGGTAGGGCCGCCGGTCGCCGATGACCACCGCATCGGTGATGTAGGGCGAGAACTTCAACTCGTTCTCGATTTCACTGGGCGTGACGTTCTTGCCGCCGGCCGTGATGATGATGTCCTTGAGGCGGTCGGTGATCTTGAAATAGCCGTCGTCGTCGATGGCGCCGACGTCGCCGGTGCGGAACCAGCCGTCGTCGGTGAAGGCCTCGGCGGTCTTGTCGGGCAGATTCAGATAGCCGCCGAAGACGTTCGGTCCCTTGATCTGGATCTCGCCTTCGTCGGACAAACGCATCTGCAGATAGGGCTGCGGCTTGCCGATCGAGCCGAGCCGGCTGGCGCCCGGAATGTTGATCGAGCCGGCGGCCGTGGTCTCGGTCATGCCCCAGCCCTCGTACATCGGCACACCGAGCGCCATGTACCAGCGGATCAGTTCGGGCGAGATCGGCGCCGCGCCGGTCAACGACCAGCGTACGCGATTGACGCCGATCATCTTGCGCACGTTGTTCAGTACGAAGAAGCGCGCGGCCCGATAGGCGAGCCAGGTGATCGGATCGACCCGGCGGCCAGCGATTCGCGCATCGGCGACCCGCAGACCGACACGCATCGCGGCCGCGTAGGCGAGCTGACCGGTACGCGTCGCCTCCTTCATGCGGATGGACACCGCCGAATAGAACTTCTCCCAGACCCGCGGGACGCAAAACACGAAGGTGGGCTGGATCTCACGAAAATTCTCGGCCACCGTGTCGGGATTCTCGACGTAGTTGACACGAGTGCCGGACTCGACCAGCAGGATCTGGCCGATCATGCGTTCGGCGATGTGGCATAGCGGCAGGAACGAGACTTTCTCGTCGCTTTCGCCCATGTCGAACTCCGGCACGAAGTTCTCCATCACCGTGGTCAGGTTACGGTTCGTGAGCATCGCCCCCTTGGGCTTGCCGGTCGTGCCCGAGGTATAGACGAGAATCGCGAGATCTTCCGGCCCGCGGCTTGCCAGCCGCTGCTCCAGCAGATCGGGGTGCTCGGCCGCCCAGGCCCGCCCCTTGGCCTCGAAGGCCTGCAGGCTGCACACCAACGGATCGTCGAGCGTGCGCAAGCCGTCCATCTCGAACACGACGACGCGTACGAGACGCGGCAGGCGCTCGCGAATCTGCAGGACCTTGTCGAGTTGCTCGTCGTCTTCGACGAACATGAAGCGCGCCGCGCAATCGATGGCGACATGCTCGACCTGGTTGGCCGCGTCGGTCGGATAGATGCCGGCCGACACGCCGCCGGCGCTGAGTATGCCGAAATCGGCGAACGACCACTCCCGGCGTGTGTTGGCCAGGATGCAGGCGGCATCACCGGGCGCGAAGCCCTCGGCACAGAGCGCCATTGCAACCGCGTGCACGCGCTCGCCATACTCGCGCCAGGAGGTCTCCTCCCAGACGCCGAATTCCTTCTGCCGCAGCGCGACCGACTCTCCGCGTCGCTGCACCGCCGACCAGAACTTGCGCGCGATCGTGTCGCCCTGCAGCGGCGCGCGGCGACGGGCCGGCGACTGCATCGCACCGGAGGAGTCGGCCTGCAGCCGCAGCGCGCCCGGGTCACCCGTGCGCACGATCAGCCGGCGGAGAAAAGTCGTCAGCGCCATTGCTTCTTGCGCTTCCAGCGCCGCTCGCCGCGCACCGCGTCGGCCTTGATGCCGAGATAGAACTCCTTGATGTCTTCCTTTTCCATCAGGCGCTCGCAGCTGTCTTCCATCACGATGCGACCGACCTCGAGAACGTAGCCGAAATCGGCGGTTGCGAGTGCGATCTTGGCGTTCTGCTCGACCAGCAGCATGGTCGTGCCCTCCTCCGCGTTGACTCGCCGGATGATCGAGAAGATCTCACCAACCAGCTTCGGCGACAAGCCCAGGCTCGGCTCGTCGAGCAACAGCAGGCGCGGGCGCGACATCATCGCACGCGCGATCGCCAGCATCTGCTGCTGCCCACCCGAAAGCTGGCCGGCTTCCTGATTGCGCCGCTCGGCCAGGATCGGGAAGTATCCGTACATGCGCTCGATGTCCGTGCCGACCTGACCGCGATCGCCACGCGTGTAGGCGCCCATCAGCAGATTCTCGCGCACCGTCAGCATCGGGAAGACCTCGCGCCCTTCGGGTACGTGCGAAATGCCGCGGCGCACCACCCAGTCGGGATCGCGGCGCGCGATCTCGTCGCCATCGAACCAGATGCCGCCCTTTTGCGGATCGATGATGCCCGAGATGGTCTTCAGGATGGTGGTCTTGCCCGCGCCATTGGCGCCGAGCACGGTCACGATCGACCCCTTCCTGACTTCCAGGCTGATGCCGCGAATCGCCTGCACCGGCCCGTAGCTGGCCTCGATGTTGCTCAAACTCAGAATGACGTCGCCGGTCAGTCGCTCGGTCATCTCAGTCCCCTAGATAGGCGGCGATCACCTGGGGATCGGCCTGCACCTGGGCCGCCGACCCCATCGCGAGACGCGCGCCCTGGTTGACGGCCAGCACCCGGTCGGACACCCGTGACACCAGGCTCATGTCGTGCTCGACCATCAACACGCTGACGCCGAGCTCGTCGCGGATGTCGGTGATCCAGAACGCCATGTCATCGGTCTCCTCGACGTTCAGGCCGGACGATGGCTCGTCGAGCAGCAGCAACTTGGGCCGCGTACAGAGCGCACGCGCCAACTCGACCACCTTGCGCACTCCGTAGGGCAAGCCCCCGACCGCCGAATCGCGCACGCTCTGCAACTCGAGAAAATCGATGACCTCTTCGACCTGCCGGCGCAATGCGAGCTCCTGCTCGCGCACCGAAGGCAGGCGCAACATCTCGGCAATGAAATTCGCCTTCACATGGGCATGGCAGCCGATCAGCAGGTTCTGCAACACGGTCGCGTGCTCGAACAACTCGATGTTCTGGAAGGTACGCCCGATGCCCAGCGCCGCGACGGCGTCGGCACGCATCCCGGTGATCTCCCGGTCCTGGAACACGATTCGTCCCGTGGTAGGCGGATAGATCAGGCTGACCATGTTGAAGATCGTGGTCTTGCCCGCGCCATTCGGACCGATGATCGTGAAGATCTCGTGCTCGTCCATTTCGAAGCTCAGATCGTCCACGGCCACCAGCCCGCCGAAACGCATGGTCAGATTCTCGACCGCGAAGAATGTGCTCATCGCACCCGCTCCGATTTCTGATAGGCCTTCTGCCGCTCGAACATACCCTTCTTGTAGAGGGGGAACAGAGAGAAATAGGTGCGAATCTTCACCCAGCGGCCGTAGATGCCGAGCGGTTCGTACAGCACGACCAGAATCAGCACGATGCCGAACAGGGTCGCCTTCAGGCCGGGCTGCTCGGTCAGCCCCGAGGGCATGTAATCCTTCAGGCCGGCGATCAACTCGGGCAGCCCCACGACGAAGATCGCGCCGAACACCGCGCCATGGAGTGCCCCGAGCCCGCCGATGACCACCATCATCAGGAATTCGATCGAGACGATCAACGTGAACTGCTCGGGGCTCAGGAAGACGATCTGATGCGCGTACAGCGCGCCGGCCAGGCCCGTGACCGCCGCCGAAATCGCGAAGCTCAGGGTCTTGTAGAAGGCCAGGTTCACGCCCATGCTCTGCGCCGACACCTCGGAGTCGCGAATCGCCACGAACGCACGCCCGGTCGGCCCCCGCAGAAGGTTGTGAATGGCGAAGCCCACCAACAGGGTGCAGATGAGCGCCAGATAGTAGAGCGTCAGCTCCCAGCTGGTTTCACTGCCGAAGATGTTCAGCGACAACACCATCATGCCCGAGTTGCCGCCGGTCAGGCCCTCGAAGCGGGCAAGCCCCTCTTCCACGATGAAGCCGAAAGCCAGGGTCGCGATGGCCAGATAGATGCCTGTCAGGCGCAGCGCGGGCAGACCGATGACGATGCCCGCCGCGCCGGCAAGCATCATTGCCACCGGTGCCGAGGCGACGAACGGCCAGCCCTGCGCCTGCAGGATTGCTTCGGCGTAGGCGCCGATCGCGAGGAAAGCCGCATGGCCCATCGAGATCTGCCCGGTGAAGCCGGACAGCAACATCAGTCCGAAGCCGACGATCGCATAGATGTAGATGAACGAAAGCTGGGTCAGGTAGTAGATCTCTGTGAACAGTGGGGCCAGCAGCAGAAACGCGATCAGCAACCAGTACCAGATCGCCTGCTGCCAGTCGCGCCAGATGCCGAGATCCTGCTGATAGCGGGTCTTGAAGGTGAATCGCATCGCCGTCCCCCTCAGACCTTCTTGCGCCGCATCTCGGCGAAGATGCCGGATGGCTTGATGATCAGTACGATCAGCACGACCAGATAAGGCGCGATGTCCTTCCAGCCCTCGGGCAGGTAGAAACCCGAGAAAATCTCGACCAGCCCGATGATCAGGCCACCGACGATCGCGCCCGGAATGCTGCCGAAGCCGCCCACCACCGCCGCCGGAAATGCCTTCAGGCCGATGAAACCCAGGTTCGAATGCACGAACTGGATCGGTGCGACCAACATGGCGGCGATCGCGGCGACCGCCGCCGAGATGCCCCAGATCAAGGTGTTGATGCGCCGCACGGGAATGCCCATGTAGTAGGCGGCGAGCTGGTTCTGCGACGATGCCTGCATTGCCACGCCGACGCGGGTGCGCTTGAAGAACAACCACAGCACCAGGCAGAGCGCACAGGTCACCGCGATGATCGCGACATGATCCGAGGAGATCACGACCTCGCCGAGGTCGATGACGCGGCCACTATATGGTGCGCGCAATGCGTGAGTGTCCGTGCCCCAGCCGGGAATCATCGTGGCCACGCCACGCATCACCATGCCGGCACCCAACGTGACCATGATCGCCGCCACCGTCGGTTGACCCGCGATCGGGCGCAGCAGCAGACGATCGAACGCCATGCCGAACACCACCAGGACGACGATCGCGAACGGGATGGTCAGCCAGAACGGCAGCCCCCAGATGCTGGCGAAGGTGAACGCCACGAAGGCGCCCAGCATCATGATGTCGCCCTGGGCGAAGTTGACGACCTCGGTCGCCTTGTAGATGAGCACGAAGCCGAGGGCGATCAGGGCGTAGATGCACCCGATCGATATACCCTCGATCAACAGCTGGGCGTTGATCATTTTCGCTCGCCGTTAGCGGCCCGCTCGACGGGCCGGAAGGCCGGCGGGCGTGCCACCGGGCACGCCCCCCAAGGATCAGAGTCGTTCGAAGATCGTCACATTGGCCAGGCCGCCACCCTCACACATGGTCTGCAGACCGAAGCGCTTGTTGCGCCTGCCCAGCGCATGAATCAGCGTGGTGGCGAGCTTGGTGCCCGAGGCCCCCAGTGGGTGGCCAAGCGCGATTGCACCGCCGTTGACGTTCAGGCGATCGGGGTCGGCGCCGGTCGATTTCAGCCATGCCAGCGGCACCGGCGCGAAGGCCTCGTTGACCTCGAACAGATCGATGTCGTCGATCGTCATGCCGGCACGGGCCAGCGCGCGTTCGGTGGCCGGCAAAGGCGCCTCGAGCATGATCACAGGGTCGTGCCCGATCAGCGTCATGTGATGAACCCGCGCCAAAGGCTGCACGCCCAGCATCTTGAGACCCGCTTCGCTGACCACCATCACACCACTGGCGCCATCGCAGATCTGGCTGGCGCTGGCAGCGGTCACGCGGCCCTGCTCGTGCAACAGCTTCACAGCCTGGATCGACTCCAGCGTCGCGTCGAAGCGGATACCCTCGTCGACCCGGTGCACCTCGCCGTCACCGGAACCGTCAGCCCGGCGCACCTCGAGGGGAACGATTTCGTCGTCGAAGTCGCCTGCCTCGGTGGCACGGATCGCCCGCTGATGGCTGGCGTACGCATAGCGGTCGAGATCGTCACGCGACAGTTCGTACTTGCGCGCGATCATTTCGGCGCCGGTGAACTGGCTGAATTCCACCCCCGGGTAACGGGCCATCATCTCGGGCGACATGTAGCTGCCCATGCCCGCCTTGGCCGGCACCGCCACCGTGCTGCCCATCGGCACATTGGTCATGCTCTCGACGCCGGCCGCGATGACGACATCCATGGTCCCGGACATGACAGCCTGCGCCGCGAACTGCAAGGCCTGCTGCGAGGAACCGCATTGCCGGTCGATCGATACCCCCGGCACGGACTCGGGCAGCTTCGAAGAGAGCACGCAGTTGCGGGCCACATTGAAGGCTTGCTGCCCGATCTGCTGGACGCAACCCATGATGACGTCTTCGATCAATGCTGGATCGGCATCGACGCGCTCGACCAGGGCGTCGAGCAGCTTGCCCCCCATGCTGGCCGGATGCCAGCCGGACAACTTGCCGCCCCGACGGCCACCGGCCGTGCGCGCGGCCGCCACGATATAGGCCTCTGCCATGAATTGTCTCCGTATCGATTGATGAGGCCGGGCGCCGGGGGCGTCCGGCCGGATGTCGTCACCGCCCCGGCGGCAGGCCCATCGAACGCGAGATCACCTCTTTCATGATCTCGTTGGTGCCGCCATAGATTCGCTGCACGCGGGAGTCGGCCCAGGCACGAGCGATCGGATACTCCCACATGAATCCGTAGCCGCCGTGCAGCTGCAGGCACTCGTCGATCACCTTGCACTGTAATTCGCTGACCCAGTACTTGGCCATGGCGGCGGTGGCCGGATCGAGCTTCTGCTGCATCAACAGCTCGATGCAACGATCGACGAACACCTGGGCCGCGGTAACCTGGGCCTGCATCTCCGCGAGCTTGAAGCGGGTGTTCTGGAAGCTCGCGACCGGCTTGCCGAAGGTATGACGTTCCTTCACGTAGGCGATCGTGATGTCGATCGCAGCCTGCGCGGAAGCCACGCCGGTGATGGCGATCTGCAGCCGCTCCCACGGCAGTTCCTGCATCAGGTAGATGAAGCCCTGGTTCTCGGCACCGAGCAGGTTCTCGACCGGCACCTGGACATCGTCGAAGAACAACTCGCTGGTGTCCTGGGCCTTCATGCCCACCTTCTTCAGGCGCTTGCCCTTCGAAAAACCGGGCATGCCCTCCTCGACCAGGATCAGGCTCGTGCCCTTGGCGCCCAGCTCGGGCTGGGTCTTGGCGACGGTGATCACCAGATCGGCATTCCAGCCGTTGGTGATGAACGTCTTGCTGCCCTTGACCACGTAGTGGTCGCCCTTGCGGATCGCGGTTGTCTTGATCGCCTGCAGGTCGGAACCGGCACCCGGCTCGCTCATCGCGATCGCGCCGATGATCTCGCCGCGCGCCATGGCCGGCAGGAGACGGCTCTTCTGGGCCTCGCTACCGTAACGCAGGATGTAGGGCGCGACGATTTCGCTGTGCAGCGAGAAACCCACGCCGGTTGCGTTGACGCGGGCGGCTTCTTCCTTGAGGACCACCGAGTACATTTTGTCGACGCCGGCGCCGCCGTATTCCTCGGGCATGGTCGGACACAGGAAGCCGTTCTCGCCGGCCTTCAGCCAGACATCGCGATCGACATAACCTTGCTCCTCCCAACGGTCATGATGGGGCACGACCTCGCGCTCGAAGAACCGGCGAACCGAATCGCGGAACATTTCGTGCTCTTCGGTGAACAAGGTGCGCTCGATCATGATGATTCCTCTGGACGGGTGCGTAACGATACCAAAACACGCAGCGTCGCGAGGACCAACGAGAAATCCCGACGGCGCGTCGGGCCGCAGCCGGTTACGAAGCCCGACCCGAGCCCCCGCGTTTGGATCAGCCGGCCGGGACGAACGGCGCCGGCAAGGGTTCTTCGCGGAGAAACTCGTCGCGCAGCACCGCCAGGGGATTTCGCGCGGACGGTTCGAGGTGCAAATCAGGATGCTGCTGCTCGAACCATATCCGATAGAAATTGGCCAGATCTCGGTCGTCTCGCCACAACCCTTTGAGCTTTCCGACTTCGATCGCGACGACAGTAGCCGGCTTCCTGGCACCCGGTGGGCGCACGGTGAGTCCGCCGGGCTGAAGGTCCTGAAAGTGCATCATGCGGTATGTGCTTGCAAGGCCTTCCGCCGACGTGGCGACGATGGCGCCGATTCGCTGGCTCTCGGCCACGGCGTACAAGGCCTTCATCAGCATGACCTTGACCTTCATCGAATAAATCGTGCGCGGAACGACGAAGCGGCGAGCCTCTATCTTGGTCAGGGTACGCCACGGCTCATCGAACGCAACGAAAGCCGTAATCTCATTGGGACCTCGGTCGCCGAGAACCAGCCGAATGGACCCCAGACACTGACCGTTCTCTTTGTCGAACGCGCCGAGCACGATGCAGTTGTCGGCGAAATCGAAGGCATCGATCGCCGACTTGCGCGAGCCGAGGCGATAGCCCGCGATCCGCTGCTGTACGACGGCTTCGAGTTCGGCGGCCCTTGCAACTCTCCTGATTTCAAATGGCAGGCGGGCGATTCCTGGTTGCAGCTCGTTCACCGACCAATCGGCCGAGACCATATGAGCAAAGAAGCGACGCCTTCGAACGCGAATGAGCATCCAATGGGCTCCTGGACTGCGACGAACGCTGACACGTACCAGCGAACTTTTCGATAGCGCGGCGCGTCTTCGCGCACCGCCTCCTCCGGCACCGGAAGGTACACGAGCGGAGCCTCGGCGCGAAAGTCCAAATTTCCACATTATGGAATAAAAGGGTTGAAATCTGTATGGACTTGCAAACGGTCAATTCGACCGTTCCGAAATCCAGCTCACGGTGATTCCGGCCCAGCGCACACGCGCCCGAACCACAGCGCCGACGCCGGCCGTCTGGACGTACCCGCCATAGAGCGCAACTAACGGATTTCCCCTCCCTCTGGCGCCTAGTCTACCCACAACGCGGTAGGCAAGGCGAACACCGACGTCCTACTCTGCTCCGACCCGCCATGGCGCCATACGGTGAGTAACAAGCGACACGTTTCAGCCAGATCCTTCTTGATCGCGAGATCATTTCTCGGACTGCTCATCCTGGTTGCCATCGCCGCCCTCATCGGTAGCAATAGCTCACAGATGCACATGCCGGCGCCCCTGAAGATCAGGGTCTTGGCTGATCAGTACGACTTGACGTTCCAGGAGGCAATCGAACGTCTGCCGTTGCAGAGACCGGTGGCTTCCGAGTCGACCAAACGAGCAGTTCATTTCTTCTGGGTGCTGATCGATCTTCCCAAGGCGGAAGTCGGGCAAAACAAGATCGTCACGATCCAGGACAAATACTTGCGCGACATCAGCGTCTGGGCGCTCGACGCCGACAACAGGGTGTTGCGCACGGTGATCGGCGACCGCGGCCTGAGCGATGAGGAGCCTCTGCTCACGTCATACGATGGCGGATATGCATGGCACTGGGCAGATGCTCAGACAACGCGATTGCTGGTCAAGACCAATGCAGTGGGGGCCGCGACATTGCGCGCAGGCATCCTCGACGCAGAGCAGTTCGAGCAGACGTTCATTGCCAAAGAGCGTCTCGCAAGCGGCGTCACGGCCGCTTTGATCAGCGTCGCCGTGATGATCGGTGTGATTGGCGCTCTCGCCGGGAGCCATGCACTCGTCACCTGCTCGATCTGGGTGGGATCGCTATGGCTGGTTACGGCGATTTCACTGGGTTATGACCTACTCTGGATCCCGGTCCAGGTTCCGGGCGACATCGAGGCCGGAATCAAGCAATTGATCCTGGTCGGTTTCGGCGCCGCGACATTCGCCTATTTCCTAACCTTGTTCACTCGCCAAGTGGCTCAGATGGGCCATTTGAGCAAGGCCAGGCACGCTTCGCAGATTGCATTCGGCGTAGCGGCGATCGCGGCGCCCTTCATGCCGAACGCGGCGTTCATGCCCCCCTTTTACTTGCTTGCGCTGGTCGCGATTGGTTACATGACATGGATCGTGTCTGCGACACTCACGCGACGGCCGACGCATGCCGCCCGGGCATTCGCGTATTTGTGGGGAATCGTCTCGCTTTGCATCCTGGCGGAAATAGCCTATGCGAGCAACTGGATCCCCCGCCTGCCGGGATTGTCATTTGAAACCGGCGCAATCTTTGCCGCACTGGCGGCCGCGTATGGTTCCGCCGGCATCTTTCGATCCGAGCGGATCCGGAGTTTCGCAGCCTTGTCGCGCTCGCGGCACCTTACCAAGCGGTATCGCCGGATGTACAGAGGCGTGCCGGTAGGTCTGGTCACGCTGAACCGAAACGCCGAAGTGGTGGCCTACAACCGGCTCGCCGCCGAACTACTCGCGGCGCCGTTGCTCGGACAAATGCCGTTGTCGGAGTTGCTGGGCGATGTCGCGCATCAACTCGCGGAACAAGTTGCCGAACATGACGATCATGACCAGTTCCACTTCGAGGCACAGATACCCAGCCGCGATGGAGCCCGCATACTTCATCTGCATGCGATTCCGGAGAACGATGGCGTGCAGATCGCCATCACCGATTTCTCGGTCCACGCGGAACTGGAGGAGACCCTGCGCCGCCAGCTCACCCATGATCAGCTGACCGGCGTCCTGTCCTACCTGGGGCTCGAGCGCGCCCTGCAAGCCATCGAAGCTCGCCTGACATCCAGTCAAGGCGTGCAATTCGCCTGCATTCACCTGAATCTCGACAACTTTTCGGCCATCAACGACGTGTTCGGTCGTCACGTCGGGGACGAAGTGCTGCTCGAGACGGTTCGCCGGATCAACTTCGAGTTGTCGGCAACCGAGTTCCACGTGGCCCGCCCCGGTGCCGATGACTTCGTCGTGCTCATCAAGTGCAGCAGTCTGCACTGGACGCGGCGCATGGGTGAACTGCTGGTTTCGTCGATCGGCAATCAGCCCGTCAATGTCGACGGTGTGGTTTGCCGTACCACCGCCAGTGCTGGCATCGCATTTATGTTGAGCGGCATTCCCGCGCACGAGGTACTCGATCAAGCGGGCCGCGCCTGCACCGTGGCAAAGCGAAACGGTGGCGATCAGATCAGCGTGTTCGACACCAGTCCCTCTTCCATGGAGCGCTACCGTAGCGAGCGTGCCTGGGAAAGCCTGGCCACCCAAGACAACCTGCTGGATGGTCTGGAGATCTGGGCCCAGCCGATCGTCCCATTGTTGGACCCGGATGCGCCGCTCGGGCTGGAAGTGCTGCTGCGAGTACGCCAGGAAGGACGACTGGTGTCTCCGGTTCACTTGATCGAAGCAGCGACCAAGGTCGGGCGGATGCCCGTGATCGATCGCTGGGTGTTGTCAAGCGTCGTCGAGCTCATGCGCGACGATCACCGCCTGCTGGATCGCATCGGTTTCATCACGGTCAATCTGAGCGGTGCGTCGCTGAATTCGCACGCCTTCGTCGACGACATGCGCTCGCTGTTGCACGCCAACTACCTGCATTGCTCGAAGCTTTGCATCGAAATCACCGAACAAGTGGCGCTGGTCGACGTGCGTTCGACACAGCGCCTGGTCGACGAGCTACGTATGTTCGGGGTACAGATCGGCCTCGACGACTTCGGCGCCGGCAACACCTCATTCTCCTATCTGCGCGACCTGAACGCCGACATCCTGAAGATGGACGGCGCCTATGTACGCAACATGGAGAAAGACCCGGCCAACGCCAAGCTGGTCGAGGGCATCGCCGGCCTGTCGCGGACATTCGGCATGGCCTGCATCGCAGAATGGATCGAAAATGAAGATACGGCGCGGCTATGCGCCGAGTTCGGCATCGAATACGGTCAGGGCTTCCTGTTCGCGCGGCCCGAACCGATTCTCGATTGGCTGGACGGGCGTGTATCGCTCAACGATAGCCGCGCGTTGTTCATGAAGGTGCCGGCGAAAGTGCACCGCCCACGATACGGCACCGTCACGCCCGTACCCTCGCCCGAGGAGCCGACATGAACGCCGTCGGCGCACTTGCGGTCATTACTGGACTGATGACGCTGCTCAGCCTGCTGCGCTTGGCCAGACGCCTCGACGCGTGGCCGCACGACGAGATCCGGCTCGGAATGTTCGACGGTTTCCGTCGGCAGCGCGACCTGGCGCAGTCGGTGCTCGCCGCCCTGATCGCGGCACTTTGCGCCTTGCTGATGCTTGGCGAGGCCACTGCCCGACCGGCGTTCGGCCTGTTGTCCTGGTTGGCCGGCGCCTATTTGTGCACTGGCGCCTCGATCACCTATGGTCTGGTCGCTGCGGCGGGTGTATCGCAGGCGAAGAACCTGGATCCGTGCTGGCGCGCCCTGTGCCTGGCTCTGTTCTGGCCGTGGGTATCCGCCCGGCAGCAGCTTGCCGGGGACGCGGACACCCTGACTTGACCCGCGATGGCTGCTCAGAAAAAGCCCGGCAGCCCGCCCGAATGCCAGAACACCAGCGGCCCCGCGCAGCCCTCGCGGGCCCGTCGCACGAGAACCCCGAGGGCCTTGCCGGTATAGGTCGTATCGACGAGGATGCCCTCGGTGTGCGCGAGCAATTGCGCGGCAGCCAGCGCTTCGCCGGTAACCATGCCGTATCCGGGGCCCACCGCCGACCAATCGAGCCTGGATTCGTAAGACCCCACGAGCTCGGGCAAGGAGAGCAGATCGAGGCTGCTCTCGACGAGATCACGATACGTCCGCTCGACGTCCTCGTAGATATCGCGGACGATCATGACCGAGCGCGGCGCCGGACATTCGGAAATGCGCGAGGCGATCCAGAGGCCGGCATGCAGACCACCGGAGGCCGACGCGTGAATGGTTTCCGCAGCGCTGGCAGACTCCCCGGATAGCTGGCGAGAGAGTTCGATTCCGGCCTCCACGATGGCGCGGACGCCTTGCGGCGAGCTGGCTCCAGGCGGCAGCAGGATCGCCCTGCGCCCTTGCCGGGCCAGTTCCTGCGTCTCCCGCTCAGCGCGCGCGGCCAGTTCGGGGAAGCTGATGTTGCCGCCCCAGATCACTTCGGCATTCATTGCCTCTGTGATCTTCAGATTGCCCGTCGCGCTCAATGGCCTGCTGCCATGAATGACCAGGAGCACGCGCAGACCGAACGGGCGGGCCAGCGCAGCCAGCGCGCGACATGAGTTGGACTGCGCCGGTCCGGACATCACGACCGTGTCGACCCCGTCCGCGACGGCACCGGCCAGAATTTCGCGCAGCTTGCGCGACTTGCTTCCGGCCCAGCTCAGGGGGCCGTAGTCGTCATGCTTGATGTATACCGGAACACGTAGCTCCTGGGAGAAACGCTCGAGCAGCCGCATCGGCGTGACTTCGGGTTTCTCGATCTGCCAATGCTCGGTCATTTGTGCCCAGCCATGTTTGCTCGATCGGCGGCGAGTCTGATCCGCTGATCTGCCGATTGCCGTAAACGACTGCTCACGCAAATGTCATTTCGCCCGACACGCGCGCGCCGGACGTGACGAATATCACCACCGGCGAATCGCAAGCGCGTCCCCGCCCGCGCTCGGCGAACAGCCCCTCGAATCGCACCCTCGTTCAACGCGCGAGCCCGGGTCCGAAGCGGACCAGGCCCGACTCCACCCCGCGAGCGCGAGGCAAGTCGATCCCGCTATCATCGTCGGATGCAGCCAGTGCAGGCCAACCCCACAAGACCGCAATGCCATCTGATGCCAACACCCGCGAAACCCGGAGTCTCACGCTGCCGGTGCTTGATTCGTCCCCCGATCATGCCGCGGAATGGCTGGTTCGGGCAACGACACAGGTTATCCAGCATTGGCAGGCGTCACCGCAGTCCGTGGTCGTTGCCGTCGTGAGCACCGCTTCCGGCGAGTCCAAGGACGCCCCCCCGCGTACACCTTCGACGACATTCGAGACTCACCGCCGCAGCGCCGAGGCAATTGCTGCCCTGGCCGCGGCGACCCCTCGCGGCCGGTTGGCAGTCGTCACCGACGGCCCGCTCATGCCCGCGCATTGGGGCCTGGCATTCTTTGCCGATGTATTGGTGCGCCCGGCTCATGTCCATCCGGGCTGGCCGCTGGGTGGTCCATCCGGCGGCCTGCTCCCGGTGTGCGGCCTTTTGTCTGCCGTTGCCCACGGCGCGCGGCCGCGCTACGCGCTCGTCGAGCGGGGGGCGGGCGACGATCCCGCCTCGCGCGCGCTCGAGGCGCTTTCGTCGAGAACCTCGTCGGATTTCGAGTCGCTGACCGAATCGTCCGCCACACGGACTGCCCTGCATCGAACCCTGCTTGGCGATGGCAATCCGCTGGCCGCCACGCTGACGGGTCTGATCGAGCGGCTCGGCAGCCTGCCATCGGCGCAGGCACGAACCCGCGAAGCCCGTTTCCTGACCGCGATGGCGTTTGACCCTCGACTCGGCATCGCGCGCCGGCAGCCACCAGAACACCAACCGTCCGCCGCCTTGACCGAGCGCCTGATGCACACGTACATGATCGAGGGCTTGGCGCTGTTGGGAGACGGCGTCGCGGCGGACGAGATCGAACGAGCCGCCATCGCCCTCGGTTTCGCGCACGGGCCTCTCTGGTGGATGGATCAGATCACGCTGGATACGCTCGACACGATGTTGCACGACGAGTTGCACCGGCTTGCGCATCGCGCCGGCGAACACGGGAGTCACCCGCAACCACATCATGATCACAGCGCGGAATCCGGTCGCGCTGAACATCGGCATGAGCACGGACATGGGCACGGAGGCGAGCACGGTCATGGGCACGGTCATGGGCACGAGCACGGGCACGGAGGCGAGCACGGTCGTGGGCACGAGCACGGTCATGGGCACGAGCACGAGCACGGGCACGGGCGGTCGCACGACCACGGACAGGGCCGTGCGGAGGAACACGGACAGGTCGCAGGCCACGCTCACGGCCACGACCACGACCATCACCACGACCATCACCACGAGGTCAGCAGCGTGCGCATGCCCGAATCCGCGGTCTATGTGCTCGAGAAGATGGCGCACGGATTCGGCCGACGAGGACGAAACGCCGGCGGGGGGTTCTACGAGTCCGAACCCGGCTTTGATGATGAACTATGGGATGGGTTGGCGGGTTTCGCACGCGGACGCCGCAAGGTGCCACCACGGGACGTCGGCGAGCGATTGTTGCTGGCGATCGCCGTCGATGCACTGCGTCAGCACGAACTCGCGGGTCCGCCGGTGTATCCGAGTTCCGCTGTTCTGCCGAGCCGGCCCGATTTTCCGGGCTGGAACGGCAACCCGCTGCTCTGGGCGCTCTGGCAAGATAGGCAATCCCTGATCGACCGCCTCACCGGTCTTGAACGTGACTACGGCGTGCGCTTCGCGGCGCCGGACACATGGCCAGCGTCTCCCTTTGAACGGAATGACTCATGAAATCCCAAGTTCGCCGCGAAAGACTGTTGCACGGATGGCGCGATCCCGTCGAGCCGCGCCCGGCATCGACCGTGATTCTGCTGCGCGATGGCGAACGCGGCCTCGAGATCCTCATGACACGACGCTCGATGCAGGCTTCCTTCGCCCCTGGTGCCTATGTGTTTCCGGGTGGGCGGGTCGATGACGCGGATCACGCGTTTGCAGCGCGCCTGGGCCTCGACGCCGGGAACGCGCTCGATCACGCGTTCAAGATCGCCGCGATCCGCGAGGCCTTCGAGGAGCTCGGCGTGCTCTTCGTGAGCGAGCCGGGCGGCCGTTGCGCAGACGACGCCACCATCGCCTCGCTGGATCGCGATGCGGAGTTCGCCGGCCAGCTCGCCGAGCGCGGTCTGAGCCCGATGCTCGATCGAATCCACTGGTTCAGCCACTGGATCACCGACCGCGACCTGCCCAAGCGCTTCGACACCCGCTTCTACGTGGCCGCGATGCCCGAGGGGCAAACCCCCGTCGCCGACGATGCCGAGCAGTTCGCGCCCGAGTGGGTCAACCCCAGCCGTGCGCTGGAAAGGCACGCCCAGGGCCAGTTCGAGATGATCTTCCCGACGATTCGTACGCTGCGCCAGCTCGAGCGTTTCGGTTCGGTTCAAGATCTACTGAACGAGGTGGCCAGTGCCGAGACACGCTGGCGATCCTGCCCACGGGGTGGGTATCGTGACGGCCGGGTCCAGCGCTTCAGCGAGAACGAATCTCAGTTTGGCGAACTGGAACTGGTAACCCCGGACGGCAAGGTCCACCACGACCTGACCTGGCGTCACGAGCCGGTACGCCTGCTCGAGCACGTCTGGCGGATCACCGCTCCGAATCCTGGTCGGATGACCGGCCCCGGTACCAATACCTATGTGATCGGCGCGCCGGGAAACTTCCTGGTCCTGGATCCGGGACCTGCGATCGACGAGCACATCGCGCGCATTGCGGACCTGGTGGGTGACGGGCTGCAGACGATCGTCTGCACGCACTCACACCCCGACCACTATCCGGGCGCGAAACCCTTGCGCGAACGCCTGAACAAGCCCGCGCTGCCCATTCTCGGTCGTCCATCGGGCCCGAATTTCAATCCCGAGTGGAAATTCGAACCGGATCGAACGCTGGTCGACGGCGAGCGATTGCTGGTCGCCGGTGACACCTTGCGCGTGTTGCATACGCCTGGGCATGCGTCGAATCACATCTGCCTGCTGCTCGAGGCCGATGGCCTGTTGTTCTCCGGCGACCATATCCTGAACGGATCGACCACCGTCATCGACGCGCCCGACGGCGACATGAAGGACTACATAGACTCGCTGCATCGGCTCGCCAATGAACCGATTGCCTTCATTCTGCCGGCGCATGGTCATGTTCTCGGCAGCCCCCAGGACGAGATACAGCGCTTGATCCGGCACCGGCTCGGCCGCGAGGCCAAGGTTCTCAGCGCGGTCCGTGCCGGCTCCACCGGCACGCTCGACGATCTGGTCCTGATCGCCTACGACGATGTCGACCCCATCTTGCATGGCGTTGCCAGGCGTTCGCTTGCCGCACATCTGAAAAAACTCACGATCGACGGCCTGATCCGGGAAAAACAAGGCGTTTGGGCGCCTGTTTGAGCGTGCTTCGGCGCCCTATCGTGACAGTTTGTTGCGTTTGGTGCACCGTTCGTGCCCGCCAGACGAACGACCGTCCGAAGGCCGCTGAATCGACGGCCGCACCCCTC
Organism: Burkholderiaceae bacterium; assembly: GCA_041396685.1. Classification (GTDB taxonomy): domain Bacteria; phylum Pseudomonadota; class Gammaproteobacteria; order Burkholderiales; family Burkholderiaceae_E; genus JAUIAI01. Next base: position 197,697 of record JAWKYD010000002.1, read on the forward strand.
TAAAGTGAGTAGATCGGTATCACTTTGAGAGACGCCCTTGGCGGGCCAGCCGACATTCGAGGAACAGCCCACAGCGCGCGGCGATGACGAGTCCCCGTCGGCCCGGCTCGCGCTGGGGTCGGCAAACCTCGTTCTTCTCGTGCTTGCAATCGGCGCGTTGTTCTTGTTCTTGCAGAGCGTCAGTGGTGACGGGCCGGACGGCGAGTCGATACCGGTGCGGGCCACCCGCATGGACGTGGCCGTCGAACAGGCGCCGATGGTCGCCGCGCGGCTGATGAACGAGGCGGACAACACGGGGGTCAGCACCGACATCTCCAATGATCCGCTGTGGATACGCGCGCTGATCGAACCCAGGGCCGATGGCGCGCAAACGGTGGTGCACGTGCCCAGTACCGGCATCGGGCGGGCCGATTTCCTGATTCGCAACCGCAGCGGCGAAATCCTCATGCAAGGCGCCGCCGGACGCTTTACCCAGTTGATCAACGCGCATCACGCCAATCCTGGCTTCAGCATCGACCTGCCGGAGTCGGTCGCAGACGGGCGATTGGAGTTGCTGATGCGCATCGAACCCGTCACGCTTACCCGGATTCATCTGATGCAGTGGAACGGTCCGGCCTTCCAACGGCATCAGGCCAGCGCCATACAGCGCAGCGTGCTCGTGCTGGGCGCCCTGTTATTCCTGGCGATACATGCGTTCACCGCTGCCCTGTCGGGTGGCCGCCACGAGTTCACCTTGTTGGGCGCCTGGCTGATCGCCCGTTGCGCGATGCTGGTCATGGACAGCGGCCTCGGGGCATCCGGCATCCGGAACGTCGAACCGCTTTTCGGTGGCGCGGCAATCGATCAGTGGCTGACCGTCAGCTTGCCCTTCACAACCTTGTTGCTGGCACGCGTGATGCTTGCCCGCACGATAGAGTCGAGTCGCGGTCGGATCCTGATGACGCCGCTGCTGTACGCGTTCGCCATCTTGTTCGGCGTATCGGCCTCGCTCCCGGTGTGGGCCTTCCAAAGCGCCTACTGGATGCTGGGCACGGTTTTGATCTTCGTGCTCACAGGTTTCAGCGTATCGGCCTGGCGCAAGGACATCGACCGCGCGGGTCGGTGGTTCGCTCTGGGTGCACTCTGCGACGGCATCGGCGCCGCGTTTTCGCTGTTGCAGGACACCGGACTGGTCAGCGTCACGACCAGCAACTGGTTCGCCAACGACCACATCTCGCTGGCGGCCGCCGTACTGGCCGGTCTGGCGGTCGGTCAACGACTGAACATCGAGCGCGAGCAACGGCGTCGCAGTCAGCAGGACGCGTTGGCGCTCGCAGAGAAGTACCAGGCCGTCTACCGCAGCGTACCCACGGCCTTGGTCTCGGTGACCGACGGCGATCGGATCGTTCGCTACAACGAGGGCTTCGCACGCCTGTTCAACATCGAGGCTCACGACAACTGGCCGACGATGCAGGTGGCGGCGCTGCCCGGCGCGCTTCTGGAGCGCGAGTTTCCAGCCGCGCTGCGCGCGCGGATCCGCTCGGAACTGGACGAAAAGACCGAATGCGACTTCGAGTACGCACTTTCTCGCGAGACCGAACTGCGCTGGCTGCGCATCATGGCACGGGGTGACGCCCACGCATACGAGGCGAGCCTCACCGACATCAGTGAACAAAAGGCTGTCGAGCACCATCTCGAAATGGTGGCCGAACACGACCCGCTGACCGGCGCGCTGAACCGGCTCGGGCTCAGCAAACATCTGCAGATGCTGCTCGAGACGCGCGAGCCCGACGAGATCAGCCAGACAGCGATCTGCTATGTCGACCTCGACCGCTTCAAGATGCTCAACGATCTGTTCGGTCATGGTGCCGGCGACTCGGTCCTGTGCGAGGTGGTCACCCGGCTGCAGAACAGCCTCGGCAAGCACAATCTCGTTGCCAGGCTCGGCGGTGACGAGTTCGTGATCGTGCTGGGTGCATCCGACCAGAGCGTGCACGAAGGACTTGCCTGGCGGGCGCTCGATGCGATTACCGATCGCGCCTTCCAGTTCGATGGCAAGAGCTTTGCAGTGACCGCCAGCATCGGCGTGTTCCGCCTGCTACCGGGTCTCGGACAGGGCGACCTGATCGCCAGCGCCGATCGCGCCTGTCAGGACGCCAAGCGTCGTGGTCGCAACCAGGTGGTGATCTGCGAGGACTCCGGGGCGCTGGTCAAGCAGCGCGAGTGGGAGCTGTCGCTGGTCGCGCGCCTCAATGATCCGCGCACCTTCGAGGAGTTCGAGCTGGTCGCGCAGCCCATCATCGGCCTGCACGGCAGCACCCGGGTCGGCTGCGAGCTACTGCTGCGCCATCGCGGCGCGGACGATGCGTTGCTGCCTGCGGCCTCCCTGGTGGCTGCCGCGGAGACCAACGGCGAAATGGCCATTCTCGATCGCTGGGTCGTGACGCGTGCGCTGTCCTGGCTGGAGGCCAACCGCGAAAGGCTGCAGCGCCTCGAGTTCATTTCCATCAATCTGTCCGGAACTTCGCTCAACGACGAATTCTTCAAATCGTTCGTGCTCGCCCAGCTGACGCGCTATCGGCATGTCGCGCGTCACATCGTGCTCGAGCTGACGGAAACGGTGGCTACTCAGGACATCTATATGACCTGCCAGTTCGCACACTCGGTGCGCAAACTGGGCGCCGCGATCGCGCTCGACGACTTCGGCAGCGGCTACTCCAACTTCTCGTCGCTGGCGACGATCCCCGCCAGCTACCTGAAGATCGATGGTCGCTTCGTGCGCTCGCTGCGCGAGGACGGCAACGGCTTGAACATCGTGCGCACCATCAGCCTGCTCGCCCACGAACTTCAAATGGCGTGTATCGCGGAATGGGTCGAAGACGTCGACACCTTGCGCATGCTGCGTGCCGTCGGCGTCGATCTGGCACAGGGTCACATCGTCGCCCTGCCGATCCGCCTCGACACGCTGCTGGACAAGCTCGACGTCCCATCGCAGATGATCAACCCGAGCGTCATGAACGCGCTTGCCCGACCGATCGAACCCAACCTCGGCAGCATGACCACTCTGGCGCTGAAGATCAACGGAGGCGGATACGCCGACGACGCGGGCGATGTGCAGGCACACGAGTCGGAAACCAGCGACTATCTGCCGACCTGAGCCATTGCGGGCCGCACGACGAAAAAACGGCGGCCCGAAGCCGCCGTTTCACCTCCAGGCCCGTGAGCACGGGCCCCTCTGGCCGTCAGCCGCGCGCTTCCTCTTCGGTCAGCGCCTTGATCGACAACCGGAGCCGGCCCTTGTCGTCGGCCTCGATGACCTTGACGCGAACCTCTTGCCCCTCGGCCAGATAATCGCTGACGTTATTGACCCGCTCATTGGCGATCTGGGATACGTGCAACAGGCCGTCACGGCCAGGCAGCACCTGCACGATCGCACCGAAGTCCAGGATCTTGAGAACCGTTCCCTGGTACACCCGACCGATCTCCACCTCGGCGGTGAGATCCTCGATCATCTGTTGAGCGCGACGGGCGGCCGCGCCGTCGACCGCGGCGATCGTAATGGACCCGTCGTCCTGGATGTCGATCTGGGTACCCGTGGTCTCGGTGATCTGCCGAATGGTTGCGCCGCCCTTGCCGATGACGTCGCGAATACGCTCCGGATTGATCTTCATCTTGTACAGGCGCGGCGCGTAGTCCGACAGATCCTCGCGCGCACCGCCGATGGCTGAACGCATCTGCTCGAGGATATGCAGGCGGGCCTCGCGGGCCTGGTCCAGCGCGACCTGCATGATCTCCTTGGTGATGCCCTGGATCTTGATGTCCATCTGCAGAGCCGTCACGCCGGCGTCGGTACCGGCCACCTTGAAGTCCATGTCGCCGAGGTGATCCTCGTCACCGAGGATGTCGGTGAGGACGGCGAATTTGTTTTCTTCCTTGATCAGGCCCATGGCGATGCCGGCGACATGCGACTTGATCGGCACACCGGCATCCATCAGCGCCAGACATCCGCCGCAAACCGAGGCCATCGACGATGAACCATTGGACTCGGTGATCTCCGACACCAGACGGATCGAGTAACCGAACTCGTCGGACGACGGCAGCAGCGGCGCGATCGCCCGCTTGGCGAGACGGCCGTGACCGATCTCGCGACGCTTTGGCGAACCCATGCGGCCCGTCTCGCCGGTTGCGTACGGCGGCATGTTGTAGTGCATCATGAAGCGCTCGCGGTATTCGCCGCTGACCGCGTCGATGATCTGCTCGTCGCGCGCCGTTCCCAGCGTCGCCGCCACCAGCGCCTGGGTTTCGCCGCGGGTGAACAGCGCCGAGCCATGCGCGCGTGGCAACACACCGGTCCGGATCGCGATCGGGCGCACCGTGCGAGTGTCGCGGCCGTCGATGCGGGCTTCGCCGGCAAGGATGCGATCACGCACCAGCCGGTATTGCAGATCGAACAGGATGTCGCCGACCTTGCCGGCGTCGGGCGCGTCTTCGCCAGCGGCAGCCGCGGCCGCCGCCAAAGCCTGCTGGCACTCGGACTCGACCGCCTTCAGCCGCTGCGAGCGCTCCTGCTTGTTGCGCAATTGATAGGCTTCGCGCAACGCGGCGCCGGCCTGATCGCTAACCTTGGCTATCAGCGCTTCGTCGCGCGCCGGCGGCTGCCAGTCCCATTCCGGCTTGCCGGCGGCTTCGACCAGCTCGTCGATGGCATTGATCACGGTTTGCATCTGCTCGTGGCCGAACACCACCGCTCCGAGCATGACATCCTCGGCAAGTTCGTGCGCCTCCGATTCGACCATCAGCACGGCTTGGTCGGTACCGGCCACGACCAGATCGAGCTTGGACTGGGCCATCGCGCTGCAGGCAGGATTGAGGACGTAGTTGCCGTCGATGTAGCCGACCCGGCAGGCGCCGATCGGGCCGTTGAACGGCACGCCCGAGATTGCCAGGGCGGCGGACGCGCCGATCATGGCGGGGATGTCGCTGTCGACCTCGGGATTGACCGAGACCACCTGCAGAACCACCTGGATCTCGTTATAGAAGCCTTCCGGGAACAGCGGGCGAATCGGCCGGTCGGTCAGACGAGCGATCAGGGTTTCACGCTCGGTCGGACGCCCTTCGCGCTTGAAGAAGCCGCCGGGAATACGGCCGGCAGCGTAGAACTTCTCGACGTAGTCGACGGTCAGCGGAAAGAAATCCTGGCCCGGACGGGGGTTCTTGGCCGCCACCACCGACGCCAGAATGACGGTTTCGTCCATGGTGACCAGCACCGCGCCGCCAGCTTGACGAGCGATCTCACCGGTCTCGAGGGTGACCGTGTTGCCGCCCCATTCGAATGTCTTCTTTGCGATTTCAAACACTTTCATCTCCGATGTGGGGAATGCCGCGAGCGAGACGCGCCGCGCTGACGGCATCCGCCCGCCATTGCCGCGAACCGCAGCTCGCGAGCACACAGGCAGAAAACCCCGTCACCCAGGGCGCCACGCGGCGGCCGGGGATGCCGGGGTTCATGATGGGAACAGGCTCCCGCGCGGTCAGCCACGCAGACTGAGCTTGGCGATCAGGTCGCGATAGCGCGCGACGTCACGATCCTTCAGGTACGAGAGCAGCTTGCGGCGGCGGCTGACCATTTTGAGCAGGCCGCGCCGCGAATGGTGGTCCTTGCGATGCGTCTTGAAGTGCTCGGTCAGATGGTTGATGCGGGCGGTGAGCAATGCCACCTGGACCTCGGTCGAGCCGGTGTCGGAGTCGCCGCGCTTGTGCTCGGCGACTATGCTCGCTTTGTCGATGCTATTGGTAACGGACATGGTTTCCCTGAATGAACTTGCGATATCACCGGGGCGCGATATCGTGCAAAACCCGGCATTATAGCCGAACTCGTCGCATCCGGGAATATGGGCGCGCGCCCGCCGCCCGGGCGCGCCAGGCGGCGGGATGCCAGGCGGCGGGATTCCTGCCCGGGATCCCCGCCGCCACCGGCGGGGACGGCGCGCCAACGGCCGCATCGGCGCGGCCTCCGCCGCCCATGCGAACGTGCCCCTAAACGCCGCCCTGGGCCTGGATCCGTTCGGGCGCGTGCAGCTTGTTCAGCGCATGGACATAGGCCTTGGCCGAGGCCATCACGATATCGGGGTCCGCTCCGACGCCGTTGACGACCCGCCCTCCCTTGGCCAGGCGTACGGTGACCTCGCCCTGGGCCTCGGTGCCGCCGGAAATCGCGTTGACCGAATAGAGCGTCATTTCGGCCCCCGACTTCGCCTCGGCCTCGATCGCACGCAAGACTGCATCCACCGGGCCACTGCCCGTGCCCTCGGCGGTGCATTCGTTGCCACCGATGGACATCACCACCCGCGCCATCGGACGCTCGCCCGATGCGGACTGCTGGCTCATCGACACCAGGCCGTAGTGTTCATCGGATTCACGCTGCAGAGCCTGCTCGGAAACCAGCGTATGGATGTCCTCGTCGAAAATCTCGGCCTTGCGGTCGGCCAGATCCTTGAAGCGCACGAAAGCCTCGTTGACGGCGGTTTCCGACTCGAGCTCGATACCCAGCTCCTGCAGGCGCTGCTTGAACGCCGTGCGCCCCGAGAGCTTGCCGAGCACGATCTTGTTGGCGGCCCAGCCGACGTCTTCGGCACGCATGATTTCGTAGGTATCGCGCTGCTTGAGCACGCCGTCCTGATGAATACCGGACGCGTGCGCGAACGCATTCGCGCCGACCACGGCCTTGTTCGGCTGCACGACGAACCCGGTGATGGTGGACACGAGCTTGCTGGTCGGCACGATATGGCTGATATCGACACCCATGTCGAGATCGAAGTAGTCGCGCCGGGTCTTGACCGCCATCACGATCTCCTCGAGCGAGGTATTGCCGGCGCGTTCGCCGAGCCCGTTGATCGTGCATTCGACCTGACGAGCGCCGGCCATGACCCCGGCGAGCGAGTTCGCCACCGCCATGCCCAGATCGTTGTGGCAGTGCACCGACCAGACCGCCTTGTCCGAATTCGGAATGCGCGAGCGCAGTGTACTGATCAGCTCACCGAACCTCTCGGGCACCGCGTAGCCGACCGTGTCGGCGACGTTGATCGTGGTGGCCCCCTCCTTGATCACGTCTTCGAGCACCCTGCACAGGAAGTCGAGGTCGGAGCGGCTGCCATCCTCGGGCGAGAACTCGACGTTGTCGGTGAACTTGCGCGCGAACCGCACCGCCAGTCGTGCCTGCTCGTGCACCTGCTCGGGGCTCAGCCGCAGCTTCTTTTCCATGTGCAGCGCGGAGGTCGCGATGAACGTATGTATGCGCTTGTTCCCGCACGGCTCGAGGGCCTCGGCGGCGCGCGCGATATCGCGGTCGTTGGCCCGCGACAGCGAGCAGACCGTGGAGTCTTTGACCGCCGCGGCAATCGCGCGCACCGCCTCGAAATCGCCATTGGACGACGCCGCGAACCCGGCCTCGATCACGTCGACCTTGAGCTTCTCGAGTTGTTTGGCGATGCGCAGTTTCTCGTCGCGTGTCATCGACGCGCCCGGGCTTTGCTCGCCGTCGCGCAAGGTGGTATCGAGGATGATGAGTTTTTCGGACATGACAAGGCTCCTGGCGCGGCATCTCCGTCACGGAGACCCGATCGCAATGGCAACAAAATGTGGGGTGGGGTTTGGACTCTTAGCGCACGGGGCGCAGTAGGAGCGTGAGCAACAGGCATAGAGCGGCTAGCACCGAAAGACTCGGAGCCGAGGCGGAACCGCTCGAGAGGGTGTCGTACATGGCCTGCATCCCTTCATGGTACGGCATGCCGGCACAAAAGTGCAACCGGCATGTGCAAGGGATGCAGCGTCGTTCTTGGGGCGGGCGCCAGGGACGGGGCGCGATCAGGCCTTGGGCAGCGTTACGCCGGATTGACCCTGGTACTTGCCGCCGCGGTCGCGGTACGAGGTCTCACAGACCTGCTCAGCCTGTAGGAAGATCATCTGGGCACACCCCTCGCCAGCGTAGATGCGGGCGGGCAACGGGGTGGTATTGGAGAACTCGAGCGTGACATGCCCTTCCCATTCCGGCTCCAGGGGGGTCACATTGACGATCACGCCGCAACGCGCGTAGGTGGACTTGCCCAGGCAGATGGTCAGCACCGAACGCGGGATACGGAAGAACTCGACGGTGCGCGCAAGTGCGAACGAGTTCGGCGGAATGATGCAGACATCGCCCTTGAAGTCGACGAACGAACGCTCGTCGAAGGCCTTGGGATCGACGATGCTCGAATTGATGTTGGTGAAGATCTTGAACTCGTCGGCGCAGCGGACGTCGTAGCCGTAGCTCGAGGTGCCGTAGGAAACGATCGGGCGACCGTCGCTGGTGCGGCGAACCTGGCCGGGCTCGAAGGGTTCGATCATGCCCTGCGCGGCCATTTCGCGAATCCATGTGTCGGGGCGAATGCTCATGCCGTCAGTATAAGGAATTCCGCCCGATGATCCGGCGCCGAGAGTTTCGTTCGTCCACCGCGCCAGCGCCGAGCACCAGGCCCGCATACGAGCCGACTACGGGCAGCGACCCCGTCGCGCCGAGGGGTACCGCGCGATCCAAGCAATGCCCTGCCATTTCTGCAACAATCGTGCGTGTCGCGATGGCCCGGACGGCGTTGCGTCACGACCTAGCGGTGGTCGTGCCGTCGACTCCGGGAACGACTCGGGGCGCGGCTGTACCCCCTCGTGGTCGGTCCGCGCCGGAATTGTCGCCGGCGGGTCGCAGCCGGGCATCGTGAGAGCCATCGGTCGGCCCGACGTTGAATCAGCGCCCGGCGGCAGTCGTGATTCTCAAAATTCCACTTTTGCAGGAGGAGACCTTCATGAAACAGACCGTTTCACTCACGGTCAATGGCAAGTCGGTCACGGCCGACATCGACCCGCGCACGCTACTGGTTCAGTTTCTGCGCGAAAACCTTCAACTGACCGGCACCCACATCGGCTGCGACACCGCCCAGTGTGGGGCGTGCACCGTTCACTTGAACGGACGCGCGGTCAAGTCGTGCTCGATGCTGGCCGTACAGGCGGACGGTGGCACCGTGACCACCATCGAGGGCCTCGCCAAGGGCGACGAGATGCACCCGATGCAGGAGGCGTTTCGCGATTGCCACGCGCTGCAGTGCGGCTTCTGCACGCCAGGCATGGTGATGTCCGCGGTGTCGCTGCTCGAGAACAACCCGAAGGCGAGCGAGGCGGAGATCCGCGAAGGCCTGGAAGGCAACATCTGCCGCTGCACCGGTTACCACAACATCGTGCGTGCCGTTCAGAAGGCTCAGGCCTGACCTGCAATCCAGCTTCGACGAGGGAATGAATCATGACTGACATGTCCAACACGCCGATCGGTAAGTCGATCGTGCGGCGTGAAGACCGGCGGTTCCTGACGGGCGCGGGCCAGTACACAGACGACATCGTGCTGCCGGGCCAGACCTACGCCGTGTTCGTGCGCTCGCCTCACGCGCATGCACGAATCAAGAGCATCAACGGCGACGCCGCCAAGGCCTCGCCAGGCTTCGTGGCAATGTTCACGGGAGCCGATCTCGAAGGTGTCGGCGGCCTGCCGTGCGGCTGGCTGATCCACAGCAAGGATGGCTCGCCCATGAAGGAGCCCGGTCACCCGGTGCTCGCCCAGGGCAAGGCGCGCCATGTGGGTGACCCGGTTGCCATCGTCATCGCGGAAACGGCGCTGCAGGCCCGCGATGCGGCCGAGAAGGTCGAGGTCGACTACGAGATCCTGAAGGCCACCGTCGATTCGGCCTCCGCCGAGGGCGGCGCAGCGGTGCACGACGACGTGCCGAACAACGTCTGCTACGACTGGGGGCACGGCGACAAGGCGGCGGTCGATGCCGCGTTCGCGAAAGCGGCGACGGTCTCGAAGGTTTCGTTCCGCAACAACCGGCTCGCACCGAACGCGATGGAGCCGCGGGCCGCGAACGCCAGTTACACCCGTCACGACGACAGCTACACGCTCTATGTCGCGAATCAGAATCCGCACGTCGAGCGGCTCCTCATGTGCGCGTTCGTGCTCGGCATTCCCGAGTCGAAACTGCGCGTGATCGCGCCCGACGTCGGCGGCGGCTTCGGCTCCAAGATCTTCCTGTACGCCGAAGAGACCGCGATGGTCTGGGCCAGCAAGCGTGTCGGTCGCCCGATCAAATGGACGGCCGAACGCAGCGAGTCCTTCCTCAACGACGCGCATGGTCGTGACCACGTCACCACTGCCGAGATGGCAATGGACGACCAAGGCAACTTCCTGGCCATGCGCGTGAACACCATCGCGAACATGGGCGCCTATTTGTCGACGTTCGCATCCTCGGTGCCGACCATCCTGTACGCGACCCTGCTGGCGGGCCAGTACAAGACACCGGCGATCTACGCCGAGGTCAAGGCCGTGTTCACGAATACCGCCCCGGTCGATGCCTACCGCGGCGCGGGCCGCCCCGAGGCCACTTACGTGGTGGAGCGACTGGTCGAGCAGTGTGCGCGCGACATGAAGATGGATCCGGCCGATATCCGCCGCCGCAATTTCATCACCGAGTTCCCGTATGCGACGCCGGTCGGCCTGACCTATGACACCGGCGATTACGCGGCCTCGCTCGACAAAGCGATCAAGCTTGCCGATGTCGCCGGCTTCGCATCGCGCCGCGCCGACTCCGAAAGCCGCGGCAAGAAACGCGGCCTGGGCTATTCGTGCTACATCGAAGCCTGCGGCATCGCGCCGTCGAACATCGCCGGCGCCCTGGGCGCACGGGCGGGTCTGTTCGAAACCGGCGAGATTCGCGTCAACCCGACCGGTACGGTCAGCGTGTTCACCGGTTCGCACAGCCATGGGCAGGGTCACGAGACGACATTCGCCCAGGTGGTGGCGGGTCGTCTCGGCATCCCGATGGAAAACGTCGAGATCATCCACGGTGATACCGGTCGCATCCCGTTCGGCATGGGCACCTATGGCAGCCGGTCCCTCTCCGTCGGCGGCACCGCCCTGGTCAAGGCCATGGACAAGGTGATCGCCAAGGGCAAGAAGATCGCGGCGCATATCCTCGAAGCGGCGGACACCGACATCGAGTTCACCGACGGCGAGTTCCGCGTCAGTGGCACCGATCGCAAGCTGGCCTTCGGCGAGGTGTCGCTGGCCGCCTACGTGCCGCACAACTACCCGCTCGAAACGCTGGAGCCAGGTCTGAACGAGAACGCGTTCTACGATCCGACCAACTTCACCTACCCCGCCGGCAGCTACATCTGCGAGGTCGAGGTCGACCCCGAAACCGGCACCTATTCGATCGAGAAATTCGTGGCGGTGGACGACTTCGGCAACGTGGTCAACCCGATGATCGTCGAGGGCCAGGTGCATGGCGGGCTTGCCCAGGGTCTCGGCCAGGCCATGCTCGAGCACTGCGTGTACGACACCGATTCCGGCCAGTTGCTGACCGGCTCGTACCTCGATTACGCGATGCCCCGCGCCGGCGATCTGCCGAGCTTCGTCATCGACACCACGGTCACGGCGTGCACGCACAATCCGCTCGGGGTCAAGGGCTGCGGCGAGGCCGGTGCGATCGGCTCACCGCCCGCTCTGATCAACGCACTGACCGATGCCCTCGGCGTGACCGATATCGCCATGCCGGCGACTGCGGAACGCGTGTGGCGCGCCGCCAACCAGAACGCTTGAACGCATTCCAGGAGACTGTCATCCATGTACGAATTCCAGTACAGCAAACCAAGCTCGCTGAGCGCGGCCGCACAGGCCGCCGGTGAGGACTCCCGCTATCTGGCCGGCGGCCAGAGCCTCGTGCAATCCATGCGGCTGCGCCTGGCTTCGGCCTCGAACCTGATCGACCTGGCCGGCATCGCCGATCTGAAGGGCATCTCCCGCAACGGCGATGCGATCACGATCGGCGCCATGACCACCCACGCCGAGGTGGCGTCGAGCGATGTCGTGCGCTCGGCGATTCCGGCGCTGGCCGAGCTCGCCGGCGGCATCGGTGACCAGATGGTGCGCAACATGGGCACCATCGGCGGCTCGCTGGCCAACTCGGACCCCGCGGCCTGTTATCCGGCCGGCGTGCTCGGATTGGGCGCGACCATCGTCACCGACAAGCGCGAAATCGCCGCCGACGACTTCTTCCAGGGTTTGTTCGAAACCGCCCTGGAGCCCGGTGAGCTGATCAAGGCGGTGCGCTTCCCGGTGCCGCAGAAGGCCGCTTATGTGAAGTTCAAGCAGCCCGCGTCGCGATTCGCGCTGGTCGGGGTCATGGTCAGCCAGGGTTCCGCGGGCACGCGCGTCGGTGTCACCGGCGCGAAATCCTGCGCTTTCCGCGCCAGCGAGATCGAGTCCGCGCTGGCGAACGACTTCTCGGCCGAAGCACTGGCCAACGTGAAGTTGTCGGCCGACGGTATCAATGCCGACCTGCATGGCAGCGCAGAGTACCGTGCGGCCATGGTCGTCGTCATGGCCCGACGCGCCGTCGAGCGCGCGCAGGCAGCCTGAGTCCTGCCTGAGCGCCGGAGCCGGCCCCCCGGCCGGCTCCGGCCGATCCTATTCACAACCGCGACAACCCTCGCGGTCAAGCTGCAGATGACCGATCGCACTCCCCCCGCCTCCGTCGAAGCCGTTCGTGAGCAACTCGCGACCCAGGGCTACCTGGCCTCGCGCGAGCTTGCCACTTCCGTATTCCTCATGCTGCGCCTGGGCCGGCCGTTGTTCCTCGAGGGGGAAGCCGGGGTCGGCAAGACGGAACTCGCCAAGGCGATCGCGGGTGTGCTTGGCACCGAACTGCTTCGCCTTCAGTGCTTCGAGGGCCTGGATATCTCGCAGAGTGCCTACGAATGGAACGTGGCGCGCCAGTTGCTGGAGATCCGCCTGGCCGAGGCCGGCGAAGGCGGCGGTGCCAGCCATGCCGCGGCCGATCTCTATCGTCGCGAACTGTTGATCGAGCGCCCCTTGCTGCGGGCGTTGACCCGCCCGGCCAGGCCCGTTCTTCTGATCGATGAGCTCGATCGCGCCGACGAGCCGTTCGAGGCGTTCCTGCTCGAAGTCCTGGCTGAAAACCAGATGAGCATTCCGGAACTCGGCGTGGTGCGGGCGGAGCATCCGCCGATCGTCGTGCTGACCTCGAACCGCACCCGTGAGATCCACGACGCCATCAAGCGGCGCTGTCTCTATGCCTGGGTTGATTACCCCGATGCGCAGCGCGAGCTGGAAATCGTCAACGCACGAGTACCCGGTGCGCCGCAACGTCTGGCGCGTCAGGTCGTGGAGTTCGTGCAGGCCGCGCGCAGGCTCGATCTGTTCAAATCCCCCGGCGTCGCCGAGACCATCGATTGGACCAACGCCCTGATCGCGCTCGATGCGATGGCACTCGATGCCGACAGTGTCAGTGACACGATCGGCGTGCTGCTCAAATATCAGGACGACGTCGAACGCATGCGTGCGGGTGATCTGACCAAGATCCTCGACGAACTCAACGCGCTCGAAAAGTCGGCCTGACACGGGTCGCCCAGAGGATGCGCCACCGAATCGTCGACAACGTCGTGCATTTCGGGCGCACGCTGCGACGCGCCGGGATCGTGGTCGGCAGCGACCGTATCATTCACGCGGTGCAGGCGCTCGAAGCCATCGACATCGGCCGTCGCGACGAGGTTCGCGCGGCCCTGGCGACCGTGCTCCTGAACACCCATGAACAACGCGAGGTGTTCGACGCGCTTTTCGATGCCTTCTGGCGCGACCCGAAGCTGCTCGAGCGCATGATGCACATGGCGCTGCCGACCATCACCGCGCGCGACGGCGAGAAGAGCCCCACCGAGCAGATGCCACGCCGCGCTGCGGACGCACTGCGCCCGACGCAGCCGCGCGATCGCGAGCCGCCGCCGATGGAGGAACTGCCTGCGTTCGATGTACTACTCGGCCACTCGGATCGCGAGCGACTGCAGAAAGCCGACTTCGAGACCATGACCGAGGCCGAATTCCGCGCCGCCCAGCAAGCAGCCGGTTCGATCGAGCTGATGGTGCCACCGGTGCGCGTGCGTCGGCGTCAGGCCGCGGCCCTGGGCGATATCGATCTGCGCCGGACATTACGTCGCCAGACACGCACGCCTCATGTTCCGATGCCCGCCCGCAGCGCTCCGTGCCGGCGCCTGCCGAAGGTAGTCGTGCTGCTCGACGTGAGCGGGTCGATGGAGCGTTATGCGCGCGTTTTCCTGCATTTCGCCCATGGGCTGACGCGGCGCGATCCGCGCACCCAGACGCTGGCATTCGGCACCCGGCTCACCTACCTGAGCCGCGCGATGCGCATTGCCGACCCCGACCACGCAATGGCCGAGGCCGCCACGCACATCCCCGATTGGAACAGCGGTACGCGCATCGCCACCAACCTGGCTGAGTTCAACCGCCGCTGGGCCCGCCGGCTGCTGACTGGCAATGCCACGCTGCTGCTGGTCACCGATGGGCTCGATCGTGACGACAAGGGCGAGCTCTCGCGCGAGGCAGCACGGCTGTCGCGCTTCGCCCATCGCCTGGTCTGGCTGAATCCCCTGCTTCGCTACGAGGGTTTCGAGCCCAGGGCGGCCGGCATTCGGGCACTGATCGGGCATGTCGATCATTTCCTGCCGCTATACAACCTCGAGACCCTGCAGGGTCTCGGCCGTGCGCTGATCCAGCGCTGAATCCGCTGCCCGTTGCCAGGCCAGCGTCATCGCCCCACCACCGACTCACACCTCAGACAGGGAATCATCATATGAATCTGAACGGCGAACGCGAGATCCCGGCCGATCTCGAAACCACCTGGAAGGCGCTCAACGATCCCGAGACCCTCAAGGCCTGCGTACCCGGTTGCGAATCCATGGAGCAGACCGGCGAGAACGAGTACACAGCGGCGATGAAGTTCAAGATCGGCCCGGTCAATGCGCGCTTCAAGGGCAAGCTGAATCTCGAGAACGTGCAGCCGATGCAAAGCTACACGATTCGCTTCGAGGGCCAGGGTGGCGTGGCAGGCTTCGGCAAGGGCACTGCCGACGTCGCCCTCGAACCGATCGATGCAAACAAGACCCGACTGAAATACGCGGCGGCGGCCCAGGTCGGTGGCAAAATCGCACAGATCGGCTCGCGGCTCGTGAGTTCGGCTGCAGCCAAGGTCGCCGACGACTTCTTCAAGACGTTCGAGCGGCATTTGAGCGAGGGTGGTTCTGGAGGCAACTGAGATGGACAATCTCGATCGGCAGGTTCTGGATCAGGCCGTGCGCTGGCACGACGAAGGGCGCAAGGTCTGGTTGGTCACGGTGGTTGAAACCTGGGGTTCCGCCCCCCGCCCGCCGGGTGCGCTGCTGGCCTTGCGCGATGACGGCCTGGTGGTCGGATCCGTGTCGGGCGGCTGTGTCGAGGACGATCTGATCGATCGCGTTCGCAACGGTGAGCGGGTCGACAAACCATCGGTCATTCATTACGGCGTCAGCCGCGAGGAAGCGGCACGCTTCGGACTGCCCTGCGGGGGCAATCTGCGGCTGATCCAGGAACCCCTGGTCGACGTCGGCTGGGCGCGCGAGGTGCTCGAGCGCACGTCCCGCCACGAATTGGTCGTGCGCACCCTGAACATCGATTCGGGCGCCATCACGGTCGCCAAGGGCGAGCGCGGCGAGCAGTTCACGTTCGATGGCAAGGTCATGCGCGCGGTGCTGGGTCCGCGCTGGCGGGTCATCGTGATCGGTGCCGGGCAACTGTCGCGAATATTCGCCTCGATGGCGGTCGCGCTCGATTTCGAGGTCATCTGCTGCGATCCCCGCGAGGAATACGGCCTCACCTGGGACGTTCCTGGCACCATCTTCACCAAGGAGATGCCGGACGACGTCGTCAGCGGCATGAAGCTCGATGCGCACAGCGCCGTGGTGGCCGTGACGCACGATCCCAAGCTCGACGACCTGGCACTGCTGGAGGCGCTGCAGTCGGACGCGTTCTATGTCGGTGCGCTGGGCTCACGTGGCAACAACGCGAAGCGGCGCGAGCGCCTGGCGATGTTCGACCTGAGTCCGGAACAGATCGCCCGGCTGCATGGCCCGATCGGGCTGGACATCGGCAGCCGCACACCAGCGGAGATCGCAGTGTCGATCGTGGCCGAGATCGTGGCGGTGCGCAACAACGTGCCGCTGCGGCAGAAGAAGCCCGAACTCGTCGCAGCCTGACCGAACCGGCCCTGGTAGCGGGCCGTTGACAACCTGCAATGAAAAAGGCGGCCGATGGCCGCCTTTTTCGTTTGCCGTGCGGCACCTGGAGCCATCGTGCGGCGGACCGGGGAACGCGTCGGCCAGCAAGCCAGCCGCTTTCAGGTGTTCTGCACGACGATGCTCGGAAACCGCGAAGACATGTCCTTTGCGCGGTCGGCGATACGGACCGCGACCCGGCGCGCGATACGCCGGTAGGTGGCAGCGATCTCGCCGTCGGGCTCGGCGACCACGGTCGGTGCGCCGGAGTCGGTCTGCTCACGGATACGGATGTCCAACGGCAGCCCGCCGAGATACTCGACCCCGTAGTCGGCTGCGATGCGTTCGCCCCCGCCATGGCCGAAGATGTGCTCGGCTTTGCCGCACCCCGAACAGATGTGGATGGCCATGTTCTCGACCACGCCGAGAATCGGGATGCCGACCTTCTCGAACATCTTCAGGCCCTTGCGGGCATCGAGCAGCGCGATGTCCTGCGGCGTGGTGACGATGACCGCGCCGGTCACGGGAATACGCTGTGCCAACGTGAGATGGATGTCACCCGTGCCCGGCGGCATGTCGACCACCAGGTAGTCGAGATCACGCCAGCGGGTGTCGCGCAGCAATTGCTCGAGCGCCTGGGTGACCATCGGGCCACGCCAGACCATCGGGGTGTCCGGATCGATCAGGAAACCGATCGACGAGGCCTGCAAACCATGACCGACCAGCGGCTCCAGGCTCTTGCCATCGGCCGATTCCGGTCGCGCCGTGATGCCCAGCATCGTGGGCAGCGAGGGACCGTAGATGTCTGCGTCGAGAATACCCACGTTGGCACCCTCGGCCGACAGCGCCAGCGCCAGATTGACCGCCGTGGTGCTCTTGCCAACCCCGCCCTTGCCCGATGCGACGGCGATGATGTTGCGCACCTCGGGCAGCGTCTTGACGCTGCCCTGAACCTGGTGGGCGACGATCTTCTGGTAGACGTTCGCGCTGACGCGCGCCACACCGGGCAATGCCTTCAGTGCGGTGACCACCGCGTCGCGAACGAGTTCGATCTGACTGCGCGCCGGGTAGCCGAGTTCGACATCGACCGAGACATGATCGCCGTCGACCCGCGGATTGCGAGCGCTGCGGCTGGCCACCAGATCGCGGCCGGTGTTGGGATCGGTGACTTGGGCAAGCGCTTGCTGGACGCTATCGAGCGAGACGGTCATGGTTGTCCTGTTGAGCGGGCCACCGCATCGGCGAGGACGGTAACCCGGCCATCTCCCCGATGTGGAAAGTGGGGCGTGAGCAGCCCGCTAGTCTAATCGATCGATAGGGATGATCCAGGCGATCGCCTGATAAGATCGAGGGTTGTCCGAGCCCTGCCCGGAACCCTTCGCCGCCCCCGTCCGCCAGCTGCCCCTCCCTCAACGGGCGTATTCGACCATGCCGCGCAAATTCTTCGTCACCACGGCCCTGCCCTACGCCAACGCGCAGTTCCACATCGGCCACATCATGGAATACATCCAGGCCGACATCTGGGTGCGCTTCCAGCGCATGTGCGGCAACGAGGTGGCCTTTGTCTGTGCCGATGACGCCCACGGGGCGCCGATCATGATCGCGGCCGACAAGGCCGGCGTGAGTCCCGCCGAGTTCGTCGCCGGCATCGCGGCCGGACGAGCCGCGCCCCTCGAAGGCTTTTCGATCAGCTTCGATCATTGGCACAGCACCGAGTCACCCGAGAACACCGAGCTATCGCAGGGCATCTACACGGCGCTGCGCGACCAGGGGCTCATCGACAGGCGCGAGATCGAGCAGTTCTACGATCCGGTCAAGGGTATGTTCCTGCCGGATCGATTCATCAAGGGTCAATGCCCGCGCTGTGGCGCACCCGATCAGTACGGCGACGCCTGCGAGGTCTGTGGCGCCGTCTATTCGCCAACCGAGTTGCGAGAGCCCTATTCCGTGCTCTCGGGTGCTCGGCCCGAGTTGCGCAGCTCGGATCATTACTTCTTCAAGCTCTCGGACCCTCGCTGCATCGATTTCCTGCAGCGTTGGACGAGCGAAAAAGACCGGCACGGCCGCCCACGCCTGCAGTCCGAAGTCCTTGCCAAGGCCGCCGAGTGGCTCTCCCCGGACGACACCGGCTCGTCTGGTCTGGCCGACTGGGACATCTCACGCGACGCGCCGTACTTCGGCATCGAGATTCCCGATGCGCCGGGGAAGTACTTCTACGTCTGGCTCGATGCGCCGATCGGCTACCTGGCCTCGCTCAAGGCCTGGTGCACGCGCACCGGTCGCGACTTCGAATCGCTGCTGGCCGATCCCGACCTCGAACAGGTTCACTTCATCGGTAAGGACATCATCTATTTCCATGTCCTGTTCTGGCCGGCGATGCTCCACTTCGCCGGCCGTCGAACGCCCGAGAACGTGCACGTCCACGGCTTCGTGACCGTGTCCGGCGCCAAGATGAGCAAGAGCCGCGGCACCGGCATCTCGCCCTTGCGCTATCTCGAAGTGGGCCTGCATCCTGACTGGCTGCGCTATTACCTGGCCGCCAAGCTCAATGGCCGCGTCGAAGACGTCGACTTCACCCCCGACGATTTCGTCGCCCGCATCAACAGCGATCTGATCGGCAAGCTCGTCAATATCGCCAGCCGTTGCAGCGGCTTCCTGATCAAACGGTTCGACGGTCGACTGGGCGAGCCCGACATCGACGCCCTGAGCGCCTTCGCGGCGGCCTGGCCGGGCGCATCGGCCACCGCCGAGCACTACGACGCCCGCGAGACCTCGCGCGCGGTGCGCGGCATCATGCAACTCGCCGACGCCGTCAACCAGTACATCGACGCCCACAAACCGTGGGAGCTGGCCAGGCAGGCCGATCGTGCCGATGAACTGCTCCGGGTGCTGTCGACCGCCCTGTGCGCCTACGCCGATCTCGTCCGCCTGCTGCAGCCGGTCATTCCGCAGACGGCGCGGGCCGCGCTCGACCAACTCGGCCTCGAGGGCGCGAGCTGGTCGGACATCGGCCGCGCCCTGCCTGCCGGCCATCGCATCAAGCCCTACCAACACCTGATGAAGCGTATCGAGGACAAGCAGATCGAAGCCTTGTTCGAACCGCCCGCGAACGCGGGCGAGTCCGAGACGGCCGGGCCGGCACCAGCCACGATCGCGCCACTGGCAGCCGAGATCGGCATCGATGATTTCTCCCGGGTCGATCTGCGCGTGGCACGTATCGTCGCCGCCAGCCGCGTCGAGGGCTCGAACAAGTTGTTGCAACTCAGGCTCGATCTCGGCGAGGGTCGTGAACGAACGATCTTCTCGGGCATACAGGCCGCCTACGAACCCGAGAAACTGGTTGGCAGGTTGACCGTCGTGGTTGCCAATCTGGCACCGCGCAAGATGCGATTCGGGCTCTCCGAAGGCATGGTCCTGGCGGCGTCCGGTGAGCAAGGGCCCGGCCTGTTCCTGCTATCGCCCGATAGCGGCGCCAGCCCGGGTATGCGCATCAGCTGACGAAGCCCCATGGTCGGGGCCCGACATCGCCGGCCCTCAGATCGCCGCGCCCGCCGGGCCATCGGCCACGCTCTCGGCGTCTTGCAGCCGCCCGTCCGCATCGAACGTGGCCTCATACCACATGGCAGTGCCGGCAGGGTCGCGATAGCGCCAGCGCCACAGCGTGCGCCCGGACAACGAATAGAAGGCTCGTTCCGTCGGCTGGCCCAACCAGCGACGCAGGTCGTCCCGCTGCCAGCCGACGCCGATGTGCACCAGTCGAGCCGGATCGAAAGCGGCTTGCGACTCTCGGAAGCGGCCGTCGGGGCCGATCACGACCAGCAGGTTGCCCACGCCACCAGGCCGGTTCACATACTGAAGCTCACGAGAACCATCGGCCGACTCCCAGACGATCTCGGGGCGACCGAGGGACACTCGAACGTCCGCTTCGGTGCTCGCGCCCGCGACCAGTCGCGCGGACGGATCATCCGTGCATCCGGAGGCCGCCAGGCCGAGCGCGGCCAGTGCGCCCCAGCGCCTCGCAAGATCTACAATAGCCATTTTTCCCGCCCTCTTCCGATCATGTACGTTTCCGAAATCACGCGCTTTCTCAACGAGCTCAAGGCCGAGCGCCCCCGCATCCTGGAGCAGCAGCGCGAGGGACGCGCGATCTGGTGGGACAAGTCGCTCGATCTCGAGGCCCAGGAGCGCTTCAAGGCATCACGCGTGCCGCAGGCGCCCTATGTCTACAAGACCAAGTCCTGACGTCCCATGACCGAAACGGCGCAGGGGGTGGACTCGGTTGACGACGCGACTGTGAAGCAAGGTCAGACGGCCGCCGAACAGCTCGAGCTCAAGATCTATGCAAAGCTGTACGGTGAGCCGGTACTGCAGCTGCCGCGCGACCTCTACATTCCGCCCGATGCGCTCGAGGTCATTCTGGAAACCTTCGAGGGCCCGCTCGATCTGCTGCTCTACCTGATCCGCAAGCAGAACTTCAACATTCTCGATATCCCGGTGGCCGAGGTCACGCGCCAATACCTCGGCTACATCGAACAGATACGCCGACACAATCTCGAGTTGGCCGCCGAGTACCTGCTGATGGCGGCACTGCTGATCGACATCAAGTCGCGCATGCTGCTGCCGGTGCGCAAGGCCGACACGGACGAAGAGGTGGAGGATCCCCGTGCCGAGCTCGCACGCCGGCTGGTCGAGTACGAGCGCATGAAGCTGGCCGCGATGAGCCTCGACGGCCTGCCGGTTGCCGGTCGCGACTTCGTCGCCACCCAGGTACATATCGAGCAGACGCTCGCCGAACGTCTTCCCGACGTGAACCCCGACGACCTGCGTCATGCCTGGATGGACATCCTGCGCCGCGCGAAGATGGTGCGGCATCACCATGTGAGCCGGGAGGCGCTGTCGGTGCGCGAGCACATGAGCAAGCTTCTGCGCCGCCTGCGCGACACACGGTTCGCCGAGTTCGGCGATCTGTTCGCCAGACAGGCCAGCGTTCCGGTGGTGGTCGTCACCTTCCTCGCGATGCTCGAACTGGCGCGCGAATCGTTGGTCGAGATCACCCAGGCCGAAGCCTTCGCGCCAATCTACGTGCGTCTTGCCTACCAGCCCACCTGATCGACCGGTCAGGGGCGCGCTGCAGACCAACGCCGCCCCGCCACTCGTGAGCCATGATCGCGGCGTCGATCATGACGTGTCCTTGCGCACGATGAACAGCTTCGGGCTGCCCGCCGGTGCGCGCCGGTTCTTTCGCCTTGAACACGAACACCAGGTCGGCGACGCATTGCGCTTCCTGTCCGCCCACCCGTACGCGCTCGTGCTGGGCGGCGGCAGCAACATCGTGCTCGCCACCGACGAGTTGGCTGCGGTGCTGGCGCCCAGGCTGGGCGGCAGGCGAATCGTGCGCTCGGACAGCGGTTTCGTGGAGGTCGAGGTGGGGGCCGGTGAGAACTGGCACGAGGTCGTCTGCTGGAGCCTGGAGAAGGCTCTCTGCGGGCTGGAGAACCTGGCCCTGATTCCCGGGCTGGCTGGCGCGGCCCCTGTGCAGAACATCGGTGCCTACGGTGTCGAGATCGGGGAGCGCATCGTCGCGGTGAAGGCCTGCGATCGCCACACTGGCGAGATCCGTTGGATCTCGCGCAACGAGTGCGCATTCAGTTATCGCAACAGCCGCTTCAAACACGAACCTGGTCGATGGCTGATTCTCGCGTTGCGGTTGCGGCTGTCACGCCGATTCGAGCCCAGGACTCATTATGGTGAGCTGGCGGCCGAACTATCAGGGTCCGGCCTCGGTGCGCTGCGCGCCGACGATGTGGCCCGCGCCGTCATCGGAATTCGCAGCCGCAAGCTGCCCGATCCTGCGCGGCTGGGCAACGCGGGCAGCTTCTTCAAGAATCCGATCCTGCCGAGCGGCCATGCCGCCGCGCTGTGCTCGCACGACCCCGGCCTGGCCCGCTACCCGGTGCCGTGCGGCTCGGACCGGGTCAAGATCGCCGCCGCCCGCCTGATCGACAGCTGCGGCTGGAAAGGACGCACTCACCACGGTGCCGGCGTGCACGCGCAACACGCGCTGGTGCTGGTCAACCATGGCACCGCCAGTGGCGCCGACCTGCTGCGCCTGGCCGCCGCCATTCAGGACGATGTCTGGCGACGCTTCGCGGTCAAGCTCGAGCCCGAACCGTTGATCGTGCGTCAGCGGGCCTGACGCCGGAACACCCAGCGGGCATCGTCCGACGCCTCGGGGACGAAGCGATAGCCGTCCCGGTCGAACTCGCGCAGTTCTCGCGCGTCTTCGATGCGTCGATCGATTGCGAAGCGAGTCATGGCCCCGCGTGCCTTCTTGGCCATGAAACTGATCACCGCGTACGGTCGGTCGGGATCGGACCGTGGCTCTTCGAAAACCGGCTGCACGACACGCAGCCCGAGCGCCTTGCGATCGATTGCGCGGGAGTATTCGTCCGAGGCCAGATTGACCAGGGTCTTGTCGGTCATGTCGGCAGCGAGTTCGCGCAGGGCTACGGCGATGCGCCTGCCCCAGAACTCATACAGGCTTGTCCCACGGCGGGTCTTCAACCGCGTTCCCATCTCCAGCCGGTACGGCTGCATCAGATCGAGCGGGCGCAACAGACCGTAGAGTCCGGACAGCATGCGCACACGGTCTTGCGCCCAGGCGAGATCATCCTGCCCCATGGTGGCCGCCTGCAGGCCTTCATAGACGTCGCCGGCGAACGCCAACATGGCCGGCCGCGCATTCGCACGCGAAACCTCAGTGGAGAATTCCTTGAAGCGCTGGACATTGAGCCGCGCGAGCTTGTCCGATACCGACATCAAAGCTGCCAGCCGGGGCGGCGAATAACGACGCAGCGTTGCGGCCAGTCGCTCGGCTTCGGCACTCATCGCCGGCAAGGTTTCGCCTTGATATCGAACGGGCGTTTCGTAGTCGAGCGTCTTGGCGGGCGAAAGAACGATCAGCATGCGCATAACGGGCGGAGGGATCCGCCGCGTAAAAACCCGCAATCATGCCAGATCGGATCGACCGGTCTACGGAAGCGACCGGTCGTGCTCCTCAGTTGGAGCGCAAGTCCTCGTCGTCGCCGGCCGGCACCAGTTCGATGGTCGTCGACAAGGCCTCGCCGCTCGGTATGGCCGGGGCGCCAAGGTCGATCAGCTCGATCTCGCCGGCATCGGCGACAAGCGCGCCGGATGGATCCGTTTCGAGCTCGAAGGCGTCCAGGCCGAAGCCCTCGTCATCGGCCGACGCGGCAAACGCCGATGCGCCATCGTCGGGCGCGGACTCGTGCGATGTCGGATTGCCGAAATCGAAGTCCAGCGAGACCGTGGGAACAGGCCCCTGCGCGAAGGAGGAATCGCCGAGCACCTCGCCGACGGCTTCGTCGACGATCATCACGCCTGCGGCGTCGAGATCCGCGCCGGCCGCGGCCAGACCGAGCTCGGCCAGAGAGTCGTCGATGCCGGAAAGCCGTTCGGTCGCACCGTACACGGGCTCGGCATAGTCGGAGAAGCTCGCCGAGCGCTCCACCACCCAGGCCTCGAACTGCTCGCCGGTCAGGGGCTTGGCGACGAAGAAGCCCTGTGCCTGATCGCAACCCATTTGCCGCAGCATGCGCATCTGATCATCGGTTTCGACGCCTTCGCCGACCACCGTCAGGCCGAGATTGTGGCCGATGTCGATCGCGGCCTGCACGATGATGCGGCTGCTTTCGTCATCGGGCAGACCGCGCACGAACTGTCGGTCGACCATCATCGTATCGAGCGGCAGCGATCGGAGCTGATCGAGTGACGCAAAGCCGGAGCCGAAATCGTCGATCGCGATGCGCACGCCAAGACGGGACAGGACATCCAGGTTCTGGCGCACAGTCGGTGTCGCGTCCAGCACGGCCGATTCCACCACCTCCAGCGTCAGCACCTGGCCCCGCAGTTTGCGTGCACGCAGCCGTTCGACCACCGCGGTGGCGAAATCCGGACTGTCGAGATCGCGCGGCGAAATATTGACGGAGATGGTCAAGGGCGTGCCCCGCGCCTGCCACTGCGCCGCGATGTCGAGCGCCGCGCCGACCATCCAGTTCGTCAACTGCGTGATGAAGCCGGTTTTCTCGGCAAACGGAATGAACTCACCCGGATTGAGTGCGCCGCGCTCCGGGTGCTCCCAACGCATCAGGGCCTCGGCCATCAATTCGGACCCGCCACGCAGGCTGATCTTGGGCAGCAGCGCAATATAGAGCTCGTGGTGCTCGATGGCGTGCTGCAGTTCCTTCAACATGCCGAGCTGACGCTCACGATCGCGCTCGAACGATGCATCGAACATCGCCACACGCGACAGCTCGGCGCCAGCGTTGCTGGCGGCAATATCGGCCGAATAGAGCAAGCCGCCGGCATCGATTCCGTGATCGGGATACAAGGCCACGCCGATCCGGGCGCCAGGAACGACCGACTGCCCGTCGTACTCGATGCGACGATCGAGCGCCTCCGCGACACGCCGCGCCAGACTGCGCGCCGACTCGGCGTCCATGTCCTGGGCAATGATGCCGAACTCGTAGGTCGCCAGGCGGGCGAGAAAAGTACCCGAGCCGTGGCGCTTGCGGCTGACCCGCAAGGTCCTGCGAATCCGATCGGCCACTTCGACGAGCATCATGTCGCCGCCCTTGCGCCCAAGGGAGTCGTGCACATCGCGCAGACGATCGACGACCACCGTGATCAGTGCCAGTTGCTTCTTGCCGGAGCGCGCGAC
This sequence comes from Burkholderiaceae bacterium, assembly GCA_041396685.1. Lineage (GTDB taxonomy): Bacteria > Pseudomonadota > Gammaproteobacteria > Burkholderiales > Burkholderiaceae_E > JAUIAI01. Next base: position 222,610 of record JAWKYD010000002.1, read on the forward strand.
GCCGACCATCTCCAGCATCTTCGCTTCGAAAAGAGTGCGCGAGGGCAAGCCCGTGACGCCGTCCCGATTGGCTTGCTGGAAGGTCTTGATCTCGCGCTGGTTCAGCGTCTGCCCGAGAAGATTGAAAATCTCCGTGAAGCGAACGAGCTCGTCGAATCCACCGGCCTTGACGGTGGTCTGGTACTTGCCGTTGGCATACGCGCGCGCGCCCTGCGACAAACGGCCAAGGGTCTTGACGACACGCGAGGCGTAGAGCCAGCACCCGACCCCCAGTGCCAGGAGCGCGCCCAGACAATAGACCAGAATGCGGGTCGCGGTGTCATCGAGCAGGCCCGACAACGAACTGCCCACCGGCAGCGCGGCGAAATAGAGCGAATCGGCCAAGCGACCGATGCGCACCGTATCCAGATTGGGCAATCTCAATTCAGCAGACTGATCCAGCGATGCCAGCACGTTCGCCGTCAAACCACCTTGCAGCGCGGCGCTCGTGCTGTTGGCTGCGAACGTGCCCAGGCGGTTCAACGAACCGTCATCGCGGCGCCTGAACATCATCAATTCCGAGCCCGATCGAAGCGCCAGGTCGGATGCGAACGCGTCGTTCACGTCGCGGGCAAGGTAGATGACCATGTCCTCCAATGGAACGGGCAGACGAACACCGACCACCAGGGCGGCACCCTGCGGATCGAGCGCGAAACCATCGGCTTTTCCCTGGAGGCCGGCTCGGCGCCCGAGCTCACGCGCGTTGGCGCTGCGCGGAAGCATCTCGCGCGCCCCCATGAAACCCAGCACTTGGCCGTCGCGGGTCGCCAGCCAGGCGTTGCGGGAACCATCCCTGCCAGCGAGCCGCAGCAACAATGCGGTGGTGTCGCCGGAGACGATGCGGTCGATGTCGGCCGGCGACGCGGCAACCTCCAGCAGACGAGCGCGTAGGGCGTCGACCTCGGCTTCGACCGCACGCTCGATGCGGGCCTGTCGCGCCGCGAGTTGCTCGGGCGTGGTCCGCGCGCGAGCGGCATCCGCCGCCTCCGTCAAGGCGAACCAGGCCGCAGCCGTCAAAGCCAGACAGACGAGCACCACCCCGCCGACGAGGCGCATTCGCAAACTGAACAGTCGAGACATAGTGGTTCCGACATTCCACCTGTTGATTCAATAGCAATGTGGAATAGTGGATATCGCGTGCACACACGGATCTGACGGACGGTTTCGCCCCCATCGCGGGCGGCGATTCGACCTGATGGCCGGTATGTTCTGCACAACAATCTCGTTTCGACGTCGCAGCAGAATGCGAAACGCCCCCGGAAACCTTGGCTTCCGGGGGCGCAGACGGCCTTCGACCGGATGTCAAACGGTCAGACGAGCCTTTAGTTCACGCCGGCGGGCGTGAAGGATGGGTTCCGTGTAACCCGAGGGTTGCCGGGTCCCTTCGAAGACCAGGTCGCAGGCCGCATGATAGGCCTCCCCGTCGAGCGCCGGAGCCATCGGCGTATACGACGGATCGCTCGCATTCTGACGGTCGACGACTTCGGCCATGCGCGCCATGACCCGCGAGACGCGCTCGCGGTCGACGACGCCATGGTGCAGCCAGTTCGCAATGTGCTGCGAGGAAATGCGGCAGGTCGCCCGATCTTCCATCAGGCCGACGTTGTTGATGTCGGGCACCTTCGAGCAGCCGACCCCGAGATCGACCCATCGCACGACGTAGCCGAGGATGCCCTGGGCGTTGTTTTCGAGCTCGGCCGTGATCTCGCCGTCGGACCAATTCGGCTCCTCGGCAAGCGGAATCGTCAGGATGTCGTCGAGACTGACGCGCGGTCCGCCGGCGGCGATCTCCTGCTGACGGGCGAACACGTCGACCTCGTGATAGTGGGTGGCATGCAGCGTCGCTGCCGTCGGACTGGGCACCCAGGCGGTATTGGCACCCGCCTGCGGATGGCCGATCTTCTGCTCGAGCATCGCCGCCATCAGGTCGGGCATGGCCCACATGCCCTTGCCGATCTGGGCATGGCCGGCCAGTCCGCAGGCCAGGCCGATGTCGACGTTCCATTGCTCGTAGGCCTGGATCCACTTCTGGGCTTTCATGTCGGCCTTGCGCACCATCGGCCCGGCTTCCATCGAGGTGTGGATCTCGTCGCCGGTTCGGTCGAGGAAGCCGGTATTGATGAAAACCACGCGCGACCGCGCCGCCCCGATGCAGGCCTTGAGGTTGACCGTCGTACGGCGTTCCTCGTCCATGATGCCGATCTTGATGGTGTTGACCGGCAGCCCGAGCGCACGCTCGACATCGCCGAACACAGCATCGGCGAATGCCACCTCCTCGGGACCGTGCATCTTGGGTTTCACGATGTAGACCGAGCCCTGAGTGGAATTGCGGGCTCCACCGGTCTTGGCGAGATCGTGCATCGCGATCATCACCGTGCACATGGCATCGAGCAGTCCTTCGTAGACTTCGTTGCCGTCGCGATCGAGCACGGCCGGCGTGGTCATCAAGTGGCCGACATTGCGCACCAGCATCAGAGAGCGGCCTTTCAGGGTCAGCGTCGAACCATCGGGCGCCCCGTATTGACGATCGGGGGCGAGAACCCGCGCGAACGAGCTGCCGCCCTTGGCGACCTGCTCGCTGAGATCGCCCCGCATCAAACCCAGCCAGTTGCGGTAGGCGAGCGCCTTGTCTTCGCCATCGACGGCCGCGACCGAGTCCTCGCAGTCCATGATGGTCGTCAGCGCGGCCTCGAGCTGGACGTCGGCCAGATGAGCCGGGTCTTCGGCGCCGATCGAATGTGTGGCATCGATCACCAGGGCGACGTGCAAACCGTGGTGACGGAGCAGGATCTGGCTCGGGGCGGCGGCATCGCCCTGATAGCCGACGAACCGACCCGCCTCGACCAGGCGGCGGTCGCCACCCGCCGTCGCGGCCACCAGTGCACCGGATTCGATACGATAGCCGGTGACCTCGTCATGGCGCGCGCCCGCGAGCGGCGCGATCCGATCGAGGAAGCTCTTGGCCCAGGCGATCACGCGCGCACCGCGCGCAGGGTCGTAGCCACCGGCGGCAGGCGCGTCACCCATCGCGTCGGTGCCGTAGAGCGCATCGTAAAGACTACCCCAGCGTGCATTGGCGGCGTTGAGCGCGTAACGGGCGTTCATCACCGGCACGACCAGTTGCGGCCCGGCGATGGTGGCGATCTCGGGGTCGACGTTGGTGGTGTCGATCGAGAAATCCGGCCCCTCCGGCAAGAGGTAGCCGATCTCGACCAGGAAGGCCTTGTAGGCGGCCGCATCGTGCGGCTGGCCGCGCCGCTGACGATGCCATTCGTCGATCTTCGCCTGCAGCGCATCGCGCCGCGCGAGCAACTCGCGGTTGCGGGGACCATGGTCATGCACGATCCGGGACAGGCCTTGCCAGAAACGATCCGCGGTGATGCCGGTTCCCGGCAGCGCCTGCTCTTCGATCAGCTTGAACAGCGCGGGGTCGATCTTCAGATCGTATCTTTCCAGTCGGTCGGTCATCGTGGATCTCGAAAGTGGTTAGCGGGCGGACATGACGAGGTCGGCAACGTCGGTCAGGCGACTGCCGGTGTGATGGGGCTCGGTGTCGAGGCGTTCGAGCGGAGCGCCATCGCGGTTGATCCAGAAGGTGGTGAAGCCGTACCAGCGCGCGGCGATGGCGTCCCAGCCGTTTGACGAGACGAACAGCACTCGCTCGGGCGCGCATCCGAATGCCGCCGGCACCAGCGCGTAGACCTCGGCGGCCGTCTTGAAGGTAGCGACCTGCTCGGACGAGAGCAGGTGTGCGAACAGCCCGCTCATACCCGTGCTGCGGATCGAGATCTCGATCATCTCGCGGTTGCCGTTGGTGAGGATGCCCAGAGGCACACCCGCCCCCCGCAGGCCGCGCAGGACGTCGAGATTCTCCGGAAACGCCGACAGGCTCGCGTACTGATTCATCAGGCGTTGCACGCCGGCGCCATCCAGCGCCAGCCCCAGGCGCGCGGCGGCATGCTCGAGCGCATCGCGGGTCACGTCCCAGAAAAGCTTGTAGCGGCCCGACATCGTGCGGATCCACGAATACTCGAGCTGCTTGGTGCGCCACAACCGGGACAAGGCCTCGCCCTGGCCGGGGAACATCTGCTCGGCCGCAGTGGCCACCGAGTGCACATCGAACAGCGTGCCGTAGGCGTCGAAGACGACCGCCTGAAAGGGTTCTGCCGGCGACGAATCATTCTTGCGAGGCATGCGGGTTCACCGAAATCGGGTGCGGACCAGCGAAGGGGAGGATCGGGCGCATCGCCGGGATCGAGCGCATCGCCGCGGGGAAACGCGCCGGCATCTCGGCCGGGCATCAAACACGATTATCCTATTGCAGCCGAAACGACATAAAAAGTATGCTTCGTATCATTCACTATTGACTGAAACAGCGCTAATTGGACAGGCTTCAACAGATCGAAACCTTCGTCGCCGTGGCCCAGCGCGGCAGCCTCAGCGCGGCGGCCGCCGCCGAAGGCGTCACTCCCGCCGTCGTCAGCCGGCGGCTCGCGGCGCTCGAGACCCGCCTCGGCGTCAAGCTGCTCGTGCGCACGACCCGACGCCTCAGTCTCACCTTCGAAGGCAACGCCTTCCTCGAAGACAGCCTGCGCATCCTCGATGAGCTGCGCAACGCGGAGGACGCCGTATCGCTGGGCGGCGTCAAGGCGAGCGGCCATGTGCGCCTGACCGCGCCGGCCGGCTTCGGACGCCGCCACGTCGCGCCGTTGTTGCCCGAATTCCTGCGCAATAACCCGGACGTCAGCCTGACCCTGGAGCTCTCCGACGGCCTGACCGACATCGTCAGCGACGCGTTCGATCTGGCCGTGCGGGTCGGCCAGCTCGACGACTCCAGCCTCGTCGGCATCCGCCTGGCGCAGAACACCCGCGTGGTGGTCGCCAGCCCCGACTATCTGGCCCGCGCGGGATCGCCCGCCACGCCTGCCGATCTGGCCCGCCACGACTGCCTGACTTTCGGCAACTATGGCAATCAGGCACGCGGCTGGCAATTCTCCGACGCCGGCGAGACCGTGTCGATGCGGGTACGCGGCCGGCTGCAGAGCAATGACGGCTCGGTTCTTCGCGACTGGGCGATCGCGGGTCTGGGTCTGGCCTGGCGTTCGCTATGGGAGGTCGGCGAAGACATCCGCGCCGGCAGGCTGGTCACGGTGCTCGATGCGTTTGCCGCCCCTGCGAATGCGATCTATGCGGTTTTCCCGCAGCGCCGCCAGCTGCCGCTCAGGGTACGAATGCTGATCGACCACCTGAAGCATCACTACGGGAGCGAGCACTACTGGCGTCTCGGCGGTGCCGATGCCGCGCCGCCGCGGTTTCGCACTCAGCCCGCGCCGGGCATCGGCAACGCCGCCACCTGAGCCGCAACCGCCGCCGCGATCGCGCGGGTTCCCGACGACCCGCCAAACTCGCTGGGCAGGCAGTGCCCGCCCGCGAACACCGCATCCACCGCATCGCTCACGAGCGCGGCGCCGGCGCGCATCGAGTCGTCACCATCGCGCAACCCAAGCCAATCGAGCATCATGGCCGCCGACAGGATCGCGGCCGTCGGATTGGCAATCCCCCGCCCCGCAATGTCCGGGGCGCTGCCGTGGGCGGGCTGGAACATGGCGTGGCGGTCACCGATGTCGGCCGACGGTGCCAGACCCATGCCGCCCACGAGAGCGGCGCAGAGATCGGACAGGATGTCGCCAAACTGGTTCTCCGTGACCATCACATCGAATGTCCAGGGCCTGCGCACCAGATTCAACGCGGTGGCGTCGACGTATGCACATTCGTGCCCTAGCGCGGAAAACTCGCTCGCCACCTCGAGAAAACGGGCCCGGAAATACGCCATCGAGCCGATCACGTTGGCCTTGTCGACCAGCGTCACGTTTGGCCGCTCGTGCTTCGAACGGCGTTCTCGCGCCAGTTCGAACGCATAGCGGCTGATGCGTGACGCGCCTGCCGCGGTGATCCGCAGGGTATCGGTCGCACCGAGCGCATCGATGCGGGTGCCACGCCGATCGTGGAACAATCCCTCGGTCTGCTCGCGCACCAGCACCAGATCGATGCCGGCCGCACGTGGGTCGGCCAGCACGGCCGGAATGCCGGGTAGCGCGCGAATCGGGCGCACACCGGCATAGAGATCGAAATGCTCCCGCAGGTCGAGCTGAGGCGAGATCTCGGTGCCGTCGGCATACCGAACCTCGGGCAAGCCCATCGCGCCGAGAAAGATCGCGTCGGCCTGCTCGCAGGCGGCGAGCGTGGCCGCGGGCAGGGCCTCGCCGTGGTCCCGATAGTGCGCCGCGCCGGCCGGCAACGGCTGCCATCGCAACGCACACCGCGGCAGACGCGACTGCAACGCGTCGGTGACCGTACGCACGGCATCACAGACTTCGACACCAATGCCGTCGCCGGCCAGCAGCGCGATGCGGGGGGGGATTGTATGGCTCACGGGCTGCTTCTCCGTTTTGATGAATGGGATCGACCGATACGCCCGAAAAGCCCGCACCGCAGCGCAGGCACCGGTGCGCACCGCTCTCGGCGCTCGTTCGTGCGTGCCTCAGACAACGTCGAGTGATTCCAGGATCGGCACCAGTTCGGCCGCGCCGCGCGCGCGATGGGCGCGATGCAGGGCGCCGGCACGCGCCGGATCACCGGCCCTCATCGCCTCGACCAGGGCCCGGTGCTCCTCGGTCGAGGCGACCGGCACCGGGCGCAGGCGCAGGGTCATCAGGCGCGCGCGATGAACCCGGTCCCGAAAACGCGCAACGGTTTCGATCAGAGGGCGGTTGCCGCACATACCGACCAGCATCTCGTGGAAGCTTTCGTCGGCGCGCGCCCAGCCCTGCAGGTCGTGGCGATCGAGCGCCTCGGCCATCTCGTCGGTGGCACGCTCCAGTTCCGTCAGTCGCGGCCCCCGTGCCGCGTCGGCGGCCACGATCTCGGCCGCCACGGCCTCGAGTGCGCCCAGGACCTGGTAGACCTCGCGCATCATCGTGGCCGACAGGGACTGAACCCGAAGGCCGTGACGGGGCACGATCTCGATCAATCCCTCGTCGGCCAGCCGGACCATGGCTTCGCGCACCGGCGTGCGACTCATGCCGAGCATGTCGCACAGATCGCGTTCGAGCGCCCAGTGCCCGGGAGGCCAGCGATTCTCCATGATCTGCTCACGCAGGCGGCGATGTGCGATGTCGGCTCGTGGCGGGTCGCGCCGCCCGCCCACTCGCGGGCCGGAACCGGCTTCAGTCGTCGGCATGCCAGTGCACCGGTTCCAGGCCCGCGACCGGCATCGTCACGCAGGCGATGGCATCGCCCAGCAGGCAACCGAGGTGGCCGGTGCGCAGCGTCGGCCCGCCAAATGCAAGGCTCGAGATATTGCGCAGACGCCGGCTGCGGATGGCGTCGAGATGGGGGCGCCCCATGCCGGGCCCCCGGTAGGCCCTCTCGACCTCCTCGAGATGCGCGGCGTCCGAATCCTCTAGCCAGACGGTCTGCGCGCCATCGTCGGCCCGAACGTGGACCAGCCGGTTGCTGACAATGCTCGTGACCCACAGATCACCGCTGGCATCGACCGCCAGGCCGTCGGGAAACATGCCGGCCCCGAACTCGGAAACCGTCTCGCGCGCGCCCAGGGTTCCGTCCTCTCGCACCGGGAAGCGACTCAGGCGGCGCCCGAAGGTCTCGTTCACGTAGAGCCAGCGCTCCGCCCGATCGAACACGCACTCATTGGTGTAGCCGAGGCCGTCGGCGACGATGCGCGTGCCGGCGGCGTCGTGCACGGCGATGAAGCCGTCATCGCAATCGGGCCGGTAGCCGAGGGCACGCGGTACTTTGCGCGTGCTGACCGTGAACCAGATGCGCCCGGCACGATCGGTAGTGACGAAGTTGGTCGGCGGCAGATCGACGCCGTCGATGCGCTCGGCCACCGCCGTCAACTGCCCTGCCCGGCTCAGCCGGAAAATGCCCCCGAGGCTCTCGCCGAGATCGGCGAGCAGGAAATCGCCCCCGGGCAGCAAGGCGATACCGTTCGGACGCATGGGCCGGCCGTCTCGCACCGGTGCCCCGTAGAAGGCCTGGCTGCCATCGGGGCGACCGTGAGCCACGCCGCCGCGCCAGTCGGCGCTGTACCAGTGGCCGGCGCGGGTGCAGAGCACACATTCCGGACGTTGCAGACCCGCGCCGATGAATTCGACGGTGTCGACACGGGCTGCCGCCAGGGGATCGATTTTGTGCATGCATTAATGTATACATTAATGCATGGATCTGGCAATGTCCCGCAGCGCCGCGGGACAACCCTTTCGATCCGTGAGCTCAGGCGGCCTGCGACTCCCGCGACACGCGACGCCGCTCGTGCTCCTTCAGATGGCGCTTGCGGATGCGGATGTGGCGCGGGGTGACCTCGACCAGTTCGTCGTCGGCGATGAACTCGACCGCCCTCTCCAGCGTGAGCGCGATCGGCGGCGTCAGCAGGATGGCGTCGTCCTTGCCCGAGGCGCGCACATTGGTGAGCTTCTTCTCGCGCACGGGGTTGACCACGAGATCGTTGTCGCGGCTGTGGATGCCGATCACCATGCCCTCGTACAGCGGATCCCCCGGCGAGACGAACATCCGGCCCCGTTCCTGCAGTTTCCACAGCGCGTAGGCCACGGCCTGACCGTCGTCCTGCGAGATGAGCACACCATTGCGGCGGCCCTCGAGCTCGCCCGCCCAGGGGCCGTAGGCGTCGAAAACATGGCTGAGAACTCCCGTCCCGCGCGTGCCGTTGAGGAACTCGTGATGGAATCCGACCAGGCCGCGCGACGGAATGCGATAGTCCAGACGCACCCTGCCCGCGCCATCGGGCGACATGTTGGTGAGCTCGCCACGCCGAGAACCGGCCAGTTCCATGACCACGCCCTGGTGTGCGTCTTCGACATCCATGGTGAGGATTTCGTACGGCTCCTGACGCTCGCCGTCGACGACCCGGATCCGCGGCCGCGGGCGTGACACCGCCAGCTCGTAGCCTTCGCGGCGCATGTTCTCGATCAGGATCGTCAGATGCAGCTCGCCGCGCCCGGACACGGTGAAGGCATCGGTCTCGCTGCCGAACTCCACGCGTAGCGCCACATTGGCCTGCAGCTCACGTTCGAGACGTTCGCGAATCTGCCGGGTGGTGACGAACTTGCCATCGCGTCCGGCCATCGGCGAGTCGTTGACCAGGAACTGCATGGTCATGGTGGGCTCGTCGACATGCAGCATCGGCAATGGCGCCACGGCCTGTGGGTCGCAGATCGTCGTGCCGATATTGAACTCGCCGAGCCCCGTCAGCGCAACGATGTCGCCGGCGCCGGCTTGCGGCACGCTGGCGCGTTCCAGACCCGAGAAGCGCAACACCTGTCCGATCTTGGCCGTGATCGTCGTCGGCTGGCCGTCGGGGCCCGGCTCGGCCAGTACCACCGTTTGATTCGGGGCCACCGTGCCGGCGCCGATCCGGCCAATCGCGATCCGGCCGACGTAGCTCGAATAATCGAGCGCCGAGATCTGCATCTGCAGCGGCGCCTGCGGATCATCGCGGCGCGCCGGAACCTGGCGCAGGATTGCATCGAACAGTGGCACCATGCTCAGGCCGAGTTCGGCCGGGTCGGCGTCCGGCGGCGGCACCTTGACCGGATCGTCGACCGCATAGCCCTGCAAGGCCGAGGCATAGATGGTCGCGAAATCCAGCTGTTCCTCGTTGGCACCGAGATTGCAGAACAGATCGAAGGTTTCATTGAGGACCCAGTCCGGCCGGGCACCGGGTCGGTCGACCTTGTTGATGACCACGATCGGACGCAGGCCGAGCTCCAGCGCCTTGCGGGTCACGAAGCGGGTCTGCGGCATCGGGCCGTCGACGGCGTCGACCAGCAGCAGCACCCCGTCGACCATCGACAGCGCCCGCTCGACCTCGCCACCGAAGTCGGCGTGACCCGGTGTATCGACGATATTGATCCGGGTGTCGCGATATTGAACCGCGCAGTTCTTCGCGAGAATGGTGATGCCGCGCTCGCGCTCCAGGTCGTTGCTGTCCATCACGCGGTCGGCGACCTGCTGGTTGCTACGGAAGGTGCCCGCCTGACGCAGCAGTTCGTCGACGAGCGTGGTCTTGCCGTGGTCGACGTGCGCGATGATCGCCAGGTTGCGGATCGGATGTTGGCTCATGAAGCTCTCTCAGGTTTCGGCCCGGCGATTCGGCCGGGCGAACACGCTCGCCCGGCCCCGCCGAACCGTCAGGTTTCTGCCGGCGTCGCGATCAGGCGAACCGGATGCAGGCGCGAGTCCTCACAGCGACCCAGGCCGATGAAGCGATCGGGCGCGTAGACCCGGCAATGGCCGCCGGCGCGCGGCGGTGTCCGTTGGCCGACGGCCTGACCATGCGCGAACAGCCGTGCCGCGTCGGCCAGCAGATCGATGCGCGGCAGGCCGCCGAGCATCGCGTCGACCGGCAGCAGATGGCGGTCAGCGGGACAGGCCCAGCCGTGTGCCCCATGCGCCGGATGCGAACCGTCTTCGGCGAGCCCGATCTCGCGCACGAGATCGTCCAGCGCCAGCGCTCGGCCGATCTCGAACGGGCCCACCGCAGTGCGTCGCAGACCGGTCATCCAGGCGCCAGTGGACAACGCCTGGCCGATGTCCTCGACCAGGACCCGAATGTAGGTTCCCTTCGTGACACGCGCGCGAATGCGCAGATGCCGGGCATCGCGACCCAGCAACTCGAGTTCATGGATACGCACACGCCGCATGGCCCGGTCGACTTCCTGTCCAGCCCTGGCGTAGACATACAGGGGCTGCCCCTGATGCTTGAGCGCCGCGTGCATCGGCGGGCGCTGCTCGATCTCGCCCACGAAACCGGCAAGCGCATCGCGGATCTCGTCGTCGGTCAGTGCCAGGGCACGTGCGGGATCGATTGCTTCCCGCTCGCCCTCGGCATCACCGGTGCTCGAACGCGCGCCGAGTTCGACCTCGGCCACATAGGTCTTGTCGGCCTCGAGCATCGTGTTGATGAACTTGGTCGCCTCGCCGAAGCCGATCGGCAACAGCCCGCTGGCCAGCGGGTCCAGCGTACCGCCATGGCCCGCCTTGAGGGCGGCCATCAACCACCGCGCACGCTGCAGCGCATCGTTGGAACTCGGGCCCACCGGTTTGTCGAGCAACAGCACGCCATCCAGTGCCCTGCGGGGCAGGCGGCGCTTCACCGTGACTCCGACCCCGGTCGCGGTTGGGCGCGCGCGCCCTCGTCGTCGGGGACATCGTCGGGAACACCCGCGCGCGGCTGTCGCACGCGCTCGTGCCCGAACGCATCGGACGAACCGGCATCGCCGCCCGCGTCCGAGGGGACATTGGCGGAGTCGTCGGCGTCATCCGAATCGGCCGCGCGACGCGACACGGCCTGGTCGATCAGGCGCGACATGGCGATACCATGCGCCGTGCTGGAATCGTGCGAGAAGCGGATCTCCGGCGTCGTGTGAATGCGCACCCGCCGGCCGATGCGCGAGCGCAGGAAGCCGGCGGCCGCGCGCAGCCCGGCGAGTGATCGCGCAACCGATGCCGGGTCGTCCGGAATCACCGAGAAATGCACGGTGAGCACCGCGTAGTCGGGCGTCAGATCGACGCCGGTCACGGTGACCAGCCCGATCCGAGGGTCCTTCACCTCGGCCCTGATCATCTCGGCCACCTCGTGGTGAAGTTGTTCTGCCACGCGCTGGGCGCGGCCGGACGGAGCGTGCTGACGTTTCATGGTGTAGGCAGCGAATCACCGGCGCGGGGCGAGCCCCGACCCGGTGACATCGGGAAGCGCATCAGAGCGTCCGCGCGACTTCCTTGATCTCGAAGACCTCGAGCTGATCGCCTTCCTTGATGTCATCATAGTTCTTCAAGGACAAGCCGCATTCGAAGCCCTCGCGAACCTCGCGGGCGTCGTCCTTGAAGCGCTTGAGCGAATCGAGCTCGCCGCTCCAGAGCACGGTGTTGTCGCGCAACAGGCGCACACGTGCACCTCGCCGTACGACGCCCTCGAGCACCATGCAGCCCGCCACGTTGCCGACCTTGGAGACGCGGAACACTTGTCGGATCTCGACCAGGCCGAGCGTCTCTTCGCGCTCCTCGGGCGAAAGCATGCCGCCCATCGCTGCCTTAACGTCATCGACGGCGTCGTAGATGATCGTGTAGTAGCGCAGCTGCACGTCCTGGCTCTCGGCCGCCCGCCGCGCTTGTTGATCGGCGCGCACGTTGAAACCGATGATCACGGCGCCGGACGCCGCGGCCAGATTGATGTCGGACTCATTGATGCCGCCGACCGCCTGATGCACGACCTGCACCTTGACCTCGTCGGTCGAGAGCTTGAGCAGCGCGTGCGCCAGTGCCTCCTGCGACCCCTGAACGTCGGCCTTGATGATCAGCGGCAGCGTCTGGGTGTCGCCCTCGGCCATTTGCTCGAACATGTTCTCGAGCTTGGCCGCCTGTTGCTTGGCGAGCTTGACGTCGCGGAACTTGCCTTGCCGGAACAGCGCGATCTCGCGCGCCTTGCGCTCGTCACCCAGCACGATCACGTCGTCGCCGGCATTCGGCACCTCGGCCAGGCCCTGGATCTCGACGGGAATCGACGGCCCCGCCGAATCCACCGACTTGCCGTTTTCGTCGAGCATGGCCCGGACGCGGCCGAACGAAGCGCCGGCGAGCACGACGTCGCCCTTGCGCAGTTCACCCGACTGGACGAGGACCGTCGCCACCGGACCGCGGCCCTTGTCGAGCCGTGCCTCGATGACCAGGCCCTTGGCTGCGCCCTCGTCCGGTGCGGTCAGTTCGAGCACCTCGGCCACCAGCAGCACGTGCTCCAGCAGCTCGTCGATACCCTGGCCGGTCTTGGCCGATACCGCGACCACCGCCACGTCACCACCGTATTCCTCCGGGATGACGTCATTGGCGACCAGGTCTTGTTTGAGACGCTCGGGATTGGCTTCGGCCTTGTCGATTTTGTTCATCGCGACGATCAAGGGCACGCCGGCCGCGCGTGCATGCGCGATGGCCTCCTTGGTCTGCGGCATCACACCATCGTCGGCCGCCACGACGAGCACGACGATATCCGTCGCCTGCGCGCCGCGTGCCCGCATGGCGGTAAAGGCCTCGTGACCCGGAGTATCGAGGAATGTGACCACCCCACCCTCGGTCTCGACGTGATAGGCGCCGATATGCTGGGTGATACCCCCTGCCTCACCGGCGGCAACCTTGGCGCGACGAATATAGTCGAGCAAGGAGGTCTTGCCGTGGTCGACGTGGCCCATGACCGTGACCACCGGCGGACGCGGCCTGGCCTCGCCCTGCTCCTCGATCGAAGCATCCTCGAGGAATGCCTCCGGATCATCGAGCTTGGCCGCCACAGCCTTGTGTCCCATCTCCTCGACCACGATCATCGCGGTCTCCTGATCGAGCACCTGGTTGATCGTGACCATCTGGCCGAGCTTCATCAGCTGCTTGATGACCTCGGCGGCCTTGACCGACATCTTGTGAGCCAGATCCGCCACCGTGACGGTTTCCGGAACGTGCACTTCACGGGCGATGAATTCGGCCGGTGCAGCCGCGAAGCCCTTGTCGGAACCGCCCCGCCCGCGGCCACGCTGGCGGCCGCCCCGGGCGCCGCCCGCGCCGCGCCACCGGTCGTTGCCGCCGGCTGTGTTGTCGCCCCGGGTCTTGATACCGCGACGGCGGTTCGCTTCCTCGGACCAGGTCGATGCGAGCTTCTCGCTCTTGACGTGCTTGCGCGCGGCGCCGGGCGCGGCCGGAGCCGGCTGGCCTGGCTCGGCGCGTGCAGCCGGGCCCGCGCGCACGGCCTGGGCCGCCGGCTTGGCCGGCTCGGGCGCAGGCGCCGGGGCGGGCTTGGGTTTGCGCGCCTCGGTCATCAGGCGGTTGATCTCGGCCACCTCCTTTTCGACCGCACGGCGCGCACGCTCGAGTTCGGCCGCATCGCGGCGCGCCTGCTCGGCCTCGGCTGCGCGTTCGGCCGCGGCACGCTCGGCGGCGGCGGCACGCTCGGCAGCCGCACGCTCGGCAGCGGCGAGTTCTTCGCCGGCGCGCTGCTCGGCATGCCCGCCCGGCTCGGCCTGATCGACGCCGGCGGATGCGGCAGAAGACGTCTCGCTCACCTGAGCAGCAGGCTCCGGCTGTCGCTGGGCGGCAGCGGCCTCCTCGGCCTCGCGGCGAGCCTTCTCCTCGGCCTCTTGGGCACGACGCGCCTGCTCGGCCTCGATCTGGCGCTGCTTCTCGCGCAACTCGGCTGCCTGACGCTCGAGCAACTCACGCTGGCGTGCCTGCTCGGCCTCACGACGCGCGAGCTCCTCGGCATCGTGCTCGAGCGCGGCCGGTGCCTGCGTCGGCGCTTCCGCGCCGCCCTGGGCCTCGTCGCGCTTGACGAAAACACGCTTCTTGCGCACTTCGACCTGGATCGTGCGCGCCTTGCCGGTGGCATCGGCCTGCTTGATCTCGGAAGTCTGCTTGCGCGTAAGTGTGATCTTGCGCTTCGGTCGCGCGCCCTCGCCATGCGAGCGGCGCAGGGACTCGAGCAATCGCTCCTTGTCCGAGGCGCTGAGCGCGTCGTCGACCGAGCGTTTCTCGACCCCGGCCGCCTTGAGCTGCTCCAGCAGCACATCGGCCGGCATCTTGAGCTCGGCGGCGAAGGTGGATACGGTAGTGCTGGTCATACTGTTTCCTTGCGAACGGACTGGACGATACGAACAGGCCCTGCGGCCCCCCGTAGCTATGCGTCCTCGTTCTCGAACCAATGCGCGCGCGCCTTCATGATCAGCTCGCGCGCTCGTTCTTCGTCGATGCCTGTGTACTCGACCAGCTCGTCGACGGCGAGCTCGGCCAAGCCGTCACGCGTTCGAACATCCTGTTCTGCCAACGCGACCGCCAGGTTCTTGTCCATGCCCTCGAGTTCGAGCAGATCGGATTCGGTCTCACCGAGCTTTTCCTCGGTGGCGATCGCCTCGGTGAGCAGCGCATTTCGGGCACGGCTGCGCAATTCCTCGACCACATCTTCGTCGAAGGCCTCGATCTCGAGCAATTCGTTGATCGGCACGTAGGCGACTTCTTCGAGTGTGGTGAAGCCTTCTTCGACGAGCACGCCGGCGACGTCTTCATCGACATCCAGCCTCTCGACGAACAGTTCGAGCAACTCCGCACGCTCGCGATCCGCCTTTTCCTGGCTTTCCTCGGCGGTCATGATGTTGATCTGCCAGCCGGTGAGCTCGGACGCCAGGCGCACATTGCGTCCACCGGTGCCGATCGCCAGGGCGAGATTGTCCTCGTCGACCACCACGTCCATCGAGCGCTTTTCCTCGTCGACGACGATCGAGCTGACGTTGGCCGGTGCCAATGCGCCGATCACGAACTGCGCCGGGTCGTCGGACCAGAGCACGATGTCGACACGCTCACCGGCCAGCTCGCCGGTGACGGCCTGGACGCGCGAGCCCCGCACGCCGACGCAGGTTCCGATCGGATCGATGCGGCGATCGTGCGAGAGGACCGCGATCTTGGCGCGAACACCGGGGTCACGCGCGGCCGCTTTGATCTCGAGCAGGCCCTGCTCGATCTCGGGGACCTCGATGGCGAACAAATGACGGATGAAATCAGGCGACGTGCGCGACAAAAAGAGTTGGGGCCCGCGCCCCTCGCGATTCACGCGAGCAACCAGCGCACGAACACGATCGCCATTGCGCAGATTCTCCTTGGGGATCATCTGGTCGCGCGGCAACCGTGCCTCGAGCCGACCCGACTCGACGATCGCACCCTCACGATCGACGCGCTTGATCGTGCCCGACAGAATCGGCTCGTCGCGCTGCAGGAAATCGTTGATGATCTGCTCGCGCTCGGCATCGCGGATGCGCTGCAGGATGACCTGTTTGGCAGCCTGGGCCCCGATGCGACCGAGATCGGCCGGTTCGAGTTCGTCCTCGATGAAGCCGCCGAGTTCGATGCCCGCCAGCTTTTCCTGGGCCTCGCTGACGATGATCTGCAGATCGTGATCCTCCAGTTCGCCATCGGGAACCACCTCCCAGCGGCGAAACGCGCGGTAGTCGCCCGACTCGCGGTCGATGGCCACGCGCACGTCGACCTCATCCTTGAACTGCTTCTTGGTGGCCGAGGCGAGCGCGCTTTCGAGCGCTTCGAAGACCACTTCACGCGCGACGTTCTTCTCGCGCGCCAGTGCATCGACCAGCAACAAAACTTCGCGGCTCATGCCTGCCTCCTGAAATCAATCCTGGGCACCAATCGTGCGCTATCGAGTTCGTCGAGCGAGAAGGTCAGCTTCTCGCCGGTTGGCCGTGCTTCGGCCGATTTCGGGCCCGGCGCCTGGCGCTTGCCGACCCGCGGCGGATGGCGGCGCGGCCCGCCGGCACCCGGCTCGATCGCCTCGGTGAGTTCGAGCCCGAAGCGGCCGTCGTCCTCGACCGTCAGAAGCCCGGAATACTGCCGGCGACCCCGGAACGTCTGGCGCAACTTGATGCGTATCTGCTGCCCCGCGAAACGCCTGAAATGCGCCGCCGTCAGCAATGGCCTGTCGAGCCCGGGACTGGAAACCTCGAGGCGTTCGTAGTCGACGTTCTCGACGGTGAACAAATGCCCCAACTGGTGACTGACCCGCTCGCAGTCTTCGATCGTGATCGGGTCGGGCTCGGTGCCCTCGGGTGCAAGCCGGTCGATGAACACGCGCAGGAGCCCGGACGCGGCAAATTCCACGTCGATGGCTTCATAGCCCATTCCCTGAACCGTCCGATCGATCAAATCCCGTATCCGTTGCACGCCCTGAATGTCCGCCACCTGGGTCTGCCGCGACGCGCTGCCACGCTGCTCAACCACCGCGCCGACCGACCCGCAACCAAAAAAAAATGGGCGAATGCCCATTTCCGCGCCGCTGGCGCCGGCCCGATCACATCTGGCGATCGAAGTCGAAACCGCGAATCAGACTGGCCGGCAGCGGCCTCACCACCGTGATGCGCCGACCACTGGCCAGCGCCCGAACAACGGGCAGGCGCCGAACACACTGCCAGCCGTCCAACGACTCGCTACCAGCGAGCCTCGCTGGATCGTGCGTTCATACCGAACCTGAGAGTATACCGCTTTCCCACGCATTTGGCCAAGTGCGTGGGAATTGCGCACGCCTGCCACGACCGACCCACCACCACCACCCGAACGCCACGGACGCCCGAGCGCGACCGGACAGCCGGCGCTCAGGAGGCAGACGGCGATTTGCGCGGGCCGCGTTTGCGTGAGCCGCCACCGGGCTTGCGCGCCTCACCACCTGGCTTGCGCGACGCCGCCGCAGCGCCCTTGCGCCCGCCGCCGCCACGCCCACCGGGCCCGGACGCGCTCTTGCCACCTCCGCTCTTGGGCGCCCCGCTCTTGGACACGCCGCTCTTGGCAGGGCCCGCCTTCACTTTCTTGGCCTTGCCTTTGCCGCCACGTTTGCTGGTGCCCAGGCCGGGTCCGCGACGCGAACGTGGCTCGTCACCACCCAGACCATCCATCGGACCGCCGCCCCAGGACATCGCCCCGGCGCGGCGCTGAGCACGACGCGACATGCCTGGCGTGCGCATCGCGTGGTGATAGTCGACCACCTTCTGGGTGATGCCTTCCAGATGGGCATCATCGCTGCTCGGCTGCCAATCGTCGTTCTCGAGCTGCTCCGCCGACAAGTGCGCGAAGCGCGTCTCCTCGGGCGACTCGAAGTTCAGATGGGTCGGCTGCGCATCGTCCGGGAAGTCGTCGTCGTCATCGTCGCCAATGAAGCCGAAGCCCTCGTCGACGACGATGTCGTCACCCTCGAAGGTCTCGCCGTCATCGTCGCCGCCCGCCGGGGGCTCGTCTTCGACGAGGCCGGCCGCGCTCGGATCGGTGGCCGCGGCGCGTGCCGCGGCCTCGCGTACCGCCAGATTGAGCAGGCCGACTTCCTCGCTACTGAGCTCGGCCCAACGGCCACGGCCGAGTCTGCGCGGCATGCCGATCGGGCCGAAGCGCACCCGCACGAGCCGTGAGACGGTGAGGCCGATCGCTTCGATCAAACGGCGGATCTCACGATTGCGGCCTTCGGAAATGACCAGCCGGTACCAGCAATTCGCGCCATCGCCGCCGATCTCTTCGACGCGTTGCAGACTTGCCGTGCCGTCTTCGAGGTCCACGCCGTCGAGCAAGCGCTGACGGGCCTCGTCGTCGATCCGCCCGAGAATGCGCACCGCGTATTCGCGCTCCCAACCATAACGGGGATGCATGAGCTTGTTGGCGATGTCGCCCGACGTCGTGAACACCAACAGCCCTTCGGTATTGAAATCGAGCCGCCCGACCGAGATCCACCGGCCGCCCTTGACCTTCGGCAGACGATCGAACACGGTCTGACGCTTGTCAGGGTCGTCGCGCGTGCAGATCTCGCCGGCCGGTTTGTGATAGAGCAACACGCGCGGCGGCGGCGGCAGCGGCTTGCGCTTGATCGGCCGGCCGTTGACGCGAACCTGGTCCTTCGGCCCCACCCGCTGGCCGACGTGGGCAGGCTGACCATTGACCGATACGCGCCCGGCAACGATCAACTCTTCCATCTCGCGACGGGAGCCGAAGCCGGCATCGGCGAGCACCTTGTGCAGCTTCGGAGACTCGTCGGGCAAGGCCTCGAGGGCGCCGGCCTCCGGCGGCGCGGTACCGACCGCGGCGCTCCATTCGAACTCCGGCAGACGCGCATTGGCGCCGGCGTCCGGCGCTGCGCTACCCGGCGAATCACCCGCCGCCTCGCCGGAACCGTCGCCGCGCTTGTCGGAGCGGCGGCGGCGTGAGCGCGAGCGTTTGGCCGGCGCAGGGGAACGCACTTCGCCGTCCGGCGGGACCTCGATGGCGGGGCCGGCTGCGGCCGCGGCCTTCTGCTCGACGTCGGCCGGCGCATCGCGCCGCTTGCCGCGTCGACCGCGATTGCCACGCCGACGGTTGAACGCCGTTCGGAGCTGCCGGCCCTCGGTCGATCCTGCCCCAGCGCCTTCGCTACCGGCTTCCGGGCTGGTTTCCTGGTCACTCATGCTGACTCCATTGGCGAAGAATTGCCGACCACATCGCGTTCCGACGTCGCGTCGTCATTGCCGACGCCCGGCCCGGCCGCGGCGTCGGCCGCGACGACCGCCCCGGCCTGAGCGGCGGCTCCGGGGCCATCGGCCTCGGCGTCGGGGGCCGACTCCTCAATGGCCTCAACCGCGACCTGGCTGGGTACGAGCTCGATGATCTTCTGAACGACGCGTGCGCCGTCGTCGGCGGCACCGTCGCCCGATTCGATCGGCGGCAACTCCTTGAGGGAGCGCAGACCAAGGTCATCGAGAAACGCATTGGTCGTGGCCAACAGCGCCGGACGGCCGATCGTTTCCTTGTGGCCGACCACTTCGATCCAGCCGCGATCCTCGAGCGTCTTGATGATCTGCGAGGACACGGTCACACCACGGATCTCTTCGATCTCGCCACGCGTCACCGGTTGTCTGTAGGCGATGATCGCCAGGGTTTCCATCGTGGCACGCGAGTAGCGCGGTGGCCGCTCCACGGTCAGGCGGGCGAGATACGGTGCGTACTCGGGCCGCGTCTGAAAGCGCCAGCCACTGGCCACACTGACCAGTTGCACCGGCCGCTCCGACCAGTCGGACGCGATATCGTTCAACAACGGCTGCAGCAACTCGCTTCCGAACTCCCCGTCGAAGAGGCGCTTCAAGGTGCTCATGGACATTGGCTCGGCAGCACAGAGCAAGGCCGCTTCGAGCACGCGCTTGACTTCGTCGGTATTCATCGCCTCGGGAAAATTGCCCAAGCGTTAGGGGAAAGCGCGGCGACTCGGATGGGTGGTCGCGGCGCGCGACGATCTGTCGATTGTCACCATCGCAAGAAACGCTTTCGGCAGCCCCGCAACGATCGGTCGACCGGCGACGATCTGCGATGCTTGCGACTGGTGACGCGAGTCGGACGCTGGACGTCTCTTCGAAGCGTGCCGGCCCGGTAGAGACCGGACCACTGACCTGGCGCCGACTTTGGAACTGGTTGCGGGGGCAGGATTTGAACCTGCGACCTTCGGGTTATGAGCCCGACGAGCTGCCAGACTGCTCCACCCCGCGTCTGAGACCATCATTATAGCGCGCTGCGGCGGCGATGCAAATCGAGCCTTTCGAGCCGTCGTGGAAACCGCTTGCGCCGGCTCGCCGGATTCGCAACCCCGACGCGTCCGCGACGGGTCGGCATGTCTGCGCACTTCGCGCAACGGGTAATCGCGCCGAGACGGGCCGAGCCGGCTGCGTGGTGATGCGCTTGCGCTAAACTGCCCTGACCTCTCGGAACGATTCCATGAAATTCTGCCCGGACTGCGGTTCCGCGGTCGTGCGTAAAACTCCGGCGGGAGACAACCGCGAGCGCGATTGTTGCGACGCCTGCGGCGCCATCCACTATCGGAACCCGAATATGGTGCTGGGCACGGTACCCGTCCTCGGCGGCCGGGTGTTGCTGTGCCGACGCGCCATCGAGCCCCGCTATGGTTACTGGACGCTGCCGGCGGGCTTCATGGAGAACGGCGAAACCGCCGCCGAAGGCGCGCTGCGCGAGACCCACGAAGAGGCCGGCATCGAAGTCGCGCTCGGCGCCTTGTTCTCTCTGATCAGCGTTCCCCACGTCGATCAGGTGCACGCGTTCTATCTCGCCGACATGATCTCGGACCGGATCGAGCCAGGCGAGGAGACACTCGAGGCGCGCCTGTTCGACGAGTCCGAGATTCCGTGGGAGCAAATCGCGTTTCGAACCGTCGAGACCACCCTGCGCTGGTATTTCGAAGATCGCGCCCGTGGTCGCTTCGACATGCACACGGGCGACATCCACTTCAATCGCCCCCGCCCGAAACCATCCACTTGAACGCGGCGTCCGGCCCCGTCTGGGTTGAACCGACGGATCCGCTGCCCGACCCGGTCTCGTTGCCGCCGGCTGAACCGGGTCTCGACGAGCTCTCCGGACTGATCGCCGTCGGCCGGGACCTGCATGCCGATCGCCTGCTCGAGGCCTACTCGCTGGGCATGTTCCCTTGGTTCACCGCGGGCCAGCCGGTGCTCTGGTGGTCCCCCGACCCTCGCATGGTCCTGCCGCTGGACGAAGTCCGCCTGCACCGTTCGTTACGCAAGGTGATCCAGCGCCATCGGCGCACCGGTGACTGGCGCGTCACGCTCGATGCCGCCTTCGAGACGGTAATGCGCGCCTGCGCGGCGCCGCGTGGCGGCGAGGTCGGCACCTGGATCACATCCGAGATGATCGATGCCTATGTCGCTCTGCATCAGCGGGGCTTCGCACACTCGGTGGAGGTGTGGCTCGACGAGCCGAATGGCTCACGCCTGATCGGCGGCCTCTACGGTGTATCGATCGGCCGGATGTTCTACGGAGAGTCGATGTTCGCGCGCGTGCCCGACGCATCCAAGACGGCCCTGATCGCGCTGGTAGCGCTGCTGCGAACGCTCGAATTCAGCATGATAGACTGCCAGCAGAACACTCGGCATCTGGCCTCGATGGGCGCGCGTGAACTGCCCCGGGCATCGTTTTTGCGCCAGATGTCGCTGCTCGTCGACGCCCCTGCGCCCGACTGGCATCGCCTGAAGATAGAGCTACCCGCGGTATGACGCACCTGAAAGAACTGCCGTTCTCGGCCCTGCAGTTCTACTCGACCGCTCCCTACCCGTGCAGCTATCTGGCGAATCGGCAGGCGCGGTCTCAGGTCGCCACGCCCAATCATCTGATCAATGCCGATGTCTACGGTGAATTGGTGCGTGCCGGGTTTCGTCGCAGCGGCATCTTCACCTACCGGCCGCATTGCGACGGCTGCCGCGCCTGCGTGCCGGTGCGCATACCCGTGCAGCGATTCTTACCCAACCGCAGTCAGAAGCGCGCGCGCCGCGATCATGTCCACCTTCGCACGCTGGTGGCGAAGCTTGGCTTTTCGTCGGAACACTACGACCTCTATCTGCGCTATCAGGCGGCGCGCCACGCCGGCGGCGGCATGGATCACGACAGCCGCGAGCAATACGCACAATTCCTGCTGCAGAGCAAGGTCAACACGCGGCTGGTCGAGTTCCGCGACCCCGACGGCACGCTGCGCATGGTGTCGATCATCGACATCCTCAACGACGGCCTGTCGTCGGTTTACACGTTCTTCGATCCAGCCGATCAAAACGCGAGCTTTGGCACCTACAACATCGTCTGGCAGGTCGAGCAGGCGCGCAGCCTGCGGCTGAATTACCTGTATCTGGGCTATTGGATCGCCGAAAGCCCGAAGATGGCCTACAAGATCAAGTTCCGTCCGGCCGAGATTCTCGTCGGCGGGCGATGGATCGACGCGCCCCGCGATTCCCCCGCCGCCTGACATCCGTCCTTCGTTCGGCGAGTCCGCCCCTCTCGATCCCGCCTCGCCCATGCCCGCGCCCGCCAGTTCTTCTGCCGCCGACCGGCTCTACCGCTTGGCCCGACCGGCCCTGTTCGCGCTCGACGCCGAACGCGCTCACCGGATCGGACTTCAGGCGCTGGACCTGACCGCCGGAATCTGGCGACATCTGATGCCACGTGTCGACGATCCGGTCACGCTGTTCGGTGTGCGCTTCGCGAACCGGGTCGGATTGGCGGCCGGACTGGACAAGGACGGCAAACACATCGACGGCCTGGCTGCGCTCGGTTTCGGTTTTCTCGAGATCGGCACGGTCACCCCGAAGGCGCAGCCCGGCAATGCGCGGCCGCGTCTGTTCCGCCTCGAAAGCCATCGCGCGCTGATCAATCGGTTCGGCTTCAACAACGACGGCTTGGCCGCCTTCGTCGCCCGCGTGCGCGCCAGTCGCCATGACATACCGCTGGGGCTGAATATCGGCAAGAACGCCGCCACGCCGATCGAGTCCGCACTCGATGACTACCTGATCGGCTTGCGTGGCGTGCATGCCCACGCGGACTACGTGAGCATCAACGTCTCGTCGCCCAACACCACCCGCCTGCGCGACCTGCAATCGGGAGCAGCCCTGAGCGCCCTGCTCGGCGGGCTCGACGGTTGCCGGCGTGAACTGGCCGAGCAAACGGGTCGGCGCGTGCCATTGTTGGTCAAGATCGCGCCCGATCTCGAGTCAGCCGAGATCGAGGCAATCTGTGCCGCGATCGTCGAGTCCGCCATCGACGGCGTCATCGCCACCAACACGACGCTCGATCGCGCCGCGGTCGCCGACTGCCAACATGCGGGCGAGACCGGCGGGCTTTCGGGCGCACCGCTGCGCGCGCGTGCGGAGCGGATCGTTGCGGCTCTGCGCGAGACGCTGCCGGCCGGATTTCCGATCATCGGTGTAGGCGGCATCGAGAGCGCCGACGACGCCCGCCGTCGCATCGAAGCGGGCGCGGACCTGGTGCAGCTCTACACCGGCCTGATCTATCGCGGACCAGCCCTCATCCGCGAGTGCGCAGCGGCCCTCGAAGCGATGCCACGATCCTCGTGATCTGCCGGCAACGGCGCACGCCACGAAACCGCCATCAAGACCCCGCCGGCGGCCCCGCGAACAGCGGCGCGGACTCCGCGATCCGCAGATGGGCTCGCAGTGTCTCGCGGCGCGCCGCCAGCTGCAGCGGACCGGCCCAGCCTCGCTCGCGGCAGAGACGCTCGAGCGCCCGCAGCCAGGCGCGATAATAGGCGGCCTGGGCGACCGGATCGTCGTCGCAGGGCAGCGCCCGCGTGCCGTCGTCACGATTCGCGTCGGCCGCCAGTTCGGCGCCCAGTGCACGCGCCCAGTCCTGCCAGTCGAGCCAGCCGGCTTCATTGAGCGCGACGGTCAACGCGAACGCCTCGGCCTGCCACGGTGTGTCGAAGGCGGCCGGCACCCGGGGCGCCCCCGCGACCGGTTCATGATCGCCCATGCCGGCGTCGGAATCGCCCGCCGCGTCTTCGTCGAGACGGGCAGTCAAGCGGCCCGCTCCAGGTAGGACTGCCAGCAGTCGACGTGAACCGCGTCTGCGGTCGTGTCGGGCCCCCAGAGGTCGCGCGCATCGAACCGCACGCAATAGAGCCACTGCGGGGCCTCGCCCTGACCGTGCGCGTTCGCATCGGGAAACACGTGCGCACCGTGGACGATGGCGATCGTGCCCTCGCAACCTCGCACGTAGCGAGGCAGGCGCGTGTGATGGGTGGGGTTCATGCGCCGGGCGCGCACGCGCTCACCGACTGCATATGCCGCCGGCCGGGCGAGCGGGCGCCCGGTCGATGCACCGGCCGCCATCGCTCGGGCCACATCGCCGGCATCCAGCACACGGCGCACTGCCTTGGCGGCATCGATGACCTGCCCGGTCAGCAACTCCTGCTCGCTGACCAGGCCGTTGGAAAGCAGTTGCGACCACAGCCCCCGCCACCAGATGCGGTAGTAGCTCGAGCGCAGATACTCGGCCGGCGGCAGGGATTCGCGTGCATGGCGCGTGGCGTCCAGCGTCCAGGTGCCGGTGGCGCCCATCGCGAGCGTCAGGGCGAAGGCACGCGACTCCCAGGGTGCGTGGAAGCACGATGGGTCGGGATCGGGCCGCACGGGCCCGAAACCCTGCTGGCCGCCAAGGTCGTGGGGACCGTTCACGCTCGCGGGGCCGGCAGGCGTGCCAGGCCGACGCCGATCATCGCGTCGCGGTCGACACAATCGGCGAGCCGCTCTTCGTTCATTTGCTCGCTGCCGACGGGCCGCATCGGCAGCACCAGATACCGGATCTCGGCCGTCGAATCCCAGACCGCGATACGCGTGGACCGAGGCAGCTCGACACCGAACTCCGCCAGGACCCCGCGCGGGTCGATGACGGCACGCGAGCGGTACGGGGCGGACTTGTACCAGACCGGCGGCAAACCGAGCACCGGCCACGGGTAGCACGAGCAGAGCGTGCACACGACGAGGTTGTGCACCTCGGGAGTGTTCTCCACGACCCGCATGTGCTCGCCCTGGCGGCCTGAATAACCCATGTCGGCGATCGCCGCCGTGGCGTCTTTGCGCAACCATTCGAGATAGGCCGGATCGGTCCAGGCGCGGGCCACGACCCTTGCGCCATTGCGCGGGCCGACCTTGTTCTCGTAGGTGTCGATCAGCGCGTCCAGCGAGTCACGACGAACGTAGCCCTTACCGACCAGCAGTGACTCCAGCGCGCGCACCCGCAGGGTATCTTCGTCGTAGCCGCCACCATGGGCCGGCAAAGGGGTTTGAGCGTCCTCGGACATCGGACGATCGTAGCAGCAGACGATCGGCGCCGGAAGCCGGAATGCCGACGCTGCGCGATCGAAATTTTGCGTTGTGATATACCATCTCACAATGGCAAGACCTCGACTCCATCCCGCCGAAGAAGGCAAGACCGCGATCCAGGTCATCGATCGCATGGTCCGCCTGCTCGATGCATTGGCCGGCCAGGCCGAGCCCGTCAGTCTCAAGCTGCTGTCCTCGCACACCGGTTTGCATCCTTCGACCGCGCACCGCATCCTCAACGATCTCGTGGTCGCGCGTATCGTCGACCGGGTCGAACCCGGCACCTATCAGCTCGGCATCCGCCTGCTCGAGCTGGGCAATCTGGTCAAGGCCCGGCTCAATGTCCGGGATGCGGCTCTGGGGCCGATGCGCGAGCTGCACAACCTCGCCCAACAGCCGGTCAACCTTTCCATCCGGCAAGGCGACGAGATCGTCTACATCGAGCGGGCGGTATCCGAACGCTCGGGCATGCAGGTCGTGCGTGCGGTCGGTGGCCGTGCGCCCTTGCACCTGACCAGCGTCGGCAAACTGTTCCTCGCCGCCGACAGCCCGGAGGCGGTTCGCGAGTACGCGCAACGCACGGGATTGCCGGGTCAGACCGCCAACAGCATTCGCCGGCTGGCGGAGCTCGAGGGCGAGTTGTCGCGCGTACAGTCGCGCGGCTATGCGCGCGACAACGAGGAACTCGAACCCGGCGTTCGCTGCATGGCGGCGGGCATTCGTGACGACAGCGGTCGCTTGGTGGCGGGCCTGTCGATCTCGGCGCCCGCCGAGCAGGTTCGCGAGGAATGGCTCAGCGAACTGCGTCGCAAGGCCGAGGACATCTCTTTGGCGCTGGGTTACACGCCGCCGGCGCCGGCCGCCTGAGGCGCCCGGGCGCGGATCAGTTCGCGCTGGCTGCGGAAACCGAGGCCACGGTCGTCAGTTCACCGCTGCTATCGAGCCATCGTCTCGCCCGGCGCGCATCGGCAATTCGCGTGTACTTGCCATACGAGGCCAGAAATACCATTGCCACCTGGCGCCCGTCGAGCCGCGTCAGCATCACCAGACAACGACCGGCCTCGGAGATGTAACCGGTCTTCTGTACATCGATCTCCCAGTCGTCATCGCCGACCAGCAGATTGGTATTGCCGAAGCGCTGGACCCGGTAGCCGGTGTCGACCGACATTCCTTCGCGGGTCGAGTCCTCGCGGATCACATCGTACTCGGCGGCGGCCTGTAACAAGCGGCCGAGGTCGCGGGCACTGGCGACATTGGCATTCGACAGCCCGGTCGGGTCGGAAAAACGCGCGTCGGTAAGACCGAGCAGACGCGCCTTGGCGTTCATCGCGGAGACGAAAGCCGCCAGGCCCCCGGGGTAGGAACGGCCCAGGGCATGGGCGGCGCGATTCTCGGATGCCATCAGCGCAAGCTGGATCATTTCCCGGCGCGACAGGCGCGTGCCTACCGGCAGCCTGGAACTGGAATGACGTTCGCGATCGACGTCGTCGCTGGTAATGGTCAGCATTTCCTGCATCGGCTGCTCGGCATCGAGCACCACCATCGTCGTCATCAGCTTCGTGATCGACGCGATCGGAAGGACCTGACTGGCGTTTTTCTCCAGCAAGACCCTGCCGCTGTCGACGTCCAGGAGATACGCAACCGAGGAACGCAGGCCGGCAGGATCCTCCGCGGCATCGAGACCGAAGGCACGCGCCAGTGTCGGCCGGGGCTTGACCGCCGCGACGCGGCTGCGGCGCGTCTTGCGCGCCGCGGTCTTGCTGTGTCCCTTGCGCACCGACGGCCCCTTGGCGAGCGCACCACCCTTGCGCCGCGACGACGCCCGCTTGCTCTTGCTGGCGGTGGCGGCGCGCTTGACCGAGGAACGTTTCGACGAGCTCCGCGCACTGACTTTGCGCGCTCTGACCGAAGACTTCTTCGCCCCGTGATCCTGAGCCACCGGGCGTTGGGCTGCGAACGTCTTCGTCGGCGCCGTCAAGGCGAGCAATGCCGCGAGCATGGTACCGACGGCCAACGATGCGGACAAAAATCGTCGTCGGACGAATAAACGGGCACACCAGGCCGCAAACCGGCCTGCAGTCGAATCGGACATCGAGTTCTCGCGCTGGCATCAGGGGATTCCCGGACTTTATCAATCGACGGGAGGCTCCCCAAGGACTCGTGTCACGGAATGCGAGAAGTTCGCGGCGCCCGCAACAGCGCGACTCGACCGGCCCGGCGGCGCGAGCGACGGACGATGACTCCGGCAGCATCGCGGTTCCCCGCACTTGCCCGGGCAGGCCGATCGTCACCCTGTCGGCGCCGTGTCATCGCTTGACGGCGAATGCGATGCTCCTAGAATGATTGCTGCACTGCAATATCAAGCATGCCGGCCGCCCCCGGGTACGTGCCGGCACGATTCCGGACTGACCCATCGAATACGCCATGAATCCGATCCCCGTGAACCCCGCCATGCTCTCCCTCTTTCACGCCGCGCCCATGCGCATCTACGGCGACTCTTGCGTGCTCGCTTTCGGTGCGCTCTCGGCCATCAGCGAACTGAACTGGCAGACGGCCAGGGTCGTCATGCAGGAGTCGGGACAGTGGATGGCCGATTGGATGTCGGCCGAACCCGGACACCGACTGCTCATGGCAATCGCGGAAGTCGAACCAACCGGTCTCAAGATGCAGGCCTACTGCGGACACGTTCAACGCATTGTCGAAGAATCTGGCACGGAGTTTGCAAAGCTGTTCGACAAGCAAGTCGACATGAACGAGCGGCAAATGCTCGAGTCGGTCGAGGCGATGGCAGCGGATGGTCCTGTGGGAAATCAGTCACTGGTCAGGCTGATGACTCCCGCGAGCAAGGACACGAACGCATCCGCAGACGCCGGTCTCGATTCGCGTGCATGAAGGTTCGTTCATGTCGATGCCGTTGCAGCGCGGGTTTCGCGGGCGTGGCCCCTCCGGCTGCACTTGGCCGCTTGAGTGTTTCTGCAGGTTTTCTCCTCCAGGCACCACCGATCTCCTCCCTCCTCCAGGTGGTGCTTTTGGCCCGGCAATGTCCGGGCCATTTTCTTTTGTGCCGTCGCAACGTTGCGGCACCACCTAATTTGATTGGTGGATACAACGGCCCGTTGGCGGCCAGCCGCGTCGAAAATTGGCACCCCGCTATTGCCGACTGACGATTTACGTCACATTCGGTCTCCACTCGTCACTCGTCGTCTACGGTCTACCGCTCGTCTCCGGTGAGTTGGATTCGGCCGGCCAACCATATCGGAGGCGAGTCAGGCGGTGTTGCTTCGCCGCGGCTCGCTGAACGAGAACTCCGCGCCCAACGCGCGGACACCGTCCAGCAGGCGGGCAAATGCCTCGGGCACGCGAACCGGATCGCCCTTCACGCCGAGTTCCACGTGACGGCGACTGCCGTCACCACCGGCGGACGGCAGGCTGAACGACCGGATGCCGGCGAATTCGCGCTCGAGCGCCTCCAGGAGCGGCGTCGCGGTCGACTCCGCAAGCTCGAATGCCCACAGAGAGCGCTCGGCCGTCGGACGTTGATGGAACAGGTGTGAATAGTGGTCGTCGAGTACCGACTCGATCATCGGCCAGGCCATGACCGGAAAACCCGGCACGAAGTAGTGATCGTCGACGGCGAAGCCGGGAATCCGGTTGAACGGATTGGGGATGATCCGGGCTCCTTGCGGGAACTCGCCCATCTTCAGGCGTTGTCGATTCTCAGGGATCGACATGTCGGCGCTGCCCTTGCCCTCGCGCGCCATGTCCCGGCATCGCTCGGTGATCAGATCTCGCGCCTCGGGATGCAGCTCGAGCGGGCGACCGAGCGCCGCCGCGGCGGCCTGCCGGGTGTGGTCATCGGGTGTGGCGCCGATTCCGCCGCAGGAGAAAACCAATCCCCCGCGCGCGAAACTGTCGCGCAGCAGAGCGGTCAGGCGGTCCCGGTCATCGCCATGATAGGCCGCCCACGTCAGCGCCAGTCCACGCGCGCTCAGCATGCGCAGGATCTCGGCGAAGTGTTTGTCCTGGCGTTTGCCGGACAGGATTTCATCGCCGATGATGATCAGTCCGATATCCATGTTCGCTCCTGCCTGATCGCGGTTTCGCCGTGCCGGGTGGTCAGCGGCCGATGGCGACACCCTCGCGCCGCGGGTCGACGCCGCCCAGCCAACGCGCCACGGGTGCCGGGCCCGCCATGGCGCCGACCGAACCGTCCGGCCGGCGACCGGTGACGATCGCGTGCAAACCACTGGTGAGCGGCCGCTCGCCGAGGTCGTGGCCAAGTGCCTGCAAGGCCTCGCGCAGGCCGTTCAGGCGAGTGTCGGCCTCGAGCGTCGTACGCTTGGAGGTGGTTGCGCCGAAGTGCGGCAGATCGATCGCCTGCTGAATGTCCAGGCCCCAATCGATGGTGCCGATCAGGGTCTCGCAGACGTACTGGATGATCGCACTGCCTCCCGGCGAGCCGAGAACACCTTCGAGGCGCCCTTGCGTATCGAACACCATGGTCGGCGCCATCGAACTGCGCGGACGCTTGCCGGCCGCGACACGATTGGCAATCGGCAGTCCGTCACGATCGACCGGCCGAAAGGAGAAGTCGGTTAGCTGGTTGTTGAGCAAGAAGCCGCCCGCCATGCGCAGACTGCCAAAGGCATGCTCGATCGAACTCGTGAACGCGACCGCGTTGCCGGCTTCGTCGACGATCGACATGTGGGTGGTGCCTGCCAGCGTGCGGGTGGCATCCAACCCGGCGCGCGGGGCTCCGACGGGGTCACCGGCCTGCGCCGCGCCCATCGAACGCTCGAGCGAAATCAGCGCGGCCCGCCGGGCCAGGTAGTCGGGCGCGAGCAAACCCGCGACCGGCACGGTCTCGAAAGCCGGGTCGGCGATGAATCGCGCCCGATCGGCGTAGGCCAATCGATAGGCTTCGCTGACCAGGTGTACGGCCGGCGCGCTCAAAGGCGCCATCGCTTTCAGGTCGAAATTTTCGAGGATGCCGAGCGTCTGCAACAGCGTCAGCGCCCCCGAGCTGGGTGGGGGCATGCCGCAGATCCGCAGGCTCCGATAGGTACCGCACAAGGGCTCGCGCTCGTGGGCCCGATACGCGAGCAGATCGGCGACGGTCATCTTGCCGGACCGACTCGGGTCTGCAGTGACCGCGGCCACCACCTGACGCGCGATCTCACCTTCGTAGAAGGCATCGGGACCCTTCTCGGCGATGACGCGCAAGGTGTCCGCCAATGCCGGATTGCGCAAGATGTGGCCTACCGGCCAGGGCTGGCCATCGGCATCGAGCAGATAGGCGGCGGCATCGGCCGACGCGGCAATGCGATCGCGAGCCGCGGCAATCGATTGATGAAGCCGGGGGGACACCGGGAAGCCGTCCTCGGCCAGACCGATCGCCGGCCCGAACAAGCGGGCCCAGCCGAGGCGGCCGGCCGCCCGATGCGCGAGGTCGAGCATCCTGACGATGCCCGGCACGCCGACCGAGGCTCCGCTGTCGACGGCGTCGAAGAATTTGAGCGGCTCGCCGTTCTCGGCCAGGAACCGCTCGGGCCCGGCAGCCGCCGGCGCCACCTCGCGCCCGTCGAAGACCCGCAGACGCCCGGTTTCGGCGATGAACGCGAGCATGAACCCCCCGCCGCCGATGCCGGAGGACTGGGGCTCGACGACATTGAGCACCATTTGGGCGGCAATCGCCGCATCGACTGCCGTCCCGCCCTCGGCGAGCATCTGGTCTGCCGCCCGAGCAGCCAGCGGATGCGCAACCGCGACCATCGCGCGCTCGGCCGCCACGACCTGCCGAGCCTGGCGGCCCGAGGCGATTTCTGGTGCAGGGCGCTCGATGGCGGGCCGCTGGCCGGTGTCGGCGGCCGGCGGCGGCGGCACCGGCAGGAGTCGGTCGTCGGGGGCCGGCGGCGGCGGTACCGGCAGGAGTCGGTCGTCGGGGGCCGCAACCGGGGTTCGATCGGGGCCGGGCGCGCTCGGGCCCTCGGCCCTGGCCAGGCCGGCAAGCGCACAAAGTCCGAGCGTCAACGACAATACGAGAAGCCCGGAACGCAACCCTGACGCACGCTGGCTCTCCGACCATCGGGCCAGTTCCATATTGCACAACCTCCCATTTCCGCCCGCGGCGAGCCCGGCTTCGAAAGGCGGCCCGGACGGCCGCCCACCTGCCAGATCGACATCACGATGATGCCTGATTCAGCAACGCACCAACAGTCGGCGCGCCGACCATCCTGTGACAAGCTCCCTCCGGCGGCCGTCGCCGGCGGACCATCGCGCCCCGTTTTCACAATGGACTCGTGAAACTACTCTGCCTCGTCCGCTTCCAGCCGGTTGGCGCCGATCCCTTGACCGCCTGGGAAGCCATCGAACTGTTCTCGGCATCGCTGCCCGATGCCGGCGGCAGCGAATTGCATCGGGAGGATCTCGAGGCAATGCTGCTGTTCAATGACGCCGCGAAGTGCCTGCAGTTGCTCAGTGACACGCTCGACGCTGGCGAGAAAGAGGGATTCTCGATCAGTGCCGGACTGGCGCAAGGCATTCAATCCAATGCGCGCGTCGCCAGCAGTCTCGCCGGCTTCACCGAGGGATCGATCGAAACCCTCTATGAGATCGCCGCGGGAGCCGGCCGCCAGGAAGTCGCGATCAGCGCCCGCTTGTCCAGTATTCTCGATCTGGCCGCACCATTCTTCGCGGAACGATTCGTGCCGTCCGATCGACGCCCCGACAGCCGCATCCGCGTGCCGCTCGTCATGAGGCCGAGCAGCAAACCGCCGACCGCCCAGGAGCGGCAACTGCGCGCGCGCATCGCTCGCCTCGGGCAGCCGGGCTGAAGCCGGCGACGCCCTCGGCCCCACGCCCGATCCCGCGCGCGATGGCGCGTTCTCAGTTTCCGTGCAGCCCCTCGAGCATACGACGCAGACGCTTGACCGATACCGGCATCGGCGTCCGCAAGCCTTGTGCGTACATCGACACGCGTAGTTCCTCCAGCAACCAGCGAAAGCGGTCCAGTTCGGCGTCGGGCATGCCGCGTCGCGCGCGCCTGAGTTTGCGATAAGCCATCTGCAACTCGCCGTGCTCGCGGCGCTGTTGCTCGACCCGCGCCGGATCGGCGCGCACACGCTCCAGGCGCAGCACGATCGCGCGAAGGTAGCGCCCGAGCTGACCGAAGGCATCGGGCGGTGTCTCGGCCAGGAAGCGCGGACCGACGAGCTCGCTCAGTTGCTCGCGGATGTCGTCGACGGCCGCCTGCACATGCGGCTCACGAGCGCCCGCGGCGACCGATTGCAGCTTGCGCAGCGCGGCCGCGTAGTCATCGAGCACCTGCTCGAGTGTGCGCCCCAGTTCAGCGGCGATCAGCGACAGGCGCGGCCGGACCTGTGCAACCAGCGTCTCGAATGAGGCGCGGCTCGTGGGCTCGGCGCCCTCGCCGATCGCGCGAACCAGGACCGCCTGCGCGAAATCACGCCACAGGGCGGCATCGGTATCGATGCGGGCGTAGGCGATCACCAGCCGCTGCGCATCGGGCACGTGCCGCGGTAGTGCCTTGAACGCATCACGCAGCGTCAAGGTCAACAGGCGCCGCACACCGGCGCGATGGTGCTGGCGCGCGATCGGTTCTTCATCGAAAACCTCGATGCGGATCGCGTCGCCGGTGTCGACGAATGCGGGAAAGCCGATCATGCTCGACGCGGCGCCGGGCACGCTGATCTCGAGCAATTCCGGCAGAGCATCGACGGGCCAGCGCCGGAACTCGGCATTGAGCGGAATCTCGAGCCGGCCATCGACGATGGCCGGCGCCGGCTCGCCGCCTTCGCCACCGCCGAGGGCCGGAACCGGCCCGCCGACCGGGCCGCGCGATCGGGCGGCGTCCGGCCCGGCGGCCGGACTACCCGAACCTTCCCGTCCCCCGCCTGGCAGCGATTCCCCGGTCGCAGCCCCCCGGCCGCTGTGTGCGGCAGCGGGACCGTCGTGCACCGGCTCGTCCGACCGGGGAGATCGGAACTGATCGGCGACCGCGGCGAATGCCTCGCGAAACGCGCCCCGGGCCGCCTCACCGTGCTCGCTGCGCAGGGTCTGGAGATGCCGCCCCTGCCCCAGCCGGCGTCCGTGAGCGTCCATCAGGCGATAGTTCAGGAACAGGTGGGCGGGAATGGTGTCGGCGCGGAAGTCGCTTTCCTGGGTGTCGACGCCGTGCCGTTCGCGGATCGTCTGACGCAGTGCGTCGATCAGTCCGACGCCGGTGGGCGGTGGATCGTTCTCGTCGGCAAATCGCGCCGCCCATTCCGGTATCGGCACCAGGTGGCGACGCATTCGCTGCGGCAGCCGCTTGAGCAGGGCCTGCACCTTCTCCGC
Organism: Burkholderiaceae bacterium; assembly: GCA_041396685.1. GTDB lineage: Bacteria > Pseudomonadota > Gammaproteobacteria > Burkholderiales > Burkholderiaceae_E > JAUIAI01. The sequence goes on from JAWKYD010000002.1 coordinate 256,275, forward strand.
GAGAAGGCCCGGAATCAGCCATTCGCAGCGGCGCGGATCGATCTGGTTCAGCAGCGCCAGCGGCAGTACCAGCGATACGCCGTCGTCGGCCTCACCGGGCTCGAACCGATACTCGAGCGAATAGCGCACGCCGCGAATCTCGATCTCGGGCGGAAACGCCTCGCTGCGTACGCCCTCGGCCTGCTTTCGCAACAAGGCATCGCGCGTCAGCTTGAGCGTCGCCTCGTCGCCGCCGTGATCGAGCCAGGCGCGCAACTGGCGCGGGTCGGCGACGTCGGCCGGCAGACGGGCATCGAACCAGGCGAGCAGGAATGATTCGTCGACCAGGAGATCCGGACGACGTATGCGCTCTTCGAGACGACGAATGCTCGCGATCAGCTTGCGGTTGTGCGCTGCGAAGGCAAACGGGCGATCGCCGGCCGCGCCACTCCAGTCGTCCTGCACCAATGCGCAACGGATGAACATCTCGCGGGCCGCGGCGGGATCGCGCGGCGCGAGCGGAACACGCCGCTGGACGTAGACGGGCAGACCGTACAGCACGCCTCGTTCATAACAGAAGGCCTGGCCGGACTTGCTCGACCAGATCGGGTCTGACCAGCTGCGCCGGATCAGGTGGCGCGCAGCGGTCTCGATCCAGCCCGGCTGGATGGCGGCGACGGTGCGCGCATACAGTCGCCCGGTATCGACCATCTCCGCGGCCATCAACCACCGGGGTGCGCGGCGGCGCATACCGGAGGACGGATGAATGGTGAAACGGGTCAGGTGGGTACCCTGATAGGTGGCTTCATCGGGCGGCTTGAAGCCGAGATTGCCGAGCAGCCCGGTGAGCAGCGCCTGATGCAAGGCGTCCTCGCCGACCGGCTGCTCGTTCAAGCGCCAGCCGAGCTCCCTGACCTGCTCGCGCAACTGCTGCTCGACATCGCCCCACTCGCGCAGGCGGCGCTCGGACAGGAAAACCTGCCCCAGACGCCGCTGCAGCTCGCGCCGAGTGGTTTCCCGCTCCCGACGCTCATTCTGCAATCCCTGCCAGAACTCCCACAACTTCAGGACTGCGCTGAAATCCGAGCGCGGATCCTCGTAGGCCTTGTGCGCCTGATCGGCGGCCTGCTGCGCCGTCAGCGGGCGCTCGCGCGGATCCTGAGCCGACAGGAACGCGGCGATCACCAACACCTCGCGCAGGCAGTGCCGCTCGTGGGCCGCCAGCAGCATGCGGCCGATGCATGGATCGACCGGCAGGCGCGACAGTTGCCGGCCGACCTGTGTCAGCCGGCGCTGATCGTCGACGGCACCGAGTTCGGCGAGCAGCGCGAATCCGTCGTTGATGGCGGCGCGCACCGGTGGATCGATGAACGGAAACGAGGCTGGATCGCCGAGCCGAAGCGCCATCATGCGCAGGATCACACCGGCCAGCGACGAGCGCAGCAGCTCCGGATCGGTATAGGCCGGCCGCTGCTCGTAGTCGTCCTGTGCATAGAGCCGGATCGCGATCCCATCGGCCACGCGGCCGCAGCGCCCCGCGCGCTGATCGGCCGCGGCGCGCGAAACGGGCTCGATCTGCAATTGCTCGACCTTGGATCGAACCCGGTAGCGCTTGACACGTGCAAGCCCGGAATCGACGACGTAGCGAATGCCGGGAACGGTCAACGAGGTCTCGGCGACATTCGTCGCCAGCACCACCCGAAAGCCATTGCTGCGTGCGAACACCCGCTGCTGCTCGGCCACGGACAGGCGGGCGAACAGCGGCAGCACCTCGATCTGGGCGAACCGGCCGGCACCGGCGCGCGCGCGCCTGCGCTCGAGCCATTGAGCGGTCTCGCGAATCTCGCGTTCTCCGGGCAGGAACACCAGTACGTCACCCGGCGCCTGCGCCCACAACGCCTCGAGCGCGTTTTCGATCTGCTCGGCGAGTTCAGGCTCGCGGCCCTGGGGCTCGGGAGGCAGGTAGCGGATCGCGACCGGATAGACCCGGCCCGAGACTTCGATGACCGGCGCCGGACGCCCGTTGGACGAGAAATGCTCGGCGAAGCGCTGGGCGTCGATCGTGGCCGAGGTGATGACCAGCTTCAATGAATCCCGGCGCCGGCCGTCGATCAGGCGCTTCAGGTAGCCGAGCAGGAAGTCGATGTTCAGGCTGCGCTCGTGCGCCTCGTCGACGATCAAGGTGTCGTACTGCAACAGATCCGGATCGCCGAGCGTCTCGGCCAGCAGGATGCCGTCGGTCATCAGCTTGAACCGCGCTCCGGGCGAGATCGTCTCGTCGAAGCGCACCTTGAAACCGACGTCCTGGCCGAGCGGCGTGCCGAGTTCTTCGGCGATGCGCCGCGCAACCGAACTGGCTGCCAGCCGCCGCGGCTGGGTATGGCCGATGCGGCCGCTCTCGCCACGGCCGGCGAGCGCGCACAGCTTCGGCAACTGGGTGGTCTTTCCGGACCCGGTCTCGCCACAGACGATGACCACCGGATGCTCGCGCAGCGCCGCGACGATCCGGTCCCGCTCGCCGCTGACGGGCAGCGCCTCGGGCAGGTTCAGGGCAGGTAGCGGGCCCGGCACATAGGCGGCGACGCCCTCGGTCGCCGCTCGCCCGGACCCGGGAGGCCTGCGGCGCGGACGCCGACGACGCGAAGAGGAGGCGGCCGGATCGGACATGGGGCGCCATTATAATGAGCGCCCCACCCCGCACCCACCGTCCATGTCAGTGCCCGACCCCGACCCGATGCCCGACGCGGCGGCCAACCCCACGGGGCTGGATACCCACTTCGTGAACTGGCTGCGTACCGTGGCGCCGTACATCCACGCGTTTCGCGGCCAGACCTTCGTCGTTGGCGTGCCTGGCGAGCTGATCGCCGACGGGCTGTTGACCACACTGGTCAACGACCTGAGCCTGCTCAATGCGCTCGGCATTCGTCTGGTGCTGGTCTACGGCTCGCGGCCGCAGGTCGTCGAGCAGCTCCGGCTGCGCCAGCTCGAGGATCTCTACCACGGCTCGCTGCGCATCACCGATGCGGCTGTACTCGAATGCGTCAAGGAGGCGGCGGGCGAGCTTCGCCTCGATTTCGAGGCCGCGTTCTCCCAGGGCCTGCCGAACACGCCGATGCAGAATTCGACCGTACGCGTGATCTCGGGCAATTTCGTCACCGCGCGCCCGCAGGGCGTCATTGGCGGCATCGACCTGCAGTTCACGGGCACGGTGCGCAAGATCGATACGCGGGCGATCCGATTCGCCCTCGACGGCGGTGCCATCGTGCTGGTCTCGCCGCTGGGGTTCTCGCCCACGGGCGAAGCTTTCAACCTGACCATGGAAGACGTCAGCAGCGCGATCGCGGTCGCGCTCGACGCCGACAAACTCGTCTACCTGATCGAGCGGCCCGGCGTCACCGACGAAGACGGCCAGGTGATCAGCGAGTTGTCCGAACTGGACGCCGCACAGGCCATCGACGCCGGCACGCTCGACGACGATACGGCCTTTTATTTGCGCTATGCGCTCAAGGCTTGCCGCAGCGGCGTCTCGCGCGCGCATCTCGTGCCCTATCTGGTCGACGGCGGCCTGCTGCTCGAGCTGTTCCGCCACGACGGCCTGGGTACGATGCTGGTCGAGGAAACGCTCGAGGCCCTGCGCGAGGCCCGCGCCGACGACATCGGCGGCATCCTGGCCATCATCCGTCCGATGGAGGAAGACGGCACGCTGGTCAAGCGCGATCACGCGCTGATCGAACGCGACATCGACCGCTATTCGGTCATCGAGCACGACGGCGTGATCTTCGGCTGCGCCGCCCTCTATCACCAGCCGGGCGAGGGCATCGGTGAGATGGCCTGCCTGGCCGTGAACCCGGGCGTGCAGGGACAGGGTGACGGCGATCGTCTGCTGCGGCACATCGAACATCGCGCACGGCGGGCAGGGTTGAATCAGTTGTACGTGCTCACCACCCGTACCATGCACTGGTTCCTCAAGCGCGGTTTTCGTGTCGCCACGCCGGCCGAACTGCCCGAGCATCGGCGTGCCACCTACGACGAAAACCGCCGCTCGCAGGTCCTCATCAAATCACTGTAGTCACCGGAGAACCCATGACCCGAATGGTCCAATGCGTCAAGCTGCAGCGCGAGGCCGAAGGCCTCGATCGTCCGACCTACCCTGGCGAGCTCGGCGCACGCATCTACGAGCAGGTTTCGAAGGAAGCGTGGCAGCAGTGGCTCACGCATCAGACCATGCTGGTCAACGAGAACCGCCTGAACCTGGCCGATCCACGCGCGCGCAAGTACCTTGCCAAGCAGATGGAGGCCTATTTCTTCGGTGAGGGCGCCGACCGGCCGGCCGGCTACGTACCGCCCAGCGACTGACACCTTGCCGCTCGCGAGTGTCGTGAGTCCGAAGCTCGCGGTCAAAACAAGGGCGCGGCTGGCGTGTGCCGGCAAGGCGCAAGCAGGCTGTCAGGGAGACACTCTATTTCCGGCGCGAGCCGCGCTCGACCCCGGCATTGGTTCCGGTCAGGCAGATGTCGGCGGCCCGGTGCGCGAACAAGCCCACCGTCACCACCCCGGGCCACTGATTGATCTCGGTCTCGAGGGCGCGCGGATCCTCGATGCGCAGGCCATGGAGGTCGAGGATCGGATGGCCGTTGTCGGTGACGAAGGCCTCGCGCAACTTTGGTTCGGCGCCCAGTCGGCGCGCCTTGTCCGTCACCAGCGGAAGTGCCATTCCGATCACCTCGAGCGGCAACCGAAACGCGCCCAGCACCGGCACCCGCTTGCTGTCGTCGATGATGCACACGAAGGACTTGGCGGCCGCCGCCACGATCTTTTCGCGCGTGAGCGCTCCGCCGCCGCCCTTGATCATCGCGAACGAGGGGTCGATCTCGTCGGCGCCATCCACATAGCACTCGAGAATGCCAACGTTGGCCAGCGCCGAATCGAGACTCACGACCGCGATGCCATGGGCCCGCAGACGCTCGGTGCTGGCCACCGAGCTGGACACCGCCGCACGAATCTTCGGCCCGCGCGCCGCCAAAGCGTCGATGAAGTGATTGACCGTGCTGCCGGTGCCCACACCCAGCACGCAGTCCGGTTGCACGATCTCCAGCGCCGCCAGCGCTGCGGCGCGTTTCTTGTCGTCGGGTGTCACGGGTCACTCCGCTTGCAAGGACTGGCAGACTGGAAACGGACGAACTTCTCGCATCGAGCGGGTTTTCGGGCGCTCATCTGAGCGACCACCTGGCCGGCATGCGCAAGGGGCCGCGAAACGCCCAACCGCCGAAGGGTACTTCACCGCCGGCAAGTTCGAGCCCGGGCAGGCGATTCAACAGACTCGGCACCGCGACCTCTGGGATCAGCACCTTGGAGGCAGCCGCCCCCGCACAGAAATGGGGGCCGGCACCGAACGCGATGTGCCGACTGGCATCGCGACGAATGTCGAAGCGCTCCGGCGCCTCGAAATGCGCCTCGTCGCGGTTGGCCGAGCCGAACATGAAGAAGATTCGTTCGTCGGCCTCGAATCGCACACCGCCGTACTCGAACTCCCGCGCGATGCGTCGCGGCGACATGCCGATCGGTGACATCCATCGTACGTATTCTTCGAACACCTTCTGCCACGACACGGAGCCCGCGCGCGCCAAGGCCAGTTGATCGGGATGCGCAAGCAGCGCCCAGGCCATGCCCGCGATCGCATCGCGCGGCTCGTTCTGACCGCCGCTGATGGCCAGCTTGATGTTGGCGCGAACGCTGTCATCGGACATGCCGGCGCGCCGCAGAACGCTCAGCAGGCTGCTGTTGGGCGAAGCATCGACCTCCGGGATCATCGCCGTGATGCAGGCATCGATGCCCGCGGTGGCTCGGTGGCATCGCTCCTCGACCTCGGCCACGCCGGCATAGTTGGCGATGCCGTCGATCATGGCTTGCGACCAGTCGTTCATGTCCTGATAGCGCATGTTGGTCAGGCCTGTGATGTCCTTGAGCGCCTCGGCCGCTACCGGCATCGCGTAATCGGCCACCAGGTCGGCCTCGCCACGCGGCGCCAGTTCGGCAAGGACGCGATCGGCATGGGCCTGGAACTTGGCACGCCAGACATCGCGAACCGTGACCGGATTGACCGTCGGAAACATCGCCTTGCGCTCGGCGAGATGCTCGTGCCCGTCCTTGCGCATGAGGTTGTGGCCCATCAGCCGGTTCATCAGGCCCTGGGGCTGGTGCGAGCTGAACACGTCGATGTTTTTTTCGCAGACGGCGATGTCATCGCGACGGGTGAACAAGGTGGCGCCCAATTGCGGCACGAATGCGATCGGCGCGTTGGCCCGCATCTGCGCCAGCGCCGGATACGGGTCATGCCAGAATGCCTGCGGATCGATCTCGAAAACGGGAGCCGTGCTCATGACAGTTCCTTGCTGGTCAGATTTCGCCTACCAAGATGGCCAATATAACCGAGCAACCGCCTTCCAGTGGCGGGCGCCCTCCTGTGGGCGTTCGCGGTCACCACGGGAGCCTCGGTGATGGACGCCATTGCAGCGATCTCGCTGGATCTCGACGACACCTTGTGGCCCATGCGGCCGGTACTGATCAATGCCGAAGCCGCGCTCTCGTCGTTTCTGCGATCCCGGGCCCCGACCACCGCCGACCTGCTCGCCAGCCCCTGGCGGCCTGCGCACCGCGCGCGGCTGATCGAACACAACCCCGAATGGGCTCACGACGTCGGCTGGCTGCGACTGCGGCTGCTCCGCGACGCGCTCGCGCACGCCGGTGAGCCGGTTTCGCTGGCCGAGGACGCCTTCGAGATCTTTCTGCAGGCACGCCAACTCGTGAGCCTTTACACGGACGTGGAACCGGTACTGGCCGCCTGGGCACAACGCTATCGATTGATAGCGATCACCAACGGCAACGCCGATCTGGGCGCCATCGGCCTGGCGCGGTGGTTCGACACGATCGTCGATGCGCGCGAGGCCGGAACGGCGAAGCCCGACCCGCGGATCTTCCACCTGGCATGCGAGCGGGCGGGCGTCGAACCGGCACGGGTCCTGCACGTCGGTGACGACTGGCATCGCGACGTACAGGGTGCCCGGGATGCCGGGCTGCGGGCGGCCTGGCTGCGTCGCGACGATCTGCCGGCGGTCGAGGGGCCTGCCGACGAGCCACGCTTCGACTCGCTGGCTGGCCTCGATCTTCATCTGCACGGTGCAACCGGCGAGCGGCGCGGTATTGATGGTTCCGGGTAAGGATTCCGGGCCGACCGTCAACCGAATCGCGTCGTGATTTCGCAGCCGGGGTCGGTCAACCGGCGGTTCCGACACCGCCGCGATGCCTGACCTGATTCAACGGCCTGCGAGCGCAACGCTCAGCGGATATAGTCGAACAGCGACCGCCCTGAGATCTTCACGTACGTCTGCATGGCCGCATCGAGCTGGGTCTGCTGCTGCGCGAGCCTGGAGATCGCCTCCGCGAGATCGGCGTCGACCAGATCGGAAAGACGCTCGCGCGCCGCCAGCTCGCCGCGCTGCAGATCCTGCTCGGCGCGGTCGATCGCATTCAACTGATGACCGGCCATCGCGCGCGCGGTACCGAAGCGCTCGTTGGCGCCATCGATGATGCGCATCTGATCGGCGATCGCCGTGTGCAGGTCGGGCGTCGCATTGGCGGGATCGGAAAGCGCCGCGATCGCATCGTCGAATGCGCCGAACACCGACTTGACCGCGCCGAGGTTGTCGACGTTCTCGAATAGCGACCGTCCGTCCAGGCTGACCGCGAAGCGACCGTCTGAACCCACCAGCTGGGCGCCCGGATCGGCGGCATAGGTGACGCTCACGCCGTCATCCTCGAACGGTGCGGTGCGCGAGCCGTAGCCACCGAACAGATACGACCCCAATCCGTCACTGCGGTTGGCCAGCGAGAACAACTCGTTGCGCAGCCCGGTCAGCTCGGCTGCGAACTTGGCCCGATCGTTTTCCGAGTAGGTGTCGTTGTTCGCGGCGATCATCAGATCCCGCGCCCGCTGCATGATCTCCTGACCGTCGCCGAGCGCGCCTTCGGCCTGCGACAGCCGCAGCCGGGCGAAACCGATCATGCGGCTCTCGACCGTGTTGGTAGCGATCTCCGAACGGGTACGCTCGGCCTGGGATGCGGCCGCCGGATCATCCGAGATCCGGGTCATCGCCCGCCCGGTGGTGATGGTGGTCTGCAGATCGCTGATGCTGCTCTGGCGGTCCAGGATCGTCTCCACCGCTCGTTGCGCGATCTGTGCTGTGGAAATTCGGCTCATGTTGCCCCCGCCTCGATGATGGGTTGCTCAGCTACGCTCATACTGATCGCACGGTCAGTTCATGATGCTGACGATGCTGTCGAACATGTTCTGCGCGGCCGCGATCACCTTGGCGGCGGCCTGGTAGGCCTGCTGATACTGAATCAGACGGGCGGCCTCTTCGTCGAGATTCACCCCGGAAACCTCGTCCCGCGCGGCGGTCGCATTGGTCTGCCAGATCTCAGACTGATGAAGATCGGTGTTGACCGAGAACACATGCGAGCCGATTTCGCCCAGCACCGCCCCGAAGGCTTCGGCAGCGGTCTGACCGTCGACCATCCGACTGTCGCCGACGTCGAGCAGTCGACGCGCATTGCGGTTGTCGGCGAGGCTGTCGCCGATCGCGGACAGATCGACACGATCGCCCGCGGCCGGCGTTCCGTTGAGCTCGATCTCCCAGCCGTTGAAGCTGATCTTGCCGCCTGGCGTGTACGCGACGCCGGTCGGATTGCCCGTCCCCGTGCCGGTCACGTCGAAGCTGTTCGGTCCCGTGAACACGATCGAGACATCGGCCGCAAGATTCGGATCGTTGCCCCGCACGGCAAAGTCGCCGACGGTCAGCGAACCGGTGTTGCCCTGTCCCAGGACCGGCGCGCTGGCATACGCAGCCGCCCACTCCCGCGGCGAACCCAGCGCCATCTCGAATCCGGCAGCATAGGCCGACGCGGTCTTGAGGGTATAGCGATCACCCGCGGCGACCGCGCCCGATGCCACCGCGATCTCCAACCCGTCGACGGTCTGCGGCAACGAAGCAAAGGTTCGCTGAACTCCGTCGGACTGCCTCGTCAGGGTGAAATCGCTGCCGTCGTAGACCAGCTCGTAGTCACTCGCCTTGAGCGCCGTCGCATCGTCGATGGCGATCGCGAAGTCGGCAGTACCCGTGTTGTCCGTCGAGGCCACGGTACGCGCGGCAGCGATCGAGAACAGATCACGCCCGGCATCACCATTGAGATCGAGACCCAGACGTTGCTGTTCGTTGTAGGCGCTGCCCACGGCCGCCGCGTAGCGACCCAGCTGGCTGCGCGCCATGGTGATGTCTTGGTTTCGAAAAGCCAGCAGACCCGCAATTGCGCCACCCGCGAGCATCCGATCGTTGAGCACGACCGGTTCGTCGCCAGTGGCAATCGACAGTCGCAGCCGTTCCATGTCGAGCGTGTCGCTCGTCACCGAAATCCGCATCGCGTCTTCGCCGATCACCAACGCGTCGCCAGTGGCCGCGAACAGCGTCACGGTACCGTCGGTGTTGATGTGCGCATTGGCCTTCATGCGCGCATTGATGCCCTCGACCAGGGCATCGCGCTGATCGAGAAGATCGTTGGGCGAAGCCTGCGAGCCTTGCTGCGTCGCGATCCGGCGATTGACATCGGCCAATTCGGCCAGCTCGTCATTGAGCGAGCGAACGTTCTGCCGCAGCTCGAGATCGGCATCGTTGCGCAGTGAGTCCAGAGCCCGGTCCGTGTCGGTGACGCGCTCCGCGAACGTGTTCGCGCGCGCAAGCGCAACCGTGCGCGCAGCGGGGTCGAAGGGCTGATTGACGATGTCGGCCAAGGCCTGCCGAAGTTCATCATGAAGGACACCGATACCGGACTCGCGATCGTTGAAGAACGACTCCAGTCGGGTCATCGCCTGCGCCCGTGCGCCGCTCTCGGATCTGGCAGCGGTGGCGGCATTGACCTCACCGGTGAGCATCGCGTTATAGGCCCGGCGTACGTCGACCGCCTCGACCCCGCCGCCGACGAACATGCCACCCGTGAACTGTGCCGATGACGCCTGCAAGACCGTTTCCTGACGGCTGTAACCGGGAGTCTGGGCATTGGCGATGTTGTGGCTGGTCGTCTGCAGCTGCGTATAGGCAGCGTTCAGCGCCGATGCCCCGATATTCAGTACACCCATGTCACCCGCTCCCGGCGAAAGAGCGCCCTCGTGCGCGCGGCGGCGCGGTCGTCAACCGGCATTGCCGGCCTCGCGGATCTCGATGGTCTTGTTGATGACCTGCTCCAGCTTGTGACCGTAGCGCGGGTCGGTCGCGTAGCCCGCGGCCTGCAGGCCGTAAGCGAAATCGCGGACCGAGTCGGCCGCCTGCAGCACGCCGGCGTAGCGCGGGTTCTCACGCATCAGGCGGGCCCAGTCTGCAAAGGCCTCGGTGTACGAGCCATAGGCACGGAAGGTTTCGAGCTGCTGGACGGGGCGTCCGTGCACATACTCCGTCGTGTTCACCGCCACGGTGTCGCCCCGCCAATCGGAACCCGCCTTGATACCGAACAGATTGAAGGCCGGACTGCCGTCCGGGCGCAGGATCTCGCCGCGTCCCCAGCCCGACTCCAGCGCCGCCTGACCGATGATGAACTTCGCCGGCACGCCGGTCGCGGCTTCGGCTGCTCGCGCCTGCGGCCATAGTCGCTCGACGAACAACTCGCTGCGACGGCTCGCGGGCAAGCCGGACACGGGCTGCTCCGGCTGCATCGACGCCTCGAGCCAGGCCGGCACGTTCTCCAACACCACTTGCGCACGCTCGATGACCTGGTCAAGGTCGGGCGCCGCCGCCGGCGCCGAGTGAGACGGCTGGTAGGCCACGGCCGACAGACGGTCGAGCACGGCCGACGAGGTCGGCTTGCCGGGGGCGGCGTTCGCGGCATCGGCAGCCGGGGTTGGCCCGGCCGCCTGCGGATCCACGTAGCGTGACAGGTGACGGGCGATCATGTCGCCCAGTCCGCCCTGCGTTCCCTGCCCGAGCTTGGCCAACTGGTCGTCGAGCATCTGCGTCATCATTTCGCTGCCCGGCCCCTCGAACAGCCCGCTCTTGGGCAGCGCCGCCCGCATCGAATCGAGCAGCTGACGGGTGAACATGGCCTCGAATTCGCCAGCGGCCTGACGGATCGCGCTCCTGGGATCGTCGTGAGCCGCGCGCTTCAGGGCATCCAGCGCGCGCGCGTCCTGCAGCGGCTTTTGCGCGCCAGCGGCCAGCAAGACCTCGTTCAGACCCGCCATCAGATGATCTCCAGCTTCGCATTCAAGCTGCCGGCGGCCTTGAGCGCCTGCAGAATCGCGATCAGGTCCTGGGAACTCGCACCCAGCACATTCAGTGCCTTGACGACATCGGCGAGTCTCGGCGCGCCCTGCATGAGCATCAGCGCGCCCCCCTCCTGTTCGATCGTGATATCCGCCTTATCGGTCACGACCGTCGAACCTTGAGCCAAGGCGTTCGGCTGCGATACCTGCGGGTTGCTGCTGATCGTCACGGACAAATTGCCGTGCGCAACCGCCGACGGAGACAGAACGACACTCTGGTTCATGACGACCGAACCCGTGCGCGCATTGACGATCACGCGCGCCGGCGGGCGGATCGAGGCCACCTCGAGGTTCTCGATCCGCGCCAGGAAACCGACTCGCCGGCTGGTGTCGGCCGGCAGCTGCACCCGTATCACGCGTGCATCGAGCGCCTCGGCGACCGGGAAGCCGTCGGGCGTCTGGAGCTCGGCATTGATCGCGTCCACGACCGCCTTGGCGGTCGAGAAATCGGTCTCGGAGAGCTCGAACTGTACCTCGTCACCGCCCAACACGTCGTTGGCGACCGCGCGCTCGACGGTCGCCCCACCCGGCACCCGGCCTGCGCTCAGATGATTGATCTGCACCGAACTGCCGGCGGCTCCGGCACCGGCGCCGCCGACGACGACATTGCCCTGCGCCATCGCATAGACCTGGCCGTCGGCGCCCCGCAGAGGGGTCAGGAGAAGCGTTCCGCCGCGCAGGCTCTTCGCGTTGCCCAATGAAGAGACGGTGACGTCGATCTCCTGCCCGGGACGCGCATAGGCTGGCAAGGTCGCGGTCAGCATGACAGCGGCGGTGTTCTTCAGTTGCGGCGAAACGCCGTCCGGCAACTGCACGCCGAGTTGCGCGAGCATGGACTCCACGCTTTGCGCGGTGAACGGCGCCTGTGCGGTCTGGTCGCCGCTGCCGTCGAGGCCGACGACGATGCCGTAGCCGATCAACTGATTCGAACGTACGCCCTGGATGCTGGCCAACTCCTTGATGCGTTCGGCGAGCACCGGCCACGGCTGGACCAGCAGCAGCAGCGCGAGCATCGCACGCAGGAAGGCCGACAGCAGCCGGGTCATCGAGGCGGGATGCAGAGTGGTCATCAGATTGGCAGGAAGCTGAGGAAGAAGCGCGACAACCAGCCCATCACACGCGACTCGTGAACCGGGCCGCGCCCGGTGAACTCCAGGCGGGCGTCGGCCACCTGGGTCGAAACCACGCTGTTGTCTGGACGGATCGTGCGCGGGCTGATCACGCCCGAGAAGCGCAATATGTCGACACTGCCATTGAGGCCGATCTGCTTCTCGCCGGAGACGCGCAGATTGCCATTGGACAGTACGTCGATGACGGTCACCGTGATGTTGCCCTTGAACACGTTGTCGCTCTCGTTGTTGCCCTTGCCCTGGAAGGAATTGCTCGAGTTGCCCTCGAAGTTCGCCCGGGCAAGCGCGGAGGCCCCCGTGAACGGCAATGCGACGATGCCACCATCGATCTTGGCGCTGCGGTCGATCTGGCTGTTGGTACTCTGGCTCGCCGATGTCTTCTCGGTGATCTCGATCGACAGAATGTCACCCGGATGGCGCGCACGACGGTCTTCGAACAGCGGTCGCCAGCTGACCTCGGAGTAAATCGCTCCGGTGGTGCGGACCTGCGGTTCGGCGCTCGGCACCGGCGGCGGTGCGATGGTCGTCGGCGTGGCGATGTGCACACCCGAGTCGATCGATGTGCACGCGCCGAGCGCACAGGCGAGCAAGGGCGCCGGCAGCCACCGCAACGATCCGTTTCGCTTGTCACCCATGGTCGGCCGCCTCCTCAGATCTGGCTCAGTTTGGCGAGCATCTGATCGCTGGTCGAGATCGCCCGTGAGTTGACCTCGTAGGCACGCTGGGTCTGGATCATCGCGACCAATTCCTCCACGACGTTGACATTGGAGCTTTCCACGTATCCCTGATTGATCAGGCCCGCTCCGCCCAGGCCAGGTGTGGTGATGCCCGGAGCACCGGAGGCCGCGGTCTCGATGAACAGGTTCTGGCCACGCGGATCCAGACCCGCCGGATTCAAGAACGTGGCCAGCTGCACCTGACCGACCTGTACCGGCCCGGGCTGGCCCAGCACCTGTACGGAGACGATGCCGTCGCGGCCGACCGTCACGGTCTGAGTGTTCTGCGGCAACGAGATCGGCGGGCTCAGGGGCATGCCGTTGGGCGTGACCAGTTGCCCTTGCGCATCCATACGGAAGGAGCCGTCACGCGAGTAGGCCGTCGTGCCGTCGGGCATCTGCACGGTGAAGAAGCCGCGCCCGTCGATGGCCAGATCGAGTTCGTTGCCGGTCTGCTGCAGCGTGCCCTGGGTGAAGATGCGACTGGTGGCGACCGGTCGCACACCGGTGCCCAGCTGCAGGCCGGTCGGCAACTGCGTCTGCGCGCTCGACAGTCCGCCAGCCTGGCGCAGATTCTGGTAGAGCAGATCCTCGAACTGCGCGTGCGAGCGCTTGAAGCCATTGGTGGCGACGTTGGCGAGGTTGTGCGAAATGGCATCGAGCTGCACCTGCTGGGCGTCGAGGCCGGTCTTGGCGATCCAAAGGGAACGAAACATTGCGGCGATCTCCTGCTAGCGACGCATCAACCCTGCTGCGAGAGCACGGTGGTTGCGCGAACATCGTTCTGCTCGGCGGTCTGCAGCATGCGCATCTGCATCTCGAACTGACGTGATAGTGCGATCATGCCGATCATCGACTCGACCACGTTGACATTGCTACCCTCGAGCGATCCCTGCACGACGGTTACGGTTTCGTCTGCCGGCGCCACGCCATCGTCCTTGAGCGCGAGCAGACCGTTGCCCTGCTTGACCAGATCCTCGACCGGCGGATCGACGAGCTTCAAGCGCCCGAGTTGGACCGGCGTCTGGTTGCCGACTTGCGCCGACACGGTGCCGTCGCCGCCGACATGGATCTGAGCGTTTTCGGGAACGGCGATCGGTCCGCCGTCGCCGAGCACCGTCAGACCGGCCAGCGTCTGCAGATTGCCGTCCGCGCCCGCCATGAACGAGCCGTTGCGGGTGTAGCGCTCCTGACCATCCGGCGTACGCACGGCGAACCAGCCACGGCCACGAATCGCCATGTCCAACGGATTGTCCGTGTGGCGCAGCGGCCCAGTCGCACTTTCGAAACCACTGGTGGCCTCGAGGCTGAAGACACGCGTGGTGGCCGTGCCTTCGGCGCGCACCGGCACGGCGCGAAATGCCGCCAGGTCGGCACGGAAGCCGTCGGTGCTCGCATTGGCCAGGTTGTTGGCGAGCGCATGCTGCCGCTGCTCGAGCGCCTTGGCACCGGTCATTGCCTGGTAGATGAGCTTGTCCACGCACGCGCCTCCGATCAGAGGCTAACGAAGGCGACCCGAGGGCCGCCATCCGTCAGCGGATGTTGACGATGGTCTGCAGAACCTGATCCTGCGTCTTGATGGTCTGCGCATTGGCCTGATACGAGCGTTGCGCCATGATCATCGAGACCAGCTCACCGGTCAGGTCGACGTTGCTTTGCTCGAGTGCGCCCGACTGGATGCCACCCATGCCAGCGCTCTCGGGCGCGCCCACCAGCGGTGCGCCGGACTCGGCCGTTTCCGCCCAGCGGTTGTTGCCCATCGCCGCCAGGCCCTGCGGGTTGGCGAAGTTCGCCAGCGCGATCTGGCCCTGGGCGCGGGTCTCGCCGTTCGTATACCGGGCCATGACCGTACCGTCCTTGTCGATCCCGAAGCCGACCATCTGGCCCGTCGTGTAGCCGTCCTGATTGAGCGCCGTCACGCCGAAGATGGAGCCGTACTGAGTGACGTTGGACAGATCCACGTCTACCGTGACGGTGCCGCCGGCGGCGGTCGGCACACCGAGCGTGAACGGCATCGGGGTGACGCCCTGGTCGACGGCGCCGGTGTTGTCGAACGCCAATGCACCCACCGCCGTGGCGCCGATCTGGGTACCATCGGCGGTCGCGAAGATGTCCCAGGCGTTGTTCGCGGTTTTCTGGAAGTACAGCGCGACCGTGGTATCACGCCCTTGCTGGTCGAACACCTTGATCGACGTCGCGGCATTGAAGCTGGTGGCATCCGCCGGGTCGAAGGCCGCGGTCGGCATGTCCTCACGCGAATCGAGGTTCAGATCGGCATCGACCCGGGTCGTCATCTGCGGACTCAGGTTCGCGCGATCCAGATTGAGCGCGCCTGCGACGCCTTGCTGAATGCGTCCGTTGTCGTCAGCCGGGAAACCCGTCAGACGACTGCCCGAGGAGGTCACGATGTAACCGTCCTGATCGAGCTTGAACTGGCCGTTGCGCGTATAGGAGATCTCGCCGGCCGGCGACTCGATCCGGAAGAAGCCTGACCCGTTGACCGCCATGTCGAGCGGATTGTTGGTCGAGGTGAGGTCACCCTGCGTGAACTGCTGGTTGACATCCTGCACGGTGACGCCCAGGCCCGTGAAGGTTGCGCTGGCGCCCGCGCTCGCATACATGTCTGCGAACTCGACCCTGGTGGTCTTGGCGCCGACCGTGTTCGCGTTCGAGACGTTGTGGCCGATCACGTCCAGATTGCGCGCCGCGGCATTAAGACCGCTCAGACCATGCTGAAATCCCATGCTATCGCTCCAACGAAGAAGTCTTCAGAAAATGGCCCGAATCGACGACTCGGGCACGCTTGCGCCGCCTTGCAGGCGCAGGTTCAGACCATCGCTCCCCCTCTCGACGCCGACCACACGCTCGGCGACCGAGGTCACCGGGCTCTGTTCGCCATCGCTGCCCAGCGCGCGCACGCGCAGGCCGTAGCGCCCCTCTGGCGCCCATTCCCCCTCGGAATCCCGGCCGTCCCATTCGAAACTGACCATTCCGGCCGCGTGCGTGCCGAGATCGAAGCTGCGCACGACCACACCGTCGGATCCATAGATGTCGGCAACCACCTGCTGCGCCGGCTGCGTGAGTTCGGCGGCCACGCGCACCGGCGCCATGTCGGAATCGGACACGTCGATGCTGCTCGAAGGCACCAGCACCTGGCGGTCGATCATCGACGCACCGGCGACCGGGCTCTGGCTGGCAAGCCGATCGAGCAGTTTGTTCATCGTCTTACCCAGATCTTCGACGCCACGCACGGTGTTGATCTGTGCCAGCTGGGTCGTGACCTCGGCGTTGTCCAACGGATTGAGCGGATCCTGGTTGCTCATCTGCGCCACCAACAGCGCGAGGAAGCGGTCCTCGGTGGCCTGATTGTCTTCGCCCAGGCTGGCAACGCCGGACGCGCTCTGCGTGCCGACGGTCTCCTTGACCGTGCTCGCCTGCATGATTTGCTCGAAGCTCGGAACCGCACCGCCGGCGGCGCCGAACGCACCGCTCACCCGCGGCGCCGTCGCAGCATTCGAAACCGGGTTGATCGCATTGGCCATGGCCGGGACTCTCTTCGCTATTGACCGAGCTGCAGCGTCTTGAGCATCAGCTGCTGCGTCGTATTCATGATCTCGGCATTGTTCTGATAGGCGCGCGAGGCCGAGATCATGTTCACCATCTCCTCGACCACGTTGACGTTGCTGTGCGTCACGAAGCCGGTCTCGTCGGCCAGCGGATGACCGGGGTTGAACACACGGCGTCCAGGTGTCTGAACCTCGACCACATCGCTGACCTTGACGCCACCGGGCTCGTTCTGCTCGGCCAGCGACTTGAACACCACCTGCCGCGCCTTGTAGGCCTCGCCATCCGGACCGGCGACGGCATCGGCGTTGGCCAGATTGGAGGCCACGACGTTCAAACGCTGGCCTTGCGCGCGCATTGCGCTGGCCGAGATCTCGAATATTCTGTTCAGGGACATGATGACTCTCCGTCACTCGCCGCGAATGGCGCTCAAGATCTTGCGCACATTGCCGTTAATGAATTTGAGCGACGCTTCGTAGCGCAGCGCGTTGTCGGCAAAGTTGGCCCGCTCACGATCGATATCGACCGTATTGCCGTCCAGGGACGCCTGTTCGGCGACACGGTACTTGAGCGTCGTGAGCTGCAGCGAGCCGTCGGCCCCCCGGCTCAGGCCACCGAGGTGATTGGGGTCCGTCGACACGACCTGCTTGGCGCCGACCCGGCCGTCGCCGGCGAGAAGCTCGCGCAGACGTGCGCCGAAGTCGAAATCGCGTGCCAGATAGCCGGGGGTGTCGGCATTGGCGATGTTCGCTGACAGCACCTGCTGGCGCTCGGCGCGCAACTCCAGTGCAGTGGCATGTTGATTGAGTGTGGTGGTCAGACGATCCAGCATCCCGACCTCCTTTATTCAGGTTAACTCCAATGGCGCCGATGGTGACAGCGATCCGCAAAACTTAAGTCCCGAACAAACGCCGGCCAGCATCGCTATTTCCCTTCTGCACACCATGCGGCGGTCGTATGCTCACGACCATGCGATCGAAACTTCTGCTCACCGTTCTGGCCACCCTGATGGCGCTGAATGCTGCCCATGCACAGGACGCCGATGCCATGCTCGAGGCCTTCGTTCGAGCGCAGGTCGGGCCCGACCACCGGGTCGAAGTGCGCTTCGGCGATCTGCCCCAGGGAACGCGACTGGCCCCGTGCCGACGCGTCGAGCCTTTCCTGCCCTACGGCACGCGGCTGTGGGGGCGATCGCGGCTGGGTGTGCGCTGCGTCGACGGCGCACGATGGACCGTGATGCTGCCGGTGACCGTGAAGGTCTTCGGACAGGCGCTGGTCGCCGCCAGGGAACTGCGCGCCAACGCCGCCGTCGGCCCGGACGACTTTCAGCTCGCCGAAATGGAACTGACCGCCTCACCGGGTCAGCCGATGACCAACCCGGATCAGCTCGACGGCCAGATGACCACCCGACCCATGCGGGCCGGCGAGCTGCTTCTCGCCCATCACTTGAGAGTCAAACCAACGATCGCCGCCGGCGATCCGGTCCGGATCCGGGTTCTGGGCTCGGGCTTCACCGTGCAGGCCGGCGGGGTGGCGCTTTCGGCGGGCGCCGACGGCCAGACCTTGCGCGTCCGGACCGAGAACGGCAAGGTACTCATGGGGCGCCTCAGCGGACGAACGGTCGACATCGTCCTATGAGCGCACCAGCAATCGGAATTCCGGTCATTAAACGACGATCACCGGCGCTAATGTTGGCCGATTTCACGCCGATAATAGGGGTACATGGAGTTCCCACTCCCAGGAGATGGCGATGAAAGTTGGCCAAATACCTGACCTTTCCGGACCCGAGCTGCCGCGGCATCTGCCCGGCACGTCGGGCGCGAACGGCGCGGACCGCCCCGTACAGGGCGTCACCGAGACCGATCGCGTCGAGCTGTCGCCGGCCTCACGGCTGGGACAGTCTCAGTCGCCCGACGGCGATGTCCGGGCCGAAAAGGTCGCCGAAGTCAAGAATGCGATTGCGCGTGGTGATTTCAAGATCGACATCTCGGCCGTCGCCGAGCGCATGATCCATGAGGCTGCCTCGCTGGTCGAGATGATCTCGGCGTTCGAGTCGCTGACCGGAGAGCCCCCGAAGGATCAGGTCAACAACCAGGAGAAGTTCGGTGCCGGGCCAGCCACCCGACGTACTCAAGGCCCTGACCGATAGCCTGGCCGAGGCCATCGACGATCTGCATCGGGCCGAGCCCGATGCAATCGTCGCCCGTGCCGAAGACATCCGCGCCAGGCTTCACGCTCTGGCGCGCAATTCGTCGGGAATCCATCTCGATCCGCTGCAGCTCGAACGCGTCAGCGCCCAATTGGACCGCTATCAGCGCGTGCTGAACCGCCGCTTGAATCAGACCGGCGCCGGACTGCGAATCCTCGGGCGCGACCAACACGTCTACGAATTGCCCGGCCGCTGACCAGGCCACCCACTGCTTGGTCGCCGGCCAGGTCTTTGCGTTGGCCGGTCACGGACCGGGTTTCTTGCTATCTGCGCGCCAACCCGGCGAGACGATGCCTGGTCCGAGTCAGGCACCGCTCGGGCCTCGTAGAGACGACATCGTTTGCCTGCCTTACCGGCAGGTCGTGCGCTGCCGGGCCGGTTCGCGCTCGCGGCGTGCCCGCCGATCAGCGCCAGTTCTTCAGGTGCGTGCGCAGGCGCGCCACCGCCTGGCTGTGCAACTGCGACACCCGTGACTCGGTGACACCGAGGACCGCGCCGATCTCTTTCAGGTTCATGTCCTGCTCGTAGTACATCGCCATGATCAGCTGCTCGCGCTCGGGCAGCTGGGCCACGGCCTGCTCGAGGGCATCCCGGAACTGCGGACTGCGCAGAATGGAAAGCATGTCCTCGTTGGCCTGCGGTTCGTAGCGCGCGAGGAAGTTCTCGTCCGCATCCGGACCGGACAGGTCCTCGAGGTAGACGAGTTGCATACCGCGGGCGTCATTGAGCATCTTCTGATACTCCGCCAGGGACACACCGATCTCGTCGGCGATCTCGCGCTCGCTCGGTGAGCGGCCCAGACGCTGCTCGAGTTGTCCCACGGCCTTCTCGATCGAACGCTGGGCCCGCCGCACCGAGCGGGGCATCCAATCGCTGCCGCGCAGTTCGTCGAGCATCGAGCCGCGAATGCGCTGCATCGCGAAGGTCTCGAACTGCGCGCCACCGGCCTCGTCGTAGCGCGATAGCGCATCCATCAGCCCGACCATGCCGGCCTGCACCAGATCGCCGACGTCGACGCTGGCCGGCAGCCGCCCGGCCATTTGCAGCGCAGCACGCCTGACCATCGGCGCGTAACGCTCGATCATCGAGCTCTGATCCAGTTCGCCTTGTGCGGTATACATACCCACTCTCCGATCAGTTCGCCCAGGCCATGCCCGGCGTGGTGAGTCCGTCCAATCGCTGAACGACGGCCATCGACATCCACTCGAGCGGTGTCGGATCGGCGCGTCCCTCGCGCCCCGCCGTCAGCGTCGACCAATCCCGGAACAGCAGGCCACGGCCGAGGAACCGATCCACCGTGCGCGCGAGATTCGTCTCGCACAGTCGACGCAGCTCACGCTCGCGGCCGCGTGCCCCCTCGTTCCAGATCACCATCACGGGTTCGCGCGCCAACACGCCATCCAGCTGCTTGATGGCCGCATACAGTTGCGGCAGACGAGCGGGAACCGGCTCAGCGATCAATGCGGCATGCTGGCGACGGCTGCTGGCCGCGGGTCTGAGCGATCCGAGCCATGCCGGGCTGATCAGCACAGGCCGGCCGTGGATCTCGTGCGCCGCGCCGCCCTGGGCGTTCGCAATGCCGGCCGACACGCCGGCGACCCGGAGCGTCTCGACCAGCTGTTGCGCGACCACGAAGGGGTCACGACAACCGGCATCGGCCAGCAGATTCAACTGCAAGCCGCGCGGCGCGCGGAACAAGCGCTTCAGGCCATCGGCCTGATCGAAATCCAGATCAAACATGAAGCGCTCCGTCGACGACCCGCGTGCCGGGTCGTTCATCGAGGTCGATACGCTGCATCAACAATGCGAGGTCGATGTCGCTGAGACCCTGGTGGCGGGTCTGCGGTACACGAAGAGCCTGTTCCACGAGCGCCGAGGGGTCCGGTCGTTGCCAGTCCTCCGGCACGCGCTGTCCGCAACCGACCGCCATCAGCGGCACCCGGTATCGAATCAGCGCGTCGAGCGCGCCGCCCAGACGGCAGGCCTCGTCGATCTTGGTCAACAGGGCGCCGTCGGCCTGCTCGGCGCGGTATGCCGCCAGCGTCTCGTCGATTGCCTCCGGCTGAGCTGCGGCACTGACCACGATCAATCGCCGGACCGCACTGACCGTCAAAGAATCGAGCATCCGCTCGATGCGCGGATCACGCTGACCGAGGCCGATCGTGTCGATCAGAACCAGATGCTTGTCGGACATCCGCGAGAGCGTGTCCAACAGCGCCCGACCGTCACGCACGGTATGAACATCGATACCGATGATGTCGCCGTAGCGCCGCAATTGGTCCTGGGCAGCCACACGGTAGGTATCGATGCCGATCAGCCCTACCTGGTGGGCGCCGTGCCGCAGTGCGCATTGCGCGGCAATCTTGGCGGCCGACGTCGTCTTGCCCACCCCGGTCGGCCCCACCAGCGCGAACACGCCGCCCTGTTCCAGTTGACCGTCCTCGAAACAAGCCACACCAAGATTGCGCACCAGAGCATCGCGCAGCCACTGGTCGGCTTGTTCGTCGCTGCTCTCCCTCGGCAGGCTGCCGATCATGGCCCGCGCCAATCTGGGTGAGAAACAGGCGGCCAGCATCTCGCGCAGCAAGCGGGCCTGGGCCGGCGTACGGCGGACACCATCGACCCAGGAAAGCGCTCCGAATTGCTGACTGATGAAACTTCTCATCTGGCGCAGCTCCGCGACGACCAGGGCCATGTCGGCATGGGTGGCAATCTCCCTCGTACCGGCGCTGGCGACCTCGGGTGGCGACGCGGGCGGCCGGGGCGCCTCCCCCGGTGACGATGCGGGCGGCATCCGCCGGCGAATGACCGCCTCGATACCCTCGCCGGGTGCGGAGGCTACGGCCTCGGACGCGATCGTCGCCCCTGCCTGCAATGCACTCGTCCGTGGCGAAGACGGCTCGACCGGCTCCGCCCCGAGGTCGTCTGCGGGGCCGCGCAGTGCATCGGGCGCCCCGCCATCACCGGCCGCCGTGGCCGCCGATACAAGCACCTCGTCCTGCTCACGCAACCGGCGTTGGCGGTCGTTGACGAACTGCTGGAAGCTGACCGTGCTCATCGGCTCGCCGGCCGGCGCCGTCGCACGGCTCGACCGCTGCGGCTGCGCGCTCGCCGCGGAACTGCGCTCACCGTCGCCAGCGGGCGGCGTTTGAGCCTCCCAGCGCGCCAGTTCTGATTCATCGAGCGCCGTGATCTCCACACCGCCATCGACCTTTCGGTTGGCGAGAATCACCGCGTCCGGACCGATCGCCTCGCGAACCTGATCCATGGCCTCGCGCGCATTGCGGGCGACGAACTTCCTCGGGGTCATGATGCCTCTCCGATCAGACGACTGATCTCGATGCTTGCCGTCTCGGGAATCTCACCGTGGGCGAGAACCTTGAGTCTCGGGGCCGCCTTGCGAACCATGCTGGCCACCGATGTTCGAATTCGATCCGGCACCAGCAGGCAGGCCGGATGGCCCATCTCCTCCTGGCGATCGGCAACCTCGGCCGCGGCGCGCCCGAAGAACTCGGCGACGCCGGGCTCCAGCGCCGGATGCTCGGGATCGGACAGTGCCTGCAGCAGCAGCTTCTCGAGCTCGGGCTCGACCGCGATCACGTGCAGGCGGTCGGTCTTACCGAAGATCTGTTGCACCAGAGCCGGCGCGAGCGCTCGACGAACCGTCTCCGTCAGGCGGGCAGCATCGTCGTTGCCGGTGGCATGCTCGGCCAGCGCCTCGAGAATCGAGCGCATGTCACGAATGTGCACACCTTCGTTGAGAAGATTCTGCAGAACACGCTGCAAGCGCGGCACGGTGACCAACTTCGGGACCAGCTCGTCGACCAGCTTCTGCGCCACGCGCCCCGTGTGCTCGAGCAGTTGCTGAACCTCGCTGCGACCGAGCAGCCGGGCCGCATGCGTCTGCATCAGATGGTGCAGATGCGTGGCCAGCACGGTCGCTGCATCGACCACCGTGTAACCGGCGGCTTGTGCGCTATCGCGTGACCCGCCATCGATCCAGACGGCCGGCAGGCCAAACGCGGGATCCGTCGTCTGGGTTCCTGGCAACGCGATCGCGGCGCGACCAGGGTTGATCGCCAGCCACATGCCCGGGAAACCGTCGGCCTCCCCGATCGTCACACCCTTCAAGGTGATGCGGTATCGACCGGGCCGTAGTTCGAGATTGTCACGGATGTGAACGGCCGGCGGCAGGAATCCCACCTCTTGGGCGAACTTCTTGCGCACACCCTTTATGCGTGCGAGCAGTTCGGCGCCGCTGTCGGCGTCGACCAGCGAGATCAGTTTGTAGCCCAATTCGAGGCCGAGCACGTCGACCGGCGTGACGTCATCCCAGCTGGCCTCCTGAGCGTCGACCGCCGGCTGACCGGACTCGGCATCGGCCCCGCCTTGCTCGGCCTGCCGTCTGGGGAGCCACCAGGCAAGCCAGCCACATCCAGCGGCCAGCGACAGGAATGCCAGGTGCGGCATGCCCGGCACACTACCCAGAAGCGCGATGACACCGGCCGTCAGCCCGAGCGCACGCGGCACGTTCAGCAACTGCTTGAAGATCTGACCACCGACGTCGTCGTCGTTGCCGACCCGCGACACCACCAGCGCCGCCGCGATGGAGATCACCAGCGAAGGAACCTGTGCGACGAGTGCGTCGCCGATGGCGAGCAAGACGTAGTTGCCCGACGCCTCCGACAACGAGAGTCCGTGTACGGCCATACCGAGCAGCAGGCCGCCGATGACGTTGATGGCCAGGATCAGGATGCCCGCCACGGCGTCACCACGAACGAACTTCGAGGCACCATCCATGGCACCGAAGAAGTCGGCCTCCTGAGCCACCTCACGGCGCCGCGTACGCGCCTCCTGCTGGTCGATCAGACCCGCGTTGAGGTCGGCGTCGATCGCCATCTGCTTGCCCGGCATCGCATCGAGGGCGAATCGCGCCGATACCTCCGCGATTCGGCCCGCGCCCTTGGTGACGACCACGAAGTTGATCACCGTCAGGATCGAGAACACGATGATGCCGACCGCGAAGTTGCCGCCCATCACGAACTCGGCGAACGACTCGATGACCTGGCCCGCGGCTTCGGTCCCCGTGTGTCCGTTCATCAGCACCGCCCGCGTCGAGGCGACGTTCAACGACAGGCGCAGCAGCGTGGTCACGAGCAGTATCGAGGGGAACACCGCGAAATCCAGCGGCTTCACCGTATACGCACCGACCAGCAAGACGACGATCGACAAGGCGATGTTGAACGAGAACAGCAGATCGAGCAGCAGCGGCGGCAGCGGCACGATCATCATCGCCAGCATGGCCACGATCAGCGCCGGCACGGCAAAAGTCTGCGGCGACGGCAGCGGCAGACGCAAACCGCCCAGCTTCAGCTCACCCAAGGTGCCGGCGCCGCGCATCGCGTCCTGTTCGGCCGCCATCAGACGCCCTCCGCATCAGCGGCACGCGCGGGGTCGAGCTCGACCGGCACCAAGCTGGCGTCCGGCTGAGTCGGATACGGTGTGCCGGGCATGTGGCGCTTGAGATGGAACACGTAGGCCAGAACCTGCGCAACCGCGCGATACAAGGCCTCCGGCACTTCGGCGTCGATCTGCACGTGCGCATAGAGCGCCCGTGCGAGAGCGGGCACCTCGACGGAAGGCACACCGCTGGCGGTTGCCAGCTCCCGAATCCGGAACGCCAGCGCGTCGACACCCTTGGCGACCACGACCGGCGCCCTCATGCGACCATCCTGGTAGGCAAGAGCCACCGCATAGTGCGTCGGGTTCGTGATCACGACGTCAGCCGTCGGAGCCTTGGCCATCATCCGGGCCCGTCCGATCGCACGTTGGCGCTCGCGAATCCGCGCTCGCAGATGCGGGTCGCCCTCGGACTCCTTGTGCTCCTGGCGCGCTTCCTGGATGGTCATGCGTAACTCGGCCCGGTGCCGGAAGAACTGCAGCGGCACATCCACCAGCGCGACGACGAGCAGCAGCAGCAACATCACCAGTGCGCCCATCAGCATCGAATCCCCGGCGATGAGCAACGAGGGCGCCAGCGGCACCCGGATCATGTCGACGATGTGATCGAAGCGCCAGAGCAGGTACAGAGCCGCGATCGTCGCGAGCGCCGCCACCATCAACGCCAACTTCACCGAATCGACCAGGTGATTGCGGGAGAACAGACGAGCCAAACCCTGGCGCGGATCGAGGCGATCCCACTTGGGGCTCAGGGGCTTCATCGACCAGGCAAGGCCGCCCGGCACCACGGCGGCGATGACGCCGCCAAGCATTGCGGCAAGTCCGACCGGAACCACGATCGCGAGGCCCTCGCCACCCAGCTTCAACAGATGCTCCGACATCTTCTCGACCGAACCGATGCTGCTCGCATCGAAGCGAAGCCCCTGCTCCATGAGATCGCGCGCGCGATGCGACAACATGCTGGCCGCGGCGCCCAGACAAGCGATACTTGTCCCCATCACCATCAAGTGACCGAAATCCCGGGAGCGCGCGACCTGCCCCTCCTGCCGGGCCTGGCGCAGCTTGCGCTCCGACGCCGGTAGCGTC
Organism: Burkholderiaceae bacterium; assembly: GCA_041396685.1. Classification (GTDB taxonomy): domain Bacteria; phylum Pseudomonadota; class Gammaproteobacteria; order Burkholderiales; family Burkholderiaceae_E; genus JAUIAI01. Next base: position 281,784 of record JAWKYD010000002.1, read on the forward strand.
TTGTCTTCGCGGGCAGCTTTTTCGTCAGCCATTGCAGTTGAGCATCACCATGTCCGGGCATTATTGGTCGCCCGGGTACTCGTGAATGGACTGAACAGGACACCAAACGAACCCCAATAAGGGCGATCGGAATGGCGCCGGTGCTTGGGGAGCGAGGGCGCGGCCGTGACAAGCCCCGGACGGGCGGATTGCGCGTTCAATGGCGGGCCCCGCCAGCGTCGGCATGTGTCGACGGCGGCGGCTCGTGTGATGCGTCGGACCGCGCGGGCGCAGGCAGCGGGGTGTGCGAGTCGGGCGCGTTCGAATGCTCATCGCCTACCGAAGAACCGCCGTGGGCGGAGGTTTCGTGCACCGATCCGGCATCGTGCCCGCCGTCGCCCGACGCGGCATCACCTGGACCCGCCCCTGGCTCGACCGGTTGGTCGTCAGCAATGTTCCCGGTGGTGTGCGCCGGCGCATCGACCGGCCCGGGTGCGGCTCCTGCGGCATTGCGCGATCGCGCTCTCGCCGTCGCCTCCTCCAGGGCCGCCTGACCAAGATCGAAAGCGGCCGGCTCGCGCACCATCTGACTGGCCGCGGCTTCGGTCAGTACCACGATTGCGATTCGCCGATTGACCGCGTTGCGCGGATCGGCGGGCAGCAGCGGCATCGCCGGACCCATTCCGACCACCCGCATGATCTTCTCCGGTGCCAGCCCGCCGGCGACCAGTTCACGCCGCGAGGCGTTGGCCCGATCGGTGGACAGCTCCCAGTTGGAATAGCCGCGCGCGCCAGCCGCGAACGGCAGGGCATCGGTGTGGCCGCTGATCGAGATCGGGTTGCGTACCTCGTTGAGCAATCCGCCGATAGCCTGCAGCAGCTCGCGCATGTGCGGCTCGACGTCCGCCTTTCCCGACGGGAACATCGCCCTTTGCTGGTCATCGACGATCTGAATCCGAAGGCCTTCGACGGTCAGCTGCATCCGGATCTGCCCCTCGAGCCGGGAGAGCTTCGGATCGTTCGAGATCATCGTCTGCAGCTTCTCCTGCATCCCCTTCAGACGCTCCCCCTCGAGGCGCTTGGCCTCTCTTGCCAGTGCGTGCGGATTGCGGGTGCGTTCCTTCGGATCGATGTCGCCACGCTTGATCTGCCCGACGCTGCGGGTAAGGTCTTCACCGCCGCCCTTGATGATGCTCGAGCTGTCACCGCTGCCCGACCCGCCGGCCAACGCAACCTTCAACGGTGTGTTGAAGAAGTCGGAGATGCCGCGAAGATCGCCCTTGGTGGTCGAACCGAGAAGCCACATCAGCAGGAAGAAGGCCATCATCGCGGTAACGAAATCCGCGTAGGCGATCTTCCAGGCACCGCCGTGGTGGCCGTGCCCGCCCTTCTTGATCTTCTTGACGATGATCGGCTGAAGCTTCTTGTCGCCGCCGCTCATGTCGACGCCCCGCCGGCGTCAGCTGACGAAGGCCGGTGCTCGACCAATAGCGGATGACGCACCTCAGGCCTTCTTCTGCTTGACATGTTCCTCGAGCTCGCTGAACGAAGGCCGCTCAGTGGAGAACAGGATCTTGCGCCCGAACTCGATGGCGATCTGAGGTGCATAGCCCTGCATGCTCGCCAGCAATGTGATCTTCACGCACTCGAGCTCTTTCGATGCCTCCTCGCCCTTCTGGCCGAGCAGGCTGGCAAGCGGACTGACGAACCCATAGGCCATCAGGATGCCGAGGAAGGTTCCCACCAGCGCGCCCGCGATCAACATGCCCAATACGGCCGGCGGCTGGCCGACCGAGGCCATCGTCTTGACCACGCCCAGCACTGCCGCGACGATACCGAACGCCGGCAGCCCGTCCCCCACGCCCTGAATCGCCGCCTGCGGCGCGTGCGCCTCCTGGTGGTGAGTCTCGATCTCGCTGTCCATCAACGCCTCGATCTCATGTGCGTTGAGATTGCCCGACACCATCAGGCGCAGGTAATCGGTGATGAACTCGACCAGGTGGTGATCGTGCTGAATGTTCGGAAATTGCCCGAACAGCGCGGATTCATGCGGCGACTCGACGTCCTGCTCGATGGCCATCAGGCCTTCCTTGCGAGCCTTCTGCAGGATCTCGTAGAGCAGACCCAGCAATTCCATGTAGCGCGCCTTGGTGTACTTCGAGCCCTTGAACAAGACGGGGATGGTCTTGAAGACCGACTTGATCGTCTTGCCGTTGTTCGCGACGAAGAACGCGCCCAGCGCCGCGCCGCCGATGATGAACATCTCGATAGGCGCCGCCTTGATGATGACGCCGAATTTCCCGCCGGCCAGGAAGTAGCCGCCGAAGACCGCGATGAAGACCACCACGTAACCAATGATGACGAACATGGATTTCCCGGATGCTCGCTGGGATGGATCGAGCGGCGGACCGCTCGTCGAACAGGGCTCGGCAGCGCACGACGCTCACAGCCGAAGTACGCCGCTCACCCCTGACCAGGATTCTTGCCCGTGCAAGAAGGTGCCAATCTCAGGATCAGCCCGTCTTCCTGCGGCCAGACATGCTCGCTCGACGATGGACGGGCTGACCGTCCGACCGATGGCGCATCAATGAATCGCGCCGCGACGTCGGCCTTTGCCGGCGCGCGCCGGCGGCTGACAAAGACCGCATACGTAAGACTTGCCCAGCTCGTACGGATGAGTGATGAACGAGCCGCTGCAACGGACGCAACGGGTCGTACCGATCATGCCGGCATCGACGAAGCGAACCAGTCTCCAGGCCCTCGTAATGGACAACAAGGGCTCGACCGCGGTCATCCGCACCTCTTCCTGGTACAGCTTGTAAGCCTTGACCAGCGCATCGATGTCGTCGATCTCAGTCGCCTTGATCAGATACTGATAGATGTTGAAGAACAAAGACGCGTGGATGTTCGGTTGCCAGGTCATGAACCAGTCGGTCGAGAACGGCAGTTGCCCCTTCGACGGCGACCGTCCGGCCACTTCCTTATAAAGGCGCAGCAGTCGCTCATAGGGGAGATTGGTCTCGGCTTGCAGGACTTGCAGCCGGGCGCCGAGTTCGATCAGGCTGATCGCCCGGTGCATCTGACGATTGTCGTCCAGAAGGCTGCGCGCGCTCATTCCACCGCCTCCTCGTGTTGACCAGCGACCAGGATGCGGGCATGCAGGCGCTCGGCTGACTTCTCGCCGCGCAGACTGTCGCTACGGGCGTGGTCGGCCAGCAGATCCCATACGGTGGCGTCCTGAACCCGGATACGGCACATCAGCGAGCCGCTCGAGGCCACCTTGAGCAACTGACTGGGCTTGAGGCTCGAGATCAGCTCGGCGACCTGCTCGGTGATTCCCAGACGATACAGCGCGCTCGCCCTGTCTGCGCGCAGCATCTGCTGCGCCAGGATCAGATATGAAAGATTGACCTCGGCGATCCCGTTGGCCAGTGCATCTTCGTAGTTCATCACATCACTCCGTCAAGTATTGACCGGTGGAAAAGCCGGTCCGAATCCGTGGTGAATTCAGTGTCAGCCAGCGAATCGGGTGCTTGAATCGGAAAAAAGCCATTTGCACGGCACACATTCTTCCGACGACCAGTCAGAAGAATTCCTACGCCGTTCATTCCGTCGACCGTGCCTCTCCCGATCGACGACGTTCGTCACCGCGACATGACCTCATCGGGTTGGTTCGACCGTGCGCCGTTGGTCGGCGTACGAACGGCAAATCGGCCGAGATTCGCCCGCACGCGACACTTTTCGAGTGCAAACGAGCCCTTGATGGATCGGAAAACGATCCTGGAACAGCGCAATTCAAAGATCGCCATGATTGGCCGATAGCCGCTGGATCGGATCATCGTTGGTTCACGCGTTGCACGGCGCTTCCCGTCTGCCGAACCGCCTGCGCACCGAGAGCATCCGGCTTCGCGGCGAGTTGCCCGATGAATGTGGGTTCGCTAAAGCCCCGCGACCGTGCGCCGATAACTCATCCAAGCGGGAACGCCCGTTGACCGATCGCCAGATTCCGGCGCACTCGGGTTGAAACCAGCCGCCAAAGCAATGCGCCGGCGGAAGTTGCGGTCGATGGACCGACACGAAACCTATCTAGGAGTTTGGCAATGCCACAGATCATCAACACCAACGTCATGTCGCTGAATGCCCAGCGCAATCTGAGCACCACCGAGAGCCTGATGTCCCAGTCGATCCAGCGACTGTCGACCGGCCTGCGCGTCAACAGCGCCAAGGACGATGCGGCGGGCCTCGCGATCGCCGAGCGCATGAATGCACAGGTTCGGGGCATGAACGTGGCCATCCGCAACGCCAACGACGGCATCTCCCTGGCTCAGACCGCCGAGGGTGCGCTCGGCAAGGTCGGTGATATGGCCCAGCGCATGCGGGAACTTGCAGTGCAGGCCGCCAACGCAACGAACAGCGACAGCGACCGTGCCAACCTCGACGCCGAATACCAGCAACTCGCGGCCGAGGTCACCCGGACGCTCTCGGGCACGCGCTTCAACGGGCAGGCCATCGTCGGTGCCGACGCCGGGGCCCTGGTGTTCCAGATCGGTGCCGGCACGACCGCTGACGACACGATCACGGTGACCACCACGGACATGAGCGCGAACGGCGACGTCACGGCCGTGACCGGCGGCGACATCACGTCGGCCGCCAATGCCACCACCGCGATGGACAACCTCGATACGCTGATCGATACGGTCAACACCGAGCGCGCCACCTACGGTGCCGTGCAGAACCGCTTCGATGCCGTCATCTCGAACCTGCAGATCTCGTCTGAGAACCAGTCGGCCGCTCGCAGCCGCATCATGGATGCCGACTTCGCATCCGAGACCGCGAGCCTGACCCGCGCACAGGTGCTTCAGCAGGCCGGCGTGGCCATGCTCTCGCAGGCGAACGCAGCGCCGAACAACGTTCTGGCCCTGTTGCGCTGAACCTCCGCGACGGGGGCCTGGCCGTCGCGCCGGGCCCTGTCGTCCACCGCCGGCCGCCGGCGGTGGACATTCGTGCTGTGCGCACGCAAAGGGGCTGATGATGCGGCGCTTATCGCATCATCAACCCACCGCACACCCACCTAAGATGCATCTGTCGCTTTTGGAAGAACCCAAGGAGTTTTCCGATGCCGCAGGTCATCAACACCAACCTGGCGTCGCTGAACGCCCAGAGAAACCTCAGCAGCACCAACAATGCCATGGCGCTCGCTATTCAGCGCCTGTCGTCCGGATTGCGCGTCAACAGCGCCAAGGACGATGCCGCGGGTCTGGCGATCGCCGAACGCATGAACTCGCAAGTGCGCGGCATGAACGTCGCGATGCGCAATGCCAACGATGGCATCTCGATGGCCCAGGTCGCGGAAGGGGCGTTGGGCAAGATCAGCGACATGCTGCAACGCATGCGTGAACTCGCCGTGCAATCGGCCAACGCCACCAACAGCGACGGAGATCGAGCCAATCTCGATGCCGAGTACCAGCAGCTCGCCCAGGAGGTGCAGCGGATGCTCAATGGCACCCGGTTCAATGGGGCCGACATCCTCGCGGGCGGTGCCGGGACGCAGACGTTCCAGATCGGTGCGGGCACGACCGCCGACGATACCTTCACGATCACCAGCGGAAATCTGGCCAGTCAGGCCGAGGTCGGCGCGGTGACGGGTGGTGATCTGACCGCGGCAGCGAACGCAACGACCGCAATGGACAACATCGATACCCTGCTGGACGTGATCAACAACGAACGGGCCGTCTGGGGTGCGACTCAGAACCGCTTCGAGGCGATCATCTCGAATCTGCAGGTGGCCTCGGAGAATCAGGCCGCGGCGCGCAGCCGGATCATGGATGCCGACTTCGCCGCCGAAACCGCGGCCATGACCCGTGCGCAGGTGTTGCAGCAAGCCGGTAACGCGATGCTCGCGCAGGCGAACCAGCTGCCGGCCAACGTCCTCAAGTTGCTCGGCTGATCAGAGCCGGTCCGGTGGCGCCACTGGCGTTCCTGGACCGATCGCCGGCCTCGTTCGGACCGACCGACGGGAGACCCGCCGCCGAAAGCGCTCAACTGAGGGACCGGGCTGCCGATAACTGAGTCATGGCTACGAGCATATCCGGCACCAGCGGTGCAATCGACGTCAACGCGATCGTCTCCTCACTCATGGAGATCGAGCGCCAGCCCTTGCAGGCACTCGAGCAACGGGCTAGCGGTCTCCAGACGACGATCTCGGAGTTCGGCAAACTGCAGGCTGCACTCGACAAGCTGCAATCGGCTTCGCGAGACCTGAGCAGCCTCACGACCTGGCAGGCGGCAACCGCGAGCAGCGCGGACGACACCGCCGTCGGGATTCGTGCGGACGGAGGCGCTCTGACCGGCAGCTACTCTGTCAAGGTCACGGGCCTGGCGTCCCACCAGACCCTGGTCGGAGAGCCGGTGCCCGACAAGCAGGCCACCGTGAGCGGCGGCACCATGACGATCCAGATGGGCAGCATGGCCGGCGGCTTCGTCGCCGACCCCGAGCGCGCGGCGATCGATATCCCGATCCCCGCCGGAGCGACGCTGGAGGAAGTATCCGCCGCGATCAACGGTGCGGACGCGGGAGTGGGTGCCTCACTGGTGACCGAGGCGAATGGCACGCGACTGATGATCCGCAGCACCGACAGCGGCGAGGACCAGGCATTCCAGGTCACCGTCGCCGATATCGGGCTCGCCGGCCAGGACCTCGCGCTCGCGAGCTTCGCCCACACGCCCGGTGCCGGGGGCCCCGGCGCCATGACCGAGAGCCAGCAGGCGGCGAACGCCACGTTCGAGCTCAACGGACTGCCATTGGAGAGCAAGACCAACAGCCCGGAGGGCGTTCTGGAGAACGTGACATTCACGTTCAAGCGCATTACCGCGAGTCCGGTCGACGTATCGATCGACAGCGACGGCGAGACCATTCGAGCGAGCATGGACGCCTTCATCGAGGCGTACAACCAGGTCAACGGCCTGATCCGCGAGCAGACCAAGTATGACAGCGCCACGGGCAAGGCCGGTCCGCTGCAGGGCAATCGGACCGTGCTACGGGTGCAGTCCCAGCTGCGTGACATCTTGCGAACGGCCCTGCCCGAGAATCCGGCCGACGTGGACGCCTACCAGCGTCTGAGCGACATCGGCGTCGAGATCCAACGCGACGGCTCACTCAACCTCAACGATTCGCGCTTCGAGCTTGCCGCAGCGAACCCGGAGCGTCTCGAAACCCTGTTTGCCAATGGCGGCGTCGACACCGCCCTGCATGGCTTCGCACGTCGCTTCGACACCTTGGTCGGACAGGTGCTCGGACTCGACGGCGCGATCTCCGGCGCGACGGACAGTCTGCGCGAACGCCAGAACCTGATCACCGACCAGGAAGACAGATTGAATCTGCGGCTCGCCGACATCGAGCGGCGGCTGATTCGACAGTACTCCGCGCTCGATGCCAACCTGTCTCAGCTAGGCGGCGCTCTGGCGTCACTGAATCAACTGAACAACGGCTGAACGCCGCCGCGACCGTGATGGCGGCCCCATGGTCGCGGCAGTGGCGTCGGACCCTGACACCAGTTCCGGCTCGACCAGCCGGCACACCGGGTCGCCCGCGCGCGCACTCCACCAGCTGATCACCGGGCGTTCGTCGCAGTGACGATGGCATCGCGAACGAACTCACCACCCGAGTACCTGTCGAGAATGAGCCTGCACGTCGAACAACGGCCCGCCCCCACGGCATCTCTGCTGTTGGCAGACCTCAAGCGCGGCGCTGGGATCCCGATAAGAGAACTACCTGAGCACGACTTGGCAACAGAGGGATTCTGCAAATGTTCGGATCTGCCTTTTCACCGGCGCAAGCCTACAACCGCGTAGCCGTCGACACCGGCGTGATGTCCGCGACGCCCCACCGCCTGATCGCACTGTTGTATGAAGGCGCCGAGAAGCAACTACTGGCCGTGGATGCGGCACTGGCAAATGGCGACCTTGCCGCCAAGGGCGAGGCCATCACACGCGCGATTCGGATCGTCGACGAGGGTTTGAAAGCGGCCCTCGACCCGCGAGCCGGGGAGCTCACCGAGAACCTCGGCGCGCTGTACGACTACATCTTGCGCCGTCTGCTGGACGTCAGTGTCAGCAACGACCGCGCGGTGGTCGCGGAGGTTCGCACGTTACTTCACGAGCTGGGTAGCGCATGGACCGCGATCGAGAGCGACCCGAGCGCCGGAGGTGCACGAGCGTGAGCGAACAAGAGATCCTACTCGGTCAGTATCGCGCGGTCCTCAGTGCGGCCGAAGCCATGCGGATATCGGCGCGCAGCGGAGACTGGCCCACCGTCGCGTCGCTGTCCCTGCGCATTCGTGCCCTGACCGACCAGCTGCGACCTGAACGGCCCGAATTGATCCTGGGCCGCCAGGGCAACGACGAGCGGCTGTCCATCCTGACCAAGCTCGTTCACATCGATGCCGAGGTGCGGTACCTGCGAGAGCCCTGGCTGGCGCGCACCGACGCTCTGATCACGCCCGCGGTCAAGCCCCCGGGCGATCCGATGGCGGGTATTGCGGCCCGATGACGGCCGGTACTCACCGGGGAAGAAAACATGCAGCCACTGGGAATCAACGCCTTGCACCTGCCCGAGCCGGAAGACGACCTCCTGCGGCCGTTCGCGATCACCGAGCCAGGGGCGATCCGGCAGCTTCTGAAGCCGCTGTTCGAACAGGCGGAACTGATCACGGTGTACGCCGGGGGTGACAATCAGAGCTTCCTGCTGACCCAGATCGTCGCCATGGGCGATCGCGGTCTCGTCATCGATCTCAAGACCGACGAAGGACGGATCGACGCGCTGACGAACAGCGGCCGCTGCACCGCAATATCTCTGTCGGGCGGAGTGAAGCTTCAGTTCACGATGGAAATCGACAAGATCGACCGCCTCGGCGACTCTCCCAGCATGCGCTGCAAGTTGCCCGGTGTGGCCTACCGCATCCAGCGCCGAAACGCGTTTCGCGTTCGTCCCCCCGCCGGTTTCGGCGCCGCGGTGGTACTGCGCGAGCAAGCGCAGATCGAACACCGCTACGAGCTCGTCGACGTCAGCGTGACCGGAATCAGTTTCGTTGCCCCACACGAGGTTCAACGCTGGGCGAATGGCCGGATCTTCGAGCACTCGCGGCTGTATCTTGGTATGTACGCGCCGCTACCGTGCACCGTCGCGGTGACTTCGGTCTTTCCGATCGAGGACTCCGCATCCGATGCCGTTCGTGCGCACATCGGCTGCGCGCTTCGGCATCTGAGCGGGGATGTAGAGCGACAGATCCAGCGATTCGTCACGGATGCCCAGCGTGCGAACCGACTACTGCCACCGCTCTGACCGCCCGTCGGAAACCCTGTCGTGCCCATGATTCGTTCGCCGAGCGAATCAATCGGCGTAGCCTGGCGCGCGATCCGCCTGGTTGGCCATTCGGGGGGCTGTATCCCCGAGTCGGCCCGCGATGGCCGTCTCGTGTCGCATCACGCCAGATCCGCGTCATTGGCATGAATGCTGTCTTGATGACAGGCTGCCAAGCCGCGTCGCCGCGCTTCAGACCTGCATGTTCATGATGTCGGTATAGGCCGATACCAGTCGATTGCGAACGGTCAAGGTCGCCTGAAACGCGAGCTGCGACTTCTGTACCGCAATCATCGTCTGTTCGAGACTCACGTTATCGGCGCCGGCGACGAATGCCTTCTGGAGTTCCTGCGCCTGGGCCTCGGTCTTGCCGACCTGTTTGAGAGCGCTGTCCAGAGCCGCACCGAAATCGCCGGCACCGCCGGCAGCGGCGCCGTTCGTCTGGCCTTCGCGCCGCGCCGCAGCGGCTTGCAAGGCAGCACGTAGCTGGCTTAGGGAACTCGCATCCATATCGAAGTCGGCTTTCACCCGATGAACCGCATTGTCGCGCGCACTCGCGTGAGAGAGCGCGGAATAAGCGATCTGTCGACCATCTATTTCGAGCCTTGACCGCCTAAAGTTTTCCCCACAATGCGTTCTGTCCGATCCGACCAGGGCCGGACAGGTGACAACGCAGCACGGACCGCTCGACTTCCTCGACAGCCGTGACGTGCACGAGGCGAATTCCTGATGAGCGAACGCTCGAGCAATCCGGTATTGCCCTTCATCGGGCTGCCACTTCCTCCGAAGATCGCAATCGCCGCCGGTGTGGCTGCAATCGCCGCGGTCATCGCCGTGGCCGCCATGGGCCTGCGTCAGGACCAGTACCGTGTGCTGTTCACGAATCTCGATGATCGCGACGGCGGCGCGATAATCGCGGAGCTCGCCAAGCAGAACATACCGTACCGGTTCACTGACGGTGGCGGTGCGATCGAGGTGCCGGCAGACATGGTCCACGGCGCCCGTCTCAAGCTTGCTTCCCAGGGCATGCCGCGTGGCGGCACCGTCGGCTTCGAACTGATGGACGCAGCCCGCTTCGGGATGACCCAGTTCCAAGAACGACTGACCTATCAGCGAGCGCTGGAAGGCGAGCTGTCGCGCACGATCGAATCGCTACAGGCGGTCGACACCGCGCGCGTGCACTTGGCGCTGCCGCAGGACAACGGCTTCTTGCGTCGTCAGCAGAGTCCATCCGCCTCGGTAGTCGTACATATGTTGCCGGGGATGGAGCTCGACCGCGCACAAGCCCTGGCAGTCACCCGTCTGGTCGCGGCCTCGGTGCCGCGCCTGACTCCCGACGCGGTCAGCATCGTCGACCAGGACGGAAACCTGCTCGACCAGAACGCCAAGGCCGACAAGCGAGGCGAGGACGATCAGCTGCGCTATCGGCGCACGGTAGAGGATGCGCTGACCCGCAAGATCCTCAGCCTGATCGAGCCGGTGGTCGGCGCCGGCAATGTCCGTGCCCAGGTCTCGGCCGACATCGACTTCACCGAGAGCGAATCGACCGACGAAATCTATCGTCCCAACGAGGGTGATGCAGCCGCTGCGATTCGCAGCGAACAGCGCCGCCTCGAGGGCCGGGACCTGCAGGCGACCGCCGAGGGCATTCCAGGTGCGCTGTCCAACCAGCCCGGCGATGCGGCCAGTGCGCCCGTCAACGGCCCGGCCCAGCGAACCGCGGGCGCAAGCAATCCCGCCGCTGGCGGCAATGCGCCGCGCACGCTCGAATCCCTGGTCAACTACGAGGTGGACAAAACCATTCGCGTCACTCGAGGCGCCAATCGGAATCTGCGCCGCCTGAGCGCCGCCGTGGTCATCAACCATCGTAGCCGTACCGACGACCAGGGCAATGCGACCAACGAGCCGCTCAAGCCCGAGGAGCTCGAGAGCCTGACCGGCCTCGTGCGCGAGGCCATCGGTTTCGATTCGAACAGGGGAGACTCGGTCAACGTCATCAACAGCCGGTTCGCGCCACCCGCCCCGCCGGCCGAGGCGATACCGTTCTGGCGCGATCCGGCGCATCTGCCACTGGCCGTCGACGTCCTCAAGTCGCTGGGCCTGCTCATCCTCGGCTTGCTCGTGATGAACAAGCTGATCAAGCCTGCCATAGCCATGCTACAGAATCCGCCCACACCGGCGCTTGCCGCGCCCACCGACGACAACGGCACGGAAGCGCCGGGCGAAGGTCGCATCGTCAACCAGGTGATCGAGAACGAAGTCGAGTTGCCGGCCCCCGAGCCCGATCCCGAGGTCGTCGCGCGTCAGCAGTTGCTCGAACAGCAGCTGAGCAAGCGCGACAAGGCGCTGACGCTGGCGCGCGAGAACCCGAACGCGGTCGCGCACATCATCCGTGGCTGGATCGACGAGCCGAGTAGCTGAGAATGACTGCCGACGCGGAAACCGACGGTGTGGATCAGGCGGCGCTGCTGCTGCTGAGCATGGGCTCCGAAGCAGCGGCCGAGGTGTTTCGCCAGCTCGGCCCCAAAGAGACGCAGATGATCAGCGAGGCGATGACCCGCCTGCGAACGGTGACCGATCTTCGGGTCGAGGCGGCGCTCGACCGCTTCGAGAGCGAGATGGCCGAGACCCGCTTCCTGGTCGAGGACAACAGCGAGTATGTGCGCGAGGTCTTGAACAAGGCGCTTGGACCCGACCGGGCGAGCATGATTCTGGAGCGGATTCTCGACGGCAGCGACACCTCGGGCATCGACAGCCTCAAGTGGATGGAGCCCGAGCCCGTGGCGGAACTGATCCGCAACGAACACCCGCAGATCATCGCCTCCATCCTGGTGCACCTGCCTCGCGACCAGGCTTCGAGCGTTCTCGGCTATTTCACCGATCGTCTGCGATCGGACGTCGTCTACAGGATCGCCACGCTCGAGGGCATCCAACCCACCGCGATGCGTGAGCTCAACGACGTGCTCACCAAGCTGCTGTCTTCGGAGCGGCGCGGCTCGAAGCTCAAGCTGGGCGGCTCGAAGCCGGCTGCCGAGATCCTCAACCTCATGGGCGCCGCAGCAGAGCAACAAATCCTCGAGTGGGTCAGAGAACAAGACCCCGACCTTGCGCAACAGATCGGCGATCAGATGTTCGTGTTCGGTGATCTCATCAATCTCGACGACAAGGCGATCCAGCTGGTTCTGCGCGAAGTCCAGGGTGACGGCCTGATCCTGGCCCTGAAGGCGGCGGACCCCGAACTGCGAGAGAAAGTCTTCCGCAACATGAGCGCACGCGCAGCCGAAACGCTTCGAGACGATCTGGAGTCGATGGGTCCCATCAAACTCGCCGACGCCGAAGCCGAGCAGAAGGAAATCATCAAGGTCGTGAAGAGACTCGCCGAAGAAGGCCAGATCGCGCTCGGCAAGGGCGGAGACGAGGATGCCTATGTCTGAGTCATCGTCCTCGACGCGGCGCAAGATCATGTCGGCCGACGAAATCACGGATCTGCAGGCGTTCAAGCTTCCCCGACTCGGGCCGGCCGGCGGCAGGCGGATGTCCGACGACGACCGCGAGCGCGAACTCGCTCAGGCGCGTGAGGACGCGCTGGCCGCCGGACACGCACGCGGCCTCGCCGAGGGTATCGTGCGCGGACGGGCCGAAGGCGAAGCAAGCGCAATCGAGCGCATGCATGCGGAGCGCGAGCGGGAAGTTGCGCAACTGGGAGCCGCCTTCGCGGTTCGGATGAACGACCTCGCCAGCGCGGCCGAGCTCGAGATGGCACGCATCGAGAGCCGGCTTGCCGATCAACTCACCGAGATGTGTGTCGTCCTGGCCCGAAAAATCGTGCAGCACACGATCGCCACGGATCCCGAGGTGATCAACTCGGTGGTGCAAGCAGGTCTCGAGCGTGTCCGTGAATCGGCCGGTGATCTCACCTGCCGACTGAATCCGGACGATCTGGAGGCCGTTCAGCGCGCCTTGCGAGCCCAGGGTGAAACCGTATCGGTCCGCCTGCTCCCCAGCGCGACGATCGATCGGGGAGGCTGCGTACTCGAAAGCGCCGATGCTCAGCTCGATCTGACCGTCGAGAACCGCTGGATCCATGCCATGGCCGGACTCGGCCGCTCGGAAGCAAAGGAGCGCGGTGATGCCTGAATTGCCGCGCCGCGCGCGCCCATGGCATGCAGACGACTGGCTCACCCTTGCCGGTGACCTTCGCTCGCTGACCGATGCGATCGAAGCACCGCCGATTCACGGACGTCTCAAGCGCGCAACCGGCATGCTCGTCGAGTGCAGCGGCCTCAAGCTTCCAGTGGGCAGCGTTTGCCGGATCGTTCCGGAATCGGGCGGTGGCGACATCGACGCCGAGGTCGTGGGCTTCGCCCACGGTCGACTCATGTTGATGCCCTCGACTCAGACCACCGGCCTGACACCCGGTGCCCTTGTCGAGGCGATTCAGCCTCAGCCCAGGGCACCTCACCTGCGGCGGCGGTCGCACCCCTTGCGCAGACAAGCCGACCGTGGACGGCAACTGCCGATCGGGCCCGGCTTGCTCGGCCGGGTCGTCGACAGCGCCGGACGACCCCTCGACGGATTCGGCGAGCTGAAGATGGTCGAGCCGCATTCGATCCTGCCACGACGAATCAACGCCATGCAGCGACGACCGATACGGGCGCCGCTCATCACCGGGATCCGCTCCATCGACGCCTTCACGACTCTCGGCCAGGGGCAACGACTGGGGCTGTTCGCCGGCGCCGGGGTCGGCAAGAGCGTCTTGCTCAGTATGCTGGCCGGCGCCTGCGAGGCCGATGTCATCGTCATGGCGATGGTGGGCGAGCGGGGCCGCGAGGTGCGCGAGTTCGTCGAACACACGCTGACGGCCAGCGCACGGCAACGCTCGACGATCGTCGTATCGCCCTCGGACGAGCCGCCGCTTTGCAAGATCCAGGCGGCCAACTACGCCGCGGCGATCGCCGAGCGGCACCGCGACCAGGGCCTGAACGTGCTGTTCCTGATGGATTCACTGACGCGATATGCGATGGCGATCCGCGAAATCGCGCTTGCCACCGGTGAGCCCCCCGCCACGCGCGGCTACCCGCCGTCGGTATTCGCCCGCCTATCGGAACTGATCGAGCGTAGTGGCACCGGCGACGAGGGCCAGGGATCGGTCACCGCGCTGTTCACCGTGCTGGTCGAAGGAGACGACATGAACGACCCGGTCGGCGACGCCGCCCGCTCGTATCTCGACGGTCACATCGTCCTGTCGCGGGAACTCGCGGAACAAGGTCATTTCCCCGCGGTCGACATCGAGCGTTCGATTTCACGGGTCATGCCCGCGATCACGCAGGAGCGCCACCAGCGGCTGGCACGCGGCGCGCGGGCGCACTGGGCGACCTACGCCCGCAACCGTGAGCTGATCAGCATCGGAGCCTACGCGCCCGGCAACGATCCCGAGCTCGACGAAGCCGTGGCACTACAGCCGGCCATTCGGGATTTCCTGCGCCAGGGCATCGGCGAGACCAGTCATTGGCCGCAGACGGAATCGCGTCTGAATTCGCTGGTCGGATCCGGACGCGAGGGTAACCCATGAGTCTGCCGCCCCGCGTACTCGAGCTGCTCGTGCGCCTGGGTGAGCTGAGGCGGGACCATCGCGCGCTGGCCGTCAAGAATGCCCAGATCGCACACCGCCAGGCGGCGCAGACCGCGCAATCACTGGCCTTGTTCGAGGCAGAACAGTTCGCGCGACGGCGCGGCGCAACGACCAGTCCGATGGGCGTGCAGGCACTGCGGATCGACCAGGGGTTCCATCGCAAGCTCGGCGAAGCAAGGCGCCTGCAAGGCGAGGTATTGGAGGCCAGCGAGCGAAATGCCGAGGCCGCACGCGAAAGCCTGTTGGCCGAGCAACGCCGGGTGGCCGCTCTCGAGGCATTGCTCGATGCCCGGCAACGTCAGGCGCACCTGCACACCCTGCGGCTGGAACAACGTGAACTCGATCAAATCGCCGCCCGCGGCAGGACATCCGGTCCGCAGGACTGACAAGAATAGGAATCCACATCATGCCCACGACCGCCACGACGAGCCCCGGATCGATCGACCTCATCGGTCCTGCCAAGCCTGCGACCAAGGGAACACACGGCCGGCATAGCGGGTCGGTCGGCTTCGCAAATGCGCTGCAGGCCGAAGTCCGACCGGACGCCGCACCCGAGGACGGCGCCGAGGCAGGGTTCGCCAGCCACCGGCTAGCACACAAGGCGGACAAACGTCGCAACGATGATCGCGGCACTCCGATCACGGTCGATCCGGCGCTGCTGCCTGCGGGTTCGGATTCGAGCTCGCCAATCCGATCGACGGTGAAGGCAGAGGCTGCCAATCCGCAGCACTTGGACGCGAAGCCGGCCATGCTCGCCCGCGGGCCGGCGAGCCAGGGCGACGGCGAACGACAAGTGATTCCGCGTGGGACGATCGGCGCGTCCGTCGGCGCCGACGACGCCCGGGCCGCGCTGGCGGCGGCGCAAATGGCTCGCGAAGACCGCCCGGCCAGCACGCCGGCAGGCGTGGCCCCGGCGACTGCGAAACGGACGCCCGCGTCACCCGGCGCACCGTCGGACGCGGCGATCGAATCCTCGCCGATGGTCATGCGAACGACCGACGCCGCGGGCTCGTTTGCCATCAAGGGAGCGACCGTGCCAACCGCGAAGGCACTCGCGGACGACGATGGCGCCGGACAGCGGGTAGTGGCTGATTCGATGGCCGACCCGACCGCCCTCGCCCGGGGTGAGCTCTCGACCACCGACACGGACGGCATGGCCCGCAGCGCGCGACAGATCGCCGACGAAGTGAGAAGCCTCGGCACTGTGCGGAAATCCCTGGAACGGCTGGCGGACCACGACACGACAACATTGCCTCAGGAGCGCACCAGCGCCTCCTCCGCCGAGCCCCAGACCGGGGAGACGCCGATGCTGGCGACGGTCGCCGGTCCCGTGCAATCGCAAGCCGCCACCTCGACGCCAGGCGCAGCACCGCAAGCGCAAATGTCGAACACCGGCGACCCGCGTATCGCGCCGGCCGGAGCTGCGACACCGAACGGCATCGCCGGCGCAGCTGGCGCGACATCCCGCGCGACGGGCCCGACCGCGGCGGGCATCATGACGCGCCCGGACGACCGAGAGGCGCCGGGCAGCGACCGGGAACTCGTCGAACGCGGAGCCATCGTCCTCAACAAGTCCGCCGAGCTTCCAAGTCCCGGCCGCCGCGAACCGCATTCCCTCGCCAAGACCGCGACCAAGGACGCGACGAGCACCACCACCGACCCGGATCGCGGCGCACCTGCCACGATCCAGTCCGCACCGACGGCCGAATCGCTGCCGAAGTCCGGCGAGGTCGGGCCGCCCGCGATGTCTGTCGAAAACGTGTCGCCCGGCACCGCAGATGCGCCGGTCGAGGTCGCAGCCCCGATCGGTTCCGATCAACCCATCGACCTCAGCGGCAATCGAGATCAGTTCGGAACTCGCATCGGCGAAAGGGTATTCGAGGCGATCTCCCAGGGCATCGACCGGGCCGACATCCAGGTACGCCCCGAAGGCATGGGTCCCATCCGGATCGAGATCGCGATGCAGGGGGCCGAAGCGCATGTACAGTTTCACGCGGCCAACGCCGACACGCGCAGTATCCTCAACGAATCCACCGACGCTCTGCGCGGGTTGCTCGAACAGCGCGGAATCCAACTCGGCAGCAGTTCGGTGGGCGCCGACGCCGGCCATGGCTCCTCGTCCGGACAACCGCGTCCGGACCCGATGCCATCGTGGCGATCCGCGGCGGGAGCCAGCCCCGAGTACGCCGACGCGGGCAATGCCCCGAACTCCTGGCAACCGGCCGTTCCGAGCGCCGGCCCGAATCGCGGAACGATCGACCTGTTCGCCTGATCGACGGCGCGGTCCCGTCACTCCGGCCGACCGCCGCACCGCCGAAACCAGCCGCCCATCCGTCCGACCATCGGCACCGGCCGTCGTATCGCGACGGCAGGCGCCGTTGGTCGGCCCAATCTCCAAGTCAGGACACTGCGCGAAGCGCTTTTCCGCGCTTGGCGGCCCTCAAGTCTCACCAATACTGTCTGCGACCGACACGTCATTGGGCCGAAGTGCATCGACTGCGCCGGGCCCGCGCTTGAATTGGAGAAAACATGGCTGACAGCAAGCCCGCCGGCGAGGACGCACCCAAGAAGAAGAGCAAATTGCCGATCATCATCATCGCGGTCGTGTTGTTGCTCGGCGGCGGTGGCGGGGCCGGTTGGTTCTTCCTGATGAAACCCAAGGCCGACGCGGAACACGCCCAGGCGCCGTCCGCCGACGACCATGCAGAGCGGGACTCGCACGCCGAGCGCCCCAGCAAGCGCAAGCGCAAGAAGTCGAACGACCCCCACAAGCCGCGTCAATTCGTCACGCTGGAACCGTTCGTCGTCAACCTGCGCGATACCAAACAGGATCGATTCGCACAGGTCGGAGTCGTCTTCGAGGTAGAGGATGCCAAGGTCGAGAGCGAGCTCAACTCGCTGACACCTGCGATCCGCGATGCGATGCTGATGCTGATCTCATCCAAGACCGCCAACGAGTTGCTGACCGTGGCCGGCAAGAAGCGCCTTGGCGAAGAAATGACATTGGCCGCCAATGCGATCCTCGACGGCGACTCGCCACCGCCGATCCAGGTTGCCCCCACGGAGACGGCTGCCCCCACGGCACCCGGCGGTGATCCGAACAACCGCTTCGCGCCGCCTGACGCGCATGGCGCTGCACCGGCGGCCGGACACGGCCCGGCCGCCGGACCCGCAACGCCGCCCAATCCCTACGGCCAGCATGCCTACGGACAGCCGCCCTCACCCTACGGCGCCCCGAACCCTTACGCGGCAGGCAATCCCTATGGCGCGCCCGTATACGACGCCTACGGCCGACCGATTCCACCCAACTGGGGGGCACCCGTCTACGACTACCCGGAACGCGTCGAGGCCACCCACTTCTCGAACTTCATCATTCAGTGATCGCATTTCATGGCTGATCAGTTCCTTTCCCAGGATGAAGTCGACGCACTCCTCGCGGGCGTCTCGGGCGAAGCACCGGCTGAAGCCGAGGAGCAGTCGAGCGACAGGATCAGGGCCTACGACATTGCCCGGCAGGAGAGGATCGTCCGCGGGCGGATGCCCACGCTGGAGATCGTCAATGAACGAATCGCCCGCACCTTGCGCACCGAGCTGTTCAAGTTGACACGCAAGAGCCCCGAGATCTCCGTGGGTCAGATCGAAGTGCAGAAGTACAGCGCCTTCCTTGCGAACATGGTGGTTCCGACCAACCTGAACCTCATGCAGGTCAGGCCATTGCGCGGCAATGCCCTGATCGTCTGCGAACCGCAGTTGGTGTTCACGATCATCGATACGCTGTTCGGCGGCAACGGCAAACTGCGCACGCGCATCGAAGGTCGGGATTTCTCGGCGACCGAGCAACGCATCATCCAGCAGATCGTCGCGGGATTTCAGACCGCCTACCGTGATGGCTGGGACGGCGTCTATCCGATGGATCTCGACTTCGTGCGCGCTGAAATGCAGACCCAGTTCGCCCGCATCGCCACGCCTGCCGAGATCGTCGTCTCCATGCGCTACCTGATCGAGTTCGGCGATGCAACCGGCGCAATCCACCTGTGCATTCCCTACGGCACCCTGGAGCCCATCCGGGAGATCCTCTGCTCGACGCTGAGCACGGATCAGATCAGCAGCGAGAAGCAGAACTGGGTCAAGAAGCTCAGTCAGCAGCTGCAGGACGCCGAATTGCAACTCGACGCGGAGCTTGCCTACTCGATGATCTCCTTCGGGGACCTCATAAACCTGAAGCGAGGTGATTTCATCGAGCTGCAACTGCGCGAAAGCGCTCACGTCACAGTGGGACGGGTACCGTTCGTCAAGTGCCGCTACGGCGTTTCGAACAACCGCTATGCATTGAAGATCGAAGACTTCCTCACGACGCCACAAGATCTGATCAAGGGAGCAGGACATGAGTGACGAGCCCAACGATCCGCTCGCCAGCGAGGACGACATCGAGTTCTCCGTCGACGACGAGAACTCCGGCACCGGCAAGGACGACGAGGCCAACTTGGAAGACGATTGGGCGGCAGCCGTGGCCGAGCAGCGCGCCGCCGAAGCAGCCAACGGCAGTGCGCAGGAGGTCACGTTCACCGAGGCCGAGCGCAGCGAAAGCGCGCAGAGCATCTTTCCGGCGCTGACCGACACCGGCAACGCCTCGCGTCACGGTGGCGAGCTCGACATGCTGCTCGACATCCCGGTCAAGCTCACGGTCGAACTCGGGCGCACGAAGATCCCCATCCGCAACATCCTGCAACTGGCCCAGGGCTCGGTCATCGAACTCGATGAACTCGCCGGTGAGCCCATGGACGTACTCGTCAATGGCTGCCTGATCGCCCAGGGGGAGGTCGTGGTGGTCAACGAGAAGTTCGGCGTGCGCCTGACCGACATCATCACACCCTCGGAACGTCTGAAGCGTCTGCGCTGAAATGCCCGCTCCATCTCCCCAGACTCTATGGTCGTTGCTGGTCCTCGGCTCGCTGTTCGTCGCTGCCTTGGTGATTTGGGCCCGCAACCGGCTCGACATCCTGCCGCGTAAGAAATCCGCCTCGATGCGAGTCGTCGAGAGCCTGCCGTTGGGCCCGCGCGAGCGCGCGGTCCTGATCGAGATACAGGGTCGCCGCCTGTTGCTGGGCGTGACCGCTCAGTCGGTTTGCCGGCTCCAGGAACTCGACCAGGCAGAGCGCGCCAGCCCCGAAGACCCCTCTGCTGCCGCGCCGGAGGGAAGCCAGACCAGCTTCGCCGATGCGCTTGCACGGGCAGGCGGCTCATGACGCATCCCCACGTGCGCACGCCGCCGGGTCCGGCGCCCCGTCGATGTCCGTGGCGGCACGGCGCGCGCCGTGTTTCAGGCGTCGCAATGGCGGCCGCCCTGCTCAACCTGCTGATGCAGGCGACGGCCTTGGCCGCGGACCAGGGGCTCGCGGTCATGGCCACGCCGTCTGCCGACGGCAGCACCACTTACTCGGTTTCCATCGAAACGCTGCTGCTGTTCTCAGCGCTCTCGTTCCTTCCCGCCGTGATGCTCCTGATGACGAGCTTCACGCGCATCGTCATCGTCTTGTCCCTGATGCGCCAGGCCCTCGGCCTGCAGTCGACACCACCGAACCAGGTGATCATCGGGATGTCGCTGTTCCTCAGCCTGTTCGTGATGTCGCCCACCGTCGAAAGACTCTACGAGCAGGCCTACAAACCCTATAGCGACAGTAGCATCGCCTTTCCGGAGGCGGCCGAGCGGGCCTCGGACGCATTGCGCCAGTTCATGCTACGTCAAACGCGCGAGGCAGACCTCGAGCTTTTCTTCGAAATGACCGGGCAGCCCGAGCAGGCGAAGATCGAACCCGATCAGGTACCGTTGCGCCTGCTCGTACCCGCGTTCGTGATCAGTGAGCTGAAGACGGCCTTTCAGATCGGCTTTCTGATCTTCATCCCCTTCCTGGTCATCGACCTGGTCGTCGCCAGCGTGCTGATGTCCATGGGCATGATGATGCTCTCGCCAGTGCTGGTCGCACTGCCCTTCAAACTGATGCTGTTCGTCCTGGCAGACGGCTGGCATCTGCTGGTCGGCTCCATGGTCGCCAGCTTCGGACCGCAGGTGATCTGATGTCTCCGGAACTCGTCCTTGAAATCGGCAGGCAGGCAATGCAGACCTTGCTCATGGTATCGATGCCGCTGCTGGGCGTCGCCATGGCAGTGGGCCTGCTGGTCAGCGTGACGCAAGCGATAACCCAGATCAACGAGACCACCCTCAGCTTTCTGCCCAAGCTGATCGCGATAGCGGCGGCAATCGTACTGGTCGGACCCTGGCTGATCTCACTGATGACCCACTTCATCCGCGAGATGCTCGAGACCATTCCCCTCGTCGCCAGTGGCATGCGATGATCAGCATCACCGATCAGGCGCTGACACAGATGGCACTCGGCGTTTTGTTGCCGATGTTCCGTCTGCTGGGCCTGTTCACGAGTGCCCCCGTGCTCTCCCAACGCAGCACGCCAGTCCGCGTGCGTGTCGGCCTGGCCGCGGCGATCGCCCTGGTCGTCCTGCCAGGCATCGGCAGCCCACTGGCCACAGCCGACCTGAGCCTGATTCCGGCCATCGCGCACGAGGTCGTGATCGGCCTGCTCCTTGGCTTCATCGCGCGGGTCATCTTCACCGCCTTCGAGTTGGCCGGCGAAGCCATTGGCCTGCAAATGGGTCTTTCCTTCGCTGGCTTCTTCGATCCGCAAAGCGGTGCGTCGAACCCCGTCTCGCGGCTGCTGAACCTGATTGCGCTGACCGGCTTCGTGAGCCTGAACGGCCACGTCCTGCTGATTTCCGCCATCATCAGCAGCTTCGAGGTCCTGCCCATCGGCGGCGGATGGAACTGGCTGTCGCCCGAGCTCGTTCGCGAAACGGGGGTCGCGATGTTCACCTTGAGCCTGAATATCGCGCTGCCTTTCATCCTCCTTATCCTCCTCTTGAACCTCGCCCTCGGCATCATGTCCCGGGTCGCGCCGCAATTCAGCGTATTCTCGGTCGGCTTTCCGATCACCATCGGCGCGGGCTTGCTGCTGATGTTGTTCACGGTCCCGCTGCTCGACAGCCCTATCCATCAGGCGCTCGAGCTGATCGCACGCATCACCCGCGTCTGAGCCGGGCGTTGGCGTCCGCCGCGCGGGCGCGATGCTACCCTTCGAGCGGTTGATCGATCGGCGGGTGCATGACCGAGCCTCCGTTCGCCCCCGGTTCCCGACGATCGATTCGGCATCGATTCGCTGCGGCCGCACGTAATTGGCGCGATTCGAGAACTTGTTCTCCCGTCCTCCCCGCCACCGGCCGCACACTGCATCCACATCGATGTGTCGATTTCCGGTTCTACGGTCGCTCGCGTCCGATCAACGGCAGACCGGCGAGTCGGCGAGGAGGATCAATCATGAACGAGCGGCAACCCGAATTCGATTTCGACGACTGGGCAAGGCTCTACCAGCAGGACCCACAGGCATTCGAAGCTCGCCGGCAGGCGGTTCTGGCCCTGGAACTCGCCAAAGGAACGCCGGCCCAGGCGGCCGCCGCACGCCAGATGCTCACGACATTCGAACGGACCCACCAGAATGCGGGTCCGGACGAGCGGATGATCGGCGCCGGCAAGATGATGCTCGACAGCGTTCGAACCCTCAACGAGCAGATGG
This sequence comes from Burkholderiaceae bacterium, assembly GCA_041396685.1. Taxonomy (GTDB): domain Bacteria; phylum Pseudomonadota; class Gammaproteobacteria; order Burkholderiales; family Burkholderiaceae_E; genus JAUIAI01. The sequence continues at coordinate 304,393 of JAWKYD010000002.1, forward strand.
GTGCGCTTGGCGACGCTCTGCGCGGCAAGCCGTCGCCCAAAGGCGGCGCCTGACAGGCTGTCGAGGACCCGGCACTCAACGCATCAGGGCCGCGAGCGCTTCACCGATCTGGGTCGGCGACATCACGATATCCAGCGCGCCCGCCTGAGCGGCGGCCCGCGGCATGCCGTAGACGACGCAACTGCTCTCGTCCTGCCCGTACGTAAACGCGCCCTTGTCGTGCAGCGTCGTCATCGCGCGGGCACCATCACGACCCATGCCGGTCAGGATCACGCCGATGACTCGCCCGGCGATCGGCCACAGCGACTCGAACATCGCGTCCACGGATGGCCGATGCCCGCTGATCTCGGCATCGTCTCCGAGCTGAGTCGTCAGTCGCCCGCCCTGATTGCGGACACGCAAATGGCTATGCCCGGGCGCGAGATACGCGACACCGTGAGAGAGCGCTTGCCCATGCTCGGCCTCGATGACCTTCAAAGCACTGCATTGGTCGAGGCGCTTGGCGAAACTTCCGGTGAAGGCCGCCGGCATATGCTGCACCATGACTACCGGCGGGCAGTTCGCGGGCAGGCGGCAAAGCAGCTCGCGAATCGCCTCGGTACCGCCGGTCGAGGCACCTATTGCGATGACGGTGTCATGGGTGATACGCGCCGAACGCGCTCCGGCGGTCGTGCGCCGCCCGTGCGCGATGCCACTACCACCCGCCGCGCCCGACATCGGGTTCGACATCGCAGCCGGTGCCGGCGCCGCGGAGGCCGCCGGCTTGTGCATACCCGCCGACCGCCTGGCCGAGCCCGCCGCGTAGGCGGCACGTGCACCGCTGGCAGGTGCGCTGGCAGCCGTCTCCACGGCACTCGAGCGCAGCGATGCCGCTCCGTGCGAAGGCGCGCCGGCACCGTGACCGGGGGCAGCAATTTCGGAAGCCTCGCTCTGCTCCGACCCACGGCGGGCCGGAAGAAGCGGCGCCGGGCGGGCCTCGGGCGTGACCCTTGCGCGGGCAGCCATGCGAATCTTCGCGGCGATCTCCCGCGCCGATACCGCGATTCCGTGACTGAGCTCGAACTTGGGTTTGGCGACGAAATCGACCGCGCCGAGTTCGAGCGCGGCCAAGGTCGTCTCGGCACCACGCTCGGTCAACGAGGAAATCATCACCACCGGCATGGGCCGCGAGCGCATCAACTGACGCAGGAAGTCGAGCCCGTTCATCCCCGGCATCTCGACATCGAGCGTCAATACATCGGGATCGAGCTGACGGATCAGGCCGCGGGCCTCGCCCGCATCCGCCGCGACACCGACGCACCTGATGCCTGGCTGCTGGTCGAGCAGCGACTTCAACAGGCTGCGCACCAGCGCCGAATCATCGACCACCAGTACCGTCACATCATTCATGTCGTACTCCAATCACCCTGCCCCTGAGGGCCGGCGCGCCGACGCACGAACCATCCTGCGCGGAACCCGCCGGGCCACCCGGTGCTGGCGTTCAGAACAACGTAATCTCACCGCTGCGCGGCGTTTCAGTCGCGCGCTTCGCGTAGTTCGCCTCGGCCTGCATGGCCCCGCTCGTATCCTTGGCCAGCTTCTGAACGATCACTTTTCCAGTCCCACCGATCAAGGTAATCTTGCGTGGGTAGATATCGAGCACGTCGCGCGCCAGCACGGGGATGCCTTCCTGCTTCAGAAAGGATTCGACGAACTCGACGTTCTGCTTGCCGATCTGCAGCGTCTTCATGCCCGAGATCACCGCACCGCCGCCATAGACCTTGGCTTTCAGACCCTGCCGTGGCGCGCCCGCCTTGATCATCTCGTTGATGAGCAACTCCATCGCAAACAAGCCGTAGCGTGCGGAATTGCCACTCGGGCCGGAAGCGGGCAGCATGAAGTGATTCATGCCGCAAATCGCGCCTTCGCGGGCAATCAGGCATACGCTGACGCAGGAACCGAGCACGGTCGTCACGACGAAGCCCTCGGTATCGACGTAGTACTCGGCCGGGGACACCTTCACGGCCACAGTACGAAACATGTTGTCGTGATAAAAGAACGACGCCCTGTCACGTACCTTCGGCTGCCGGCGAAGCTGCTCCAGCCTCCGATCGACATCGTTCATCTCTCGATCCTGACGTAGGACGTGCGTCCCGCGGCGCGAAACAGGTCTAGTTCGTCACGGAAATGCTCGGAATGACCGACGTAGAGAACACCGCCCGGCTTGAGCAGAGAGTGCATCCGACGCAGGATCGCCGTCTTGGTCTGCTGGTCGAAGTAAATCAGGACATTGCGACAGAAGATGAAGTCAAAGCCCGGACTGAGCGCCCATGACGTCGAAACCAGGTTCAATTGCTGGAATCGCACCATCGACTTGACCTGGTCGTGGACGGCGACCATCGACTTGCCCAACTCGTCACGACGCGTGAACCAGCGCGTTCGCAACTGCGCCGGCACGCTCGCCACGGCCGCCTCTGGATAGACCCCGGCCTTCGCCTTCGATAACACGGTCGTGTCGATATCGGACGCGATGATCTCGACCTGGGCACCCGCTGGCAGATTCTCCTTGCAGCAAAGCGCGATCGAATACGGCTCCTCTCCGGTCGACGCAGCCGAACACCAGATCCGCACCTTGCCACGAGACGCTCTCAGGGCTTCGCCCAGCATCTGGAAGTGATGCGCCTCCCGATAGAACGAAGTCAGGTTCGTGGTCAGCGCATTGATGAAATCCTGCTCGAGCGCGCCGTCACGCCCGATGCGCTCCAACAGCTGCTCGATCGAGCCGAGCCCCTGGCGCCGGGCCAGAGGTGTCAGCCGACCATAGACGAGCATCCGCTTGTTGTCATTCAGGCTGATACCCGCTCTCTCGTAGATCAGCTTGCGGACGCGCTCGAAGGTCGCATCCGAGATCGAAAGCGCCCCGACTGTCGTATTGGAAGTCATCTCGAGTCTTCAGCCCATCGAACCAAGCTCGGCAGACCCGATCATCCGCTCGATATCGATCAGGATGAGCATGCGCGATTCGATCGTGCCAAGCCCGAGGATGTAGCTGGAATCGATTCCCGTACTCATGTCCGGTGCCTCGGAGATCTGCTCGCGACTCAGCTCGAGAACGTCGGAAACGGAGTCCACCACGGCTCCGGCTACCCGATCACCGACATTCAGAATGATGACGACCGTCGTCTCGGTGTATTGGCAGTCGTGGAAGCCGCATTTCAGCCGAAGATCGATGATCGGCACGATCACGCCGCGCAGGTTCACGACCCCGAGAACATGATGCGGCGCGTTCGCGATACGCGTCGGACGCTCGAAGCCTCGTATCTCCTGAACCTTCAGGATGTCGATCGCGTATTCCTCCTCCCCGAGCTTGAAGGTCAGGAACTCGTCACACCACTTCTCTCCGAGATCCAGTCCGGCACGGCTCTCGACAATTTCCGCTGCTTGCATGGCTTTCTCCAGTACCTTGTTCCGAAAATTCCGCTCAGTGACGGGCACGACGAACGAAGTGAGCGACATCGAGAATCATGGCAACCCTCCCGTCGCCAAGAATCGTCGCGCCCGAAACACCCTCGATGCGCCCGTAGTTCTGCTCGAGGTTCTTGACCACCACCTGGTGCTGGCCGATCAACTCGTCCACCACCAATGCCGCGCGCTTGCCGTCCGCTTCGACGATGACGACGGTATCGTTGGTGCGATCGACGCTGGCACGCTCGACGCCCAGCATCTGCGCCATATCCAGAATCGGGATATAGTCGCCGCGCAACTTGAGAACGTTCTGGTCCCCGCCAACCGTCTTGATCTGCTGCAGATGCAGATTGATCGACTCGATCACCGAGGCAAGCGGAAGAATGTACGTTTCACCTTGGCCGATGCCCACTGACATTCCGTCCATGATCGCCAGTGTCAAAGGCAGGTTGACCGAGATCGTCGAGCCACGGCCTTCGACCGAGCTGATCCGCACCGACCCCCCGAGCGACTGGATGTTCTTCTTGACGACGTCCATTCCGACGCCCCGCCCGGAGATGTCGGTCAGTTCGGTCGCGGTCGAAAAGCCGGGCTCCATGATCAGGTTCCAGACGTCCTGGTCACTCATCTGATCATTGGCCGGGATGCCCCGTTCGATCGCCTTCTCGATCAGCTTCTTACGCGACAAACCCTTACCGTCGTCGCTGACTTCGATGCAGATCTGGCCGCCACGATGCTGCGCCGACAGGGTCACAGTGCCCTGCTGCTTCTTGCCGACGCGCTTGCGTTCCTCGGGCATCTCGATGCCGTGATCGGCAGCATTGCGGATCAAATGCGTCAGCGGATCGGTGATCTTCTCGATCATGCCCTTGTCGAGCTCGGTCGCCTCGCCAACGGTCTTGAGTTCGATCTGCTTGCCAAGCCGGTTCTCCAGATCGCGCATCATCCGCGGGAATCGGCTGAAGACGACTCCCATCGGAATCATCCGGATCGCCATCACCGACTCCTGCAGCAAACGAGTGTTGCGCTCCAGCTCGGCCAGACAAGACAACAACGACTGATGCTGGATGGGGTCAAGCTCCTGGGCGTTCTGCTCGAGCATCGCCTGCGTGATCACCAGTTCGCCAACCAGGTTGATGAGGTTGTCGACCTTTTCGACCGAGACGCGCAGGGTGGAATCACCGCTGGCCGGCTTGCCACGACCCTTTGCCCCAGCCTTCACGGGCCGACCGGCAACGTTGCCGCCGCCGTTGGCCACGGCGGGATCATCGCCATGAACGGCCGCCTGAGCGGTAGCCGCCATCGCCATCCGCTTGGCAGCCGCGGCGGCGGCGACCTCCGCCTCGCGCTGTGGGTACATGCCCCATGCCGCACCACTGCCGTGCTCACCGGCGCTCTCGTCGTCGCCAGCGGCAGCGTCAGCCGATTCCGACATCGGCGCCAGGTCGATTTCGTCCGCATTGACGTGAAATGCGAGCATCTCGACGATCTCGTCGGGCGAGCACTTCGATCGGTGAACGATATAGCTTCTGATCACCCCGTCGACCGGCTCAGCCTCTGGATCCGCTGCAACCTCGCCCATGCCGGCCACTTCGCCGAACATCGCCAGCGTGTCCGCGATCGAGGTGGCATTGACGGTGATTGCAAAGGTCATCCGAAGGGCATCGGCGCCGCCGGTAGCGGCCGCCGCAGGTACGGTGGCCGCGGCGGCCATCGCCGCCGGCGCGCCGGCCGCTGGTGCGGCAGCCGCAGCCGAACCGGGCGACTCGTGTCGGTGGATCGCCTCGATCAGATTGCGGGTGTCCGGGGCATGATCGGCCTCGCCGGCATGGAACGCGAGCAGGCTCTTGAGCGCATCCCCGGATTCGAGCAAGGTATCGACCATCGCTCGCGACAGACGAAGCTCACCACGACGCAGCTTGTCCAGCAGCGACTCCATCACGTGCGTCAGCGACGTCACATCGTTGAAGCCGAACGTTGCCGCACCGCCCTTGATCGAGTGCGCGCAACGGAAAATGGCATTGAGCGTCTCACTGTCGACCAGTTCGACGTCCAGCGCCATGAGATGCTGTTCGAACTGAACGAGATTCTCATCGGCTTCTTCGAAGAAGACCGCATGGAACTGGCTGAGGTCCAGACCTCCGTCACCAGTGCTTGAACCCTGAGTGGATGACATCTTCAGGCTCCGTCAACGAGGTTGTGTCACGTAGTCGATCAATTCCAGCAATTTGACCGGATCGAAGGGCTTTACCAGCCAACCGGTCGCGCCCGCCTGACGGCCGGCGTCCTTCATCTCCGAACTGGACTCGGTGGTCAGCATCAGGATCGGCGTCGCATTGAACGCGTCCTTCTGGCGCAAGGTGCGCACCAGCGTCAGGCCGTCGCACCGCGGCATGTTCTGATCGGTCAATACCAGATCGAAGCTCTGCCCCTCGGACTTCTCGAGTGCATCCTGTCCATCGACGGCCTCGACAACGTCGTGACCGGCGCCCCTCAGAGTGAAAGAGACGATCTGCCGGATAGACGGCGAATCATCGACTGCAAGTACGCGTGCCATAGCCTTGCGATTCCTGGTTAAAAAAGTTCCACGGAGCCAGCCTGCATGGCTCGCTGGGCCACTGCGCTGGCCCGGGGTGATATCGAAACCTCGGGTGCGACGTCCGCATCCAGCAGAGCTCCGAGCGCGTCCGCCATCAGGTGCATCCTCGTGACATTGTGGGAAACGATCTGCCCGGTCATGTCGTGAAACTGCAAGGTCGTCAGCGTCCGCTCGATGTCACGGGCAAGATCGTCATTGCCCGACTGGCGCATGGCCGCAGCGATCGCCAGAAAGCGATCCCATAGCAGCTTGGATGCATCGTCGATCAGCTCGATCAGGCGCTCCATATCGGCCGCGCCCATCAGCATCTGCTCCTGCATGTCGATGATGGTGGTCACGTCGATTCGGCGTGTCGGATCTGACATGAAGATTCCTTGGTGACAGAGAATCCACGCAAGGCGGACCCTTCAACTCCGGTCATTCTCTCAGCGGCGGTCAACCCTCATTGCGTGAAATAAGTCCGGGTTTCCCCGCTTGATCGTGCGACCCGGGCCCACCCCATGCGCGCAGAATGCTCGCGTCCGGAGCACCGTTTCGGCCCGGATCGATGACGCCTGGGCGGGGCCAGGCATCAGCCGTCCCCTATTCGGCCGGCGTTCCATCTCAAGGAGATCGCATGAGTGCGAACAAATCGATGAAGTTCCTTGTGGTTGACGATTTCTCGACCATGCGTCGGATCATTCGCAACCTGTTGAAAGAGGCCGGTTACGAAAATGTCGATGAGGCCGAGAACGGCGCGATCGCGCTACGCAAGCTGCAAGGCGGTGACTTCGAGTTCGTCGTTTCGGATATCAACATGCCGGAGATGAATGGCTTCGAGCTGCTGGAGGCGATTCGCGCCGACGCAACCATCGGCAAGCTTCCGGTTTTGATGGTGACCGCCGAGGCACGCAAGGAGGACATCGTGCGCGCCGCCCAATCGGGTGCGTCGGGATATATCGTCAAGCCGTTCACCAAGGCCACGCTGGAAGAGAAACTGGCCAAGATCATCGAAAAAATGGCTACGGCCTGACGGGAGACGACGGTGTCGGACAAAAATCAATCACAAGACGCGGACGCCGGTGTCTTCAGCTCACTCGGCTTCATCACCCGCATGCTGCACGACGCATTGGCGGAGCTGGGCCTGGACAAGAAGCTCGAGAGCGCCGTTCATTCGATTCCGGATGCGCGCCAGCGCCTCGAATACATAGCCCGCATCAGCACGGAATCCGCCGAGAAGGTGATCGCCCGTGTGGAGCAAGGCAAGGCTGAGCAGGCCAGACTGACCGCTCGTGCTGCCGAGGCCGAAGAAGCGCTCAAGAAAGATCCGGTGGCTGCCGTTGCCAAGGGGGGCGTGCTCGAATTCATCGAGGACGTCCGTCGTACCTGCACCAACACGGATGATGCGTTCACGGAAATCCTGACGGCGCAGTCGTTTCACGATCTTTCTGGTCAGGTGATCCAGCGAGTCACGAAGCTGGCCACCGATCTCGAGACCGAGCTCATCAAGCTGCTGGTCGAGATCACCCCGGAGGATCAACGTGAAAAGATTGCCGCGTCCGAGCTTTCCGGTCCCGTGGTCGACGCAGGAGACGACAGCGTCGTGACGAGTCAGGACCAGGTGGACAACCTCCTGGAGAGCCTGGGGTTCTAAGCTTATCTGGCTTGTCGTATTGAAGTAGCCACCACGATAAGGCAAGCATATGTCAGTTCTAAAGAAAATAAGTGGCTTTCGGGGCCAGGTCGTCACGATCATGGTGGGCGTCTGTGCGGTGCCCATGTTGCTGGCCGGCGGCCTGCTCACCTATGACGCCGGCCAAGCGCTGAAGACGGAGGCCATGCGCGGGGTTGCGGGCGTGGCCTCCAACAAGCGCCTGCAGATCCAGGCCTACTTCAATTGGATCGCCGACCAGAACGGCTCGATGGCGGCCGATCCGAGCACGCTCGATGCCCTCGGTGGTTTCGCCGGTTCGATCGAGTCACTTGCCGGCTCCGTCCAGGGAATCGCGCCAGCGAACGAGATCCGTGCGGCCCTGGGGGGCTTCTATCGTGACGAGTTCGGAGGTCGCTACGAGCGCGAGACCGGGCGACCGCTGGCGACCGAAGACATCTTCCCCGACGATCCGGTAACGGCGGCCGCACAGTACCTGTTCATTGTTCGCAACCCGAATCCGCTTGGCAAGAAGGACGCGCTCGACAATCCGGCTGACGTCTTCGCGCAGTACAACATGGTGCACGCAAACTACCAGAAGCACTTCCGCGAATTCATCAAGCGGTTTGGCTATTACGACTTGTTCCTGGTGGATGCCAAGACCGAACGCGTGGTCTACAGCGTCTTCAAGGAGCTCGACTTCGCCACCGACCTCAAGCACGGGCCGTATTCGTCCAGCGGCCTCGCCGAGGTGTCCCGCAAGGCGATCGAGACCGGCAAGACCAGCTTCGTCGACTATGCTTCGTATATGCCGTCGTACGATGCCCCCGCGTCGTTCGTCGCATCACCGATCCGCAAAGGCAAGGAGATCGTCGGCACCCTCGTCTTCCAGATGCCGGTCGACCGCATCAATGCTGTGCTGCAGGAGTACGGTGGACTGGGCGAGACCGGCGATTCCGTGCTCACTGGCGCGGACGGCCTGCTGCGCTCCCAGGCCCGCCATGCGAAGGGCAATACGATCCTCGTCGAGCGCCTCGATCCGCAACTGGCTGCGCCAGCGATCGACGGTCGGTCGGGTACGACGATCCACACCAACCCGGATGGCGAGCAGGAGCTGTTCAGCTACCAGCCGGTTCGCGCGGGTGACATCAATTGGGCGCTGCTCACGCACATCGATGTCGACGAAGTCATGGCTTCGGAGCGTGCGATCGAGAAGCATGGCCTGATGTTCGTCGCGGCGGCTATTTTCGCCGCGGCGCTGGTCGCCATCTGGTGGGCGGGCCGCCTCACACGCCGACTCGGCGGCGCGCCCGATGAGATCGTGCGGGTGACCGAGCGGATCGCCGGGGGTCATCTGCGCCACGTGCCGCAAACGGATCGCGAACACATGACCGGCGCGATGCTCGCGATGGCGGAAATGGAGAATCGCCTGCACGACGTGCTCTCCAATGCCAAGCGCACGGCGATCCAGGTCGACGCCGGCACGGCCGAGATCGCGGCCGGCAACCAGGGCCTGAGCGTACGCACCGAGGAACAAGCGAGCGCGCTGCAGGAGACGGCGGCGGCGACCGAGCAGATCACCGCAACCGTGCGCCAGAACGCCGAGCATTCCACCCAGGCGAACCAGCTTGCGCAAAGCGCCAGCGCCCAGGCAGCGCACGGCGGTGACGTGGTGGCCGAGGCGGTACGCGCGATGGCCGGTATCGATGCATCCAGCGAGCGCATCGTCAACATCATCGGCGTCATCGACGAGATCGCGTTTCAGACCAATCTGCTTGCACTCAATGCGTCGGTCGAGGCCGCTCGTGCGGGTGAGCAAGGCCGTGGTTTCGCGGTGGTCGCCAACGAGGTTCGCACGCTTGCGGGTCGTAGCGCCAAGGCGGCTCAGGAGATTCGCGATCTGATCCAGGAATCGGTCGTCCAGGTGCGCGAGGGAACCAGTCTCGTTCGCCGCTCGGGCGAAGCCCTCGACGCCATCGTTCGCGAAGTTTCGCTCACGGGTCAGTTGGTCAACGACATCTGTCAGGCCAGCCAGGAGCAGTCGTCCGGGATCGACCAGATCAATGCCGCTCTGGGCGACATGGATGCCAACACGCAGCAGAACGCCGCGCTGGTCGAGGAAGCCGCGGCCACCGCGCATGCCATGCACGAACTCGCCGGTCGGCTCGGTGAAATGTTGTCGTTCTTCAAACTGGACGAACGCGAGGACGAACTGCGGAAGGCCTTCGACGAGAGGGTCTAGACCGCGCGCTGCGTCCGCCGCGGCAGCGTCGTGCGGGTAGGAACCCGCTCATGACGACGAAGATGGGCCCGCACCGGTTGTCGGTCGCGGGCCCGTCTTCGTTACGGGCGTCGACCCACCCTCGATCACGTCCGTTCATCCGGACAGTAAGTCGCGCGCCTGGACCACGGCAGGCGCACCGTGTCGCGTGAAACACTCAGTAACGAGCCAGGCACGACCGTGATGGCCCAAGATTGCCGTAAGTAGTCACTGACGGAAGCGGGCGAGGCGTCCCGCTCGCCGTTTCCCGCGGCCCGCCCGGCCCCCCAGTGACACAGTCGCGCGTGCTTCATGAATCCGGATTCGCTTGCTCCGCTTGCCGGCCCTTTGCGATTGCTGATGGTCGAAGACTCGGAGATCGATCACGACATGCTGCTGCTGACCTTGCAGCGTCAGCAGGTGATCGCCCAGTGCCATCGAGTGGAAACCGAGGCGCAGCTTCGTGATGCGCTTGCCCTTGGCGGCTGGCACGCCGTGATCTCCGATTACAACCTGCCCACCTTTTCCGGCGACGAAGCGATACGGGTCGTTCGCGAGTGTGCGCCGGACCTGGCAGTGATCATCGTCTCGGGGGCCATCGGCGAGGACAAGGCCGTTGCATCGATGCGCGGTGGCGCCGATGATTACCTCCTCAAAGACAATCTGGCGCGCTTGCGGGTGGCCCTGGAAAACGCCATGGACGCCGCCGGCACGCGGGCGCGACGGCGCCGGGTCGAACGGGCCCTGCTCGAGTCGCGTCAGCAGTTGCGCGCTCTCTCCGCTCATCTCCAGGCCACCATCGAAAGCGAGCGCCAGCAGATCGCCCGCGAGTTGCACGACGAGATCGGCAGCGGACTCACCGCCCTGCGCTATGACTTGAACTGGATCGCGCGACGTGAAGATGCGCCCGCCAGGGAGCGTGCCGAGCACGCCCAGCAGCAGTTGTCGGGTCTGCTGCTGGCATGCCAGCGCATCGTGCGCCGACTGCGCCCGCCGATTCTCGATACCGGGCTCTTGCCGGCCTTGGAGTGGCAGATCGATGATTTCCGCGGTCGAGTCGGCCTGCCGGTGACTTTCGACGTCAATCGCGAGACTCTCGAGGTCGATGACGAGATCGCCTTGATCACTTACCGGGGTTTGCAGGAGGCGCTGACCAATATTGCCCGGCACGCTCGGGCAAACCGCGTGCAGGCGAGTCTGGTGGTCAGCGGAGACGAGCTTTCGCTGGAGGTCAGCGACGATGGCGTCGGCATCTGCCCCGAGCGCGAGCGACCTGGGCATTCGTTCGGCCTACGCGGGCTGGCCGAACGCGTTCGCGGCGTCGGCGGGCTGCTCGAAGCCGGCCCCGGGCCGCGCGGCGGAACCGTGCTCCTCCTCAACCTGCCGCTGAGAGTTCCTGCAGAGACCTAATCATGAATATTCGCGTGATGCTCGTCGACGACCATGCGCTCATCCGCCGAGGTTTGCGCGATAGTCTCGTCGAGGCCGACGACATCGAGGTCGTCGGCGAGGCCGCCGGCTATGCCGAGTGGCGTCAACTCGCGCGCACGCAGGCTTGCGATGTGCTGATCCTCGACATCAACATGCCAGGTCGCAGCGGCATGGAGATTCTCGAAGCCATGACGGAAGCGCCCTCTGCGCCAGGTGTGCTGATGCTGTCCCAGTACGGCGAGGATCAGTACGGCGTGCGCGCGATGAAGGCCGGCGCGATGGGCTATTTGAACAAGGCGGCCGATCCCGACGAGATCCTCGACGCAGTGCGTCGCATCGCGAGCGGCCAGAAGGTGATCACGCCGGCACTGGGCGCCGCGCTGGTCGAGAAACTGAATGAGCCGGTCAACCAGCATCCTCACCAAGGCCTCTCGGAGCGCGAGTTGCAAACCTTCCTCATGATCGCTCGCGGCGTGAAGCTGGCCGAGATGGCCCGGGAGCTGACGCTCTCGACCAAGACCGTCAGCGTCTATCGCGCCCGCATACTGGAGAAACTCGGGCTCGGAAGCAATGCCGAGATCGCCGCCTACGCCTTGCGTCACGGATTGATCGACTGATGGCAAGTCGCACCGACTCCCTCCTGCCGATGGCCGGCGCGACGCGCCGGGGATCGTTGCGCCGGCTCGTACCCGTGCTCGCGCTGACGGCTGTCGTCGCCTGCGCCCTGCTGCTCGTTCGGATGCAGATCCAACTCCCGGCGGCGGCAATCCCGTATCCGGCAGGTCCGGCCTGGTGGCCGATGCTGGCAGGCATCTCCCTCGTATCGGTCAGCATCGGTGCCCTGCTGGCGCTCACCTGGGCCTCACGCCATCTGTTCAGCCGAGGCTCGAACGGTGCTGCCGCCGTCGTGGCCCGAACTGCGGTCCGGGGTCTCGCCGGCGATCGCCCACCAGCGGCCGTCGACGGCGGCCTCGACGCGGCCAGCGCCTGGCGTCTGCTGCTCGAACTCGGCAATCACGGCTATTGGGTGACCGATCCCCAGGGACGATATCTGCGCGTGGATCCGGCCGCCGACCAGGCCGGCAGCCGGATTCGTGAGCTGGTGGGCACCACGACGCTGCCGATTCCGGTAGGCGCCACGACCACCGAACGCCCCCGCGCGATACCGACGCGCCGGCGGCGGATCTTGCTCGGCGACGGCACGCGCCTGACCATCGAAGAGACCGGCCGGCCGATGTTCGATGTCCGCGGCCGTTTCCTCGGCTATCACGGAGTCGTCCGTGACCTCTCCCATCTCGGCGAGCGCGAGCCATTGGCGGTGGTCCTGGGTGCGCTCGCGGGCGCTCCCCTGCCCGCCTTGCTGGTCAGACGCCAGTTCGCCGACGAGGCAACGCCGGCCCAGGCCTGGACGCCGGTGTGGGCCAATCGAGCGCTGACCGCGCTCAGCGAGTTCGCGCCGGCCGAGCTTCAGGAACGCTCGCTGGTGCAGTGGTTGCTCGTTGCGACCGGGCAGGAGTCGCCGTCCGCGGCGATGCCCGAGGCCGCGAACCCGGCTCCCGGCACCGGACCACATTTGATTCGCCTGCTCGAGAGCCGTCAGGAGTCCTGCGGCCGCGGTATGCTGATCGACCGCTTCGGACGGCGTCACGAGGTCACGATCGTGATCGAACCGTTGCCGACCGACGGCATGCGCCAGCTCGCGCTGGTGATGATCGACGCGCAGGGCCCGGCGCTGGCCCATCTGCAGGCGCGAGCCGAGCACGTGGACGACCTCGAACGCACGATCGCACGACGCGCGCGTGACACCGAGTGGGCCAACCAGGAACTCGAGGCATTCACGCACACCGTGTCACACGATCTGCGCCAGCCGATTCGGCAGATCACCGGTTTCGCGCGCATCTTGCAGGAAGACCATTCGGAACTGCTCGACCCGACCGGGCGCGATCACATCAACCGCATCCTCAATGCGTCACATCGGATGGCGGGCATGATCGAAGCGCTCCTCGAGATGCACCGCATCTCCGCGCATGCGATCGCCCGTGACCCGATCGACCTGAGCACCATGGCCGCCGAATTGGCGGAAGACCTTCGCCAGGCCAACCCATCGGTTGCAGCCGACTTCGCAATCGAGCCGCACGTCGCTTGCCAGGGAGACCGGCAGCTGATGCGGATGGTGCTGAGCAATCTGTTCGAGAACGCCTGGAAATACTCCGCCCGAAGCGAACGCCGCAAGATCCGGTTCGGAACGCGGGTGCAGGATGGCAGACGGGTATTCGAGGTTGCCGACAACGGCATCGGCTTCGACATGCGCTTCGCCGACCAGATCTTCTCCCTGTTCCACCGCCTGCACGGCCGCGGCGAGTTCCTGGGCAACGGCGTCGGGCTGGCCACAGTGCAACGCATCATCCGCCGCCACAAGGGTCGGATCTGGGCCGAGTCCCAGCCCGGCACCGGCTCCGTCTTCCGGTTCACGCTCTGGGAGAACGATGACTGACGACATCGCAGACGACCAACCCCCCTCCTCGGGCGGCCACTCACGCTGGCTGCGGTCGCGAGATCGTCAGCGTTCTTTTTCGGCGGCAAACGGTCCTCTTTTCGGCGCACGGGCCTCGGCCCGGGCGTGACACAGTTGCCGGGCCGACCGCTCCCTGGTCGATCCTCCCGGAGAAATGATCATGTCCCAGTTCCGTCAACGCGCCGCGACGATGATTGCGATCGTCGGCCTGGCCGTCGCCGCCCAATCTGCAGCCGCCGCCGACATTTCGAAGTTCATGGCGTCCGAAGTCGAGAAGCTCAAACAGGAGTGGGCCGCCAATCCCGTGCTCATCGAAGCCGTGTTGGCTCAAAACGCCAAACACGTTCCGCTGACCTCGATTCAGGACCTGGATGCGAAGTGGCAGGCCACGCCCGGCCTGGCGGACTTCATGATGCCGATCCTCGACAATCCGGCCGCCGCCGAACTCTACAAGCTGGAGGCCAACGCCGGCTATGTGGTCGAATCGTTCGTGATGGACGACCAGGGCGCGCTGGTCGCGGCCACCAACAAGACCTCCGACTACTGGCAGGGCGACGAGGACAAGTTCACCGAGTCCTACAAGGGAGGCAACGGCGCGGTACACGTCAGCGCAGTGAAATTCGACGCCAGCGCCCAGAAGCACCTGGCCCAGGTGTCGCTGCCGATCATGAAGGACGGCAAGGCGATCGGCGCGATCACGCTCGGCGTCGACGTCGGCGCGGTGCGCTGAGGCGCGCGCAGCTCAGTCGTTCTGGGCTTCGCCGCGCTCGTCCGGCGCTTCGCGCGGATCGTGGGCCAATCCGGTCCAATCGCCAAGCGCCTGGACGACCCGATTCGCGGCCACCAGCATGCTCACACCATCGGCGCGGGCGAGATCGCCCAGCCGCCCCACCGCCGCGTGCAGGTCGAGCTGCTCGGTCACCATCAGGATGCCCGCCGCCACCCAGTGCTGGTGATCGCGGGTTTGCTCTCCGTCCAGCAACGAGCGCACCGACTGCTTGGGCTCGGCGCGGGCCTCCAGGCGTTGCAGCGCCTTGTCGACCTCCTGCAGTAAGCGCGGCGTCTCGATCGGCTTGATGAAGTAGGCCAGTGCGCCGTGCGCCATGCCTTCGCTGATTTCTTCCGGGTTGGAGCAGGCGGTCAGAAACACGAACGGTTGGTCGAGGTAATCGCGGAAATAGGCGGCGACGTCGAAGCCGGTCTTGCCATCCATGCGGATGTCGAGGATGACGAGATCGGGCCGATGCTGGCGGGCCAGCAGGATCGCGTCGTCGCCCGAATCGGCCTCGTAGACCTGATAGCCGGCCTGGCGCAAAGCGGCCGTAATGCTCATCAGCACCAAGCGGTCGTCATCGCATACGAGCAACGTCCGGTTCATCGCATAGCCTCGCCGCTGACGGCATCGGTGTGTCGCGATCGCACCGTCGGCGCGGTAAGCGCCAACGACGCGCGCACGATTCCGCTCGCGGTTGTCGAGAAACCCAAGGCCGCGCCACGACGCGGCAACAGTGACTTGACCAGTCCGAGCCCCGTCGCACCCGCGCGGATACGGGCAAAGTCGAAGGCTTCAGGCAAGCGGCCCCCGCCGAGTATGTGAATCGACGTGCCGGACGACTCAGCATCGACCTCGACGCTGACCCCGGCGCCGGCACCATGTCGCAGGGCGTTGGTCAGCAGTTCGTTCAGTATGAGCGCAATCGGGACCGCCTCGGATTGCGGCAGCCCCCATGCGTGCTGATCCATTCCCTGGCCAAAGTGTACGAGAACGCGGTCGTCCAGACCATGCAGATACGCGCCGTTCACAACAACCTCGATGAAACGACGCAGGTCGACGATCTCGCCGGTTCGAACCTCGAGGCCGTGTACACGGGCGATCGCCTGTATCTGATGCGAGGCATCGTTCAGGTACTCGGCCACCTCGGGGCGCTGGCTGCCGATCTGCTGCAACAGCCCCGCGACACCCTGCAGATTGTTCTTGATACGGTGGTGCACCTCGCCCACCAGGCGGTCACGCTGGACGATCGCCTCTTCGAGCCGCTCACGCTCGAGACGCAGACTCTCGGTGATGTCCTCACCGAGCACGAAGCATTCACGCGACACCGACGGATTGGCGAACAGTCGCACCCGCAACGAGCGGTGACCAAGCAACGGATGGGCGATGCCGATGACGATGCCGGTCGTACCGCCCCCATCTTGCATCAGGCGCTCGTAGGCGCGCGCCACCTGCCGACGATCCTCGAGATCGAGCGTGCAATCGGCGCGCGCGGCATCGATGGCCTCACCGAGCCATTGCGACACCGGCACACCCGACAATTCGGCCAGCCGCGTGTTGGCGAACTTGATCTTGCCGTCTTCGATGATCAGCATCGCGTCGGCGGTCAGATTGGCGAATCCGTCGAAGCGGGCGCCATCGCGCACGGCGCGATCGGCCAGTGCCCGCTGTCCGCTGATGTCGACGATGATTGCGGTCAGGTCGTCCGTATCCGCGGTCGCCGTCAGCATGACGAGCGCATCGCAGGCCCTGCCATTGCCAATGCGCAGCGTCACATGCAGCACCGAATCGGCCACGGGCTGCGCCTCGCCACGAAAATCGCGCGCGGCCTCGAGCCGCTGAGCCATGGCCTCGGCTTCCTGTACCAGGTCGACCATGGACCTGCCGATCAACGACTCGCCCGGTACGCCGAGCATGCGCGCCAACGCCGGATTGGCGCGCACGATCCGGCCGTCACGAAGCTGCACGACACCCATCGGTTGCGCGTCGATCAGCCTGCGCATGTGCTCGACCGACGCTTGCAGGGCAGCCGATCGCTGAATCAGTTCGCTGACTTCGGTGAAGGTGATCAAGATACCCAGGTCGCGCCGGCCGGGCTGAACCCACTGCACGCTCAACATGCCCTGCCAGCAATGCCCGTCCTGGCTGGCGAGTTCGACCGTGCGACGCACACCGGCGACGGCATCGGCCGGTTGGTCGAGTTGACGGCGCAAGGATTCCCATTCGATGGATCCGCCGAACAGCAAATCGATCGGCTGGCCGATCAGGCCACGTTCTTCCCTGCCCGTGAGGCGCAACATCTCGCGATTCACCTGCACGATGATCTCGCCCACCACGTGCGCCAGACCCGTGCTGACGCAGCGCAGGATCGCCGACTGCTGCAGCAGCGCCGATTGAACCTCGTGGTGCAGTTCCACCTCGCGAGTGACATCGGTGAAAACCGTCAGCACCCGCTGATCGGCGTGCCGATCGCCAAGCCGCAAGACCCGCCGCTGAAAATGCCTGCGTCCATTCGGTGTGGTGAATTCGACCTGACTCGCAAGCGTGCCGTTGCTGCCGGCAAGGCTCTGGCCCGGCCCCACCGGCGACTCATCGCCGATGCGCAAGTCATCTGCGACCGATGACCCGTCCACCCCCATCCGGCGGGCGATCGCGGCATCGTCCGGTTCGCCGGTGAGATCGTGAGCGGCCGCATTGGCCAGCGCGGTGCCGTTCGCATCGGTCAGGATCATGCCCACCGGCGCATGCTCGAAGGCCTCGCGAATCCAGTCCATTTGCGAGCGCACCCGCCCGTGCAACCACTTGAGCAGCCGCAAATCCATGTACAAACCATAGATGTGCGGATCGCCCCGGTGATCGGCCATCGTGCCCAGGACCAGGCGATACGGAAGCCGTCGACCACTCTTGTGGATCAACTCGCGTACCAGCGTGATCCAGTCGCCGACCTCGAGCAGATCGGGGCCCCAACGCCGGCGCACATCCCACATGTCGGCGTGCACCTCCGCCGGATGGATCGCGACCGGATCCATCCCGATGAGCTCGGCGCGGGAATAGCCGCTCAGCTGGCAGAACGCGTCATTGACCACCACGAACCGGAAATCGAGCCCCTGCAGCGTCCACGGCATCGGCATGCGCGTGAGGCTCTCCGTGAATGGCGACGTATCGTGCTCATCGGCAGCACGTGGCGCGGGGGTGGCAACGGCCGTTGCCAGCGGATCGATCAGCAGCAGATGCGATTGGCCGACCGTGTTGAGCCGCACCTGCACCGGGCGGTGCGAACCGCCGGCATCCGACAACGCACAGTCCGCGACGGCAACCGGTGGATCCCCTTCTCGCGAGGCACGGCAAACAGCAGCCAGCGCGGTCATCGAGCCGGCGGAGAATATGGTCCCCAGAAGCGTGCCCCGCACCGCGGCAACGCACGGAAAGCAGCGCCCGAATTCACGGTTCGCGTGAAGGATCTCCAGATCGGCACCGACCAGCAACGCAGCGCCAGGCATCAGGTCGACGACCCGGACGAGTTCGCCCGGCCCGCCACGATCCAGAAGCGCCGTGGACGATTTCGAGCCGGCAAGAATCACGCGGCCGATCCCGGCGCCATCAAGCACGAACGATCGTACCCGGCCGTGTAATGCGGCCGAGCGCGATCGAGGCGGAGGACGATTGACGCCTTAGTCATGCCGGATCTGATTCGGGGGCGATGAGGACGGTGCAGCCGTGCAAGGCCCACCCTCACCTCAAATTGTCATTTCGAACAATGTACTGTTCGGCGCAGGGTCGTGCAACGGGCATGCGCCCGCCACGCAACGATCACCGGGGCGGCCGCGAACCAGAGCAAGAAGCGAGAGATGGGGTGGCTGATGGGACTCGAACCCACGACAACCGGAATCACAATCCGGGACTCTACCAACTGAGCTACAGCCACCGTTGACGCACGGGACGGGAAACCGGCCCGAGGGCAATGGCCTGCCCGACAGGATTCGAACCTGTGACCGCCAGCTTAGAAGGCTGATGCTCTATCCAACTGAGCTACGGGCAGATTTCCTGCGGACACTCACGACATGCCGGGTAGGGAAGCCGACAGCACCGAGAGCACGACATTGTACATCGTCGCGGATCCGCGAAGTTGGTCGGGGCGAGAGGATTCGAACCTCCGACATCTTGCTCCCAAAGCAAGCACTCTACCAGGCTGAGCTACGCCCCGACGCCCTCTCGGGCGACAACCTGACCACGGGCCCGACCGAACAGACGATTGTAGCGCGCTCGCGACCCGGTGTGCTGTTTCGTGAGTCCGACGTTCGCGGTCAAGACAAGGGGGTGACCTTCACGCGCCGGCAAGGCGCGAATCACACGAGACGGCGACTGCCGCTCAGCTTTCCTCGACCTGGGCGGGTGCGGCCACCGTGCGGGCCATTTCCGCGGCCCAGTGACGCGCGGTGGCGGCGTCGGTGGCCTCGACCATGATGCGCAGCAAGGGCTCGGTTCCCGAGGCGCGGATCAAGACGCGGCCGTTGTCGCCCAGCGCGGCCTCTGCGGCCGCTCGCGCCTGCGCCAAGGCCTCGCTGCCTTGCCAATCGAAACCGCGTTCGATCCGCACATTGACCAGTTCCTGCGGCAACATCCGCAGTTCGCCGCAGATGTCGGCCAACGACCGTCCCAGCGATTTGACCGCCGCCAGAACCTGCAGCGCGCTGATCGTGCCGTCGCCGGTGGAATGGCAGTCAAGGGCCAACAAGTGTCCCGAGCTCTCGCCGCCGAACAACCAGCCGCGCTCGAGCAGCATTTCGAGCACGTAGCGATCGCCGACGTTTGCGCGCGCGAACGGCACACCGCGCGCGGCCAACGCCTGCTCCAGCGCCAGATTGCTCATCAACGTGCCGACCGCGCCGCCGACCGGACCATGTAACAGACGCTCGCAGACGATCGCATACAGAAGCTGGTCGCCGTTATAGATCCGGCCGTCGGCATCGACGATCACCAGGCGGTCGGCATCACCGTCGAGGCCGATGCCATAATCGGCGCGATCGGCCAGCACTGCGCGGCGCATGCGATCTGGATGCACGGCGCCCAGATCGTCGTTGATATTCATGCCATCTGGCTGACTGCCGATTTCGATGACATCGGCACCGAGTTCGTGGAACACCGGCGGCGCCGTGTGGTAAGCGGCGCCGTTGGCGGCGTCGACGACGATCCTCAGGCCCTTGAGATCGAGTCGGTTCGGGAAACTGCTCTTGCAGAACTCGATATACCGCCCGGCTGCGTCCTCGAGGCGGCGTGCCCGCCCGAGGCGGGCACTGGGCACGCACTGCATCGGCTCCTCGAGAGCCTGCTCGATTCGCAACTCGGTGGCATCCGGAAGCTTGTTGCCGTCGGCGGAGAAGAACTTGATGCCGTTGTCGTCATAGGGATTGTGCGACGCACTCAGCACCACCCCGGCCGACAATCGCCACGCACGGGTCAGGTAGGCAATACCCGGGGTTGGCAAAGGCCCGGTCAACAGCACGTCGACACCCGCCGCCGTGAAGCCAGCCTGCAGCGCCGCTTCGAGCATATAGCCCGAAATGCGCGTGTCCTTGCCGATCAGGACCGCCGGGCGCACGCTGCCTTCGGCGCCGGCGGCCAGCACCCGGCCGGCCGCGAAGCCCAGCCGCATCACGAACTCGGGCGTGATCGGCTCCTGCCCTACCCGACCGCGGACGCCGTCGGTTCCGAAATACTTTCTTGCCATCGAATGGATTCCATCGATCAAGGTTCGCGAGCCGGGCCGCAGACCGCCTGCCAGACCCGCATCGCATCGTTCGTGGCGGCGACATCGTGTACCCGTACGAGACGGGCACCCTGCACAACCGCCGCCAGGGCCGCCGCGACACTCGCAGCCAGGCGATCGTTCACGCTACGCCCGGTCAGCGCTCCGAGCGTCGACTTGCGCGAGACACCCACCAACACCGGCACGCCGCAGCGTTCGGCCAGCCCGCCTGCTGCGCGCATCAACGCCAGATTGTGCTCGAGTGTCTTGCCGAAGCCGATGCCGGGATCGACCACCAGCCGCTCGCGCGCAACGCCGACGCTCATGGCCGCTGCTACCCGACTCTGCAGAAATGCGCCGACCTCGGAAACGACATCCCGATAGACGGGAGCAGTCTGCATCGTCAGCGGATCACCCCGCATGTGCATCATGCACAACGCGACCCCGCTGCCCGCCACCGCGTCCAGGGCGCCGGGGGCACACAACGCACCGATGTCGTTGATCATCGCGGCACCGGCATCGATGGCACGGCGCATGACCTCGGGATCGCGGGTGTCCACCGACACCGGCAGCGGCCCCTGTGCGAGCCGCGCCAGCACAGGCGCCAGTCGGCGCCATTGTTCGTCGGCCGGCACGGGTGGCGCGCCGGGCCGGCTGGACTCCGCGCCCAGATCGAGGATGTCGGCACCTTCGTCGGTCAGCCGTTGCGCATGCGCGAGCGCCCGACCCGGATCGTCGAAACGCCCGCCGTCGGAAAACGAGTCCGGCGTCAGATTGACGATGCCCATGATCAGCGCGCGATCGAGCATCAAACGAAAACGCCCGGCGCGCAGCCAGGCGTTTTCGCTGGACGGAGCCGGCCGCTCCATCGCCGAACGTCGCGTCAGGCGGCCGGTTCCGCCGAGTCGTCGGCGCCGGAGGCCGACGTCGGCGGCGTGATGGTCGTGGCACCGGCGGTGGGCGGCATGCCGCTGCCGGTGCTGGCCGACCCGGTCGGCTTGGGCGGACGCGGGTCACGGCCGGCCATGATGTCGTCGACCTGCTCGGAATCGAGCGTCTCCCACTCGAGCAGCGCCTTGGTCATGATCTCGACCTTTTCACGGTTCTCTTCGAGCAGGCGCTTGGCGAGCGCGTACTGCTCGTCGATGATCCGACGGATCTCGCCATCGACCTTCTGCATCGTGGCCTCGGAAAGATTCGTGGTCTGGGTGACCGAGCGACCCAGGAAGACCTCGCCCTCGTTCTCGGCGTAGATCATCGGGCTGAGTGCCTCCGACATGCCGTAGCGGGTGACCATCTCGCGGGCGGTATTGGTGGCCATCTGGAAGTCGGACAGCGCGCCGGTCGATTGTTGGTTCAGGAACACTTCCTCGGCGATACGACCACCGAAGGCGACGGCGATCTCGGCCAGCAGCTGGGTCTTGGTCTTGCCGAGTTTGTCGCGCTCGGGCAGGAAGAAGGTGACCCCCAGCGCCCGACCGCGCGGGATGATCGTGACCTTGTGGACCGGATCGGCCGCGGCGATCATCTTGCCGACCACGGCGTGGCCGGACTCGTGATAGGCCGTGACCAGCCGGTCTTCCTCGGTCATGACCATGCTGCGCCGCTCGGCGCCGAGCATGATCTTGTCCTTGGCCTTTTCGAAATCGATCATCTCGACCAGGCGCGCGCTACGCCGGGCGGCGAACAGCGAGGCCTCATTGACCAGATTGGCCAGATCGGCGCCCGAGAAGCCAGGCGTACCGCGCGCGAGCACATCGGCGCGCACGTCACCGGCGATCGGCACCTTGCGCATGTGCACGGTCAGGATCTGTTCACGACCGCGGATGTCGGGCAGAGGCACGACCACCTGGCGGTCGAAACGACCCGGGCGCAGCAACGCGGGATCGAGTACGTCGGGGCGGTTGGTCGCGGCGATCACGATGATGCCCTGGCCGGTCTCGAAACCGTCCATCTCGACCAGCAGCTGGTTCAGGGTTTGTTCGCGCTCGTCGTTGCCACCACCCAGGCCGGCGCCACGCTGACGACCGACGGCATCGATCTCATCGATGAACACGATGCACGGCGCGTGCTTCTTGGCATTTTCGAACATGTCGCGCACGCGCGCCGCGCCGACACCGACGAACATCTCGACGAAGTCGGAACCCGAGATCGAGAAAAACGGCACCTTGGCCTCGCCGGCGATCGCCTTGGCGAGCAGGGTCTTGCCGGTACCGGGCGAGCCGACCATCAGCACGCCGCGCGGGATGCGGCCACCGAGCTTCTGGAACTTGGAGGGATCGCGCAGGAAATCGACCAGCTCCTGCACTTCTTCCTTGGCTTCGTCGCAGCCGGCAACATCGGAGAAGGTGACCGTGTTGTTGCTCTCGTCGAGCATGCGTGCCCGCGACTTGCCGAACGAGAACGCGCCCCCGCGCCCGCCACCCTGCATCTGCCGCATGAAGAACACCCACACGCCGATCAACAGCAGCATCGGGAACCAGGACACGAAGATGCTGAACAGCAGCGACTGTTCCTCTTCGGGTTTGGCGCGAACCTCGACGTTGTACTTGATCAGGTCGCTGACCATCCAGACATCGCTGGGTGCGAACGAGGTGACATAGGTGCCGTCACGCGTCTGACCCCGCAGCGTGCGACCATCGATCACGACGCTCTCGATGTTGCCATCGCGGGCCTGGGACATGAATTGGGAATACGGCACATCGTTGCCGCGACTCTGACGACTGTCGAATTGCTTGAAGACAGTGAACAGAACCAGCGCGATCACGAGCCAGATCGCGGCCTTTGGGAACATATTGTTCACGCATCGATCTCCAGAGGAAGAGCGGTTTCACCGTCGGGTTGCGTGACACCGGGGCGAACACTGCCATTGTACGCAGATTGCGCCCATCCGATGAAAAACAAGGTCTTGATAAGCCATTGATTTTCCGAACAGTCGTGGTGGCAGAGCCGCACGATCGCGGACGATCGGAGGCTGCGCTCGTGCCGACGGATGAACGGTTCGTGGCCGGCGACGGGCCGTGGTGCGATGTCGGAACCAGGCCGAACCGAGCAATGGCAGGCCGGGGACGGCGCTCAGAGCCGGGCGCGCGGACCACGCGCGACCAGATAGGTCTCGGCGGATTCGGCTCGCGACGCGGCCGGCTTGCGCTCGCGCACCTGGGTGAATTCCTGGCGGAAGGCATTTACCAGTTGGCTGAAGCCACTGCCGTGGAAGCATTTGACGACCAGGCATCCATCACGGCCGAGGTGGTCGCGCGCGAATGCCAGGGCCAGCTCCGCCAGATCGCTCATCCGGGCGGCATCGGCCGCGGCCACGCCGCTGAGGTTCGGGGACAGGTCACTGACCACGAGATCCAGCGGTTCGCCGCCGACGATCTGCTCGAGCCGCTCGAGGACCGCTTCCTCGCGAAAATCGCCCTGGACGAAGGTGAGGCCGGGCAATGGCTCGATCGGCAGGAGGTCGAGGCCGACGACCACGCCCGCTTTGCCCAGCTCACGCTGACGTGCAATGAGCACCTGCGACCAGGCGCCGGGTGCGCAACCCAGGTCGACCACGCGCTGGCCGGCGCGGATCAGACGCTCGGCCGCATCGAGTTCGAGAAGCTTGTAAGCGGCTCGCGACCGATAGCCATCGACCTGCGCGCGCTTGACGTAGGGATCGTTGACATGGCGGTCGAGCCATTGCCGGCTGGCCTTGCGTCGTGCACGTTTGGTGCGCTGTCCCATACAATCGTGACCCCGTCAGCCCGACAGCCGACCCGTGGCGCGATCGCCGTGACCGAACCCGACAACAAAACCCTCAAGGCCCTCGCCCATCATCTGAAGCCGGTCGTCATGATCGGCGCAGCCGGGCTGACCGATGCTGTGATGCGTGAAATCGATATCGCGCTCACCGCCCATGAACTGATCAAGGTGCGCATCGGCGACGAGCCGCGTGAGGTCCGCCAATCGATGGGCGAGACGATCTCCGAGCGCCTGGCGGCCCGGATCGTGCAGCGAATCGGCCATCTGCTGGTCGTTTACCGCGCCCGTGAGACCAAGGACGGTGACGCCGCCGGCGCACGCACCGACGGCGCCCGTGCCAAGGACGCCCGTGCCAAGGACGCCCGCGCCAAAGACGCCCGCCCCGAGCGACGCGACCGGGCCCCGGCTGCCGGCGGTGGCGCGGCGGGCGGCCACCGGCCCGCCCGGGGCAAAGCGGCCGGGACAAGCGCCCCGGCGGGTCGCCGCCCGGCGCGCGCTGCCGGCGCGAAAACGAGCGCCGCCCGAACCGGTGCGGCGCCGGTCGAACAAGGTCCGACGGGCCGACGCGCGCCGACCCGCAGCACGGTCAGGAAGTCGACCGGCCCTGGCAATGGCGCGGCACGCCCCGGCGGCAGGGCTGCGCGATCCGAGGGCAAGCCTGCCCGCGGCGGGCGCAAGCCGCGCGGCGGCTGATCGGATCGAAAAGGTCGCGAACGGGCGACCGGCGCAGCAAGAGGCGCACGCCGCGACTTTCATGGACATGCCCATCGGCCCCCGGGCCAGGCTGCGTGGCGCTCAGATATACCGAACGCCGAGAATCTCGTACTCGCGCAAGCCTCCCGGGGCCTGCACCTCGGCGACGTCACCGGCCGACTTGCCGATCAGCGCCCGAGCCACCGGGCTGGTCACGGAAACCCTGCCCTGCTTGATATCCGCCTCGTCCTCGCCGACGATCTGATAGGTCAGCTTCTGACCTGATTCGAGATCCTCGAGGTCGACGGTCGCGGCAAACACCACGCGGCCGTCGGCATCGAGATCGCTGGGTTCGATGATTTGCGCATTGGACAGCTTGCCCTCGAGTTCGGCGATTCGTCCCTCGACGAAGGCCTGTCGCTCGCGGGCGGCATCGTATTCGGCGTTCTCCGAAAGATCGCCCTGCGCTCTGGCCTCGGCGATCGCCTGGATCACGGCCGGCCGCTCGACGCGCTTGAGCCGTTCGAGCTCTGCCGTCAGCGCATCGGCGCCGCGTCGGGTCAGGGGTACGGAAGCCATAGACGAAGCCTCTAAAACGAAAACGAAAGACGGCAGCGAATCGTGCCGAGTGCCAAAAACAAGGCCGGATCGGGGCAGGCCCGGATCCGGCGCTGAATCACTATAGCCGAAACCATCCGTGTGGTGTCAAGCTCCCGCGCCCCCGCCTCCGCGCGCACCCTGGGCAGGCGGGACCGCGGCGCGTTCGCGCCCCGTTCCGGCCGCCCTCAGGCGGCAGCAGGAATCAGGCCCGCGTGCAGCCCTTGAACGCTGTAGACACCAAGCTCACCCTGGCGCCGCAAACCCTCGACGAGCGCGCGCGCACCGGCCACAGTGGTGTAACAGGCCACGCGTTGCGCCAGGGCGGTCGTGCGGATGGAACGCGAATCCGCGACCGCCGTGCGACTGTCTTCGACGGTGTTGATGACGATGTGGATGTCGCCGTTGATCAGACGGTCGACCACGTGTGGGCGACCCTCGAGCACCTTGTTCAAGTGCTGGACCGGCACGCCGGCCGCGGCGATGGCGCGCGCGGTACCGGAGGTTGCATAGAGCGTGAAGCCGATTTCGTGCAGACCGCGCGCGACCGGAACGATGTCCTCCTTGTCACCGTCGCGCACCGACAGGAACGCCCCGCCGCTCTTGGGGAGACGCACGCTGGCGGCCATCTGCGACTTGATGAAGGCCTCGCCGAACGAACGCCCCACGCCCATCACCTCACCCGTCGATTTCATCTCGGGCCCAAGGATGGTGTCCACGCCCGGGAACTTCGAGAACGGGAAGACCGCTTCCTTGACACTGAAATAGTCGGGCGTGACCTCGCGCGGATCGCCCTGCTCGGCGAGCGATCGCCCCGCCATGCAGCGGGCCGCCATCTTGGCCAGTTGGAGGCCCGTCGCCTTGGATACGTACGGAACCGTGCGCGAGGCGCGCGGATTCACCTCCAGCACATAGACCGTGTCGCCCGCCTCGCCGCGACGCTGAATCGCGAACTGCACATTCATCAGCCCGACGACCTTGAGCGCCCGGGCCATCACGGCGCTCTGCCGTTTGAGCTCGGCGATCAGGTCGGGCGACAGGCTGTACGGCGGCAGCGAACAGGCGGAATCGCCCGAATGCACGCCGGCCTGCTCGATGTGTTCCATGACACCGCCGATCAACACCTTGTCGCCGTCGCACAGACAGTCGACGTCGACCTCGATGGCGTCGTTCAGGAAACGGTCGAGCAGCACCGGGCTGTCTTCGCTGACCTTGACCGCCTCGCGCATGTAGCGCTCGAGTTCGCTCTGCTGATGGACGATCTCCATGGCGCGGCCGCCGAGCACATAGCTCGGACGCACCACCAGCGGATAGCCGATCTCACCGGCCAGCACCAGCGCCTCGGCCTCGGTGCGCGCCGTGCGGTTGGCCGGTTGCTTCAGACCGAGTTCATGCAGCAGCTGCTGGAAGCGCTCGCGGTCCTCGGCCATGTCGATGCTCTCCGGCGAGGTGCCGATGATGGGCACACCGGCCGCCTCCAGGTCGAGGGCGAGCTTCAGCGGTGTCTGCCCACCGAACTGGACGATGACGCCTTCGGGCTTCTCGACCGCCACGATCTCGAGCACGTCCTCGAGCGTCACGGGCTCGAAGTAAAGGCGGTCGGAGGTGTCGTAGTCGGTGGAGACGGTTTCGGGATTGCAGTTGACCATGATGGTCTCGAAGCCGTCCTCCCTGAGCGCGAGCGCGGCGTGCACGCAGCAGTAGTCGAACTCGATGCCCTGCCCGATGCGGTTGGGGCCGCCACCGAGCACCATGATCTTGCGGGCGTTGGTGGGCTGGGATTCGTCTTCGTCCTCGTAGGTCGAGTACATGTACGCGGTCTGGGTCGCGAACTCCGCGGCGCAGGTGTCCACCCGCTTGAATACCGGTCGCACCCCGAGCGCGTGCCTGTGGGCGCGCACCACATGCTCGTCGCTGCCGGTCAGATAGGCGATGCGACGATCGGAGAAGCCGGTGCGCTTCAAGAAGCGCATTTCCTGCTCGCCGATCGAGCCGGTGTCGCGTTTCTCGAGTTCGAGCTCGATGTTCACGATCTCCTGGATCTGGGCCAGGAACCAGGGGTCGATGCGGGTCAGCCGATGGACTTCGTCGAGGGTGAACCCCTGCGCGAAGGCGTCGCCGACGTACCAGATGCGCTGCGGCCCCGGTTCGCCGAGTTCCTGCTCGAGGGTTTCGCGATCGGTGGTCATCTGGTTCAGGCCGTCGACGCCGGTCTCGAGCCCGCGCATGGCCTTCTGCAGGCTTTCCTGCAGCGTGCGCCCGATGGCCATGACTTCGCCGACGGACTTCATCTGCGTGGTCAGCCGCGAGTCGGCGTCGGGGAACTTCTCGAATGCGAAACGCGGAATCTTGGTGACCACGTAGTCGATCGTCGGCTCGAACGAGGCCGGCGTCGCGCCGCCCGTGATGTCGTTGGCCAGTTCGTCGAGCGTGTAGCCGACGGCGAGCTTGGCCGCCACCTTCGCGATCGGGAAACCGGTGGCCTTGGAGGCCAGCGCCGACGAACGCGACACCCGCGGATTCATCTCGATGACGATCATCCGCCCGTCGTCGGGATTGATCGCGAACTGGACGTTCGAGCCACCGGTCTCGACGCCGATTTCGCGCAGGATCGCCAGCGAGGCATTGCGCATCAGCTGGTATTCCTTGTCGGTCAGGGTCTGGGCCGGTGCCACGGTGATCGAATCGCCGGTATGCACGCCCATCGGGTCGAGGTTCTCGATCGAGCAGACGATGATGCAGTTGTCGGCGCGGTCACGCACCACCTCCATCTCGTATTCTTTCCAGCCGATCAATGACTCCTCGATCAGCAACTCGTTGGTGGGGCTGGCCTCGATGCCACGCCGGCAGATGGTCTCGAATTCGGTGGCGTTGTAGGCGATGCCGCCGCCGGTGCCGCCGAGCGTGAAGCTCGGCCGGATGATGACCGGAAAGCCGATGCCCCGTTGAACCTCCCAGGCCTCGTCGAGCGTGTGCGCGATGCCCGAGGGGGCCGAGCCGAGCCCGATCGCCGTCATCGCCTCGCGGAACTTGAGCCGGTCCTCGGCCTTCTCGATGGCCTGGGGCGTGGCGCCGATCAGTTCGACGTCGTAACGCTCGAGAACCCCGTGACGCGCCAGATCGAGCGCGCAGTTCAGCGCGGTCTGCCCACCCATCGTGGGCAGGACGGCATCGGGCCGTTCGGTGGCGATGATGCGCTCGAGCACCTCCCAGGTGATCGGCTCGATGTAGGTGACGTCGGCCATCTCGGGATCGGTCATGATCGTGGCCGGATTACTGTTCACGAGAACGACGCGATAGCCCTCTTCACGTAGCGCCTTGCAGGCTTGGGCGCCCGAATAGTCGAACTCGCAGGCCTGGCCGATGATGATCGGGCCGGCGCCAATGATCAGGATGGTCTTGATGTCGGTGCGCTTGGGCATGGTGGTCTTGCTCTGTCGTCGGTCGTGGCGGCGTGGGCGTGCGCGGTCAACGCGCGGCGCGTGCCTCGGTCATCAGATCGACGAAGCGGTCGAACAGATAGCGGATGTCGTGCGGGCCGGGGCTGGCCTCGGGATGTCCCTGAAAGCAGAACGCCGGACGATCGGTGCGGGCAAGGCCCTGCACCGTGCCGTCGAACAGCGAGACGTGGGTGAGGCGCAGATTGCCCGGCAGGGAATCGGCATCGACCGCGAAACCATGGTTCTGGCTGGTGATCAGCACCCGGCCCGAGTCGAGATCCTTGACCGGATGATTCGCACCGTGGTGTCCGAGCTTCATCTTCATGGTTCGAGCGCCCGAGGCCAGCGCCATGATCTGGTGACCCAGACAGATGCCGAATGTCGGCAGCCCGCGCTCGATCAGCGCGGCCGAGGTGGCGATCGCGTAGTCGCAGGGCTCGGGGTCGCCGGGCCCGTTGGACAGGAACAGGCCGTCGGGCTCACGCGCGAGGACGTCGTCGACCGTTGCCCGCGCGGGCAGTACCTCGATCGCACAGCCGCGATCGGCCAGCAGGCGCAGGATGTTCTGCTTGACGCCGAAGTCCAGCGCCACGACCTTGAAGCGGGTCGGCGCGCTGTCACGATGGCCGCCCTCGAGCGTCCAGGTTCCGCCCTGCCAGCGGTAGGGCTTGTCGGTAGTGACCACCCGGGCGAGATCGAGCCCCGCCAGACCGGGAAACTCGCGCGCCTTGGCGATCGCCGCCCCGGCGTCGGGCGCCGCCTCGCCGGGCGCCGCCGCGATAAGGCAGCCGGCCTGGGCGCCGCCGTCGCGCAGCCGGCGCGTCAGGGCACGCGTGTCGAGACCCGCGATGCCGGGCACCCGGGCCTGGCGCAGGTAGTCGTCGAGCGCCGCCTGCGAGCGCCAGTTCGACAGCCGGCGTGGCAGATCGCGCACGATCAGCCCGGCCACGTGCACGCGCGACGACTCGACGTCTTCGGACGTGACGCCGGTATTGCCGATGTGCGGATAAGTCAGCGTGACGAGTTGGGACCGGTAGCTGGGATCCGTGAGGATCTCCTGGTAGCCGGTCATCGCCGTATTGAAGACCACTTCCCCGACCGACGAACCGGCCGCGCCGATGGAGTGACCACGAAAGACGGTACCGTCGGCCAGGGCGAGCAAGGCGGCGGGAAGTACGGGAAGCAAAGTGAGCTCCGGGAGCAGGCCCGCCTCGTCGGAACCGGCCTGCGCGCAGGCCGACTCGCTGCGCAGCGGGCAGCGCGAGGACGGGGCAGGGTTCGCTCGGGGCGGGCGCAGGGTCAGTTTCTAGGCGCCCAACGGCGGGTCCCGGCCCCTGGGTCGCCCGCGCGAGCGCGTGGAACCAGGTCGGACGTGCGCCGTTTCAAGGCAAAGATTGTATCAGGCGCGGCCGTGAACCGGCACTTCCCGGGATTCAGCTCGGGCTACGCCAGCGCGTTTCGCCACCGCCGCGGCCAGCCCGACGCGAATCCGGACGCGTGTGCGACTTGGCCCGCCGAAGAGACCCACCCGAATGCCGCTCAAACCACACCGTCGTCACGCAACTTCGACATGGTGGCTTCGTCGAGGCCGAGCTCGGTGAGGACCTGCGCGGTATGTTCGCCCAGACGCGGGCCCAACCAGCGCGTGCGCCCCGGCGTCGCCGAGAACTTCGGCACGATCCCCGGTATGGCCAGGGTACTGCCATCGTCGAGTTCGTGACGCTCGATCATTCCGCGCGACTGGAACTGCGGGTCGGCGACCATGTCGGGCGCACTGAAGATCTTGCCACTTGGCACGTCGGCCTCGGCCAGGCGTGTGAGCAAGTCCTCCAGCGGCAAGGTCGAGGTCCAGGCGGCGATCGCGGCGTCGATCATCTCGGCCTGTCGTGCCCGGCCCGCATTGTTCGCGAGCGCCGGATCGTTGCCGAGATCGTCGCGACCCATGACTGCCATCAGACGCTTGAAGATCGAATCGCCGTTGGCTCCGATGACGATGTGCCCGCCATCGGCCGTGGGATAGGTGTTGGACGGCACGATTCCGGTCAGATTGGTGCCGGTCCGCTCGCGCACGACACCGTAGCGATCGAATTCCGGCAGAGTGCTTTCCATGATGTTGAACACCGACTCGTAGAGCGCCACGTCGACGATCTGGCCCTCCCCCGTGCGCGTGCGGTGTTGTAGCGCCGCCAGCGCGCCGGCGACCGCATGCAGGGCCGCGAGCGAATCACCGATCGACAGATTCATGCGCACCGGTGGCCGGTCCGGAAAGCCGGTCACGTAGCGCATGCCGCCCATCGACTCCGCGATCGAGCCGAAGCCGGGTTGTTCGCGATAGGGGCCGCTCTGGCCGAAGCCCGACAGACGCACCAGGATCAGGCCGGGATTCCCCGCCTTCAGAACGTCGTAACCGAGCCCCCATTTCTCGAGCGCACCGGGCCGAAAGTTTTCGATCACGATATCGGAGCGGGCCGCCAGCCGGCGAACCAGCTCGGCCCCGTCGGGCTTGCGCAGGTCGATCGTGATCGAACGCTTGTTGCGCGCCTGCACGAACCACCACAGCGAGGTTCCCGATGGGTCGTCGGGATGAAGCTTGCGCCACTTGCGCAGCGGATCGCCGCCCTCGGCACCCGGGCGCGCCGGCGGCTCGACCTTGATCACGTCGGCGCCGAAATCGCTCAGCATCCGTGCGGCGAACGGCCCGGCGATGAGCTGGCCCAGTTCGAGCACGCGAATGCCCGCGAGCGGACCGGAAGTAGACGGAGTGTCGTTCATCGGCGTACGCCCTCCTGCGCGGCCGTCGTTCGGCGCGAAATGATCATTGGCGGCGAGCCCGCCGGGAAGTCGAAGCAAGGCGTCTCATCGCCGATCACGAAACGCCTGCGCGACGGTGCTGGCATCGACGTACTCGAGTTCGCTGCCCACCGGCACGCCGCTCGCCAGCCGCGACACCGTCAGGCCCCGGTCACGCAGGGCCTGCGCGATGACGTGCGCGGTGGCCTCGCCCTCCTGCGTGAAGTTGGTGGCCAGGATCACCTCCTTCAGCGCCGGATCGTCGGCACGCGCCAACAAGGCCTCGAGTCCGATCTCGCCAGGACCGATGCCTTCGATCGGCGACAAACGACCCATCAGCACGAAATAGAGGCCCTGATAGCTGAGTGTCTGCTCGATGGCGAGCTGATCGGCCGGCGTCTCGACCACGCAGATCTGATCGTGCCGCCGGCGCGGCGACGCGCAGGTGTCGCAGAGCTCGAGCTCGGTGAAAGTGTTGCATCGCGTGCAGCGGCGGATACGCTCCAGCGAATGTTGCAATGCTCGCGCCAGCCGCGACGCCCCGTCCCGGTCGTGCTGCAACAGGTGATACGCGTGGCGCTGCGCCGAACGCGCACCCACACCGGGCAGGCAGCGCAGGGCGGCGATCAGCTCGGCCAGCGCCGGCCCACTATTGGACTCGGCCACGATCGACGAGGGCTCAGAACGGGAGTTTGAAACCCGGCGGCAGACCCATGCCGGAGGTCAGACTGCCCATCTTCTCCTGGGCGATCTTCTCTGCCTTGCGCAGGCCGTCGTTGACCGCCGCGACGATCAGATCCTCGAGCATCTCGCGATCGTCGCCCACCAAGGACGGGTCGATCTCGATCCGCCGCAGCTCGTTGCGACAGGTGACCACGACCTTCACCAGGCCGGCGCCCGATTCGCCATCGACCTCGACTTCGGCCAGTTGTTCCTGCATCTTGGCCATGTTCTGCTGCATCTGCTGGGCCTGCTTCATCAGGCCGGCCAGTTGTCCCTTAAGCATCGTCATCTCCTTGCGTCATCGTGGGTGCGTCCAGCGGCCGGATCGATTCCGGCACGATGGACCCACCCAATTCGTCGAGCACCGATCGCACGAATGGATCGGCCTCGATGGCTTCGCGGGCGCGCCGGTCGCGCTCCCGCCGTCGTCGTTCGGCGCGCATCGCGGCAGTCTCGCCCGCGATGCGGCCGACCTCGGCTTCGATCTGCATCGAGACGAGGCCGAAATGGGCCGCCAGAGTCCCGGCCACACGCTCGATCAGGCGGGCATCGGCCAATGCCGAGATCGGCACCCGCACCCGCAAGCGATCGCCCTCCCAGGCGAGCAGTTCGCTCTGGCGCATGAATTCGCCGTCACGGCCGCCGAGCGCGAGCCGTTCGCAAAGACCCGGCCAGTCGCCATCGAACGCAGCCGGCACGTCCACCAACTGAATCGCGGGTGCGGGCTCGACCACTGGCGGGGATTCTGCCCGAGAACCGGCGCTTGCACCGAGCTTCTCGCCGGCCGGGTCGGCCATCGGCGACGGTTGCGGCGCCTGCACTTTGCGTCGGCGCCACCGCTCCTCGTCCTCGGTGCCGCCCTCGGCACCGTCGTCGGCAGGTGGCTCGAAGCCCGGATCGGGAGGCGGCTCGGGCGGTCCGTCGAAGGCCGCCGAAGCCGCGCGCGGCGACGGCCCCGGGCCGGACCTCGCAGGCCGCAGATGGGAGCCGGTCGCCGGCGCCCGCAACGGCGCGCGCGCCCCCTCGGGGTCTTCGGCATCGACGGCCGGTGCCGGACGGGCGCCCTGCTGACGCTGCCTGGCCGCCCTTATCGCGCGCAGAGCCGCGCTCGCGCCGGTCGCCGAGCCGCCGTCGGGCGCTTCGTCCCGAGGGGCCGGCGCAGTGCTTGCCGAGCCGGCGGTCGGCAGGTCTGGCCGCGGCCGCGGCGCGAGTCTCGGGGAGCGCCGCGATTCATCGGCGGCCTGCGACGGGACGCCGGACGTCCGAGCCACGTCGGCCCCGACCACTCGGCCCGAAGTCGCCGGCTGTCCGTCCTGCACGGCCGGCCCGACCCGCGCCTCGGGGTCGCCGGGTATGAACGCGAGCATTCTGAGCAGGGCCATGGTCAGGCCTGCGCGCGCGTCGGGCGCCAGGGCGACGTCACGCCGGCCATGGATCGCGATCTGATAGAAAACCTGCAGATCGAGCGCATCGAAGCGCCCCCGCCAGGCCGCTGCCGATTGCAGCGCGGCGTCGTCAGGCGGGGCCGCGTCGCCCAGCGCATCGAGAATCGCCAGCGCAGAGAGGCGCTCGGCCAGTTCGCCGAGCAGACCGTCGGCCGAATGGTTCTCGGCGGCGATCCGGTCGGCGATCGCGACCAGCGCCGCACCATCCGCATCGGCGAGCGCATCCAGAACCCGGTCCACGTGGCGACCGTCGAGCAGGCCCAGCATGTCGCGCACGGTCTCGGCGCTGAGCGCACCGCCGCCGTAGGCGATCGCCTGATCGGTCAGGGAGAGTGCGTCACGTACACTGCCGGCCGCCTGGCGGCCGATGAGTTCGAGGGCGGCCGGCTCGGCCGCCACCCCCTCGGCCTGCAACACGTGGGCGAGATGGCCGGCGATCTCGGCTGGCGCGACATTGCGCAGGTTGAATTGCATGCAGCGCGACAACACCGTCACCGGCACTTTTTGCGGATCGGTCGTCGCAAGCACGAAGAGCAGGTGCGCGGGCGGTTCTTCGAGGGTCTTCAGCATCGCGTTGAAGGCGTGATGCGTGAGCATGTGGACTTCGTCGATCACATAGACCTTGTAGCGCCCCATCACAGGCGCATACACGGCGTTCTCGAGCAGCTGTGCCATCTCGTCGACACCGCGATTGGATGCGGCGTCGAGCTCGATGACATCGGCGAAGCGGCCGGCGTCGATGCTCTGGCAGCTGCTGCACCGCCCGCATGGCTGCGCGCCGACCCCGGTTTCACAGTTGACCGCCTTGGCGACGATGCGCGCGAGCGTGGTCTTGCCCACGCCACGGGTGCCCGTGAACAGATAAGCATGGTGCAGGCGGCCGGTGCCCAGCGCATGGCCGAGCGCCCGCACCACGTGCGGCTGACCGATCAGGCTGTCGAAGTCGCGCGGACGCCACTTCCGCGCCAGGACCTGATGACTCATGCCCTCCCCCGGGCAGCCGCTTTCACAGCCGAGACCGGTCGCGATGCGACGGGACACTGGCGGAAAGGGGATAGATAGACGCGGGGCACGGGCAAAGTCCTGGGCGTGAAAACGGCACCGGGCCCGGACGAGCCGGTGGGCGAGCCGGGACTCCGGCACTTGTCAGCCATGACTGTGGCTGCTTCCTTCCGGACCTGACCAGGTTCGCCACGCAACAATGCGGAGGGGCCCGCCCGACGCTGATTCTAGCGCAGCCGCGACCACCGCCGGCACGATCGGCTCCCCGGCGCGACGACGCGCCGGCAAAGAGCCGCTGCGTCGTCGACTTCGGATCGGGCGGCTCCCAACCCGCAAAGGCCTGAAACCAGGCGAGCTTGGCGGGCTCCCCGACCCGCCGCTGTGCAATACTTGACCCTATCGCAACCCGTTTCCGAGACCGTGGTCATGGCCCTGAAATCCGTTTCCGACACCTCGTTCGATCAAGACGTGCTCAAGTCCGACAAGCCGGTGCTGGTCGACTACTGGGCCGAATGGTGCGGCCCCTGCAAGATGGTCGCCCCCATTCTCGAGGAGGTTGCAAACGACTACGAAGGCCGGGTCGAAATCGTCAAGCTCAACGTCGACGAGAACCGCGAGACCGCCGCCCGCCATGGCATTCGCGGCATACCCACGCTGAAACTGTTCAAGAATGGCCAGGAAGTCGAACAGCGCGTGGGCGCGCTTTCGAAGTCGCAACTGACCTTGTTCCTGGATAGCCACCTCTGAGTCACCGGGCGGCCGGCCGGTTCATCGCCTTTCCGGGCCTGGGCACCGGCGACGCCGTTCGTCGGCCGTCGGGCCCGCCGGGTGGCACGGTTGCTGGACAGGCATTTCGAATCACGATATAGTCCGGCGCGGTTCGGGCCCCGCCGCTGCCGGATGTCATCGACGCGCGGGCCGATCCGGATCCGGTCGAGGCCCGGCAACGTGGCCGCTTCGTAGGACCGGCGGTCGCTAGTACAGGCCCCTGCGCCCCGGCCCCGCCGACTTCCGACGACGTTCCGGCTTCCCCCAGAATCTTCAAGACGATTCAGGCTCGACCACGGATCCTTCCGGTCACGCAGACCGACCGGGCCCGATGGTCGTCAGGCCGTTGTCATAGTCCCCGTCACCACCGACGTCCGTCGGCAGGAATCCCAACCCCATGCATCTTTCCGAACTGAAGGCGCGTCACGTCTCCGAACTGATCGATCTCGCCGCCGAGCTGGAGATCGAGAACGCCAACCGTATGCGTAAACAGGAGCTGATGTTCGCGATCCTGAAACGCAAGGCCAAGAGCGGCGAATCCATCTTTGGTGACGGTGTGCTCGAGGTACTGCCGGACGGATTCGGCTTCCTGCGCTCTCCCGAAACGTCGTATCTGGCGAGCCCGGACGACATCTATATCTCGCCGTCACAGATCCGTCGCTTCAACCTGCACACCGGCGACTCGATCGAAGGCGAGGTGCGCACGCCGAAGGACGGCGAGCGATATTTCGCGCTGGTCAAGGTCGACATCATCAATGGCGCGCCGCCCGACAAGAGCAAGCGCAAGACCTTGTTCGAGAACCTGACGCCGCTGCATCCGAACGAGATGATCTCGCTCGAGCGCGACATCAAGGCCGAAGAGAACATCACCGGGCGAATCATCGACATGATCGCCCCCGTCGGCAAAGGCCAGCGCGGCTTGATCGTAGCGCCGCCGAAGTCCGGCAAGACCGTGATGCTGCAGCACATCGCGCACGCGATCACATCGAATGCGCCGGATGTCTATCTGATCGTGCTGCTGATCGACGAACGTCCCGAGGAAGTTACCGAGATGCAGCGCTCCGTGCGCGGCGAGGTGGTGTCCTCCACCTTCGACGAGCCGGCCACGCGTCATGTGCAGGTCGCCGAAATGGTGATCGAGAAGGCCAAGCGCCTGGTCGAGCACAAGAAAGACGTGGTCATCCTGCTCGACTCGATCACGCGCCTGGCGCGCGCCTACAACAGGTCGTGCCGGCCTCGGGCAAGGTGCTGACCGGCGGTGTCGACGCGGGTACTTGCCGCAGCGTCGAAGCGTTTCTTCGGCACCGCGCGCAACATCGAGAAGGCGGCTCGCTGACCATCATCGCCACCGCTCTGATCGACACCGGCAGCCGCATGGACGAGGTGATCTACGAGGAGTTCAAGGGCACCGGCAACATGGAGATCCATTTGAACCGGCGCATGATGGAGAAACGGGTCTATCCGGCCATCGACATCAACCGCTCCGGCACCCGTCGCGAGGAGTTGCTGCTGCCGGCCGACAAACTCCAGAAGATCTGGATCCTGCGCAAGCTGCTGCACGACATGGACGAACTCGAGGCGATGGAGTTCATGCTCGACAAGATGCGGGCGACCAAGAACAACCAGGAATTCTTCGACATGATGAATCGCGGCGGGCGCTGAGCCCGTCGGCGGCTCGCTCCCGGGTTTGCCGGTGGGCGGCGTTTCGATCTATCATTGTCGGTTTTCACGAATCCGCATCCCGGGCATTCGGGCTGCTCGAGAGCACGCAGCGCGTGCAGGACTATCAGGTATGAAAGAAGGCATTCATCCCAACTACCGCCAGGTGGTGTTCCAGGACATGACCACGGGGTCGCGGTTCATCACGCGTTCCACCGTCAGCACGCGTGAAACCATAACTTGGGACGACGGCCAGGAATATCCGCTGTTCAAACTCGAGGTGACCTCGGAGTCGCACCCGTTCTACACGGGAGCCACGCAGCGGGTTCGCGAGACCGGTCGCGTGGAGAAATTCCGCCAGAAGTTCGCCCGCAAAGGCTGACCCTCGCCCGACGGGCGGGCCGCGCCACGACCGCGTCGGCCGCCCCGCTCCTGCTGACCACGACGAATCGGGTCGGAACGCCGGCGAATGCGATCATTCCTCGTCACGGGCCCCCAGGCAGGCAAGCTGCCTCGTTGGGGGCTTTTGCTACTGTGCCTGCTCTATGTGGTGCCGGGTTTCATCGGCCGCGATCCGTGGCGCCCGGATGACGCGGCCGGATTCGGCATTGCGGTCACCATGCTGGGCGGCAGCCTGCAGGACTGGCTGGCGCCCAACGTCTACGGCGCGTCGCTGATCGACGAAGGGCCCCTGCCCTATGCCCTGGCCGCGCTGACGGCGCGCCTCGGGGCGTGGCTCACCCCCTGGCTGCAGGCGGTCCATCCCGCGCTCGTGCCCGGCGCACATCTGGCGGTACGACTGACCGCGATGGCCGGTATCCTGACGACGCTGGCGTTCGTATGGCACGCGACTTTCCGGCTCGCACGCCGCCCGGGCATCGCGCCTTCCGACCCCTTCGGTGCGGGCGCGTCGCCGACCGACTTTGCCCGCGCCATCGCCGATTCTGCGCTGTTGATCGTACTGGCCACCTTCGGCCTGATCGCGCGCCTGCACGAGACCGCCGGCCATGCGGCAATGGTCTGCTGGGTCGCGATGTTGCTCTATGGCATGGCGTTGGCGCTCGAGCGACCGCAACGCGGCGGTTTCATCGCCGGACTGGCCGTCGGCGCCGGGCTGGCCACCCAGGGCATCGCGGTCGCGCTCGCGCTTCTGGTTCCGATCGTCGTTCTGCCACGCGTCAGCCACCCCTACGGGCTGGTGACCCGCCCGCTGCTCCGGATGGCGCTGCCGACCGCCCTGCTCGCCAGTCTTTCCTGGCCGGCGGCCGTGATCGTGCTGGGCGATGAGAGCACACTGCTGCACCTGAGCGACTGGCTGCAGTGGAACCTGCAGAGCATCGGCCTGCCCGGCCGCGAGAGCCTCTCTTACTGGGTCCGCTATCTGCCGTGGTTCTATTGGCCGGCCTGGCCATTGGCGGCATGGGCACTCTGGCGATGGCGCGGCCAGTTCAATCTGCCCGCGCTCGCGCTGCCCATATCCGCGGGCTTGCCCCTGCTGCTGCTGGCGCCCTTGGCCAGCCAGCCCGGCGAGCAATGGCTGCTCCCGGCCACCATGCCCTTCGCGCTGCTCGCCGCCGTCGGACTGCCGACCCTGAAGCGGGCGGTCGTCAGCCTGATCGACTGGTTCGCCGTCAGCCTGTTCAGCCTGTTCGGGTTCGCGATCTGGGCCTATTGGCTGGCCTACCTCAGCGGTTGGCCGCCGCGCATGGCCTACAGCGTCAGTCAGCTGAATCCGGGCTATCTGGCCGAATGGAGCGCACTCGATCTCGGCCTGGCGCTGATTGCGAGCGCCGCCTGGATCATGCTCGTTCAGTGGCGCATATCGCGCCGCCCACCGATGATCTGGCGGGCGCTGGTGCTTTCATCGGGCGGCCTGTGTCTGGCGTGGTTCCTGTTGATGACCATCTGGCTACCGGTCTTCAACGAGCGCAATACCTACCGCGGTATCGCTCATGCGCTGGCCATGCAGATCGGCGACCGTTCGGGCTGCGTGCAGACTCGTTCGCTGGGTCTCGCCGAACGAGCCAGTCTGGGATATTTCGGACGCATCCGTTTCGCGCGTCCCGACGAGATCGCTTCCGATCAGCGCTGTCCCCATCTGCTCATTCAGGATCACGGTCCGGTCGCGCAGGCCGATCCACCGCCCGAAGAGCCGGGCTGGACACTGATCTGGAAGGGCCAGCGCCGGCCCAACAACGACGAACGCTTCCGGCTCTACCGGTCGGCCGGCATGCGCCGCAGCGACGCCACACCGGCCGCCGGCGGCAAGAACGTGATCCGCAGCGCCATGGGGCCCCCGGCCGCGCCGCGATCCGCCGACGATCCGGTCAGGCGGTGAGTGGCCCCGCTCCCTGCCTGGCGGTCTCGTTGAACATCTGCTCGCGGTAGTGGCGCAACTCGTCGATCGACTCGTGAATGTCTGCCAGCGCCGTATGCGCGCTGCGCTTGCGAAACGCCTTGACCACCTCCGGGCACCAGCGCCGGCCGAGCTCCTTGAGCGTGCTGACGTCGATGTTGCGATAGTGGAAATAGGCCTCGAGCAACGGCATGTGACGCGCCATGAAGCGGCGATCCTGGCAGATCGTATTGCCGCACATCGGCGAAACACCCTTGGCCACCCATGGCGACACGAACTCGATCATCGCCGACGCGGCCACCGCCTCGTCGATTCGCGAGGCACGAACCCTTTCGGTCAGCCCGGACTTGCCGTGCGTGCTCCGGTTCCAGTTGTCCATCGCGTCGAGGACGGCATCGGATTGGTGGATGGCCAATGCCTCGCTCTCCGCGAGGATGTTCAGCTGCCCATCCGTGACGACGATGGCGACCTCTATCACACGATCGTTGTCGGGATCCAGGCCGGTCATTTCCATGTCGACCCAAAGGAGGTTCGCCGGGTCGGAGCGAGGCGGTTGTGACATAATTTTTTCCATTTCGAAATTTTCGCACAGGCTTTTAAGACATTGAGTTCATTCGTGTTTTCAGTGCTGTTTGCGGCTGCCCTGCTGGCCAGCGTGGCACTGCGCATATGGCTGGCCAGGCGGCAGGTCAAGCACGTCGCACGCCATCGCCAGAACGTGCCGCCGGCCTTCGCCGACCGCATCGAACTGGCGTCGCACCAGCGCGCGGCCGACTACACGGTCGCGCGCGTCGGCTTCGGGTCCGTCGATCTCGCCATACAGACATTCATGCTGATCGCATTGACCCTGTTTGGCGGCCTGCAATGGCTGTACGAACTCGCCGCAAGCTGGCTGCCCGATTCACCGCTGCTGGCTCAGCTGGCATTCCTGACACTGGTCGCCGTCGTACAGTCGTTGGTCGAGCTGCCACTCGACGCCTACCGCCAGTTCGTGCTGGAGAAGCGATTCGGCTTCTCGCGCATGACCCCCTCGTTGTTCGTCGCGGATCTGTTCCGGGGCGCGGCCATCGCGGCCATCATCGGCCTGCCGCTCGCGCTGGTCGTACTGTGGCTGATGCGGGTCTCGGGCCCGGCTTGGTGGCTCTACGTCTGGCTGGTCTGGATCGGCTTCAACCTGTTGCTCCTGATCATCTATCCGACGCTGATCGCCCCCCGTTTCAACCGCTTCGAGCCCCTGCCGCAGGGCCCGCTGCGCGAACGGGTCGAAGGCCTGCTGGCGCGCTGCGGGTTTCGCGCCCAGGGACTGTTCGTGATGGACGGCAGCAAGCGCTCCAATCATGGCAATGCTTACTTCACGGGATTCGGACGCGCCAAGCGGATCGTGTTCTTCGACACCCTGATCTCCCGCCTCGATGCCGATCAGATCGAGGCGGTGCTTGCGCACGAGCTCGGTCATTTCCGACATCGCCACGTGATCAAGCGCCTGCTGGTCGGTTTCGTCGGCAGCTTTCTGGGTCTCGCCCTGCTCGGCTGGCTCAGCGGCGAGGCCTGGTTCTACGAGGGGCTCGGCATGGATCCCGGCGCGATCGGCCACGAGGCGCCGGCGCTGTTGCTGTTCATGCTCGCCGGCCCGGTGTTTCTGTTTCCACTGCGCCCCCTGGTGTCGTTCCTGTCACGCAAGGACGAGTTCGAGGCCGATGCATTCGCGGCCGAACACACCGACGCGCGTCATCTGGTCGACGCCTTGGTCAAGCTCTATCAAGACAACGCCTCGACGCTGACGCCCGACCCGCTGCATTCGGCGTTCTATGACTCGCATCCGCCGGCGGCGATTCGCGTCGGACGCCTGCTGGCCAGCGCGTGACCCGCGCCGCCGATGCGCTGGTCGTGGCGACCTACGGCCGCCGGGCGCTCGTGCGCCGTGCCGACGGCCGTCGCTGGCAGGCCCTGCTGCGCGGACGCACGAGCGAAGTCGCCGTCGGCGACCGGGTCGGTGTCAGCGAGGCGGCCGCCGATCAGCTCGTCATCGAAACCGTCGCCGAACGATCCACGCTGATCGAACGCAGTGTCGAACACCGGCGTAAGCTGCTTGCCGCCAATGTCGATCAAGCGCTGGTGCTGATCGGCCCGGCACCGCGCTTTGCCGAAGACATCCTGCTACGCGTGATGCTCGCGGCGCGCCACGCCAACGTAAAACTGCTGATCGTGGCCAACAAGGCCGACCATCCGTCGTTTGCGGCGATCGAGCCGCGCCTCGCGGTATTACGCGCGCTCGCCGAACGGGTTCTGGTCGCCAGCGTTCGGGACCAGCCCGAGAGCAGCCGGGAGATCCTGCTGCACGCCTTGCGCGGCCACCGGACGGTGCTGATGGGCGAATCCGGCATGGGCAAGTCCAGCCTGTTGAATCTGCTGGTCCCGGGCGCCGCTCAGCGCGTCGGCGAAATCTCTGAGGCCCTCGGCTCCGGTCGCCACACCACCACCACGAGCTGTCTGTTCGAGATCGACGGCCACGATGACGACTGGATCATAGACACCCCCGGGTTCCAGCAGTTCGGCCTCGCCCACCTGTCGAGCAGCGAGCGCGACCACGCGTTCATCGATATTGCTCCGGCGCTCGGCGGTTGCCGTTTCCACAATTGCAGGCACGATCGCGAACCCGGCTGTGCGGTACGCGCCGCGGTTCAGGCCGGGGAGATCGACCCCCTGCGACATCGGCTGTTTCTGGCCTTGCGCGACGCACCGGCGTAGGGCGCAGTGGGCCGCGCACGAAGCGTGAGCCTCAGCCGCGCACGAAGTGAAAAAAATTGCGCAGAATCGCCGCGGTGACGCCCCAGA
This sequence comes from Burkholderiaceae bacterium, assembly GCA_041396685.1. Lineage (GTDB taxonomy): Bacteria > Pseudomonadota > Gammaproteobacteria > Burkholderiales > Burkholderiaceae_E > JAUIAI01. Next base: position 346,845 of record JAWKYD010000002.1, read on the forward strand.
TGAAATACTCGACCCGCGAGCCCGGAGCACGCCACGGCATGGCGTAGACCGATCGTTCCGCGAACTCGGACGGCATGCGAAGGCGCTGGTGATTGGCAGGGTCCATCAGAAACGAAATCGGCACGAAGAAGACCTCGTCGACCTCGCCCGGATCGGGTGTCAGCTCCGGCAGGTGGTCGATCCAGCCGACGATCGTCGTGATCGCGAAGCCTGATGCGGTCTGATATTCCGGCAACTCGCCGAGCACCTCGACGGCGGCCGGCGAGAGACCGATTTCCTCGTGAGTCTCGCGCAGTGCGGTGGCCACCCGATGCGTATCGTGTTCCTCGACCCGCCCCCCGGGCAGCGCAATCTGACCCGAATGTGAGCGCAGGTGCTTGGGACGCGTGGTCAGCAGCAGATGGCCCCGGCCATCGATCTCGACCAGCGGCATCAGAACCGCCGCATGGCGTGGGGCGGCAACGCTCGCGGCGTCGCTGTCGTCGGTGAGCTCCGGGCGCCAGTCGCCGCCGGCCGCGAAACGTGCCCGCAACCCCGACAGACTCAGGCGCTCGGGGGCGAGCGCCGACATGCCGTCCTGAGCCGGCTCACGGACGAGATCGCGGGCATTGAAGCCGCGAAAACTCGTCGCGCCGCGAACCTCGCCGACCAGGGTCAGGCCTTGGCGTCGGCCTTGCGATTGGGCAGCTTCTCTTTGATGCGAGCGGCCTTGCCCGAACGCTGGCGCAGATAGTAGAGCTTGGCTCGGCGCACGTCACCGCGACGCTTGACCTCGATCGAGGCGATCAGCGGCGAATAGAGCTGGAACGTACGCTCGACGCCTTCTCCCGAAGAGATCTTGCGAACCGTGAAGGCGGAGTTCAGACCGCGATTGCGACGGCCGATCACCACGCCTTCGTAGGCTTGCACGCGCTTGCGGGTGCCCTCGACGACGTTGACGCTGACGACGACCGTGTCACCCGGCGCGAACTCGGGGATCTCTTTTCCCAGGCGCTGGATTTCTTCTTTTTCGAGCTGTTCGATGAGGTTCATTGACGACTCCATTGGGCATCGTGCCGACCGAATTCAAGGGTCGCGGACACCCGTCCGACGACCGCCGCATGCGTCACGGACGCCGGAACGGCTGATCGCGGCACCAACGAAGACGGCACCGGATCGAATTCGCATATCTTGAGACGGTAATTGCCTGCGGCCTGGATGCTGGCCGCGGCGCGAGCCGTCGCTGACCGGTGGGAGCACTGCTCGAGGCGGGTGCGCCTCACCTTATCGGCAGAGGATGCAAGCCCGACATTATAGCGGCAGCAGTCAGAGCGCCACAAGCGCAACGCGCGGCGACACGCCGACTCCGTCCGCCATTGGTCGGGGCCGGGTCAAGGATCGCCGAGTTCGCTCAGGATGGATTCGTCCGCGGCGCCGAGCCGTCCTTCGTGGCGCGCTCGCGCAATCAGATCGGGGCGTCGCTGCCAGGTCAGCCGAAGTGCCTGCCGCCGCCGCCAATCGACGATACGGGCGTGATTGCCGCTGCGCAGCACCTCGGGAACGGGCTCGCCTTCGAACGATTCAGGGCGCGTGTAGTGAGGGCAGTCGAGAATACCGGCAACGAAGGAATCCTGGTCCGCCGATGCCGGATCGTTGAGCGCACCGGGCAGCAGCCGCACCATAGCGTCGATGAGCATCATCGCCGGCAGCTCGCCGCCCGACACGACGAAGTCGCCGACCGACACCTCCAGATCGACGTATCGATCCAGAAAACGCTGGTCGATGCCTTCGTAGCGCCCGGCGAGCAGGGTCAGCGCCGGCTGCCCGGCGAGCCGGCGGATCAGCCCGTGATCGGCCGGCCTGCCCTGCGGGGTCAGGCAGACCACCGGCGCCGACGTCGCGGCTCGTTCTGCGGCGCGAGCCTTCGCGATGCCGGCAAGCGTCGCAGCCAGCGGAGCGCCCATCATGACCATGCCCGGACCGCCGCCGTAGGGACGGTCGTCGACACGTCGATACGGGTCGCTGGTGAAATCGCGCGGATTCCAGCAGTTCAGAGACCAAAGACCATTCAGGCGTGCGCGTCCCACCACGCCCTGCTCTTCAATGGCGGCGAACATCTCGGGAAACAGTGTGATGACGTCGACACGCATCGGATTCAGCTCCAGTCGGCGCGCCAATCGACGAGCACACGACGCTCGGCGAGCACGATCTCGAGCAAATAGGCATCGACAAGCGGAATCAGATGCTCGGGCGCACCGTTGGCGGCGTCGCGAACCATCATGAACGGCGCCGAGCCGTGTTCATCGACGGCTTCGACCCGACCCAGGATATCGCCCGCACGGTTGACGACCGTGCAGCCGATCAGGTCGATCCAGTAGAACTCGTCAGCGGCAAGCGGCGGAAAATCGGATCGCCGCGCACAGATCGCGGCGCCACGCCAGGCCGCCGCTGCGTCACGATCGGCAATGCCATCGAGCGACAACAGCAGGTGTTCGCCCTGCCAGCGGGCAGCGCGCACGACCACGCCGTGCAGCACGCGGTCGGCGGCGACCAGCGACACCGCGGCCAGCGTCGGGAGTATGGAATCGCGACCGCTGGGCACCCGCACGCGCAACTGTCCGCGCACCCCATAGGCACCGAGAACCCAACCCAATTCGACCGGCGGTTCGTCGGCCGGTGCCTGGTCGCGGCTCATGGGCCGATTCGAGCCCGGCGGCAGGCGCCGCGAACGGCCCGGTCGTCGGGTCGTCGCGATGCCGCGGCGATCAGCCCTCGGCCTGCGCGGCCGCCGCCGCGGCGTCGGCCGCAGCACGGGCCTGCGCTTTCTTCGAAGGCTTTTCTTTCACCGGACGGGGGCCGCCCCGGCTCAACTGACGCACCAGCCGATCGACCGACTCGGAAACCTGGGCACCCTGGCCGGTCCAGTACTCGAGACGATCGTTGGCGATCACGACTTCTTGTTCCTGGCCGGAGGCGACCGGGTTGTAATAGCCGAGCCGTTCGATGAAACGACCGTCACGGCGATTGCGGCGATCGGTGGCGACGATGTTGTAGAACGGCCGCTTCTTGGAGCCGCCGCGAGAGAGTCGAATGACGACCATGCAATCCTCGAGAGCTGATCGCCGCCAAAACGAGATCCGATGATTTCGATGGCTGACGACCGGTGGTCCGCCCAGCGCGCGCCCCACAACCGGCTACCGACCACCGCTTGGCGGTTCGGCGCCCACTGCGTCGCTGCGCGCATGACAGACGGTTGGCAATTGGGTTAACCGGCAATTATAGCCGACACAGGCTGGCCGTAAAGCGTTTGTGCCACCGCGCGGCATCAATGAGCACCGGACCGTATCAGAATAGGCGCCCCTGAGCCCCGCCCGGTCGAAAACCGCTGCCATCGAGGGTTCGCCGTTGGCGGGACAGGCCGTTGCGCCTGGCCGCGAGGCGAAAACGCGACGAGATCAGCTGGCCCCAGGGACCCTGCCCGTGCATGCGGGCGAAGAAACGGCTGTCGTTGAGCTTGTCGCCGCCACGGAGGTCGCGGATGCGGGCCAGCACGCGCTCTGCGCGCTCCGGGAAGTGACTGCGCAACCACTGTTCGAACAACGGACGGACCTCGTAGGGCAGACGCAGCAATGTGTAGTGGGCGGATTGCGCACCACGCTGGGCGGCCGCGGCAATGATCGACTCGATGTCTTGATCGTTCAGGAACGGCACGATCGGGGCCACCAGTACGCCGACAGGAATACCAGCGGAAGCGAGCGTCTCGATGGCGCGCAGGCGACGCCAGGGAGCGCTCGCGCGCGGGTCCCAGAGCCGGGCGAAGGCCGGATCGAGAGTGCTGATCGAGACGAAGCACTGCGCAATGCCCAGGCGCGCCGCCTCGGCGAGCAGGTCGGCATCGCGCTCGATCAGCGCCCCTTTGGTGACCACCGTGAACGGATGACGACGGGCGAGCAGCACCTCGAGCACGGCTCGCGTGATGCCCAGTTCGCGCTCGGCGGGTTGGTAGGGATCGGTGGCCGAGCCGATGTTGATCGGCGAGCAACGATAACCGGGTGCGTCCAGCTCGCGCGCCAACAAGGACGGCATCGTCGTGCGGGCGCCGATGCGGGTTTCGAAATCCAGGCCCGGCGAGAGGCCCAGAAACGAGAAAGTGGGCCGGGCGTAGCAATATATGCAGCCGTGTTCGCAGCCCTGGTACGGATTGAGCGACTGATCGAACGCGATGTCGGGTGATTCGTTGCGCGTGATGGCACGGCGCATGCCGACCGGCTCGACCCGCGTGGCGCCGGCGGCCGGGGGCGCCAGCTCCGGGTCGGCGGGATCAGACGGCGCGACCTCGTCGGATGGCGCGAGCTCACGCCGCCATTGCTCGAAGCGGCCCTGCGGATTGCTGAGCGCGCCGCGGCCCTTGACCGGATGACCCTTGACCGGATGAGTGACGGCCAACCGAATGACCGGCCAACCGTTCAATGCTTTGGGCGGGTCTGGCATGGTTCGTGACGATTTGCAGGGCTTTGCTGGATACTGGATATATTACCAGTAATCGGCTGGATCCCGGCGCCACGTCGAGACAGTCGCGCAGCCTCGCCTGTCGGAGACTGCTACAGTCCGGTCTGCCCACCAATCATCAAATCGTAGGTGACATCTCAGAGTGGCTTCCAAGCGTAAGGCCGCCGTTGCGGCAAGGGCCGATCAGACAACGCCCATGGACTGGAAACGTGGCTTCGCCTACGTGGCGGCGCTGATCGTGATCACGGCCATCGGCATGTGGTCCATCGTCGCGATTCACGCGCGCATGCCCGAGATGATCGACCAGGAACCGCCGGTCGAGACGCAGGCGGCGGTGTCGCCGGCCGCCAGCACGGCCAATTGGATGGCCATGGCCGCGCCGATCGCCGCGCCGCCGGCGTCGGTCGCGCTGATGCGCGACCAGGGATGGGTACGGCCGCAGTCCGTCGAGATCTACGACGCGGCCAACAAGGAATCCTGGCAGCCGAAGGACGGCATAGCAGCGGAGATCGCAATCGTTCCGGAGGTTCTTTCGAGCGTGTTGCCGATGGCGATAGCGGGCGGGCAGACGGGCGCTGTGCGCGATCCGCTCGCCACGCTGACCCGCAACGAAGACGGGGCGCCTGGCGGGCCGTCCGACATACCACTGCCCGGCATGCGCCCGCCCCCACCGCTGCCCGATCTGCCGCTCCCCGGTTGGGGCCCGGCGGCCCAGCGCGGTCCGGCGCCGATCGAGCGGGCCGAGATCGCCACCGTCGAGATCGGCGCGAACGGCGCCGCCGGCGCCGCCCTGCCGCCAGGCCAGCCCGATGCGGCCGCGGGAACCCAGCCGATGCCGCCGGCAACGGATCTGGCCGGGCTGCGTCCGGATCCTGCGCCATCGGGTGCCGGCACGACGGGCGGACCGGCGGTCGGAAACACGCCGTCGGGCCAGTCGTCGACGCTGTCGCTGGCCGAGCTCACCGAACAGCGATGCGCCCAGGCCGGTTTCTTCGGCCGCTCCAATTGCGAACAGCGGGTGAAGGAAGAGTACTGCGACGGTCGCTGGGGCAACACGGCCGAATGTCGCCGCAAGAGCGTCGTGATCAATTTCTGAAGCGATGCGCCGCCGTATCGCAAGCCTCAATCTCCTGAATTTCCAGCTGCCCGATCGTCCGATCTATGGCAGCCCCGGTTACTCCCAGGACGGCTACCGGCGCAAACTCGCCTGGACCGCCGGCCTGCTGGATGCGATGTCCTGTGATCTGGTAGCCGTGCAGGAGGTGTTCGCCGAAGCGGCTCTGATCGAGTGCGTCAATCGAACGCACACCCTGCGACGAGCTACCTATGCGGCCGCGCCGCACGCGGATGATCCCGCCAACGATCTGCCCCGTGTCGGCCTGATTTCGCGACTGCCGGTGCACGGGGTCGAATCGGTGCGGCGAATGCCGGCGCCGGCGCCCATCATGTTGCCCGGCGCTCCCGAGCTCGGTCTGCCCGATTACCCGTTCACGGAGTTTTCCCGCCCCGTACTTCGCGCATCGATCGATCTGGGTGGCAACGGTGGTCCCGTCGCGCGCGTCTATGTCATTCATCTGAAGTCACGGCGTCCGAAGCGCATCGAACGAGACGACGGCGTCGGCGAGGATTTCGACGACCCCGCCATCGAGGCGCGCGGTCATTTGCGGGCGCTGATGATTCGCGCCGCCGAAGCGAGCGCGCTGCGCCAGCTGCTGCTCCAGGACTTGCTGCACACCACGACACCGGTGATCGTGATGGGCGACTTCAACGATCACGCCAACGCGATGACCACCGAGATGATCACCGGCCGGCATCTGGTTCGCAGGCTGGCGCGGCGCGACCATCAGCTATGGCACGCGGTGGCGCTGCAACGACCCGGCTCCGCGATGCAGTCGGTGGGCTACACCAAGATCCACGCCGGCGAACCGGACAGCATCGATCATGTGCTGCTGTCAGAGGAATTCCTGCGCGGCGGCAAGAATGCGATCGGCGAGGTGCTACGGGTCGACTACTTCAACGACCACCTGAACGACGCCGACCCGCTGCGCTCCGATCACGGCGCGATCCGCGTCGAACTCGACCTGGGCTGAAGACGGGCGGTGCGTGTACGCCGGCCCCGCGAACTCAGAATTCTGCTTCGTCGAGCGCGAGCACGCTCGCCGAACCCTCGACGATGGCCTGGCGCATGCCGTCCGCCTGCACGACCATGTGCTCGGCAAAGAAGTGCGCGCTGGCGATCTTGCCGCGCAAGAAAGCCTGATCGGCGCCGCCGTCGCTCATGGCCGCCACGGCCGCGAGCGCGCCGCGCCCGAGTTGCCAGCCGGCGAATACGATGCCGGCCATCTTCAGGTAAGGAACGCTGCCGGCGTGCACACCGCGCGGATCGCGCCCGGACTCGGCCACGACATAATCGACCACCGCCTGCAGGGCGTCCGCGCCGTCGGCCAGCCGCCGGCCGATTGCGGTGAGATCGTCGCGCCCGCCGGCCCGCAGCGCCGTCGCGGTTTCGCGTACACGATCGATCATGCGCCTGATGATCTTGCCGCCGTCGCGCCCGGTCTTGCGACCGACCAGGTCGTTGGCCTGGATCGCGGTCGTGCCCTCGTAGATGGCCAGGATGCGCGCGTCCCGGTAGTGCTGTGCGGCACCCGTTTCTTCGACATAGCCCATGCCGCCGTGCACCTGCACGCCCGCCGATGCGACGTCATTGGCCATTTCCGTGATCCAGCCCTTGACGATCGGCACCAGGAGTTCGTAGTCGGCGCGGCAGGCCTCGCGCAGCGAGGGATCGTCGGCGTGATGGGCGTAGTCGCACTGCGCAGCGGCGAAATAGGCAAGCGAGCGCGCGGCCTCCACCTGCGAGCGCATGCTCATCAGCAACCGGCGCACGTCGGGGTGATTGATGATGGTGACACCGGCTGCAGAGCCCGCCACGTCGCGACTCTGAACGCGTTCACGCGCATAGGCGAGCGCATGCTGGTAGGCGCGCTCGGCGACCGCCAGCCCCTGGACGCCGACCGCGTAACGCGCCGCGTTCATCATGACGAACATGTACTGCAGGCCGCGGTTCTCGTCGCCGACCAGCTCACCGATCGCGCCGGCACCGACCTCGCCCTTGTCGTCACCGTACTGGAGCACGCAGGTGGGACTGCCGTGGATGCCGAGCTTGTGCTCGATCGACACGCAGTGAACATCGTTGCGCGCGCCGCTCTCACCGTTCTCGTCGACCAGGAACTTGGGCACGATGAACAGGGAGATGCCCTTCACGCCCTCGGGCGCATCAGGGGTGCGCGCCAGGACCAGATGGACGATGTTCTTGGCGAGATCGTGTTCGCCATACGAAATGAAGATCTTCTGGCCGAAGATTCGATACGTGCCATCGGGCTGCGGAACGGCCCGCGTGCGCACCTGGGAGAGATCGGATCCTGCCTGCGACTCGGTCAGGTTCATGGTGCCGGTCCACTCGCCGGACAGCAGGCGCGGAACGAACAAGGCCTGCTGCCGGGGTGAACCCGCGGTCAGCAGCGCTTCGATCGCACCGTCGGACAGCAGCGGCGCCAAAGCGAACGACAGACAGGCCGAGTTGACCATTTCCGAGCACGGCGTGCCGAGCGTCTTGGGCAGACCGGCACCACCGAATTCGGTCGGGTGGATGACACCCTGCCAGCCGCCGGCGGCAAACTGGGCGTAGGCGTCCTGCCAGCCGGGCGACGTGGTCACCACACCGTTCTCGGCGCGCGCCGGCTGGGTGTCGCCGACCCGGCTCAGCGGCGCAACGACCGCCTCGCAGAAGCGGGCACACTCCTCGAGGACGGCGCCGGCGGTATCCGGCGACGCTTCCTCGAAGCCCGGCAATGCCGCAATCTCGGCAAGTCCGGCGATGTGTTCGAGCGTGAATTCGATGTCTTTCAGCGGTGCCCGATATTCCATGACGCCCTCCGCGGCGCATTGCTGCAGTCGATGGTGCGGTTCGGCGGCGAACGCAGGTGCCGCCCGATGCGACCGGGCCCGTGACGACCGACCGTCGACCACGGGCCCGACCAAGCCTGCGATATTGCTGTCGTGCTGCCGCCCGGCACCGACATCGCGCCGGTGCCGGGCACGCGATCAGAGTGCCTCGGTCAGCTCGGGCACGGCCGAAAACAGATCGGCCACCAGACCATAGTCGGCGACACCGAAGATCGGCGCCTCCTCGTCCTTGTTGATGGCGACGATGACCTTGCTGTCCTTCATGCCGGCCAGGTGCTGGATCGCGCCCGAAATGCCGACCGCGACATAGAGCTCGGGAGCCACGATCTTGCCGGTCTGCCCGACCTGCCAGTCGTTGGGCGCATAGCCGGCGTCGACCGCCGCCCGCGAAGCGCCCACCGCGGCGCCGAGCTTGTCGGCCAGCGGCACCACGACCTTGCCGAAGTTCTCTTCGGACCCGACGCCACGGCCGCCCGAGACGACGATCTTGGCCGACGTGAGTTCCGGTCGATCGCTCTTGGCCACCTCGGCGCCCATGAACTGGGACATGCCGCTATCGGCCTGCGGGCCGACCGTTTCGACCTCGGCGCTGCCGCCGTCGCCCGAAACGGCATCGAAACCGGTGGTACGCACCGTGATGACCTTGACCGCATCGGTCGATTCGACCGTGGCGATGGCGTTGCCAGCGTAGATCGGCCGATCGAAGATGCCCGGGCTCTCGACGCGGATGATTTCGGAGATCTGCGCCACATCGAGGGCCGCCGCGACCCGCGGCATGACGTTCTTGCCGTAGGCGGTGGCCGGCGCCAGCAGATGCGAGTAATCGGCAGCGACCGCAACCACCTGGGCGGCGACGTTCTCGGCCAATCCATGGGCGAACTGCTCGCCGTCGGCGTGCAGGACCCTGGCGACACCGGCCACCTTGGCGGCCTGCTCGGCGACTGCCGCGGAACCTGAACCGCAGACCAGAATGACGATGTCACCGCCGATGGCTGCCGCCGCCGCAACGGTGTTGAGGGTGGCCGCGTGCAGCGACTTGTTGTCGTGTTCGGCCAGAACGAGATTTGCCATGTGAACTCCTTGCTTGGCGGGCTGCCCGTGCAGCCCGCGTCGATGTTGGGACTCGCGGTCGCGCCGCGCTCAGATCACTTTTGCTTCGTTGCGCAGCTTGTCGACCAGCGCGGCGACATCGGCCACCTTGATGCCGGCCGAGCGCTGCGGCGGCTCGCTGACCTTGAGCGTCTTCAGACGCGGCGTGGGATCGACACCCAGATCCTCGGGCGCGACCGTGTCGAGTTGCTTTTTCTTCGCCTTCATGATGTTGGGCAGCGTGACGTAGCGCGGCTCGTTCAGGCGCAGGTCCGTCGTGATCACGGCCGGCAGGGACAGCTTGAGGGTCTCGAGACCGCCATCGATCTCACGCGTGACGCTGACCGAGCCATCGCCGGTTTCGACCTTGCTCGCGAAGGTGGCCTGCGGCAGCCCGGCCAATGCAGCCAGCATCTGGCCGGTCTGGTTGGCGTCGTCGTCGATTGCCTGCTTGCCGAGGATGACCAGGCCCGGCTGCTCCTTGTCGACCAATGCCTTCAGGATCTTGGCCACGGCCAGGGGCTGCAGCTCGACATCGGTCTTGACCAGCACGCCGCGGTCGGCACCGATCGCCATCGCCGTGCGCAAAGTCTCCTGGCAGGCTTGCACGCCGCAGGACACCGCGATGATCTCGGTGGCCACACCGGCCTCTTTCAGGCGCACCGCCTCCTCGACCGCGATCTCGTCGAACGGATTCATCGACATCTTGACGTTGGCGATGTCGACGCCGGTCTGGTCGCTCTTCACGCGGACCTTGACGTTGTAATCGACCACGCGCTTGACGGGCACCAGGATCTTCATGCGGGACTCTCTAAGGGATGATGACGAATCCGTCGATTATAGAAAGCGACGGGAATTTCTCGCGGTGACGATATCGAGCCTGCGACCGGCGACCCAAATCGTCAATCAGGTTGACAATCGGAATGCTAGGGCGCATCATCCTTCTTGTCAACCACATTGACATCTCATGGACGAGAACCTTCACCAGTTGCTGTTGCACCGGGCCGACTGGTTCGCGGCCGAGATCATGCGCGGCATCCGCAAGTCGCCCTACCCGCAGATCACGCCGTCACAGAGCCGGTTACTGGCGCACATGGCCGGGCGCCCCACCAGCATGGCCGAACTCGCTCGCCGCCTCGCCATTTCGCGCCAGGCGGTGCACAAAACCGTGAACGAACTGGCCCGACAAGGCATTCTCGAGGTCCACAAAGACCCCGAGCGCGGTAATGCCACGCTGGTCACCTATACGGCCAAGGGGCGCGCCATCAATCGGGCCGGCGCGGCGATCATCGAGTCGGCCGAGGCACGCATCGCCGAGCAGATCGGCCCCGACACGCTCGAACGCCTGAAGAACCTGTTGCGGCGCGACTGGGACTGAACGACACGCGCCGCCGGCCGGCCTGCCCGAGCTGCGCTCAGGACCAGTCGGGCTTGCGCTTCTCGATGAAGGCCTGCACGCCCTCGAGGGCACTGTCTTCCATCATGTTGCATGCCATGGTCTGGCCGGCCATCTGGTACGCGGATTCGATGCCCGTTTCGAGCTGGCGGTAGAAAAGGCTCTTACCGGCGGCGATCGCCTCGCGCGGCTTGGCGACGATTGCCTCGGCCAACTGGGCCACCGCGTCGTCGAGCCGGTCGGGCTCGACGACATGATTCACCAGTCCCTTGGCGAGCGCCTCCTGGGCGTCGATGAAGCGACCGGTGACCAGCATTTCGAAGGCGTGTTTGCGCGACAGGTTGCGCGACAGCGGCACCGACGGCGTGGCGCAGAACAGGCCCAGATTGACGCCGCTGACCGCGAATTTCGCCTGGCTGCTGGCGACCGCGAGATCGGCCATGGCCACCAGCTGACAACCGGCCGCGGTCGCGATACCGTGCACTCGGGCGATGACCGGCTGCGGCATGCGCTGCATGGCCAGCATCATCCGCGAACAGCGGCCGAACAGGTCCCGGTAGTAGTCGAGCGACGGATCGGCGCGCATCTCGCGCAGATCGTGGCCCGCGCAAAAGGCCTTGCCCTCGCCGGCCAGCACCACCACGCGAACCTGCGGATCGGCGGCGAGCGTCTCGAATTGACTGGTCAGCGCATCGATCAGGGCCTCGGACAAAGCATTGAACTGGGCCCCCCGGCTCATCCAGATGGTGGCCTGCGCACCGTCGCGGGTCACGCGCAAAAGGTCGGCGGGGGCGTCGGGAAGGCGATCGTTCATGGCATGGCCTCGTCAGAGATGGGTTCGCGATGCCGGCCCGCCTGTCGGCGGTCCGGCCGGGCCGATGTGTCCGACCGGCCCGCAACCGGTCGCGGCGGTCCAGGAGGAAACATCGGTGCGCCGGGCCCGCCAGCGTGGCGCCCCCATGCTAACAGGCGAGTGCGGGCCCGATCAGCGACCGAGCACGAGGCCCGAGGCTGGCAGGCCACCGCGATGGCCGCCGAAACGTGCCCGGCCATGCGTCGCGCCGGTGCGCCGTTCGGGCGGCGGGCCCACCCAAGCGTCCCGGCCCTTGGTTACACTGAGCGGAACTCCGATTCCCCGGACCACTGATGCTCGACAAGATCCAGGCCGTGGCCGCCCAGGTGGGCGATGTCGTGGTGGGCAAGCAATCGCAAATCCGTCTGGCGCTGGCCTGTGTACTGGCGCGCGGCCATTTGTTGGTCGAGGACGTTCCCGGCGTGGGCAAGACCACGCTGGCGCACGCGCTGTCCATTTCTCTCGGGCTGCAGTTCAAACGCGTCCAGTTCACCAACGACCTTCTGCCGGCCGACATCGTCGGCGTCAACGTATTCGATCGCAACAAATCCGAATTCGTGTTCCATCCCGGGCCCGTGTTCTCGCCGGTGCTGCTGGCCGACGAGATCAATCGCGCGACGCCCAAGACCCAGTCTGCACTACTCGAGGCGATGGAAGAACGGCAGATCTCGGTCGACGGTCGGCCGATGGCCCTGCCCGATCCCTTCTTCGTGATCGCCACCCAGAATCCCCAGGACCAGATCGGCACCTTCGCGCTGCCCGAATCGCAGCTCGACCGGTTCCTGATGTGCATCGAACTGGGGTACCCGGATCCTGCATCCGAGCGAGCCCTGCTCGGCGGCGAAGACCGCCGCGCGATGGTCGAGAACCTGAAGGCGCGGATCTCCGCCGAGGAGTTGCTGCACGCAATGCGCTCGGTGCGCAAGGTTCAGGCATCCTCGGCATTGCTCGACTACGTCCAGCAACTGCTGGCTCATTCGCGCCAAGCCACCGCCTTCTCGGAGGGCTTGTCGCCGCGCGCGGGGCTCGCGCTGTTGCAGGCGGCCAAGGCCTGGGCCATGCTCGATGGCCGCAACCATGTCCTGCCCGATGACGTCCAGGCTGTGCTGCTCGCGGTCGCCGGCCACCGTCTGCGACCGGCCAAGGGCGGTCACCGCTCGTACCGGGGTCGTGCAGAACTGGTCGCCGAGCTGGTGCAGGCGGTGCCGATCCCCTGAGCCCGCCCATGACCGATCCGGCCAAGCGCGCGATTGAACCCGTCGAGAAGCGACGGCGATGAGCACACCTGGCCGCCAGTTGACCGGCACGGTGCCAGGGCCGCTCGGCAAGCGCCGCGCCGCCGCGCGGCGCACGCCCGCCGGATCGCGCTTCGAGCGGCTGATCGCCCGTTTTCTGCCGCGCGGCAAGCCCACGGCGGAGGGCCATCGCCTGACCGTTCGCAACATCTACGTGCTGCCGACCCGCGAGGGCCTGATGCTCGGTCTGGTGATGTTGGTCATGCTCGTGTGCTCGATCAACTACGGTCTCGCGCTGGGCTATGCGCTCACCTTCCTCGTCTTCGGCATCGGGCTGGTCGCGCTGCTGCACACCTACCGCAATCTCGCCGGCCTGAGCCTGCGCACGGGGCGCGCGGAACCTGCCTACGCCGGTGGCGCGGTGGACATCGGCATCCAGCTCGCCAACGGCGGACCGCTCGAGCGCTTTGCGGTCGGCATCGACGTGCCCGGGATGAGTCGAACCGACTGGGCGGACGTTTCGGCCGATGGCGAGCAGACCGTACGCATCGCCCTGGCCGCACCCAAGCGCGGCTGGCAGCCGATGCCGAAGCTGACCTTCGCGACCCGCTACCCATTGGGCATCTGGCGGGCCTGGAGCTATTGGCAACCGATGCGCTCGGTGCTCGTCTATCCGCAGCCCGAAACCGCATCGCCACCCCTGCCATGTACGGTCGACGAGTCCGGCGAAGGTCAGGGCCGCGGTCGCGACGACGAGGACCTGGCCGGCGTGCGGCCGTTTCGGCCGGGCGATTCTCCGCACCGCGCCGCCTGGACCGCGATGGCGCGCACCGCCAGCGACGAATTGCTGGCCAAGCACTTCGAGGGCGCCAACGCCGGTGAGCTGCAGCTCGACTTCGACGGCCTGCCTTCCCAACTCGATACCGAGGCCCGCCTGTCGCGCCTGACCCGCTGGGTACTCGAGGCCGAACGACGCGAGATCCGTTACGGCCTGCGGCTTCAGTCGCAGACGATCGCGGCCGGCAATGGCAGCGGCCACATGCAGCAGTGCCTCGAAGCGCTCGCGCTGTTTGGCACTGCCACCGATCTGCGGCCGCAACGCATGGAAGCGCGATGATCGGCGCGGGACGTATGACTCTGTCATTGCGCGCGCTCGGTGGCCAGCTGGGCGGGGACTGGGAGCGCGATCGGCGCGACACCTTGTTCCTGATGGGCGCGATTCTGCTGTCCGCCCTGCCGCAGTTCGCCAGTCTGCCCTTGTGGGCCTCGCTGGCATTCCTGGCAATGTTCGCCTGGCGGCTGGGCCTGCTGTTCGGCGGCCGGCCGCTGCCGCCGTCCTGGGTGAGACTGCTCGGTGCGGCGGCCTGCATCGGTGCGGTATTCGCCCAGTACTCGACGCTGATGGGCCGCGACCAGGGCGTGCTCTTGCTGGTGCTCCTGCTTGGGCTGAAGCTGCTCGAGATGAAGGCCCGGCGCGATCTGTTCGTCGTGCTGTTCCTGTGCTTCCTGCTGCTACTGACCAGCTTCTTCGGCTCGCAGTCGCTGGTGCTCGCCGCGCTGAGCACGACCGCGATCATTGCGCTGCTGGCGGCCATGATCACGATGCAGTACATGGGCCGCGAGGCGCGCGTGGGACGGCGCCTGCGTCAGGCCGCGATCATCGTCCTGCAGGCGACGCCCGTCGCCCTGGCGATGTTCGTCCTGTTTCCGCGCATGGCGACGCCTCTGTGGGGCCTGTCGGCCGGCGGCGGCGGCGCGAGCACGGGCCTCTCCGACAGCATGTCGCCGGGCGCCGTGACCGACCTGGCCAAGTCGAGCGCAACGGCGTTCAGGGTCGAATTCCAGGGCGAGGCGCCGGCCAATGCCGACCTCTACTGGCGCGGCCCGGTTTTCGGCTACTTCGATGGCCGGCGCTGGACCCGGCTGCATCGCTCGGTGGTCGATCACCCGGTCGATCTGGAGGCCGCCGACGACGCACTTCGCTACACCGTCACGCTCGAGCCGAACGGCCAGCCCTGGCTGATGGCGCTCGACATGCCGGTCGCGATCGAGAATTTGCCGGGCGGCCAGGTCGACTTCGATGCCACGCTGACCCCGGTGTGGTCGCTGCCCGTCCAGACGCGCATACGCTACACCGCCGCCTCACACCTGCGTTACCTGGTCGCGCCCAATGCGCGCAGCGAAGACATGCAGCCCTGGCTGAGGCTGCCGACCGGCTACAACCCGCGAACCCTCGCCCTGGCCGAGCGGATGCTTGCCGAACACCCGAACGACCTGCCCGCCGATCGCATCGATCGTGTGTTGCGCATGTTCACGACCCAGCCGTTCCGCTATACGTTGCGCCCGCCCCCGCTCGGGCGCAACACCGCCGACGACTTCCTGTTCGATACCCGGGCCGGATTCTGCGAACACTACAGTTCCGCATTCGTGATCCTGATGCGGGCGATGGGTATCCCGGCGCGGGTGGTCACCGGCTATCAGGGGGCCGAGCGCAATCCGGTCGACGGCTTCTATGTCGTCCGGCAGTCCGATGCGCACGCCTGGACCGAGGTCTGGCTCGGCGAGCAAGGCTGGGTGCGCATCGACCCGACCGCCGCGGTCGCTCCGGAACGCGTGGAGACGAGCCGTCGTCTGCGACCCGGTGAGGCCCCGGACGAACTCGGCCAGCCGATGATCCCGGGCCTGTGGTCGACGTTCAAAGTGAATCTGGATGCCATCACCCATCGTTGGAATCAGTGGGTGTTGCAGTTCGACCGCGGCGCGCAGAAACGTCTGATCGACCGGCTCGGTCTGGCCGGGGATGATTGGCGCACGCTGGCCGGCCTGCTCGCCGTCGCAATGGTGCTGGCCATCGGGGCGAGCGCTGTTTTTGCGCTGCGGACGCGCCCGCAGCGTGACCCGATCGGCGACAGCTACCGGGGGTTCTGCACCAAACTGGCGCTCGCCGGTCACGTCCGTGCGCCACATGAAACAGCCGAAGGCTTTCTGGACCGCATCGGCGGGGCACTCGATCCACACCGGCGGGCACAGGCTGCCCAGATCGTCGCGCTGTACAACCGCCTCCGCTATGGCGAACTGAGCAACCCGCGCAGCGTGCGCGAGCGCCGTTCACGGAACATCGGCGAGCGGCGCGGCGCCGGCGAGGCGCGCAAGATCATTCAGGCCAACGAAGGCCTGCGCCGGCTGAAAAAGGCCGTGCGCGGTTTTCAGCCGGGAAATACGCCGGTCGACAAATAGCGGTCGCCGCGGTCGCAGACGACGAACACGATCGTGGCGTCGCGCACCTCGGCCGCAACTCGAAGCGCGATCGCGCAGGCCCCCGCGGCCGAAATGCCGCAGAAGATCCCTTCCTCGGCCGCCAGCCGACGTGCCATGTCCTCGGCCTCTTCCTGGCTGACGGATTCCGTGCGATCGACGATCGCATGCTGGAAGATGCGCGGCAGGTAGGCCGGCTGCCACTTGCGAATGCCGGGAATCGACGAGCCCTCGGCCGGCTGGGCGCCGATGATCTGCACCGCCGGGTTGCGCTCCTTCAGGTAGCGTGACGTGCCGGTGATCGTGCCGGTCGTGCCCATTGCGGACACGAAGTGCGTGACCCGGCCGTCGGTGTCGCGCCAGATCTCGGGGCCGGTTCCGGCATAGTGGGCGCGCCAGTTGTCGTCGTTGGAAAACTGGTCGAGGACCTTGCCCTTGCCCTCGGCCTGCATCTGCTCGGCGAGATCGCGCGCACCTTCCATGCCCTGCGCCTGGCTGACCAGGATCAGCTTCGCGCCGTAGGCACCCATGGCCTGACGCCGCTCGATCGACAGGTTGTCGGGCATGATCAAAACCATCCGATAGCCGCGGATCGCCGCCACCATCGCCAAAGCGATGCCGGTGTTGCCCGAGGTCGGCTCGATCAGCGTGTCGCCGGGTCGGATGTCGCCACGCGCCTCGGCCGCGGCGATCATCGACAACGCGGCCCGGTCCTTGACCGAGCCGGCCGGATTGTTGCCCTCGAGCTTGCCCAGGATGACATTGCCACGCGCCTCGCCGAGGTCGCCGGGCAGTCGCTGCAGCCGCGCCAACGGCGTGTTGCCGATCATTTGTTCGATCGTCGTGAACTGCGTCATCGGATTCTCCTGTCGATTCACTGTCGGCCGCGAAGGCACGCGCGCCCGGCGCGTCAGAGGGCGACGGCGTCGACGCCACCCTGCGGGGCGCTGCGGCTGCGGGCCGGCGCATCGGGCAACATGGTCACGCCGGCCAGTTCGAGCGAAAGCACCGCCTGGCGCAGGGCCTCGATGGCCGGCAGGCGCGCAAAGCTCTTGCGCCAGGCCAGCATGACGCGCCGATAGGGGCCGGGGCTTTCGAACGGCACGTAGCGCAACAAGCCGTCGGCCGACAGGCCGGCCCTAGGCACGGCCATCGACGGCAGGACCGTGATGCCGATGCCCGAGGCCACCATGTGCCGGATCGTCTCGAGCGACGATCCCTCGAAGGTCTTCTGGATGCCGGCGCTGGCCTGCGAGAAACGCGACAGCTCGGGACAGACCTCTAGAACATGATCGCGAAAGCAATGGCCCGTGCCGAGCAGCAACATGGTTTCTTCCTTGATGTCCAACGACGACACCTGCTCGCGCGTGGCCCACTTGTGCGCGCGCGGCAAGGCCACCACGAACGGCTCGTCGTACAAGGGCTGGGTGACCAGGCCCGCGTCGGAGAACGGATCGGCCAGTATCGCGACGTCGATCTCGCCCTGGCGCAGCAACTCGAGCAGCTTGACCGTGAAATCTTCTTGCAGGATCAAGGGCATGCTCGGCGCGTCGGCGATCATGCGCGGGATCAGTGCGGGCAACAGATAGGGACCAATCGTGTAGATCACGCCGACCCGCAACGGCCCGGCCAGCGGGTCCTTTCCCTGCTGGGCGATCTCGCGGATCGCACTCGCTTCTTCGAGCACACGCTGGGCCTGCTCGACGACGCTCTGCCCGATCGGCGTGATGCCGATCTCGGAGCCACCGCGCTCGAAGATCTGGATCTGCAACTCCTCTTCGAGTTTCTTGATCGCCACCGACAGGGTCGGCTGGCTGACGAAGCAGGCCTCGGCCGCGCGCCCGAAATGCCGTTCGCGCGCCACCGCGACGATGTACTTGAGTTCGGTCAGAGTCATAGAGCCGGATTATAAACCCAGCGGCTTCAATAGAAATAGCCGGCAGCGTGACAGTCGCCAGACCTGGCTCAGGCCGCGAGAAAGTCCTCGCGTCCACCAAACCAGCGATCGAGCATCTCGGCGCGCGCCGCCTCGGGCAGCCGGATGCCCGCACCCGCCGGCGAATCGATCGATGCCGCCAGGTCGCGGGCCAGATCCAGCAATTCGTGGTCACGTTCGAGATCGGCCAGGCGCAGCAGCGGCAGGCCCGACTGTCGCGGCCCGAGGAACTCGCCGGGGCCCCTCTGACGCAGATCGCGGCGTGCGATCTCGAAGCCGTCCTCGGTTTCGTACAAAGCCTTGAGACGCTCGCGGGCACCGGCCGACAACGGCGTGCGATACATGAGCACACAGGTGCTGGCCTCGCTGCCGCGACCGACCCGGCCACGCAACTGGTGCAACTGAGCCAGGCCGAAGCGCTCGGCGTTTTCGATCACCATGAGACTGGCGGTGGGTACGTCCACGCCGACCTCGATCACCGTCGTGGCCACCAACACCCGCAGATCGCCGGCCACGAACCGCGCCATCGTCGCGTCCTTGTCGGCCGGTGGCAGGCGGCCGTGCACGATGCCGACCCGCTCGGCGCCGACGGCCTCGCACAGATGCGCATGGGTGGCCAGCGCATTCTCGAGATCGAGCGATTCACTCTCTTCGATCAGCGGACAGACCCAGTACACCTGGCGCCCGGCGAGCGCCGCCTCGCGCACCCGCGCGATGACCTCCCCCCGCCGTCCCGCGTCGATCAGGCGCGTGCGCACCGGCTGGCGCCCGGGCGGCAGCGCATCGATCACGCTGACGTCGAGATCGGCGTAATAGCTCATGGCCAGCGTGCGTGGAATCGGCGTGGCGCTCATCATCAGCTGGTGTGCGGCCAGTGCCTCGGTCTTCTCGCGCAACCTGAGCCGCTGGGCGACACCGAAGCGGTGCTGCTCGTCGACGATCACCAGCCCGAGACGAGCGAACGTGCACCCCTGTTCGATCAGCGCGTGCGTGCCCACCAGCAGATCGATCTCGCCGGCGGCGACGGCCTCGCGGATCGTGCGCTTCTCGCGCTCGCGCATCGAACCGACCAGGCGACCGATGCGCATGCCGAGAGCGCTCAGCCAGGGTTCGAGTTTGGCCGCGTGCTGGCCGGCGAGAATCTCGGTCGGCGCCATCAGCGCCACCTGTGCGCCGCTGCCCACCGCGACGGTCGCGGCCAACGCGGCAACCACGGTCTTGCCGCTGCCGACGTCACCCTGCAGCAGCCGGTTCATCGGCCGTTCGAGCGACAAGTCGCTGGCGATCTCTTGCCAGACGCGGCGCTGGGCATCGGTCAACTCGAATGGCAGGACCGCGACCAGGCGCTCGGCCAGCGCCCGCTCGGCGAGCGGCGAGGCTCGCCGGTCGACGCGCCGCCGGCGCGCTTCGCGCAGCGCCAGTTGCTGCGCCAGCAACTCGTCGAAGATCAGTCGGCGCCAGGCCGGGGATTCACGATCCTCGAGTGCGTCCGGGTCGAGCCCGGCCGCCGGCACGTGCATCTGGCGCAGGGCCTCGGGCAGCGCCAGCATGCGCAGGCGGACGAGCGCCTGGTCATCGAGCCACTCGCACCATTGCATCGCCGCCAGGGCGCGCCCGACCGCGGCCTGGATGCGCGCCTGGGCCAGCCCTGCCACGGTGGGATAGACCGGCGTCAGCGTCCCGGCCAGGGGCGGATCGCCGTCGATCAGCCGGTAGCGGGGATGGACCATCTCCATGCCCAGCAAGCCCCCGCGCGGCTCGCCGATCACGCGCAAGCGCTGGCCCGGCCTGAGCTGCTTGAGCTGCGACGGATAGAAACGAAAGAAGCGCAAACCGAGGCGGCCGGACTCGTCGGCCAGTTCGACTCGCAGCAGCTTGCGACCGCGCTGTTGAACCTCGACATCGGTGATCTCGCCATCGACCAGTACCGCCCGGCCGGGTACACAGGAAGCGAGCGCGCCGATCGGCACCCGGCGGGTGTGATCCTCGTAGCGCAGCGGCAGGTGCAGCAGCAGATCGTCCTGTCGGCGAATGCCGAGCCGCGCGAACGGGTCCTCGCTCAGGGCAGGACCATGATCGCGTCGACCTCGAACAGCACGCCCTTGGGCAATGCCGAGACCTCGACGGTCGAGCGCGCCGGATACGGCTGGGCGAAATGCCGGGCCATGATCTCGTTGACCGCACCGAACTGGCCGAGATCGGTCAGATAGAGGGTCAGCTTGACGCAGTCGGCGAGCGACCCGCCGGCGGCCCGGGCGACCGCCGCAAGATTGTTGAAGGCGCGTTCCGCCTGCTCGGCGAGCCCTCCGGCGACCACCTCGCCACTGGCCGGGTCGAGCGCGATCTGGCCGGACAGATAGACGGTGTTGCCGGCCCGCATCGCCTGCGAATACGGGCCGATTGCCGACGGAGCTTCGGGCGTGGATACGATGGTGTGCGGCATGGGATTCTCCTGTCGGGCGGCTTGCCTTCGGATGAGGTCGCGGCAGTTTATCAGCCGGGACTTCGGCGCCTTCGATCGCCGACGACGCAGGCGCGGGCACCGCGAGCCCGACCGGATTCGATCGTGGCCGCGCGGCGGCGCAAGCCCGGCGCGCGGATCAGCGGAAACCGTACTTGGTCTCGAAATAGGTTTCGAGCCCGAGCGCCATCACCGACATCAGCATGATGGTGCCGATCACCAGCGCAAGGGCGGCGATCACCACCGACCAGACGCTGCCCTGCGAATGCCGCTCGAGGCCGGTGTTGTAGCGCGCATCCCAGCGCTCGGCCGGCAGCAGGGAGATCAGGATGGTCTCCAGCCAGGCCAGCACGAACAGCAGGCCGGCCGCGAAGGCTGCCGGCTCACGCCACCACTCGTGCGCCCGCAGTGCGTGGCCGACCAGGGGCAGCGCGAGTACCGGATAGAGCCACGCCAGGGGCTTGCCCAGATAGGCGCGATGCGCACCGAGGATACCGAAGAAAAGACCGAGGAATCCGGCCACGACCTTGCTGCGGAAACGCTGTGCCATTGCGACCCTGCTCGACGAAAGTCGCGATTATCGACCCATTCGCGCAACGGCCATCGTGGCGGCGTCGGGTGCTTGGCGGTATCGTTGACCGGTGACAGCATCATCCCTCTCTCCCGACACCGATCCCGATCTGCTCGCAGCGCTGGCGGCGACAGCCGCGCCGCGTTGCGACGGCTGGAACGTCCGCATGGTCGCCACCCGCGGCGAGCGCATCAGCGTTCGCCGCGATGTCGTCGAGCCGCCGCGCTCGTGGCAGGACGTCGGCATCATGGTGGGCGTGCGCCGGGGTACGGGGCTGGCCTTCGCGGCCGCGGGCGCGCCCGACCCGGCCGCCCTGCGCGAGGCCTTCGCGCGCGCGGCCGCCGCCGCCGACGCCCTGGCACCGCATCTGCTGATCGGCGCCGACACCATCGCCCGACGCGGGCTGCGCGGCGAGTTCCGCTCGCGGGTGGCGCGCCCGATGCCGAACCGTTTCGATCAGCGCCTGGAGCCGGTGCGGGCCGCCTGCGCGGCGCTCGCGATCGACGACCGCATCATCGACCGGAGCGCCAGCCTCACCCACGAACGGCTGCGGCAGGTGCTGATCGACGACGCTGGCGCGCGCATCTGCCAGGATATCGCGCTCATGATTCCCGACCAACGCGCCACCGCCCGCGCGCACGGCCAGGTCCAGACGCGCTCGCGCGCCGGCCAGGGCAATGGTATCGGCCGCCAGGGTGGCGTCGAGGTCCTGGACGAGATCGGCTTCGTCGAGCGCGGCGCGGAACTGGCCGAGCAGGCGCTCGAGCTGACCGCCGCGCCGAACTGTCCCAGCGGCCCGATGGACCTGCTGCTGATGCCTGACCAGATGATGTTGCAGATCCACGAGAGCATCGGCCATCCGCTCGAGCTCGATCGGATCCTCGGCGACGAGCGAAACTTCGCCGGCGGCAGCTTCGTCACGCTCGACATGTTCGGCCACTACCAGTACGGCAGCGAGCTGTTGAATGTGGTGTTCGACCCCATGCTCGTGGGCGAACTGGCCAGCTACGGCTACGACGACGACGGCACGCCGGCGCGGCGCTGTCGGCTGATCGAGGGCGGCCGCCTGTTGCGCCCGCTGGGCGGCGATCTCTCGAGCGCCCGGGCGCGGGCGCTCGGCAACACATTCGAGGGCGTGGCCTGCAGCCGCGCAAGCGACTGGAACCGACCGACGATCGATCGCATGGCCAATCTGAACATCGAACCTGGCAATCATTCACTCGAGCAGATGATCGCATCCGTCGAGCACGGCATCCTCATGCAGACCAACGTTTCCTGGAGCATCGACGACCGGCGCGACAAGTTTCAGTTCGGCTGCGAGCGCGGGCGCCTGATTCAGAACGGCCAACTCGGCCCGATCGTGCGCAATCCCAACTACCGCGGACGCTCGGCCACGTTCTGGCGCAGCCTGCGGGCGGTCGGCGACGAGCACACCTTCGAACGCCAGGGCACGCCGTATTGCGGCAAGGGCGAGCCGATGCAGGTCGTGCGGGTCGGACATGCGGCGCCGGCCTGCCTGTTCGGTGCGGTGCAGGTGTTCGGCGCGGACGCCTGACGCGATGTCGGTCACGCCTTCCGCCCGCCTGGATCCGGGACTCGCCTGCGAGGCAGGATTCGCGACAATGGCCGACGCGCTGCCGGCACTGACACGCGACGGCGAGCGACTGACGCTGGAACTGGCGGCCGAAGACTCGACCTTCGCGCGCTTCAATCACGCCCGTGTACGCCAGTTCTCCCAGGTCGATCAATGCCGTCTGGAACTGACGCTGGCCGACGCGCACCGTCAGACCGGCTTCGGGCTGACCGCGCCGCGCAATGGCGCGCAGGCCCTTGCGGCGGTGCGGGCCGCGCTGCCGGCGATGCGCGAACGATTGAAGGCTTTGCCCGATGATCCTTTTCTGGGGGCGGCGGCGCCGGTGGCGCGCTCGTCCCGGGACGACGGCGAGTCGGCGGGCCACGACGCCGCCGACGTCGCCGCCCGCATCGCCGAGCTCGCCGCCGGTCTCGACTTCGTTGCGTTCCTGGCCACCGGGCCGGTGGTTCGGGCCGTCGCCGACAGCCGCGGCATGCGACACTGGCACCGGGTGCAGGCCTCCAATCTCGATCTGAGCCTGCATGCCGCGCGGGCCGAGGGGCCGCCGGCCGCCGTCAAGGCGATCGTCGCCGATCGCTGCTGGGACGAAGCGGCCTTCGTCGCCGCTCTCGCTCAGGCGCGCGAGCACCTCGCGGTCTGCATGGGCGAGCCGGGGGCCGTGACACCCGGCCGGCATCGGGTCTACCTCGGGCCGATGGCGGTCGCCGATCTGCTCGGCGCGATGGCCTGGAGCGGTTTCAGCCGGCGTGATCGCGACACCGGCACCAGCTCTCTGTCGCGCCTGGTCGACGAAGAACTGACCCTCAGTCCGCGCTTCTCGCTGGCGGAATCACCGGCTCGCGGACTCGCGCCGGCGTTTGCGAGCGACGGTCATCTGCGGCCGGCAGAACTGCCGTTGATCGAGTCCGGTCGGGCCGGTGCCGTGCTGGTCTCGCCACGCTCGGCCGCGGAATTCGGCGAACCGGTCAATGCCGATGGTGCCGAGTGGCCGGGTTCGCTGATGATGAGCGCGGGCGAACTGCCCTGGGACGAGCGGCTGAGCGCCCTGGGCGACGGCCTCTGGATCGAGAATCTCTGGTACCTGAACTACTCGGATCGGCGCGCCGCACGCGTCACCGGCATGAGCCGCTTCGCGAGCTTCATCGTCGCAGGCGGCAAACCCGTCGCGCCGCTGGCGCCGATGCGCTTCGACGACACCCTGTTGCACGTGTTCGGCGATGCGTTCGAGGCGGCCACCCGCGACACCTGGCTGCTGCCAGACGGCAGCACCTGGGGCGCGCGCAGCCTCAATGCGACCCGCTGCCCGGGCCTGCTGGTCTCCGACATGCGTTTCACGCTGTAGGCACGACGGACCGGACCGCTGCTGCGGTCCGGCACCTGATCGCAGTGCACCGAACGCTTGGCGACCGCTCAGAGCAGCCCGGCCTCGGTCAGCACCTTGCGCGCCACCCGGAAGCACTCCAGCGATTGCGGCACGCCGCAATAGATCGCGACCACGTGGATGATCGCGCGGATCTCTTCCTTGGTGACGCCGTTGTTCAGCGCCCCGCGGCAGTGCAGTTCCCATTCGTGCATCTTGCCCAGGGCGCCGATCATGGCCAGGTTCATCATCGACCGGGTCTTCATGTCGATGGTCTCGTCCCCCCAGCCGAAACCCCAGGCCCAGGCGGTCATGGTCTCCTGGAACTCGCGGGTGAAGTCGTCGGCCGCGGCCAGATTCTTCTCGACGTACTCGGCCCCCAACGTGGCCTTGCGCTTGGCGAGACCTTTCTCGAACAGATCCTGTTGCATGCTTTCTCCTTGAAGTGCGATGGTCGGCACCGACGGCAGTGGCCGCGGCACGTGGATGAGACGGATGTGCGCATCGGCCGCGTGTGGGCGACCGCATGCGGTCGGGCGCCGACCGTTATTCGCGCGGCACCCGGCCGTCGCGCAGAAAAGTGAAGATGTGCGTGAAGTCGGTGCCGGCATCGCCGGCGGCGGCACAGGCGTTCCAGATGTCCCCGACCAGCGAGCCGAGCTGGCCGGGGGTGCCCGCCAGCGCCACCTGGTCGCGATAGAGCTGGACGTCCTTGGCCAGCAACGCCGAGGCGAAGCCGGCGTCGAAAGTGCCGGTCGACACCCGGTTTGGGAACTTGTCTGCCGACGCCGTGTTGCGACCGCTGGAGACGTTCACCACAGCGAGGATGCTCTTCATGTCCAGACCCTGCGACAGGCCGAACAACACCGCCTCACTGGTGGCCGCCATGGCGGTGGCCGACAGAAAATTGTTCAGCAGCTTGATCGCCTGCCCCTGGCCCGGCGTATCGCCGACATGAAACGGATTGCCTGTGAATGCGTCGAGCACCGGCCGCAGCCGCTCGAAAGCCGTACGATCGCCTGCCCACATCAACGAGATGCTTGCCGCGACCGCGCCACTACGCCCACCACTGACCGGCGCATCGACGTAGCCGACGCCGGCAGCCGACAGCAGCGCGGCGGCTTCGCGCGATGCCGTGGGACCGATCGTGGACAGATCGATCACCCATTGCAGCGCCCCGCGCGCGGCGGCCAGATCGCGTGCCACGGCCAGACTGGCCCGACCGTCGGGCACGGACACGAACGCGATGCTGGTCTGAGTGGCCAGCTCCGCGAGGCTGCCGGCTGCACGGGCACCCGCCGGCAGCCTGCCGTCGGTGCCCGCGATGTCGAAGCCGACGATCTCGTAGCCGGCCTTGGCGATGTTGGCGGCCATCGGCTGGCCCATCTGGCCCAGGCCGACGAATCCGAGCGGTCCGAGGGAATCGTTCATCGCGGGTCTCCAAGGTGGGTGTCGAGAGCTGTCGCGAGCACGCGTCGCAGGCCGGAGCCGGTTTCGCGGTGTTCAATCGCATTCGCAAATATAATGCGCGCGCTGGGGAAGCTTTCGCGCGGCTTGCCCGGCGTGCGAGCCGACGCCGTGCCGATGCCGCGCCGCGCGTCTCCGAGCCCAGCCCGGTCAGGCCTCCCCCCTGTTCGACCGACCCCACGAGGATCGTGCGCAATGAGCTTTCCGCTGCCCCGCCTTCCCCGCAACCCGCGCCGCCGCCACCTGCTACAGCAGTCCGGCATCATCGCGCTCGGCCTGAGCCTGCTGCCGCGCGCGAGTCTGTCGGCCGAGGAGAAGCGGCTCAATTTCTACAACTGGGATACCTACGTCGGCGAGAACACCTTGTCGGACTTCCGCGAGGCCACGGGCATCGAGGTTCGCATGGACCTGTTTGCCGACAACGACGAACTGTTCGCCAAGTTCAAGGCCGGCAATCCCGGCTACGACGTGATCGTGCCGACCAACGACTACGTCGAGCGCATGATCCTGGCCGACATGCTCATGCCGCTCGACCACGGCAGGCTGCCCAACATGGCCAACATCACGCGATCCTTCATCGAGAAGGCCGCGTTCGACCCCGGGCGCAAGTATTCGCTGCCCTATATGTGGGGCACGATCGGCATCGGTTATCGCAAGTCGGCCGTGCCCGAGGGCGTGACGAGCTGGGCCGCGGTGCTCGAGGCAGGCAAGCACAGCCAGCGCGTGGCGATGCTCGGTGCCGCGCAATACGTGATCGGCGCCGCCCTCAAGTATCTCGGCCACTCGTTCAACTCCACCGATCCGGCCCACCTGAAGCAGGCCGAGGCCTTGCTGATCGAGAACAAGAAGCATATCCGCATGTTCGCCGACGACAACGGCCAGGATCTGCTCGCCGCCGGCGAGGTCGATCTGGCCCAGGAATGGAACGGCGACATGCTGCAGGTCATGGCCGAGGACAAGGATCTCGCCTATGTCGTCCCCAAGGAGGGCTCGATGCTCTGGGAAGACTGCCTGGCGATCCCGCGTGGCGCCCCCCATCCCGATAACGCCCATGCGTTCATCAATTTCCTGTTCGAGCCTCAGATCGGCGCCGACCTCGCCGAGGCGATCCAGTACGGAACCCCGAACGCGGCCGCGCGCAAGCTGATGCCCGAGGAGTACACGGCCAATCCGGCGATCTTCCCGCCCGATGCCGTGCTCGAGCGCTGTGAGCTGGCCACTTACCTCGGCGAGCAAGCCACCCGGGCCCGCGACGAGGCCTGGACCCGGATCCAGGCGGCCTGAGCCCCCGATCGACGACACCACCCTGATCGAAGCATCGTGGAGAACTGGCGCGAGCAGCGTGGCGCATTCTGGTTGCTGTCGCTGCCGGGAACCTTCTGGCTGGTCGCGTTCTTCGTCGTCCCGCTGGGCCTGATCTGGATCCTGTCGTTCGGCGAGAAATCCGGCCTGGTCGACATCGAGATCACCGGCACGCTGGCCAACTACGCGCGCGTGCTCGACCCGGTCTATCTGGCCATCTTCTGGAAGACGCTCTGGATCAGTGTGCTGGCCACCCTGCTGTGCCTGCTGATCGCCTACCCGATCTCGTTCGCGATCTGCTTCTCGCCGCCGCGGCTCAAACCCTGGCTGCTGATGGCCGTGATCCTGCCGTTCTGGATCAACCTGCTGATTCGTACCTATGCACTCATCGCGGTGTTCCGCACCCGGGGCTATCTGAACTTCACGCTGGAATGGCTCTGGGATCTGGCCTGGCTCGACCGGCTGATCGGCCCCTTCCAGCCCTTGAACATGCTCTACAACGACGGCGCCGTGATCGTCGGACTCGTCTATGTGTTCATGCCGTTCATGGTCCTGCCGTTGTACGCCACGATCGAGCGACTCGATCGCTCGTTCCTCGAGGCCAGCCTCGATCTGGGCGCCAGCCAGTGGCAGACGTTCTGGCGGGTGACGGTGCCGCTGACGATGCCCGGCATCGTCACCGGCCTGATCCTGGTGTTCATTCCCACGCTGGGCTCGTTCCTGACGCCCGACCTGCTCGGCGGCGCCAATGCGATCATGATCGGCAACGTGATCGAGCGTCAGTTCAAGGCAGCCAACGACTGGCCGTTCGGTTCTGCGCTGTCCTTCCTGCTGATGTACGCGACCTTCGGCGCGCTGGCGATCCGCGCCGGCCTGACGGCGCGCCGGGCGCGTCGTGGCCGTCCCACCGAATGAACGCCCGATGAGTCTTTCGTCTTCGCGCCCGTTGCCGGGTCCGCTCGACTACGGCCGGCGGCTCTGGCTGCGCTTGCTGATCGTCGTGGTGTTCGCGCTGCTCTACGCGCCCATCCTGACCCTGATCGCATTCAGTTTCAACGATTCCAAGCGCAACATCGTCTGGCAGGGCTTCACGTTCAAGTATTACGGCATCGCCTGGCGCAACGCCTCGCTGGTCGAGGCCTTCGTCAATTCACTGACCATCGCCGCCATGTGCACCGTCGTGGCGACGGTACTCGGCACCATGATCGCGTTGCTGCTCTGGCGCTTCCGTTTTCCCGGCAAGACCGCTTACGAGGGCTTCGTGGCGTTGCCGATCGTCGTGCCCGAGATCTGCATGGGCGTGGCGATGCTGGTGTTCTTCGCACGCGTGGGCTGGCCCACCGACCTGCCCTGGCCCTTGAATCTTGGCGCGATCACCATCGCACACATCGCGTTCGCCTTTCCGTTCGTGACGATGGTGGTGCGCAGCCGCCTGACCGGCTTCAATCGTGAGCTCGAGGAAGCCTCCCGGGATCTCGGCGCCAGCGAGTGGCAGACGTTCCGGCACGTGATCCTGCCGTACATGCGACCCGGCATCGTCGCGGGTGCGCTGCTCGCGTTCACGCTCTCGCTCGACGATTTCGTGATCACTTTCTTCACCTCCGGACCCGACACCGTCACCTTCCCCGTGAAGGTCTACTCGCTGGTGCGCCGCGGCGTGTCACCCGACGTCAATGCGGCCTCGACGATGCTGATCCTGATCACGGTCGTGGCCACTTTCATCGCGATGAAACTGCAATCGCCCGAGAAACAGGCATGACTTCATCCACGGCGAACCCGATCGTATCGATCCGGAGCCTCGGCAAACGCTTCGGCCAGACCACCGCGGTCGACTCGGTCAGCTTCGACGTCCGCGAGAACGAGTTCTTTGCGCTGCTGGGCCCGTCCGGCTGCGGTAAGACCACCCTGCTGCGCATGATCGCCGGCCTCGAGATGCCCACCGAGGGCGAGCTGCTGATCGACGGACAAGACATGGCGCGCACGCCCGCCAATGCGCGCCCTGTCAACATGGTGTTCCAGTCGTATGCGGTGTTCCCGCATATGAGCGTGGCGCAGAACGTCGGCTACGGCCTGCGCGTCACAGGCACACCGGCCGCCGAGATCCGCCAGCGCGTGGCCGAGGCGCTCGACCAGGTCCAGCTGGCCGCGCTCGCCGATCGCCGCCCGGACCAGCTCTCGGGCGGCCAGCGTCAACGGGTGGCGCTGGCCCGGGCGCTGGTCAAGCGCCCGCGCGTGATGCTGCTCGACGAGCCACTGTCGGCGCTCGATGCCAAGCTGCGCGAACAGATGCAGCTCGAACTGACGCGCCTGCAACGCGCGGTCGGCATCACCTTCATCATGGTCACGCACGATCAGGACGAGGCATTGTCCATGGCCGACCGCATCGCGGTCATGGAGCGCGGTCGCGTCGCTCAGATCGCGCCCCCGACCGACCTCTACGAGCATCCCGCCAACACTTTCGTGGCCGACTTCATCGGCCGCATCAACCTGCTGCCGGCGCGCATCATCGGTCGTTCGATGGCCGGCCTGGAGCTGTTGGTCGAGGGTCTGGGAACGGTCACGCTGCCGGTCGAGGACGGTGTCACCGACGGCACCCACCTCGCCGTGCGGCCCGAGAAGATCGTGATCGGGCCGCCGCACGCCGACGACGGCTGGATCCGGGCCCAGGCACGGGTGGTCGACACCGCCTACTACGGCGACGTCAGCCAGGTCTACGTCGCACTGACCGGCCAGCCGCAGACTCTGTCGGTGGCGCTCAGCAATGCGCGTCGCAGCGGCACACCGGCGCTGAATGCCGGCGACCCGGTCGAGATCGGCTGGCGTGCGGCCGACAGCCTGCTGTTGACCGGCGACTGAGCCGGGATCGGGGCGAGCCTGCTGCCATGTTCGAGGCCTCATGTCTGTGCGGCGGCGTGCGCCTGCGTTTCACCGAGATTCGCGGCTCGCGCGTGCTCTGTCATTGCCGCCGCTGCCAGAAGTCGACCGGCAGCGCGTTCGGCGCCAATGCGAACGTGCCGCGCGACGGGCTGCAGATCGTCGCCGGCGAGGCGCTGTTGTCGAGCTACCAGTCCTCGCCCGGCAAGCGCCGGCGGTTCTGCAGCCGCTGCGGCGCCGAGTTGTTCGCCGAACTGAGCCGCGACCCAACGATGGTCAGGATCCGCCTGGGCACGCTGGACACACCGTATGCCGAGCCCCACGCCGGCCACGCCTTCGTCGCCGAAAAGGCTGCCTGGGACACGATCTGCGACCCGGTGCCACAGCACGACGGCCGCGCGCCGGACGGCGGTCGCTGACATCACCGCACCACGGGCGCGCGGTGGACGACGGCCGCTGACGCCACAGCACGAGGGCCGCGCGCCGGACGACAGATCCTGCCGGCGCGACCGCGTGACCGACGGGCCCGCGTCACCCGCCGGCAGACCGCCCGGCGGCCTGTCCGTTCGAGCGCCGGACCCGGGCGAGCGCCGGACGCGGGCGAGCGTCAGTCGCGGGTGGGTTCGACCCGCGACGCCGCGGCATCCAGCAGCGGAAAACCGCCCAGAGCGTCGAAATGACGCGCCGGCGGCGGCACCGCGCAGACATGGGCCGGCGCCAGAGCAGCGGGCGAGGTCACACCCAGCAGCGCGAGCGCGATCGCGAATTCCTCGGCGAGCAGTTCCAGCATTCGCACCACGCCGTCGGCACCGGCCGCGGCCAGCGCATAACAATACAGCCGACCGATCCCGATGCCATCGGCGCCGAGCGCGATCGCCTTGGCGAGATCGGTGCCGCGCACGAAACCGCCATCGACGAACACCTTGCAGCGCTCGCCCACCGCGGCCACCACCTCCGGCAACACGGCGAGGCTGCCCAGGCAGTGATCGAGCTGGCGACCGCCGTGATTGGACACATAGACCGCCTCGACGCCGAGATCGGCCGCGAGTCGTGCATCCTCGGCGGTGGCGATGCCCTTCAGGATCAGCGGGATGTCGTAGCCGCGCACGACCCGTTCGATATCGGCCCACGACAACGCGGCCTGGTGGTAGCGGGCATCGCCCTCGCTGCCGACCCGCCACGGCTTGTGGAATCGGCGCACGATGTCACGCTCGCGCCGACTGTAGACCGCCGAGTCGACGGTGATGCAGAAAGCGTCGATGCCCAGTTCGATGGCGCGCTCGACGTGTTCCTCGATGAACCGGCCGCCGCCGCGCACATAGAGTTGATAGGCCATGGGACCGGACGTGGCCGCCCGCACATCTGCCATGTCGCAGCGCGACACGGAGCTGAGCATCACCGGCACGCCGAAACGGCCTGCCGCCTCGGCCGCCGCCACGGCGCCGCGCGGATCGAAGGTTTCCAGGCCGCCGACCGGAGCGAGAACGACCGGCAGGCGCACCTCACGGTCGAAGAAACGGGCGGCACATGAAACGCTGCTGACATCGTTGAGCACCCGCGGACGCAGCGCGACCGATTCGATCGCGAGGCGGTTGCGATGCACCGACGTCTCGGTCTCGGTGCCCCCCACCAGGTAATCCCAACCGCCGTGGTCGACATTGGCCCGCGCCGCGGTGACGAATTCCTGCAATGCGAGAAAGCGCGCTTCGAGCGCTTGGGGGCTGCTTGGTGACGATTCGGCCATCGTCGGCACTCCGGGATCGTATCGAGCCGAGATCATATCCGCTGACCGATCGGGGCTGCGCGGCCGCGCCCCGGCGACCGGTCTATGATCGCGGCTCTCCCGCCAAGACACCGACGACGCATCCGGCCCGCTCGGACGCGACCGCAACATGACCGATGCCGTTGACATGCCCGACCCCACGGGCGGCGAACCCGGTGAACACCCCGGCCCGCACCTCGCCCAGGCCCTGCGCACAGGCGCGATCCGCGTGCGTGGCGCCCGTCAGAACAATCTGAAGAACCTGTCGCTGGACGTTCCCACCGGCGAGCTGGTGGTGGTGACGGGCGTGTCGGGCTCGGGCAAGTCATCGCTCGTCTTCGACACGATCTACGCCGAGGGCCAGCGCCGCTACGTCGAGACCTTCTCGGCCTACGCGCGTCAGTTCCTCGACCGCATGGACAAACCGCAGGTCGACCGCATCGACGGCGTGCCGCCCGCAATCGCGATCGATCAGACCAACCCGGTTCGCACGTCGCGCTCGACCGTGGGCACGATGACCGAACTCAATGACCATCTCAAGCTGTTGTTCGCGCGGCTGGCCCGGTTGAACTGTCGCGGATGCGGCGAGCCGGTCCTGCGCGACGATCCCGGCGCGGTCACGGCGCGCGTGCGCGAACTGGCCTCGGCTGCCGATGATCCGAGACTGGCGGTCTGCTTTCCGGTGCCCGTGCCCGAAAATTTCACACTCGACGAGATCAGGGCACATCTGGCGGCCCAGGGCTACGACCGGCTGCTCGACAGCCGGCGCGACCGGCACGGCGCAACCATCGTCGATGTCATCCAGGACCGGCTGCGTGTCGGTGGCGCGGCCCCCGAGCGGCTGGCCGAGGCGATCGACACCGCGATGCACCGTGGCCACGGCCGTGTTTCCGTGCACCGGCTCGACGAACCCGAGACCGAGCCGTGGCGCTTCAGCCGCGACCTGCACTGCCCGCGCTGCGACATCGGATACGACGATCCGCTGCCCAGCCTGTTCTCCTTCAATTCGCCGATCGGTGCCTGCGAGGTCTGTCGCGGCTTCGGGCGCGTGATCGGTGTCGATCTCGGCCTGGTCGTGCCCGACGAATCCCTGTCGCTGCGCGGTGGCGCGGTCAAACCCTGGCAGTCGAAGAGCTTCGCGGACTGCCAGCGCGACTTGCTTCGCTGTGGCAAGGCCGCCGGCATCGCGCTCGACACCCCTTGGGCCGAGTTGCCCGACGCCGACCGGCGCTGGGTCATCGAGGGCGGCCCGGAGTGGACCGGCAAGTGGCAGACCCAGTGGTACGGCATCGACCGCTTCTTCAAGTGGCTCGAGAGCAAGGCCTACAAGATGCACATCCGCGTGCTGCTGTCGCGCTACCGCGCCTATCGGCCCTGCCCGGCCTGCGACGGCGCCCGCCTCAAGCCCGATGCCCTGCTGTGGCGCGTCGGTGATGCCGAGGCGGTACAGGCGGCCGGCATCGACGGCGCGCGCGACGGTCTGTCGATTCACGACATGATGTTGCTGCCCATCCGGCGGCTGGCGGCATTCTTCGCGGCACTCGGCGCCGCCCGAGCGGGCGCCAGCCAGGCGGAGCGCGAAGCGCTCGAGATGCTGCTCACCGAGATCCGCGCCCGCCTCGGCTTTCTCGGCGAGGTGGGTCTCGATTATCTGACGCTCGATCGGCAGTCGCGCACCCTGTCCGGCGGCGAGGTACAGCGCATCAATCTCACCACCGCGCTCGGCACCTCGTTGGTCAACACCTTGTTCGTGCTCGACGAACCGAGCATCGGCCTGCATCCGCGCGACATGGCGCGCATCATCCGCGTGATGACCCGGCTGCGCGACGCCGGCAATTCGTTGCTGGTGGTCGAGCACGATCCGCTCGTGATGCTGGCCGCCGACCGCATCATCGACATCGGCCCGGGGCCCGGCGAACACGGCGGTCGGGTGGTCTTCGACGGACCCGCGCGCGAGCTGCGGTCTGCCGGCACGTTGACCGCCGACTACCTGAGCGGTCGCAAACGCATCGATCCCGGCCGTCGGCAGGAGATCAAGCCGTCCACGCCGCGGCTGCTGCTCGAGGGCGTGCGCGCCAACAATCTCAAGGGCGTCGATCTGTCGCTGCCGCTCGGCCGCCTGGTGTGCGTGACCGGCGTCTCCGGCAGCGGCAAGTCCACGCTGATCCAGGACGTGCTGCTGCCGGCGCTGCTCAAGAAGCGGGGCAAACCCACGGAATCGCCGGGTGCACACGAGCGCCTGCTCGGCGACGACTGGCTGGACGATGTAGCGTTCGTCGACCAATCACCGATCGGCAAGACCGCGCGCAGCAATCCGGCCAGCTACGTCGGCGCCTTCGATGTCGTGCGACAGCGCTTCGCGGCGCTGCCCGCGGCCAGGGAGCGCGGCTTCACGGCCGGCACATTCAGCTTCAACTCCGGCAACGGCCGCTGCCCGACCTGCCGTGGCAACGGCTTCGAGCACGTCGAGATGCAGTTCCTGTCCGACGTCTATCTTCGTTGCCCTGATTGCGACGGCAGCCGCTATCGGCCCGAGACGCTCGAGGTGCGGCTGGCGCCGGTGGCCGATGCGCGTCGCGCCGACGGCCGGGCACACGAGCCGCTGTCGATTGCCGGTGTGCTCGAACTGACCGTCGCCGAGGCGCTGACGTTCTTCGGCGCCGACCGCGAGTTGCGCAGCCGCCTCAAGCCGCTGTCCGAGGTCGGCCTCGACTACCTGCGGCTGGGGCAGCCGGTGCCGACCCTGTCGGGTGGCGAAGCGCAACGGCTCAAGCTCGCCGGTTTTCTGGCCGAGGCCGGTGGCCACGCCGAACGACGTGGCAAGCGGGCGCGCTGCGGCACCTTGTTCATGTTCGACGAACCGACCACCGGTCTGCACTTCGACGATGTCGCACGATTGCTGGGCGCGCTGCGCCGGCTCGTCGACGCCGGTCACTCGCTGGTCGTGATCGAACACAATCTCGATGTCATCGGTGCGGCAGACTGGATCGTCGATCTCGGTCCCGACGGCGGTGAGGACGGGGGACGCATCGTCGCCACGGGCTCACCCGACGAACTGTGCGCCATGCCGGGCTCGCACACCGGTCGGGCGCTTGCCGAGCACCGTCGCTCGCTCGATGCCTTCGACGCAATGGCGCAATCGGTGGCACTGCTCGCGGGCGAGCCAGCCGCGGACCCGTACAGCCACGCGATGCGCGAACGTGCGCGTCACGCGATCACGATCCACCATGCCCGCGAGCACAACCTCAAGAACGTCGATGTCGAGATCCCACGCAACGCGTTGTCGGTCATCACGGGCGTGTCCGGCTCGGGCAAGAGCACGCTCGCCTTCGATGTCGTCTTCGGCGAGGGACAGCGGCGCTATCTCGAAAGCCTGAACGCCTACGCGCGTCAGTTCGTGCAGCCGGCCAGCCGACCCGACGTCGACGGCGTGTACGGCATTCCACCGACCGTCTCGATCGAGCAACGCACCAGTCGGGGCGGCCGCAAGTCGACGGTGGCCACGCTGACCGAGATCTACCACTTCCTGCGCCTGCTCTACGTCAAGCTCGGCACTCAGACCTGCCCCGACTGCCGGGTGGCGATCGAGCCGCAGGATTTCGATCGCATCGTGGCGCGCATCGGGCGCGAGTACCGTGGACGCCATATCGGCCTGCTCGCACCCCTGATCGTCGCGCGCAAGGGCTTGTACACCGATCTGGCCAAGTGGGCCCGCGGCCGCGGCTTCACGCATCTGCGCGTCGACGGCGAGTTCCTGCCCACCCAGGGGTTTCCGCGGCTCGACCGCTACGTCGAGCACAACATCGAGTTACCGATCGCCGATCTGGTGATCGAGCCTGCCACCGAACCGCGCCTGCGCGAGGCCCTCGCCAGCGCGCTCGAACACGGCAAGGGCGTGGTCATGCTGGCCACCGGACTGGAGGCCCTGCGCGCCGCAATCGATGCCGGCGACACGCGCGGCGCAGGCGCACCGCTGCAGACCGCGCTGTTCTCGACGCAGCGCGCCTGCCCGTCCTGCGGCACGAGCTTTCCGGAGCTCGATCCGCGCTTGTTCTCGTTCAATTCGCGCCTGGGCTGGTGCGGTCACTGCCTGGGCACCGGCGTGCACCTGCCCGTGGCACCCAAGGCGCCGCAGGGGCGGCACGGCGACGAAGACACCAGTTCCGAAGCCGTCGGCATGCTGGCCGAGAAGATCGCCGACCAGATCGATGCCGAACGCGACACCGAGGGTTCAGCGGACGACGGTCCGACGCCCTGCCCCGCCTGCGAGGGACGACGGCTCAATCCCACGGCACTTGCCGTGCGCCTGCGCGATCGATCCATCGCCGAGGTCTGCGCGGATCCGATCGACCGCACCCGGCAGTGGGTGGCCGAGCTCGATCTCGCCGAGCGCGAGAGCGCGATCGGCCGAGACTCGCTCCAGGAGATCGCACATCGCCTGGCCTTTCTCGCCGAGGTGGGTCTGGGCTATCTGTCGCTCGACCGCGCCGCGCCGACCCTTTCCGGCGGCGAGGCGCAGCGCATCCGGCTGGCGGGCCAGCTCGGCTCGAACCTGCAAGGGGTCTGCTATGTGCTCGACGAGCCCAGCATCGGCCTGCATCCGCGCGACAACCGGATGTTGCTCGACACGCTGCTGGCGCTGCGCGACAAGGGCAACACGCTGATCGTCGTCGAACACGACGAGGAGACGATGCGCGAGGCCGATCACCTCATCGACATCGGGCCGCGTGCCGGTCGCGAGGGCGGCCGGGTCGTGGCCACCGGCGATATCGCCGCCCTCAGCGCGAGGCCTGAAAGCATCACGGGCCGATACCTCGCCGCGCCCCTGCCGCATCCCTTGGATGCCGACCGCCATCTCGCGAGCCCGGACGGGTGGTTGGGTCTGCGGGGCATCCGGCGACACAACCTGCGCGATGTCGACGTCGAGATCCCGCTCGGCCGCCTGACCGTCATCACGGGCGTCTCGGGGTCGGGAAAATCGACGCTCGCGCGCGAGGTACTGCTGCCCAATCTGCGCGCCCAGCTACAGGCCCGCCGCCGCCGCGGGCAGGCGACGCTCGACGGCCTGCGCGCATTCGAAGGCTGGCAGGCGATCGGCCGCGTCATGGAGGTCGACCAGACTCCGATCGGCAAGACCCCGCGATCCTGTCCGGCCACCTACATCGGCTTCTGGGATGCGATCCGCCGCCAGTTTGCCGATAGCGCGGAGGCCCGCCTGCGGGGCTACGATGCCGGTCGTTTCTCGTTCAATACCGCCGGCGGCCGTTGTCCGGCCTGCGACGGTCAGGGTCAGCAGACGATCGAAATGAACTTCCTGCCCGACGTCAAGGTCCACTGCGAGGCCTGCGGCGGCCGGCGCTTCAATCGCGATACGCTGGAAATCGAGCTACGCGGTCGCAGCATTGGCGACGTCCTGCAGATGAGCGTCGAAGAGGCGCTCGCCTGGTTCGAGAATCACGAGTCGATCCGCCGGCCGCTGGCGCTACTCGCCGATGTCGGGCTCGGTTATCTGACGCTCGGCCAGCCCAGTCCCACCTTGTCCGGTGGCGAGGCGCAGCGCATCAAGCTGGTCGCCGAACTAGCGCGCCTGCGCGGCATCGAGCAGGCCGACCGACGCCGCGGCCGGATCGATATCGAGCCGGCTCTGTACGTCCTGGATGAACCGACCGTCGGCCTGCACATGGCCGATGTCGAGAAGCTGATCCGGGTGTTGCACCGACTGGTCGACGCCGGCAACACGGTGGTCGTGGTCGAACACGATATCGACATCTGGGCCGAAGCGGATTGGTTGATCGACCTCGGTCCGGGCGGCGGCGTTGCCGGCGGCCGCGTGGTCGCCAGCGGCCGGCCGGCCGACGTGATCGGCGCGCAGACCGCCACCGGCAAGGCGCTGGAGGCGTTCTTGAACCGGCAGTCGAATGTGTCTGGCATGCGGGAGGCGGCCGTCGCGTGACGCATCCGCCAGCCTGACCGCGCCCACCTCAGTGGACGGCGAACTGACCCGACTCCAGTTCCGCCAGCTGATGACGCAGTCCCGGCAGCATCGCCTCGATCGAGCGAACCAGCGGCACGATCATGGCCTCCAGGGTCATGCGGTCCTGGCTGGCACCCGCCTCGACGGTGCGGGCGAGATCGGCCGCATCGGTCTGGCTCAGCGCGACCAGCGTGTTGACCAGACTGTGCGCATGACGCTGTATCCAGAGCGTATCGCCCTTGTCGGCGGCCTCGCGCAAGCGCAGGATCCGATCGGGAAGCTCCTTGATGGCCAGGCTCAGGATGCGCTGCATCAGCCGTGGATCGCCGCTCGAGGACAGGCCCCAGCCACCATGGCCGGTGGTCATATGGCTGACGGGTGCCGGCGTGAGGCGACGCTCGGCCGGTTCGCCGGTCTTACCGTCCAAGGCCTGCGCCGCCAGCAGATCGGCGACCTTGTGCAGCACCTGGGCCGGCGCGATCGGCTTGGTCAGGCAATCGTCGAATCCGGCCTCGCGACAGCGATCTCCGATCTCGGCCAGCGGTGCCGCACTGAGGCCGACGATGCGCACCCGACGCAGATTGCGATTGCCGGCCTCGGCCCTGCGTATCTCGCGGGCCAGCGCAAAGCCGTCGAGCCGCGCGATCGACAAACCAACGATGACCAATTCGGGCGCGTGCGCACGCCAGGCTTCGAGTGCCTCCCGGCCGTCGCTGCACACGGTCACGCGCAATCCTTCACGGGTCAGTGTATCGTGCAGCAGTCGCCGGTTGTCGTCGTCTTCCTCGGCCACGATCACGCGCATCGCACCGACGCGATCGGCCAGCAGGCGCGCCGTGTCGCTATCGTTCGGATTGCCGTCAGCGAGCACGCGCTGCATGTTCACGACCTCTTCTGGCGAGGCCGGCAGGCACGGAATCTTCAACGAGAACGTGCTGCCCCCGCCCTCGTCGCTTTCGACCCAGAGCATGCCGCCCATCAGTTGCGCCAGGCGCCGCGACAGGGAAAGACCCAGGCCGACGCCACCATAGCGACGCGCGGTGGCCGCATCACCTTGCGCGAAAGGTTCGAAGATCGCCTCCTGACGGGATACCGGAATGCCCATGCCGGTATCGATCACCGCGATCGCGACATCGACGTGCCGACGCGCGCCGGGCTCACCGTCGCCGTGTCCGGACCGGCCCGGGCCCGCCTGGCAGACGACCTTCACCGACCCGGTCTCGGTGAACTTGAATGCGTTGACCAACAGATTGTCGAGCACCTGCCGGATGCGTACCGCATCGCCTATCAGGGCCGGCGGCATGGCGTCCCGGCGTTCGACCGAGAAGCGCAGGCCCTTGTGGCGGGCCACCGGTTCGTAGACCGCGCGCAATTCGTCGAGCAGTTCGCCGAAGTCGAACGGCCGCATGTCGATCTCGAGGCGCCCGGAATCCATGCGTGAGGTGTCCAACACATCGTCGACGATGGCGGCCATTTGACGACCGCAGGCGCGAATCGTGGTCAGGTGCCCCTGCACGACGCCGGACGGCGCCGACGCGAGCGCCAGCTCGGCCATGCCGATGATCGCGTTCATCGGCGTGCGCAGCTCGTGACTGACCGACGAAACCAGAGCGTTGCGCGCCCGCGCGGCCTCCTCGGCAGTGCGCAGCGCCGTTCCCAGACGGGACTCGTTGACGAGGGTTTCACTGATGTCGCGGTAGGTGACGGCGAACTCGCACGCGTCTCCACCACGAATCTGAACCAGCAGGAGTTCGGCTTCGAAGGATTTGCGATTGCGCCGCAGGGCGCGGATGCGCAGCGGCCGGTCCTGACGCGGCGCGGCGCCCGTTCGCCAGTACTCCTTCCACCACTCGCGATAGTCGTTCATCGATTCGTCGGCGACCAACTGGTCGGCATGCATACCCTCGAACTCGGCGGCGCTGAAGCCGAACAAGGCATTGGCAGCGCGATTCGCGGTCAGGATCTGGCCGTGTTCGTCGATGATGAAGGCTGCATCGTGAGTCGCGTCGAACAACTCGCGATTGCGACGGCCGGTGATCTCGATCTCACGCTGGTTGTGCTTGAGGTGCTTCCATGCGTCGCGCAGGCCGTCGGCCATCGCCCACAACTCCCTGGGGGCACGGAGATCGTCCGTCGACGGGTAGGCCGTGGCGCCACCCCGCTTGATGTACTGCTCGAGCGCGTGCAACGCGCGTTTCTGGCCACTGGCCAGCCACCACAGAGCGGCGAGCAGCGAACCATAGAATGCTGCCAGCAACAGCAATGCCGGACCAATCGTCCAGGCCCGCATCGCATTCAGGTGGTCGAGGCGCTGATCGATAACCAGCCATCCCGAGAACCCCTGCCAGGCGGCCGGAAACCAGAGACGCTGCATCGACCCACCCATCGACAACCATCCGTTGCCGACCTCGCCGAGGGTCGGTTGACGCCGGACCGGCGGCGCCGGCAGCTCGTCCGGCTCGGGTCCGCCGTCGCGATCGAAAACCGCGACCGTCTCGTCGCGACCATTGATCAGCCAGATGCGGGCGAGCCCCGGTACGATCTGATACTGGGCCAGAACCCGGCGCACTTCGACGGGGTCGGCGTCGCGGGCGCGCAGCGCCAGCGTGGAGACGGTCGCCTCGGCGCTGCGCAGCAGCGTGGTCTCGCCTTTACGCCGGTACTCGCCACCGACCGCCATGACGAGCACGATCGCGCCGATCACGCCGACCGACCCGACGACGGCCGAGGCGACGACGACAAGCTGCCTGAATTGGCTAAGCTGATTCCAGATCCGGGTCAAGCGGGATCGCACGGGCGGCTCTTTCGCAGGTCGAATTGTCGCTATTGGCGCACGAACCGGACGATTGCGGGTGGTTTTGCGGACCGACGGACGCCCTCGTCACCTATCCGGTCGGCGCCCCGGCGGTCGGCTAGAATCCGCCCATGGACCCGCGTTATTCGATCGATTGCCTGCGCAGCCTGGTCGCATTCGACACGGTCAGCGCCCATCCCAACCGCCCCCTGATCGACTGGGCGGCCGATCGACTCGACGCCGCCGGCATGCGCGTTCGCCTGCTTGCGTCCGACGACGGCAGGCATGCGAATCTGTTCGCCAGTGCCGGCCCGGACGAGGTCGCCGGCGTGATCCTTGCCGGGCACTCCGACGTGGTCCCGGTTGAGGGCCAGGCCTGGCGCACAGACCCGTTCCGGCTCGAGGAGCGCGACGGCAACCTGATCGCACGCGGGGCGGCCGACATGAAGGGCTTCATTGCCTGCGTCATCGCGCTCGCCCCCCAACTGGTCGCCAGCGCCAGGACGCAGCCGGTTCATGTCGCGCTGACCTACAACGAAGAAACCGACATGCGCGGCATGCGCGAGCTGGCCGGCGTGCTCGCTGCCATGGACGTCCGCCCGGCGGCCTGCGTGATCGGCGAGCCCACGTCGATGCAGGTGGTGGTCGCCAACAAGGGGGCGGCCATCTTCCAGTGCAAGATCCGGGGCCACCCAGTCCATTCCTCGCTGCGCGACCGGGGCGTCTCCGCGGTCGAGATCGCCGCCGAGATGATCGCCTTCTTGAACCGTCTGCAGCAGCGCCTGAACGGCGCCGAGCGCCACGACGGTTTCGAGTTTCCCCATACCAGCATCCACGCCGGCATGATTCGTGGTGGCACGGCGCACAACATCACCGCCCAGGACTGCGAGTTCGTCTTCGAAATCCGCGCCCTGCCCGGCGTGTCCGCCGATGCCTTGGTGGCCGAACTGCAGACGTTCTGCGAGCAGACGCTGCTGCCGCCGATGCGCGCGATCAGCCCTGCCTGTGCGATTGCGATCACGCCTGTCGTGAATGCACCGGGCCTGGACGATCACGGCAACCGTTCGCTGGCCGACGCGCTGATGCCGATGTGCGCATGTCATCGTGTCGGCCGGGTCAGCTTCGGCACCGAGGCGGGATTCGTCACCGCGGCAGGCATTCCCACCGTGGTCTGCGGGCCCGGCGACATCACCGTGGCCCACCAGCCCGACGAATACGTCACGATCGATCAGCTCGGTCGTTGCCAGGACTTCCTTCTGACACTGGGTCGCCGTCTCGAACGTGCGCCGCTGATCACCCGATGACCGCCGACTGGATGCTCTGGGCCGTGATGGCGATCATCGCGGCCGCCACGATCGCCTTCGTCATGCGCCCCCTCTGGCGCGGTCCGGCCGGCGCCCTGCGCCGCGATCGCGAAACCCGTCTGCTCGTGTTGCGCGATCGGCGCGCCGAGATCGACGACGAAGAAAAGAGCGGGCGACTGGATCCCGCCGCGGCCGAGGACGCCCGCCGCGAGCTGGTCGATAC
Source organism: Burkholderiaceae bacterium (assembly GCA_041396685.1). Taxonomy (GTDB): domain Bacteria; phylum Pseudomonadota; class Gammaproteobacteria; order Burkholderiales; family Burkholderiaceae_E; genus JAUIAI01. The sequence goes on from JAWKYD010000002.1 coordinate 388,752, forward strand.
CCTTGCCGCCGAGCTCTCCCAACGACCCGACGATGCCGGCACGGTGCGCGGGGGCGCGCGCGCCCTGGCCCTGGGCTGTGCCGCGATCGCCGTTCTCGCCGCGATCGTGCTCTATCTCGACATCGGCCAGCCGGATATCGAGACCCGTCTGGCCGCTGCCACCACCGACGAGCATCGCGTCGCCCATCAGGTCGCGACCATGGTCGCCGAAACCCGCGCGCGGCTGAGTGCGAATCCCGCCGATGGCGAGGCCTGGGCAGTGCTCGCACAACTGAACGGCATGCGCGGCGATCTGCCCGCCGCGGCCGACGCCTATCGGCGTGCGCTCGAGATCCTGCCGCCCAACGCGCGCCTGCTCGCCGACTACGCCGAGGTTCTGGCGATCCAGAACGATCGTCGCTTCAGCGGCCGGCCGCTCGCGCTGCTGCGCAAGGCCATCACCATCGACCCCGACGATGCCAAGACCAATGGCCTGCTTGGCGCGGCGCTGTTTCAGGAGGGGCATGCGCAGGAGGCGATTCCCTATCTCGAGAAGGTGCTGGCCGGCATGGCGCCCGAATCACCCCAGGCGCGCCAGATCGGCGCGCTGCTGGCCGAACTCAGGAACCCGGCCCCGGCGGCGTCCGGTGCCGGCGCTGCGGCAGCAGCGGCACCGGACGCCGCCGCAGCGGGTGTGTCCCTGGCGGGCACGGTGACGCTGCAGGGGCAGGTGGCCGCGCCCGGCGACACCTTGTTCGTGCTGGTGCGCGCCGCCGACGGGCCACGCATGCCTTATGCGGTACAGCGGATCGCCGAGCCGGCATTCCCGCTCACCTTCGAGCTCGGTCAGGCAAATCTGATGACCCCGCAACGGCCGATACCGGCCGATCGACCGCTCGTGATCGAGGCCCGCCTGAGCGCCAGTGGGCAGGCGATGCGCCAGAGCGGCGACCGTTTCGGCACCAGCGAGCCGTTCGTGGCCGATGATGGTTCCCGTGCGGTCGTCATCGACCAACGGGTGCCATGAACGAGACGACGGGCGTCAGCCCCGGCGCGCGCCCGCACGGCACCACCTGGTCGGTCCACGATCTCGCGGCGCGCGCAGGCGACAGGCCGTTGTTCGCCGGTGTCTCGATCGTCGTGCCGCCCGGACACTGGGTCGATCTCACAGGCGACAACGGGGTCGGCAAGACCACCTTGCTACGCCTGCTGGCGGGTCTGAGCCGCCCGGATGGCGGCACGATCCGGCTGGGCGAGCGCGCGATCGACGCCCGCGATCCCGACTGGCGCGCGAACCTGCTCTACATCGGCCATGCCACGGCGCTCAAGGCGGTGCTCGATGCGCGCGAGAACCTGCGTAGCTGGATGGCGCTCGATCGCGGCCGACCCGTGCCGGCCACCGAACCCGCCGCCCGCCTGAGCGAAGTCGGCCTCGCGCGTCGCGCGCACGTACTCGCCGACCGGCTCTCCGCGGGCCAGAAGAAACGCGTGCAAATGGCGCGCATGGCGGCCAATCGTGCCGCCATCTGGTTGTTGGACGAACCCGGCAATGCGCTCGACCGCGACGGCCAGAACCTGCTCCAGACGCTGGTCGATCGGCATCTGGCGGCCGGCGGATCGGCGGTGGTCGCCTCGCATCACCGCTTGCCGATCGCCGCACCGTCGATCGGGCTCGACATGAACCGCCATGCGGTGCGCCGCTCCCGCCCGGCCAGCGCGACAGGACCGGCCAGCGCGGCAGCGTCGGCTACCGCGCCGGGCCCGACGGGCCCCGCACCGGGCGCGTCAGATCCGGGCAGGCGCGAGCCGGGTGTCTCGGATCCGGCGCCGGCACGGACACCGCCATGAGCGAGAGTGCCTTGCTGCAGGCCAACGCCGGCAGCGTCGCCGGCGTATTCGCCAGCGCGCGCTGGGCGTTCATGCGCGATCTCGGCCTGGCGCTGCGCTCGCGAGCCGAGCTCGCGGTGGTGTTCGTGTTCTTCATGCTGGTGGCCAGCCTGTTCCCGCTGGCGGTCGCGCCCGAACCCGCCCTGCTCGAGCGCATCGCCCCGGGCATCGCCTGGGTGGCGGCGCTGCTGTCGGTGCTGCTGGCCACGCCGCATCTGTTCGCCGGTGATCACGCGGACGGCTCGCTCGAGCAGATGCTGGTGTCGCCGGCGCCGCTGCCGGCGCTGGTGGCCGGCAAGGTGTCGGCACACTGGCTGAGCACCGCGTTCCCGGTCATCGTGCTCGCGCCGCTGATGGGCCTGCAATACGGTCTCGATGCCGATGCGATCGGCATCCTGGTCGCATCGCTGCTGTTGGGCACGCCGGTCCTTGCCTGGTTCGCGGCCATCGGTGCGGCGCTGACCCTGGGCGCGCGTGGCGGCGCGAGCCTCTTGGCGCTGCTGTTGCTGCCGCTCGCCGTGCCGGTGCTGGTGTTCGGCGCGGGCGCCGTCGAAACCTATCAATCGGGCCTCAGCGCCCAGGCGCACCTGTCGTTGCTGGGTGCCGGTCTGGTCCTGTCGTGGCTGGGCGGACCGCCGGCAACCGCCCTGGCCGTTAGAATTGCCCACGAATAGCTGCGACGGCCCCCTCCGACCCAAGCGATGCGCGTCTACCACTTCGCCTCACCAGCCACGTTCTATCCACTGGCCGGCAAACTGATCCTGCCCTTCGCCGCGATCGCCGTCGTGCTCACGGCGGTCGGTCTGTGGTTGGGCTTCGTGGTCGCCCCGACCGACTACCAGCAGGGTGAGTCGTATCGGATCATCTTCATCCACGTGCCGGCGGCCTGGATGGGCATGTTCCTCTATCTCGTGATGGCCGGCTGGGCGGCCGCATCGCTGATCTGGAACACCCGCCTGTCTGCCATGATGGCGCAGGCGCTCGCGCCGACCGGCGCCATGTTCACATTCGTGGCACTCTGGACCGGGGCGTTCTGGGGGCGGCCGACCTGGGGGGCGTACTGGGTCTGGGATGCGCGCCTGACATCCACGCTGGTGCTGTTGTTCCTCTACCTGGGCTACCTGGCCCTGCGCGCCTCCATCGACGATCCGCGCCGCGCCGACCGCGCGAGCGCGGTGCTGGCACTGGTCGGTGCGATCAACGTTCCGATCATCTACTTTTCGGTGCGCTGGTGGAACACGCTCCACCAGGGCGCCACGGTGTCGATGACCGCGGCACCCAAGATGGCCCAGACCATGCTGAGCGCCATGCTGATCATGACCTTTGCCTGCTGGGCCTATGCGATCGCCGTCGCGCTGTACCGCGTGCGCACGGTCATCCTCGAGCGCGAACGTCATGCCGACTGGCTGCAGGACCGCCGCGCGAGCGGCGGTCTGTAAGGAGCAGAGATCTTGAACGACCGAACAGGGTTGTGTCGCCAGCGTACCGCGCACGAACGGGCGGGCTGATGGAAACCTCCCGCCACACCTTCTACATCGTGGCCTCGTACGGCATGCTCGCGCTCGCCGTGATCGCGGAACTGATCGCGATCCGTCGCAGTCGCACGCGCGCGCGCCGGCACCTCGACCTCGACGACCTCGACGACGACCTATGAAAGCCAGACATCGACGCGCGATCTGGGTGCTCGCGGGGGTGGCGGCGCTGGCCGTGGCAGCCGCGCTCGTGCTCAACGCATTTCGCAGCAACCTCGTCTTCTTCGTGACGCCGACCGAGATCGCGCTCGGCCAGGCGCCTGCCGACCGTACCTTCCGCCTCGGCGGCCTGGTGGTGGCCGGCAGCGTGAAGCGCGAGGGCACACGCGTGAACTTCCAGGTCACCGATGGCGCGAAGACCATCTCGGTCGAGTACCAGGGCATCCTGCCCGACCTGTTCAAGGAGGGCCGCGGCGTCGTGGCCCAGGGCCGGCTGATGGGCGAGTCCCGTTTCGCGGCCGAGCAGGTGCTCGCCAAGCACGACGAGAACTACATGCCGCCCGAGGCGGCCGAAGCCCTCAAGCGTGCCGGCCACCCTATCGGCGCTCCCGAGCAATTCAAGAGCGCCGCTGGCGCCGACTGAGCAATGCGCGCGCTCAAAACGCTCATTCCGCTGCTGCTGTTCGTGGTCATCGCCGTGTTTCTGTATCGCGGCCTGTCCAAGGACCCGCGCCTGATTCCATCGCCTCTGATCGACAAGCCGGCGCCGACCTTCTCGCTGCCGCGGCTCGACAACGGCGAACCCTGGTCACCGCAGGCGATGGCCGGCAAGGTCTGGTTGCTGAATGTCTGGGGTTCGTGGTGCGCGGCCTGTGTGGTCGAACATCCGCTGATCAGCGAGCTGGCGCGTGACGGCCGTCTGCCCGTGGTCGGGCTGGCCTGGAAAGACCGCCCGCAGGCCTCGCGCGCCTGGCTGGAGCGCCACGGCAATCCGTACGAGGTGGTGATCAGCGATCTGCCCGGATCCGTGGCGATCGATTTCGGCGTCTACGGCGCGCCCGAATCCTTCCTGATCGACAAACGCGGTCAGATCCGATACAAGCAGGTCGGGCCCTTCGATCAGGCCGCGATCGACGATACCTTGCTGCCGCTGGTTCAGCGGTTGCGCGCGGAGTAAGCCGATGGCCGGGCCCATGAAGGTCGACGTCGATCTGCCGCCGCTGAGCGTCGAGCAGAAGGCCCGCCTGAAGCAACTCGAAGAGGAACTGCGCTGTCTGGTCTGTCAGAACCAGAACCTCGCCGACTCGAATGCCGAACTGGCCAGCGACCTGCGCAACATCGTCCACCGCATGGTCGCCGAGGGCCGCGGTGACCAGGCCATCAAGGACTACCTGGTCGAGCGCTACGGCGATTTCGTGCTCTACGATCCGCCGGTTCAGAGCAACACCTGGTTGCTGTGGGGCGGACCGTTCGCGATGCTGGCGCTCGGCGCCGGCATCTGGGCCACGATTCAGCGCCGTCAACGCCTCGGCAACCGGCCCGACGGGCCACCGGTCGACGACGCGGCCCGGGCGCGCGCGCGCGCCCTGCTCGACGAACCCGACACCGGGGGCGGTTCGGGCCGCCCGCGATGATCCCCACCAGAGGATAGGCACGAGGTGCGAGCCAACGACGATCCGGTCCTGCGCGACATCGTCCTTGTCGGCGGCGGCCACAGCCACGTCGGCGTGATCAAGCGCTTCGGCATGAAGCCGGTGCCGGGCGTGCGCCTGACCGTGATCTGCCGCGACACGCACACGCCCTATTCGGGCATGCTGCCCGGCTACATCGCCGGCCACTACGACTACGACGAGGTGCACATCGACCTGCGCCGCCTGGCCGAGTTCGCCGGCGCGCGCTATGTGCACGACAGCGTGGTCGGCCTCGACCGGGTCGGCAAACTGATCCGCTGCGCCAACCGCCCGCCGATTCCCTACGACATCGCGTCGATCAACATCGGTTCGACGCCCCGCATCGACACCGTGCCGGGCGCGGCCGCGGTGGCCGTGCCGGTCAAACCGATCAACCAGTTCAATCAACGCTGGCTGGCGCTGCTCGAACGCGTGCGCGCCCATCAGGGCCCGACCCGGATCGCAATCGTCGGCGCCGGCGCCGGCGGCGTCGAGATGACGCTCGCGATGCAGTACCGGCTGCGTCGCGAGCTGGCCGCCCTGCGCCGCGACCCCGACGACGTCGGCTTCGAGCTGTACTCGGCCAGTGACGAGATCCTGCCGACCCACAATGCCAGCGTCCGCGCCCGCTACACCCGCTTGCTGCGCGACCGTGGCGTTCGCCTGCGCCTGGGCGAGACCGTGATCGCGGTCGACGGGCAGCGCTTGCGCACCGACCGTGCTTCGGCGGCCGAAGCCGACGAGATCGTCTGGGTCACGCAGGCGGGCGGCGCCCACTGGTTGCGCGATACCGGTCTCGAACTCGACGACGGCGGTTTCATCCGGGTGTCGGACACCCTGCAGAGCGTGACCGATCCCGAGGTCTTCGCGGCCGGAGACATCGCTTCGCTGGTCGAGAGGCCGCTCGAGAAGGCCGGTGTCTTCGCCGTGCGTGCGGGGCCGCCACTGGCCGACAATCTGCGCCGGCTCGCGATCGGTCAGCCCGTTCTGCCCTGGAAACCGCAACGGCACTGGCTGTCGCTGATCAGCACCGGCGATCGCTATGCGGTCGCCTCGCGCGGGCCGTTCGCCCTCGAAGGCGAATGGGTGTGGCGCTGGAAAGACTGGATCGACCGTCGTTTCATGCGCAAGTTCTCGGTGTTCCCGCCGATGGACGAGAGCGCGGCCATGGCCCGGCGCCCGAGTCCCGTGCTGCTCGATGCCGCCGACCAGGCCGAGGCATTGTCCGCGCTGGCGATGCGCTGCGGCGGCTGCGGCGCCAAGGTCGGCGCCAACGTCCTGTCACGCGCACTGGGCGATCTGCTGCCCGCGCCGCGCGACGATGTGCTGATCGGCCTGCACGCCCCGGACGACGCGGCGGTGCTGCGCGTGCCGCCGGGCAAGGCAATCGTGCAGACGGTCGACTTTTTTCGTGCGTTCATCGACGACCCCTGGGTGTTCGGCCGCATCGCCGCCAATCATGCGCTCGGCGACATCTTCGCGATGGGCGGCGAGCCGCAGTCGGCGACCGCGATCGTCACCGTGCCACCGGGCCTGGAGCGCAAGGTCGAGGACACCTTGCGCCAGATGATGACCGGCGCCAACGACGTGCTCGCCGAAGCGGGCTGTGCGCTGGTCGGTGGTCACACCGGCGAGGGACGCGAACTGGCCCTGGGTTTCGCGATCAACGGCCTGATCGACGAGCAACTCGACGCCGTCATGCGCAAGGGCGGCATGCGTGCCGGCGACCTGCTGATACTGACCAAGCCCATCGGCACCGGCACCTTGTTCGCCGCACACGCCCAGTTCGCCGCGCGTGGCCGCTGGATCGACGACGCTCTGGTCTCGATGCAGGTGTCGAACCGTGCCGGAGCGCGCATCATTCTCGACCACGATGCCACCGCCTGTACCGACCTGACGGGCTTCGGCCTGCTGGGACACTTGGTCGAGATGACCCGGCCCTCGGGGGTGGATGCACGCCTGTCGTTGTCGGCCCTGCCCGTGCTCGATGGGGCAGAGCAAACCGCTGCCAGCGGCATCCTGAGTTCCCTGCAGCCGGCCAATGTGCGTCTGCGCCGGGCGCTGCGCAATCAGGCCGAGATGCGCGAGCATCCGCGCTATCGTCTGGTGTTCGACCCACAGACCGCCGGCGGACTGCTCGCCTCCATCCCGGCCGAGCGTGCCCAGCACTGCCTCGCGGCGTTGCACGCCGCCGGTTACGACAAGGCTGCGATCATCGGTCGCATCGAGGCGCCCGGAGAGGCTCTGGAGCCGATCGCGCTCGACGCCTGACGGGCATCAGTCGCTGTCGCCGGACCGCTCGGTGAGCTGCGCGCCCCGCCCTGCCGCCCCGGGCGCGAATGGCCAGGCCGATCGCCGCGCAAACGCTCAGCCGATCGCCGGTTCAGGCAGGTGCAGCCTCCCGCCGCAAGGCCACATCGTGGCGATGCACGGCGACCGACACCGCCAGCGTGGCCAGCGCGAACACCGCGCTGACCCAGCCGGTGTATTGCCAGCCGCCAGCCTGCATCGCCACGAAGGCCACGATCGGCGGCAGAACCACCTGACCGGTGCCCGAACCCTGCTGCATCAACCCGACCGTGGTCGAGACCGTATCCGCCCCGGGCGCGAAGCGCGGCGCGAGCGAATAAAGCGACCCGGGAATCAGACCCGCGATCATCGACACCAGGCAGATCAGCACGTAGCGCCAGACGAAGCCACCCTCCCCCGCGAACACCAGCGGTGGCCCGATCAGCAACACCAGGGCGGCGCAGGCGATGACCCGCCCCGGCGGCCAACCCCGGTGGGCGAGCATGCCGGCACCGATGTTGCCGATCAAGTTGATGCCCGCCACCAGTGCGGTCAGCGCACCGGCGTCGGTCATGGCGATTCCTGCATCCTGGTAGAAGCTCGGCAGAAACGAGGTGATAACCAGATACTGACCGGCATAGACACCGAAACATGCCGCCAGCAACCACGGACCGCGTACGGCCACCGTGCGCTCGACCAGCGGCACGAAGCGCGCCGCGCCCGACAAGCCGGCCGGGTCGGCCGGCACCCAGAGCCGCAGGCCGATCAGGCAGGCGAACAAGGCGAACGCATGCACCAGCCACACGCCGCGCCAGCCACCGAAGCCCGCGATCCACGGGGTGACGATCAACGCCAGTGCGAAGCCGATCGGCATATAGGCACTCCAGACGCCGAGCCAGCGTGTGACCCGCGCCGGCGCCACGCAGCGACGGTACAGGGATGCCGCGGGCAGCACTGCCAGCGTGAAACCCAGGCTCTCGCCGATCCGACCGGCGAACAATCCGGGCGCCTGCACGCTGAAGGCGCCCGCCGCCGCCGACACGGCCGCGACGGCCAGTCCGGTCTGCATGACCCGGCGCGGTCCGAAACGATCGGCCAACGCGCCACCGAGCACCCCCAGCAAGGCCGCCGCCAGTTGGAAAACCGCTACCAGCCAACCCGCCGCGAACAGGCTGATGCCCAGATCGGCCTGGATCGTCGGCAGCAGCGGCGGCAGTTTGCCCGGCCCGAACGCGCAGGCGATGCCGACGCACAAGAGTGCCCAGGGAGCCATGGCGCCGGCGGGCTCGATCAACGCGCCGGGACGCCGGGACTCGGGGTTGTGGCCGGATGCCTGCATGATCACGATCGGGAAAACCGAATGATGTCACGGCGGCCCGCAAGCTCAGCCGCCATCAATTCAGCGGGATCAGTCCGGGATCCTTGCACCCCTGATACGTATCGGAGAATCCGGAGTACAGCGCCCGCAGTCGCTCGAAACGCGCCTGAAACGCGGCCTGATCCGGCACGCTGCCATCGCCCATCTCGCGAATGCTGTGGCCACTGAAGTAGGCATTGCGGCGGCGATACTCGCCGGGACCCAGCCCGAACAGTGCATCGAGAATCTTCAGATCGTGGCCGATCTGAAACGCGTCGCGCGAATCCTCGTGGCTGAACAGATAGTAGAAATTGTCGTAGCCGCCCCAGGCGATCGCGGACAGGCACAGCGTGCAGGGTTCGTGCGTGGCCAGGAACAGGCAGTCGGCGGGTGCCGGCCTTTCATCGGCGGGCAGTTCGTAGACCAGCTTGATCGCGTGCACCTCGCCGTGCCACAGTGGGTTGGCGGTCTCGTTGTTGGTGGCGGCGATCACCGTCGACCAGTCCGACTTGCGCAGCACGGCCGCGCCGAACACCTTGTTGCCGGTGCGCACGCCGCGCTCGGTCAGCGGGCAGATCTCATGCTCGATGACATCGAGAAGGCGCTCGCGCAGCGCGCGCCGGTCCTGATTCGCGGGGTTCATGCCGGTCTCCCGGTGTCACGCAAGTTGGCGGGCACGGCGAAGGCCACGGGTGCCGGCCGGCGTGCACGGATTCACGACGCATCGCCGGCAAAGTGCTCGGCCAGATGACAGAAGGCCCGCACCGCCAGATCGGCATCGTCGCTGGTGATCGATTCCAGCGGATTATGGCTGATGCCGTTGTTGAGCCCGCGCACGAACAGCATCGATTGCGGCATGATCTTGTGCAGCTCCATCGCATCGTGGCCGGCGCCACTGGGCATGCGGAACACCGGCAGGCCCAGCGAACGCACCGCATCGGCCCAGCGTCGCTGGCCGGCTTCATCGCATGGTGCGGCCGCCGCGCGCATGGTCTCGCGCAAGTTCAGGCGCAGGCCGCGGCGCGCACATAGCGCATCGAGCCACGCCAGCAGATCGCGCTCGCAGGCATCGCGCACCGCGTCCTCCGGCGCACGCACGTCCAGGCTGAACAGACAGCGGCCGGGCACCACGTTGATCGAGCCGCCGGGCACCTCGAGCATGCCGACGGTCCCCACCAGGCCCGGTTCGGTCGCCGCGCGCTGCTCCACCTGCAACATGAACTCGGCCGCGCCCACGGCGGCATCGTGGCGTGCATCCATCGGCGTGGTGCCGGCGTGGCTGGCCCGGCCGATCAGCTCACCGCGATAGCGCACGCCACCGCAGATCGATGACACCACGGCCAGCGGCAGATCATCGTTGCTCAGCACGGGCCCCTGCTCGATGTGCACCTCGACGAAGCCGACGTAGCCGCCGGCATCGCGACGCAGGGCCGGGATAGCGGCCGGATCCAGCCCCGCCCGCGCCATCGCCTCGCGCAGGGTGATGCCCTCGGCGTCGGTGAGCTCGAGCCAGGCCGGATCGAAGCGCCCGGTCAGCGCGCCCGAACCCAGGAACGGTACCGAATAACGCTGCCCCTCCTCCTCGGAGAAGGCCACCACTTCGATACCGATCGGCAGGCGACGGCCCTGCCCGGCCAGCCAGCGCACCGCCGCGATCGGCACCAGGATGCCCAGCCGGCCGTCGTAACGGCCGCCGTTGCGCACGGTGTCGTAGTGGCTGCCTGTGAGAAGCCGGCGCGCCTGCGGATCGCTGCCCTCGTAGACCCCGACCACATTGCCCACCGCGTCGATGGACACCTGGTCGAAGCCGGCGTCGCGCATCGACTGGCGCAGACGTTCTGCACAAGCCCGATGGGCCGCGGTGAGATAGGTGACCGTCAGCTCGCCGCGCTCACGAAAACCGTCGTCGGAGAACCGCGCCAGCGCCTCGGCCTCGTCCCAGACCCAGTCACCCAGCGCCGGCACGAAGCCGAAACGCTCGTTGAGCCGCAACTCCGCGATGCGATGGATGTTGCGCAGCGCCTCGGCGCGTTCGGCATCCGGATGGTCGTGCAGCCGGCGCGCAAAGGTCTCGATGATCGCCTCGCGGCTCAGGCCCTGGCCGCGCGGGCCGCGCACCGCGAGAATGAACGGGAAACCGAAGCGCTCGTTGTAGGCGCGGTTCAGCTCGTGCAGGCGCTCGAACTGCTCGGGCGTGCAATGCGTGAGCCCCGCCGCGCGTTGCTCGGCGGTGGATTCCACCGTCAGCGTCCTCGCCACCATGGCCTTGCCGGCCAGCTCCGGGTGCGCGCGGATCAGCGCCAGTTGCGCCTGCACATCGGCAACGCGCACCGCCTTGGCGAGCGCGAACTTCAGATGCGCGAGGCTGGCGAACGGCCGCTCGTCAGCCGCCGCCCGCGCCACCCACGGCGAGTGCTCGTAGATGCCGTCGAGCAGTGCCTCGAACCCCGCCACGTCGGCCGCGTTCAGGCGCGCCAGCGACAATGGCTCCGATGTCTCGTTCATGATTTCTTTCCCGGGTTCGGCGTCAGTGCCTGGGCCAGATCGCAGCCGCGCGGCTCGAGCTGCAGATTGCGCTCCACCTGTCGCAGATGCCGTTCCATCAGCCGCGCCGCGGCCCGCGCATCACGCCGCTCGAGCGCATCGACGATTCGCAGATGATCATCGCTGGAGTGCGAGGCACCGAGCGAGGTCTGGTACATCAGTGTGATCAGCGACGAGCGGTTCAACAGATCCTGCAACTGCTGCACCAGCACCTGGTTGCCCAGCACGCGCGCCAGCACGATATGGAAATCCGCCAGCAGCCGGGTGCGCTGCGGCACATCGTCATGCGACACCGCGCGCTGCTCGGCGCGTAGATGATCGCGCAATGCGGCGATGTCGGCCGCACCGATCTGGTGAGCCAGCGCCCGCACCATGGCGGTCTCGAGCATGATGCGCACCGCGAACACCTCACGCGCCTCGCGCACGCTCGGACTGGCCACGAAGGCACCGCGCGCCGATTCCAACACCACCAGGCCGTCTCGGCTCAACTGATTCAGCGCCTGGCGCACGATGGTGCGCGACACATCGAACAGATCGGCAAGCTTCTGCTCGACCAGCCGCGTGCCCGGCATCAGCCGGTGGCCGACGATGGCGTCGACCACCGCCGCGACGATGCGGTCGGTGGCACCCGGCTTGGCGGGCCGCGGCCCGTCCGCCGTCACCAGACGCAACTCCACCACGCGTGCCTGAGCCATGCGATCGCGCCACTGGATACAGAATCAAGCCCGGATTGTATACACTCCCAAGGCGGCCGATGCGCGGCGAGGGAGGAGAAAAACCGATGGGCAAGCTCAGCACCCACGTTCTGGACACCATGAACGGCTGTCCCGCCGCCGGCATGGCCGTGCGCCTGCAGCGGCTGGCCGACGACGGCTCGGCCACCGAATTGCTGCGCCTGACCCTCGATGCCGACGGCCGCGGCGACGGCCCGCTGCTCGAGGGCGAGGCCATGCTGCCCGGCCGCTACCGGCTGAACTTCCAGGTAGCCGCCTACTTTCGTGCGCGCGGGCACTCCCTGCCCGAACCGCCGTTCATCGACTCCGTGCCCATCGACTTCGGCATCGCCGACCCGTCGGCCAACTACCACGTGCCCCTGCTGGTGAGCCCGTGGGCCTACTCAACCTACCGGGGGTCGTGAGCCCATGGACATGTACTGGCTGGACTGGGTCAACCTGCTGCTACGCTGGACCCACGTGATCGTCGCCATCGCCTGGATCGGCTCGTCGTTCTATTTCGTCTTCCTGGACAACAGCCTCACCGAACCCCAGGCGCAAGACCTCAAGGACAAGGGCGTCGACGGCGAACTGTGGGCCGTGCACGGCGGCGGCTTCTACAACCCGCAGAAATACATGGTGGCCCCGGGCAAGGTGCCCGAGAACCTGCATTGGTTCTTCTGGGAGAGCTACAGCACCTGGCTGACCGGCTTCGCGCTGTTCACAGTGCTGTATCTGTTCCAGGCCGGCACCTTCCTCATCGACCGCTCGGTGTACGACTGGTCGCCCGCCGCCGCCGTCGTCGCCGCGCTCGTGCTGCTCGTCGCGTTCTGGCTGATTTACGACCAGATCTGCCGGCGCCTGGGCCAGGGCAGGAACGGCGATCTGCTGGTGGGAATCCTGGTCACCGTCTATGTCGTGTTCGCCGCCTGGCTGGCCTGCCAACTGTTCGCCGGCCGCGCGGCCTTCCTGATGGTGGGCGCCATGATGGCCACCGCCATGAGCGCCAACGTGCTGTTCTGGATCATTCCCGGCCAACGCACCGTCATCGCCCAGATGAAGGCCGGCCAGCCGGTCGACCCCATCCACGGCCAGCGCGCCAAACAGCGCAGCGTGCACAACACCTACTTCACGCTGCCGGTCATCATCGCCATGCTGGCCAACCACTACGGCTGGCTGACCCAGGGGCCGACCAACTGGCTGGTGCTGTGCGCGCTGATGCTCGCCGGTGCGCTGATCCGCCACAGCTTCGTGGCACGCCATCAGGCTTTGACCCATGGCCGGCGCGTGCCCTGGGAGTACGCGGTGGCCGGCACCGCGATCATCGTTGTGCTGGCCTGGCTGATGCGGCCGGCGCCGCTCGATGTGCAGGCGGCCGGCAACGGTCCGGTGACCACCGCGCAGGTTCAGGAAGTGATCGACACGCGCTGCGTCATGTGTCACAACGCCCAACTGCAGAACAAGAATGTGGCGCTGCATACGGCAGAGCTGATCGAACAGCATGCGGCACTGGTCTACCAGCAGGCGGTAGTACTGAAACTGATGCCATTGAACAATGCGACGCAGATGACACCGGCGGAGCGCGGCTTGCTGCAACGGTGGTTCGACGGCCGGGCGCGATAGGCAGGATCGTCGGCGCGGATGGAGTCAATTGGTGCGAAACCCAAGGCAAACGCGAACGGTACTCGATGGGTACGCGTGGGGCATGTGATCGGTGCAAGATGGGCGCACTTGGCGCGAACTTGGCGCGTGATCGGCGCGTGCCGTTCGGGCTAGTTCTCGATCAACACCGAGCCGTCGAGCGCCAGCACGAATTCCGGCCCATAAGCCATTGCCGGCGTCTGATAGCCCACCGGCGCATCCCCGTTCAGCACCCGCGCGCCGATCTCGACCGCGCTTTCCGCCGTCAGCCGATAGGCCTCGTGCGTGCGCAGACGCAATTCGACGCTGCGCCCGGCGGCATTGGTCGCCCGCCCGAAGATCCTGGCCTGGCCCGTCGCCCGGGCCGCGTCGCTCGGCCCGGCCGGCATGGCCTGCAACCGCCGCTCGACCAGCTTGCGCCCCCACCGGGAGCCCAGGAACTTCTTGACCAGCATCGGCATCGCGACCATCGACCGGGCCTCGTGCGGCATGGCCATGAACACCTCGATGTTCGGAATGCCCGTGCTGGTCCAGGCGGTGTACACGTCACCCCATGTCGTCGCCGTGACTTCGGTGGGGCCATCGCCGAGATCCAGCCGCATGCTGGGCGCGCCGTTTCGCTGGCGCAACGCAGCGAGATCGCCGCAGTCGAAGATGGCCATGTAGCCGCCCCGACCGCCCTGGCGCGCGAGGAAACGATCCACGGCGGTGTCGCGCCGGTTGGGCGCCACGACCTCGAAGAATGTGCCGTTGACGGCCGTCCCGCCGTTGTCCAGCCCGTACTTGCCGACGGCCGGATCGTGGTGGCCGGGGCGAGGCCGACAATGTCCTGGAGCGCGTGCTGCGCGGGCGTGAGTTCGGGCGCCGCGAAGCAGATCTGGCGGAAAACAGCGGCCCGGCCACCCGCCGGCGTCCGGACCGCTCACCGCCCTCTCCCGAGGACAGCCTCGTAGCCGCTACTTCGGCAGCTTCCCGACGATGCCCTGCACGTAGAAGTCCATCTGGCCCATCTGCTCGTCGGTCATCGTCTTGCCGGCGGGGATGATCTCCTTGCCGTCCTGATCGACCACCGGCCCGGCGAACGGATGCAGCTTGCCGGCCTTGATGTCGGCCTGGAGTTGGTCGACCTTGGCGACCAGGTCCTTGGGCAGGCCGGGGTTCAGGCCTTCGACGCGGATGAAGCCGTCTTTCATGCCGCCCCAGACCATCGAGGTCTTCCAGGAGCCGTCGACCACCTGCTTGGCGGTCTTGACGTAATAATCGCCCCAGTTATGGGTGACGGCGGCCAGGTGTGCCTTGGGCCCGTATTTGCTCATGTCGGAGTGGTAACCCACCGCGTAGACGCCCTTCTCTTCGGCCACCTGCACGGCCGAGGGGGAATCGGTGTGGTGGGTAAGCACATCGGCGCCCTGCGAAATGAGCGCGAGAGATGCCTCGCGTTCCTTGCCGGGGTCGTACCAGGAATTGGTCCAGATGATGCGCATGCTGGCGTCCGGGTTGACGCTGCGCATGCCGCGCATGAACGCGTTGATGCCCTGGAGCACCTCGGGAATCGGGAACGCGGCGACGTAGCCGGCCTGACCCGACTTGCTCATCGTGCCGGCGATGACGCCGGCCACGTAGCGGCCTTCGTAGAAGCGGGCGTTGACCTGGGCGACGTTCTTGGCCGTTTTGTAGCCGGTGACATGCACGAACTTGGTCTTCGGGAAGGCCTTGGCCACCTTGAGGGTGGGGTTCATGTAGCCGAACGAGGTGGTGAAGATCAGCTGGTTGCCGCTCTTGGCCAGTTCGCGAATCACCCGCTCGGCGTCGGCGCCCTCGGGCACGCTCTCGACAACCTTCGTCTTGACCTTGTCGCCCAGCGCCGCCTCGAGCTCGTGGCGGCCCTTGTCGTGCTGGAAGGTCCAGCCGGCGTCGCCGATCGGGCTCACGTAGACGAAGCCGATGTTCAGCGGCCCGTCCGCGGCCCAGGACGGCGCGGCGATCGCGCAGGCCAGTGCGGCGCCGGCGGCCAGCGCGATGCGTCGGCCCTGGTGGATCTTGCTTTGGTTCATGCTGCTCCTCCTTGAACTTTGAACCTTCGATGGTCGGACACCGGTCAACGAATGGTGCCGTGTTTTGGTTTTCATGAGCGGGCCTGAAACGGCCTGCCCAGTGACTGAGGGGCGTTGAGACGCACCAGATCGGGATTGCGCGAGATCAGCACCAGCACGATGACGGTGGCCAGATACGGCAGGCTGGACATCAGCTCGGTGGGCACGTCGGCGCCCAGCGCCTGTGCCTGCAACTGGGCCTG
This sequence comes from Burkholderiaceae bacterium, assembly GCA_041396685.1. GTDB lineage: Bacteria > Pseudomonadota > Gammaproteobacteria > Burkholderiales > Burkholderiaceae_E > JAUIAI01. The sequence goes on from JAWKYD010000002.1 coordinate 404,600, forward strand.
GGTGACACCGCCGAACAGCCACGCGCCCAGCAGCACGCGCAGCGGACGCCAGGTGGCGAACACCACCAGCGCCAGAGCGATCCAACCGCGCCCGGCGACCATGCCCTCGACCCAGCCCGGCGTGTAGATCACCGACAGATAGGCGCCACCGAGCCCGGCCATGAAGCCGCCGAACGCGGTGGCCAGATAGCGGATGCGGATCACGCGGTAGCCGATGGCATTGGCCGAGGCCGGTGCATCGCCGATGGCGCGCAGCGCCAGCCCGGGCTTGGTCTTGTAGAGAAACCAGGCCACCGCCGCGAACGCCAGCATCGACAGGTAGACCATGAGGTTCTGCGAGAACAGGATCGGGCCGAGCACTGGAAGTTCCGACAGGCCGCCGAATGCCAGCGCACCGGGCGCCAGTTCGCCAAGCGCCGTCCCTTCGTAGGGCCGGCCGATAAAGGCGGACAGGCCGACGCCCAGGATGGTCAGCGCCAGGCCGGTGGCCACCTGGTTGGCCTGCAGCGACAGCGCCACCACGGCAAACAGCAGCGCCATGCCGGTGCCGGCGAGGCCACCGGCAACGATGCCCAGCCAGGGGTTGCCGCTGGCCAGGGTGGCGATGACCGCGATCACGGCGCCCACCAGCATCATGCCCTCGACACCGAGGTTGAGCACACCGGATTTTTCGGTGACCAGCTCGCCCAGGCCGGCCAGAACCAGCGGGGTGCCGGCCGACAGCGTGAGGGCGACGATGGCGATCAGGGTGTCGGTCATGCGGGTGCTCCGATGCGGCGCCACTGCACGCGGTTGTTGACCAGGAAGTCGCAGGCCAGCAGCAACAGCAGCAACAGGCCCTGGAACAGCCCGGTGATGGCGTTGGGCAGATCCATCATGACCTGGGCCTTGTCGCCGCCGATGTAGAGCATCGACATCAGCAGCGAGGCGATCAGGATGCCCAGCGGATGCAGGCGTCCGAGAAAGGCAACGATGATCGCCGCAAAGCCGTAGTTGTTGGAGACATCCTTGGTGAGCTGGCCGAGCGGGCCGCCCACCTCGAAGGCACCGGCCAGGCCGGCGCAGAAGCCGCCCAACAGCAGCGACGTCCAGATGGCGCGGTTGCCCGAGTAGCCGGCATAGCCGGCCGCCAGCGGCGCCAGGCCACCGACCTGCAGTTGATAGCCGGCGAAGCTGCGATCGAGATAGATCCAGAACAGCGGCAGTGCGGCCAGCGCGATCCAGACGGTGGTGTTGAGGCGGAATTCGTCGGACAGCGGCGAGAACAGGGCCGGGTCCGAAAACAGGATGGACTGCGGAAAGCCCATGCCCTGCGGATCTTTGAGCGGGCCGTAGATCACCCAGGTAAGCACGAAGGTGGCCACGTAGACCAGCATCAGGCTGACCAGGATCTCGTTGGTGCGGTAGCGTACGCGCAGAAACGCCGGTATCGCGGCCCAGGCGGCGCCGGCCGACCCGGCCACCAGCATCATGGCCGGCAGGATCCACCAGCCGTCCATGCCGTCGGTGACCACGGCCAGCCAGGCGGCAGCGATGGCGCCGATGATCAATTGGCCCTCGGCACCGATGTTCCAGACGCCGCTGCGAAAACCGGCGGTCAGGCCGAGCGCGATCACGAACAGCGGCACGGCCTTGAGCAGCAGCTCGGACAGCCCGTCGAGCGAGCCGAGCGGCTCGGCGATGAACGCCTGCCAGCCCAGCGCCGGGCTCTTGCCCATGGCGACCAGAAAGATGGCGCCGATGATCAGCATCAGCACGGTGGCGCCGACCGGCGCTGCCAGGCGCATGGTGGCGGAGGCTTCGGTGCGCGGCAGAACCTGAAAGGCCATCTCAGTGTCCCCCCAGGGTGGCGTCGGTGCTCGGCCCTGCCGTGCCGTCGGCCGAATGGCGAGACGCATCACCGGCCCGCCCTCGTTCATTGCCCGATGGTATCCGGCCGTTGCCGGCCTGCGCCCGACCGTTGCCCCGCTGCGCTTGCAACTCGCCAGGGCCCGACGGCCACATGCCCGCCATCCACAGCCCGATCTGTTCGGCCGAGGTGTCCTCGATGTCGATCACCGGCGACAGATGGCCCTCGAATATCACGGCCAGACGGTCGCAGATCTCGAACAGTTCCTCGAGCTCCTCGGACACCACCAGCACCGCCACGCCCTGGCCGGCCAGATCGCGCACCTGCTGACGGATGGCGGTGGCCGCGCCGACGTCCACACCCCAGGTAGGCTGTGCCAGCAGCATCACCTGCGGGCCGATCATGATCTCGCGCCCGACGATGAATTTCTGCAGATTGCCACCCGACAGGCTCTGCGCCGGCGCCTCGGCGCCGCGGCCGCGTACGTCGAAGCGCTGGATGCATTGCTCGGCGAATTCGCGGCACCGGCCGCGGTTGAGCAGGCCCAGTGAGGACACCATGCCCAGGCGCCAGCCGGTGAGCGGTGCGTTCTCCACCAGGCGCATGCTGGGCACGGCGCCGCGCCCCAGTCGCTCCTCGGGCACGAAGCCCAGGCCGAGCGCGCGCCGCTGCCCGGCATCGAGATGCGAGACCGCGTCGCCGTGCAGCGTGATGGTGTCGCGCGCTTCGTCGCGCCCGCCGGGCGCCTCGCCCGAGAGCGCGCGCAGCAGTTCCTGTTGACCGTTGCCCGACACGCCGGCAATGCCCAGCACCTCGCCGGCGTGCAACGCCAGCGAGATGTCGTTCAGTGCCACACCGAAGGCATTGGGCCGCGGCCGCGACAGATGGTGCACCGCCAGGCGCACTTCGCCGGGCGCGCGTTTGTCGCGGCTGACCGTGGGCAGTTCGCCGCCGATCATCATCTGCACGATCTCGCGCGTATCGACCTCGGCGGGTACCGCCGTGCCGGCATTGCGCCCATGGCGCAGCACGGTGGCGCGGTGGCAGAGCTCGCGCACCTCATCGAGCTTGTGGCTGATGTAGACCACCGAGCAGCCCTCGTCGGCCAGCTGGCGCAGCGTCTTGAACAATTGGCGCACCGCCTGCGGCGTGAGCACCGACGTGGGCTCGTCCATGATCAGCAGCCGCGGTCGTTGCAACAGGCAGCGGATGATCTCCACGCGCTGGCGCTCGCCGACCGACATGCTGAATACATGCTGGGCCGGATTGACCGGCAGGCCGTATTGCTCGGAGACGCGTGCGATATCGGCCGACAATTGCCTGAGGTTCATCGGCCCGGCCAGACCCAGGCTGATGTTCTCGGCCACGGTCAGCGATTCGAACAACGCGAAGTGCTGATGCACCATCGCGATGCCCAGCTGCTGGGCCTGCACCGGCGAGGCGATCTGAACGGTCTCGCCCTCCCATTGCAGCGTGCCCTCGTCTGGCGCGTAGACCCCGCAGATGATTTTCATCAGCGTGGACTTGCCGGCGCCGTTCTCGCCCAGCACCGCGTGGATTTCGCCGGCCTTCACGACCAGGTCGACCTTGTCGTTGGCGCGCACGCCGGGAAAGGATTTGCTGATTCCGGTCAGCCGAAGCCGCACTTGCTCATCTGCCACCGCCCCTTCCCCCCGCCTGGCTCAGGCTCGTTCGAAACACCGGCCGCGCACGTAGGTGGCGACCACGTTGGCGGTATCGCCCAGCATCATCAGCGCGAACAGGCGCTCATGCAGGCTGGTGGCCCGCCGCTGGCGCCGCTCGGACACCGCATCCGTCGACCAGCGCAGGACGGTGAGATCGGCATGGCGGCCCGGTGCCAGGCTGCCGATCGCGCCATCGAGCGCCAGCGTGCGCGCCGCGCCGAGCGTGGCGAGGTAGAGGCCACGGTAGGCCGTCAGCTTCTGGCCGGTGAGCGCCATGACGCGCGCCGCATCGGCCATCACACGCAGCATGTTCAGATGCGTGCCGCCGCCGACATCGCTGGCCAGCGACACCGGCACGCCGGCCTGATCGAGCCGCGCCACGTTCAACAACCCGCTGCCCAGGAACATGTTCGATGACGGGCTGAAGGCGACGCTGCCACCGCGATCGACCAGCATCGCATGGTCTTGATCGTCCAGCCAGATGCCGTGCGCGAACACCGAGCGCGGCCCGAGCAAACCGTGCCGATCATAAACCGACAGATAGCTGCGGTCGGCGGGGAACAGCTTGGCGACCCAGGCGACCTCTTCTTCGGTTTCGGCGACATGGGTCTGCATGTACAAGGTGTCGGCCTCGGCGAGCAGGCGCCCGGCCAGTGCCAGCTGGGCGTCGCTGCTGGTGGGTGCGAAGCGCGGCGTGATCGCGTAGTGCAGCCGTTGGTGCTCGTGCCAGCGCCGGATCAGCGCGCGCGACTCGGTCTCGCCGTGATCCGCACCGTCGAGCAGGGCCTCGGGGCCGTGACGGTCCATCAGCACCTTGCCGCCGATCAGGCACATGTCGCGCCGCCCGGCGGCTTCGAACAGGGCATCCACCGAGCAGGCATGCCGGGTGGGGAACACGACCGCCGTGGTGGTGCCGTGCGCCAGCAGCGCATCGCAGAAGGCTTCGGACTCGGCGCGCGCGAACGCCGGATCGGCGAAGCGCATCTCGTTGGGGAAGGTGTATTGCTCGAGCCACTGCAGCAGCGTGGCGCCGTGCGAGGCGACGACGTCGAGCTGGCCCGAATGCACGTGGGTGTCGATGAAACCCGGGCAGACCAGATGGCCGCGCCGATCGTCACGCGACCAGTCCGGCCCCGGCGCCTGGCCGGCCTCGAGTACATCGACCGTCAGGCCGTCTTCGATCAGCAGCCAACCATCGGGGATGAAGCGCACCGCGCCCCGCCCCGAGGGGTCGGCGGTGTCGTGCAGCGGATCGGCACGAAAATCGAGCAGATCAGCATGGATCGCGCGTCGGTGTGGTGCGCGCGGCCGTGCGCTGGCGGGCTTGCTCGACATCAGTGCGGCCCTCCTGTGTCGTGACCGGCGGACCGACTCTGCCCCTGCCCCAGACCCAGCGCGATCCGCTGTACGAGCGCGCGCAGCCAACGCTGGGCCGGGTTGTGGTGGCCGCGACGATGCCAGAGCTGGAAGTAAGTGAGCCTCGGAAACGGCAACGGGCAGGCGACGATCGCGAGCCGCTCGTCCAGATGCTGCTCGCAGAACAGGCGCCCGGTGGTCAGCACCAGGCTGCTGTCGGCCACCGTGGCCGGCACCATGCCGAAGTGCGGGCCGCGCGCGACGATGTTGCGTGTCAGCCCGCGCCGCGTCAGGTGCTCGTCGATGACGCCGGGACCAGAAGCCACCATCAGCGCCGGCGCCAGGTGGTCGGCCTGCAACCACTGCTCGACCGACCAGCCACGGCGCACGGCCGGATGATCGCAGGCCACCAGGCAGACCACCTCGTCGTCGATCAGCACGCCCCGGTGCAGATCGGCCGGCACCTCGAGCCAGTTGCCGATGGCCACATCGATGACGCCGTTGGCGAGCTCGGTCTCGTAGTCGAATTCGGCCGACAGCGTGCGCACCTCGATGCGCGCGCCCGGCGCCTGCCGGCGCAGGGCGTGAATCACCCGTGGCAGGAAGCGGGGATCGAGATAGTCGGGCGCCGCCACCCGGAAGGTGGCCGTCGTGGTGGCCGGATCGAAGCGGCGTTCGGCCAGGAAGGATTCGTCGGCGATGCGCAGGATGTCGGCCATCGGCGCGACCAGCGAGCGGCCGAAGTCGGTCGCGACCATGCGCTGACCGTGGCGCACGAACAGTTCATCGCCGGTGATCGCGCGCAGGCGGCGCAGTGATTCGGAAATCGCGGGCTGGCTGGTCTGCATGATCCGGGCAGTACGCGTGACGCTCTGCTCCCGCAGCAAGGTATCGAGCACCTTGAACAGGTACAGATCGAGTCTTTGTAGGTTGCGACGACTGGGCACCGATTGTCCGAGGGATCTGGGCCTCGTTGATCAAAAGTCGATTATGAATATCATCGTGAATCCTATATAGATTATGCGCTGCGTGCGTCGTATGCTTGTCCGGGGACGATCGGCGCGGCGTCCGCGCCGGGCCGGCGGTCACCGTGGCTTCGATCGACGTCCGGCCCAGAGGGAGTCCATGTGAGTTCGGCGCTGTGTTTCCTGCTCAACGGCAAACCGGTCGGCCTCGATGCGGTCGATCCGAACCTGACCGTGCTCGACTGGCTGCGCTGCCAGGCGCGCCTTACCGGTACCAAGGAAGGTTGCGCCGAGGGCGACTGCGGCGCCTGCATGATCGCCATCGCCGACGCGCGGCCCGACGGCCGCCTGCACTGGCGCGCCATCAACAGCTGCATCCGCCTGCTCAGCTCGCTGCACGGCCATGCGGTGGTCACGGTCGATGGCCTGGCCTCTGGCGGGTCAGTCCACCCGGTGCAGCAGGCGTTGGTCGATGCGCATGCCTCACAGTGCGGCTTCTGCACGCCCGGATTCGTGATGTCGCTCTATGCCCTCTATCGCAATGGCGGTCTGCAGACGCTGGACCGGCCGGAGGTCGAGCGGGCCTTCTCGGGCAACCTGTGCCGCTGCACCGGCTATCGGCCGCTCATCGACGCGGCGCTGGCTCTGCGCGATGCGTCCGACGACGCCATCGCGGCCGAGAACGCGGTCACGGCCGGGCGCCTGCACGATCTGATGCGACGAAGCGATGCCGGGCCGGTGGCCCCGCACGACGGCCCCCTGGCGGCAGGCGACGGTCCGCGGACCGCCGCCGCGGTCGGTTCACCGACGATCGACGCCGGCGCGCGCGCGCTGCGCCCTCGCACCGTCGAGGCCTTGCTGGCCGACCGCGCACGCCATCCCGGTGCCTGGTTGATCGCCGGCTGCACCGATGTCGGCCTCTGGATCACCAAGCAGCACCGCAGAGCCGAACACACGATCGACGTCACCTTCGTCACGGCGCTGCAGTCGATCGAGACCCTCGCCGACGGCCGCCTGCGCATCGGCGCGGCGGTGCGCCTAGAGCAGGCCTGGGCCGCACTATGCGCACGCTGGCCGCAGCTGCGTGGCTTCGCCGATCGCTTCGCCTCGCGGCCGGTGCGCAATTCGGGCACGCTGGGCGGCAACATCGCCAATGGCTCGCCGATCGGCGACTCCATGCCGGTGCTGATCGCGCTGGGCTGCCACGTGGTGGTGGCCAGCCAGGCCGGCGGCGAGCGCGCGATCGCGCTGGAGGCCTTCTATGCCGGCCGCCAGCAGACCGTGATGCGCACCGACGAGGTGCTGCTCTGGATCGACGTCGCACCGCCGGGCTCATCCGGCCTGGTGGCGGCCTACAAAGTGTCGCGGCGCATCGAGCAGGACATCTCCGCGGTCTGTCTGGGCCTGAACATCGAACTGGACGACGGCGTCTCCGCCCCCGTGGTGCGCACGGCGCGCATCGGGGTCGGTGGCATGGCCGCCACCCCGATGCGCGCGCTGCGTACCGAGCAGGTGCTGGTCGGCGCCCCGTGGAGCGATGCCACGCTCGATCTGGCGGTGCGCACGATCCGCGCCGAGTTCTCGCCCATCACCGACATGCGCGCCAGCAGCCGCTACCGCGAGCACGTGATCGGCGCGCTGCTGATTCGCGCGTGGCGCGAGCATCGCGGCGAGCCGGTCGCACTGGATGCGCTGTCATGAACGATCACGGCGGTCTTCCAACGCCCGGCGCCCCGCTGGCGTCCGGCGGACAGGTCAGGCCGGACACAGACCGCAGCCCGGCTCACGAGAGCGCGCTCGCCCACGTCACCGGCAGCGCGCGCTTCATCGACGACCTGCCCGAGGCCTTCGGCACGCTGCACTGCGCGCCGGTGCTGAGCCCGCTCGCACATGCGCGTCTGCGGGGTTTGGCCCCCGAGGCAGTGGCGCAGGCGCTGGCCGATCCGGCCGTGCACGCGATCGTCCGCGCCGCCGACATTCCCGGCGAGGCCGCGTTCCACACGCCGGCCGCCGACGAGCCGGTGCTGGCCACCGACAGCGTTCACTATCAGGGCCAGGTGGTCGCCCTGGTGGTGGCCGACAGCCACCGCCAGGCACGGGTCACGGCAGCGCGGCTGCAACAGGCGCTGCAACTCGAGCCGCTGCCGGCCGTGCTCTCGATCGACGAGGCGCTGCGCCAGCAGGCCTGGGTGTTGCCGCCGGTGTGCGTGATCCGCGGCGAGCCGGAGCAGGCCCTGGCAAGGGCCACACACACGCTTGGGCAAACGTTCGAGATCGGCGGCCAGGAACACTTCTATCTCGAGAGCCAGATCGCCTATGCGCTGCCGCAGGAGCAGGATGGCTGGCTGATCCATTCGTCCACCCAGCATCCGGGCGAGGTCCAGCACTGGGTCGCGAGCGCGCTGGGCATCGCCGCCAACCGGATCGATGTCGTCTGCCGGCGCATGGGCGGCGGCTTCGGTGGCAAGGAAACCCAGGCCGGCCACGTGGCCGTGTGGGCGGCGCTGGCCGCGCGCGCGGTGGGCCGCCCGGTGAAGATGCGGCTCGACCGCGACGACGACATCCTGATCACCGGTAAGCGGCACCCGATGCGGGCCAGCTATACGGTGGGCTACAACGACGCCGGCGCGATCCAGGCACTGAGCGTGAGCATCGCGGCCAACTGCGGCAGTTCGGCCGATCTGTCCGGTCCGGTCACCGACCGCACGGTCTTTCATGTCGACAACGCCTACTTCTTGCCCAATGTGCGCATCGAGTTGTTGCGCTGCCGGCTGAACACGCAATCGCACACCGCGTTTCGCGGCTTCGGCGGGCCGCAGGGCATGGTGGTGATCGAGACCATCATCGAGCAGATCGCCCACCGGCTCGGGCTGGACCCGCTCGATGTCCGGCGCATCAACCTGTACGGTGCGGCACCGCGCAACACCACGCACTACGGCATGACGGTCGGTGACAACGTGCTGCCGGAGTTGCTCGGCCAACTCGAGGCCTGGTCCGACTATCGCGCGCGGCGCGCGGCGATCGCGGCGTTCAACCGCAGCAACAGCACGCTCAAGAAAGGCATCGCGCTGACGCCGGTGAAATTCGGCATCTCGTTCACGGCCACGCAGTTCAACCAGGCCGGCGCGCTGGTCAATCTCTACACCGATGGCACGGTGCAGGTGAATCACGGCGGCACCGAGATGGGCCAGGGCCTGCACACCAAGGTCTGCCAGATCGTGGCCGCCGAACTGGGCGTGCCGCTGGAAGCGGTGCGTATCAGCGCCACCGACACCGCGCGCGTGCCCAACGCGTCGGCCACGGCGGCCTCGAGCGGCACCGATCTGAACGGGCGTGCGGCCGAGTTCGCCGCCCGCCGCATCCGCGAACGGTTGAGCGCATTCATCGCGGGGCGGGCCGGGGTGGCGCCGGACGCCGTGCGCATCGCCGACGGCGTGGTGAGCCTGCCCGACGACAGCAAGCCGTTGACCGACTGGATCAAGGCCGCCTACGAGGCGCGCATCCAGTTGTTCTCCGACGGCTTCTACGCCACGCCGGACATCCACTACGACCGCAGCACCCTCACCGGCCAGCCGTTCTACTACTTCGCCTATGGCGCGGCCGTCAGCGAGGTGGCCATCGACACCCTGACCGGAGAATCGCGGGTGCTGGCGGTGGACATCCTGCACGACACCGGACGGCCGATCAACCGCGCCATCGATCTCGGCCAGATCGAGGGCGGCTTCATTCAGGGCATGGGCTGGCTGACCACCGAGGAACTCGTCTGGGACGAGCAGGGCCGACTGCGCACCCATGCACCCTCCACCTACAAGATCCCGACCGCATACGACCTGCCGCCGCGCTGGCGCATCGCGTTGTGGAACCGCCCCAACCCGAAGCCCAACGTGCACGGATCGAAGGCGGTCGGCGAACCGCCGCTGATGCTCGCGATCTCCGTGTTGCAGGCGATCCGGCATGCGGTCCAGGCGGCCACCGGCGAAGCCACGCCCGTGGTGCTGCACGCGCCCGCCAGTGCCGAATCGGTGCAGCGAGCGCTTGGCGGGCCGTCCGCGTCATGAGGCTGACCGACCTCGCCGGCGGCACGACGGCCTCGCCGGACCTGTTCGAACTGGCGCGCGAATGTCTGGCCGCCGGCGTACCCGCGATGCTGGTCTCCATCGTCGAGACGCGCGGCAGCACGCCGCGCGAAACCGATGCGCTGATGCTGGTCAGCCCCAGCCGCACGGCCGGCACGATCGGTGGCGGCCATCTCGAGTGGCGGGCCATCGAACAGGCGCGCCGGTGGCTTGACGGGGCCGCGCCGCGGGCCGCTCACGACCAGCGTTTCGCGCTCGGCCCGAGCCTCGGCCAATGCTGCGGCGGTGCGCTGACCCTGCGTCACGAAGCACTGGACGAGCACCATCTGCCAAGGCTGCAGAACCACGTGCCAACGGTGTTCCGGCTGCACCTGTTCGGTGCCGGCCATGTCGGCCGTGCGGTCGTGCAGGCGCTGGCCACGGTGCCCTGTGTCGTCGAATGGATCGACGAGCGCGAGTCGGTGTTCCCGGTCGCGCTGCCCGAGCACACCCGCGTCGTGTTCAGCGACGACCCGGCGGCCGAGGTGGACCACGCCCGGCCGGGCGACTACTACCTGGTGATGACCCACAGCCATGCGCGCGATCTCGAGATCGTCGGCGCGATCCTGCGGCGCAACGACGCCGGCTATCTCGGCCTGATCGGCTCGCGCACCAAGCGGGCGCGCTTCGAACACCGCCTGCGCGCGCGCGGCCTCGATCCGCAAGGCTTGCATTGCCCGATCGGCCTGCCCGGTGCCACAGGCAAGGAGCCGTGGCGCATCGCGCTGTCGGTGGTGGCGGACTTGGTCGCCAGGGCCGGATAGCAGATTGTTTTGCAGTGTCTCGCGGGCCCATCGGGCAATTCGACGGCCTGTCGAGCCGCGTCCCGCTCGGTGATCACATCGGCAGGATCATCCGGACGCGGCTGACCCGTCCGGCGTTCCAGGCAGGACCCGCAGACGGCAACACCCCGGCTGGCCGAGTCGCCAGGTCTTGCCGGCGAACCGGAAGCCGGCGGACTCGAACAGGCCGATGTCGATGGCCCCGGCGATCTCGCACAGATCCTCGAGTTCGCCATCCGCACGTCCCATCGCCTCCCAGGCTTCCTTCAACGGGCAGCGCATGAAGTCGATCCGCAGACCCTCGTCGGCGACGCCGACCGCGGCCGGCTCGAACAAGGCCTGGCCCTCGATGATGCCGCTCAGGAAGGCATCGCGCAGTCCCGCGAGATCATCGGGGGCATGACCCGCCAGCGCCGGGCCCATGGCCTCGCCCATCCGCCGCGTGGCCTTCTTGCAGATCGCCAGCGCCTGTTCGCGCCCGAGTTGCTCGCGCAGCACGTCGTAGAAATGTGCATACGACGCCGCCCGCATCGCAAACGCCCGGCGCAGCAATTCGTGGACCTCGTGGGCCTGGAAGGTTCGTGCTGTTTCGGTGGTCATCGCAATTCCCGGTTGTCCAGGGCCCTGAAGTGCAGCAGCCGCAAGGGCGCGAGTCGGCGCAGCACGGCATGCGCCGGCAGCGGGCGCGGCCCGGTCAATGGCAGGGCCAGGTCCTGAATGGCTTGGCCGGTCAGCGCGCGTGCGAATTCACGCCCGAGGGCGATCGACAGCGCCACGCCACGCCCGTTGCAGCCGACCCACGCGAACGCGCCCTCGCCCAGCCGGTGCAGGCGCGGCATGAAATCCGTGGTCATGCCGATGTAGCCATTCCACACGTGCTCGAAGCGGGCGCGGCCCAGATCCGGGAACACGCGGGCCAGACGAGCGCCGATGCGCCGGCGCAATCGCGCCGCCCCCGCCGCGGGCACCACGAGCGCGCCTCCGGTGATGAGCCGATGGCGCGCGTCGTAGCGCATGAAAACCAGATCGCCGTGGGTATCGGAGACCGCCTGGCGGCCGGGGATCACCCGCTCGCGGACGGCCTCGGGAACGACCCCGGTCGCCATCTGCCAGGACAGCACCGGCACCACCTCGCGCGCGATCTCGGGGGCCAGCCTGGCCGAGAACGCATCCGTGTACGAATGGGTGGCCAGCATCAGCCGCTGCGCATGGACCCGCCCCATGGGCGTACGAATCTCCCATCCGCCCGGACGTGGGCCGATCGTCAAGGCCGGCGTTTGGTCGAAACGTTGCACGCCCTCTTGCTGCGCCGCCGCCGCGAGCGATCGCGCCAGCGCGAGCGGATTGACATGCCCGCCGCTGCGATTGGTGAAACCGCCGTGCCAGACCGGGGAGCCCGTCAGCGCACGCACGGCGGCCGCGTCGAGCAACTCGACCGGTGCCCCCCGCCTGCCCCACTGCTCCACCCGCCGCTGCGCGATTTTCATCCGGCCCGGCGTGTGCACCGGCTGGATCCAGCCCGTCTGCTCGGCCTCCGCCTCGAGGCCGGCCTCCCGGACCAGATCGAACAGCGTTTGCGCGCTGTCGCGCAGCAGCGCGACGAAGCGCGCGCCCGCCTCACCGTGCAAGCGCTCGATGTCGTCGGGGTCCGGCCGCGTGAGCGTCGGAATCACCTGACCGTTGTTGCGTCCCGATGCGCCCCATCCGGGCTCCATGGCCTCGAGGAGTACCGTGCGCACGCCGGCCCTGGCCAGATGCCAGGCCGTTGACAACCCGGTGAAACCGGCACCGACGACGACCGCATCGGTGTCGATGGCATCGGTGAGCGGCGCGGCCGTCGCCAGCGCCGGCGTGCACGCCAACCAATGCGAGTCCGGCCAGTCGATCCGGGCCTGCGGATGCGTCACAGCACCTGCTCGAGCGCGGTCGACCGGACGTCCATCTCGAACGCCAGCCCTTCGATGGGCGGCCGGGCGAGATGCCAGGTCACACCCGGCGCCGCCAGGCCCGCCGGCGCGAGAACGGCTTCGAGGAGATCTCGGAGCGGCTCGACGGTGTAGACCTGCACCGCGCTCAAGCCGGCCGGGTCCGGAAGACCCAATGCGGCCATGCGTTCACGCATGCGCTCGACGACGAACCGCGCCTTGCGCTGCATGCCGGGCGGGCTCGTGTCACCGGCCGCGACGATGTGTGCAGCGTAGCCGCCCATGCCCTCGGGCACCTCGCCACTGCCGGAAACCACCGCCGTCGGACGCACACCGGGCGTGGCGACCGTAAACGCGAACGCGAACAGCGACGGCTCGGATGGCGGTTCCAGCAACGGACAGACGTTGCTGCGGGCGACCGGGTTAACTCCGTCGGCGCCGATCAGGCCCCATTCGCGCAAGGTGCCGGTGTACTGCCGGTTGAAAGCCTCGAAGCCCGCCTCGGTGAACGGCGCGGGCGAACGCAGCTCGCACGCGCACAATGCCGTGCGCGGCCGGCCGTGGTTCGCGAGATGGGCGGCGATCGATTCGAAGCCCGCCGCCAACGGTAGCGGTTTGCGCAGGCGCACATGAACGATCTCGTGCGACTCGTCGGCAACGACGCCGGCCGAGTACTGAAACACGCCCGGCACGAATCGATATCCGCCCGGCTCGAACCTGGTGGTGTCGGACATGACTGATCGCCTCATCGGTTGGCAGGTTCCGTTCGAACCTCGGGTCGAGAGACCCGGCCGGCGCCGGCCTGGGCGTGGCGCGGCCAACGCCACCGGGCAAGCGCGCCGGGACTCTCACGACTGTCGCTTCTGCCACCACTCCTGAAGGGTTCCGAGAATGCCCTTCGGCATGTAGATGATGAACAGAATCAGCAACAGGCCGTAGATCGCGGTATCGAGCGACAAGGCACCGGAACCCAGCAGGCCCTTGAGTGTCTCGCTCGACTGGATCGTGACGCGCAAGGTCTCGGCGAGCATCTGCGTGATCACCGCGCCGAGCGTGGGGCCGAGCAGGACCCAGATCCCGCCCGCGATCGCCGCGAACACCATGTTCAGCGAGATGGCCAGACCGGCGATCGTGTCCGGTCCGATGTACATCTGGTACTGGCCATAGATGGCACCACCGAAGGCGCACATCCCCGCCGATATGGCCGTGACCTTGAGCTTTTCGCGGGTGACGTTGACACCGACCGACGCGGCCGCTTCTTCGTCCTGGCTGGCCGCGTCCAGTGCATAGCGATCCATGCTGCGGTCGACGCGCAGCCAGATCCAGAGGCCGATCACCCAGACCACGAGCGCGACGAAGTACGAAAGCATGCGGTCGGGTTCGAACTGCACCGCGTAGAGTGAGATGCCGTCACCGTATCGCTTGGGCTGGGTGCCGAGCGAGCCGCCGGTCAGGTCGCGCAGCCCGACGATACACAAGCGCACGAATTCCGTCATGGCCAGCGTGAGCAAGGCGAAGTAGTGCCCTCGGATGCGCTGCAGAAAACACGGATAGCCCACGATCTGGCTGAGCAGGACGGCCAGCGCGACCGCCACCGGTATGCCGAGCAATGGCGTGAGCCCGAGGTTGTTCCACAGCAGCACGGTGACGTAGGCACCGATGCCGGTGAACGCCGCGTGGCCCAGCGACACCAGCCCGAAGCGGCCCATCAGCGACCACCCGGTGTAGATGAACGCCCAGAGCAGGATCTGGATCGCCAGATGCAGGTAATACTTCTCAGCCTCCGGGAAAACGGCCCGCACGCCGAATGGGAACGCGATCAGGGCCAGCAGACCGCAGGCATACAGGATGCGGGTGCCGGTGCTCATGACTTGTCCCCGAACAGCCCCTGGGGCCGGATGAACATCATCATCATGAAGAACAGGAAGGCCACCGCGTAGCCCCACTCCGTGGCAAAGCAGGATCCACCGATGGTGATGAACTGCGCGATGATGAATGCGGCGACGAAACCGCCCAGCATGTTGCCGAGCCCGCCGAGCACGCAGATCATGAAGACCAGGGGTCCGAACTGCAGACCGATCTGCGGATAGATGTCGTACTGGAGCACCATGAGCGAGGCGGCCAGACCGGCCAGGCCGCCACCGATAGCGGACGTCACCAGATACACCTTGCGACTGTCGACGCCCATCAACGGCATGATCTGGCGGTCCTGGCTGATCGCGCGGATCGCCGTGCCGACGAAGGTGCGGCGAAGAAAGAACCAGAGCACCGCCATCGTGGCCAGCGCCACGCAGAACGTGATGATCCGGTTCCAGGAAAAAACATGTCGCCGAAAGACACCGAACCCAGATGCACGCCGAGGTTCTTGAACTCGATGCCGAACACCATCGTGGCCACCGCCTGCAGGAAGAACAGCACTCCGCCCGTGACCAGGAGTTGGTTGATGGGCGGGGTGTCCAGCACGGGCCGGATCACCAGGTAATGCAGCACGAGCCCGATGACCGCGACGATCACGATGCCCAGGGCCATCGCCAGCAGCAGCGGCAGACCGAGGGTCTGGTAGCCGTGAAACACACCGTACATGCCCACCATGACCAGTTCGGCATAGCAGATCCAGACGACGTCGATGACGCCGAAGATCAGATTGAGTCCGAGCGCGAGCAGCGCCAGCAGGCCCGCGAGCAAAACGCCGTTGAGTACGGCCTCGAGGAAGAAAATGTCGAGTGCGCAGTCCACGCTCAGAGCCCCATGTATGCCTTGCGGATCTCATCCGAGGCCGCCAGTTCGGCGGCGCTGCCCTCGGCCTGAATACGCCCGACCTCGAGCAGATAGGCGCGGTCGACCACCTTGAGCACCTGGCGCACGTTCTGTTCGACGATCAGGACCGTGTAGCCCTCGGAGCGAATGCGGCGAACCAGATCGAACACCTGCTGGACGATCACCGGTGCGAGCCCCATCGACGGCTCGTCGAGCAGGATCAGCTTGGGCTCGCTCATCAGCGCGCGTCCGATCGCGCACATCTGCTGCTCGCCACCCGACATCGTTCCGGCCATCTGATGGCGACGCTCGCGCAGACGTGGGAACAAATCGTAGACGTAGGCGAGCCGGTCGCGAAAGCGCGGCCGGGCGGCGGCGACGAACGCGCCCATCCGCAGGTTGTCCTCGACGCTCAGGCGCGCAAACAAGCGCCGGCTCTCGGGCACGTGCGCGATGCCGGTGGAAATGATCTTGTGCGCGGCGATGGCCGCGAGATCCTGGCCCTCCATGGACATCCGTCCGGAGACAACCGGCAGCAGCCCCGAGATCACCCGTAACAGCGTCGTCTTGCCGGCGCCGTTCGCGCCGATGACCGCGACGGCCTCGCCGGCATCGACCGACATGCTGACGTCGAACAGCGCCTGAAACTTGCCATAGCCGGCGTTGACGGATTGCAGCTCGAGCATCATGGTCTTGCCCGCCCCCGGCGTCCTGCCCTTCCCCGTTGCATCGCTCAGGCCTCCGCGCCCAGATAAACCTCGATGACGCGCGCATCCGATTGCGCGGAATCGGGCAGACCGTTGAAGATCACCTCGCCGTGATCCAGCACGACGACGCGGTCTACCACACGCATCAACACGCCCATGATGTGCTCGACCCAGACGATCGTGATGCCGCGCTCGCTGCGGATACGCTCGAGCATGTCCGCGGCCTGATCCATTTCGGCATGGTCGAGCCCGTTCAAGCTCTCGTCGGCCAGAAGCAGCCTCGGCTGGGTGGCCAGCGCGCGCGCCAGTTCGAGCTTCTTGAGCGCCGCGGCACCGAGCCCTTCGGTCGTCGCCCCGGCTTCGCTGGGCAGACCGACGAGTTCGAGTGCCTCACGGGCCTGGTCCCAGGCCCGTTCCCGCGACACCGACTTGTCCTGGCCGAAGTAGGCCGACAGCGCGACGTTTTCCAGGATCGACAGGTTCTGAAACGGACGCGGGATCTGATAGGTGCGGCCGATACCGGCGTGGCAGACCCGGTTCGCCGTGAGACCGCCGATCTCGCGCCCTTCGAAGCGGATGCGACCCGCGGTGGGCGTCAACATGCCGGCGATGCAGTTGAAAGTGGTGCTCTTGCCCGATCCGTTCGGGCCGATCAATCCCAGGATCTCACCCTGCGCCACTTCGAAGGACACGTCCTTGATGGCGGTGAAGCCGCCGAAGGTTTTGGTCAGGTCCTCGACCTGGAGGATCGCCATGGGTGTCTCGGCCTCGGATCGGCCCGGGAGCACCGCGGCGCGGGCCCCAAGCCAGGTTCGGTTCGATACGGCGCGCGCGCCTTGCGCGGCGAGCCGGTCGGGCACCCGGGGGTGACCGACCGGCAGGCCCGCCGGTCGCTAATTGGCGCAGCGCGATCAGCGGGCGTACGCGTGCCCGCTCGGCAGGGGCAGCACCGGGTCGACTGTACGGATGGCGGCCGGCCAGGCGATCTTGGTCTGGCCATCGATGTACTGCATGACGACCGGGCTTGAGAGCGCATTCTGGCCGGCCATCTCGTGCCCGGGCGGATTGAACTTGACGCCGTAGCCCTGGATCGTGCCACCCACGGGGATGTCGGTATCGAGCGCGGCCTTGCGCAGCGACTCCGGGTCGATGCCACCGTACTTGGTGATGGCCCGCGGCAGCACGTCGGTAAAGAAGATCCACGCCTGGTTGAAGCCCATGGACACGTGCGGCGGCACCTCGTTGACCTTGGCGATCTCCTTGTAGCGCTTGACCATCTCAGCGGTGACCTCACCCAGGCCGGACTTCAGCGTGGACGGGTCGAGCAACTGCGCGGCCACCGGATCGACGTTGTACAGGTAGTTGACGTCCTTGCCGAAGGTTTCGGTGAGTTTGTCGATCTGGCCGTAACCCGCACCGTGGCCGATGAGCGCCTTCCAGCGCAGCCCGGCCTCCTTGGACTGGCGCAGGAACAGCGTGATGTCCGGGTTGTAGCCGGTGTGCAGGATGATGTCGGGACGCGCGCGGCGCAGCTTGGTGACCAGCGCCGAGAGGTCGGTCGAGGTGGCCGCATAGCCCTCCTCGTGCACCACCTGCATGCCCAGTTCCTCGCACTTGGCCTTGTTGCCCTTGGCCACGCCCGAACCATAGGGACCATCCTCGTGGATGATCGCGACCTTGACATCCTTGACGTCCATGCCGAGCTTGCTCTTGGCGTTCTCGGCAACGAAGGTGCAGGAGGCCTCGCCGAACTGGTCGGAGTGAACCTGGCCGCGGAACACGTATTTGAGGTTCTTGCCCTTGAACACGGCCGACGAAACACAGACGTTCGCCCACATGAATTTCTGCGCGGCGTCGACCTTGGCAGCCATGGGCACGCAATGCGCACTGGAGAACACGCCCATCAGCATGTCGACCTTGGCCTCGTTGAGCAGGCGCTCGGCTTCATTGATGGCGACATCGGCCTTGGATTGCGCATCGGCCATCTGGTACTTGATCTGGTAGCCCTCGACACCGCCCCGCTCGTTGATCATGTCGATGGCGATCTCGGTACCGATGGCCGACGCTTTCGAGCCGCCGGCCGCGAACGGACCGGTCAGATCGTAGATGACGCCGATGTTGATTTCCTTGGCCGCCGCGCTGCCGAACACCAGCGCACTGCCTGCGGCGAAAGCGGCCGCCCGCAGCCATTGCCGATTGAATCGCATGCCTGTCTCCTTGGTCTGTTTTCTGGCCCGCAGTGACGCGGCCCGCTTCGTCGGCGATCGTGTCACGCGACAAATTCGCTGTCAAACCCCGCGACGGGCAAAAAAAAACCAGGCCGTCATGGGCATGACGGCCTGGCTTGCGGATTCGTGGTGGAGCGGAGGAGGATCGAACTCCCGACCTTCGCATTGCGAACGCGACGCTCTCCCAGCTGAGCTACCGCCCCACGCGCCCGTTTGGGCTAGCCCGCCATTCTACAGTATCGGCGCAGGTCGGCGCAGACCTGCTGCAGCGGCACCACGACAAGCGATGTCGAAGACGTTTACACCGGACTTTCGATGTCCCGCCATCTTCTCCTAAGTCACTGATTGCCCTGAAACTTCCGAGCTGGCACTGCGCTTGCATGATCTCTCTCGCCAGGAGGATCTATGCGCGCAAAAAAAGCCATCAGCCTATTCGTGATCGCCATGTCGATCACCGCCACCGTGACATCGATCACCTTATCGACGAACTGGGGGGCCGCTCTCGGCACGCGATTGGCCGTTTGGGCGGGAATCGTTCCGGTCGAGGAGATTGACACGCAAATCGAGCGAGAACTGGCCAGCCTGCGCTATCCGCAGACCCGGGCGTTGATGAAGACGCTGGTCATGGAACAGATCGCCGAGCACGCCCGCGAGGCACGGCTGGAATCATTGCGCGATCCGACATTGGTCGGGCAACAGGTGCCACTGCCTCGCGTCGCCCTCGATGACCACGACCTGCCGCCGCGCCTGGCACTGGGGCAGTTGCCGGCCGACGGAGCGCGACCGGTACTGGCCGGCGAATCCGGCGCGTTCGATCTGAATCGCGACTGGCTGGCGGCCGCGGCGCTGTTCGGGTTGACGATTCTGGCGATCGTCGTACGGCGTCGCTGAGGGCACGGCAAGACCGGCGCGAGCCGGCCGCACAAAGAAAAAAGGCGCACCAGCGGTGCGCCCCAAATGGCAGCTAGGCTGCCTCTCCTCCTCCTCGATTCTTGATTCAGGCAAGAGCCATGAACCAAGACAAGGCGATCGTAATCAAGATGAAACACGAAGTAAACGGCTTTTTTATTGCCGATCGATATTGCGTCGGACGGCGCGGGAACGTGTGTCTGACGTGCTGCAATGCAGCATGAAAACGCTCAACGCGCGCCTCCCACGCGATAGAGCATGAACAACGCGATGAGCAGTGCAGCAATGCTCGGAATGCTGACCGCCAGCCAGGGCGGCCAGGTGTTGAGCAATCCGAGATGCGAAAAAAGGCCGTTCAGAAAATGAAACGCGACGCCCAGCATGATGCCCGCGAACACCTTGTAGCCGATGCTGCCCGCCCGCGCATGCAGATAGGCAAAGGGCAGCGCCAGAGCCATCATCACCAGCACCGCGAGCGGATAGACGATCTTTTTCCACATCGCGATCTCGTAGCGACCGGCGTCCTGCTGGTTCTGGGTGAGGTGGAGCACGTATTCGTGCAGATTCCAGGCCGACATGCGATCGGGTGAAAGCGCCATCACGGCGAGGATGTCGGGCGTGAGCTGCGAGGCCCAGGTCATCTGACCAAGCGATTCGCGCCGCACCCGGATCGCGTCGCCCGCGCCGGCACCGGTGGCGGGCGAGATGCTCAGAGCCGCCGTTTCGTTCAGTCGCCAGCGATCGGCGCCGATGAACGCCCCGGTCGGCGCCCAGATGATCCGATGCAGGCGCAGGGTCGGATCGAACTCGAAGATGCGTACGTTCTGCAGCTCGCCGCCGGGACTCATCTGCGCGATGTTCACGAAGCGCCGCAATGCGATCTTGCCGTCGTCGTCGCGCAACGTGTCCTTGATCCAGATGCCGCTGCGGAACTGCCCGGTGACCTGCCCTCCCATTGCGCCTAGGCGGACGTCCTGGGCGAGCTTCTCGGCCGGGGGCGCGACGATCTCACCCACCATCGCCGTGATCGCCGCCAACACCAGGCCGACACGCAACAGTGCGCGCAATGCACGCATGCGGCCGAGGCCCGCGGCGCGCATCGCCGTGAACTCGGAGTTGGACGCAAACTGCGCGAGCGCATAGATGGTGCCGATCAAGGCCGCGATCGGCATCAATTCGTAGATGTGGTTGGGCAGGCTCAGCAGGACGAAGGCCAGCGCCTGCGCAAGCTCGTACTGGCCGCGGCCGATGTCTTCCAGTTCCGCGATGAAATCGAAAAATGAGAATAAGGCGAGGAAGCCCGCCAGCACGAAACCGACCGCCGCGAACGTCTCGCGAGCGAAATAGGAAGAAAGAATGCGCATCGCTCAGGCCGCGTGCAGCCGGCGCGTGCGGCGCAGACGCGGCCAGCGCCAACCCAGAGTCAAGCGACGCCAGAACATCACGGTGACCAGCAGCGCGGCGCCGGCGTGCACGATCCAGACACCGATCGCGAAGCTCAGCTTCTCCTGCACGACCCAGGTCTGGCTCACGGAAAGTAGATTGGCATAGACCATGTAGAGCAAGAGCGCGACGACCAGGTTGATCGAACGGCCCACACGCGGATTCGCCGACGACAGCGGTATTGCGAGCAGGGCCAGCAGCAGCGCCGATATCGGCACACCGATGCGCTTGACCATCTCGGCCCGGTCGGCCGGCTGCCAGGCGGCGAACAGTTCCTGGGTCGGTTTGGACTTGGCGGTGGCCGCCGCACGCTCGACGGGCTGCGGCTCGAGCCGCAGCCCATAGCGCTCGAAGGCCATCAGGCGCAGTTCGGCATCGGTCAGGTTGCCGTCGTAGCGGCGGCCGTTCTCGAGCACCAGATAGCGCTCGCCGTCGTCGCGTTGCTCGATCCGCCCGCCACGCGATGCAACCACGATCAGGCGGTCGCCTGCCTGCTGGGTGACGAACACGTTGCGGACCTCGGTCTCATCCTCGTTCAGCGACTCGACGAAGAACACCCGGTCCGAACTGGAAGACTCGCGGAACTGCCCGGCCGCGACCATCGAGATGTCCTCGCGTTGGGCGAAACGCTGTTGATAGTCGAGAATCTGCTGGTTGGCCCAGGGCGAGAGCACCAGGGAGACGAAACCGGCCACCAACGCGAACGGCAGCGCAAAACCGAGCACGGGACGGATCCAGGCGGCCAGGCTCATGCCAGACGCCTGCCAGATGACCATCTCGGAATCGCGCCAGGCCCGGGTCAGGGTCATCAGCACCGCCACGAACAAGGTCAGCACCAGCAGCGGACCCAGGATGTTGATGGACGAGAACGCGATCAGCGGCAGCACGCTGGCCGAGTCGACGTTGCCGGTCGCCGCACGACCCAGGAAACGCACCAGACTGGTCGTCACCATGATCGTGAAGACCGTCGCGAATACGATTCCGGCGATGCTTCGCAGCTCGCGTTTCAGTGCCCGGGTGAATAGCATCTGCCTGTCTGTCAGCGCGGTGCCGTGGCTATAATGACCGCTCGGCCCTGCCCATGGATTCGTGGAGCGCGATTGGGCAGATGCGGATTTCGCCGATCGGCTCTCGGGTGCATGACGAGGCGCGCGATCGTCGGCTGCATGCAAACTCCCGTGAGCAAAGAAGCCGGGTCTGTTGCATGACGCAAACCCTGATGCGAAACCCGTTGCTGCACCGACGGATCAAGCCGTGCATTCGCGCCATGATGCCGCAAAACCGAACGCGCCCCGGCCCGGGTGACCGAAAGAACAACCGGCATTGTCGGCCCCATGCTGTCAGCCCAATGTCCTCGGCCCCGCAAGTCGAACCGAAAATCCCGGACCCGAATTGTCGGACACAATGTCGGACATCACGTCAGACACAATCCTAGCCCTTGATGCGGCACCCCCGCCCACCGGAGTGAATCGATGCAATTTAGCATAAAGGCCCTGCCGATCGACAACGCAAAGACCGACTGCCTGCTGGTGCCGGTCTTCGGACAGAAGCGTGTCGACGGCGTGGCGATCGACAGCGCGCTGGATGCCCTGATCCAGGATGCCCTGAAATCAGGCGATCTGCCCGAGAAGGCCGGCTCCGATCTGCTCGTGCGTGGCGCGGGCGCGATCAAACGGGTGTTGCTGATCAGCCTCGGCACGGGCAAGCGTCCCGAAGCGGCCGATTTCGTACGCGCCTGCGAGGGCGCCTATGCGCGCCTTGCGTCGCTCGGTGCCCAGGACGTGCTCTCGGTCATGGGCCAGGCCTCGATCGCCGATCGTGAACCCGACTGGCTGCTCCAGCAGGAGGTTCTGGCCGCGCGCCGCCAGGCCTATCGATTCGAGCAGATGAAATCCACCAAGTCGCCCCGCCGTCAGAATCCCGCCCGGGTCGCGTTCGCCCACGCCTCGGCGCGCTCGCGCGATCTGAAACCCCGCCTGGCCAAGGCGGTCGCGCTCGCCAACGGCATGGACCTGACCCGAGATCTGGCCAATCTGCCGGCCAATGTCTGCACGCCCACCTATCTGGCGAACACGGCCAAGAAGCTTGCCCGCGAGCATGCGTTGAAGGTGCAGGTACTCGACGAGCGCCAGATGCGCCAGTTGAAGATGGGCGCCCTGCTGGCCGTCGCCCAGGGCTCCGAGCAGCCGCCCAAGTTGATCGTCATGCAGCACAACGGCGGTCGCGCCGGCGCCGCCCCGGTGGTCGTCGTCGGCAAGGGCATCACGTTCGACACCGGCGGTATTTCGATCAAGCCGGCCGCCGGCATGGACGAGATGAAGTTCGACATGGGCGGCGCTGCCGCGGTGTTCGGGATCATGCGCACGATCGTCGAGATGAAACTCAAGCTCAACGTGATCGGCGTCGTCCCCACTTGCGAGAACATGCCCAGCGGCCGCGCCACGCGCCCGGGCGACATCGTCACGAGCATGTCCGGCCAGACCATCGAGATCCTCAACACCGACGCCGAGGGCCGGCTGATCCTGTGCGATGCGCTCACCTATGTCGAGCGCTTCAAGCCTGCCGCGGTGGTCGACATGGCCACGCTGACCGGCGCCTGCGTGGTCGCGCTCGGCCATCACCATAGCGGCTTGTTCGCACGCGAGAACGATCTCGCCGACGAACTGCTGACCGCCGGCGGTGAAACGCTCGATACCTGTTGGCGCATGCCACTGGATGCCGCCTACAACGAGTCGCTCAAGTCGCCGTTCGCGGACATGGCCAACGTCGGCGGACGCGATGCGGGCGCGGTGACCGCGGCCTGTTTTCTCGAGCGCTACACGCGCGCCTATCCGTGGGCCCACCTCGACATCGCCGGCACCGCATGGCACTCGGGGGCCAAGAAGGGCTCCAGCGCCCGGCCGGTGGCGCTGATGGTCGGCTTCCTCGAGAACCGCGCCTCCTGAGACCCGTGGCCCCGCCGGACGGCTGCGATCCGAAATGACCCGCATCGACTTCCATTTCAACGCGCCCGACAAGGCCGGCTACGCATGCCGGCTGTTGCGCAAGATCTATCGCGCCGGTCTGCGCTGCCAGGTGGTCAGCGACGACGCTGCGGCCCTCGGGCACTTGGACGAGTTGCTGTGGACGTTCTCGCGGCGCGACTTCATTCCGCACGTGTCGGCCGCTGATCCCCTCGCTGGAGCGACGCCCATCGTGCTGACCACCGGCGCCGCGGATACCGACCATCTCGATGTCCTGGTCAATCTAGGGTCGACGACGCCGCCTCACTTCAGCCGCTTCGAACGCCTGATCGAGATCGTCACGGTCGACGAGGACGATCGCCGCGCGGCACGCGAGCGTTGGCGCCAGTACCGCGATCGCGGCCATCCGATGACGCGACACGATCTCGCCACCCGTTAGCGGGAGAAAACCATCATGACGACCTCCGAATCCGACTCCGTCCCACATCGCGGCTCGGGCACGCCGGCCTCCGACGAAATCCCGATGCTCACGGAGGTGTTGCCGACGCCGGCGCGCGCGGTGCAGACATCGACACCCGCCGATTTCGACGAGGCCTCCTGGAACCGCATCGCGCTCAAGATCGAGGCCAATGTCATGCAACGGATGCTGCGCCACGCCGACCGCCTGGTCGACGGCCCTCTGGTCGAGCGCCTCGACGAGTTGCTCGAGCGCGGCGCCCAGCGTCTGGTCGAAGATATCCGCGGCACGCTGCGCGAGGCCGTGCGCGAGGCGGTCGCGCGTTCGATCGCCGAAGAACTCGGCAAGGCGCGCGCCGAATACAAGCGACACGCCGGCTCCTCCTGAACGTCAGCAATCATGGACGACAAGCAAATCAGACCTCCGAACGAAACCCTCGCCAAGAGCTTCGAACCCGCCGAGATCGAGGCGCGCTGGTACCCGGTCTGGGAATCCCGCGGCTACTTCACGGCCACCAGCGAGCCGGGCCGGCCGGCCTTCTCCATCCAGCTGCCACCGCCCAACGTCACGGGCACGCTGCACATGGGTCATGCGTTCAACCAGACGCTGATGGACTCGCTCACCCGCTATCACCGGATGCGCGGCGCCAACACCCTGTGGCTGCCGGGCACCGACCATGCGGGCATCGCGACCCAGATCGTCGTCGAGCGCCAGCTCGAGGCCGAGGGCAAGACCCGCCACGACCTGGGCCGCGACGAGTTCATCGAGCGCGTCTGGCAGTGGAAGCAGCAATCGGGCTCGACCATCACCCACCAGATGCGCCGCCTTGGTGCGTCGGCCGACTGGACGCGCGAATACTTCACGATGGACGACAGCCTGTCGACCGTCGTCCGGCATGTGTTCGTGACCCTGTACCGACAGGGTCTCATCTACCGGGGCAAGCGGCTGGTGAACTGGGACCCCACGCTGCTGACCGCGGTGTCGGATCTCGAGGTGACCAGCGAAGAAGAAAACGGCTCGCTGTGGCACATCCGCTATCCGTTGGCGGATGGCTCGGGCCATCTGACCGTGGCCACCACCCGGCCCGAGACGATGCTCGGCGATACGGCGGTCATGGTGCATCCGGATGACGAGCGCTATCGCGCGCTGATCGGCCGCGACATCATGCTGCCTCTGTCCGCCACCGACGACGCCCGCGGGCGCGACCCGGCCGCGGCGGGTGGCGAAGCGATCTGGCGACGCATCCCGATCATCGCAGATGAGCACGTCGACCCCGAGTTCGGCACCGGCGCCGTCAAGGTCACCCCGGCGCACGATTTCAACGACTTCGCGGTCGGTCAGCGCCACGGCCTGGCGATGATCAACATCCTCGAACTCGACGGTCGCGTCAACGACTGGGCACCGGCCCGCTATGCCGGGCTCGACCGCTTCGAGGCCCGCAAGCGCATCGTCGCCGACCTCGAGGCGCTCGGCCTGCTCGATTCGGTCCAGCCGCACAAACTGATGGTGCCGCGTTGCGAGCGCACCGGTGTCGTGGTCGAGCCGATGCTCACCGACCAGTGGTTCGTCGCCATGAGCGCGCCCTCGCCCGCCGATTCGCCCCTTGCGGGCGACTCCATCGCCGCCAGGTCGCTGGGGGTCGTGGCCGAGGGCAAGGTGCGTTTCGTACCCGAGAACTGGCGTTCCACCTACGATCACTGGTTGTCCAACATCCAGGACTGGTGCATCTCGCGCCAGCTGTGGTGGGGCCACCAGATTCCCGCCTGGTACAAGGCCGACGATGCGGGCCAGGCGATCCATGACGGCACGGTGTTCGTCGCACTCGACGACGCCGAGGCCCGGATGCTGGCGGTCGAGGCCGGCTGGCAGGGCCCGCTGGTGCGCGACCCCGACGTGCTGGACACCTGGTTCTCGTCGGCGTTGGTGCCGTTCTCGACCTTGGTCGATCCGAGCGAACCGTTCAAGGGCACGCGCCCGAACCTGCTGCCCGAGCTCGACCCCTTTTTGCCATCGTCGGTGCTGGTCACCGGCTTCGACATCATCTTCTTCTGGGTCGCGCGAATGGTCATGATGACCTGCGCCTTCACCGATCGCGTGCCGTTTCACGATGTCTACGTGCACGCGCTGGTACGCGACGGCGAAGGCCAGAAGATGTCGAAATCGAAGGGCAACACGCTCGATCCGCTCGACCTGATCGACGGCATCGACCTCGACAGCTTGCTCGCCAAACGAACCACCGGCCTGATGAACCCGCGCGATGCCGAGAAGATCGCCAAACGCACACGTAAGGAGTTCCCGAACGGCATCGCGGCCTATGGCGCCGACGCACTGCGCTTCACGTTCGCCTCGATGGCCACGCCCGGCCGTGACATCAACTTCGACCTCGGTCGATGCGAGGGTTATCGCAATTTCTGCAACAAGCTCTGGAACGCGACCCGCTTCGTGTTGATGAATTGCGCCGACCAGGACTGCGGACTGGCATCCCACGAGGCTGCGCAATGCGCGCCCGGCGGCTATCTGGATTTCTCCCAGCCCGATCGCTGGATCACGTCCACCCTGCAGAGGGTCGCCACCGACGTCGAGCGTCATCTGGGCGAATACCGCTTCGATCTCGCCGCGCGCGCGGTCTACGAGTTCGTCTGGAACGAGTATTGCGACTGGTATCTCGAACTGGCCAAGGTGCAGTTGTCGTCGGACGATCCCGCCGTTCAGCGGGCCACCCGGCGGACGCTGATTCGCGTGCTGGAGACCCTGCTCCGACTCGCACACCCGCTGATCCCGTTCATCACCGAAGCACTATGGCAACAGGTCGCGCCGCTGGCGCGCCGCTATGGCGAACGCGGCCAGCAGACCCTGGACGGCGATGCCTTGGCGATGGCCGTGGCCGAGGGCCGCTTCTCGATCATGACCCAGCGTTTTCCGAACGGCGAGCCGGCCAGAATCGACGCGGCGGCCGAGAGCTGGATCAGCGAGCTGCGTCGATGGGTGGACGCCTGCCGCGCGCTACGTGGCGAAATGGGTGTCGCCCCCGGTCAACGTCTGCCGCTGATGGTCGCCGCCGACGCGGCTCAGGTGCGCGCATTTGCGCCCTATCTGGCAGCCTTGGCACGGTTGTCGTCGGTCGATCCGGTGGCGCAGCTGCCCGAGGATGCCCTGGCGCCGGTGCAGATCGTCGATGACGCTCGTCTGATGCTGATGATCGAGATCGACCGTGACGCCGAGCGCGAGCGCCTGGGCAAGGAACTGGCGCGCATCGAATCCGAGATCGGCAAGTGCCGTGGCAAGCTCGGCAATGCGAGTTTCGTCGAACGGGCGCCCGCGGCCGTGGTCGATCAGGAGCGCGAGCGCCTTGCCCAGTTCGAGTCGACGCTATCCCGACTCAACGAGCAACTCGAACGACTGAAGGGCTGATGCTGCGCAAGGGCGCGGACTCGGCGCGCCCGTCGGGTGGCGCGCACCGAGCGCCTGCGCCTCGGGATCGATGCTCTACGGGTCCGCGGCCCCAACGGTGCGGACCCGTATCCGACTCACTGACAGTCGTTGTCGAACTTGACTTCGGAGGCGTGGACGACCGTCCCCTGGGGCCCCGTGACCGGTGCGCCCTTGATCTCCACACAGACCCCGGCGGCCAGACCGGCCGCTGACCCGCGCTCGAAGACCACACTGCCGGCCGAAGCATCGATCAGCGTGTTGCGGACGCTGAACTGTGCAAGGGAGGTAAAGGTGTCGATCCTTCCCTTGATCTCGAAGGAGTCGTCCGCCGAACCGCCGCCGGCAGAGCCACTGCTCGACGAGGAGCTGCCGGATTTGAACTCGACGCGCGACGCGATCGCCCGTCCGTTCTGAAGGGTGCCTTCTATTTCGACGAGGGCGCCGTCGACCAGATCGGTCAAGGCCCCGTCTTCGAATGTTGCGCTGCTAGCGTCCACCACGTAGTCGCCGACGCTGAATTCCGCCCGTGACACGAAACTGCTGACCAGACCCTCGACCTCGATGCGATCGCCGGAAGACGAGCGGCTGGCGTCGTCACTGATTCGCACGGCACTGGCCTGCCACTGACCGCCTACCGGTGCCGCCGTCGCATAGACCCGCACCGATCGACCGACCCCGAAACCCCCGGGCAGCGACGCGCCGGAGTAGTCGACCACGATGGTGCCGAGTTCGAAACGTTGTTGAGTGGCGTTCCAGGAGGTGACGAGGCCACGAAGCTTGTACTCGTCCGGCGTCTTCAACTCGACGCGGGTTGCGGTGAACTCGCCACTGCCCGGATCGAAGAACGCATACACCTCGACGAACTGTCCCGCGCTGAGGACGGCGAAGCCGTCGCGTACCGTGCTCGTCAGCAGGCGCACGGTACGACCCGCCACCACGATGCTGTCGGCCGCGACGCTCTCGACCGTCCCCTTGAGTTCGCTGAACACCTGGATGGCACTTGCTGCGCCGATTCCGGTGGACGAATTGGAGGAGCCTTCGATGCGAACCATCATGCCCAGACGCAGGCCATTGCTGGACAGTGTTCTCCCACTGTCGTCGACCACGCTTGCACCGCTGTCGTCATAGTGCACGCCGTTGACGATGATCGAGCCAAAGCCGCTGATCGGCCCAACCGCCGTCGTGCTGACGCTCGATCCGGTGCCACCACTACCCGGCGAGAGCACGCCGTCGCCACCACCGCAGCCCGGCATCGAAACCATCAAAGCGCCGCCGACGGCCACGATCAGGATTCTCGATCTTGCGAAGGCGGTGGCAAGTCCGTCAGTTTTCAATGCGTCTCTCCTTGTTCCGGTTCCCAATGGCAATACATGCCGACGCGTACCCTGTGACTGGCATCGGCGTCGGCCCTTCCGTTCTGCTGCACCAAGGCTTCCATCAGCGCAACGAGTTCGCGCATCGCCCGCGCCCATATTCGGCGGGCGGCGGCATCGATCGCGCGCGCGTCATCGGCACTGAAACCGCCATCGAAAACGCTCTGTTCGAGTTGACGCGCTTCGCGGCCAAGCACGTTGGCCACCGCGGTGCTGAGGTGGTCGCCGGTGCTGCCGGCCAGCAAATCGAGCAATTCGCTGCGTGCCAGCAGCGGCACGAAGCCACCAGGCGTCAGCCTTACCCTCGCGCCGTCATCGAGCAGGACCACGAGTCCGAGCCGTCGCAGCTCTTCGAGCGCACTACGCGGATGGATATCGGTGCTGATTTCCCGAGCCAGGCGCTCGAAGCTGGCGCCGCCCTTCTCGTCACGGATGGGCAATTCGAGCGCGTCCGTTCCGTCGTGATACAGCGGCGACGTACTCCAGCGCGTATAGATCTCGGTCGCGACCGACCGGAATGCCCTGCGCGCATGCGCACTTCCCTGCGCCTGCATCAAACGGCGCACGTCCTTTCGGTGCACACCGGTACTGACGCTGAGCCGGCTTTGATTCGCCACCGTGCCGGCCGCTTGCAACTCGCACGACCCGGCGTACACGAAGGCCTCCTTGAGCAACTCCTCGGCCTGCCCGAACTTCAGGCCGTGGCTGACGAACAGCTGCGCAAGGGGATGGAATAGACGGGCGGCGGCGGCGACGACATGCGCATCGATCAATTGCTCGGGCGATTCGATGCTTGGATCGATGGCGTGCTTCGTGTTCATGCCCTTAGTATAACTGGGAAATTTTCCCATGTCTACATCGGCATTCTCACGGGCGGGGGTCGTGGCCGACCAGCGCAATCCCCGCTTGGGGTCCTTCGAAGCGACCTCGGCATCGGCACGGTGGCGCAGGCAGCGATACCGCTGTCGTGTCGTGAACACGCGGCAATCGACTCAGCGGTCAGGCTGGGCGCGCGAGCGGTCTCAGATTCGGAATCGGCCGGCCCGGGCGCCTTGATCGGCCGATCGGCCTCGATGGTCCTGTCCAGAATGGGACTGATCCGCAACACCGGCCCATCGGCCGCAAGTTGCGCTCCGTTCGATCCACCTCTGGGGAGCCGATGGTCATACGCTCGTCGATGAGCGCCCTCGTGTCGCTGCTGATCGCTTTGCCGGTCATGGCCCAACCGGTTGCGCCGGAGAACGTGCTGGATATCAGCCTGATCGTGCCCCTGAGCGGCCCGCTCGAGCCGGTCGGCCGTTCGGTGCGCGACGGCGCGACGGATCTGGTCGACTGGGTCAATGCGAACGGCGGCATCGCAGGACGGCCGATTCGTCTGCTGACCGCCGATGACCGCGGCGACCCGGCACGAGCAATGAAACGGGCCTTCGAGCAGATCGAACGGCATGACCCGCTCGCCTTCCTGGCACCGGTAGGCTGCGCCAGTACGCAGGCCCTGCTGCCATTGGCGCAGCGCTTGTCGATCCCGGTGATCGGCCCGATGTGCGGCGACCGGTCGCTGCGACGCCCGGTCGTGCGCGAGGCGTTCACGATCGGTGCCGGTCACGACGAGCAGGCAGCGGCGCTGTTCGCTCGCATGCTGGCACTCGGCAAGCGCCGCTTCGCACTGATCGCGCAGAACGACGCATTCGGCGATTCAGTCCGGAGACCCCTGAGCGACGCCGCCGCAGTCGCCCACTCGGGCAAGGTCACGCTCGATGACATCGCATTCGGTTCGTCGGACATCGCTTCCCTGGTCCGCAGAACACTCGCCGGCGAACCGGAAGTGGTCATGCTCGCGCGCGCTGGTGAGGGCATCACGGCACTGGTCGATGCGCTGCGCGCGGCCGGCTTCGACGGCATGCTGATTGCCATCGCCGAGGACCACCCCGCCGTCCTGGCGCAGCGTCTGTCCGGGCAAACGGACAAACTCGAAATCGCCCGTCCGAATTCCCCCGACATGAGCGGCTCAATCGCGGCCAGGGCCTGTCAGGTGCTGATCGATCGCGTCACCGAGCCAGGTCCGCGGGCGGCACGTCTGCACGGCTGTCTCGCGGCCCAGATACTGATCGCCGGCCTGCGGCGCGGCGGCGATTCGCTCGACGAACCGGCCGCGCTGATCGCCGCGCTGGAGCGCCCTTCTCATCGCCTCGCGACCGGCGCCACCGATCCGCTCGCCTTCAGCGCGTTCGATCACCAGGCCTTCGATTCGCCTGCCGTGGTCGGTCACGCGCGGCTCCCCTTCCCAGCCAGTCTCGCTTCGGCACGACCATGAAAATTGCTCAGAAACTCGTCCTGCAATCGTGCATCGCTACCGCGGCCCTGCTGGTGGTCGCAGGCACGGGCGCCTACAGCGTCAAGATCATCGATAGCGATCTGCGCGTCATGATCGACGAGGTCATGCCGTTGAACGAAGTGGTGATGCGCATGGACGGCGCCACCGAACGATTCGTCTCGGGCATCCTCGAAATGGAACGTGCACGCACCGCCGAAGAGTTGGCGGCGGCGAAGACACGCGTCGGCAAAGAACGG
>JAWKYD010000003.1:0-435980 GCA_041396685.1 Burkholderiaceae bacterium
TTCTTCGAAGATCGTTCGATTCACGTGATCCAGCCCGACATCTGCCTGTGCGGCGGCATCACGGAGGCCAAGAAGATCTGCGACATGGGCCTGGCCTACGACGCCAAGGTGCAGATCCACATCTGCGGCAGCCCGATCTCGAAGGCGGCGGCGTTGCAGCTCGAGGCGGTGATTCCCAACTTCCTGATCCACGAGCACCACCAGCGGGCGCTCGATCCGGCAGGGCGTGCCACCTGTCTATACGACTACCAGCCGGTCAACGGGCGCTACAAGATTCCCGATCTGCCCGGCATCGGTCAGGAACTGACGCCGGACGCCATCGCGCAGAGCCAGACCGTGACCGTGTCGGCGCCGAAGAAGTACCTTTGAGCCGGGTTCCGATCATCGAACCGTAGTCGCTCAGCAGGGGGGCGCAGAGATTCGATCGTCGCTCAGGCGGGGGTTGCGTCTGGCGCCAGTTCGATCACGGCATCGAGCGCCAGCGCGCCTTTGTCGAACACCACGAACGGATTGGCCTCGGCGCTGAGCAGGGCGTCGGCATGGTGGGCGGCGAAGCGCGACAGCGCCGACAACGCCTCGGCCAGCGCATCGAGATCGGCCGGCGGGGCGCCGCGCAGGCCGTCGAGCACCTTGCGGCCACGGATCGAATCGATCATCCGGTGGGCCTCGTCGATGCCGAACGGCGCCAGGCGGAAGGCGACATCGCCGAGCGCCTCGACGAAGATGCCGCCCAGACCGAACATCACCGCGGGCCCGAAAACCGGGTCGTGGCTGACGCCCAGAATGGTTTCGACGCCGCCGCGCACCATCGGTGCGACCAGGCAGCCGTCGATGCGGGCACCGGGTTTGGCGCGGCGCGCGTTTGCGATGATCGTGTCGTAGGCGCTGCGCACCGCATCGGCATCACCGAGGTTCACGCGCACGCCGCCCACGTCCGATTTGTGGAGGATGTCGGGCGACACCACCTTCAGCACGACCGGCAGGCCGATCGCGGTGGCCGCGGCCACCGCATCGTCGGCGCTCGTGGCCAGGCGCTGCTCGACGGTGGGCAGGCCGGCCGCGCGCAGGCAGGCCATCGCCGACAGTTCGGTGATCGGCCCCGCGGGCAGCGGCGGCAGCGCGCCACCGATCGCGGGCAGCGAGAACCGACGGTCGAGCGCCTTGCGGAAACCGTCGAGCGCGGCGATTGCGCGGGTCGCGTGCGTGGGCTCGGCAAAGGTTGGAATGCCGAGGCTGTCGAGTAGGAGCCTGGTGTCGGGATCGACCATCCCGGCGATCGCCAGCGCCTTGCCCGGGGTGTCGGCCGCGATCTTCTGCCAGGCGGGGATCAGCGACTTCGCGAATTCCGGGTTGCGCATCGAGGCGCCGAGGAAGCACACGACGCTGTCGTAGTTGCCGCCCTCGAGGATGATGTGCATTCCCTTGTTGAGCAATTCGACGTCGCTGAGGATCTGACCCGTGACATCGAGGGGATTCTCGACACCGGCAAACGGCACCAGAGCCTTCATCTGCTGGCGCGCGGCCTGCGGCAGCGGGGCGACGTCGAGTCCACGCGATTCGGCGTCGTCGGCCATCAGCACGCCGACCCCGCCGGAAACGGTGACCAGTCCGATCTTGTTGCCGGCAGGCGGCTTGCGGATCGAGCAGGCGACGCCGATGTCGAAGAACTCCTCGATCGAATTGGCGCGGTAGACACCATACTGGCGGAACATCGCGTCGAAGATCGCGTCGCTGCCGGCCAGCGCGGCGGTGTGCGAACTGGCCGCACGCGCGCCGGCGTCTGTGCGCCCCAGCTTGATCGCCACCACCGGCTTGCGGTTCTCGTGCGCCAGGCGCAGTGCCTCGAGCAGGCGCGGGCCGTCACGACAGCCCTCGAGGTAGAGCATGATCACCTCGGTATCGGGATCGCGCGCCAGCCAGGCGAGGCAATCGGGCGCCTGCACATCGCCCTCGTTGCCGGTGGTCATGATGTGGCTGAACGCGACACCACGTTCGGAGGCCATGTTGGCCGACAGGCCGCCGAACGCGCCGCTCTGCGTGACCATGCCGATGCGCCCGGTGGGCGGCATCACGGTCAGGAAGGCCGGGTGGAAGGTCGCGATCATGCCGGTGCGCAGGTTTGCATAGCCCATGCAGTTGGGCCCCATCACGCGCATGCCGGCGGCGCGTGCGTCGGCCATCAGGCGGCGCTGCTCCTGCGCGCCGGCCTCGTCGACCTCGGCATAGCCGGCCGAGAACATCACCACGCCGCGCACGCCCTTGGCCGCACACTGTTTCAACGCGCCCTCGACCGCGGGACGGGGCACGGCGAGGATCGCGACGTCGACATCGCCCTCGATCGAGGCGACGTCCGGGTAGCTGCGCAGTCCCTGCACCTCGCTGGCGCCAGGGTTCACCGGCAGGATGCGTCCGGCGTACTGGTGCAGGCGAAGCATCTCGATGGGCCGGCCGCCGATCTTGGTCGGGGTGCCGGAAGCGCCGATGATCGCCACGCTTTGCGGATTGAAAAGAGCATCGAGCGATTCGAGATCGATCAGCGACATGCAGGTCTCCAGGGATTCACGAGGGGGTGAATCGGGACGGCGACATCGCCGGCCGCAAACCCCGCGCGCCGATTCTCGCAGACTCGCGGACGCACCCCGGGTTTCGGGCCGCGACCCGCGGCGTCCGCTCAGCGGGCAGGGGGCACGATCACCTTGCCGGGATTCATCAGACCCAGCGGGTCGAGCGCCTGCTTGATCGCCTGCATCAATGCCTGCGCGGTCGGGTCGCGGTAACGCGAGGCCTCGTCGCGACGTAACACACCCAGCCCGTGCTCGGCCGAAATCGAGCCGCCAAGGCGGCTGACGGCATCGTGGACGAACTTGTTCAGCGCCGCTTCCTGGGCGACGAAGGCCGGCGCGGCGTCGGGGCCTGCGCCGGCCGGCGGCGATACGTTGAAGTGCAGATTGCCGTCGCCAAGGTGGCCGAACACCACCATGCGCGCGAGCGCAAAACGCTCGAGGATCTCGCGGCTGGTCTGCTCGACGAAATCGGGGATCAGCGTGATAGGCAGCGAGATGTCGTGCTTGATGGTCTTGCCCTCGGCGCCCTGGGCCTCGGAGATGTCCTCGCGCAGGGCCCACAAGGCCCGGAACTGGCCGATGTTGGTGGACACGGCGGCATCCACGATCAGCTCGCGCTCGATCGCCAGGCCGAGCATCCGTTCCATCAGGCGCGCGGTCTCGGCCTCGTCGGCCGTGCTCGAGAGCTCGATCAGCGCGTACCAGGCGGCGCGTTCGGCGAGTGGGAAGCGGGCGGCATCGACGTGCTTCTCGACCAGCGCGATGCAGGTGTCGCTCATCAGCTCGAAAGCGGTGAGGCCGTCGGCAAAGTTTGCCTGGGCGAGTTCGAGCAGGGCGACCGCGGCTTGCGCGCTGGCGACGGCGGCGAATGCCACCATCTTCGAATTGGGTAGCGGGAACAGTTTGAGCGTCGCCGCCGTGATCACCCCCAACGTGCCCTCGCTGCCGATGAACAGGTCGCGCAGGTCGTAGCCGGTGTTGTCCTTGCGCAGACCCTTGAGGCCGTGCCAGACACGACCATCGACGGTGACCACCTCCAGACCCAGACAGAGATCGCGGCTGTTGCCATAGCGCAGAACCTGCACGCCGCCGGCATTGGTGGCCAGATTGCCGCCGATAGTGCAGCTGCCCTCGGCGGCGAGACTGAGCGGAAACAGGCGGCCGGCATCGCGGGCGGCTGTCTGCACCCCGTGCAGGGACACGCCTGCTTCGGCCGTGATCGTGTTGTTGGGAACGTCGATGGCCCGCACCCTGCGCATGCGCGCGAGCGACAGCACGAGCGAGTTGCCGCTGCCATCGGGGGTGGCGCCCCCCGACAAGCCGGTGTTGCCACCCTGCGGCACCACGGCGACCCGATGCGCGTGACACCAGCGCATGATCGCGGCCACACCGTCGGTGTCGTCGGGCTGCGCGACCGCGATCGCTCGCCCCGTCCACTTGCCGCGCCAGTCGGTCAGATGGGCCGCCGTCTCGGCCGGGTCGGTCAGCAGACGTCCGGCAAAGCGCTCGCGCAGGCTTTCGATTGGCGGCATGGGTGTCTCGTCGGTGATGAAGGGCGGTCGCGACATGGCAACGGTGTGAACGAAAGCGTGGGCGACGCGTTCGACGAACGCATCATCGGCGCAGATCGGGATCCAGCGTCTGGCCGTCGTCGAGTTGAACACCCAGCGTATTGAGCAGCATCGAGACCAGCGTGTATTGCCCGACCGTATAGACGACGTCGATGGACTGCTGCTCGGAGAAGTGCTCGGCCAACGCCTGCCAGGCGCCATCGCCGATGAACTGATCGGCGTGCAGCTCGTCCGTTGCGCGCAGCAGGGCCCGATCGGCGGCCGACCATTCGGGTGCGTCCGGGCCCGTCTTGATGCGCTCGATCTCCGCCTCGGTGAGACCGGCGTGCAGGCCGATCCGGTGGTGCTGGGTCCACTCGTAGCCCGAGCCGCACAGAAAGCCCGTGCGCAGCACGACGATCTCGCGCTCGCGGGCGGGCAACGTATTGCGCTTGCTGAGCACATAGCTGCCGAAACCGAGGAAGCCGCGCATCGCCTCCGGATGTGCGAGCTGGGTGCGGAAGATGTTCAGCAGTCTGCCGTGGCGCGCGAGAATGGGCGCGGCGAGAGCCTGCTGCTCGTCGGTCCATCGATCTTGCGGTACGGGGGAAATGCGGGGGGCGCTCAAACGCATGCCGTCTCCGTCGTCTGTCCTGGGCTGGCGAAGTTTCGCCGGATCGTGCATTGTCGCGCGTCTGGGCAGGATTCGTTCGGGGGAACCATGACACCATTTCTCGCCACCGTCGGGCGCCGACTCGCGTTGCCCGTCCTGCTGGCCGCGATGGCCGCCTGCGGCGGCGGCGACACGCCCGCCGAGGCGCCCAGGCTGCAGCCCAAGGGCACGCTTTCGGTCGTGGGTTTTGCGGG
Organism: Burkholderiaceae bacterium; assembly: GCA_041396685.1. Taxonomy (GTDB): domain Bacteria; phylum Pseudomonadota; class Gammaproteobacteria; order Burkholderiales; family Burkholderiaceae_E; genus JAUIAI01. Next base: position 4,982 of record JAWKYD010000003.1, read on the forward strand.
CGGCGATGCCTGTGCCGCGCTCGAGGCCCACATCGAGGACACGGCGCTCGCCATGCTGCGTGAGCAGCTCGACGGTCTGTCACGAATGAGGTTCGCCGAGGCCGGCGGCGGCGCCGTTTCCGCGCCCGTGAGCGCGCCGGCGGCCGATGCCGCGGCAGGCCCGGCCGCCAGTTTTTCGCAAACCAATGTCCGCATCGCCGGTATCGACGAACCCGATCCGGTCAAGACCGACGGCCGCCGCCTGTTCACCTTGCGCCGCGATGTCGATGGTCTGACGCTGTCCGAACTGCTCGTCGCGCCGTCGGCCGCCTTGACGGTACTGGGTCAGACGCGCTGGCCGGCCGATACCCCGCTGGCGGGCACCGGCCATCTCGTCGCGCCCGAATCCGCGCGCGGGCTGATGCTGGTGGCGCCCGATGCCTTGCTGGCCCTGAGCACCTCCGATCAGATATATGCCTATCCGCAACCGCTGGGCGGGGCGACGGGCGCGTCTGCCGACAGCGCGGTGCTCTGTGTCGACGCCGGCTGTGGACCGGGATTCTCAGGCTGGGCGCCGCCTCGAACCCGCCTGCGCCTGTTCGATGTCGCCGCCGATGGCGCGCCCGCCGAACAGTGGTTGCTGGATGTGCCCGGTTCGCTGCTCGCGGCACGCCGTATTGGCGCAATGGTCTACCTGGTCACCCAGTCGGCATTGCAACTGCCCGTGGGCGTACGCAGCTATCCCGACGTCGATCCGTCGCGCGTGGCACCCGGATCGCCCGCCTGGAACGACGCCGTGGCCGCGACGATGGCCGAGAACGAGCGTCTGGTTCGGGCACGCAGCCTGAGCGACTGGCTAGCCGACATGACCGCGTTCGAACGCACGGGCGGCGCGGGGTCGGCGCAGGCCATCGACGGCGCCGCCCCGACCGCCGACCAGTGCGCCCGCTTCGCGCGCGTCGACACCGCCACCAGGCTGGCCTGGTTACGGATCAGCACGATCGATCTCGACACCCGGTCGGCATCGTCGCGAACCTTGCTGGCCGAGGCGCAGGGTGTGCTGATGACCGAGCGCTCGCTGACCGTGTTCACGCCGTACTGGCGTCAGGGCGACGAGCTTTCCAGCCCGCGCAATCTGACGATCCTGCACCGCTTCAAGCGCGACGGTGCCGGCGCGCTCGACTACGACGCCAGCGGTGCGTTCGACGGCAGGCTCATCAACGACTACGCGATCGACGAACACGCCGACGGCACGCTGCGGGTCGCGGCCACCGACTGGGACAAGGGTAGCTACAGCTATCTGGCGACCCTGCGCGCCAAGGACGGGCGATTCGAGACGGTCGGCCGGTCGGATTCCATTGCGCCGGGCGAAACGCTGCAATCGGCCCGCTTCATCGGCGATCGGGCCTATCTGGTCACGTTCCGCCAGATCGATCCGTTCTTCGTCTACGACCTCAGCGATGCGAGCGCGCCGCGCCGGCTGGGCGAGCTAAAGCTGCCCGGCTTCTCCACCTACCTGCACCCGCTGGATGACGGGCACCTGCTCGGGATCGGCTTCGACGGCGACGGACGCTGGCCGCGGCGGCTGAAGGCGACCTTGTTCGATGTCAGCGATCCGGCTGATCCGCGCGAGCGTCTGTCGCTGCCGCTCGGCGATTCCTACACGGACTCCGATGCCACGTGGGATCCCCATGCATTCACGTTCTATCGGCCGGTGGCCGGTGCCGATCCCGCGATCGTGGCGATCCCGGTTCGCAGTTACCTGTCGAGCTGGTACGGCACCAGTGCGCTCAGTGGCATCCGCCTGCTCAGCATCGATCCGTCGGATCCGGTGACGCCGATGGCGCCGCTGGGCACCCTGTCGATGACCGATCTGCTGCCGGGCGCATCATCCTACGCCGGCTGGCGCAGCATGGACGCGCGTCGCGCCGTGTTCATCGACGACACGGTCTATGCGGTCAGTGACGGCGCCGTGCGCGCCGCCACCATCGCCGATCCGGCCACGAGTCTGGGCACGATCGCCATCCCCTGAGCGGGGCCGCCGATCGTCGTGCGCTTTCCCCCGCCCGTTCCCCCGGTTCATGTTGCAGTGCAAGAACGGCCGGACCATTCCGTTCGTGGCAGGACGATCCGAAACGACGGCCCGCCAGCGCCGAAACGGCACTCCGGTGGGTGGAGAACACCCAACGCAATCGCAATGAGGGGAACACCATGTCGTCGACCGAAGCACGCGAAAACCGCGTCGAACCCGAATCGTCCGCCTGGCGCCTGGGCATCAAGGCGCGTCTGTGGTTGCTGATGCTGATCACGCTCCTGACCAGTGCCGCGCTGGTCGGCAACACCCACGTCTCGATCGGCAAGGGAAGCTCGGCCGCCGACCGCGTATTCACAGCCAAGGACATCACGGCGGACATTCTTCCGCCTCCGCTCTACGTTGTCGGCATCCGGCTGGTCGTATCCGAGGCAATCGAAGGAACGGTCCCGATCGACGAGGCGATCGCGGAATTCCAGCGCCAGCGCCGCGAATACGAATTGCGGCTCAAGCACTGGTCGACCGTCGGTGCGAACGAGATGACCGAGAATCTGGTCGGCCACCAGAACGCGACGGCCCAGGCTTTCATGGATGCTGCCTACGAGGACGTCCTGCTGCCGATCCGCGACGGCGATCCCGATGCCGCGCGCGGCAAGCTCATGAAGCTGCACAAGTTGTTCATGCGCCACCGCGCCGAGGTCGACGAGAGCGTCGGCGACTCCCTGGCCTATGCGGATCGTCAGGCCAGTGCCTTCCTCGCGTCGAACGAACGGATGTTCACGGTCAACCTGATGATGCTGGCGGCAACGGCGTTGGCCCTGACCGTTGCGTTCTGGTGGGTCATCCGGGGCATTTGGGCGAGCATCGGTGCCGAGCCGGCCTTGCTCGCCAGGGTTGCACGCACCGTCGCCGATGGCGACCTGACCCACGGCATCTCGACCGCCGAGCCCAGAAGCGTCGCGGGCGCGTTCGAGGCAATGCGACAGCGTCTGCGCGAGCTCGTGTCGGTGGCCGACGAGTCGGCACGCGAGGTGGTCAACGCGGCCGGCGAGATTGCCGTGGGCAACAACGATCTCAGCGAGCGCACCCAGGAGCTGGCCGCGCAGGTGCAGATGTTTCGCGACAATCTGCAGCAGATCACGGAATCGATCCGCGCCGAGGCGAACAGTGCCCGTCAGGCTGACGGGCGCGCCCGCGAGGCCTCGCAGGCATCACGCGCCGGCGGCGCGATCGTCGATCAGGTGGTGGCGCGAATGACCGATATCTCGACCTCGAGCAACAAGATCAGCGAGATCATCTCGGTGATCAACGGCATCGCCTTCCAGACCAACATTCTGGCGCTGAATGCTGCGGTCGAGGCCGCTCGGGCCGGCGAGCAAGGACGCGGCTTTGCAGTGGTGGCGGCCGAGGTGCGTGCGCTGGCCGGCCGCAGTTCCAAGGCCTCGCAAGAGATCGGCCAGCTGATCCACGAATCGTCGGCCAATGTCGATGGCGGCACGGCACTGGTCGGTCAGGCCGGCAAGACGATGCACGAGATCGTGCTCGAGTTCGAGCGGGTGTCGGGTCTGATCTCGCAGATCACCGCCGCGGCGGAGTCGCAGACCGGCGAGATCGAGTCGGTCCTGGAGGGCATGTCCGCGATCGACGACATGAACCAGCAGAACGCGGCACTCGTCGAGGAGGCCGCCGCCGCTGCTGGCAGCCTGCGCGATCAGGCCGAGCGGCTGGCGAAGTCGGTCGGGGTGTTTCGCTACTGAGATCGTGGCGGTTCGGTCGGCCGAATAGCCAGGGTTTGCTGCCACTCTTCTCGGCTCAGGCTCCCGAAAGCCTGCGCCGAATCGGTCGATAAGGACTGGAGATCGTGCGGATTGGATCGCACCTTATTTCAGGGACGAGTGCGAATGGGCATCCTCGAGAGATTCAAGATCGTTCACATCGTTGCGGCGCTGGGAATCGTTGCGGTCGCGGCGGTAGCGTTCGTCGCCTCGGGGTCGGTCAAGCGCGAACTCGGTGAGCTGCACACGATTCAGCTCAAGATCGCCGGATACGATCCGGTCCTGAAAATTGCGGATCTGGTGCGCAACACGCAGATGAGCCGTGGCGTGGGGGCCGGCTACCTGGCGGGCAACCAGTCATTGCGATCGCCCTTGAGCGAGCGCCACGCGAAGCTCGAACAGGCATTGGCGATCGCCAGGGAGAGTCTTGCGAGCGCGGCCGCACCGGCCGCTTTGCAGGCCGTGCTGGCCGACTACGAGCGAAGCTGGCGCGAGCTGGGTCCGCGACTGATCGACAAGCGCCTGTCCGGTGCCGACAGCTTCAGCCAGCACACCAGACTCGTCGGCTCGCTGATGGAACTGGTGGATTCGATGATGGATCACTACAGCCTGTCGCTGGAGCCGGTTCTCGAGGACTATCAGCTCGCGCAGACGGTGCTCGTGCAACTGCCTTGGCTGACCGAGCATCTGGGCCAGATGCGCGGATTCGGTAATGCGCTGCTCACCAACACCAGGGCCGACGAACGTGATCGACAGCGACTGAGGCAGATGTGGGCCAATGCCGATGCCCGACTGGGTCAGGCTCGGCGCTCGCTGGGCAAGGTCGTCCAAGGCGGCGATGCGGAACTCGCCACCGCGCTGAAATCGTCCATCGCGAGCGGTTTCGCCCAGGTTGCCAAGGGCATCTCGCTCAGCAGCCGGGAAATTCTCGAGGCCGAAGCACTGACCTATGACGCCAAGGCCTATTTCGCCGGCATGACCGAGTCCATCGATGCCGCGTTCAAGCTGATCGCCGACGGTGCGGCCGCGCTCGATCGTCGGCTGCGCATGAAGGAACAGAGCGCGCGATCCGCGCTATTCATGGTCTCGGTCGTATCCATGCTTTTCGCGGCGTTCATCGGCATTGCGGCTTGGATGATCGGTCGCGCGATCACCAGACCCTTGGCGAGCGCGGTCGACGTCGCGACCGCCATTGCGGCAGGAGACCTCAGCAAGCATGTCAGCGCCGTGGGTAGTCCGGAGTTTCGCCAACTGCTGGGCGCCGTCGAGTCCATGCGCGGCTCGCTGGTCGGCATCGTGTCCGAGGTTCGTGAACGCGCCATGATGGTGGCCAATAGCAGCAAGGAGGTTCTGGATGCTTCGAATGGCCTCGCGCGGCGGGTCGAATCGGATGCATCGGCCACCGCGGAAACCGCCGCTGCGGTTGAACAGATGACCGTGACCGGCGTCAAGAGCGCCGAGTTCATCGACGAGGTGGCGACTCAGGCAGTCATGGCGTCCGACATTGCCACGCGAACCCGTGAGGAGGTCGTCGGTCTGGAGCGCATCATGGCCGACATCAATCAGAGTTCGGTCAAGATCGGCAACATCATCTCGGTGATCGACGGCATCGCGTTCCAGACCAACATTCTGGCGCTCAATGCGGCCGTCGAGGCGGCTCGGGCCGGCGATGCCGGCCGTGGGTTCTCGGTGGTTGCCTCCGAGGTTCGTGCGCTGGCGCAGCGCGCCGCGGGTGCCGCGAAGGAAATCACCGGCTTGATCACCGAATCGTCGGCGCAGGTGCACGCCGGGACCGATCAGATGAACCGGGCCGGCGGCTCGGTTGGCGAACTCGTCGAGTTGATGGCCGGCGTCAGCGAGCGCATCCGCGTCGTCAGTGAATCCAGCCAGGAACAACGCGCCGGCCTCGACCAGATCAATACATCGGTCGTCTCGATCGACGAAAGTGCCAGCCACAATGCCGCCCAGGTCGAGGAGACCGCGGCAACGGTTGCCTTGTTGCAAGAGGGTGCCGATCAACTGATGGCGACCGTCTCAGCATTCAAGGTCTGAGCCGGTTCGATCATGAATGGACCTGCGCGCGAGTCCGGCCCGCGCGGGCTCAACGCCGGTTCCGCTGCCAATCCGCGAACGATCTCTCCTCGGCCGCCAGTTGCAGCAGCAGAGGTGCGGGTTCCCACCAGGCGCCGTGTGCGTCGTGCAGCCGCCGCACCGTCGCGGCGACCCTGCCGAGTCCGATGCGGTCGGCCATGAACATCGGGCCGCCTTGCTCGGGCGGAAAACCGTAGCCGCGCAGGAACACGATGTCGATGTCGCTCGGACGTTGGGCGATGCCCCGCTCGAGCAGCCGGGCACCCTCGTTGACCATGCCGAACAGGCAGCGCTGGAGGATCTCGTCGGCGTCGATGGGGCGCCGGGTAATGCCCATGCGCGCCGATCGCTCGATGATGATTGTCTCGAGGTCCGGATCGCGCTGCGGGCGGCGGTCGCCGTCGTCGTAGCGGTACCAGCCGCGGCCGCTCTTCTGGCCGAGCCGACCCATGTCGACCAGTTCGATGATGAGGTCGTTCCAGCGGCGGTCGTTGTCGCGGGTCGCCATCTGCGCCTTGCGCACCGAGTAGCCGACGTCGTTGCCGGCCAGGTCGTGCACGGCGAAGATGCCCATGCGATAGCCGAAGGCGGTCAGCGCCGCGTCGACCTCGTGCGGTAGCGCGCCGTCCTCGACCAGGAAGTGCGCTTCGCGGTGATACTGGCGGAACATCGCGTTGCCGACGAAGCCCGGATACACGCGTGCCAGCACGGCCGTCTTGCCGATGCGCGGCCCCAGCGCCATCAGCGTGGCGATCACGTCGGGCGCGCTGTCGCGGGTGCGCACCACTTCGAGCAGGCGCATGACGTTGGCCGGACTGAAGAAGTGGGCGCCGATGACCTCGGCCGGTCGCCCGGTCACCGCGGCGATCTCGTCGATGTCCAGGCCGGAGGTGTTGGTGGCCAGCACGGTTCCGGCGCGCGCGATGCCATCGAGCCTGGTGAAGATCTGCTTCTTGAGTGCCATGTCCTCGAACACGGCCTCGATGATCAGGTCGACATCGGCCGCCGCGTCCTCGAGCGATAGCGAGCCGCCGATCAGCGCCAGGCGGGCCTGCATCTGGTCGGCGTCGAGGCTGCCGCGCTTGACGCTCGCCTCGAGCGTTTTGCGCACCCGCGCCAGGCCGCGCTGCAGCGCCTCGTCACCGGTCTCGATCAGCGTGCTGGGAATGTTGGCGGCGGCCAGCGACAGGGCGATGCCGCCACCCATCGTACCGGCGCCGATGATCGCGACCGAGTTCACGGGCCGCGGCGTCACACCGGCCGGCAGATCGTCGATGGTGGCGGCTTCGCGCTCGGCGAACGCGATGTGCTCGGCCGCGCGCTGGCGATCGGCGTCGGTGAGATCGAAAAGGTTCATGTTCATTCGCTTCCGTTGCCGGTGCCGGTGCCGGTCAGCGGGCGGGCGCGCCCCTCGACGAACTCGCGTAGCCGCTCGCCAGCCTCCGGCGGCCGGGCGCCCAGGGAGTTCAACTGTTCGACGAACAGACCGTCGTCGTGCGACATGTCCTGGATGCGCGGCAGCACATTGCAGATCATCCAATTGGTCTCCGGCGTATTGCGGGCGATGCGCGCGGCCAGTTCGCGGGCCTTGGCCAGAGCGCCGCCATCGGGCTCGACGTAACGCACGATGTGCGCGACGAGCGCCTCGTCGGCCGACAGCAGGCGGCCGGTCAGCATCATGTCGGTCATGACCGCGGTGCCGACCACGCGCTGGATGCGCACGGTGCCGCCGCCACCGACGAAGATGCCACGCTGGCCCTCGGGCAGACCGAAGAACGCGCTGCGGTCGCAGACGCGCAGATGGGCGGAAGTGGCCAGTTCCAGCCCGCCGCCGACGACCGCGCCGTGCAGCGCGGCGACGAACGGAATCGGCCCACGCTCGATCAGGTCGAACACCTCGTGCCAGTTGTGGCGGCGGCGCTTGCGGGGCCGCTGGATCCTGCCGGTTGCGCGCGCCAATGCCTCGGCCAGATCGAGCCCGGCGCTGAAGCAGGGCCCGTGACCGTGGATCACGCCCACGGCGGCATCGTCGTGCGCGCGGCGGACCGCCTCGCGCAGGGCGTCGATCACCGCCTCGTTGATGGCATTGCGTTTGTCGGGGCGGTTCAGGCCGATCTCGGCGACGTCGCCGTCGCAGCGATAGGTGACGAGTTCTTCGCTCATGGCAGGCGGAAATCCCAGTTCAAATGTCCAGCGTCAGCGATGCGCTGCGCGCACCCGAGCAACAGATCATCATGCGGTCGTTGGCGGCGCGCCGGGTTTCATCGAGCACCATGTCGCGGTGATCGGGTTCACCTGCGAGCACCCGCACCTCGCAGGTGCCGCAGATGCCCTCCCGGCAGGAGTAGGGCAGTTCGATACCGGCGGCCTCGAGCGTGTCCAGGATCGATTGTCCGGCCGCCACGGTCAGCGCCACTCCGCGCCGCGCCAGCACGACGCTGAAGCCACCCTGGGTCGCCGCTTCGACATCGGTGGCGAAATATTCGAAGTGCACATTGCGCGCGGGGCGCGTGCTGCAGGCGGTGCGGAATGCCTCCAGCATGCCGGTGGGCCCGCAGCAGTACAGGTGTGCGTCCGCGGGCGCGACCGCCACCACGTCGGCGACGGCGATCGGCGTGCCGCCCGCTTCCTGGTCCCAGTGCAGCGCGAGTGTTGCGCCGGTGTGTTCGGCCAGTTCGCGCAGCGTGTCGACGAAGGCCGCCTGTCGGCGCGTGCGGCAGGCGTAGTGCAGCTCCCATTTGCGCCCGATGGCACTCAGTCGCCGGACCATGCTCAGGATCGGTGTGATGCCGATGCCGCCGGCGATCAACACGCTGGTGGCCGCGCTCTCGTCGAGCGGGAACTGATTCGTGGGTTCGGCAACCGGCAGGCAGGCACCCGGTCGCAGGTTCTCGTGGATCCAGCGCGAGCCGCCGCGGCTTGCCCGGTCGAGGCCGACCGCGATCTGGTAGCTGTGCGGTGCCGGATCCGGTTCGATCAGCGAGTAGCTGCGCCGTGAACCGTCGGGCAGGGTGAGATCGATGTGCGCGCCTGGTTCGGCGGCCGGCAGCGCCACGCCGGGGGCGCACGGCTGCAGCGCGACGCCGATCACGCCCTCGGCCTGCCAGGTCAGCGCATGAACGCGCATCTCGATCGTCACCGGTCGGCTCCGTCTGGCGAGTGGCCTTCGTGTCGGGTCACTTGCTCGGCTTGAAACCGGAGGCTGCGATGATCGGCCGCCAGTGATCGATCTCGGCGCGCTGACGATCGATCATCGGCCCGGCCGGCTGGAAGTCTGGCACGACGAACAGCTTGCTCATCAGTGCCTCACGCATGTCGGCTTTGCCCAGTACCGCTTTGAGCGCGCCCTGCATGCGCTCGAGTTCGGTCTTGGGCGTGCCGGCCGGGGCCCACATGGCGGTCCAACCCTCACCGCTGGTGACATCGATGCCTTGCTCGATCATGGTTGGCACCTCGGGAATCAGCGGCGATCGTTCCTTGGCGAAGATGCCGATCACATGCAGCTTGCCGGCCGCGGCATGGTTCATCATGCCGGCCATCAGGGTGACGCCGGCCGGCACGTGGCCGCCGATCAGGTCGGTGACCAGCGGCGGCGAGCCCTTGTAGGGCACCAATGGCAGCTCGATGCCCGCGGCCTTGGCGAACTCGACCGACAGGAAGTGATTCTGACCGCCGGCGCCCGGTGTGCCGACGTTGGCCTGTTGCGGATGCGCCTTGGCCCAGGCCACGAATTCCTTCGCGTTGGTGGCGCCGGTGGTGTTCGCCACCGCCATGCCCAGCGGATAGGACACGAGTTGAGCGACCGGTGCGAAATCCTTGAAGATGTCCCACTTGATGCGATCGGCGAAATTGAGCGTCAGGAAGGTCGGCGTGGCGTTCGGCGCGACCATGTAGGTGGTGCCGTCGGGCTCGGCCTTGCTGACCGCATCGGCGGCCATCATGCCGCCGATGCCCGGCTTGTTCTCGATGATCACCTTCTGACCATCGAGGTGCTCGGGCAGCTTCTCCGCGATCAGGCGCACGATGGCGTCGGTGCCACCACCGGGGGGGAAGCCGACCAGGATCTTGATCAGCGGCTTGTCGGCCGCTGTCGCGACCGCGGGAAGGGCAACCGAGGCGGCCGTGAATGCCGCGATCAGCAGTCTGCGCAGGGGTTTCATGGGATTGGTCCTCCGGGATGGGCGGCGAAGATGCCGTCGTCGTAGTTGGCAGGTCGGCCTCGAAAGCGAACCGGCGGCGCCGGGACTGCGTCGTGCGTTCAGGCAGCGTCGGCCAGGGATCGCCAGTCGCCACCGGCAGGCAGCACCCCGCCGATCGAGCGGATCCGGCGATAGTCGAGCGCCGGACCGGCGGCCATCTCGGGTGCCTTGCCGGCCATGAACTCCTTGGCCGCGCGCAGCAGCAGTTGGCGAACACGGATCACGGCGCCGTCGGCCGAGCACAGCTGCTCGTCGCTGCGGTCATAGATAGGCCCCTGGCTGATGAACATCGCGAAATCTTCGGTGCCCAGGTGCTGCGGAAAGCCGGTCTGGTGGCCGCGCCTCATCAGGTCGCGGTTCTGTCCCCAGTTCTCGGCCGCAGTGCCGGGCGGCAGGGGCGGGAAGTTCCAGACGTCGGGCGAGGCTGACATGATCGTCATGCCCAGCGGACCGTTGACATTGAAGTGCACGAACCAGGCGCGATGCGTGACGTCGTCGACCGGCGTCGAGAAGAACACGGTCGCGGGCCCGCCGTCGTTGGGCGGGCAGATGATGCCGTACCAGGGCATCACGAAGTTGTTGACCCGGGCGTACATGCCACCATCGGGCAGGTCGCGCACGGCCGCGTACCGATAACCGTACGGCTGCTCCTCGAACTCGAGCCGGGGCGCCAGTGCCTTGGACATCAGCAGGCGCTGGTTGCCCGGGCCCGCCGTGATCTGCGCGGTCGAGGCATGCAGGATGCCGACGTGGGAAGAGTCCATCGACGCCTCGACGCCCTGGACCCAGTTGGTGGGCACCTCGACGCTGGTCACCGAGCGTTGCTGCGCCGGCAGATCGACGAACGGCAACTCGGGGAACTTCGGCGCCTGGTCGCCCTTGCCGAGCCAGGCCCAGACGATGCCGCCACGGTCGATGGCACGATAGTTGTTGACCTTCACGTGCTTGCAGAATGCCTGCTGGTCACCGGTGTGATTCGGTGCGTCGATGACGTTGCCGGCCAGGTTCATCTTCCAGCCGTGGTAGATGCAGCGCAGCCCGTCGTTCTCGTTGTGCGCCAGCGCGAGCGAGGCCTTGCGATGCGGGCAGCGCTCGTCGAGGACGCCCACGCTGCCGTCGGGCGCACGCACGGCGATCAGGTCGGTGCCGAGCAGGCGCACACGCAGTGGCGCGCCGCCGGCCTCGAGCTTGCTCGAGGGGGCCGCCGGAATCCAATAGTGTTGGCGGATCATCTCACCCATCGGCGCGCCGTTCTCGACGCGGGTGAGCAGCTCGTTGTCTTCTCGGGTCATCGCCACGGTGCTGTCTCCTGGGGATATCGGGAGGCTGGCTCACGGCACGCGCCGGGTCGCCTCCGCATCGATCAGTCCTTGGCCGGCGCTTCGCGGTAGTTGGCGAAGGCGCGACCGTACACACGCCGGCAGTTGCACTCGAAGATGTCCTCGAGCTGCTGCTTCGAGAGCCAGTCGATACTCTCGATGACCGGCTTCATGTCGTCGTAGTCGCGCCCGGTCTCGGGGTCGGGTGCGCTGCCCGTGCCCGGCTTCTCGGTGCCGAACAGCACGTTGTCGGTACCGATCACCCGCAGCAGGAAGTCGATCGCCTCCTTCGAGTAGTTGCAGGTGTCGTAGTAGAGCTTGCGCATTTGCGCGTCGAACGATTCGGCGTCGTTGCGGCGCACGGCCCACGAGCGAAAACGCCCCATCTGATAAGGAATGGCCCCGCCGCCGTGCGCGACCACGATCTTCAGGTCCGGAAAGGTGTCGAAGATCTTCTCGCCCAGTAGCGAGATGACCGCGATGCTCTCCTCGTTGATGAACTTCAGCGTGTAGGACTCGCGCGGGCTGCAACTGCCGGCCGAGTGGATCAGCCCGGGCACATCGAGCTCGACCATCTTCGCATACAAGGGGTGCCAGAAGGTCTCGCCCAGGCCGGGCGGGTGACCGTTGCTCTCGGTCGGATCCGGATTGATCAGGCAGCCGACGAAGCCCCGCTCGTTCACGCAGCGCTCGAGCTCGGGGATGACGCGGACCTCGAGCGGCTCGTCGAGGTGCTGCGGTAGGCCGCACACGCCGCGGAAACGATCCGGAAAGAATTCGCAGAACTTCGCGATCAGGTCGTTGCAGTGCTGCGACCAGAGTTCGGTCACCTTCGGCGGCTTGATCGAATGCATCTGCAGATAGGGCCGCGGCGAGATCAGCTGCATGTCCGTGCCGACGGAATCCATGATGCGCACCAGTTCCTCGGCGGCCCTGCGCACCGAGGCCTCGGGCAGGGGGCGTCGACCGTGCGGATTGGCGCGTCCGCCAACCAGTTCGGCCATGTAGCGGAAGCTCTCGGGGGGCAGAACGATATGCGCGTGCGCGTCGATGATCATGGTGGGGATCAGTCCTGGACGAAGGCGATGAATTCGAGCTGGATGGCCATGCCGTGCTGCAGCGCGTAGACCAGGATGTGGCGGGCGGGGCGGTCGGCCGGATCGGGGAAGCAACGGCGCCACTGCTCGTTGATCGCGTCGCGGACGTCGTCGTCGCGCACGTAGACCGTGAGCTTGGCGACATGGCGCAGCGACGCGCCGGCTGCGGCCAGCACCTTTTCGAGGTTGGCGAACGCGAGCCGGGTCTGCTCGGCCGGATCCTGTGGCAGATTGCCGGCGGCGTCCTTGCCCGCGATGCCCGATGAGCACAGCAGCGGCCCCACCCGCGAGGCGAGCGGGATCGGCGCCTTGTGAGCGATGCCCTCTACCTGGATCGATCGTCCTGTCGAGCCCATCAGTGGGTCTCCGCTTCGAAGAAGTTCATGGGCACCATCGCGAGAAACTCCGAAAAGCCCGTGTTTCCACTGGGTACGTGCAGCATCATCATCTCGGCGGCCGCGGCCTCGTCGCCGGCCTGGATCGCACGGGCAATGCGCAGGTGGTCCTGCAGGGACTTTGCCAGCTGGGCCTTGTTCTGGAAATCACGCAGGCGGTAGCGTTGAATCAGCCGTCGGGCCTGGCGCACCTGCTCGGCCAGGTAGTCGTTGCGGCAGCCGGCGTAGATGGCCTCGTGGAACAGCGCATTGGCGATCGCGTACTCGGCCGAGCCTCCGTTGAGCGCCGCATCCTGGCAGCGCGCGAGACCGTCGTCCAGCGCTGCGCGCAGCTCGTAGTCCACCCGGCGCGCGGCCAGTTTGGCGACGACGGCCTCGGCTTCGGCGATGAATTCGAGCATGGCGCGCACGGTGGCGATAGACAAGCGGGTGACCGTCACGCCCTGGCGCGGCGCGATGCGAACCAGATCGCGCGCGGCCAGTTGCTGCAATGCCTCGCGCACCGGGGTGCGCGAAACATCGAAGCGGGCGGCGAGATCGCGCTCGTCGAGCGTGCTACCCGGCGGCAGGCGACCGGTCTCGATCTCTTCCTGCAACGTGGCGCGAATATCGTTGGCGCGCCCCGCGCGACGCGGTCGTTCGTCAGCGATTGCCGCGTCGGGGCTCGGCTTGGCAGTGTCTCGCACGTCTCTGTCGTGGCAACTTCGATGCGGTCAAAGTATACGGAAAGAAGTTTCAGGTATGCAAAGTGTTTGTTCGGGTATGGACGTCTTTGATTGGCGGGGCGAGTTCGCTGTGTTCAAGAGCACTGTTAATGCCTTGAATTTGCGGCAATAGCGGCTTTTTTCGCGATTTTTGGCGCGTTTCACCGACCACATCCCGCCAGGCCTTTGTCATTCTGGCATGTTGAAAATCAATTTCTGGTATGCCAAGATGCGCGGATGGCGAACATAGAACCCCGAGGAGACTCCGCGCGACCGGTCGAGAGTCTGATCCGACCCCGGTCGATCGCGATCATCGGCGCCTCGGCCGACCCGCGCTCCTTCGGGGGCTTCGTCAGTGGCAACCTGGCTCGCTTCGGTTACGGCGGCGCCTTGCACCTGGTCAGCCGCAGCAGCGACGAGATCGATGGCCGCCCGTGCGTCCGCACGATCGACGAGTTGCCCACCGACATCGATCTCGCCGTGCTGGCGATTCCCGAGGCCGGTGTGCTCGATGCGGTGCAGGCGTTGGGCCGGCGGCGTTGTCGCTCGGCGGTGTTGTTCGCCTCCGGCTATGCCGAGACCGGTGACGAAGGCCGTGCGCGGCAGCAGGCGTTGGCCGAGGTTGCGCATGCATCCGGCATCGCCGTGGTCGGGCCCAATTGCATGGGCTTTACCAACTTCGCCGACCGTGTGCCGGTCACCTTCGAGCCATTGGCCGCACCGCAGGCCTTCGCGCCCCGCTCGGGCGGGCATTGCGTACCGGTGGCGGTGCTCGCCCAGAGCGGCGCGATGGCCGCGAACATGCGCGATGCGATGCTCGGCCGCGGCCTGCCCATCAGCCTCGTTTTTTCGACCGGCAACGAGGTGTCGGTCGGCATCGAGGACGTGCTCGCTCACTGCATCGACGATGCCGGCATCGGCGTGATCGCGCTGTATGCCGAGCAGATCCGCCGGCCCGGCCTGTTCCTCGCGCTGGCGGCGCGTGCACGGGCGGCCGGCAAGCCGGTCGTGCTGCTGATGCCAGGCCGAAGCGCACGGGCGCGCGAGGGCGCGGCCTCGCATACCGGCGCGCTGGCCGGCGATCACGCCAGCGCGATCACGATGCTCCGGCGCCAGGCGGTGGTCTGCGTGGACACGCTCGACGAGCTGTTCGACGTCAGCGCAATCCTGTCGCGCTATCCGGAGCCGCCCGCGGGCGCGTTGGCGTTCATGACCGGTTCGGGCGCGATGAAGAACATCGCGCTCGATTTCTGCGACGACATCGGGCTCGAGCTGCCGGCCCTGCAGGCGCACACCGTCACCCGCTTGCGCGAGAAGCTGCCGGCGTTCGCGGTGGCCGAGAACCCGCTCGACTACACCACCATCGGCGTGCGCCAGCCGGGCCTGATCGGCGAGATCATCGACATCCTGCTGGCAGACGCCTCCATCGGACAAATGGTGCTGAGCATTCCGGCCGGCCCCACGGTGGCCCAGCGCGACAAGACCGAGCACATCGTGCCCGCGCTGGCGCGGGCGGCGAAACCCGTGGTGTTGGTGGTGACCGGCGACGACGGACCGATCGAGGATTTCTTCGTCGATGCCATTCGTGACAGCGGCGTGCCGTTCCAGCGTTCGTCCGACCGCGCCTTGCGGGCGGTGGCGCGCATCGTCGAATACGGCGCCATGCGCGAGCGTGCGGCGCGGGCCGACTCCGGCGTCCTTGCGAACGCCGTGACAGGCCCGGCGCGTTCGAGCGCGGTGCCCGCTGACGCGACCGGTCCGGTCGTTCCCGAGTACCTGAGCAAGCGCTGGCTGGCGGCCCTGGGCATTCCAATCCCGATTGGCGAACTCGCGCGGGACGCCGACGCCGCGGTCGCGATCGCCGGGCGCATCGGCTGGCCGGTGGTCATCAAGGCGCAGTCGCCGGCACTCGCACACAAGAGCGAGGCGGGCGCCGTGATCGTGGGTCTGCACGACGAGCCGTCCCTGCGCGCCGCCTGGGCTCGCCTGCACGACAATGTCGCCAGCCATCGTCCAGGCCTCGCGCTCGACGGCGTGCTGGTCGAGGCGATGGGCGATCGCGGACTCGAACTGGTGGTCGGCGCACGGCGCGATCCCGACTGGGGGCCGGTCGTGATGGCCGGTCTGGGCGGCATCTGGATCGAGGCACTGCGCGACGTCCGCCTGCTGGCGCCGGATGCAGCCGTGGCCGACATCGTCGCCGAGTTGCACTCCCTGAAGGCGGCACCGATGCTCGACGGCATCCGGGGTGCGCCGGCGGTCGATGCTCAGGCGGTGGCCCGGGTCGTGGCCGCGGTCGGCGCGCAGATGCTGGCCAATCCGGCCATCGACGAGATCGACATCAATCCGCTGATCGCCTATCCGGATCGCGTGCTGGCCCTCGACGCCCTGATCGTGCTGGGCGGGGGCGCCTCGTGAAGCTGTCGTTCGCCCCGGAACTCGAGGCCTTTCGGGCCGAGGTGCGCGCGTTCGTACGCGACCAGCTTCCCGAGCGCACGCGCCGCAAGGTGGCGGCCGGCCTGCGCCTGGAGCGCGATGACTACGTCGAGTGGTTCCGCATCCTGGAGACCCGCGGCTGGATCACACCGAACTGGCCGGTGGAGCACGGCGGCCCGGGGTGGTCGGCGGTGCAGCGCTATCTGTTCGATGAAGAGATGTTGCTGGCCGATGCGCCGCGAATCATCGCCGCCGGCATCAACATGCTCGGCCCCGTGTTGATCCGCTTCGGTACGCCGGAGCAGAAGGCGCGTCACCTGCCCGCGATCCGCCATAGTGATGTCTGGTGGGCGCAGGGCTTCTCCGAGCCGGGCTCGGGCTCCGATCTGGCTTCGCTGCGGTCTACGGCCGTGCGCGACGGCGACCACTTCGTCGTCAACGGTCACAAGGTCTGGACCTCCTATGCGCAGTGGAGTTCGATGATGTTCGCGCTGGTGCGCACGGATCCGGCGGCCAAGCCTCAGCGTGGCATCTCGTTCCTGTTGATCGACATGGCCAGCCCCGGTGTCACCGTGCGGCCGGTGCGCATGCTCGAGGGCGGCACCGATCTGAACGAGTGTTTTCTCGACAACGTGCGCGTGCCGGTAGGCAATCTGGTCGGCGAACAGGACAGGGGCTGGGACTGCGCCAAGTATCTGCTCGGCCACGAGCGCACGGGCATCGCCGGCATCGGCTCGTGCAAGC
The DNA here is from genome assembly GCA_041396685.1 of Burkholderiaceae bacterium. Classification (GTDB taxonomy): domain Bacteria; phylum Pseudomonadota; class Gammaproteobacteria; order Burkholderiales; family Burkholderiaceae_E; genus JAUIAI01. The sequence continues at coordinate 21,753 of JAWKYD010000003.1, forward strand.
AGCAACTGGCCCGTGCCCGCGCGATCGCCAGGCGTCAGGGCCAGCTCGACGACCCACTGATCGCCGTGCGGTTGGCGCGCTTCGAGGCCGAACTGATCGCGCTCGAGGTCACGGCGTTGCGGCTGCTCGACGATCGGCAGCGCGCGCGCGCACCGGGCGCCGAGGCCTCCGTGTTGAAGGTGAGCGGCACCGAACTACGTCAGAACATCCACGAACTGTTGTTCGAGCTCGCGGGTGCCGACGCGGTGCCGTTCTCGCTCGCCGCCCAGTTCCTCGACGGCGACGGCGATCCGCCCAGCGCGGTCGAACTCGGCACCCTGGCGGCCAATCATCTCGATTCGCGCAAGCTGTCGATCTATGGCGGTTCGAACGAGGTACAGCGCAACCTGATCGCCCGTGCGGCGCTCACGGCCGGCTGATCGGGCCAGGACCGGACCATGGACTTCCACCTCAACGACGAACAGATGGCGCTGGCCGATGCGATCGAGCGCTTCTGTCAGGCCGAGTATCCGGCGCACACCCGCGGCGAGCCGGTTTCGCGCGACGAGGCCGCGCGCCGCTGGCGTGCACTCGCGCAGACCGGTGTTGCCGGTCTGCCGTTCGCCGAGCCACTGGGTGGCAGCGCGCTCGGCATGGCCGAGATGATGTTGGTCGCCCAGGCGCTGGGACGCTCGTTGGCGGGCTCGGGCTGGCTGGCGTCGGTGGCCCTGGCCGGTATGACCATCGATGCGCTCGGCAGCGACGCGCAGCGCGAACGCTGGCTCGCACCGTTGATCGAGGGCGAGGCCCGCTACGGCTTCGCGTTCGGTGAGCCGGGGGTGGGCGGTGATCTGGCGTGCCGGCACACCACCGCCCACCGCCATCACGAGGGCGGCTGGCAGATCGATGGTCACAAGCATCTGGTGCTCGATGGCGCCGACGCCGACATGTTCGTGGTCGTGGCCCGCCTGGACGGCTCGCAAGGCGACGCGTTCTCGCTGGCCGGGCGGGTCGGGGCGGCGCACTCCGAGCGCTTCTCGCTGGCCGGGCGGGTCGATCGGGCGGACGAAGCGGCACTGGCGGTGCTCGCGGTACCCGCGCGCGCGCCCGGCCTGAACGTGAAACGTTTCCGGACGCTCGACGGTCGCGATGCCGCGCATCTCGGGCTGGTCGGCGTGCGCGTCGACGACGACGCCCTGATCGGCGGAGCCGGGCAGGCGAGCGAAGCGGTCCAGGATGCGCTCGATCGGGCCAGCGCGCTGCTGGTGGCCGAGGCGGCCGGCGCGCTCGATGCCCTGATCGCGCAGACCGCCGAGCACCTGCGTACCCGGCAGCAGTTCGGCCGGCCGCTGGCCGATTTCCAGGCGCTTCAACATCGTCTGGCCGACATGGTCATCGCGCTCGAGCAGGCACGCTCGATGGCGTACCTGGCCGCCGTCGCGTTCGACGACATTGTGATCGGGCGCGCGGAGCGGCAGCGCCATGTGTCGGCCGCCAAGGCGCTGGTCGGCCCGGCCGGCCGCCGCGTGGCAATGCAGGCCATACAGATGCATGGTGCGATGGGCATGACCGATGAATGCCGGGTCGGGCACTATGCGAAGAGATTGATGGTGATCGATCGACTGTTCGGCGACGAGAACCATCATTTGCGCCGCCTCGCGCGGCTGACAGCGGATCGGTAGAGCCGCACGCAACGGCGGCGGGCACCGACACACGAGGAGACCAAACGATGAAACTCTGGCAAAAACTGGGCAGCACACTGTTCGGCGCGGCGCTGGCCGCCACGTCGATGACCGCGCAAGCGGCCGATCCGATCACCATCATGGTGGGTTTCCCGCCCGGCGGTGCGACCGACACGGTAGGCCGCCTGCTGGCCGAGAAGTTGCAGGACATTCTCGGCGAGCCCGTGATCGTCGAGAACAAGCCCGGCATCGGCGGACGAATTGCCGCGCAGGCGCTGGCCAAGGCACCGACGGACGGGCGGACCTACATGATCGCTCCGAATGCCACCGGCGTGTTCCAGCAGATCCACTATCCGGAGTCGGTGCTCAAGTACGACCTGCTCCGTGATCTGAAGGCGATCGGCATGATCACCTCCTATCCGATGGGCATGGTCGCCAGCGCGGAAGCCGGCGTCTCGAACCTGAAGGAATACGCGGCCTGGCTGAAGAAGAATCCGGACAAGGCCAACATCGGCGTCGCGGGCCTGGGCGGCGATACCCACTTCAACTCGATGCAATTCGCCAAGCTGGCCGGCGTGGATCTGACGGTGGTGCCGTATCGGGGCAATGGCCCGCTCGTGACGGAGCTGCTCGGCAACCAGATTCCGGCCGGAACGATGGTCATCGGCGACGCCATCCAGCATATCCGCGCCGGCAAGATGGTGGCGTTGGCCGTCATCGACGACAAGCGTTCGCCGCTGTTGCCCGATGTGCCGACCACGGTCGAGCAGGGCTTCGACACCGGCGGTGGCCCGGGCTGGATGGGCCTGTGGGCACCCGCGGGCTCGCCGGACGGGGCCAACCAGCGACTGGCGGCGGCCTTGGAGAAGGCCCTGGCCATGCCCGACGTCCGGAAGACCTTGACCGAGCGTGCGATGCAGCCGGACTTCCGTTCGGGGCAGGCGATGACCGAGCAGGTCAAAAAGGAACTCGCGCACTGGGGGCCGGTCGTCAAGGCCAGCGGCTTCAAGCCCAGCCGCTGAGCGGGAGCGCGCACGTCATGAGCTTGAACGGAAAGGCCTGCATCGTCGGCGCCTATGAACATCCGACGCGACAGGCCGACGATCTGTCGGTTGCGCGTCTGCACGCCGACGTCGCCATCGGCGCACTGGCCGACGCCGGCCTTTCCCGCGAGGACATCGACGGCTATTTCTGTGCCGGGGATGCGCCGGGTCTGGGAACGACCAACATCGTCGAATACCTCGGACTGAAGCTGCGCCATGTCGATTCGACCGAGACCGGCGGCTCGGCGCCGATCATCCACGTCGCGCACGCGGCCGAGGCGATTGCCGCCGGTCGTTGCAACGTGGCCCTGATCACGCTGGCCGGCCGGCCACGGGCGGCACGCGGCAAACTCGCCCTGAAGCCGCCGGATCCCGATGCGCCGGATCTGGCTTTCGAGCTGCCCTATGGTCCGGCGACACAGAATCTCTACGCGATGGTCGCGCGTCGGCATATGCACGAGTACGGCACCACCAGCGAGCAACTCGCCTGGATCAAGGTCGCGGCCTCGCATCATGCGCAGCACAATCCGCACGCCGTGTTGCGCGACGTGGTCACGGTCGAGGATGTCGTCAACTCTCCGATGGTGTCCGATCCGCTGCACCGGCTCGACTGCTGCGTGGTCAGCGACGGCGGCGGCGCGCTGATCGTCGCCCGTCCCGAGATCGCCCGCGATCTGCAGCGGCCTCGAATCGTCGTGCGCGGCACCGGCGAGGCGCCCAAGCATGCGATGGGTGGCGACATCGACCTCACCTGGTCGGCGGCCGCCTGGTCCGGGCCGGCGGCCTTCGCCGAGGCCGGCGTGAGTCCGGCCGACATCCAGTACGTGTCGCTCTACGACAGTTTCACGATCACCGTGCTGATGCAACTCGAAGACCTGGGTTTCTGCGCGAAGGGTGACGGTGGTCGCTTCGTCGCAGACGGCAATCTGATCTCGGGTGTGGGCCGGCTGCCGTTCAACACCGATGGCGGCGGTCTGTGCAACAACCATCCTGCCAATCGCGGCGGCGTCACCAAGGTCATCGAGGCCGTTCGCCAGCTGCGCGGCGAGGCCCATCCGGCCGTACAGGTACCGGGCTGCAGCTGGGCTCTGGCCAGCGGCATCGGCGGCGCGCTGGCCGCGCGTCACACCGCCGGCACGGTCATTCTGGAGCGAGTGCAATGAGCGAGGCAAAACCGACGCCTGCGGCGCGACCCGAGCCCCGGCCACGGGTGATTCCGGCGCCGCGCACGCTGCCGGAGTCGCAGGCCTATTGGGATGCCGCCGATCAGGGACGCCTGCTGGTCAAGCGCTGCCGGGGATGTGGCAGGGCTCATCACTATGGTCGCGACGTGTGCCCGTTCTGCTGGAGCACCGACACAGTCTGGGAACAGGCGAGTGGCCAGGGGCGCCTTTATTCGTTCAGCACGATGGGCAAGGGTGTGGCCGCCTACACGCTGGCCTTCGTCACGCTCGACGAGGGACCGACCATGATGACCAACATCGTCGACTGTGACCCGGCGACGCTGGTCGTCGAACAACGCGTGCGCGTGGTCTTCAAGCCGAGCGACGGCGGTCACGCGGTGCCGATGTTCACGCCGGCGTGAGTCATCGCTGGAGATGCCGGCCCATGACACGGAACGCAAGATGAACGCTAGCCAGACCCACGAGGCAATCGTACGCCGCGGCCCACTGTCGCGATTCACGATCCTCGATGCCACCCGGGTGCGCGCCGGTCCCACGGCGGTGCGCATGTTCGCCGACCACGGTGCACGCGTCATCAAGCTCGAGATCCCACCCGGTGCGCCCGGGGGTGACGACATGATCGGCGGTCGCAATCATGACCGGCCCGACTACGAGAATCTGCATCGCAACAAGGACAGCCTTACGTTGAACCTGAAGGCAGCGCAGGGACGCGAGATCCTGCGCGCGCTGGTCGGGCGCGCCGATGTGTTCATCGAGAACTACCGGCCGGACGTCAAACACCGGCTGGGCATCGACGCCGAAGCGCTGCGCGCGATCAATCCGCGTCTGGTCTACGCGAGTATCTCCGGCTTCGGTCAGGACGGTCCGTATGCGAGCCGCCCGGGTTTCGACTCGATCGCGCAGGGCATGGGTGGGCTGATGTCGGTCACCGGCAAGCCGGGTGAGGGCCCGATGCGTGTGGGCATCCCGATCGCCGATCTGTGCGCGGGTCACTTCTGCGCGATGGCAATCCTCACCGCGCTGCTCGAGCGCGAAGTCACCGGCCAGGGGCAATGGGTGCAGACCTCTCTGCTCGAGGCGCAGGTCGCAATGCTCGATTTCCAGGCGGCTCAATGGCTGGTTGCTGGGAAGGTGCCGGCCCAGGTCGGCAACGAGCATCCGCTGACCGTGCCCACCGGTGTTTTCGCGACCCGCGATGGCTACCTGAACGTCGCGGCGATCGGCCAGTCGATGTGGGTGCGGCTGTGCCGGGCGCTCGAAGTACCCGAGCTGGTCGACGAACCCGGCTTCGGTTCGGATCCCGAACGCTGCGCGAATCGTGACCGTGTCAATGCACGGGTGGGCGAGGCTTTTGCCCGGCGCGACACGGCCGACTGGGTCGAGCGTCTGCTGGCCGCCGGCGTCCCCTGCGGCCCGATCCTGGACGTGTCGCAGGTCTTCGCCGATCCACAAGTCGCCCATCTGGGCCTGCGCTGGCCGATGCATCATCCCGAACTCGGCGATGTCGCACTGGTGGGCCAGCCGATGCGTTTCTCGGCGCACCCACGTGCGTCCGAACCGCGGCCGGCGCCGCAGACCGGCGAACACACCGATTCGATCCTGCGCGAACTCGGCCTCGATGCCGCGCGCGTCGCGGAGCTGCGCGCCGCGAACATCGTATGAGAACGGCAACACGCCTGCGAAGGAGCTCTGTGCCATGGCCAAACTCGTAGCCGCGTTCGGCTCCTCGCACAGCATCATGCTGGTGGCCCGTCGCGAGGACTGGCAAACCGGCTTTCGCGAGGCCGATCGTCGCAATCCCTTTCTGTACGACCATTCCGGCGAGCATCGCAGCTACGACGAACTGCTCGCGGTGGCGCCTGCCGATGCCGAGTCCGTGGTCACGCCCGAGAAGATGAGCGAGCGCTTCGACCGCGCGGAGGCCGCCATGGATGCGCTCGCCGAGCGCATCGCGCGCGCGCGGCTCGATGTGCTGTTGATCGTCGGCGACGACCAGACCGAGCTGTTTCGCACCACCAACAATCCGGCCATCGCCATCTATTACGGCGAGACCATACGCAATGCGCGGGCCGAGGCGGTGACCGACGATACCCCGTGGCCACAGCGCGCGCGCATGCGCCGACTCGAGCCAGATGCCGATCGCCATTATCCGGTCGATGCCCCGTTCGCGCGCTGGCTGGTTCGCGAGCTGTCGGATCGCGACTTCGACATCGCGGCCATGAGTGGTCTCGAGGGCGACCGGTTCGAGGGGCATGCGTTCTCGTTCGTGCACCGGCGTCTGCTGGCCGGCCACGAGCTGCCGGTGATCCCCGTGATCCTGAATACCTTCGATCCGCCCAATCAACCCACGCCGCGGCGTTGCCAGCAGCTGGGTGCGGCGCTGCGCGAGGCGATCGCCACCTGGCCGGCGGAAAGCCGGGTGGGCATCATCGCCTCCGGCGGCCTCAGTCACTTCGTGGTCGACGAGCGCCTCGATCACGCGGTCATCGACGCGATTCGCACGCGCGACCGTGCGGCCCTCGCGTCGCTCGATCCGAAGCATCTGCAATCGGGCAGCTCCGAGATCCGCAACTGGCTGGTGGTGGCCGAGGCCGCGCACGAGCTGTCGGTCGACTGGCTCGAATACGTGCCGGCCTATCGAACGCCCGCGCTGACGGGCACCGGTTTGTGTTTCGCGGCATGGGCGTGACCCACCGCCGAGCGCGGTCGAGGCGCACGGATGTGCGCGCGCCGCACCTTGATCGCCGGCAGCGCGCGAAGGGTGGGTCCACTCATCCGCGGCTCGAATGGAGAACTGGCCGACCATGACCGACGAAATCACTCCCCACCCGGAGCGTGATCCACGCGTCGCCCGTCTGCGCGCGCTCGACTGCTGCGCGGTGTCGGACGCACTGGACAAACTGGGGCTGTCCGGCACGGTCACCGGCCTGCCGCAGCGCAGCGGTCGCGGGCGCATTGCCGGTCGTGCGGTCACCGTGCGTCTGGGCACCGGCGCGCCGCCGCCCGGGCCGACGCGCCACCTCGGCTGCACGGCGATCGAGTCGGCCGGTGCCGATTCGATCATCGTCATCGAGCAGCGCACCGGGCTCGATGCCGGTTGCTGGGGCGGGCTGTTGTCGGTGGGTGCGCAGACGGCCGGCGTCGCGGGTGTGGTGGCCGACGGGCCGGTGCGTGACATCGACGAGGCGATCGAGATGTGTTTCCCGATCTTCTGCCGCAGCCTGACCGCATTCACCGCGCGCGGCCGCGTGGTCGAGAAGGGCACCAATGTGCCGGTGCGCATCGGTGATCGCGACTGTCGGCCAGGCGACTACGTGTTGGCCGACAACAGCGCGGTGATCATCATCGCCGCCGACGAGATCGACCGGGTGCTGGAGGCGGCCGAGGCCATCGTCGCGAAGGAGGCGGCCATGGCGCGCGCGATCCGTGCCGGCCATCCGGTCGGTGAAGTGCTCGGCGGGCAGTACGAACACATGTTGAAGAACGACTGACACGGGCACGGACCCACTGCGCGAGCGTGGCGATGCAGTCGTCCGATGCCCGCAAGGTCCGACCCTGACGGAGGAGACGATGAACGAAGCGGCGGCCACCACGATGGCCAATGAACGGGATGCCAATGTCGCACGTGCGGCGCGGCTCGACACGGCGACGCTCAGCGATGCGCTCGACCGCCTCGGCATCGCCGGTCAGTGTCACGGCATCGCCCCGCGCGATGCCTCGTTTCGCATGGCCGGGCGCGCCTGGACGCTGCTGTATGGCCCGGCCGGCCAGCCGCCAGGGACCGTCGGCGACTACATCGACGACGTGCCCGATGGTGCGGTGATCGTGCTCGACAACGGTGGGCGCACCAACGCCACGGTGTGGGGTGACATCCTGACCGAGGTCGCCCACAGGCGTGGCCTGGCCGGCACCCTGATCGACGGTGTCTGCCGCGACGTCGCGTTGTGTCTGGATCTCGGCTATCCGATCTTCAGCCGTGGCCACTGGATGCGCACCGGCAAGGACCGCGTGCAGGTCGAGGCCACCAATGTGCCGGTCAACATCGGCGATGCACGGGTGGCACCGGGCGATCTGATTCGCGGCGATGCCGACGGTGTGGTCGTGATCCCTCGCGAGCACGAGGATCGTGTACTGGAACTCGCCGAGTCGGTCGAGAAAGCCGAGAACGCGATCCGCGAGGCGGTGCGCCGCGGCATGCGGCTCGACGAGGCACGCAAGCATTTCCGCTACCACCAGTTGCAGACGCGCGAGGGTTCGTGAGATGACCGAGCCACGATCCGTGGGTGCCGAAACGGCCGGCCAAGACTCGGCGCGCACGGGGCGCCGCGCCTCACCAGGCGCCGCGCTCGCGCCCACGCCAACCGAGTCCGGCCCGCCGCTGCTGCATCTGGACGGTCGCGTCGCCACGATCACCCTGCGGCGCCCGGAACACGCCAACCGGCTCGGCCCGGCCGATCTCGCGGTGCTGGCTGCTCATCTGCGCGCGGTCGACGCCGACGAGGCCGTCACCGTGTTGCGGGTGGCTGCGCTCGGCAAGCATTTCTGCAGCGGCTTCGACATCGGCAGCATCGGCAAGGCGGTGTCCGGCTGCGACGATCTGCCGCCCGCGAGCTTCGAGGACGTGACCGACGCCCTCGAGAACACGCGCGCGGTCAGCATCGCGGCGATTCAGGGGGGCGTGTTCGGCGGCGCCACGGATCTCGCGCTCGCCTGCGACTTCCGCTATGGCGTGCCGGCCTGTCGCATGTTCGTGCCGGCCGCCCGGCTCGGAATGCACTATTACGGCGGCGGGCTCGAGCGCTTCGTGCGTCGCCTGGGCTTGGCCGCGGCCAAACGGATCATGCTCACGGCGGAAACATTCGACGCGCAGGCCATGCTCACGATCGGCTATCTCGATCGTCTGCTGGATTCACCCCAGGCGCTGATCGCCGAGGTCGAGCAGCTGACCGCGACCCTGACCGGCATGGCACCGCTGGCCCTGTTGGGCATGAAGAAGCATCTGAACCGCATTGCGCTCGGGCGTCTGGACGCCGACGAGATCGCGGCCGACATCGCTCGAGCGTCGGCCTCGGCGGATCTGGCCGAGGGTGCGCGTGCCTGGCTGGAAAAGCGCACGCCGCGCTTTCAGGGGCGTTGACCAGTGAATTCCACGACCCATGCCACGCTGGCGGAAGTCGATTACGTGATCATCGGTGCCGGCTCCGCGGGCTGCGTGCTCGCCAACCGGCTCAGCGCCGACCCCGGCATCACGGTGGCGATCATCGAGGCCGGTGGTCCCGACCGTCATCCGATGATCAAGATGCCCGTCGGCTTCCTGCGCGCGCTGATGCGCCCGGAACTCGGCTGGGGGCTGAGCAGCGAACCGGAGCCGGAACTGCATGGTCGGCGGATCCCGCTGCCCCGCGGCAAGGTTCACGGCGGCTCGTCATCCATCAACGGCATGTTCCACATCCGCGGACACCGTCTGGACTTCGACGCCTGGCGCGACGATGCCGGTTGCCGTGGCTGGGGATACGACGACGTCCTGCCGTATTTCCGGCGCAGTGAAACCAGCTGGCGCGGGGCGGGGCGCTTCCATGGCGCCGACGGTCCTCTTCGGATCCGGCCCATCGACACCCGGGGCCTGCTCGCGGAGCCGCTGATCGACGCGGCGCGCGCCGCCGGTCACGAGCTGCTCGACGACTACGACGGCGAGCACCAGATCGGCATCGCTCGTGGCGAGGTCGCGATCGATGCACGCGGGCGTCGCAGCAGCAGCGCCAGCGCGTATCTTCGGCCAGCGTTGGGCCGCCGCAATCTGCACCTGTTCGACCGCGCCCGGGTCACGCGTCTGCTGTTCGAAGGTGCGTCCGCGGCCGGCGTGGTGATCGATCGCGCGGGCCGGCGCGAATCGATTCGCGCACGTCGCGAGGTGCTGATCTGCGCGGGTGCCTATCACTCGCCGCAATTGCTGATGTTGTCCGGTATCGGCCCGGCCGCCGAACTGCAGGCGCTGGGCATCGAGGTGCGCGCCGACTCGCCGCGGGTCGGTGCCAACCTCATCGAGCACCCGCGCATGATGCACGCATATCGGGCGCGCGGGCCGATCACCTATCTGAATCAGATGCGCTTCGACCGCGCAGCGCTCGCCGCGCTGCGCTGGGCCGTGTTCGGCTCCGGCCCGTTCGCGAACCAGATCTGTAGTGCAACGGTGTTGTTGCGCACGGATCCGTCGCTGACCCGGCCGGACATCCAGCTGCTCTGCAATCCGATCCGCCTCGATGCCGCACTCTGGTTTCCAGGGGTGAGGCCGGTGGGCGAGCACAGCTTCTACATCACGGTCTGTCTGTTGCACCAGAAGAGTCGGGGCAGGGTGAGCCTGCGTTCGGCCGATCCCGGCGACGCACCGCGTGTCGAGCTCAAGCTGTTTTCGCATCCCGACGACCTCGCCACCATGCGTGCCGGGCTGCGCGCGGCGCGGGCCATCTATGCTCAGCCGGCGATGGCCGCGCTGATCGAGGCGGAGACGATTCCCGGTGCTGATCGTCAGAGCGACGCGGCGCTGGACGCATCGATCCGCGAACTCGGTGGCATTACCCATCATCCGGTTGGCACCTGCGCGATGGGCGGTGACCCCGGATCGGTGCTCGACCCGCAGCTTCGGGTGCGCGGCGTCACCGCTTTGCGCGTCGTCGATGCCTCGGTGATGCCGACCATCACCGGGGCCAACACCAATGCGGCCACCGTCATGATCGCGGAGCGGGCGGCCGACCTGATTCTCGGTCGTCTGGCCGAGGGTTCCGACGCTGGTGTGTCGGCCGCCGAACGCAATCCTGAACCGGCCGTGGGCTGACGAGCAGATCGCGCGGCCCGGGCCCCTGCGCGAGGAGATGATCGACAATGAATCCGAGAGACCACCAAGACTTCTTTGCGGGCCTGATGTTCATCATCATCGGGGCCGCCTTCGGCAGCGCGGCCGGCAACTACGACATGGGCACCGCATCGCGCATGGGGCCCGGCTATTTTCCGGTCGTGCTCAGTGGCCTGCTCGTCGTGCTCGGCCTGGTGATCCTGGTGGGGGCGTTTCGAAAGGGCGCGCCGCATCTGAGCGTGGAACCCATCGTCTGGCGTCCGCTCGTCACGGTGCTCGGTGCAATCGCATTGTTCGCCTTTGCATTGCCGAAACTCGGCTTCGTCTTGTCGATGATCGTCCTGATCGTCGTGTCCTCGCTCGCCGCCCACGATTCGCGGCTGCGTGACACGATGATCAGTTGTCTGGTGCTGCTGGTGTTCTCCTGGGTGGTCTTCGTGCAATTGCTCGAGGTTCAGTTCCCCACCTGGCCGACCTTCCTGGGGGGCTGAATCATGAGCGAATTGCTGAGCAACCTGGCGCTCGGGCTGTCGGCCGCCATCACGCTGACCAATCTGGTTTATTGTTTCATCGGGGTCTTGTTCGGCACCCTGATCGGTGTGTTGCCCGGCATCGGGCCACTGGCCACGATCGCGATGCTGCTGCCGGCCACCTACAAGCTCGGTGACCCGACCGCCGCTTTGATCATGATGGCCGGCATCTACTACGGTGCGCAATACGGCGGTTCGACCACCGCGATTCTCGTCAATCTGCCCGGCGAGGCATCATCTGTGGTCACGGTGATCGACGGCCACCAGATGGCGCGCAAGGGAAGGGCGGGGGCGGCCTTGGGCATCGCGGCGCTCGGTTCGTTCTTTGCGGGCAGCGTGGCCACCTTCCTGATCGCCGCGTTTGCGCCGGTGCTCGCCGAGGTCGCGCTGAAGTTCGGCGCGCCGGAATACTTCGCGCTGATGGTGCTGGGTCTGATCGCGGCCGTGGTTCTTGCGACGGGTTCCATCCTGAAGGCGTTGGCCATGGTGGTGCTCGGCCTGCTGTTCGGCATGGTCGGCACCGACATCAATACCGGTGTCGTGCGTTTTGCCGGCGACTTCGATCAACTGGTCGAAGGCATGCCTTTCCTGCCGATGGCGATGGGGATCTTCGGTCTGGGCGAGATCCTGGCCAATCTCGAGCATCGCGAGACCCGTGACGTCTTCACCCGTGACGTCGGGCGACTGCTGCCGAGTCGCGAGGACGCGCGCCGCGCGGCGCCGGCCGTGTTGCGCGGCACGGCATTGGGTTCGCTGCTCGGCGTACTGCCCGGGGGCGGTGCGGTTCTGTCCTCGTTCGCGTCTTATGCGATCGAGAAGAAGCTGTCGCGGCATTCGGCGGAGTTCGGACACGGCGCGGTCGAAGGGGTGGCCGGACCGGAATCGGCCAACAATGCCGGCGCGCAGACCTCGTTCATCCCGCTGCTGACCCTGGGCATCCCGACCAACCCGGTCATGGCGCTGATGATCGCCGGCATGATGATTCACGGCATCCAGCCCGGACCCCAGGTGATGAGCAGCAATCCGTCGCTGTTCTGGGGGCTGATCGTCTCGATGTGGGTCGGCAATCTCATGCTGGTGATCCTGAACCTGCCGCTGATCGGTATCTGGGTGCGCCTGCTGACCGTGCCCTACCGGGTGCTGTTCCCGGCGATCGTGTTGTTCTGCTGTATCGGCGTCTATTCGGTCAGCAACAGCATCTGGGACGTCTACGCGATGATTCCGTTCGCGCTGCTCGGCTATCTGTTCAAGAAGTTCGGCTGCGAACCGGCCCCGATGGTGCTCGGCTTCGTTCTCGGCGTGGCCATGGAAGAGCATCTGCGGCGCGCGATGACGATGTCGCGCGGCGACTGGAGCGTGTTCTTCGAGCGGCCGATCTCGGCGTCGATGCTGGCGGCGGCAGCGTTGATCCTGGTGTTCGTGCTGGCGCCGACCATCCGCAAGCGCCGCGACGTGGCCTTTCAGGAGGCCTGACGCCTCGCTTGGGTCGGGCATCGCGGCCGCTGCAGGCGCACTCGGCCGCCTGAAGCGACCGTGTGTCGGCCCGGCTCTTGGGTCGGGCCGGCGTAGGCCCTGACTCAGCTTGGTGCACGCATGCGCCACCTGTGTGCGGATCGCCTCGCTCGACGGTTCGTTCAGCGATACGCGCGATCTCGCCGGCGACGAATGGTCGGGGCCGTCGGCCGGGCCTGGTCGGCATGCGGCAAAGGGCCACCCTTCGATGCCCGTCCCGCCCCTCATGGTCGATGCGACGCTGCCGAAGTCTCTTCACGGGTCTTGGGGCAGTTGTATTCGCCGAATGGGAGAAGAAGAAATGTCCGGGTTCGAATCGGTCGGGAAGCGAAGTGATGCGCGGGGCGCGCGTTGGGGAATCAAGGCGCGGCTCTGGGTCTTGATGGTGGTGTCGTTGTTCGTGAGCGTGCTGTTGGTCGGCAACGCTCAGTTCAACATTTCCGCCGGATCGCAGGCCGCCTACCGTGTGTTCACCGCCAAGGATGCCACCGCCGACATCCTGCCGCCGCCGATGTACGTGGTCGGCGTGCGCCTGATCGTCTCGGAGCTGCTCGAAGGCACGACGACGATCGACGAAGCCGTCGCCGAGTTCGACAAGCAGCGCGGCGAATACGACGATCGCGTCAGGTACTGGAAAGGGACCGAGGCCTACGGGTTGGACAAGCATCTGCTCGGCGAACAGCATCGCACGGCGACCGTGTTTCTCGATGCCGTGCGCGAACGCATCCTGGCGCCGGTCCAGGCGGGCCGTGTCGATGCGGCGCGGGCCGCGCTGCAAGACGTGCACGCCTTGTTTCTCGCCCACCGCAGCGAGGTCGACAAGACCGTCGAGAGATCGGTGGCATTTGCCGACGAGCAGTCCGTCAGCTTCGATTCGGCCAGTCACAGCATGACCGTCGCCAACGCGGTCCTGCTGGCGATGGCCGCACTCGGTCTGGGCGGGGCATTCTGGCTGGTGATCCGGGGTATCTGGAACCGCATGGGGGCCGAGCCCGAGGCGTTGGCCGATGTCGCGCACGCGGTGGCCGCCGGCGACCTGACCCGCGGCATTCGCACCGACCGCCCGCAGAGCGTGGCAGGATCGTTGGAGGCGATGCGTCTGCGACTGCGTGAGCTGGTCTCGGTGGCCGATGAATCGGCCCGCGAGGTCGTCAATGCCGCGGCCGAGATCTCGGCGGGCAACAACGATCTCAGCGATCGCACGCAGACCCTGGCTGCGCACGTGCAGATGTTTCGCGAGAAGATGCAGCAGATGACCGAGTCGATCCGCGATGAATCCGGTCTCGCCCACGATGCCGATGAGCTTGCGCGCCAGGCCTCCGACATCACGCGGTCGGGAGGAGAGATCGTCGCGCAGGTCGTGTCGCGCATGCACGAGATCTCCGGCTCGAGCACCCGGATCGGCGAGATCATCTCGGTCATCAACGGCATCGCCTTCCAGACCAACATCCTGGCGCTCAATGCGGCCGTCGAAGCGGCGCGCGCCGGCGAGCAGGGCCGTGGCTTCGCTGTGGTGGCCTCCGAGGTGCGCAGCCTGGCCGGTCGCAGTTCCAAGGCATCGCAGGAGATCGGTTCGCTGATCAGCGAGTCGACAGCCAACGTCGACGGCGGCATGGCGCTGGTCGAACAGGCCGGACAGACCATGAACCGGATCGTGACCGAGTTCGAGCATGTCTCGTCGCTGGTCTCGCGGATCACCTCGGCGACCGCCGACGAGGCGGCCGAGGTGGAATCGATGCTGGCCGGCATGTCCGCGATCGACGACATGAATCAGCAGAACGCGGCGCTGGTGGAACAGGCGGCGGCGGCTTCCGCCAGCCTGAAGGACCAGGCCGACCGCCTTGCGGAGTCGGTCGGGGTGTTTCGCTACTGAAGGCGACCACGGGAAGCTCCCACTTCTCACCTCCGATGTGAGAGCTTTCCGTCTCTGCTGCTTCTCCGTCGAGTCGACGTCGGAATCGGTGCACGCGCCTCAGCCACGGCGGCGATATCGCTTCGGCAGCCCGCTGCGAATGCGTCGATCCACGATAGCGCCTCAGCGTTGGCGCACGTACTGTCCCGGCGCATCGTCGACGATCGCGTAGCCCTTGGCGGGCGAGCCCATCGCCGGCGGTTTGGTTTCGCCATTGGTGTGTTCGACCAGCCACTGCTGCCAGGTCGGCCACCACGCACCCTGACGGAGTTCGGCCGCGGCCAGCCAGTCGTCGGGGGCCAGATGCGGATCCACCAGACGCCGGGTGCGGATGCGAAAGCGTCGCTTCGGATGCACGGGTCCACAGACGATGCCGGCGTTGTGGCCGCCCGAGGTCAGCAGGAAGGTGAAGTCGTCCGAGCGGACGAGATTGTCGGTCTTATAGACCGATTTCCACGGCGCGACATGGTCGGTCTCGGTGCCGACGATGAACATGGGCACGCGGATGTCCGATAGCCGGATCAGCCTGCCTTCGACCGGGAACTCGTTGGTGGCGAGTTCATTGTCGAGATACAGGCGATACAGATACTCCGAGTGCATGCGCCAGGGCATGCGCGTGCCGTCGGCATTCCAGGCCATCAGGTCGATCATCGGATCGCGCCGGCCTTTGAGATAGTTGTCGACGATCGGTTGCCAGAGCAGGTCCTGCGCGCGCAGCATCGTGAATGCACCGCCCATCTGCTTGCTTTCGAGCACGCCCTTCTGGTGCATCGTGGCCTCGAGCAGCGCGAGCTGGCTCGGGTTGATGAAGTAGGCGAGTTCACCGGGCTCCGAGAAATCGGTCTGGGCGGCGAACAGCGTGATCGAGGCGAGGCGCTCATCGCCGCGGCCGGCGAGCGCGGCCGCGGCGATCATCGTCAGGGTGCCGCCGATGCAGTAGCCCACCGTGTGCACCTTGCGCCTGGACACGATCGTGGTGACGGCATCGAGAGCGGCGAAGAAGCCCTTGCGAACGTAGTCGTCCATGCCGACCTCGCGGTCGGACTCGTCCGGGTTCTTCCATGACACCATGAACACCGTGTGCCCCTGGTCGACCAGGTACTTGACCAGCGAGTTCCTGGGGCTCAGATCGAGGATGTAGTACTTCATGATCCAGGCCGGCACGATCATGATCGGTTCGGCGCCCACCTTCTCGGTGCTGGGCGCGTACTGGATCAGCTCGATCAGTTCGTTGCGAAACACGACCTTGCCCGGCGTCACCGCGAGGTTGCGGCCGACCTCGAAGGCCTCGGTGCCGGCTGGCGCCTCGTTGGCGAGCGTTCGGCGCAGGTCTTCTAGCCAGTGCTCGAGACCGCGCACCAGATTCTGGCCGTTCTCTTCCCTGGTCAGGGCCAGCAACTCGGGGTTGGATGCCAGGAAATTCGACGGCGAGGATCCGTCGAGCAGCATGCGCACCGCGAACTCGAGCAGCTTCTCGTGGTATTCGGTCACACCTTGCACGTCGCCGACGGAATGCTTGAGCAGGGCCTCGAGATTGCGAAACGCACGTGCGTAGACATTGAACGGGAACTGGTTCCAGTCATCGGCCGCGAAGCGCCGATCCGCAGCCGTCTCGGCGCCTTCGGCCGGCGACAACGGCTGGCCGCCCAGCGCGCGCAGCGCGAATTCCCAGGTGTCCCTGGCGCGCGCCAATGCCTGCTGTTGAAGCTCGATCTGTTTGGCCGGCGCCATGGCCAGGTGCATGGCCCAGTCGGCCCAGGCCGACGTGAATGCCGTCGGCGCGAGACCGGCCGTCATCTGCGCCACCTGGGCGCGGAACTCGCGGTCGAAATCCTTCGGACTCGGGGCTTTCTGATCTTTGTCGGTCACGATTCGTCTCTTCTTGTTCCGGCCTTGCTTCGCCGAGTGTGCGCCTCAGGCCGGCGCGTGCCAACCGGCGTCCACCCAGAGCTCACCGCTGACCGCCGAGTTGGCCAGCATGAAGCAGATCGCGTCGGCGATCTCTTCGGGCTGGATCAGGCGACCGAGCTGCGTGTAGGGCAGGATGTTCTTGGCCACGTACTCGTCGCCCATCGCGCGCACCATCGGCGTGTCGGTGAAGCCTGGGTGAATCAGCCCGCAGCGCACGCCGTGAAAGATGGCTTCCTTCATGATGGTGGCGGCGGCGCCTTCCAGGCCGGCCTTCGTGCTGGCATAGGAGATCTGGCCGCGATTGCCCTGCGACGAGATCGAGCCGATGAACACGACCGAGCCCTGCGTGTCTTCGCTCGCCTGCCAGCGTTTGAGGCCACGCGCCGCCCGATCTTCGGCGATCCGCGCGATCATCTCCAGCGCCCAGTAGACCGGCGCAATCAGGTTGACGTCGACGACCAGCTTGAATTGATCCTGCGGATAGATGCGCGCCTTGCCCGAATGTTTGTCGACCCGGATCGCGAGATCGTCCCGCGTGATCCCGGCGGCGGGAACGCACAAGGTGACCAGGCCGTGACGTGCGCTCATCGAATCGAACACCGAGCGGCGGAACTCTTCGTCGGTGGTGTTGCCCTGGTAGGCGAACGCGAACTCGCGACCCACTTCGGTGTTCAGTTCGGCCGCGGTGTCGTATACCCGCTCGCTCATGTCGACCAGCGCGACGGCCGTGACGTTGCGGCGTCCCATGGCGAAGGCGAGGGCGCGGCCGATGCCGCTGGCGCCACCGGTGACGACGGCGACCTTGTTGTCGAGATGCATGGAAAGGCTCTTCGGATGTGGATTGTGCAACGCAGCATTCTAGTGCTTTGCGTCGCCCTTGTCGTCAGTCGGGTGTGACCGGATCGTGCCTTCGATGGGCCGCGCGACGCGACACCCACGCGCGTCGGCGGTGGTCGGACGCCCGATCGGTGAAAATGCCGGATCGGAGGAGCTGCAATGGAGACGAAATCGATGCGAACGAAGCCACAAGGCGATGAAACCTACGACGTCATCGTCGTGGGCGCGGGGGCGGCAGGCATGACGGCGGCCATCACGGCGAAGAAACACGGCGCGTCGGTCGCAATCATCGAGAAAGAGCCGGTATTCGGTGGCACCACGGCATTCTCCGGCGGGGTGTTATGGATCCCGCTGAACCGGCACTGCCGCGAAGCCGGGGCGGCCGATACGCGCGAGGCGGCGCTACGCTACATGCGCGAGGAAACGGGTGACTTCTACGACGCCGAGGTCGTCGAGGCGTTCATCGATACCGGCCCGGAGATGGTCGACTGGCTGGAGCGCGAGACGGCGATGAAGTTCGTCGCCACGCTCTATCCGGACTATCACCCGGATGTTCCCGGTGGTGTCGACGTCGGCCGGTCGATCCTCGCGGCGCCATTCGACACCTCTGCGCTGGGCGCGAATCTGAAGCGCCTGCGCCCGCCGCTGGCCACGATCACGTTCATGGGCATGATGTTCAATTCGTCCAATGCCGACATCAAGCACTTCTTCAATGCCACCAGGAACCTGCGCAGTGCCGCCTACGTGGCCAAACGCATGGTCAGGCACTTCGCCGAAATCGCACGCCACGGCCGTGGCGTGCAGGTCACCAGCGGCAACGCGCTGGCCGCCCGGCTCGCCAAGAGCGTGTTCGATCTCGGCATACCGCTCTATACCGACACTCCGTCCGAGGAACTGATCGTCGAAAACGACCGGGTATCCGGCGTTCGCGTGCCCGGCGCGGTTCTGTCGGCGCGCAAGGGCGTGGTCATCGCCACCGGCGGCTTCGCGCACGACTGGGAGAAGTTGCGGCGGGCCTACCCGCATCTTCGCCGTGGTGGCGAGCACTTCACACCCGTTCCCGACTGCAACACGGGCGACGGCATCCGGCAGGCGGAGGCCGTGGGCGGGCACGCCCCCGTCGAATTCAAGGACACCTCGGCCTGGATGCCCGTTTCGAAGGTGCCCATGAGCGGCGGCCGGTTCGGCGCGTTTCCGCATCTGCTCGATCGCTACAAACCCGGCGTGATCGCCGTGCTCAAGTCCGGCAAGCGATTCACCAACGAGAGCGCGAGCTATCACGACGTCGGTGCCGCCTTGATGCGCGCGTGCGAGGGGCAGGCCCAGACCGAGGCCTGGCTGATCTGCGATCACCCCACGATCCGCAAGTACGGGCTCGGTTATGCCAAGCCGGCGCCGGTTCCGGTCGGCCGCTTCGTGTCCAATGGCTACCTGCAGCGGGGCGCGACGCTCCAAGAACTGGCGGCCAGGGCCGGGATCGACCCGGCGGGCCTGCAGAACACGGTTGCCGCCTACAACGGGCCGGCGGCGCGTGGCGAAGACCCAGAATTCGGTCGCGGCCGGACGAGTTTCAACCGCTATCTGGCCGACCCCGCGCACAAGCCCAACCCCTGTGTGGCGCCCATTCAGCAAGGCCCCTTTTATGCCTTGCGCATCGTGATGGGCGACCTGGGCACCTTCGACGGTCTGCGCACCGAGATCTCGGGCAGGGTGCTGACGGCCGATGGCAGACCGATCGAGGGCCTGTACGCGGCCGGCAACGACCGCGCCTCGATCATGGGTGGAAACTACCCGGGTGCCGGCATCACGCTCGGACCGGCGATGGTGTTCGGCTACATCACCGGCCGGCATCTCGCCGGACTTGCCGACGAGGCGGGCGTTTCATCATCGAGCGATCTCAGATCGGGCGCCGCCACCGAGGCCACGGCTTGATCTGGACCCTGTCGCGTTCGCGGATGGGCTATGGACCGGTGCCCGGTCTGGCCGGCACGCCGTCTGCCGCCCATTGCCGCGCGAACCGACGCGAGAAATCGAGGAAGCTCTCGACCGCCGGTGACATCGCGCCCTGACGGCGAACGTACAAGGCAATACCGCGGGCAACGACGGGCCGCACCAACGGTTTGAAGGCCAGACCGAAACTCGATACCAGTGGGAACACCAGCGATGGCGCGATTACGGCACCGCCGTCGACGCGGACCATCGACAACGCTGTGTTCACGCGCTGCACACTTTCGATCTTCTCGGGTCGCTGGCGGGCCGGGACCTGATTCAGCACACTCGACCGGAAGGTACGCATGTAGGAGAAGATCCGGTGTTCGCGCAGATCCTTCCATTTGACCGAGGCGCACGCAGCCAGCGGGTCTGACGTGCGAAGTGCGACCCAGAGCGGGTCGCGCCAGAGTTCATGGGCCAGCAGTAGCGGCTCTGCCTCGCTTGCGGCGGTGGGTCCGAAGCCGACGTCGAGACTTCGATCGTGCAGACCCTCGACGACGGATTCGATCGCGACATCCCGAAAGCGCAATTCGATACCGGGATGAGCGGCCCGGAATGCCGTGATCAACTCCGGCAGCAGGGTGCACGACAGCGTTTCGGGCGCGGCGATGCGCACGAGTCCACGCCTGAGTTCTTTCAACTGGGTGATTCCGGACAGGGCCTGATCGAGTTCGTCGAGCACGAGTTCGATCTGGGGCAGGAAGGCCTGGCCGACCATCGACGGCACGACGCGGCGGGTGGTGCGTTCCAGCAATTGGATGCCGAGCTGGGTCTCGAGTGCCTTGATCAGGCCACTGAGCGCGGCCTGGGATAGATGCATCGCGTGGGAGGCGTCCGTGAAGCTGCCGAGCCTGGCAACCGATTGGAACGCGCGCAACTGACGGAGGGTGACGTGCAGCGACATGCGGGGGGCAGGAGGGCTGCTCATATGGGTTGCGGAAACGGGTTGCCGAACTGCCTCACGCGCCCAGAATTCATCAGGCAAGGGACGTGGGCGCCGACAAGGTTCGATTTATATCATTGGATTATCAATGAATCGGGAAATTCTGATTCACTTATGAAGCGGGGGGCGTTATCGTGCGCTTCCTTAAGCCGGCGACGCGGCCGTTTCGCACCGGCCGCCTGGAGACAGCCATGGGAATCGTCAGCGGCGCGGCGATCGTCGCGCATCACCCCGGATTGTTCCGTCCCGAGGCCGACCGGGTCGCGCTCGGCAATGGGCGCGATTCCGATCTCGTCCAGGGATTCGATCGCGTTCGCGCCCGCATGGATATGGCGGGCGCCGACACGTTGGTGATCATCGACACACACTGGTTCACGACCCTGCGTCACCTGGTGGCCGGTGCCGAGCGCTATTCAGGTGTTTACACCTCGCCCGAGCTCCCCTGGATCATTGCCGACGTGCCCTATGACTATCGTGGAGCACCGGAACTCGCGCGCGAGATCGAGCGCATTGGTGTCTCCGGTGGCCTGCCCGTGACCAATGCGACCAATCCTCGTATCGTGCCCGACTATCCCACGGTCAATCTGCTGTCCAAGCTGTGGCGCGGCGAGCGCATCCTGCGGGTGGGCATCTGTCAGAACGCTGCCTGCGAGCATTTCCTGGCCATGGGTGCCGTGATCGGTGAAGCCATCGCCAGCGTCGATTGCCGCGCGATTCTGCTTGCCTCGGGGGCACTCAGCCATCGGATGATCGACCTGGATTTCGTGCCGCGTCATCCTTGCAACTGGCATCCGGACAACATCAGCGATCCGGCTCACGTGACGCTCGATCACGAGATCATGGCCCTGTGGGCCGAGGGCCGGCACGCCGAGGTGATCGCACGCTATCCGGAGATGCGTGCCGCCGCCTATGAAGGCCTTGGCGGTCATTACCTGCAAATGGTCGGCGTGCTGGGCGGGAGGCGCTGCGCGGCCCGGGGAGAGCGGCTGACCGACTACGAGAATGCGGTGGGCACCGCCAATGCCCATATCTGGTTTGATGTCGCGGGCGAAGCCGGCAATCGAGAGATCCGATCATGAACGTACTCGAGGGACCGCGGCGCGAGTTCCGCCGTGTATTGGTCAATGGCAGCGAAACCACCGGTGAGATGCATGGTGAGGTGCTGCGACTTGCCGACGGTCGCGAGTTCGATCCGGCCGCCGTCACGCATCTGCCACCGTGCCAGCCGAGCAAGATCATCTGCGTGCATCTGAACTATGCATCGCGCTATTTCGAGTTCAACGGCCGATCGCTGGCTGCCGGCAGTCGTCTGACACCGACTTATTTTCTGAAACCGTCGACATCGCTCAATGCACACGGTGGCGAGGTCGTACGTCCCGATGGCCATCAGTACCTGAACTACGAGGGTGAGGTGGCGGCGGTCATCGGTCGTCCGACACGCAACATCCAGCCCGACGAGGTCTGGGACCATCTCGCTGGCTTCTCCTGTGCGCTCGACATGGGTCTTCACGACATGCGGGACACCGACGCCGGGTCCATGATGCGCGTGAAGGGCGCCGATACACTTTGTCCGGTCGGCCCGGGGCTGGTCACCGGTGTCGACATCCGGGAGCAGACCCTGCGCACCTATCGCAACGGTGTGGTCGTGCAGGAGGCACCGCTGTCGGAGCTGATCTGGGGTATCGACTACCTGGTCGCCGATGTCGCGCGTCACATCACGCTATTGCCGGGCGACATGATCCTGAGTGGCACGCCGGCGAACTCGCGCCCGCTCGAGGTCGGCGATTCCATCGAGCTCGAGGTGAGCGGGCTGGGACGGCTGAGCAGCCGGGTGGTTGCCGCGCCCGCGGCGCGGGCCTCGATCGGTCACCATCCGACCGACAGTGACGAAGTGCGCCGGGTGGCGCTGGGCAATGACGATCGATTGCCGTCGGCGCTGCGCGATGCAAACAGCCGGGCCAGACGGCGGGCATGAGAGACCGAATGACATGGCCCCGCGCGTTTCGGCGCGCGGCAGCAGGAAGAACATGAGCACGATTCCGACTTTCGCAACCCGGTCGACGACGCTCGCGCTCGACCAGATCAATCTCGCCAGCCTCGACACGTTCGCGCGCCCCGATCTCGACGGCATATTCGAAACGCTCCGCCGCGAACGGCCGGTGTCCTGGCACCAGCACCCGGATTCCGGCGAGCGCGGCTTCTGGGCCGTCACGCGTTACGACGACATCGTGCGCGTCAACCGTGACACCGACACCTTCAGCAACGGCCAGGGCATCCAGGTGAGCTTCGAGGGTGACGGTCCGCGCGGCGGCAAGGGTTCGATGATCGAAATGGATCCACCCCGGCACTCGCGCTTTCGCCGGCTGGTGGCGGCCTCGTTCCTGCCGGGAGCGGTGGCCCGTCTCGAGGACAGGATCCGTGCTCGCGCCGAGGCCGCACTGGACGCGTTTCCGGCGCGCGGCGGGTTCGACTTCGTGGCGGCCTACGCGACCCCCATCCCGATGACCGTGTTCTACGACATGATGGGCGTGCCGGAGGCCGATCAGCGGCGTGTGCTCGAGTTGGCCGACCTGTTGTTCTTTTCGGCGGACCCGGTATTCGGTGGCCGGCACGACCGCAAACTCGAGGCAGGTCTCGAGATCCAGGCCTACGGCCGTGCACTCGCGCGTGCCAAGCGCGCGTCGCCTGGCGACGATCTCATGTCGGCGCTGGCCGGCGCCGAGGTCGACGGCGAGCGCCTGACGATCGACGAACTCGGCGCCTTCTTCGCCTTGCTCGGTGCGGCCGGCGCCGACACCACGCGCGCCACGCTGGCCTTCGCGATGGAGGCCCTGTCCCGGTTCGCCGATCAGAAGCGACTGTGGCTCGAGGATCTGGACGGACGTGCCGCCGCGGCGGTCGAGGAATGCATACGCTGGTCCACGCCGACCATGCACATGCGTCGCACGGCCACCCGTGACACCGAGATCGCTGGGCAGGCCATCAAGGCCGGCGACAAGGTCGCGCTGTGGTTCGCATCGGGCAATCGTGATGCGGCGAAGTTTCCCGAGCCTTACCGCTTCGACATCGCACGCGCCCCGAATCCGCACATGGCCTTCGGCATGGGCGGGCCGCACTTCTGCCTGGGCGCACACCTGGCACGACTCGAACTGCGCATCGCGCTGCCGGCGCTGCTGAGCCGCTATCCGGGCATTCGCGCCACCGGGCCGGCACGCAGCCTGCGCAGCAATTTCATCCACGGGCCGGCCGAGTTGCCGGTGATCCTCGACGGCTGAACGCGGCTTCAGGCTAGCATCGGAGGGCTGGCCCGAGCCAGCCCTCGCCAGGAGCCCGAATGACCCACGAGCCATCGCCGAGCCCGCTCGGAATCGAGCGCTTCGATCACGTCACGCTGATCGAGCTGCGCAAGCCGCCGTACAACTATTTCGATCAGGCCTTCATCACCGCGATCGCGGATGCGTTCGAGGCCTGTGATCGCGACGATGACTGCCGTGCCATCGTGCTGGCGGCCCAGGGCAAGGCTTTCTGCGCCGGTGCCGATTTCTCGTCGCCGCGCGAGGATCGCAATCCGGCCCTGCGCGATGGTTCGCACCCCCTGTACGCGCAGGCGGTGCGCATGTTTCGTGCCGGCAAGCCCGTCGTGGCGGCCGTCCAGGGGGCCGCAGTCGGTGGTGGGCTGGGCCTTGCACTGGTCGCCGATTTCCGGGTGGTCGCCCCGGAGGCGCGTTTCAGCGCGAATTTCACCCGGCTCGGGTTCCACCCGGGTTTCGGCCTGAGCACGACGCTGCCACGGCTGGTCGGCCAGCAGCAGGCGGCGCGCCTGTTCTATACCGGATGCCGCATCGACGGCGAGGAGGCGTTGCGCATCGGCCTGGCCGATGAACTCGTGCCCATGGAGCAGTTGCGCGAACGCGCGCTGGCCCTGGCGGCTGTGATCGCGATCTCGGCCCCGATCGCCGTGCGTGCTACCCGCGAGACCCTGCGGGACGGTCTGGCCGATGCGGTCGAGGCGGCCACCCGGCGCGAGGCGACATTGCAGGCCGGGCACTTCCTCAGCGAGGATTTCAAGGAGGGCGTGGCCGCGATGGCCGCGCGGCGAGACCCGGTGTTCAAGGGCCGCTGAGGGACAGGCGATGGCCGATGATTTCTCCCGTGAGCAAGCCCGGCCGTCCGGCGCTCCTTCGACACCGCAGGCACGCCCGGGCTCGTCCGAGCAGGGGGCCGACGGGCCGCTGACCGGCATCCGCGTGCTCGATCTGACCTCGGTCGTGCTCGGTCCGCTGGCGACCCAGATCCTCGGTGACTTCGGCGCCGACGTGATCAAGCTCGAAGGCCCCGGCGGCGATCTGATGCGACGCAACGGCGTCACGCTCGAACCGGGCATGAGTTCCGTGTTCGTGACCATCAACCGCAACAAGCGCTCGCTGTGCGTCGACCTGAAGACCGCCGCCGGCCGCGAGGCGGTGAAGCGTCTGCTGCCCGGCGTCGACGTGCTGGTGCACAACATGCGCACGCAGGCAATCGACCGGCTCGGTTTCGGCTACGACGCGGTGGCCGCCATCAATCCGCGACTCGTCTATTGCGCGGCGACCGGCTTTGGCCAGGACGGCCCCGATCGCGATCGGCCGGCGTTCGACGACATCATCCAGTCGGCCTGCGGGCTGGTGGACATCTGCTCGCGCGGGCGGGAATCGCCCGACTACGTGCCCAGCCTGGTGGCCGACAAGACCACCGGCATGGCGCTCGCCAACGCGGTGCTGGCGGCGCTGGTTCACCGCGAGCGCAGTGGGCGAGGGCAGTACGTCGAGGTGCCCATGCTCGAGACCATGACCGCATTCGTCCTGGCCGAGCACATGGGCGGGCTGACCTACCGGCCGGCGGCCGGGCCGGCCGGCTACGCGCGCCTGCTCGAGGGCGGCCGCCGGCCGTATCGCACGGCCGATGGTTGGATCTCGATGCTGCCCTACACCGACCGGCATTGGCGCGCGTTTTTCGAAGGTGCCGATCGGCCGGATCTGGTCGCCTGGTTCGACGCGGCCGATCAGAGCGATCGCAACGTGTTCGTGCGCACGCTCTATGCCCATCTGCGCGAGATCATGCCGCAAAGAACCAGCGGCGAGTGGCTGGCTGCCTGCGCGGCGCTCGACATTCCGGCCACGCCGATCTATTCGATCGATGCCTTGCCGGATCATCCACAGCTGGCGGCGGTCGGCTTCTTCGAAGATGCCGTCCATCCGGAGGTGGGCCCGATCCGGCAGATGCGGCCACCGACCCGTTTCTCGGCGACACCGGCTGGCATTCGGCGGCAGGCGCCCACGCTTGGTCAGCACACGGCCGAGATCCTGCGCGAGGCGGGCCTGAGCGATGCCGAGATCCGGGCGCTGTCCGTCACCACGGGCGATTGAGGAGAACAGCGTGAATTTCGATCTGGAAGAAGAGCACCGCATGATTGCCGAGGTCGTGGCCCGCTTCGTGCGTGACGACCTGATACCGCTGGAGGCGGCGGTGATGGCGCGCGAGGCCGGGTCCGGCATCCTGTCGCTGACCGGTCAGGAACGCGCGTCGCTCGACGCCAAGGCCAAGGCACTGGGCCTGTGGGGGCTCGACGCACCGGCCGAGCTGGGCGGCTCCGATCTGCCCGTGACCGCGATGGTCGCGATCAACGAGCAGATGGGGCGGACGATCACGCCGTACATCCTGGCACCCGATTCGCCCAATCTGCGCATGTTGCTACTGACCGCCACGGACGCGCAGCGCGCCCGCTATCTCGAGCCCTACGTGCGCGGCGAGACGGTGTCCGCGATCGGCATCTCCGAGCCGGGCGCTGGCGGTGATCCGGCCGGCATGATCACGCGCGCCGTTCGCGATGGCGACGACTGGATCATCAACGGCCGCAAGATCTGGATCAGCCGCGCCGCCAATGCCGACTGGACCATCCTGATGGCGGTCACGGACAAGGCAAAGGGCGCGCGCGGCGGTATCTCCGCATTCATCGTCGACAAGGGCACGCCGGGCTTCAATGTCTTGCGGCGCATTCCGATGCTCGGCGGGCACAGCACCTACGAGATCGCGCTGGAAGACTGCCGGGTGCCGGGCTCGCAGATGCTGGGAGTCGAGGGCAGGGGTTTCGCACCGATGCAGGCACGCCTGTCCACACGCCGGGTCGAGATGGCGGCCCGCTGCGTCGGCCGGGCACAGCGCGCGCTGGACATGATCTGCGAATACGCGCCGCAACGCACGACCTTCGGTGCCACGCTGGCCGAGCGCCAGGCGATCCAGTGGTGGGTGGCCGACGCCGCCACCCGGATCCACGCCTGCCGGCTGATGACCTACGAGGCGGCCACGCGCATCGACCGCGGCGATCAGGCGCGCACCCAGGTGTCGATGATCAAGGTCTTCGCGACCGAAATGGCCTGGGAGATCATCGATCACGCGATGCAGACGTTTGGCGCGATGGGCATGACCAAGGAGTTACCGTTGCAGCAGATGGCCAATGAAACGCGTCTGATGCGCATTTACGAGGGGCCCAGCGAGGTGCATCGCTGGGTCATCGCGCGCGATCTGCTCGGCCTGAAGCACTGAGCCGCCGGCGCCCTGGTGCAATCGCCCGGCCGCCGGCAGCCGAACCTGCTAAGGTAGGCGGATCCGAAACCATCCCGCTGCAGGAGCGTGGCGATCATGTCCGATGAACGCTGCCCCATGGCCGGCCCAGGCCTGTCACCGACCGGCTGCCCGATCTCGGCGCGCGCCGCTGCATTCAAGCCCTTCGAGGGCGATTACCAGCTCGATCCCGCGGCCGCCTTGCGATGGGCGCGCGAGGAAGAGCCGGTCTTCTACAGCCCCGACATCGGCTACTGGGTCGTCACCCGCTACGAAGACGTCAAGGCTGTGTTTCGCGACAACATCTTGTTCTCGCCCTCGGTCGCACTCGAGAAGATCACCCCGGCGCCGCCCGAGGCCGCCGAGATCCTCAAGCGCTATGGTTATGCGATGCAGCGCACGATGGTCAACGAGGACGAGCCCGACCACATGGAGCGGCGCCGCCTGCTGATGGACGCGTTCCTGCCCGAGGAACTCGCCCGCTTCGAGCCGGCGGTGCGGCGCATGGCGCGGCAGTATATGGACCGCTTCATCGACCGGGGCCACGCCGATCTGATCGCGGACATCTTCTACGAGATCCCGCTCACCATCGCCTTGCACTTCCTCGGCGTGCCCGATGAGGGCGCCGAGCAGCTGCGGCAGTTCGCGGTCGCACACACGCTCAACACCTGGGGCCGGCCAACACCCGCGGAGCAACTCGAGATCTCCGAGCGCGTCGGCCGCTTCTGGACCGTGGCCAACGGGATCCTCGACGACATGATCGCCAACCCGGTCGGCGAGGGCTGGATGTTCGACACGGTTCGCCAGCATGCCAAACACCCGGAGATCGTCACCGAGAGCTACATGCGCTCGATGATGATGGCGATTCTGGCGGCCGCACACGAGACCACCTCGAATGCCACCGCCAATGCGTTCTGGACCCTGCTTCACGATCGCGACGCCTGGGACGATCTGTGCCGCAACCCGGCCCTGATCCCGAGCGCCGTCGAAGAGTGTCTGCGGGTGGCCGGTTCGATCATCGCCTGGCGGCGCATCGCCACCGACGATGCCGTGGTCGGCGGTGTCGCCATTCCCAGGGGCGGGCGCTTGCTGCTCGTGCAGGCCAGCGCGAACAAAGATCCGCGCCACTGGGAAAACCCCGACGAAATCGACATCTATCGCGAGAACGCGGTCGAGCACATGTCGTTCGGCTACGGCGCGCACCAGTGCATGGGCAAGAACATCGGTCGCATGCAGATGCGGGTTTTCCTGGAGGAGTTCACGCGTCGCCTGCCGCACATGCGATTGGTCGAGGGGCAGACGTTCGTGAACCTGCCCAATATCTCGTTTCGCGGTCCGGCCCGGCTGCTGGTGCAATGGGATCCCGCGCAGAACCCCGAACGACGCGATCCGGCGATCCTCGAACGGGCCGTCTCCTTCAAGATCGGCGCGCCGGAGCGCGACGGCATCCTGCGCCAGGTCAGCGTGCGCGCTGTGAGCGAGGTTGCGCCCGGCATCAAGCGATTCGTGCTGGCCGACGCCGGCGGGCGTCGCCTGCCACGCTGGTCGGCGGGCGCGCACGTCGATCTGGTGGCCGGCGACATCCGGCGCAAGTATTCGCTGTGCGGCAGCCAGCAGGACACCGACAGCTACGAGATCCTGATCCTGCGCGAGGCCGGGGGGCGCGGCGGTTCACGCTTCTTTCACGATTCGATCCGCCCCGGCGACACGTTGCATATCGCCGGCCCGCGAAATCACTTTCGGCTCGATGAATCCGCCTTGCGATACACGTTGATCGCGGGCGGCATCGGCATCACGCCGATCCTGGCCATGGCCGATGCGCTCAAGGCCCTGGGTAAGCCCTACCACCTGCACTATTGCGGTGGCCGTCGTGCCTCGATGGCGCTGCTCGATCGCGCGCAGCGGGACCACGGCCCGTGTCTGGTCGTGCATGTCGGGGAAGAGGGCTCTCGCATGGACCTGGCCGCCGAACTCGCGCGGGTGGACGCGGGGCACCAGATCTATGCCTGCGGTCCCGAGCGCATGCTCGATGCCTTGCAGACGCTGGCCGACCGGTGGCCCGAGGGCAGCCTGCATGTCGAGTACTTCTCGTCGGCCGATGCCGGCCTGGATCCGGCCCGAGAACATGCGTTCGAGGTCGTGCTCGGCGACTCCGACACGGTGGTCCCGGTGGCCGCCGATCAAACCGTCTACGACGCGCTGCGCGCAGCTGGCGTCGACATCTCGCGCGAATGCGGAGAGGGCTTGTGCGGCACCTGCGAGGCCGGCGTCATCGAGGGCGAGATCGATCATCGTGACCGGGTGCTTTCCAAGGCCGAAAGGGCGTCGGGCAAGCGCATGATGACCTGTTGCTCGCGGGCCAGGGGCCGGCGAATCGTGCTGGCGCTGTAGGGAGGGGCGGGTTCACGACGTTCACCCGGGCACGCCGAACCGGGTTGCCTGCATCGCGCCACCGCCGGCGTCGGTTCAGCCTCCCACCGGCGTGAAGCGATCGCCGTTGCGTGCCAGCCATTCCCGCGATGCCGTGTCGTCGGCTTGGTGCGGATGAAACCCGGGACGAAAATAGGCGCGCCAGCGGCGCAACGAACCTTTGATCAGTCCGCGGCGGCCGAACAGGGTCGAAGCCGCGCTTCTGAGCGTGCTCCACCGCCATAGATCGCCGTCGGCACGCAGATTGTCGATGGTTTGCCGGGTGGCATTGACGAGAAACAACAGGGTTACCTGGCGGAACCACTTGATCCGCCAGGCGTCATTGCCGCCGAGCGCCCGATACAGATCGAAGGCCACGGCGCGGTGCTCGGTTTCTTCGGCGCTGTGCCAGAGCCAGAGCGTGCGCAGGCGCTCGTCGCGCATGCCGAATGTTTCGGGATGCGCGAGAAACCACTCGGCGAGAACTGCGGTGAAGTGCTCGTAGGCGGCGGTCACGGCCAGCCAGTGGCGGACGTCCTGGTTCTCCAGAATCGTCGAACGCTCGCGCGCCCGCGGCTCCCAGCCGTTGACATAGCCGAGTCGCTCGAGATGCTCGTTATAGAGGCCGTGCAGGCGCCGGTGGGTGGCCTCCTGTCCGACGAAGCCCTTCACATCGGATTCGAAGCGCATCTGCTGATCGGCGGGCAGGGCCTTGAAACCCTCGCGCACCGAATCGATGAAGAACTGTTCACCGAATGGGAAGCTCATCGACAGCGCATTCAGAAATGCACTGCGAAAGGCATCGCCATCGCACCAGTAGCGCGCGATCGGCTGCTCCATGTCGACCAGCAGTCGACGGACGACGAGTGTGCTCATGAAGGATGGCTCCAGGGCCGGTACCGGTGAGTACCATTGTTCCTCGACGAACCTGGTACTGTCAAGTACCATCACGCGATGAACGCGCATTCGATCCCCGCGAGTCCCGTTGACCGGGTACAGACAGCGCCGCGCAGCCGGTTGCTGGCGGGCATGGCCGCCGTCATCGGCCGCCAGGGTTACGTGGCCACCACCATCGCCGACATCGTCGCCGAGGCGGGCGTTTCGAAGCGCACGTTCTACGAGCATTTCGCGTCGAAGGCCGACTGCCTGATCGCCCTCTACGAGGCGGTGAATCTCGAGGGTCTGGAGGTTCTGCGGGCCTGCATCGCGCCAGGCCGACCGTGGCGCGAACAGGTCGAACGGGCTTTGACCGCGTATTTCGGTTGGATGTCCCGCAACCCGCGGCTGGTCCGGTCGTTGTTCATCGATGTTCTGGCATTGGGCCAGCCGGGACTGGCCGTCAGGCGACGGGTGCACGAGCAGATCGCCTGCTTCATGATCGCGGTCGTGCAGAGTTCACCCGATCTGCCGCAGCCGGCTTCGCCCGACCTGGTGGCGGCACTGGTCGGCGGCATCCACGAACTGGTGCTGGTGCGAACCGAGCAGGGGGACGGTCTGCGCGCCGCCGAACTGGCCGAGGTGGGCACGGAACTGGTGTGCCGGGTTCTTTGTTCGCGGTCGGATATCTGACCCCCGGCCCTCCCACGCCGCCGCTGTGTTCGACCTCTGCGGATGCGGGGGCCGGATGCCGCACCTGCAGGGTGCGTCACGGCGGCCCCAGATGGCCGCCATGACGCAACCCCGGCATCGTCCTGGGTCCATTTGACCCTCACCCGATCGGCCATCAACATCGGTCGAAGTGGTGGACCTCGCGCGCCAACGCGCGACGGCCTCCGCGAATCCGGCCGCCGAGCGCGGCGCAGTTCCCGATCGACGAATCGCATAGGAGACCTTTCATGAGTGGTATCAAAGGCCTTCCGCGGCTACGCGCGCGTGGAGAGCATCACATGACGGAATCCTCGCCCGATCCCTACAAGGCGCGCGACAAGTTGCCCGAGCCGACGATCTGCGGCAAGTGCGGTGTCGTCTATGCCGATGGTCGTTGGCAATGGGTGACCGATGCGCCCGAACGCGCCAATCGGGTGCTTTGTCCGGCATGCGAGCGAATTCGCGACAAGGCGCCTGCCGGCAGTCTGACGCTCGGTGGCGCGTTTCTCGCCGCTCATCGCGAGGAGATCCTGAACCTCGTCCAGAATCGGGTGAACGAGCAAAATGCGCTGCACCCGATGAATCGGATACTGGGTATCGACGAGCAGGACGACGGTGAAATCGTCATCGGGTTCACGGACGTACATCTGCCGCCCGCAATCGGCCGGGCGATCGAGCAGGCCTACGAGGGCGAACTGACGTTGCCGCAAACGAACGAGCCGGAGATCGTCAGAGTGGACTGGCGGCGCTGACAGGCGTCGGTCGGCCTGGCGGTCGTCGTCGACGACCCCGATATCCGGCCAGGCGGCCGAGCCGACACGATCGCCCGACGCTCAGTCGAGTGGCCACGGCAGTTCACGGCTGCGCGCGAGCGCCTGATCGTCGGGTGGCTGGCTGGTTTTTGCTTCGTCGGGGATTGCGTCCGTGTCCGGCCCGACCGCCGTCGGCGGAACGGCCGGGTGGCCGACTCCCCGACTGTCCTGCGCGTCGCGCCACCATGGCAGCGTTCGCGGCCCGTGCGCCGGTTCGACCGCTTCGCCCAGGCGCGGCATCAACAGCCCCGCGCCGGACGAGCCGGCGAGCGCAAGCAGTGTTTCCGCGGGTTCGTCCCAGGCGTGCATGGCCAGGCAGAACGTGCCCCAATGGATCGGCAGCAGCAGACCGCCGCCCAGCCAGTCCCGCGCCTGCAGCGCATTGACCGGTCCGAGATGCATGTCGCCCCACGACGGATGCCAGGCACCGACTTCGAGCATGACCACGTCGAACGGTCCCAGCCGCTCGGCGATCGCCCGATATTCCGGGCTGAGACCCGTGTCGCCACTGAAGAACACGGAGTGACGTCCCGAGCGAATCGCGAACGAGGACCAGAGCGTGCTGTTGCGGGACCCGATGCCGCGCCCCGAGAAGTGCTGCGACGGCGCGGCAGTGATTTCGATGCCCGTGCCTGCCAGATGGTGTGACTCCCACCAGTCGAGCTCGCGGATGCGCGCCGGTGCCACCCCCCAGGCCTCGAGATGCGCGCCGACGCCGAGCGAGGTGATCATCGGCACGTTCGTGTGACGGGCGAGCGTGCGGATCGTCGGATAGTCGAGGTGGTCGTAGTGGTCGTGCGAGATCAGAACCGCGTCCACGGGCGGCAGATTGCGTAGGCGAACCGGCACCGGCTGGAAGCGCGCTGGTCCCAGCAGCCGGAATGGCGACGCCCGGTGGCCCCAGACCGGATCGGTCAGCAGGCGTACGCCATCGATCTCGATCAACATCGTGGAGTGACCGAGCCAGGTGATGCGCAGGCCGGAGTCCGGTGTCGCCGCCCAGGCCGCACGCGGATCGGCCGCGGGCAACGGCCGCTGCGGAGTGCGGGGCGGGCCGGTGCGCAGGAACTCGCGGGCCGTCGGCGGCGAGGCGCCGGGCACGCGCAGGCCGGGCAGAATCGGCTGCAAATTGCGAAACAGGCCGTCGCGCCAGCGCGGCGAATCGCTCATGCGCTCGAGCCGTTCGCCACGAGGTCTCGATCCAAAGCTCTTCATCGTGTGACCGATAGGCGGCCCGCAGCACGACCGCCTGCGTCGAGTGCGCGCCTGGAGAACGCCCCTTCGTTCATCAGACGAACGGTGGGGCGTCGTCCGGGATGTGGGCACCCAATCGTAGCGGGTTCGGTCAACCGTACTTCAGAAACAGCTTCGAGTAAGGTGCCTTGACCTTGGCCAGCGCCGCCTTGACCTGGGCAGCATCTTGCGCCATCACCGCGGCACGCAGACCGGCCAACGAATCCTCGACCGCCTTGACGGCCGGCTCGAAATCGGCGTTCGCGGCGAGGGCGGCCGGTGCCTCGGTGCGCAGACGCTCGGCGAGATAGTCGAGCGTACCCACCCTGGCCATCAGCAGCATGAATCCCTGCGGTTCGCCGAGCAGCTTCGCGCCTTCATTGAGCACGACTTCCATTTCGGCGTGATAAGCGTTCATGTGATCGCTGTAGACGATCACGCCGTTGCGCCGACGCAGTTCCGCCATCAGGTCGCGCGCCGCCTCGAGTGTTTCGTGTGCCTCTGCCAGCTTGCCGGAACGGATCTCCTGATTCGCGGCATCGAAGACCTGCTGGATCTCGGCCAGGGTCGGCGCGAATCTGTCGTCGCGATCGTAGGGGGCCGGTGGTTTCGAACCGTAGGTGGCGCTCAAGTCGCGCCATGCGGCGAGCGTCTTGGTGATCGCCTGCTCGGACTCGGTCTGGGACTTGCTGTTGGTGCGAAAAAGCGCAGCGCGGTACGACGGGTAGGCGGCGTTGAGCGCGTCCGTGAAGGCGTCGGCGCCGTGTGCCGCCGACAACGTGGTCAGGCCGATGCCGAGGGCGATTGCATGGCGAAGCTTCATTGCTCGATATCCAAGAGGGGAGATGGATGGCCGCCATAGTGTCGGCGAGCGGCGCACACGGCGTGTTGACCGCCGTCAATCCGCGTCGGATCCGGATCGGGGGTTTTCGGCCACGATCCGAACACAGGCCCCGGCCGGTGCGCCCCAGTCCGATCGATCACGCCCGTCCCGGCAGTTCAGCCCCAGATGCGTCTGGCGGCGATGTCGGCCCCTTCGCGCTGCGCACGCAGTTTCTGCCAGACGAAGTCCGGAAACACGCGCGGCCGGTCGACCACGGTCGAGAATCCGCAATCGGTGCCGGCCATGATGCGCTCGCCGCCGACGATCGAAGCGAAGTTCTCGAGCCGCTCGGCGACCAGTTCGGGATGCTCGACGCAGTTCGTGTTGGTATCGATGACGCCCGGACAGAGGATCTTGTCGTCGGGAATGTCTCGCTTGCGCTCGGCCCAGATCCGGTGCTCGTGAGCATGACGTGGATTGGCGGCCTCGAACAACAGGGTCTGCGGCCGGGCCTTCATGACGATGTCGAGCACCGAGCCGATCGCGACATCGCAGGTGTGCGGGCCGGGATAGTTGCCCCAGCACAGGTGCATGCGCATCTGTTCGGGGGCGATGTTGCGTGTGGCGTGATTCAGCGCCTCGACGTTGCGCTGCGCGCGAGAACGGAACTCTTCCAGTGACAGTGCCTTGTATGCCATGTGCCGGCCCATGGCGAGGTCGGGCGCATCGACTTGAAGCTGGAATCCCGCCGCGACGATGGCTTCGAACTCATGCGCGAGCGCATCGGCCAGCGCGAACACGTACTCGTCCTCGCTGGGGTAGTAGGCATTGGGCATGAAGATCGATATCACGCCGGGCGTGGCCGCGTTCATGAACGTGCCGGCCGGCCGGTGGTGGTCGATGGCGGCGCGGAAGTTGCGCAGGTCCTCGTCCAGCAGCGCCGCGTCCTTGACGGAGATCGGGCCGGTACATGCCGGTGGCTTGAGCGGATTGGCGACTCCCTGCCGTGCCAGCATGGCCATGAAGTTCGGATTCAGTTCGAGGTCCTGCGGCTTCATCAGTTCGGTGTTGCCGTCGCCGAAGCCGTTCAGACGATCCTTCATGTAGTTGGTATAAGAGGGTTTCGACATCTCGCCGTCGGAGACGATATCCACGCCGGCTTCCATCTGCGCCCGGACCGC
Source organism: Burkholderiaceae bacterium (assembly GCA_041396685.1). Lineage (GTDB taxonomy): Bacteria > Pseudomonadota > Gammaproteobacteria > Burkholderiales > Burkholderiaceae_E > JAUIAI01. Next base: position 56,773 of record JAWKYD010000003.1, read on the forward strand.
GCCGTCGACGGCTCGTGCGATCAGTTCCCGAAGCCGGTCGGGGTCGTAACTGCCGCCCCGGTCCTTGGCGACGATAGGCTCGATCAGTTCCGCCGGTCGCGGCAGGCTGCCGACGTGTGTCGTGAGGATTCGCTTTGCCATGGTCTTCTGCCTCTCTCCCGTATGCTTTCCATGATTGGCGGCGAGCATACAGTGGAATGACCATGGAACGACAGGCGCCCCCCTTTCACGCGCTTTCGACGGACGAGACGCTCACCCTCGTGCAAGGCAGCCTCGACGGTCTCGGCGCCGACGAAGCGGCGCTGCGTCTCGAGCGTCACGGCCCGAACCAGTTGCCGGAGACTCCCGGGCGTGCCGCATGGCTGCGCTTCGTGGCCCAGTTTCACAATGTCCTGATCTATGTTCTGCTGGTGGCCGCGGCGGTCACTGCCACGTTCGGTCACCTCGTCGACACCGGGGTGATCCTGGCCGTGGTTCTTGTCAATGCGGTCATCGGATTCGTACAGGAGGGGCGGGCGGAGCAAGCGATGCAGGCGGTGCGCGGCATGCTGGCGCCGCGAAGCACGGCCCTGCGCGACGGCCGTCGCGTGAGTGTCGAAGCGACCCGTCTGGTACCCGGCGATGTCGTATTGCTCGAGGCCGGCGATCGCGTGCCGGCGGACATTCGGGTGTTGACGGCGCGTGGGCTGTCGGTGGACGAAGCCATGCTGACCGGCGAGTCGGTGCCGGTGGCCAAGCATTCGGAAGCGGTCGATCCCGCTGCCACGCTCGGCGATCGTCAATCGATGCTCTACAGCGGTACCTTCGTCGCCAGCGGCACGGGCCGGGGCGTCGTGGTCGACACCGGCGCCGCCACGCAGATCGGCCAGATCAGTGGGATGCTTTCGGCCGTGGAGACGCTGACGACACCCCTCGTACGTCAGATGGACGTCTTTGCGCGCTGGCTGACGGTGTTCATTCTGCTGGTCGCAGTGGTGCTGCTCGTCTATGGTGCCACCGTCGGCCACCTTCCGTTCGCCGATCTGTTCATGGCGGTGATCGGCCTGTCGGTGGCGGCGATTCCGGAAGGGCTGCCGGCTGTGCTGACCATCACGCTGGCGGTCGGCGTGCAGGCGATGGCCCGTCGCCAGGTCATCGTGCGTCGTCTGCCCGCCATCGAGACACTCGGAGCGGTCTCGGTCATCTGTTCCGACAAGACTGGGACGTTGACGCGCAACGAGATGTTGGCCGCCCGCGTGGAAACGGGTGCGGCGCTGTACGACGTCGACGGTGACGGGTATGCCCCTGAAGGCGTCGTGCGGTCGGGCGCTCGCGAAGTCGATCCGGGCACGCAAGCCGCGCTGGTCGAGCTGGGTCTGGGAGCCGGGCTCTGTTCCGACGCGGTACTCCATCGCGGCGCGGACGGCTGGCGCGTCGAGGGAGACCCGATGGAGGGCGCACTGGTGGCGCTCGCCGGCAAGGTCGACGGCGCGGGCGGCCGCTCGGTCCGGCAGTGGACGCGCCTGGACGTCATTCCCTTCGATGCCGCACACCGTTTCATGGCGGTGCTGACACACGATGTTTCCGGGGCGCGGCGACTCTTCGTCAAGGGGGCGCCCGAGGCGGTGCTCGCCATGTGTGTGAGCGAGCGCTCGGCCGCGGGCGGGTCTTCCCCCCTGGCGGCGGATCGTTGGCATGCGCGGATCGACCGGCTGGCATCTCAGGGGCTGCGGGTCATTGCGATCGCGTCGCGCGATGCGAATGCGCAGATGGGCCGCCTCGAAAAGGCAGACCTGGTCGGAAGCCTGACCCTGCTCGGCCTCGTCGGGCTGGTGGATCCGCCGCGGCCAGAGACGGTGGCGGCGGTCGCCGAATGCCATGCCGCCGGCATCGGGGTGAAGATGATCACGGGCGATCATGCCGTGACGGCCCAGGCAATCGGCGCGCAGGTGGGACTCCGGAACACCGGGCACGTTCTGACCGGTGCCGATATCGAGGATCTCGACGATGCCGAGCTCGCCGAAGCCGTGCTTCAGACAGACGTCTTCGCGCGCACCTCGCCGCGACACAAACTACGCCTCGTGGCCGCGCTGCAGTCACGCGGACTGACCGTGGCCATGACCGGCGACGGTGTGAACGACGCGCCCGCGCTGAAGCGGGCCGATGCTGGCATCGCCATGGGGCTCAAGGGCAGCGCGGTGGCCAAGGAATCAGCCGAACTGGTGTTGGTGGACGATAATTTCGCATCCATCGTCGCGGCCGTGCGAGAGGGCCGCACGGTCTACGACAACATCAAGAAGGTCATCAGCTGGACGCTGCCGACCAGCACCGGAGAAGCCATGACGATCATCGTGGCTTTGTTCGCCGGCCTGAGCATGCCGATCACCGCGGTGCAGATTCTCTGGATCAACCTGATCACGGCGGTCACGCTGGGACTGGCGCTGGCTTTCGAGCCGGGCGAGCCCGGCACCATGAGGCGGCCGCCGCGCCGGCGCGACGAACCCTTGCTCGTCGGGACATTGATCTGGCACATCGTGCTGGTGTCGACGCTGTTCCTGGCCGCCGTCTATGGCGTCCACAGCTATGCGGTGGCGCGTGGTGAGTCGCCGGAACTGGCGCGAACGCTGTCGCTCAACATGCTTGCGGTGCTCGAGATCTTTCACCTGTTCTTCATCCGCAACATCCACGGCGCCTCGCTGACCTGGGCGGCGGCGCGCGGCACGCGCGTGGTCTGGGCGTGCGTGCTCGTGGTCACGGCCGCGCAGTTCTCGGTCACCTACGTGCCGGCGCTACAGGCCGTGTTCGGCACGGCATCGGTGCCGCTGCGAGACGGCCTGCTGATCGTTGCCATCGGCGTGGTGTTCTTCGTGCTGATCGAGGTCGAGAAGCAGATGCGGCTCGCGTTGCGGCGGCCGGACCCGGCCGGGTCGGATCGCCCGGACCGGTCAGCGTGACGTCGGGCCGGCCGCAATCTCCATCGCGCGGATCGGACCCTCGACGGGTTCGCCCGGGGTGGCGGCAGCCACTCGCACGTTTGCGTCCGTCAGCGCGGGCAGCAGCACACGGGCATCCGGGCGGCCGGCATCGGATGTGCGGGTCAGGGTGAGGGCCTGCGCCGGGTGGCTGGCCTGCTGCGTGACCACCGACACCAGCAGCAAGGGCCGGTTGCCGTCCATGTCCGTGTAGCCGGAGGGCCAGGCGCGCAGGATCGAGCGGTGGTCAGGGTCGCCGCCGGCGCGGGTCAGGGTGAACAGCGGCAGTCGGCCCTCGGCGAGGCGCGGGGGGACCGGCAATTCGTCGATCCGGGTGCCGGGACGCAGATAGCCGCTCGCCGTGGCCAGCGTCCAGGGCGGTGGATCGGCCCAACCCTGTGCCGTCAGCAGCGATCGCAAGCGGCCTTCGCTGCCCAGCCACTGCAGGACGAAGGGCTCCTCGAACTCGCCGCCGAGTTCGATGCGTTGTCGCGGCGGGCCGTCGTCCTCACCGCGCCACCATTCCTGCACGTGCAGCGCGAGGGGCACGTCCACCCGGGCATAGCGCCCCGTGCTCACCGGCCAGTTTGCGCTGACGTACCATGTGCCGAGCGTGGCCAGTACACCGGTCAACGCAAGCGCCAGCAGGCGGGGATGGAGGGCACCGCGCCCGAAGTCGTGGTACAGCGCGGCGACCGCTGCGGGTGCGATCACGCCGAGGCAGATACCGGCGAGCACATCGGACGGCCAGTGTGCACCGAGATAGATGCGCGACAAGGCCATCATCGCCACCCAGATCACGCTGGCCACGTAGACCAGCGGCCGCCAGACGATCGGGAACCCGCCGGCGACGAGCCAGCCGGCGATGAAATAGACGGCCGCCGTCATCGTGCTGTGGCCGCTGGGAAACGAGAACGCATCCACGCCCGCGTACATGTCGTTCGGGCGTTGAACCTGCATCAGTCCCTTCATCAGCGGCACGCTCAATGACGTGAGCACGATAGCGGTCGCGACCGTCGCGGCCAGCTGGAAGCGTCGTTGCCAGGCCAGCCAACCGATCAGAGACACGGCCACGGCGGTGGTGACGACGCCGTCGCCCAGGCTGGTGAAGGCAATCATCACCGGATCGGTCCACGGATTGCGCAGACCCTGGATGAAGGTGCTGAGAGCCTGGTCGGCACGCAGCAGGGTCTCGCGCTCGAGAACATTGGCCAGTACGACCAGAAAGCCGATCAGGGCCGCCAACAGCAGGACATAGGTTGCCAGCAGCGCGGTGGTCGCAGGGTGAGACGGGTCGAAACGAGCGCCCAGCCGTTGCAGTCGCGAGCCCGGCACCCGCTGTGTCCACGCATATGCGCGGTCGAGCAGACGATTCAGCAGCGGCATCGTGCGCAGGATCAGCAGACGCAGCAGCAGCCAGAGCAGTACCAGCAGCAGCAACGCGATGACGATGGCCGCCGCGAGCCGCGGGCTGACGCCGCGCAGCAGATGCAGCGATGCGCCAGCCAGCACCCCGGGCAGGATGTGTACCGGCGACCAGACCAGCGCCGACAAAATGTTGACCAGATAGAAGCGTGCCGGCGGCATGCCGGCGATGCCGGCGGCGACCGGAATGATCGGCTTGAGCACCGGCACGAAGCGGCCGATCGCGATGCTCATCGCGCCGTAGCGATGAAAGAACGCCTCGCCGCGGTCGATCAGGCCCGGATAGCGGGTGAACGGCCAGCGATTTCGCAGCGAGTGGCGGTAGCGATGACCGAGCCAGTACGAGAAGCCGTCGCCGACGATCGCGCCCGCCGCCGCCCAGACGATGATCGGCAGCAGCGGCAGGTTACCGACCGCAGCGATGCCGCCGACGCCGAACAGAATCACGGTGCCGGGGATGACGTAGCCCGCCAGCACGATCGATTCGGCGGCGGCCACGATGAAAACGAGCGCGCTCGCCCAATGAGGGTTCGCGGCGATCAGGGCGATCACGCCGTCGGCCCAGGCGTTCATGTCCAGACGCTGCCTGATCGATTCATGAATAATCGCTGATCCAATGCCTGCAGGAACCAGCCGCCATGATGCTCAACGGTGCCCAGATCATCCTGAAAATGCTCGAATTGCACGGGGTCACCCATGTGTTCGGCCTGCCCGGCGAAACCACCATCGGTTGGTACAAGGAGTGGCATACGTCCGACATCGAGTACGTCCTGACGCGTGACGAGCGGTCCGCATCGTTCGCGGCCGAGGCCTATGCCAAGCTGACCGGCCGGCCGGCGGTCCTCGAGGCGCCCAGCCCCGGCGTCACCCATTGCACGCCTGGCATGGCCGAGGCCTGGCTCAGTTCGGTGCCGATCGTGTTCTTCAGCTCCGACGTGGCGGTCAATGCCGACAAGCGCCACGCACTGACCGGCCTGAACCAGACCGCGCTGTATGCCAGCCTCTGCAAGGAGTCTTTCCTGCTCTCGAGGGCCGCCGAGATACCGTTCCTGTTGCGGCGGGCGTTCCGTGTCGCCACCTCGGGCCGGCCCGCACCCGTGCACGTCCGGGTGCCGCTCGATGTCTTCCACGAACGGGCCGAGGTCCACGATCTCACCGCCCAGCCCGAGTATGCGCGCTACCCCGCGCACCGACCGGTGGCCGATCACAAGAGTATCGTGCTCGCGCTCGACGCGCTGACCGGCGCCGCGAACCCCGTGATCGTGTGCGGCCAGGGTGGCCTCATCTCCGGCGCCTCGGATGTCTTGCTGGCCCTGGCCGAGCGCCTGCAGATCCCGGTGGCGACCACCACGCCGGGCAAGGGCGTGATTCCCGAAGACCATCCGCTGGCCTTGCGCGTGATCGGCGCCCGCGGCGGCATGGAATACTCGAACCGCGCCGTAGCCGAGGCCGACCTGGTCTTCTTCGTCGGTACCAACACCGACTCCAGTTCGACCGATGGTTGGCGCCTGTACGGCGATCCGGCTGCCAAGACCTTTCTGCACCTGGACATCGCCGAGGCGCACGTCGGCAATCATTATCCGGTAAGCGTCGGTCTGGTGGGCGACGCGCGCGCAACGCTGGAAGTCATGCTCGAGATCGCGATCGAGCGCGGTATCAGCGCCGGCGAGCGACGCATCGATCTCAATCCGCTCAAGCGCCGTGCGATCGAGGCGGTGACGGGAGCCGCGGTCGCGCTGCCGCCGGGCGTGATCTCGCCGGTGCGAATGACCCAGGTGCTCGAATCGATTCTGCCCGACGACGCGATCGTCACGGCCGAACCCGGGGTGGCGGCCATTTATCCGTCGGCGCTGATCACGTTCAAGAAGGCGGGGCGGCATTACCTGACCAACTACTCGATGGGTGCGCTCGGCTATTCGGTGCCGGCCGCGCTGGGTGCGTCTTATGCCAGCGACTCCCCGGTCGTGGCACTGACCGGCGACGGCTCGTTCGGATTCGTGATCGGCGATCTGGAGACGATTCGTCGCAGCGGCAGGAATGTGACGATCCTCCTGATGCGAAACGATACTTTCGGCTGGATTCGCGGCGAGGCCGTGTTGCTCGATGACGCGGATCCGGCATTCGCGACCGACTTCGGGCCGGTCGACTACGTAAAGGTCGCCGAAGCCTTCGGGTTCCAGGCTTGCCGAATCACGAGCGAAGACCAGCTCGAGCCGGTGCTGCAGGCTGCGATCGGTCACGCTGGCGCGAGCTTCGTCGAGATCGCGGTGCCCTCGCAGGACAAGATCGTGCCGTTCGTGCCGTCGTGGGTGGAAGCAGCCAGGAAACGGGGCCTGCCGCACTTTTACTGACACGCGCCGCATCATCGGCCCGGCCGGCGCCGGGCATTGGCCGCTCATCGATTCCGCGCGACCGGACCGGCCTTGCCGGCGGTCAGCGACCCAGCGCGAAGAACTCGTCGTTCGGGCGCATGCTGGTGACATTGGCCATGCGGTTCGACAGACCGAAGAACGCGGCGATGCCCGCGATGTCCCAGATGTCTTCCATGTCGAAACCGTGCCGCTTCAGCAAGGCGAAGTCCTCGTCGCCGACATCATAGGCCTGGGCCGACACCTTCATCGCGAAATCGAGCATGGCCTTCTGCTTCGGCGTGATGTCGGCCTTGCGATAGTTGATGGCGACCTGGTCGGCGATCAGCTTGCTCTTGGCGCGGATGCGCAGAATTGCTCCGTGCGCCACCACGCAGTACTGGCACTGATTCGCGTTGCTGGTGGCGACCACGATCATTTCGCGTTCGGCCTTGGTCAGACTGCCGGGCTTGTCCATCAGGGCATCGTGGTATGCGAAGAAGGCGCGGAATTCTTCCGGCCGGTGGGCCAGGACCAGAAACACATTGGGTACGAAGCCCGATTTTTCCTGGACGGCGAGGATGCGCTCGCGGATGTCGTCGGGCAGATCGGCGATCTCGGGCACCGGGAAGCGGCTGATCGGTGGGGATGCGGGATTGGTCATGGACGACTCCGGAGTGGATTGAATCGGATGGGCGCGTGCCGGCCTCTGCGGCCGATCATCGCAAGAACGGCCGCGCACGTCCAATGACGCCGCTGTGGCCGGCCCTACCCGGATCCCGACGGGCCTTGACCCGAAGTCGGGCGATATCGGCTATGGTTCGGGAATCTCTTTGCAGATCAATGAAATTTCGATGATTCGGGCCCGCGCTTCCTCGCTTGCACGGTGGCGGCTGCAGTCGATTCTGCCGGCGCCCGCCTTGCTCCTCTGCCTGCTCGTATTCGCGGGTCGGTCGACCTTGGCCGCGACCCCTGCAGCCACGAAGCCCGTGCCGGTGATCACGGCGGCGGTCACCTCGCGCCCGGATACGGTCAGGCTGGCGCTGACCGGCTCCGGACAGGCGCAGCGAGCGGCGGTACTGCGTGCAGCCGCGGCCGGTGAGGTCCGCGAACTGCTGTTCAAAGCCGGTGAACGGGTCGAGCGCGATGCGCTGCTCGTTCGTCTCGATGACCGCCACGAGGAGCTGGCGGTCGAGATGGCCGACAACCGCGTCAGCGCGGCGCGCCAGTTGCTGGCGCGTTATGCGCGTACGCGCGCCAGCGGGGCCGTTCCCGACTCCGTGATCGACGAAGCGCGCACCGAGCTGCGCACCGCACGAATCGCGCTTCAGCAGGCGCGTCAGACTCTTGCCGATCGGGCGGTGCGTGCGCCCTTCGAAGGCACAGTCGGTATTGCGAGCGTGCGCGAGGGGGATCGCGTCACGTCCGGCACGGCCTTGACCACCATCGACGACCGGCGCGTGCTGCGGGTGGCGTTCTCGGTGCCGGAGCGCTATCTGAACCGGCTGCAGGTCGGCCAGGCGATAGCGGTCGTGCCGGTGGCCGATCCGGGCCGCGAGCATCCCGGCACGATCACCCAGATCGACAGCAGGGTGGACCCGGTCAGCCGCGACGTCGATCTGCTCGCGGACGTCGGTAACTCCGCCGATCTGCTCAGGCCCGGCATGTCGTTCGAGGTTCGCCTCGCGCTGCCGGGGCCGCTGCGCACGGGCGTGCCCGAGCTTGCCGTGCAGTGGGACCGTGATGGTGCCCACGTCTGGGTGGTACGCGAAGGCAGGGCGGTGCGTGTCGCGGTGCGTCTGGTCCGGCGGGTCGAGGGCCTGGTGCTGGTCGAAGGCGAATTGCGCGACGGAGAGCCGGTGGTCGTCGAAGGCGTGCAGCGCTTGCACGACGGGCGCCGTGTCGCGATCGTCGAAGGGCCGGGGCCCGGGGCACCCAACTGATGGCCACGGCCGGCGAGCCGACCGGCGCGGGCGCGGATCGCGGCCGTGATCTGCCGGCGCTGAGCATTCGTCGTGCCTGGCTGGTCACCGTGATGAACCTGCTGATCGTTCTGGCAGGGGTCGTGGCCCTACGCGGCCTCGAGGTGCGCGAGCTGCCCGACGTCGACTATCCGGTGGTGGCGGTGCGCGCCGACTACCCCGGCGCGGCCCCCGAGACCCTCGACGCTGAGGCCACCCGAATTCTCGAGGGCGCGGCCGCGCGAGTGCCTGGGGTGGACGCCGTTCGCTCGGCCAGCGAGGAAGGCAACCTGCGGGTGATCATCGAGTTCCAGCCCGGGGTCGATCTGGTCGATGCCGCCAACGATGTGCGCGATGCGGTCTCACGCATCACCAATGACCTGCCCGATGGCATCGAGAACCTGGTCATCGTCAAGGCCGACGCCGACGCCGAGCCGGTCATGCAACTGGCGGTCGCCAGCGATTCGCTGGCGATCGACGAGCTCACCCGCGCCATCGAGGAGCAGTTGGAGCCCGAACTGGTGTCCGTGCCCGGTGTGGCCGACGTGACGGTGTTCGGCGCGCGCAAGCGCGTCATGCGCGTACGTCTCGATCCGGCACGCATGGCCGCATTCGGCCTCGACGTCGAAGACGCGGCGGCTGCGCTGCGCAGCGCGCGAGCCGATGTGCCGGCCGGCAGTCTCGAATCGGGTGAGCTGCGTGTGCTGGTCAGGGCCGATGCATCGATCACCGACCCGACCGAGGCGGCGGCGCTGCAGTTGCGACCGGGCGTAAGACTGGGCGATGTCGCCGACGTGTTCTTCGCGCCGGCCGATGCCAGTTCCTATGTTCGCCTGGACGGCCGCACGGTCGTGAATCTGGGCATCGTGCGTCAGGCGCAGGCCAATACGGTCGAGATCGCCGAGGGTGTACGCCAGGTGGTCGCGCGGCTTCGCGATCAGGGCAGCCGCTTTCGGGTCACGATCGTCTCGGACAACGCGGTATTCATCGAAAGTGCGATCGCCGAGATCGTCACGACCTTGCTGATCACGGCCACGGTCGTCGTGCTCGTGGTCGGCCTGTTCCTGGGCCGTTGGCGCGCCACCCTGGTGCCGGCCGTGGCGATCCCGGTGTCGTTGATCGGCACCCTTGGGGGCATCTGGCTGTTCGGCTTCTCGATCAATGTGCTGACGCTGCTCGCGTTGGTATTGGCCAGCGGCCTGGTCGTCGACGACACGATCGTCGTCATCGAGAACATCCAGCGGCGGCGCGCCGAAGGCCTCGGGCCGCGCGCGGCCGCAGTGCTCGGCACGCGCGAAGTGTTCTTCGCCATCATGGCCACCACTGCCACGCTCATCGCCGTCTTCCTGCCGCTGTCGTTCATGCCCTCGTTCACCGGCCGACTGTTCAACGAGTTCGGCATCGTGATGTCGTTGGCGGTTGCCTTGTCGTCGTTCGTGGCACTCACGCTGGGCCCCATGATCGCGGCGCGCCTGCCGCGCGACCGCGAACCGAATGCCGTGCAACGCAGGCTCGTAAGCCTTGGGGGGCACGTCGATCGTGGTTATCGTCGCGTGCTCGGTGGCGCGTTGGCGAACGGCTGGCTGGTGCTCGCAGGCTGTCTGGCGCTGGCGCTGGCGGCGGGTTTCCTGTTCACGCAGATCCCGCAGCGCCTGACCCCGCAGGAAGACCGGGGCGTGCTTCAAGTGCGACTGTCCGGTCCGGATGGTGTCGGCCTCGCCTATACCGACCGGCAGATCGACCAGGTCTTGATCGCGATGCGTCCGTTGCTCGACGAGGGCGTGGTCACGAACCTGGCCACGATCACCGGCCGCTACGACCTGTTTCGCGGCGAGGTCACCGCGCCGATGGTGCCCTGGGAGAATCGCAACATCAGCCAGCAGCAGGCGGCGGCCCGCATCATGCGCACGTTGGACGGATTGCCCGGCGCGCGGGTCACCGTGCGCGCGCCGGGCAGTCTGAGTGGGCGCGGCGGCGGCGGCGGTGAGATTCGTATGGCGATCACCGGAGACGATCATTGGCGCATCGCGCAGGCGGCCGAAGTGTTTGCGACCGCGATCGAGCGTGAGTTGCCGGGTGTGTCCGACGTGGTCGTGCAGTGGCAGGCAACCCAGCCTCAACTGGGTCTGACGATCGACCGGCGCCGCGCCGCCGAACTCGGTGTGCCGGTCGATCGGCTCGAGATCGCCCTGCGTGCAATGGTCGAGGGTGCGCGCGTCGGCGATCTGACGGTCGGCGATCGCAGCGTTCCCGTGATGCTGGAGTCCAGCCGGCGCCGGGCCACCGACCCCGACGACCTGTTGATGGTCGGGGTGCGCAACGACGGTGGCACGCTGGTGCCGATGGCGCAGTTCGTGCACTTCGAGGAAACCGCGATCCCGTCGGAACTCGAACGTTTCGGTCAACGGCGGGCGGTCGAAATGGAGGCGACATTCGCCGACGACACGCCGATCGGCGAAACCGTCGACCGACTGCGTGAACTGGGCGCGCGTACCTTGCCGCCGGGCATGGGGCTGTTGTTTCGCGGTGATGCCGCGACCTTCGAGGAGAATGCGCGCGATATCCGCATCACCTTCGCGCTCGCCTTGCTGGTGGTGTTCCTGGTGCTGGTCGCGCAATTCGAGAGTCTCACCAGCGCCGCGGCGGTGTTGCTGACGGTCCCGTTCGGCCTGGCGGCCGCGGTGTTCGCGATGACCCTGGCCGGCGTTTCGTTGACCATCTACAGTCAGATCGGTCTGTTGTTGCTGGTCGGTGTCATGGCCAAGAACAGCATCCTGATGGTGGAGTTCGCCGATCAGCTGCGTGACCGCGGACGCAGCGTGCGCGATGCCGCCCTCGAGGCTGCCGCCACGCGCATGCGGCCGATCCTGATGACGCTGTCCTCGACAGCACTCGGTGGCCTGCCGCTGGTGCTGGCCAGCGGCGCCGGCGCAGAGGCACGGCTGGCGATCGGTGTCGTGATCTTCGGTGGTCTGCTGCTCGCGGTCGGGTTCACGTTGCTGCTGACGCCGGTTCTCTACGCGATGCTGGCCCGTTTTTCCAAGCCCCGTAGTCGCCACGCGGAACTGCTCGCGCAGGAACTGGCCGACGCGCGCGGGGGAACTCGATGACATGCTCGGGCCTGTTCTGGCGTCTGATCGCGGTCGGGGCGATCGGTGGCTGTGCGGTGCCCGGGCCGGAGGTGGTGTTGCCAGACCTCGGTCTGACGGCTGCCGACAGGTTTGCCACGACGGGCGCGCCGGGATCCGCCGGCGATCCGGCTTCGTCGCCCGAGGCGTCGGCGTGGTGGCGCCAGTTCGACGACCCAGCGCTCGCCGAATGGGTAGAGCGCGCTCTGGCGGCCAATCCCGACATCGCGATCGCTCGCGAACGACTGCTGCGCGCGCAGGCGGGATTGACACTGGCCGGAGCGGCGCGCTATCCATTGGTTTCAGGCCAGATCGGTACGGTCGCCGATGCGGGCTCCACACTCGCCGGTTCGGCGTCGGAACGCCAGCCGCGCGCGGTGATCGGCGCCGACTGGGCGCCCGACCTGTGGGGGGCGAGGCGTCAGGCCGAGCGATCGGCGGCGGCGACCGTGCTGCGCGAACGGGATCTGGTTCGCGGCACCCGGCTCGCGATCGCCGCCACCACGGCGCGTGCGGTCATCGAGTGGCGCGAAGCCGTGGCCGATCTCGCCTTGCTGGCAAGCTTCGAAGCCGTGCAACGCGATGCCTTGCGTGTCGTACAGGCGCGAGTCGATGCGGGACTGTCCCCGAAGCTGGACGCCAGTCGCGCCATGGCGGAGATCTCGGCCACGCGGGCCGAAGCCGCGGTGGCGCGGATTCGGGCTCGTCAGGCCAATCACGCATTGCAGTTCCTGGCCGGTGACCGCGTGGCCACGCCCGCGCTGGCGGGCGAGTCGGCCGCCATTCCCGCGCTGGCGGGAGGCCTGCCGGCGGCGTTGCCGATCGATCTCATGCGCCTGCGGCCGGATCTGCTCGCCGCCGAACACGCGGCCCTGGCAGCGGCGGCCGACGTCGGCATCGCGCGCGCCGAGCTTCTGCCGACCTTGCAATTGCGTGGCACCCTGGCACTGGCCTCGGGTGCGGCAGTTTTCGATCGCGTCAATGCGTCGATCTCGGCGCTGCTCGACATGGTCTTGTTCGACGGTGGCGCGCGCCGTGCCCGGATCAGGATCTCCGAGTCGTTGCTGCGCGAAGCGCTCGACATCTACCGCCGCACGCTGCTCGACGCACTTCGACAAGTCGAGGATGCCTGGGTCGCGCGGACGGGCGTCAGCGCGCAGATTCGGGAACTGAACGATAGTCTGAAGGCGGCCGATACCGCCGTCGAGCAGGCGCGTGCGCTCTACACGGCGGGACTGAACGGCTTTCTGGATGTGCTCGATGCCCGTCGCACGGCGCTGCGGCAGCGCCGCGAACTGGCGCGGGCAAATGCCAATGCTGCCCGCCAGGATGTGGCCATCTTCGAAGCGATGGGCATCATGCCGTTGGACGACGAGCGCACGGCTGTGATCGACGCCAGGGCCGCGCGCACCGACGGCCTCTGACGGCCTCTGACGGCCTGTCTTGTTATCTGCCGCCGCGATACAGCGATTGCGCGGTGTAGACGAGGATCGAGGTGCCGATCGCACCCAGTGCCGCGATGCCCAGGAATACGATGACGTCGATCGGCCCGCCGAGATCCGAAAGGCTTGAACTGGTGATCCAAAGCACGAAGGCCACCGCCGCGACGGCGCCAAAGGGCATCGACAACTGCGCCCAAAGGAACTTGCGCATCGACAGCGTCCGGTCGCGCACCAGCACGAACAGATAGAGCAGGGTGACCGCCACCGCGCCGACGACCATCGACCAGAACACGGTGACACCGAACATCTCCTCGAACACCGCGATCAGGGTGGCAGGCGTCAGATCTCTCATGCGGGGCTCCCGGGGCTTCGCGACGGCAATGGTGCGGACTAGGCGTCGCCGCGCAGCATCGCGTAATAGGTCGGCTTCAAGGCCAGTTCCTTCATCAGCCAGCTGATCCATAGTTCTTCGAGCGGCGCGATGATGCCCGGGAACGAGGGAACCAGGTTGTTGGCATAGTCGAACTCGATCAGCATCGCACGACCGATGCGGGTGATCATCGGGCACGAGGTGTAGCCGTAGTAATGAATCGTGCCCTCGCGTCCCTCGATGGACGCGATCAGATGGTTCTCGACCACCGGCACCTGCCATTTGACGCTGGCCGCGGTCTTGCCCTTGGGCACGCCTGCCACGTCGCCGACCGCAAAGATCTCGGGGTAGCGCAGATGCCGCAGTGTGGTCATGTCGACCTCGGCCCAGCCCTGATCGACCCACTTGTCGGGCCACGACAGACCGGCATCACGGATCACGGCGGGGGCTCGCTGTGGCGGTATGACGTGCAGGTAGTCGTAGCCGAGTTCGCGTTCCCCCTCGGGCGTCTTGAACGTGGCGATGCGCCGGCCGGCATCGATCCGCACCAGAACGTGTCCGAGCCGGGGCTGGATGTCGCGGTCTTCGAACAGCATCCGCACTTTCTCGGCCACGATCGGCACGCCGAACAACGCGTTGGCGTGATTCGCGTAGTGGATCTCCATCCTGGCGCGATTGCCGCGCCGTCGCGCGATGTCGTCGATCAGGAAGGTGTGCTTCAGCGGTGCGCCGGCACACTTCATCTCGGTTGCCGGCCGGGTGAACAGACCGATGCCACCGTGGTCGGCGAATCGGGACGCCGCCTGCCACGTCCGGGCGGCGTACTCGGGACCGGCGTACAGGGCTCCGAGCCCGTTCTGGCCCACCATGTCCAGCGAGAAGCCCTCGATCGCCCCGTGGTCGAGTTCCAGTCCGGCTGCGAGCACCAGGAAATCGTAGGCCAGCCGTTGGCCACCCGTCGTCGAAACGGTCTTCGCGACGGGATCGATCGCGGCGGCCGCTTCCTGAATCAAGGTCACGCCTTCCGGCAGCCAGTCGGTGGTCGCCGACACGACGTAGGACGCCGGCTTCAGGCCCGCCGCGACCAGGCTCAGGCCGGGCTGGTACAGGTGTTCACGGCGCGGGTCGACGACCGTGATCGTCGCGCCGTCGAGTCGTCGCCGCAGTCGGTTGGACAGCGCGGTGCCGGCGGCACCGGCACCGATGATCACGATCCTGGCGGTCGTGCGAACGCGTTCGACGGGGGCCGCGGGCAGGGATCGAGGCGACAGAAGCGTCGCCCCGGTTGCGCCGATGGCTGCCAGGCTAAGGAAATGGCGTCGGTTCGCCTGCACGACGGTCCCTCTCGTGTGTGTCGGATCGCCACCCGCGAGGTGATGTTGCGGGGCTCGACACACACTATGGCCGACCATCGTGATGCGGGCTTGACGACGGTCAAGCGCGCGCAGCGATCACAGTCTTGCGTCGGCTGTCCGGATTGATCTTGGTCAACGCTCGGCCGACGCAGCGCCGGCACGCGCGGCCCGGCGCGGCCGCGTGTGCCGAGGTCGCCCGGGTCAGGATTCCGATGACAACGAATAGATGCGCAATTCGTCGTCCCGAAGCACCGGCACCAGCAGGCGCTGGCGCTTCGCGTCGTAGCCGATCTGCGCGGGCGAACGGATGCCGCTGGCCACGGTCTGCGTCTGTCCGTCCTTCACCTGATAGACGGCATTGCCCGCCCAGCTGGTCACGAGCAGTGAGCCATCGGGCAGGCGCAGCAGTCCGTCGAGCTGGGCGGCCGGCATCTGCGCGAAGGGTTGGCGCTTGCCGTCCATCCCGAGTTTATAGACCTCGCGGGCACCCTTGCCGAAGGGAGTGACCAGCAAACCGCCCTCGTGCGCGAGCAGGCCATCGGGACGCTGCAGCGATTCGCCCTGGGCAACCGCCTTGGCGCCCGAATCCGTCAACCGGTAGACGGCGCCGTCCTGACCATCGGCTTTGCCGGTATCGGTGACGTACAGCGTTTTCCCGTCCGGTCCGACGGCCGGATAGTTCAGCATGGTGCTGCCATAGACGCGGATCTCGTGGACCGGCGCGCCGGATTCGCGGTCGAATGCCCGCACGGTGTGCACGTCGGCCACGATCAGATAGCGGTCGGTCAGCAGCATGCCCTTCGGGCCGTTCAAGACAACCGAAGGATTGCCTTCGCCCGCTATCCAGTCGCGCTCCAGGATCGTGCCGTCGGGCGCCACACGTGAGATGAAGCCGTTGTCGTCGACGTCGGTGAGTCCGCCGTTGACGTTGGACACGAGATAGACGTCGCGACGCTCGTCCCAAACGACGGTCTCGGGAGATTTGAAGCTGCCCTTGCCGGTAGTGAGTACCGGTTGGTCGGCATCGGCCCGTCCGGCCGCTGTTTGGCGGACGTCGCTTGCACCGCCGTTGCGTTGCCCGCCATCGGCGGCCCGCGGCCCGGCACCAGCCTGCCGATCGGACGAGGGCTGGCGCCTGGTGGCGTCATCGGCGCGGTCGTTGCGGCCTTCCTGCAACGCCTTGCGCTGCAGGCGAAATCCCTCCAACTCGGCCAGGCCGATGAAGCCATTGTGGTCGGTATCCGCGTCGTCCCAGCGGGCCAGCAGCCGGTTCAATCCTGCCGATCGCGCTTCCTCGCGGGTGATTCGCGCATCGGAGTCCTTGTCGATCTCGGCGAAGCCGGGTTCAGGGCCCATGCCCGGCAGGTCGATGCGGGGCGCATCGCCCGATGTTCGGCCCGGTTCGGCCGCCATGGCCAGACCCGCCGCCGATCCGGCAAGCAACAGGAACACGAGGGCGCCGACGCGAAATCGATTCGCGTCGATACCGATGGCCGGCGTTGCCGCGCGCGGGTTGGCGTGGCGTTTGCCCCGGTTGGGGATCTGCGTTCTGTAGAGCATCGGTCTTCTCCGAAACATTCCGTTGCCGGCGTCATCCGCCGATGCGTGGACCATGGATGCGGGCGGCAACGGGCCGATCGGGCTTGCCTCGATCGGCATGGGTTACAGGAATCGCGTTCGGGGCAGGATCGATGCCCGGCCACCACAAACGGCCACGGCGCGTCGGCGACATTTACCGACAAACGAATGGGCGGCTGTCGAGCGAACGTCGTGCCGATCGCCGGTTTGGTTCGCGCAGGCGGCAGGCCGGCCGGATTCCGAGGTGTCTGCACGGTCCCGAACGTGGGCGCTGGTATTCTTCGGGTTCGCTCCACGGCAGCCCGTCTGTTCGCGAACGGCCGGCCGGGTTCGTGCTTGGTCGGCGCTTGGAGCCGGGGCTGCAACACTGGGTCCGGTTCCCGCACCAGCGCAGTCCCGTTGGGGGCTCGGCACGGCCTGAACGCAATGCTTGTGTGGAACATGAGAAGACCAGCAGGTTTGGTGTGACCGGTCGCCGGATCGCGCCGCAACCTGTCCGAAAACCATTGGAGGAAACACCCGATGAAATCCCTAGCCCGTTTCGTGCTCCGCTCGAGCGCAATCGCTGTCGCCGCCAGCCTGACGCTTGGCAGCGTCGGCGCCTTGGCAGCCGAAGTCGACGGCCCGGCCGTCAACTGGAAGCTCTCCACCTGGGGCAAGCAGCGTGCGTTCACGGCCGGCATGGAAGAACTGGCCAAACAGCTCGACGAGAAGACCGGTGGCAAGTTCAAGATCAAGATCTTCTATGGCGAGGCGCTGTCCAAGGCCAAGGAGAACCTCGACGGCATCAAACTGGGCGCCTTCGAGATGGCCATGTTCTGCAACTTCTACCACCCCGGCAAGAACCCGGCGAACATGGTCTTCACCTTGCCTTTCCTGGACCTCGGTGACTTCCGCGTCTCGCGCGACGTGCGCAATGCCATCTACGAAATGCCGGCCTCTGTGAAGGAAATGGATCAGTGGGACGCCATGCTCTACGTGTCCTCGCTGCTGCCGCAGTATGAGTTCATGGGCCGTGGCAAGGCACCCAAGTCTCCGGCCGATTTCAGTGGTCTGCGCGTGCGTGCGGGCGGCGGCGTCGGCAAGGCGATGGAGAAACTGGGCGCAACGCTCACGACCGTGCCGGCTACCGAGGTCTACACGGGCATGGAGCGCGGCACCATCGACGCGGCCTCGTTCCCCTACACCTATGCGCATGCCTCCTACAAGCTGCCGGAAGTCTCCAACTGGTTCACCGGCAACCTGTCGCCCGGCACCTCCGATTGCCCGGTCGTGATCGGCAAGAAGGCTTATGCCAAGCTGCCCGATCAGTACAAGAAGCTGCTGATGGACATGAAGCCGCGCATCGACGAAGTCCAGATCCAGGCCTATGTCGATATCGACAAGAAGAACCTGCCGGCCTTCAAGAAGAAGCTCGAAGAGGTGCGCTTCACGAAGGAGCAGCTCGCCGAGTTCCAGAAGACGGCGGGCGAGCCGGTCTGGAACGAGTGGATCGCCGAGAACCAGGACAAGTTTGATGCCAAGGGTCTGGTGGCAGCGGTGCAGGCCGAGATCGCAAAGGCCAAACAGAAGTACAACCTCGAGTAAGCCCTGCCGGCGGCCCGGTCGCGGCCGACCCACGGAGCCCGGCGCCCGATATGGGCCCGGGCTTTGTCATGACTCTCACCGGTGTTCCCGACGATGACCGCTTCCGCTTCTTCGCCGCCGATTCGTGATGCGTTCGGGCAATTGCTTGGCAGGCTCGACCGGTGGCTGTCGCCGCTGGAGACCGTGTTCAACTTCATTGCCGCGATCAGCATCCTGCTCCTGATGTTCCTGGGTGTCGCACAGATCGTCGGGCGCACCGTCTTCAATGCGCCGGTGTGGGGTTACATCGATATCGTCGAGCTGTCGATGTCGATATTCGCGTTCATGGGCATCGCCTACTGCCAGCGCCTGGGCGGCCATGTGCGCATGGAGCTGGGCCTGCTCGCCCTGGGGCCGCGCTCGCGGCAGTTGGCCGAAGCGCTCGCCATCGCGGTCGGCCTGTTCGTGATCGCCGTGATGATCTACTACGGCTATGAGCACACGATGCGGGCCTACACGTCCGGCGACTCGACCATCGATGCCGAGATTCTGGTGTGGCCCTCGAAGGCGCTCGTGCCGATCGCGTTCAGCCTGTTGTGGTTGCGGCTGCTGATCCATTTCTTCGGTCATCTGCGCCTGATGGTCATGCCCGACGCGGCGCCCGTGGGCGTCTACGTTCCCGAGACGATCGAGGAACAGGCTCGCAAAGAGGCTCTCGACAGCCAGACCAACCCGATGGCCGGAGGCCTGTCCGAATGAGCGATCTGTCTCCCGATATCCAAGGCCTGATCGGCGTTGGCGCGCTGCTGGCGCTGGTGCTGATGGGCGTGCGCGTCTACATTGCGGCGGCCGCCGTCGGCCTGCTCGGCCTTGTCTCCATCATCGGCTGGGATGCCGGCGCCGGCATGATCGGCACGATCCCGCACTCGAAGTCCGTCTATTACGGGCTGTCGGTGCTGCCGATCTTCATCCTGATCGGTTTTCTGGCGTTTCACGCCGGCATCACGCAAGACCTGTTCGATGCCGCGCGCAAGTGGCTCGGCTGGGTGCCCGGCGGCCTGGCGGTGGCCACCGTCTTCGCGGCGGCCGCGTTTGCGGCGGTGTCGGGAGCATCCACCGCGACCGCGGCGGTGTTCTCGCGCACCGCCATCCCCGACATGCTCAAGTACGGCTACAGCAAGCGCCTGGCCGGTGGTGTGGTGGCCGTCGGTGGCACGCTCGCGGCACTGATCCCGCCCAGCGCGATCCTGGTCGTGTACGCGATCATCGTCGAAGAATCGGTCGGCAAACTGCTGCTGGCCGGCTTCATCCCGGGCATCGTGTCGGCCATCGTCTATGCGGCGATCGTGGTCGTGATGTGCAAGCTCAAGCCCGAGCTGGGTCGGCCGATCGGCGGCTACACCTGGCGTGAGCGTTGGCGTTCACTGCCGGGCGCGGCGCCGGTGCTGATCGTGGTCATGATCATCTTCACCGCCATGTACATGGGCTGGGCCACGCCGACCGAGGCCGGCGCGCTGGGTGCCTTCGTCGTGTTCGTGATGGCGCTGCTGCGCGGCATGGGTGCTGGCAAGCTCAAGGATGCCTTGCTCGAGACGTCCAAGATGACGGTGATGATTTTCTCGCTGATCTGGGGCGTGCTGTGTTTCGTGCGCTTCCTGGGCTTCACCGGCCTGCCCGAGGATTTCGCCAACTGGGTGGTCAGCCTGCCGTATCCGCCGATCGTGATCATGATCTGCATCCTGCTCGCCTATGCCGTGCTGGGCATGTTCATGGATGCCATCGGAATGTTGCTGCTGACGCTGCCGGTGGTCTATCCGGCCGTGATGGCGCTGGGCTATGACTCGATCTGGTTCGGCATCGTGGTGGTCAAGATGGCCGAGGTCTGTCTGATCACGCCGCCCATCGGGCTGAACTGCTTCGTGGTGTCGGCCGTGCGGCCCGACATACCCATCGGCACGGTGTTCCGCGGCGCGGCGCCATTTCTGATCGCCGACGTGATCACGCTGACCCTGTTCCTGGCGTTTCCCGGCATCATCACGTGGATCCCCGAGAACATGGGCGGATTCTGATCGGGAAATCCGCGCTTCAGCCCGGGGCCGCGACATCGATCGTGAACCAGGCCCGGCCCGGCCGTCGCTCCACCCGGATGCGGTCGCCGGCAAGCCGGTAGGTCAGCTGGCAGTCTTGCCTCGGCTCTGACAGGACGGCGGGGTTGAACACGGCCGCGTTCTCACCGCCGGTCCTGCGTACCGATTGAATCACCAGACCGGGGTGCCCTTCGCGATGGATGCGGCTGCCGATGGTCTGGGCGAACGAGTAGTCGGTGGGATGCAGTAAATCGGCGTGGGTGGCGCTCGCCGGGCGAAGATCGAGCAGGGCGCCACGGCACGTGACCAGGTAGACCTTCCGTTCGGCTATGACGGCCTCGTGCTGGAAGCCGGCATCGGCGATCAGTCCGTGATACCAGTGATGAACGGTCTCGTAGACCGTGGTCTCGACCGACTCGGAGCCGTACCAGACGCCGAACGAACCATCGGAGAACCGGCTCGACTGCCAATGCTTGAACGGCCATTCGATCGCGTTGAACCACGCGGCGTCCTCGAACGGGCGGTCGATGATCGGCGCCCATGACCGATACGGCGGTGGCTTGACCTCGTCTTCCACGGTCTGGGCGAGTCGCCACCCGGCCGGGTCGTCGGTCAGGTCGTCGAACAAATCCTGCGACTGACGCAGCGACACGATGTTGCGGGCCATGTCCTGGGAAAGATCGGCCAGGGTGAGCCCGGCGAACAAGGTGTTCATGCGTGCCGACTCCCGGCCGGTGTCAGTGACCGCGCGCGCGGTCCAGGTAGGCGCGCACCATCAGCAGTCCCGCGAAGCCGCACTCCTTGATGACCTCGACCGGGCTCAGATTGTCGAAGGCGCGATTGCGCGTGCTCATCCAGCGGTAGGCCAGTTCCCGGTTCTGTGGAAAGAGCAGACGCAGGTTCTTGTGGATGCCCAACAGGTGGCCCACGCGCTCGTACTGATCACGGCTGGTGCCGATGGCCTCGCCCTTGCGATAGCGCCCCAGCGCCGCGCGATTGCTGGCGGCGATGCCGAGCAGGGCGGCCTGGTCTTCGGTGTTCAGCTGCCAGTGATCGAGCAGCTTCATGACCATCTTGGCCAGGGCACCACGATCTTGTGAGGCCTTGACGGTGCGCTCGGGCGCGGCTGGCATATCGGGCTCCATATGGACCGTGATCGGAACGCGGCCGGCACGGATGTTTGTTGCAATAGCTGCGTTAGATGTTGCCATAGAAACGTATCAGACGTCGCTTCGACCGCGACGGACGGTCGGTCATACGTCGCGCCCACGGCGGGGCCCGCGCCCGACGAGATCACGGTCGGGTGGCGTTCTCGGGTCGAGATCGCGACCTCCCGCGGGGCCGTACGCGCTAGGGAGACGCCCAAACAAGCGTCTTCGTCGTGCAGCCAGTTATCGCAAGACCTGGCCGTTCTTCGGCGGGCACGATGGTCGGGTGGCGTGGTCTGACGGCCTCGACTGAACAAAGATCGGAATTCGCGATCGTTGGCACTTCGGCGCGCTGCAAGCCCAGCGGAGACGTAAATGGACTTCCGACCCAGCCCGCGCAGCGCCGAACTCGCAGCGCGGGTCGACGACTTCATGGCCCGGCACGTCTTTCCGGCCGAGCATTCGTATCGCGAGCAGGTGCACTGTGGCGATGAGCAAGCGCGTTACCGCACGCCCCCGATCGTTCGGTCGCTGAAGCTGCTGGCGCGCGAGCAGGGGCTCTGGAATCTGTTCCTGCCCGGCGATCACGGCGCCGGGCTGACCAATCTCGAATACGCGCCTCTGGCCGAATCCATGGGCCGGGTGTTGTGGGCCAGCGAGGTCTTCAATTGCTCGGCGCCCGACACCGGCAACATGGAGGTGCTCGCGCAATACGGGTCGGCCGAGCAGCAGCAGCGCTGGCTGGTGCCCTTGCTCGATGGCGCCATCCGCTCGTCGTTCTCGATGACCGAGCCGGAGGTGGCCTCGAGCGACGCCACCAACATCCGCTGCGAAATTCGGCGTGTCGGCGACGAATACGTCATCAACGGGCGCAAGTGGTTCACCTCCGGCGCGCTCAACGAGGATTGCAAGGTGTTGATCGTGATGGGGCTGACCGCGCCCGATCACCCCGATGTCCACAAGCGCCAGTCGATGATCCTGGTGCCGCGCGACACCCCCGGGGTGCGCATCGTGCGCGACCTTCATGTCTTTGGCTATGACGATGCGCCGGTCGGCCACCCTGAGATCGTCTACGACGACGTCCGGGTACCCGCCTCGAACATGATCCTGGGCGAGGGACGCGGCTTCGAGATCGCCCAGGGCCGGCTCGGGCCCGGCCGAATCCACCACTGCATGCGCCTGATCGGGTGCGCCCAGCGGGCGCTCGAGCTGATGTGCCGACGCGCGACCCTGCGCGAGGCCTTCGGGCGCCGTCTTTCCGAGCATGGCAGCGTACGCGAGGATATCGCGCGGGCCTTCTGCGAGGTCGAGCAGGCCAGGCTGTTGACGCTGCGCGCGGCCGACAAGATGGACCGTGAGGGCAACAAGGCGGCCCGCGATCTGATCGCGGCCGCCAAGATCGTCGTGCCGGCGATGGCCGGTCGGGTCATCGATGCCGCGATCCAGGTCTTCGGCGGCGCTGGAGTCTCGCAAGACACCTTCCTGGCCGAGGCCTATACCTACGCGCGCTTCATGCGCATGGGCGACGGGCCCGACCAGGTACACCTGGCCGCACTCGGGCGTGCGCTGGTGCGGCGCCACGGCGAACAGATCTCGCCCCAGACCGCCGCGGCCGAGCCACGCCCTCGCTCCGAAGCGGCATTGTTCCAGTGGTGAGCAGACCGATGAAGTCGATGGCCGGATCGTCGTCGTGACCGATGCCGGCGGCGGTATCGGCGCGGCCCCGGCCCGTCGCTTGATCGGGCTCACGATCCGGCAAGGGCTCATCCATAGCCAGTTGACACAAGACGCGTGTGGTCGGCGCGCATAGCCTTCACGGCGACGGATCGGCCCCTCGGATCGGCGTCTGGCGGGGGCCAAGGTTGGTGCCGGGGGCGATCGACCAATCTCGAATGTATAAACAGGGAGACTGACATGGTGTCAAAGAACCGTCGTTCGATTCTGGCCGGGGCGTCGGCCGCGGCCGCAAGCATGATGGCGCCAACGCTCGCACGGGCCGCCAAGCTGCCCGGCGTGACCGATACCGAGTTGCTGATCGGCACGACCACCTCGCTCAGCGGTCCGGTGTCCGCGCTCGGCACGATCAACAAGGCGCAGGCAGCCTATTTCGACATGGTCAATGCGATGGGTGGCATTGCCGGCCGCAAGATCAAGTACATCATGTACGACGACGGTTTCTCGCCGCCGAAGACCCTCGAGCGCACGCGCGAACTCATCGAGCGCGACGAGGTCGCCTTCCTGTTGTCGCAACTGGGTACCGGTCCCAATTCGGCGATCGTCAAGTACGTGAACAAGCTAGGCGTTCCGCACCTGTTCCTGTCGGTGAACGGCGACAAGTGGGGCGACTACAAGAGCTATCCGTGGACGCTGCCGTTTGCGCCCAGCGCGCGCGTGGAGTCGCAGATCTTCATCAAGCATGCGCTGCAGCAAAAGGCCGACGCCAAGATCGCGATCCTGTACCAGAACGACGACCTGGGGCGCGACTTCGTCGCCGGCGCCAAAGATCTGCTCGGCGACAAGTACGACAAGATCGTCACGGCGATGTCTTACGAGGTAACCGACCCGACCGTGGATTCCCAGCTGATTGCGCTCAAGGCGAGCGGCGCGGACGCACTGATCTCGGGGGTGACCGGCAAGTTTGGCGCGATGTCCATCCGCAAGGTGCACGATCTCGGTTGGAAGGCCACCCACTACATCACGAGCGGGGTGTCGTCGGTGGCCTCGACCATCAAACCGGCCGGACCCGAGCGCGCTGTCGGCGTGATCACGTCGGTATATGCCAAGGACGTCAGCGACCCGGCCTGGGCCAATGATCCGGGCATCAATGCCTACAAGGAATTCATGGCCAAGTATTACCCGGCGGGCAACCCGAACGAGTACTACAACTCCTACGGTTACATGGTCGCGAAGGTCATGCACCAGGTGTTGGAGCAGTGCAAGGGCGACTTCTCGCGCAAGAACATCATGGCGCAGGCCAACAGCCTGAACAAGGTCGAAAGCCCGATCCTGCTGCCCGGCATCACGGTCAGCACCAGCCCGACCAATCATCGGCCCCTGCGGCAGATGCAGCTCCAGCGTTGGAGCGGCGAAAAGTGGGATCGTTTCGGCGAAATCATCGCTGCCACCGAAGGCTGACGCGCGCAACGGGCTTGTCGCCCACACCGGAAACCGCCAGGGATGGCAGCCGTGCCTGGCGGCTTTCGAGCGTGAGTTCCCCTGCCGATCGCTGTCGCGCGAACTCGGTGACGATCCGGCACTCGTCGGGTCCGTGCGGGCAAACGGCGGGCCGGCCGGGTTGTCGAGCGCGCCCGCAATGCCGCCCGATAGCGGGCCCAAGCCGCGCCACGCCGGTTCGCTTCCGAGAGCGAGTCGCAGACTCGTGACTCATCTCTGCGGCCTGCTACAGTATCGCCACGGGCCAAAGCCGCCCGGGATCCTGCCGCACCGGCATCAGTCGGCTGCGCCGGTCTCGATCACAACCGGCACCCGGAGGAGAGAAGTGCATGCGCGCGCGACAGGCGAGTGAGCGTTTCATGTGGCTGTCGGCCGACCGCATCCTGTATGTCGGGCTCCTGGGTGCGCCGACGACCCGCGTGATGGGCAGCATCAATGTGTACGTGCCGGCGTCGGGACACGTACGCCTGCGTGTGGCTGGCGGGCCATGGCGGTGCGGCGAGATGGCGGTGGTCCAGCCCTACGTGCCGCACGAGGTGTCCACCGATGCCGCGCTCGTTCTCGCAATCCAGATCGAGGCCGAGACGGTCGATGTCGCCGCGCTGCCGTCACGACTTGCCCTGAGCGGCGTGGCGGACGATCGAGCGTTCGTCGACCGTGTCCGGGATTCGGCCGAATGGATGCGTCAGCGGGGCGATGGCCTCGATCTGGCGACGATCGAGTTCGACGAACGCCTTTTCGGTGCCGCTCTTCTGCGTCGCGACATCGATCCGAGAATCGCCCGGGTCATCGATTTCATTCGCCGCGATCCGACGCGCGCTGCCGCGGCACGCGACTGTGCCGCGCTGGTGGGGCTGTCGTTCTCCCGCTTCCTGCATCTGTTCAGGCAGGAAATCGGCGCGCCGTTTCGCGGCTTTCGCACCTGGAAGCGGGCGCGCAGCCTGCTGAACTACGTGAACCGCGATATCAATCTCGCCCATGTCGCGCTCGATGTCGGCTATCCGGACAGCACGCATTTCAGTCATTCGATCCGCCAGATCTACGGGCTAAGGCCGAAAGACATCTTTGCGGGGTCGCGCCGTCTGGCGATCTACTCGCCGGCGCAGCGTCCTGCCTGAGGCCGTTCGACGACCTTCAGCGCTTTGACGGCGTGTGATCCTGCGTCGTTCGCGAGGGCGACGGTGCGGTGCCGCCGATCACGACACGGCGCGCTCACGACCCTGCCAGTAGGGCTCGCGCAGTGTGCGTTTGAGCACCTTGCCGCTCGGATTGCGCGGCAAGGTGGCCACGAAATCCACCGATTTCGGGCACTTGTAGCGCGCCAGGCGCTCGCGGACCCACGCCAGCAGTTCGTCGCCGTCGACCGTTTTCCCCGGACGCAGCACGACGCAGGCCTTGACCGCCTCGCCCCAGCGAGCATCCGGCACGCCGATGACCGCGACCTCGGCGATGGCGGGATGGGCTGCCATGGCGTTCTCGACCTCGGCCGGGTAGATGTTCTCGCCGCCGGAGATGATCATGTCTTTGATGCGGTCGTGAATGTAGAGGACGCCCTCGCGGTGGTAGCCGGCATCACCCGTTCGCAGCCAGCCGCCGAGCTCGTCGCGCCCCTCGGGAAAGACCTCGGCCGTGGCCTCGGGATTGCGCCAATAGCCGATCATGTTCTGCGGTGTCCGCGCCCAGATCTCACCGACCGCGCCCTCGTCGCAGTCGGCACCGGTGGCCGGGTCGACGACGCGGATCTCGACCCCCGGCGAGGGCGTGCCGGCACTGCGCAGCAGGTGTGCCCGCGGGCCGCCCGGATCGTGGTCTTCCGGGAGCAACCAGGTCGCCGGGCCGGTCACCTCGGTCATGCCGTAAACCTGCAACAGGCCGCAGCCAAAGCGATGCCTGGCCTCCGCGAGCAGCGACTCCGCGACCGGCGAGCCGCCATACGACACCGCCCGCAGCGATCTGAAATCGGCGCCCTCGGCGGCCGGATGCTGCAGCACGAACAACATCATGGCCGGCACCAGGAACATGTGGGTGATGCGTTCCTGCTCGACGGCGGCGATCGTGGTGGCCGGCTCGAAGGCCGGATGGAAGCGCGTGCGCCCGCCCTCGATCAAGGTGGTCAATGCGTTTTCGACGCCGGCGATGTGAAACGACGGGAGAGCATTGAGCATGCGCGTCTCGGCATCGATCCGATAGACCATGGCGTATGCGCAGCAGGCCAGCATCAGGTTGTGGCTGGACATGACAACGCCTTTGGGCAGCCCCGTCGTGCCCGACGAATAGAGCTGCAGGGCGGCATCGTCCGGGGCACCGTCTCGATGCGGATCGCGCGGCTCGAAACGGCTGGTCCAGCTCGCGAACCCGCTTTGCTGGGGCGTGTTGCCATCCGTGAGCAGGACCTGTTGCAGCATCGGGAACTCAGTACCGACCAGCGCCGGCGCGAATTCGAGGTCGGTCAGCAGCAGACGGGCCTGCGAGTCGGTCAGCACATAGGCGATCTCGGGGGGCGCGAGCCGCCAGTTCAGGGCGGCGCAGACGGCGCCGACGCGGGCCGCGGCAATCATCAGCAGAGTGCTTTCGGCGCCATGACGCGTCAGGCAGGCGACCCGGTCGCCGTGGCCGATGCCGAGTTCGAGCAGCCCCTGGGCGATCCGGTTCGCCGCCTCGTCGGCCTCGCGGTAGGTCCACGAACGGCTCGGCGTATCGAAGGCAATGCTGTCGCCGCGATCGCGAGCCTGGCGGCGCAGCGGATCGCCGAGGAGCGCGTCGCGCGGGCTCAACGCGCTGGCGGACAGGGCGGGGCGGAGAATAAGCGATCGAGTCATGGCGGGTGGTGAAACGAACGATTGCGGAGGGCCGCAGGCTAGACCGTGACGCCAGCGAAGTCTTGTGCGATCTGGCTGTCCTCGTACTACCACCGTCGCCTGCCGTCGCCAAGGGCAGAATGCAGTGGAGGCATCCGTGCCGATCGCCGCAATCACTCACACAGACGGGAAACCGATGAAGATCGTCCAGGCCAGTTCGCTCGATTCGATCGATGACTACAGGCTCTCGGAAGCCGATGAGCCACGGCCCGCGCCAGGCGAGATCGCGATCCGCGTCGCCGCCTGCGGGGTCGGCTACGTGGATTCGTTGGTCGCGCTCGGCCGCTATCAGGTCAAGCCGCCGTTACCGCACATCCCGGGCAAGGAGGTCGCCGGCCGCATCCATGCCCTCGGTGCGGACGTCAGCGGATTCCAGATCGGCGAACGTGTACTCGCGGGCGTGGAAGGGGGATTTGCCGAGGTCGTGCGTGCGCCAGCGGCGGCGGTGTTCCGCATCCCCGCGCGAATGAACTTCGCGCAGGCCGCCGGTTTCCGGATCAACTACCTGACAGCGCTGCACGGCCTGCGTGACCGGGCGCGGCTCGGCGCCGGCGAGCGGCTGCTGGTCCTGGGCGCCGCCGGCGGAGTCGGCATGGCCGCCGTGCAGGTCGGACGTGCGCTGGGCGCGACCGTGGTGGCCGCCGCCTCCACCCCGGCCAAGCGCGCCTATGCGCTCGAGCACGGTGCGCATCTCGCTCTCGATACCGATCCGGACGGATGGCGCGAGCGTCTGAAGTCGGCCTGTGGTGACGTCGGGCCGGATGTCGTGTTCGATCCGGTCTGCGGGCCGCTGTTCGAGCCGGCGTTTCGTTCGCTGCGCTGGGGCGGCCGCCTGCTGGTGGTGGGCTTCGCCGGTGGGCCGATCCCGGCCTTGCGGGCGAACCTGCCGCTGATGAAGGGCGCCGCCCTGGTCGGCGTCGACGTGCGTCAGTTCATGCTGTTCGAGACCGCCCGCGCAGACGCCCAGCTCGACGAACTGCTGACCTGGGCCGGGGACGGTCGACTCGATCCGCCGGTCGGCCGTGAGTTCGCCTTCGACGACTACCGGGCCGCCCTCGAGTTCGCGCTGTCGGGGCAGGGCAGTGGCAAGACTGTGCTGCGCATCGGCGACGACGGGTGATGCATTGCCGCCCGCGGGCGTCCCTGGCCGGACCCGCCCAGCCGACGGGCCGACCGCGTCGACTGCGCGGAGTCGGGCGCCCCGTCGGCTGCCGCCCTGCAAACCTTAGACTTCATTCTTCTCTGAACCGTTCTATGCCTGGATCGACGAGCATGTCCCTGCCTCCGCCCGATTGCGAACGTCTACCCGCCCACCGCCGCGCCATCACCGTACAAGCCTACGAGCGCACCGACGGTCTCTGGGATATCGAGGGTCATCTGTCGGACGCCTGGCCCACGCCGGTGCCGATGGCCGGCGGCCAGTTGCCGGCGGGCCAACCGATGCACTCGATGTGGCTGCGGCTCACAGTCGATTCGACGGCGACGATCGTTGCCGCCACGGGGGTCGTGGCGGCCGGTCCCTATGGTGAGGCCTGCGCGGCGATCGGCCCCGATTACTCGAAGCTGGTCGGTGTGAAGGTGGCCGGCGGTTATCGTGCGGCCGTGCGCGATCTGTTCGGCCGCACCGCCGGCTGCACCCACATGAACGAGCTCGCGGGGGTCATGGGCAGTGCCGTGCTGCAGGCGATGTGGGAAGTGTTGGTCGCCGATCCGGAGCGCAAGCCGTTCGCCATCGACGGCTGCCACGCTTTGAAGGCGTCCGGGCCGCAAGTGGCCAGGTATTTTCCGCGCTGGTATCGGCCCGGGCAGAACTGAACCGAGGGAATCGGACCTGCCGATGCCTTCCGGCGGACCTGCGAAACGCTGGACGCCGCGGCCGCGGCAAGTTTTCCGACAATCTTTGCGCGTTGCAAATATCGTCCGTCGCCGCGAGGTCGTTGGGGCAGAATGGCGACCGTCTTTGGACGGGATGATGAAACGGACGATTTGCGCAATTCTGATCGCGGCGTTTGCCGCATTCAACGGCACGGGCACCGCATCGGTGAACGAAGCCGAGGCCTCTGACGCCAAGCCTGCCAGGGTGCAGGCCGCACTGGTCGCCAGGCACGAAAGGTAGCGAGGCGCACTCCCACGCGCCCGGCCTCGCGGCTCGCGGGGTCATTCAGCTGATTCGGCACAATATCGGCCTTTCGAGACAGTCGCGATCACGCGGCAGGAGATGACGCGCATGCGGATCGCGATCATGGGTGCCGGCGGGTTGGGCGGCTATTTCGGCGCCCGGCTCTGCCAGGGTGGTGCAGACGTTCACTTCATTGCCCGGGGCAGACACCTCGAGGCGATGCGAAGCGATGGCCTGCGTGTCGAGGGGCCCGAGCCGATCCACATCGCCGCGGTCAGCGCCACCGATGATCCGCGCGAACTCGGCACGGTCGACTTCGTCCTGGTGTGCGTGAAGCTGTGGGACACCGAGGCCGCGCTCGAGCTGATGCGCCCGCTGGTCGGTGCGCACACGACCCTCGTGTCGTTCCAGAACGGTGTGCTCAAGGACCAGATGCTGACCGGCGCCTACGACCGTTCGCAGGTCATGGGCGGTATCGGCTATGTGGCCGCGACGATCGACCGTCCGGGTGTCATCCGCCAGACCGGTCCGATGCAGAGGTTGTTGTTCGGCGAGTTCGACGGCTCACGATCCGGGCGGGGAGAGGCCTTGCTCGCCGGCTGCCTGGCGGGTGGCATCAATGCCGAACTCTCCGCCGATATCGTGCGTGAGATCTGGCAGAAGTACGTGTTCCTGGTGGGTCTGTCCGGGACCACGACGACGATTCGCAAGCCCATCGGCCCCATTCGCGAGAATGCCCAGACGCGCGCCTTCCTGCTCGACCTGATGCGCGAGGTGGTGGCGGTCGGGCGCGCCTACGGTGTCGATCTGCCCGAGGACTACGCG
Source organism: Burkholderiaceae bacterium (assembly GCA_041396685.1). Lineage (GTDB taxonomy): Bacteria > Pseudomonadota > Gammaproteobacteria > Burkholderiales > Burkholderiaceae_E > JAUIAI01. The sequence goes on from JAWKYD010000003.1 coordinate 87,108, forward strand.
CAGGCGCGATTGCAGTTCGCCGACGGCGTCGCCTTCGACATGACGTCGTCGATGCACCACGACCTCGAACGCGGCAATCGGCTCGAGGTGCGCTGGCTGGCCGGTGGCGTCGTCGAGCTCGGCCAGCACAAGGGCGTGCCGACGCCGTTGAATCGCGCCGTTGCCGACATTCTGGCCTTGCACGCGGGCGGCAGCGGTGGTCGGTGATTCCGGCTGGCGGCGACGCTCGGCCCGCATGACCGGGCGGGCGACGCTCGGCCCGCATGACCGGGCGGGCACTGAAACCGCGACGCTCAGAGCGTGATGCTCGGGTTGCGGATGTTCTGGTCGCAGTCGATCAGATTCACCTGCTTGGCAAGGATCCGCCAGTCGCCGTCCGCCTGGCGTTGCAGTCGGTGGCCCGCCCAGCCGACCCAGAGGCGCAGATCGCCGGCGCGAAACTCGGTGATCTGGAAATTGGAGCGCACCATGACCCGGCCCGGGTCGTCGGTCGAAAACGCTTCGACGTTCGACACCATCCGCACCGTCCGGCTGACGGGCTGCTGCGACCACGCATAGCCGGTGCGCAGGCGGTAGACCCTGTCCTCCAACTGGCGCCGGTCGTGAAAGGCGAACGCGATCTCGCGGCGCGGATCGCCCCGACCCGGTGTGCCCGGCACCCAGTACGCGCACTCGGGCGCATACAAAGCGAGCCAGTCCTCGTGTCGGTCCTGGTCCAGCAGACGTGCCTCCCGCTCCAGCAGAGCGCGGCAACTGTCTCTGATGGCGCCATCGGCGATGCAGAGTGGGTCGCGGTCCCAGTCGGTGAACGCATCGACCAGCGCCTGGTAGAAGGCGTCGTCGACATAGTAGGAACTGAGCGAGGGATTGCGACCCGGATCGTCCGTGCGCGACATGGTCAGATCTCCCGGGTCGGCTTCAGCCGCGGCTCGGCCTGCATCAGCGCCTTGTAGGCCTTCATCGTCTCGCGCATGAACACCTCGTCGGTCGCCGGCCCGGTGATCACGCCGTCCTGCTCGCTGAACCGGCCGGGCAAGCCCCAGCCTCGGTCCATGTACACCCACTCGTCCTCCTCGGCGGCGAGACCGGCCTGGATCTCTTCGAAGTTGGTGAGATCGTCGACCTCGCCGAACACGGGGAACTGTTCCTGCGTGCGCATGCGCAGCGCATTGATCGCATCGACCGCGCCGGCCAGCGAGCCGTCCTCGTCGACCACCGCCGTGCCGTACCAGGTGGTTGCGGTCTCGTCGACCGACAGTGGTTCCAGCACCTGGATGTGATTGCCCAGGATCAGCAGGTTGGGAAAGATGTTGATGTTCATCGGCACCGAGGCGGCCAGGTCGAGCAGACGGTCCGCGTCCGTGCCGTGGCGGGCGCGCAAATCCGCCTCGTAGGCCTCCATGCCCGGATGCGCACCCTCGAGCGCCCACAGCGCGCCGGGCTGCTTGCCGACGGCCGGCCGTTTGTCCTTGAAGTGGTGCCCGTTGCCGAAATAGTGCACCTTGATCGGCCCCGCGTCGGGCGACTGCCGGTAATACGACATGCCCTTCTCGGCGTCGCCGGCCAGGCGCTTTTCCATCAGCAGTAGCGAACGGTGCGAGAACACGACGTGATAGCCGTCGGCGCTGTTGTCGTAGGCGAGCTTCCAGTTGCCCTTGTACTTCATGCGATTGGCCTCGCGCACCACGACCTTGCCGCCCGGGTTGCGATCGAGCCACTCGTCGATGGGGCGCCGGGCCGGACCCAGGTGCTCGACGAGCGCGGGTGCATCCGCGTTGAGCGTGCCGAAGATGAAGCCGCGGTAACTCTCGACCCGGGGCACCTGGAGGAGATTGAACTCCGCGCTCCTGTGATGCTCGCGCGGATAGCCATCGGGCCAGGGCACACCGGTCAGCTCGCCCGTGTTCAGGTAGGTCCAGCCGTGGTACGGGCACTGGAAGGCCTTGGCCGAGCCCCGGGCCTGGCGGCAGACAGTGGCACCCCGGTGGGTGCAGCGGTTGTAGAGCGCGCGCAGCACGCCGTCGCGGTCGCGCACCACGATGAGCGGGCGCAGGCCGAGCCGGGTGCGGAAGAAATCATTGGGCTCGGGCACCTGGCTCTCGTGCGCCAAGTAGACCCAGGTGCCACCGAAGATACGGTTGAGTTCGAGCTGGAAGATGCCCGGGTCGGTGTAGAGCAGCCGGTGAACCTTGTCCTCGTGGATCAGGGCGTCGAAATCGATGCGGTTCGCGGACCGGGCCGGTTGCCAGGGCGGTGGCTGCTCGATACTCATGGGTTCTCCGTGTCGATGGCGGTCTTGCGATGCCGACGCCCGCTTGCGCGGCCTTTCAGAACGCATCGAAATATTCGTTCATTTCCCACCCGGTGACGCCGGCAGCCGGATCGACGCCGGTCTCGCCCAGGGTGGCCTCGAAGCGGGCCAACTCGGCCCGTTTCATGCGCAGGAAGTAGGTGAGGTAACGCTCGCCGAATGCCTCGCGATAGAGCGGCGAGGCCTCGAGCGCCGCGAGCGCGTCGGCCAGGCGCGTGGGCAACATCGGGCGATCGGCCTGGTACGGATCGTCGTCGGGCGGGCCGGGCTGCGCCCGACGTGACACGCCGTCGAGCCCGGCGGCGATCTGCGCCGCGATGAACAGATACGGATTGGCGGCCGGCTCGCCGACCCGGTTTTCGATGCGTGTGGCCGGATCGCCGGGACCGCCCTGGATGCGCAACATCACACCGCGGTGATCAGCATTCCAGGTCGCCCGATCGGGCGCGAGCGAATTGACGCGGAAGCGTCGGTAGCCGTTGATGGTCGGGGTGGCGAAGGGCAGGCCGCTCGCGGCGTGTTCCAGTTGTCCGGCAAGGAAGTTCATGCCCAGTGGCGACAGGTGTTCGTCGTGCCGGCCGGGCGTCAAACGGTTGACGCCCGTGCCGGCGTCCACCAACGACAGGTGCAGATGCCAGCCGCTGGGGAAGAGACCCTTCAGACCGGGAAAGGTCATGAAGCTGGCCAGGTGCCCGTGGCGGCGGCAGATCTGCCGGGTGGCGCTGCGAAACAGGACGAAATCGGTGGCGGCCGCCATCGCGTCCTGCGGCATGAACGTGCACTCGACCTGGCCGGCGCCGAACTCGTTGTCCATCGAGCGCAGCGCCAGACCGAGCGAGACGTAGTCCTGCGCGAGCCTGCTGAGCATCGGCTGCATGCGGTCCAGTGTCGATTCCGCGTCGTATGAGAAGCCGGGTTCCGGTGCCGCCGTGCGCGGCGGCCGGCCACGTACGCCCGGCGCGCCGATGTGTTCGTCCGAAAGCTCGGTCTCGAGCAGGCGCAACAGATACCACTCCACTTCGAGACCGACGACAGCCCGCAAGCCATGCCCGGCCAGACGCGCGAGCTGACGGCGCAGCAGATGGCGCGGCGAGAAGTGGAACGGCCTGCCGTCGCGGAAATATTCGTCGCAGGCGACCCAGCCCACGCCCGGTGCCCAGGGCAACACCCTGAACGTACCGGGGTCGGGCACCATGACCAGGTTCGGCGAGCCGGTCATCTCCGGCAGATTCATGCCCCCGCCGGCAACGAAGGAGGTGAAGACGCGGCCGCCGGAGGCGTCCAGGCTCCAGGTGCCCGCGCCGACGCTGTGGCCATCGACGAGCGCGGACTCGAAGGCCGCCGGCGCGAGCGAGCGGGCCCGCGCCACGCCGTGGGTGTCGGCCCAGACCAGGCGGATCAGGTGCAGGTCCTCGGTGCCGACACGGACCGCGAGTTCGCGCGCCAGGCGCGACTGGTCGTCGCTCCAGAGGCCGTGACGGGCGATGAAGCCTTGGGCGGCGGCGGGTGTCTGGCCATGCATGGGAAGTGGGTCCGGGACTCGCTGCGAGATCGCAAGCTTAGGCCAAACCGCTGCCGGATCTCCGCCGCGATGATCTGGAAACCCGGCATGTGGCTCTGAACGTTTCGAACCTGATCTCCGTCACCAGCGCCCTGTTCGCGTACGGCCATGGTTGCGATCGACCCAACGGATCGGGGGCTGTCACCCAATTGGAACTTGCCGCGCGCCTCGAACATCGAGCCCGGTCGTGGTGCCAGCGGCTGTCGGGCGATCGGTGAAACGATAGCGGGGTTTGGCGCATCGGCGGCATCGTCGCGCCGTGCTCGGCGGCAAGCAGTCGATGAGCCGGAGTGCCATTACCCCGTGCGTTTGCTCTTGATGGTGGTGGATGGTTGACCGGAGAACTGGGTCCTCGGTCAGCCGTATCGGGCCATTGCAATCCTGCGCCGGTTCCCGTGAATCTACGGGTAAGCGGCCGCTGGGAATCACCGGAGCCTTGCGGGCAGTTGCTAAATTTTCCGGAGTTTCCGGATAACTGATGACAGGGCCGGGACCGTCAGCATTGTTTTCGACCTCACTCGTAATCACCGCGACAGCAGTTCGATATAAGGCTGATAGCTGTAGCTGCGATTCTTCTTCTGGCCGGTCATTTCCGTTGCGATGCCCAGATCTTCCAGTACCTTGACGGCGGCAGTGGCGGTCGGAAAGGTGGTTTTTAGTTTTTGCCGCACCCGCTCGATGGTGAAGCGCGGCATCATGGGCAGCATCTCGAACAGCCGGTAGCTGGCGGGGCCAGCCTTGGGCGCTTCGAGCAGGCGGCGCCGATCCGCCGCGATCAGGCTGGCGATGGCGATGATGCTGCGTTCGGCGTCACTGGCGGCTGCCGCTATGCCTTCCAGGAAGAACGCCACCCAAGACTCCCAGTCACCCTCGGTTCGGATGACCGACAGGCGCCGGTAGTACTCGGCCTGATGCTGCTTGAGGTAACCGCTGAGGTACATAAGCGGTTCCGCCAGCAATCCCCAGTGTTCCAGCAGCGCGGCAATCAGCAGGCGCCCAATGCGACCATTGCCATCGAGGAAGGGATGGATGGTTTCGAACTGGGCATGTGCCAGCGCAATCCTAACCAGAGGCGGGAGCGTGACCGCCTCGTCGTGAATGAAGTTCTCCAGGTCGCCCAATAGATTTACGACCCGGTCGGTCGGCGGCGGTACGAAAGCGGCGTTGCCCGGACGGGTGCCGCCGATCCAGTTCTGAGAGCGACGCAGTTCCCCCGGCTGCTTCCCGGCGCCTCGCACCCCGTCCAGCAGAACACGGTGGGCCTCACACAGGAGGCGCACGCCGATGGGCAGCCCGTTGGGTTCGCGCAGGTTGTCCTGTACCAGTCGAAAGGCGCGCAGATAGTTGGTGACTTCCTCGACATCGTCCGTGTTGCTGACGGCGAAACCTGCTTCCTCGTCGAAAAGATCGGTCAATGTCGCCTGGGTGCCTTCGATTTGTGAGGTAAGCAGGGCCTCTTTGCGGATCGCGCTGTACAGCAGCCCGTCCACCGACGGCACCAGCCCGGACATCCCAGACAGGCGGGCAAGCGCCAGCTCTGCCTGATGATTCAGGTCGGCATACGCCTCTGAGGCCAGCTCAGGATTGCTGGGCGGCAGGGGATGCGGGACGAAGGCCCGAACCGGCTCGCCCTGCGTGGTCGAGAGGGCGTAAGTACCCGTGGTCCGCTCCATGCTAAAGCAATCTTCAATGTGAGCTTTACGTATTAAAGCATTCTTTAATATTGAGCGCCAGCATCAAAGCAGCCTTTGATCAGGGGATCTGCCGCAGGTCGACCCCCGAACTGTCGAGGCATCCTTGACAGTTGCCCAGCGGCACTGGCCTAGACATCATGGTCGCCAGCCGACTGCCCAGGCAAACTGGAAGAACTCTTTCATGGCTGGCACCTCAGCCGCGCCGGCTCGAGCTGCCCGATCGACCGCCCACGCACAGTCACAAAGCGCATCGATGGCATCGCGCAACGCGGCGATCAGGGTGACCAGCGCGCAAATGGCGTACTTGGCGGCGGTCTCCAGTTCCGCCGCTCGGACGTGCAGCGGCGCCACATCCATGTGTTGCTGGTCAAGATCACTCGTCAGGCTGGCTGCAGCATCACCGAAAGCGATCAGCGAAATGCGTTCTTTCGCCGGGATTTCTATCGTAGAGACTGTGGGCTCGTTAATTCGCCACGGAGCCGGGCCTTGCCGCAACGCACGTTTACAGCAGAGCGCCAGCAGTTCTGGCAGTCGCATCTTGATCGCGCCCGGTCGCAGGGCACGACCATCGCCGCCGCTGCCGTGATCCGCCCTGATGGTGGCGTGTCGGTGGTGCTGTGCGTGGCGCCAGTGGAGATGCGCAAGCACTCGGCGGGGCTGGCTGCGATCGTACAGGGCGAACTCGACCTGGATCGATTCCTGTCAGCCGCAGGATCCAAAGCAAACGGGCCACCCCTGGCGGGGCAGCCCGTTTGCTTTGGATGGTGGAGCCGGCGGGAATCGAACCCGCGTCCGCAAGCCCTCTACGATCAGTTCTACATGCTTAGTCGGACTATTTGGATCTCGTGGGTGACTTAGCCGCCCGACAGGCCGGACACCCACCAGTTACCTAGAGTTTCGCGGTCGCGCCAAGTAACCCGACGGTACGCTAGCCGATGTGGATGACACTGCAGTGGGTTTTACCCCACCCGGCCCATCGGCGAACCGGTGCAGCGGCTTAGGCCTTAAGCGGCCAGAGCGAAACGCTCGTCGTTGGCGTTTATTGATTTGCCAATGGATTAACGAGGAAAAGGCGCCTCGGCATGCCCTGTATCGCTTCGCGACCCACGTCGAAACCAAGGTCGGCCCCGTGATCGTGGTGTGTGCGCTCTGCACATAGGATCAATCAGTATATAGGGATGGCCCCCGTTCAGGTCAAGCCGTGGTTCGTGGGCGGGATTCTGCGCCACGCTTGCGCGGCCGGGGGCGGCCGCCGCCGACGATGGCCAGGGAGACGCCCGTCCGAGCGTCTCCCCAGGGTTCCGTCGACCTACGGGCAGGACTTGCCGACGCCTTCGGCCACCGCGCGCGACAGGACGCCGCTCGATTCCTCGAAGGTTTCGGGGATGCCCGCCGTGACCCGCACCTGCCGTCGCGTGCTCCATGCGACGGGGATGTCACCGATCGGACTCGCAAAGGTCGTCTCGGCAACTGCGTCCGGCTGGCCGCAGAAGGACTGGATCTCGGCGTCGCTGTAGCCACCGATGTTGATCTCGAAGCCGTTCAACAGGTCGCCGCCGCTCGTACGGTACTGGCAGCGGAAAAGCACCGGAGTGGTCTGATTCGATCCGGCAGCAGGCGTCTCGGCAACGAAGGCCTCGAACGTCGCCGCGACCGGCTGGAAGCCGCCTTGGTCATAGGTCGCCGGGCAAATTGCGGCCGTGGGTGCCGGTGTCACGGCAACGCTCGGCTGCGTGTAGCGTTGGTCGGTCAGCACGGCGCCGGCCAGCAGATTGGCCGCCAGGGTGCTGGTGCCATAGCCAAGACCCGAGTCCGCGGCAATCGGTGCTCCACTGGCGTCACGATCATCCATGGTTCCGTCGGTCATGTCCTTGCCGAACGAACTCGAGAATGCAGCCGCCGGTCTGGCCAGCCCGGGGTCGAAGAGCTTCGCCGCTTCGGCAATCGCCGCCAGTGCACGGGCGTAGATGTCGGCAGCCGAGTCAGCCAGCGAATTGGGCGCCGTCGTGCTGTCGACCAGGGTCGCCGGCGCAATGACGCTGGCGACCTTCAGCGTGTCGGGCAGGAAGCGATTGATCTGATCGGCGACGGCCTGATTCGCGGCGTCGATGGATGCCGCGTTGCCAAGCAGGGCAGCGGAGCCTGCTTGCGTTTCCAGAAGGCGTACAGCCGCGTTGGTGAGCGGTGTGACGACGACCAATCCGGCAGGGGGCTTGGACACGACCATTCGCAGAGAGTCGGTCTCGGTATAGGGCAGATTGACCTGACGGGCTTCGTCGAAGTAGGCGGCGCTGCCACTGCCGCGTACCTCGACCAGCAAGGGACCGGTGTAGTCGGCACCGGGTCTGACCGTTACCAGGCCGAGCGCATCGACCGGTGCTCGACCGAGTTCGCTGCCGTCGGCCAGTGTGACGATGATGACCGCGTCCTGGATTCGGCCGAGCGAGCCACCGACGCCGAAGCCGCCGCCGCCATCGCCACTACCGCCGCCATCACCGCCGCCGCCATCGGCGCCGACGTTGTCCGGCCCGGTAGCGCTGTAGCCGGTGAAGACGCCTTTGGTGGTGGTCGTCGAACCCGAACCCGTCGATGTCGCGCTGTTCGAGCCGGTGGCCGTCGCCGTGGTCGAGTCGCCGCCGCCGCCGCAGGCGAGAAGACCGACGCACATGCCGGCAATTGCCAGCCAGCGTCCGCGGCGGACAAAACTCGAAGTCTTCATGTTGGTCTCCGCGGGCGGCCGCATTGAGAGTGATTCGAACAGTCGCCGGATTCGCGACATGCTTTTTTTGGGCAGAACGTGCCGGATACTACCGTCGGTGAAGCCCGGCTGCGGCCGGTGCCGCATGACGTCGCAGGCTGTCCGACCCCCGCCGGGTGCGTTTTTCAGCTGTTTCCATCGGGTCGGGAAGGCTTTGCCGGCCTCCCGGGGTGTCGGGCGTCGATCGAATTCCCGCAGCGGCCATGGGCGGGTCGCGTCAACCCGCCCGACAGGGCGTATTCCGCTCGAGAGGCGTCACGATTGGCGGCCCGCGCGGGTCGCGTGGCTAACGCAATGAGCGACATGCCCCGGCAGGCAGCTTGCTGCGAGACCGTCATGGGCGCCCGGAGTTTCTCAACCGGCTGTCAGGGGCAGGGTTCGCCGACACCCTCGAGCACGGCCCGGCGCAAGGCCTCGAGCGCGACGTCGTAGGTGTTGGCGGCGCCGGTCGAGATGCGTACCTGGCGAACCGTGCTGTAGGCGACGAACACCTGTCCGTTGCCGACGCTGGCCACCTGCACGGCAACGTTGTCGTCGGCCGCCGAGCAACGACCTAGTTCGGTCGACGTGTACGGGCTCGATCCGATCGTGACGCCATTGACGAGAAACGCATTGCCTGGTGCCCGATATCGGCAGATGGTTGACAGGCTGCCGGCCGGCACGATATCGACCAGCGGCATCGGATCGGTGATGCCGCCGAGCGTGTAACTCGCCGGGCAGACGGCCAGCGAGGGCGTGGCATTGCCGGGCCTGTCCGCGGTCGCTTGTGCGAGTCTGCCATCGGACTGCACGGCGCCCTTGGCCAGATCGCCCGCCAGACGCGACACGTCGTAGCCCACGCCGCTCGAACCGCCGGCCGGTTGGCCGTCCGAGTCGCGGTTGTCGATGATGCCGTCGGTCATATCGCTGGCCAGCGTGCCCGAGAAGGCGGCAGCGGGCTTGGCGAGACGAGGGTCGTACACGAGCGCGGCTTGCGCCAGCGCGGCGAGCGCCCGTGCGTGTATTTCCGCGGTGGTGTCGCCGAGCGAGTTCGACGGTGTGGCCGCACTCACGAGCACCGCCGGTGCGACGATGTCGGCGAGCTGCAGGTTGGCGGGCAGGAAGCGATTGACCTGCGCGCGCATGCGCTCGTTGGCGGCTTCGACGGCGGCGCTGTCGGACAGAAATCGTGCGGGCGCGCTCAACCGCTCGAGATACCGAACGGCCGCATTCGTGAGCGGTGTCACCGCGACCCATCCCGTGGGGGGACTCGGTAACGCCAGACGAAGGGTGTCCTCGACTGCGAAGCCGATGTCGGCCTGACGCGCTTCGTCGTAGTGAGACGCACGCGGCTCGCCGCGAATCTCGATCAGCAGCGGTCCCGTGTAGCCGGCGCCCGGCCTGATCGTGACGCGCCCGTCGTCGCCGAGCGGCGCACGACCGAGCTCGCTGCCGTCGGGGAAGGTCGCGACGACGCTCGCTCCCCGGATGCGCCCCAGCGAGCCACCGACGCCGAAGCCGCCGCGGCCGTCGCCGTCAGCATTGGCGCCGACAGTGTCGACGTCGGCGTAGCCGGTGAACACGCCCGTCGCGTCGTTGCTGTTCGTGCCGCGATCGGAAGCCGTGGCCGTGGCGGGCTCGTCACCACCGCCGCAACCACTCAGTGCGAAACCGATGACCAGGGTCAGGCGCCAAGCGGCCCGCATCTCGAGGAAATGTCGCATCTCGTCTCCTCCGTGGCCCGGCACATTCTACGAACACGCTGATCGAATCGCGTCGTGTCGGCCGGGGGCGGGGCGGTTCGATCGCCCGACGGAAATCGTTCGAGCCATCGCCGCATGTGACTAGCGCGACCGCGACCGCGCCCGAGCCAGCGCTGCGCTGAGGTCGCCCTTCGAGCCCACCCGCACCGCCGATGCTCCGAGAAATGCCGCCAGGCGCGCCAATTCGTTCGACAGCGCTTCGGTGACCGCATGCGCGTCGCGTCCCGGCTCGAGGTGGCTCGCCAGCACCTGCAGGCAGGCGCCATTGCGGTCGTTCTTCAGGTCGACCCGCGCCACCAGATTGTCGCCGAGCAGGAAGGGCAGAACGTAGTAGCCGTGTTGGCGCGCCGCGGCTGGCGTGTAGATCTCCAGCTTGAAGTCGAAGCCGAACAGGCGCCGGGTCCGGTCGCGGTTCCAGACGATCGGATCGAACGGCGAGAGCAGGGCACGGGCGCGCATCCGGGACGGCAAACCGATGTCCGGGACGCGATAAGCGATGCGGTCCCATCCGCGCACCCGGCATGGCAGCAGTGTTCCCGCCTCCACCAGCTCGGCCAGTCGCGGCCGCGCCAGCGTCGGCGGCAGCCGGAAATAATCGATCATGTCCTCGGCCGTGGCCACGCCGAGCGCGCGCGCGCCGAGGGTCAGCAGGTGGCGCACGGCGTCCGGCTCGGCAGGCGTCGTCTGATTCAGTACCTCGGTCGGCACGATGCGCTCGATCAGGTCGAACGCCTTTTCGAAGTTGCCGCGTCGGCGCACACCGAGTCGGCCGATTCGAAAAAGCCAATCGAGCGCCAACGCTCCCTGCGACCGGGTGCTCCACCACTGACCCCCCGTGCTCGGTCGGGGGTCCGACAATTCAGCGGCGCAAAGCGGCCCGCGATCCGCGATCTCGCGGTAGACCCGCTCGACATACGAAGGCTGCTCTTGCGCGATGCGCACGAGATTGGGCCATGTTCGTCCTTCGGCCGCGCGCCGTTTCAAGAATCGCAGCCACGGTTCCAGGGCCATGGGCACGAGCGATGCCTCGTGTGCCCAGGTCTCGAGCCATTCGTGCCGTTCGTAGGCGATGCGATCGAGCAATGCCGGCTGGTAAGGGCCCAGTCGTGCGTACAGCGGCAGATACTGGCTGCGGATCACGACCGGTACCGAATCGAGCTGCAGCAACTGAAGAAAGCCCATGGCCCGGCGCAAGTGCGCAAGCGTGCGCGCCGGCCAGGGCGGATCCGCCGGCGCGCGCGAAAATCCTTGTGCCGACAGTGCCAGGCGTCGTGCCTGTGTCGCGCTCAGGGAATCCATGGGGTAGTCGGAAGAAAACCATCCACCCGGGCCCGATCGTCGCCGAGCTGGAGCGGAGGTTCAGTGACTTCGGACGAGAACCGCCCGAGAGTCGGACTTAACGTCATGCCAACACCGGGCCATGATTTCCGGCGGTGCACTTCTTGGCAGCCGATCATTGGTCGGCTTCTTTCCTCCCGTTCCGGTTTGCCCATCAGCACCGGATTCCGCCTCGCGCTCCTCCCCGAGCGTGAGGCCTTCGGCCGCCAAGGCCTTTGGCGATGCGGCCTGTCCGTCGCGCACTGCTCGAAGTGGCGTTCGCGACAGATCGACATAGTAGGCGCGCCGCCGCGGGCATGCAGCGACATAGTTCACGAGTCGGCACAAGTCGTGTGTCGGTGCCGGGTCTGCCCGTCATGCCGCCCGCGCCAGCCAGGCACCGAGCTCGGACGGGCGCCGTACGAGCAGGTCGGCACCCCATCGCTCCGGCGGATCCTCGACACCGCAATAACCATAGGCGGCCGCCACGGTCACCATGCCGGCCGCCCGACCGGCTTGTATGTCGCGCAGATCATCGCCCACGTAGACGCAGGAGACGGGATCGACGCCGATCAGGGCCGCCGCATGCAGCAGCGGTGCGGGATGCGGCTTGGGATGCTCGGCGGTATCGCCGCCGACCGCGCAGGCGCAGCGCATTCCCAGACCCAGGGATTCCAGGATGGGCTTCACATAGCGCTCGACCTTGTTGCTGACCACGCCCCAGGTGATGCCGCTGGCTTCGAGCGCGAGCACGACTGCCTCCAGCCCTTCGAAAACCCGTGTGTGCACACAGAGCGCACGCTCGTAGTGTTCGAGGAATGCGACGCGAAGCTCTTCGTACCCGGCATCGCCGGGCCGCAGATCCAGCGCCCGGCCGAGCAGTCCCCGCACGCCCGCCGACGCGAACCGGCGCAGATCGTCGACCGGCAACGGCGGCAGGCCTCGGAGGGCGCGCAGGGCATTGGCCGGCGCCGACAGATCGGCCGCGGTGTCCGCGAGCGTGCCGTCGAGGTCGAACAGGACCGCACGTGGCCGGCCGGCGAGTTCGCCATCGGGTGTGAGCAGCGGGTGACTTGATTTCATGCGGGTTTGCGCCAGGCCATCAGATAGTTGACCGCGACGTCGGCGCTGTCGAGCCGGTAGACCCGGGTCAGCGGGTTGTAGGTCATGCCGACCATCAGATCGGCCTGCAGGCCGGCGGCGCGCGCCGCTGCGGCCAGTTCAGACGGTTTGATGAAGCGCGCGTAGTCGTGGGTTCCCTTGGGCAGCAGCCGAAGCAGATATTCGGCCCCGACGATGGCGAACAGGAACGACTTCGGATTGCGATTGATGGTCGAGAAGAAGACCCAGCCACCCGGTGCGAGGAGATCGGCGCAGGCCTGCACGATGCTTGCCGGATCGGGCACGTGCTCGAGCATCTCGAGGCAGGTCACGACATCGAAGGCGCCCGGCCGTTGCGCCGCGAGCGCCTCGGCCGAGATTTTGCGATAGTCGACCTTGATGCCGGACTCCAGGCCGTGCAGGCGCGCCACGCGCAGCGATTTGTCGGCGAGATCGATGCCGGTGACCTCGCCGCCGGCAGCGGCCATGGCCTCGGCCAGAATGCCGCCACCACAACCGACATCGAGGACCTTCCTGCCCGTGAGTTCGACGCGCTGACGGATCCAGTCCAGGCGCAGCGGATTGATTTCGTGCAGCGGCCGGAACTCCGAGTTCGGATCCCACCAGCGCGCGGCCAGCGCCTGGAATTTTTCCAGCTCGTGTTCATCGACGTTGCCGGCTTCGGCCGGCTCGATACGGGGCTCGGGAGTCATGGCGGGATTGTGCCACCGGCGCGCACGACGAGTCGTGGAGCGGGCAAAGAAAAGCCCCGCCGAGGCGGGGCTTTTCTACCGGCAGACGAGCGATCAGTTGCTCATCTTGGTGCCGACCACTTCGATCTCGACCCGGCGGTTGCGGGCGCGGCCGTCGCGTGTGGCGTTGTCGGCGATGGGCTGCCTCTCGCCCTTGCCTTCGGTGTACACGCGGTTGGCTTCGATGCCCTTGCTGACCAGGTAGGCCTTGACCGACTCGGCGCGACGAACCGACAGGCGCTGGTTGTAGGCCTCGGGGCCGACGCTGTCGGTGTGACCGACGGCGATGACCACCTCGAGGGTGACGTCACGCAGTCTGTCGACGATGCCATTCAGATTCTGACGGCCGCCGTCTTTCAGGGTGGCCTTGTCGAAATCGAAGAACGCATCCGACGCGAACGTCACCTTCTCGGCCGTGGGCGCCGGAGGCGGCGGGGGCGGCGGAGGGGGTGGCGGCGGAGGCGGTGGCGGCGGGGGAGGCGGCGGAGGCGGCGGTGCAGCAGGCGCCGGGGCCTCTTTCGGCAGCAGATCGTCGTCACCACAACCTTTCACGGCCTGAGCCGGCGTGAAGGCGCCTGTGTGCCAGCACTGGCCGAACGGGTTGGTCCAGGTCAGTCCGAAGGGATTGACGGTGTAACCGCCGTTCCCAGGGGGCACGGTCTGCGCGCTCGCCGCAGTCGTCGTCGCAGAAGCGACAACGGCAGCGGCGATCAACGCAGCCAATTTTGCCGGTTTATTCATATTTCTCCTCTTGGAAAGCGGATTCTGCGTGGCGCTTACCGATGCATGGTTCGTACCCGGAGCAGAATGTCAGTGAAAGAATTCACCAATTTCATTCTGCCATAGGGGGATTCGACCGACCACTTCCGAAACCGCCTGCTGTGCGGCCTCTTCGCGCAGTTGTTGTGCTTCGACAACGCATTTTCCGGCCACCCAAACATGGCTGATCGACCGTCTGTCGGCGGCATAGATCAGCTGCGAAATCGGCTCGAAAACGGGTTGCATTTCAGGGCCTTTGAGGTCAACCGCGACGAGGTCGGCCTGCTTGCCGACGCGCAGGGAACCGATGTGCTCTTCCAGTCCGATGGCGCGTGCCGAACCCAATGTCATCGCATGCAATGCCTGCTGCGCAGGAAACATCGCGGCGTTGGCGGATGCCCCTTTCGCCAACAGGGCCGCGGTCCGCGTTTCCTGAAGCAGATCAAGGCGATTGTTGCTGGCCGAGCCGTCGGTGCCGATGGCCAGGTTGACACCTGCCGCGAGCATCGCCCCGACCGGCGCGATGCCGCTGCCCAGCTTGAGGTTGGAGTGGGGGCAATGCACGACCGACGCGCCTCGCGCCGCCAGCAGCTCGATCTCCTGCGCGTTCATGTGCACGGCATGCACGGCCATCAGGGACGGGCCGATCAGGCCAAGCCGTTCGAGTCGCTCGAACGGACGCTGGCCGTGCTGACGAACGGCGTCCTCGACCTCGAACGCTGTTTCGTGGAGATGCACATGGACGGGAAGTTGTAATTCGTCGGCCAGAGTCGTCACCGAACGAAAAGTGTCGTCGGAGACCGTATAGGGTGCATGCGGTGCGAGCGCGAAGCTCAGCAGCGGATCGCCGCGCTGGGCGTCTCGCAGCGCAAGACCCTTGCGCAGGTAGTCGTCCGGACCACTTCCATACGGAGACGGAAAGTCGATGACGATGATCCCGATCTGCGCGCGCATGCCCAGCGTCTGGGCGGCGCGGGTCGTCTGCTCGGGGAAGAAGTACATGTCGTTGAAACACGTGGTACCACCCAGCAACATCTCGTAGCCCGCGAGAATCGTTCCGTCGTACACGAAATCGGGCGACACACAACGCCCTTCGGCGGGCCAGATGCGCTTCTGCAGCCAATCGTGCAGGGGCAGGTCGTCGGCGAATCCACGCATCAGGCTCATGGCGGCGTGCGTGTGCGCGTTGACGAAACCGGGACACACCAGGGTGTCGGGCAGATCGCGGCGAGGGACGGTGCGATGGCGGGCGAGCAGTTCGTCGCGCGGGCCGAGCGCCGCGATGCGCTCGCCGCAGATCAGCAGCGCATGATCGGTGAGAACGGGCTCGCCGGGTTCGACCGTGGCGATCCAGCGGGGCAGCAACAGTTCGGTGGCGTCGGACATCGGTTTCCGTCGGGTCTCGGGCCCAGGAGGGGCGTTGCACAGGATGATAAAATCGATCGGTTAGACCCCCGAAATAGCCCCGACCACCCGCGTCGTCCCCTGTCGCCCGGCTGCCGGGCCGGTACTGCTCGCAAGCACCGGTCGGGCTTGGCGTTTGGCAATCGCAGCGCTGGCCATGCCGCCAGGACCGGTGGTGACGTCGGGGTCGATGCGCCCCTGACGGCGACGAAGACGAGAGAGCCCGACCCCGACCCACATGGAACCATTCGCCAAGGAAACCCTGCCCATCAGCCTCGAAGAGGAGATGCGCCGGTCGTATCTCGACTACGCGATGAGCGTGATCGTGGGCAGGGCCCTGCCGGACGTCCGCGACGGGCTCAAGCCCGTGCATCGCCGGGTGCTGTTCGCCATGCACGAGTCCAACAACCACTGGAACCGCCCCTATGTGAAGTGTGCGCGTGTGGTCGGCGAGGTGATGGGTAAATACCACCCGCACGGCGACTCCGCCATCTACGACACGCTGGTGCGCATGGCGCAGGATTTCTCGTTGCGCTATCCGTTGGTCGACGGTCAGGGCAACTTCGGTTCGATCGATGGCGACAACGCCGCGGCGATGCGCTACACCGAGTGCCGCCTCGAGAAGATCGCCGGCGAGATGCTGCATGACATCGACCGCGAAACGGTCGATTTCCAACCCAACTACGACGCCAAGGAGCAGGAGCCCACGGTCCTGCCGGCGCGCGTGCCCAATCTGCTGGTCAATGGCTCGTCCGGCATCGCGGTGGGCATGGCCACCAACATTCCGCCGCACAACCTGAGCGAGGTCGTCGACGCGTCTCTGTTCCTGCTCGACAAGCCCGGTGCCGACATCGAAGAACTGATCGCGCTGGTGCCCGCACCCGACTTTCCCACCGGCGCCACGATCTACGGCGTGGCCGGTGTCCGTGAGGGCTACCGCACCGGCCGCGGGCGCGTGGTGATGCGCGCCAAGGCGCACTTCGAGGACATGGAGCGCGGTTCGCGCCAGGCGATCATCGTCGACGAGCTTCCCTATCAGGTCAACAAGCGGGTGCTGCTCGAGCGCATGGCCGAAATGGTCAACGACAAGCGCATCGAGGGCATCTCCGATATCCGCGACGAGTCCGACAAATCGGGCATGCGGGTGGTCATCGAGCTCAAGCGCGGCGAGTCGCCCGACATCGTGCTCAACAACCTGTACAAGGCGACCCAGCTTCAGGACACCTTCGGCATCAACATGGTCGCGCTGGTCGACGGTCAGCCGCGCCTGCTCAACCTGAAGCAGATGCTGCAGTTCTTCCTCGAACACCGGCGCGAGGTGGTCACCCGGCGCACCTTGTTCGAGCTGCGCAAGGCACGTGAGCGCGGCCACATCCTGGAAGGCCTCGCGGTGGCGGTGGCCAACGTCGACGAGATGATCGAGGTCATCAAGGCGAGCCCGAATCCGCCGGCCGCCAAGGTGGCACTGATGTCGCGCACCTGGGACGCCGGCGAGGCCCGCGCCATGCTCGAGCGTGCCGGCAGCGATCTGGCGGCGTTCCGCCCCGAGGGATTGAGCACCGACTTCGGCCTCGAAGGCTCGCAGTACCGGCTGTCCGAAATCCAGGCGCAAGAGATCCTGCAGATGCGCCTGCAGCGCCTGACCGGCCTGGAGCAGGACAAGATCGTTCAGGAATACCGCGAGATCATCGAAACCATTGCCGATCTGCTGGACATCCTGGCCCGCCCGGAGCGCGTAACGGCGATCATTCGCGACGAATTGACCGAGATTCGCAATCAGTTTGGCGATGCGCGGCGTTCGGAGATCGAACTCAACGCCACCGAACTCGAAACCGAAGATCTGATCCAGCCGACCGACATGGTGGTCACCTTGTCGCATGCCGGCTACATCAAGAGCCAACCGCTGTCCGAGTACTCGGCCCAGCGCCGCGGCGGCCGCGGTCGCCTGGCCACCACCACCAAGGAAGAAGACTGGGTCGACTATCTGTTCGTGGCCAACACCCACGACATGATCCTGTGTTTCTCCAGCCGCGGCCGGGTCTACTGGCTGAAGGTCTGGGAGGTGCCGCAGGGCTCGCGCAATGCGCGCGGCCGGCCGATCGTCAACCTGTTCCCCATCGAGAAGGACGAGCGCATCACGACCATCCTGCCGGTGCGCGAGTTCGACGACGGCCACTTCGTGTTCATGACGACCAGTCGCGGCACGGTCAAGAAGACACCGCTGTCCGACTTCTCCAATCCGCGTAAGGCCGGCATCATCGCGGTCGGTCTGGACGAGGGCGACTATCTGATCGGCGCGGCCGTGACCGACGGTGAGCACGACGTGATGTTGTTCTCCGACGCCGGCAAGGCGGTGCGCTTCCACGAATCGGATGTGCGCCCGATGGGTCGCAATGCGCGTGGCGTGCGCGGCATGAACCTCGACGACGGCCAGTCGGTGATCTCGATGTTGGTTGCCGGCAGCGAACAGCAAAGCGTGCTGACCGCCACCGAGCATGGTTACGGCAAGCGCACGCCCGTGTCCGAGCACACGCGCCATGGCCGTGGTACCAAGGGCATGATCGCGATCCAGACCACCGAGCGCAACGGCAAGGTGGTGGCGGCCGTGCTGGTCGATCCGGGCGACGAGATCATGCTGATCACCTCGGGCGGCGTGCTCGTGCGCACGCGTGTCGACGAAGTTCGCGAGATGAGCCGTGCCACTCAGGGTGTGACCTTGATCGCGATCGACAAGGGCAACCGGCTCACGGGTGTGCAGCGCATCGTCGAGACCGATGCCGACGACGCCGCAGCGGAGCACGCCGGGGGCGACGACGCGGCGGGTGCGGGCCCGGTCGTGTCTGCGACTGGCGCGGCAGCCGCTCGCGACGACGAGGGTGATGTTCCCGGTTCGGCGACCGACCCGGGTGAAGGCGATCCCACTGCCGGCTGATCGACATCCGCGCGAGGAGACCACGATGACATCGGCTGAAGGGCCGCAATCGGCTACCGACGATGAGGCGCTGCGCGAGCTGCGCCAGGCGATCGATGCCACCGACGGCGAGATTCTGGCCTTGCTGCAGAAGCGGGCGGGCCTGGCGCTGAAGGTGGGCGAGGTCAAGCAGCGCACGGGTTCGCCGGTCTATCGCCCGGAGCGGGAGGCGGCGATCTTTGCGCGTCTGCGCCAGCGAAGCGACGGCCCGCTGGGCGGCGAGGCGCTGGTGCGCGTCTGGCGCCAGGTGATCTCCGCATGTCGCGAACTCGAACGGCGCATGAGGGTGGCGTTTCTCGGTCCGGTCGGCACCTACTCCGAGATGGCCGTCATGCGCCACTTCGGCGGTGGCGTCGAGGCGATCGCCTGCCCGAGCATCGATGAGGTCTTTCGCGCCACCGAGGCAGGCATGGCCGACTTCGGCGTGGTTCCGGTCGAGAACTCGTCCGAAGGCGCGGTCAGCCGCACGATGGACCTGCTGCTGGACACCACCTTGACCGTGTCGGGCGAGGTGCTGGTGCCGATCCACCACTGTCTGATGGGCCGGCAGGAACGACCCGACCAGATCAAGACCGTTTGCTCCCATCCGCAGTCGCTGGCCCAGTGCGGGCGCTGGCTGGATGCCAATCTGCCCGATGTCGAGCGTCGCGCCGTGTCCAGCAACGCGGAGGGCGCCCGTATGGCGGGCGAGGATCCGTCGCTGGCGGCGATCGCCGGTGAGGGGGCGGCCGATCTCTACAAACTTGGCATCCTTCGCCACGGCATCCAGGACAATCCGGACAACCGCACGCGTTTCCTGGTCATCGGCCGCTACGTCTGCGCCCCTTCGGGCGACGACCAGACCTCGCTGATCGTATCGGTGCCCGATCGTGCCGGCGCGGTACACAGCCTGATCGAACCACTGGCCCGCCATTCGGTGTCGATGAAGCGTTTCGAGTCCCGCCCGGCCCGCCGCCGCGGTTGGGAGTATTTCTTCTACATCGATCTACTCGGGCATGCCGACGATCCCGAGGTGGCCGCGGCGCTGGTCGAGATCCGTGCCAACACCACGTTCTTCAAGCAGGTCGGCGCCTACCCCAGGAGCGGTGACGCATGAGCATACGGGTTCCTTCCTACATCCTCGAGATCGCGCCCTACCAGGCGGGCAAACCGATCGGCGAGCTGGCGCGCGAGTACCACTTGGACGAGGCGACGATCGTCAAACTCGCTTCCAATGAAAACCCGCTCGGAATGTCGCCGCGGGCGCGCGATGCGATGTTGCAGGCGGTCGACGAGATCGAACGCTATCCGGATTCGAACGGCTTCGAACTCAAGGCCGCGATCGCAGCGCGCTACGGTGTCGAGCCGGCCCAGATCACGCTCGGCAACGGCTCGAACGATCTGCTCGAACTGGCCATCCGCACCTTCGTCGTTCCTGGCGACGGTGTCGTCTATGCCGAACACGCGTTTGCGGTCTACATGCTGGCCAGCCAAGCGGTCGGGGCGCGTCGCATCGAGGTTCCCGCGCGTGATTTCGGTCACGATCTGAGCGCCATGGCCGATGCCGTCGATGCCGGCACGCGGCTGGTGTTCATCGCCAATCCGAACAATCCGACCGGCACCTTCGCGGCCGGTGCCGAACTCAAGGCTTTCCTCGAGCGGGTGCCGGCCGATGTCGTCGTCGTGCTGGACCAGGCCTATGACGAGTATCTGCGTCCCGATGAGCGCTACGATGCCACGGCCTGGCTGGCCGAGCATCCGAATCTGATCATCTGCCGAACCTTTTCGAAGGCCTATGGCCTCGCGGGCCTGCGGCTTGGCTTCGCGCTGGCCAGCGCCGAGCTGACCGACTACATGAATCGCGTGCGTCAGCCCTTCAATACCAATTCGCTGGCGCAGGCGGCGGCGGTCGCGGCGCTCGGCGACACCGATTTCCTGGCCCGCAGCTATGAGCAGAACCTCGAGCAGCGCGAGCGCCTGCAGCGCGCGTTCGCCGATCGCGGGCTGCGCTACGTCCCTTCGTCGGCCAACTTCGTGATGGTCGAGGTCGGCAACGGCGGTGCGGTCACCGAGGCCCTGCTGCACGAGGCGGTGATCGTTCGTCCGATCGGCGGCTACGGGCTGCCCGGCTGGATCCGTGTCAGCGTCGGCGTCGACCACGAAAACGACCGCTTCCTGGCTGCGCTCGACAAAGTGCTGGCGGCCGATCGATGACCGAGCCGGTGGTCGGCAGGCTGGCGGTCATCGGGCTCGGCCTGATCGGCGGCTCGATCGCCGCCGCCGCCCGCAGCAATCGCGCGGCGGCGCGTGTGGTCGGATTCGCGATCGACGGTCACGGCGAGGAGGCCGAGCGCCTGGGCCTGGTCGACGAGTCGGCTGACTCGATCGCCCAGGCGGTGGGCCGGGCCGATGCGGTGATGCTCGCAGTGCCGGTACCGGCCATGCCGGCGGTGTTGGCCGAGGTGGCGGCGGCTCTGCCCGCCCAGGCGTGGCTCAGCGACTGCTGCAGCACCAAGGTGAGCGCCGTGGCGGCCGCGCGCGCGGCGCTCTCGCCGGACCAGTGGCGACGCTACGTTCCCGGCCATCCGATCGCCGGCAGCGAGCACTCCGGTCCGAGCGCCGCCCGTGCCGAATTGTTTCGTGGCAAGGCGTGGTTGCTGTCACCGATCGACCCCGATCAGTTTCTGCAGGCTCAGGCGGTTCAACGGCTGGTCGAGTGCCTGGGGGCCAATGTCTCGATGGTCGACGCGGTGACACACGATGCCATGTTCGCCGAGTATTCCCACATGCCTCACGCACTCGTATTCGCGCTCTGTCATGCGGTTGCGAACGGGCCTCATGCCGAGCGGCTGGCCGAACTGGCCGGAGCCGGCTTCAAGGACACTTCTAGAATCGGCGCCTCGGCGCCGGCGCTCTGGACCGACATCCTGATCGACAACCGCGAGCAGGTACTGGCCTCTCTCGACCGCGTGCGCGACTCGATGGCGTTGTTTCGAGACGTGATCGACGCCGCCGATCGGCCCACGCTGCTAACGCTGGTCGAGCGGGCCTCGCGCTGGCGAAGCGCTCTTTGAGGAGCGACCGGGACGCGTCGCGATGCGTCGCGATGCGTTGCAATGCGTCGGCGTCGCTCGGCCAGGCCGAGCGACAAGGACTGGCTCAGCCTTTGAACGGACGCCCCTTGCCGCTCGGATGCAGTTCGTCGAAGTAATAGTCGCGCAGTGCGTGCAGCTCCTGCAGTACCAGCGGCGGGAAACCGGCACGATCGCTACGGTCTGCGAGCAACAGGTCGTCGAACGTATCCTTGGTTGCCGCGACATCGATCCAGCACGCGGAAAGTCTGCGCATCACACGAGTGAAGCGGACGCGCAGCACGGTCGGCCGAATCGCTTCGGGCAGCGATTCGTACCAGTCCAGGTCGGCACTGGTGATGGCCGGAGCATTCGCGATCTCGTCGGCGCTCGGACCCTGTTCGATCAGCGAGTAGGCGCTGCTCCGATTCAAACGGTTGCGTGCCGACAGATCCTGATCGATCAGCCTGTTGTCCGACTTGTTGCGCTGGTCGAGAAGCTCCTGCGACTTCGCCGCATCGAACCAGTCGAATAGCCCGTCTCCAGACATGAACTTACCCCGTTACAATTTCCTGCTGACTAGGGGCCGGTCTTGGCGGCCGGCCGACGCACATCTCATTGGAGCACCCGGGATCGGGCATGAAGAAATACTTTCTCGCCAACGGTGGGGCGTGCCTGACGGGTGGCCTGCGTGTTCCGGGCGACAAGTCGATTTCGCATCGGGCGGTGATGCTGGGCGCGATCGCCGACGGAACCACCCGCGTGCAAGGCTTTTTGGCCGGGGCCGATGCGCTGTCCACTTGTAATGTCTTTCGTGCGCTCGGGGTACGCATCGACGGCCCGAGCGACGGTCGCCTGGTGGTGCACGGTGTCGGCCGGGACGGTCTGAGGGCTGCCCGAACCGATCTCGACTGCGGCAATGCGGGTACCGCGATGCGCCTGCTGATCGGGCTTCTGGCCGGTCAGGCGTTCGGCTCGCGCCTGGTCGGCGACGAAAGCCTGAGCCGTCGCCCGATGCGCCGTGTCACCGACCCGCTGTCGCAAATGGGCGCACGTCTCGAAACCCGGAACGGGTTGCCGCCGGTCGAGGTGGTGCCGGCGCCCGACGGTCTGCACGGTATCGATTACGCCATGCCGATGGCCAGTGCGCAGGTCAAGTCGGCGCTGTTGCTGGCCGGCCTCTGGGCGCACGGGGTGACCCGTGTCACCGAGCCGGCGCCGACGCGCGACCATACCGAGCGCATGCTGCGCGGCTTCGGTGTACGCGTCGATACCGATGGCCGGGTGGCGGCCGTCGAAGGCGGCCAGCGACTGCGCGCCTGCGATCTCGATGTACCGGCTGATATCTCGTCGGCCGCGTTCTTCCTGGTCGGCGCCTCGGTCGCGCAGGGCTCCGATCTGTTGCTCGAACACGTGGGAATGAACCCCACGCGCACCGGAGTAATCGACATTCTGCGTCAGATGGGTGCGTCGATCGATATTTCGAATGAACGCGAGGTTGGCGGCGAGCCGGTGGCCGATCTGCGCGTCCGATCGGCCCCCTTGGTCGGTATCGATATCGATCCGTCTCTCGTGCCCCTGGCCATCGACGAGTTCCCGGTGTTGTTCGTCGCGGCCGCCTGCGCACGGGGTGTGACGCGTCTGCGCGGCGCCGAGGAACTACGCGTCAAGGAGTCCGATCGCATCGCCGTCATGGCCGAGGGATTGCTGCGGCTGGGCATCGACGCCCGCCCGACCGACGACGGCATGGAAATTCACGGTCGCGGTGACGACGGCCCGGTGTTCGAGGCGGGCACGGTCGACTCACACGGCGATCACCGCATCGCGATGGCCTTCGCTGTCGCCAGTCTGCGCGCGCACGGCCCGATCCGCATCGACGACGTCGCCAACGTGGCGACCTCGTTTCCCGGTTTCGAGACGCTGGCGGGCGGCGTCGGCTTGTCGGTGTCCTCGTTCGACGCCGACGACACGATGTCCCCGCCCGGAGCCCACGCGTGAGCCTCGTTCCAGTGATCGCGATCGACGGGCCGACGGCGTCGGGCAAGGGCGCACTGGCCGAGCGTGTTGCCGAGGCGCTGGGCTGGCACTACCTCGATTCAGGGGCACTCTATCGGCTGGTCGCCCTATATGCGAACTGGCAGGATTGCGCCGAGTCCGACGATGCCGGGCTGGCAGCGCTCGGGCGGGGTCTGCCGGCCCGGTTCGACGGCGGCAGGGTGTTTCTCCAGGATATCGATGTCACCGGCGAGATTCGCGCGCCAGGGGTCGGCGACAAGGCCTCGCGCATCGCGGTCAAACCGGCGTTGCGCGACGCTCTGCTGAGCCGGCAACGCAATTTCCGCCTGCCGCCCGGGCTGGTCGCCGATGGCCGCGACATGGCCACGGTGGTGTTCCCCGATGCCGCCCTGAAGGTGTTTCTGACGGCCGAACTGCGAGTGCGCGCGGGTCGACGACATAAACAGTTGATCGAAAAGGGCTTTTCTGCTAGTCTTGACGAGCTTTGCCGTGAGATTGCATTGCGCGACGAACGCGACGCCAACCGTGAGGTTGCGCCACTCGTGCCGGCGCCCGATGCGACGATCATCGATTCGAGCGAAATGACGCTCGATGAGGTGGTCGCCATGGTGGTCGAGTTTGCCGTCGATCGACGGCTCGTCGACTCCGCCTGATCGTCGGCCCGGCGCGGGGTGCGCGATCCGTTCGCCCATCCACTCGTGCCCGGGTTTTCCGCCCGGGTTTTGTCAACACCGCTGATTCGTTCGGCGTGCCAATCTTATCCAGAGAATTTTTCTTGAATACTGCTGTCAGTCAGGAACCCGCCGCCACCACCGCTGGCGAGAGCTTTGCCCAGATGTTCGAGGAGTCGCTCTCACGCCAGGAAATGCGTGCAGGCGAGGTCATCACGGCCGAAGTCATCCGCATCGATCACAACTACGTGGTCGTCAACGCGGGCCTCAAGTCCGAGAGCTTCATCCCCATCGAAGAGTTTCATGACGATCGTGGCGAACTCGACGTCAAAGAGGGCGATTTCGTTTCCGTCGCCATCGATGCGCTCGAGAACGGCTACGGCGAAACCCGCCTCTCGCGTGACCGCGCCAAGCGTTTGGCCGCGTGGCTGCAACTCGAGAAAGCGCTCGACAAGGACGAACTGGTCGAAGGCACGATCACCGGCAAGGTCAAGGGCGGTCTGACCGTCATGACCAACGGTATCCGTGCGTTCCTGCCCGGTTCGCTCATCGATGTGCGCCCGGTCAAGGACACCACCGCCTACGAAGGCAAGACCGTCGAGTTCAAGGTCATCAAGCTCGATCGCAAGCGCAACAACGTCGTGTTGTCGCGGCGCGCGGTCATCGAACTCTCGCAGGGCGAAGAGCGCGCCAAGCTGCTCGAAACCCTCAAAGAGGGCATCGAGGTCAAAGGCGTGGTCAAGAACATCACCGACTACGGCGCGTTCGTCGATCTCGGTGGCATCGATGGCCTGCTCCACATCACCGACATGGCGTGGCGTCGCGTGCGTCACCCGAGCGAGGTCGTCCAGGTCGGCGACGAAATCACCGCCAAGGTGCTGAAATTCGACCAGGAGCGTCAACGCGTTTCGCTGGGCATCAAGCAACTCGGCGACGATCCCTGGATCGGCATCGCACGTCGTTATCCGCAGGGCACGCGCATGTTCGGCAAGGTCACGAACATCACCGACTACGGCGCGTTCATCGAGATCGAGCCGGGCATCGAGGGTCTGGTGCACGTCTCCGAAATGGACTGGACCAACAAGAACGTCAATCCGTCCAAGGTGGTCGCACTCGGTGACGAGGTCGAGGTCATGGTGCTCGAGATCGACGAAGAACGTCGTCGTATCTCCCTGGGCATGAAACAGTGCCGGCCCAACCCCTGGGAAGAGTTCTCCGACAACTACCGCAAGGGCGATCGCGTGCGGGGCACGATCAAATCGATCACCGACTTCGGCGTGTTCGTCGGTCTGCCCGGCGGCATCGACGGCCTGGTTCATCTGTCCGACCTGTCCTGGAACGAGAACGGCGAGGAAGCCGTACGCCTGTTCAAGAAAGGCGACGAGGTCGAGGCCGTGGTGCTGGCGATCGACACCGAGCGCGAGCGCATCTCGCTGGGCATCAAGCAACTCGAAGGCGATCCGTTCTCCAGCTACGCGGCCACCCACGACAAGGGTGCGGTCGTGCGGGGCACGATCGGTGCAGTCGATGCCAAGGGTGCGGTCGTCGATCTCGGCAACGAGGTCGAGGGCTATCTGCGTGCGTCCGAGATTTCGCGCGACCGTGTCGAAGATGCCCGCAACCACCTGAAGGAAGGTGACGGCGTCGAGGCGATGATCATCAATCTCGATCGCAAGAACCGCGTGGTCAGCCTCTCGCTGAAGGCCAAGGATTCGGCCGAGACCGCCGAGGCCCTCGAGCGCATGCAGGCCGCCTCGAGCGCCTCCAGCGGTACCACCAACCTGGGCGCGCTGCTGCGTGCCAAGCTGGACAACTCGTCTGACGACAGGTGATCCAGCGCCGGTCGTCGGTGGACGCGCCCGTTCGCGGGCGTGTCGGCCGATGATGGCATGCGGGCCCGGCGCTGCCCCCTGGCGCCGGGCCTCGCCTTGCACCGATTCCTATTCGCGTGATGCAACAGGCATTCGAAGACGATGATTCCGGCGGGTCGATGACCCGGTCGGACGACGATCGCAACGGCGCGATGACTCGCTCGGAGCTCATCAACCGCCTGGCCGATCGCGTGCCCCAGTTGGTGGCCAAGGACGCCGAGCTTGCAGTGCGTACCATTCTCGACGCCATGGCCGATGCGCTGTCGCGCGGGCATCGCATCGAGATTCGCGGTTTCGGCAGTTTCGCGCTGTCGTATCGGCCGGCGCGCGTCGGCCGCAATCCCAAGTCCGGCGAGAGCGTGCACGTACCGGAAAAGCGTGTTCCCCATTTCAAACCGGGCAAGACGTTGCGCGAGGGCGTCGATCGCGCGCGCGACTCCGGACCACCGCCGCGCACGGTGTAGGCCACCATGGGCTGGCGCATCCTGTCCTGGTTGCTGTTGATTCTGTTGTTCGTCGTGGCCCTCGGTCTGTCGCTGGCCAACACCGAAATGACGGGCCTGCGTTTTTTCCTGTTGGGCGATCAGCCGTTGCTGAGGGCCCCGCTGGTCGCGCTGCTGCTGGCGTTCTTTGCGACCGGATTCGTGGCCGGCATGCTCGCGCGCCTGCCCGCGTACTGGCGGCAGCGGCGGCGCATAAAATCGCTCGAACGGCGCATTCGGCAAGTGCAGGATGCGCAGATTCCCGAGGTGGCGTTTCCCGCGACCAGCACGCGCCGGGCACCCGCCACCGACGGCCCCGTTCCTCGTCTCGGTCGTTGAGCCTTCAAAGGACGTAGAACGCCTCGCGGCTCCACATGAGGGGCTTGGACCGCCTCGAAGCGGCCGGCACTGCGACGCCGACGGTATCCTGCCGGCTGCGCTTCATAGCTAAAGTCTGTCGATGACCTTTGACGTCTGGTGGTTCCTCTTGTTGCCCCTCGTGTTCGGGCTTGGGTGGTTCGCGGCACGTGCCGAGGCCCGTCGTGGCAACCAGGAGCGGGCATTGAGCACCGCCTATGCCAAAGGGCTCAATCATCTGCTGAACGAGCGCCACGACGAGGCGATCGATGCGTTCATCGAGGTGGTGCGCATCGATCCGGAGAAGTCGGAGCTCCACTTCGCGCTCGGTGGTTTGTTTCGCCGACGTGGTGAGCTCGAGCGCGCATTGCGCGTGCACCAATCACTGGCCGAGCGCAACGACCTGCCTGCGGCCCAGCGCGACCATGCGCGCTTCGAACTGGGGCAAGACTATCTGCGTGCCGGATTGCTGGACCGGGCCGAGGATGCATTCAATCGTCTGGCGGGCTCGGAGTACGCGCGCGCGGCGTTGGCGCACCGACTGAGCATTGCGCAGATGGTGCGCGACTGGCCCCTGGCGATCGAGTTGGCCGGCCAGTTGGGCGAGGACGCGCCGACGGGCGCAGCGGTGATCGCCCATTTCCATTGTGAGCAGGCCCTGACCCTCGCCCAGGGAAGCGGCGCAGCGGCGGAGGACGGGCAGCACGAGCCGGCGGTGGCTGCGTTGGATAAGTTGCGCCAGGCCGCCGATGCCGCGCCCGGGCATCCGCGGCCGTGGGTGATGCGCGGCGAGATCGCGCTTGCCGGGGGCGATGCCCAGGGCGCGATCGACGCCTGGTCGCGTCTGCTGGACGATGCCCCCGATCATGTCTCGCTGGTGGCCGGGCCGTGGTTGCGCGCGCACGAACAGCTCGAACGTGCCGACGAGGGGATCGCCCGGTTGGAGGCGGCCTACGACGTGCACCCGTCGGTCGACGTACTCATGGCCTTGCACCAAGCCTGGGAGGCTCGCGACGGCGCCGGGCCGGCGGCGGCCAAGCTGCGGGCGGCGGTCCGGGCCCACCCTGGGCTGCTGGGCCTGCGGCACTGGCTTCGACACGGGGCGTTCGGTGGCGAGGGCGAGGCCGGCACGGACGATCGTGAGCTGATCGATGCCGCGATCGGGCGCCAGGCCGAACGTCTGTCGCGCTTCGTCTGCCGCGAATGCGGCTTCGGTGCGCGGCGCTTCTACTGGCAGTGCCCGGGTTGCAGTCGCTGGGACAGCTACACGCCGCGTCGCGCCGAGGAGGTTTGAAGTGACGGTCGAACTCGTGCGCCGCCGATCAGACTCGATGCAGCGCGTAACCTCCGTCGGCCGGCGCCCGTCGTCGACGCGTTCAAGGAGCCACCGATGACCGAATCGGCCTGGTCGCAAGCCGCCAGCGCACCCGCGCTGCGTGAATGTTTTCGCCCAGCCCGCGTGCTGATCGTGGGCGACGTGATGCTCGACCGCTATTGGTTCGGCGATGTCGAACGCATTTCGCCGGAGGCGCCGGTCCCGGTGGTAAGGGTCCAGCGGACCGAGATGCGTCTGGGCGGTGCGGCCAACGTGGCCTTGAACGTGCGCAGCCTGGGCGCCGGTGCGCGACTGATGGGAGTGGTCGGCCGGGACGAGGCCGGCGGTGAGATTCGTCAGATGCTCGACCGCCATCAGATCGATGCGCGTTTGACCGAGGATCCCGAATCGCCGACCACCGTCAAGCTGCGCGTGATTGGCCGCCAGCAGCAGTTGCTGCGCATCGATTTCGAGCAGCCGCCGGCGCACGCCACGCTGGCCGGCAAGCTCGATGCGGTGCGCCAGGCACTCGGCGACGATTCCGTACTGGTACTGTCGGACTACGGCAAGGGGGCCTTGCTCGAGGTCTCCGAGATGATCGCCGCGGCACGTGATCATCGCCGCACGGTGATCGTCGACCCGAAGGGCGATGACTATGCCCGCTACCGTGGCGCCACCGTGATCACGCCCAACCGGGCCGAGTTGCGCGAGGTGGTCGGGCGTTGGCGCGACGAGGACGATCTGACCCGGCGCGCCCAGGCATTGCGCGCCGAGTTGGACATCGACCATCTGCTGCTGACCCGCTCCGAGGAGGGCATGAGCCTGTACGGCGCCGACGGCGTCTGGAGCGTGGCTGCGGCCGCGCGCGAGGTGTTCGATGTCTCCGGTGCCGGCGACACGGTGGTCGCCGTGATGGCGGCGGCGCTCGCGGCCGGCGCCCCGATCCGCGAGGCCGTGACACTGGCCAATCGGGCGGGTGGTATCGTGGTGGGCAAGTTGGGTACGGCCACGGTCAGTGCAGAGGAGTTGTTCGAGAAATGATCATCGTCACCGGTGCTGCCGGCTTCATCGGCTCCAATCTGGTTGCCGCCCTCAATGCTCGTGGCGAGCGCAACATCGTCGCGGTGGACAACCTGACGCGCGCGGACAAATACCGCAACCTGGTCGATTGCGAGATCGCCGACTATCTCGACAAGACCGAGCTGGTGGATCGGCTGCCCTCGCTTCGCCACGTCCGCGCCATCTTCCACCAGGGCGCCTGTTCGGACACGATGGAGACCGACGGCCGCTACATGATGGACAACAATTATCGTTATTCGCTGCGCCTGTTCGAGCACGCGCAGGCCAACGGCATACCGTTCATCTACGCGTCGTCGGCGGCGGTGTACGGAGGCGGCGAGGTGTTCGTCGAGCGCCGCGAGCACGAGGGACCGTTGAACGTCTATGGCTACTCGAAGTTCCTGTTCGACCAGATCGTGCGCCGGCGCATGGCGTCGGGGCTGACCAAGCAGGTGGTCGGGCTGCGTTATTTCAACGTCTACGGGCCGCGCGAATCGCACAAGGGCCGCATGGCCTCGGTGGCTTTCCATCACGTGAATCAGTATCGTGAGCACGGTCATGTCGCCTTGTTCTCGGGCTGGGACGGCTATGGCAACGGCGAACAATCGCGTGATTTCGTGTCCGTCGACGATGCGGTCGCCGTGAACCTGCATTTCTTCGATACGCCGCAGGTCAGTGGCATCTTCAATTGCGGCACCGGTCGCGCCCAGCCGTTCAACGATGTCGCACTGGCGGTGGTCAACGCCATGCGCGCCAAGCAGGGGCGGCCCAAGGCCGATCTGGCCACGCTTGTGGCCGACGGCGAGATCCGCTACATCGATTTTCCCGAGGCGCTCAAGGGCAAGTACCAGAGCTACACCCGCGCCGATCTCTCCGATCTGCGCTCGGCCGGCTGCCACCATGAGTTCGCGTCGGTCGAGAAGGGCGTCGCCCGCTACGTCGACTGGCTGACCCGCGCTTCGTGACCCGTCGCGACATCCTTTTCGAACAGGAGAACGACGATGCCTGAGCCGGATCACATGCACTGGGAGGGGCGCTGGGGCGACCTCGAAGCGATTCGTCAGCTGAAGGCCCGCTACTGCCGCTTCGTGGACACCAAACAGTGGACCCGGCTGGCCGCTTTGTTCGTGCCGGGCACCGTCTTCGAAGGTTTCGGTTCGGCGCCGACGGGCGCCGACGAGCGTCAGTTCATCGCCGGTATTTCGGCCCGCCTGGCCGAGGTGGTTTCCATCCACCACTGTCACACGCCCGAAATCGCCTTCACCGGCGAGCGCAGCGCGCGAGGCATCTGGCAGATGATGGACTATCTGCAGTTTCCCGACGGGCAGCGCCCACGCGAAGCCCCCGACAGCCCTGGCTTCGTCGGCTGGGGCTATTACGAGGAAGACTACCGGCTGTGCGACGACGGTCGGTGGCGCTTTTGTTTCATGCGCCTGACCCGGCAACGAATCGATCCGCTGGCGGCCGATCATCCGCCCGTGCGAGCCGGCTTCATCGCGCCGACGCCCGACTGGCTCTGAGGGTTTCCGACGCATCGGACGGCGCACGCCGGCCCAGCGCGGTTCAGCGCAACAAATGCATCCCGTCGCTTGGCGTCGGAGACGCCGGGCCTGATTGCGGGCGGGCCGGGGCATGCACGGACGGCCGCTCCACCGGTGGCTGGGGCGCGCTGTTCACGACCATCGAGGGCACCTCGTCGGCGGCGGCTACCGTCGCGCGGCGGCCTTGCGGTACCTCCATCTGGCTGCGCCGCGTGGCCACCACCACGCGACCGGAATGCACCTCCAGTTCCAGCGGCGGCGCATTCTTTGGATCGCAGCGCTGAGTTCGGCAGTCGCGCTGCCAGACCGAGAAATCGGTGCCGCGTACACCCATCACCGCGGTTGGCGTGCGCAGTTGAAAGCCCGGCGGATTGAGCTTGCCGATCGATCCGGTCACCGTTCGCAACGAACCACGTGCGAGAGAGAACCAGCTCTCGCTCTTGGCGCCGGCCATCTTGAATCGCTCGATCGTCAGACTGCTGCCCGGGCCCATCGCCATCAACGTGCCGTCGGTGTAGCGAATGTCGACCCGGCCGTTGGAACCGGTACTGACACGGTCGCCCGCGCGCAAGGCGAAGGCATCGGTGACCGGTGTCGCCACGGCACCCGAGCGAATCAACCAGGTGTCGCCGCTGGAGCGCACGACCGTGGCCGCGTCCTGACTGGCGAGGGCCGGCAACGGCTTGCCGGACAGCACGAGCGCCGCGGCGCCCGTAACGAGGGCGATGAGGGCGGCCGAGCGCCGACGTCTGGCAGAATGCGTGATCATCCTGCCTTCTATCGGCGGATGGCGCGCGAACTGGAGGCCACGGCCGGGCCGCCCATCGGCCGGCGGTCACCGCCCGTCCCCGTCCGTCCGCCGCCTGCCGCTCGCGATCAGCCCTATGCCGGCCACCCGTCCGCACGAGCCAGCGATTGCCAGGCTTCCTATGGATCACGACTCCGTTTCGTCCCGAGTCCGGCCGCTGCCGCGCTGGGCGCTGTACGGGTTGCTCGTCCGCCTTCATCGCCCGATCGGCACCTTGCTGCTGCTGTGGCCGACACTCTGGGCGCTCTGGTTCGCCAGCGATGGCCCGCCCGATGCGTATCTGCTGTTCGCGTTCTCGTTCGGCACCTTGCTGATGCGCTCGTCGGGCTGTGCGATCAACGACTATGCCGACCGCGACTTCGACCGTCACGTCAAGCGCACCCGGCATCGCCCGGTGACCAGTGGCGCGATTCGTCCGGCCGAAGCGGTCGGCGTGGCGGTGGTGCTGGCGCTGCTGGCCTTCCTGCTGGTGCTGCCGATGAACGGGCTGACCATTGCGCTCGCGTTCGTCGCCGCCTTCGTGGCGGGCAGCTATCCGTACACCAAGCGCTTTCTGGCACTGCCGCAGGCCTATCTCGGCATTGCGTTCGGATTCGGCATTCCGATGGCCTATGCGGCCGTGCTCGGCAGCCTGCCGCCGGCCGCCTGGCTGTTGCTGCTGGCCAATGTGTTCTGGGCGCTCGCCTACGACACCGAATACGCGATGGTCGACCGCGATGATGATCTGAAGATCGGCATTCGCACGGCCGCCATCACCTTCGGCCGCTTCGATGTCGTGGCGGTGATGATCTGCTATGCGATCACGATCGGCCTGCTCGGCTGGGTTGGTGTACTCGAGGGGCGCGGCGTCTGGTTCTGGGCGGGGCTGCTCGCCGCCGTCGCGATCACCGTCTATCACGGTTGGCTGATCCGGACGCGCGATCGCGATGGCTGCTTCGCGGCGTTCAATCACAACAACTGGTGGGGCGCGGCCGTCATGGCCGGCATCGTGCTCGATTACGCGCTGGCCGCCTGAATTCAGCCGGGCCCGCGTATGTGAGCGGCACGCGCGCCTGGATTGGCGCCGCGGGCGCCAGATGCCCGCCGCCGGCCACGTCACGTGTCCGGCACGGCCCTCGTGACGCTCAGGCGCCGCCCAGCTCGCGGCCCAGTTCGATGCTGCGATCCCGCGCGGCGCGCACCGCCCGCAGCACCAGATCGCCGATCTCGGCATCGTCCATGACCGCGAGCGCGGCGGCCGTCGTGCCGCCCTTCGAGGTCACGTTGGCACGCAACACGCCCGGCGCTTCATCGCTGGCCAACGCGAGCTCGGCCGCACCCTTGAACGTCTGAAGCACCAGCGCACGCGCCTGATCCGGTGCGAGCCCGACGTCGTCGGCGGCGGCCATCATCGCTTCCATCCAGCGGAACACGTAGGCTGGCCCGCTGCCGCTGACCGCGGTCACGGCATCGAGCTGGGTCTCGACGTCGAGCCGCAGCACCGGGCCGACGGTCGCGAGCAAGGTCTCGGCCGTGGTCATGTCGGCGTCCGTGGCGGCCGTTCCGCCGACCAGCGCGCTGATTCCCTGGCCGATCAGTGCCGGTGTGTTCGGCATGACGCGGATCAAGCGTTCGTGCCCGCCCAGCCAGCGTCCGAGGTCGCTCATCAGGATGCCTGCGGCCACGCTGATGATCAGGTTGCCGGCGAGCTTGTCGGCCAGCGAGCCCGCCACTTCGCGCATCACCTGCGGCTTGACTGCCAGCACGATCACGTCGTCGGCGGCAAACGCCTCGGCATGCTCGGCCACCGTGATGCCAAACCGGTTGGCCACTTTGCGACGCGTGGGTTCGTGCGGATCGATCGCACGGATCTGGCTTGCTGGCCGGCCGCTGGCGAGCAGGCCGCCAATCAGTGCGCCGGCCATGTTGCCGGCACCGATGAAGATCAAGGACATGTCGGATCTCGGGAAGACGGGGGAGCGGCGCGGCGCATACGACAACGATCGGGCGCCGGCCGACCGCCGCATCTTAGCCCGTGCCGCGGCGGGTCCGGGATCGGCCCGTGCCGATCAGCGGCGCGGACGCCGGGTCAGCGTCCAGGGGCGCAGCCCGGCCAGCGTCAACCCGATGCCATATGCCGCGGCACCGGCCGCGACGATCGCCAGGACCTCGAGTGCGCGCCATACCGGGCTGGATTGCATCGCCGCCCAGTCGAAGTGCAACAGCCAGAACTCGATGACCGCGGTCAGGGCAGCCAGGCCTATCGCCACCCGGAGCAGAAAGCGTCCCCAGCCAGGAGCGGGCCGGAAACGCCCGCCGCGCACCAGCAGCCAACCCAGCAGGCCGGCGTTGGCGAGCGCCGCCAGAGAGATCGACAGAGCGAGTCCCGCGTGGGCGAACCGGGGCACGAGGACGAGGTTGAGCGCCTGGGTGAGCAACATCGCCCCGATCGCGATCTTGACCGGCGTGCGTACGTTCTGGCGCGCAAAGAAGCCCGGTGCCAGCACTTTCACCGCGACGAAGCCGAGCAGGCCGGGCGCGTAGGCTTGCACGGCCAGCGCGGTCATCTCCACGTCGTGTGTCGAGAAGCGGCCGTAGTGATACAGGAGCGCGGTCAAGGGCTCGGGCATCAGCATCATCGCGAGCGCGCACGGCAGGGCGAGCACGACCGCCAGTCGCAGGCCCCAGTCGAGCAGCAGGCTGTACTCGGCGTCGTCGTCGGTGGCCACGGCCGCCGACAGGCTCGGTAGCAGTACCGTGCCCAGGGCCACGCCGAGCAGTCCCTGGGGGAATTCCATCAGCCGGTCACCGAACGAGATCCAGGATACCGAGCCCACGGTCAGGCGCGACGCGATGTGCGTGTTGATCAGCAGGCTGATCTGCTGCGCGGACACCGCCAGGATGCCCGGGGCCATCAAGGCCATGATGCGCCGCGTGCTCGGATCGGCCAGTGCGGCCCGGGCCGACAGGCCGATGCGCGGCAGCAGGCCGAGCCGGCGCAGCGCGGGAACCTGAATGGCCAGTTGGGCAATGCCACCGACCATGACGCCGACGGCGAGCGCGACGATCGGCGGTTCGACGTGGGGTGCCAGCCACAGTGCCGCCGCGATGATCGCCAGGTTGAGCAGCACCGGCGTGAGCGCAGGCACCGCGAAGCGCTGCCAGGTATTGAGGATGCCGCCGCATAGCGAGACCAGCGAGATCAGCGCGATGTACGGGAACATGATGCGGGTCATGAGTACGCCGGCGTCGAATGCCGCCGGCTCGCGCGCCAGGCCCGACGCGATCAGCCAGAGCAGGGTCGGCGCGGCGATCACGCCGAGCGCCGCCACGGCGCTGACCACCCAGAACAGCGCCGTGGCCACGCGGTCGATCAACTCGTTGGGCATCTGCTGGTCGCGGCGGGCCGCCGCGAGCAGGGGCACGAAGGCCTGCGAGAAGGCACCTTCGGCGAACATGCGACGCAACAGATTGGGCAGGCGGAACGCCACGAAGAATGCGTCCGTGAACGCACCGGCGCCAAAAATCGAGGCGATCAGGTTCTCGCGGATCAGGCCCGCGATGCGGGACACGAAGGTCATGGCGCTGACCAGCGCCGCGGAGCGGAAGAGATTCACGAACGATCGGGAGCGAGCGGACCGGGACGGGCCCGAGGGCACCGGCCGCGGAGATTGGTGATAGGGGCAGGGGCCCGGGCCGCAGACCGCCGTCGTGGTTTCAAACAGGCAGCTGGTCGATCGGGACCGATATTGCTATAATGAAAGGCTTTTCCGGCGCAGGCCGGTTGACTCATACTTTATCGGCGCTATGGCAAATATCAAGTCGGCTCGCAAGCGCGCGCGCCAGAATGTCTCCCGCAACCAACTCAAGTCGGCCCAGCGCTCGCAGCTGCGCACGGCGATCAAGAAGGTCCGCAAGGCCGTCGCCGCCGGTGACAAGGAAGCCGCTGCCAGCGCCTTCCAGGCGTCGCAGTCGGTCATCGACGGCTTCGCCGGCAAGCGGGTCATCCATCGCAACGCCGCTGCCCGCTACAAGAGCCGTCTGGCCGCCGCCGTGCGCTCGATGGGCTGATGCCCCGTGGCGGGGCGGGGCGCTGCCCCGGCCGCCGCACGATGTCGTCAGGCCGTCGGAATCAATTCGTCGCTGCCTGACTTCGCTGGCCGAACAGCGCGGTTCCCACGCGCACGATCGTCGCGCCGGCACCGATCGCCACCTCGAGGTCGGCGCTCATTCCCATCGACAAGGTATCGAAGCAGGCTGCCTGCGAAGCCGGTAGCTGCCCGCGGATACTGTCGGCCAGCGCCGCCAGTCGTGCGAATGCCGGTGCCGAATCCGCCGGCGTCGGGCCAGGTGCCGGGATCGCCATCAGGCCACGCAGGGTTAGTCCCGGCAGGGCGGCCACCGCCAGCGCAAGCGCCGGTGCATCGGCCGGCGAGCAACCGTGCTTGCTCGCCTCGTCGTCGACATTGACCTCGATGCACACCTGCAGCGGCGGCAGGCCGGCGGGCCGCTGGGCCGACAGACGGGCGGCGATTTTTTCACGATCGACGGTGTGCACCCAATCGAAGGACTCGGCGATGGGGCGGGTCTTGTTCGACTGGATCGGGCCGATGAAATGCCACTCGAGGGCGAGGTCGGCCAGCGCCTGCTGCTTGGCCAGCGCCTCCTGCAGGTAGTTTTCACCAAATGCGTTCTGGCCGGCCTCGGCCAGCGCCCGGATGGCCTCGGCTGCGAAGGTCTTGCCGACCGCGAGAAGGAGCACATCGGCCGGAGGACGCCCGGCGGCCGACGCCGCCCGATCGAGTCGCGCGCGCACCTCGTCAAGCCGCGTGCGCGCCGTTTTTTCGCCGTTCATGGCCGGAAACACCCTCATTTGTCGCATGCGGCTTATCGCGGCCGCGCTGGTTGGGGATTATCCCAGGGTCTCCGTGAAAACGCGCCCCAGCAAAGGATCCCTCCGCGATGGATATTGCAGAACTGCTGACGTTTGCCGTCAAGAACAAGGCCTCGGACCTGCATCTGTCGGCCGGCCTGCCGCCGATGATCCGCGTGCACGGTGATGTCCGCCGGATCAATCTGCCGCCCATGGAGCACCAGGACGTGCACGGCATGATCTACGACATCATGAACGACTCGCAGCGCAAGGAGTACGAGGAGAACCTCGAGTGCGACTTCTCGTTCGCGATTCCCGGGCTGGCACGCTTTCGCGTCAATGCGTTCGTGCAGAACCGGGGTGCCGGTGCGGTCATGCGGACGAGTCCGTCCAAGATCCTGACGCTGGAAGAACTGAACGCGCCGAAGATCTTCGAGCAGATCTCCGACCAGCCGCGCGGCTTGGTGCTGGTGACCGGTCCGACCGGTTCGGGCAAGTCGACCACGCTCGCGGCGATGATCAATTACGTGAACGAAAACCACTACGGTCACATCCTGACCGTGGAGGATCCGATCGAATTCGTGCACGAATCAAAGCGTTGCCTCGTGAATCAGCGCGAGGTCGGTCCGATGACGCTGTCGTTCGCGAACGCGCTGAAATCGGCGCTACGTGAAGACCCGGACATCATTCTCGTGGGTGAGATGCGCGATCTCGAGACCATACGCCTGGCGATGACCGCGGCCGAAACCGGTCACCTGGTGTTCGGTACCCTGCATACCTCGTCGGCGGCCAAGACCATCGACCGTATCGTCGACGTGTTCCCGGCGGCCGAGAAGGAAATGGTGCGGGCGATGTTGTCCGAGTCGCTGCGCGCGGTGATCTCGCAGTCGCTGCTCAAGACCAAGGACGGCTCCGGCCGTGTGGCTGCTCACGAGATCATGATCGGTACCCCGGCCATCCGCAACCTGATCCGCGAAGCGAAGGTCTCGCAGATGAATGCGGCGATCCAGACGGGCGGCGCGCTCGGCATGCAGACGCTCGACCAATGCCTGACAGACCTGGTGCGCAAGAACCAGATCAGCATGGCCGAGGCGCGCGCGGCGGCTTCCGTGAAAGAGAACTTCCCGGGCTGAGTCCCGCGCCGGTCTTGCAAACCGGCTACCAGAGGCGATCGCGGACGGCGGGGCAGGCTCGCCGTCATCGAACGCCCACCTTCAGGAATCCAGGTCGATGGAAAGAGAACAGGCGTCCAAGTTTCTTCAGGACATTCTCAAGCTGATGGTCAGCAAGAACGGTTCCGACCTGTTCCTGACCGCCGACTTCCCGCCCGCGTTCAAGGTCGACGGCAAGGTGGTGCCGATCTCGAACGTGCCCCTGACGTCCAAACACACGATCGAACTCGCGCGCGCGCTGATGAACGATCGCCAGGCGGCCGAGTTCGAAGAGCACCACGAGGTCAACTTCGCGATCAGTCCGGTCGGCGTGGGTCGATTCCGTGTCAACGCATTCATGCAACTCGGCCGCGTGGGTCTCGTGCTGCGCGTGATCAAGAGCGAGATCCCGGCGTTTCGAGAGCTGCATCTGCCGTCGCAGCTGGCCGAACTCGCGATGTACAAGCGGGGCCTGGTGATCGTGGTCGGCGCGACCGGCTCGGGAAAATCGAACACCCTGGCGGCGATGCTGGGTCATCGCAACGAGAACTCGTACGGTCATATCGTCACGATCGAGGACCCGGTCGAGTTCGTGCATCCGCACAAGAACTGTATCGTCACGCACCGCGAGGTCGGCGTCGATACGGTGAGCTGGGAGGTCGCGCTGAAGAACACCCTGCGCCAGGCGCCGGACGTGATCATGATCGGCGAGATTCGCGATCGCGAGACCATGGAGCACGCGGTGGCGTTCGCCGAGACCGGCCACCTGTGTTTGTCGACCCTGCACGCCAACAGCTCGAATCAGGCGCTCGACCGCATCATCAACTTCTTCCCCGAGGAGCGGCGCAGTCAGCTTCTGATGGACTTGTCGCTTAACCTGCGCGGCATCATCTCGCAGCGTCTGATCCCGATGGCGTCGGGCAGCGGACGCATGCCGGCCGTGGAGATCATGCTGAACTCGCCGCTGGTGTCGGACCTGATCTTCAAGGGCGAGGTCGGCTCGATCAAAGAGATCATGAAGAAGAGCCGCGAGATCGGCATGCAGACCTTCGACCAGGCACTGTTCGATCTCTACGAGGCCGACAAGATCACCTACGAAGACGCGCTGCGCAATGCCGACTCGGTGAACGATCTGCGCCTGACGATCAAGCTGAACAGCAAGAACGCCGAGAAGGATCTCGGCCGCAACACCAGTCACCTCGGTATCGTCGAGGGCTGACGTGGACCGGGAGCGCGGCTCCCGGTTTGCTCCCATCGCCAGGCTCGACCTGGTCTTCACCGCGATCTGCGGCCTCGGGATCCGGCGGCAGCAGCGCCGAACGCGCCCGCACGGTCTGCGAAGCGGCCGGCCCCCTCAGCCGAGATCGAACACGAACAACCGGCAATCGAGCGCGCCGTTCATGACCGGTACGCGCCGGCGGGGGCGCAGACCCAGGCGCCCGGGTAGTTGCCGGTCGCTGGTCAGCCAGGCCAGGGTCCAGCCGGCGAAAGCCGACCGCAGATGCCGACCCAGCGCAAGCATGTTCGCGTCATTCCCGAGTGATTCCAGGCGCTCGCCATAGGGCGGGTTGGTGACGATCCAGCCCGGGACCAGCCCGCGGGGCGGTTGCAGCGAACGTACGTCTGCGACTTTGAAGCCGATTCCCGCCGCGGGCACGCCTGCCCGCTGGGCATTCGCGCGCGCCGTGCCCACCGCTTTCGGATCGATATCCGATGCAAACACCGAAGTGCCGGCGGGACGAACCACGTGCCCTTGCCGCGGCCGCGGTGAATTGTGGTTCGCCGCCGGCGCTTGGGCTGGCCGGTAGCCTGGCAGGCTCTCGAAGCCGAATCGTCTGGCGCCGCCGGCTTCGATCGCGGCGATGCGCTGGGCCGCCTCGATGGCGATCGTGCCCGAGCCGCAAAACGGATCGAGCAAGGGCGCGCCCGCAGTCCAGCCAGCCAACAGGGGCAGGGCCGCTGCGAGATTCTCCTTCAGCGGCGCCGCGCCCTTGTCGTCGCGACCACGCCAGCCGCGCTTGAACAGACTCTCGCCACTGAGGTCGAGATAGATCAACGCCCGATGCTCGTCGACGAAGGCCATCAGGCGCACGTCGGGACTGCGGGTGTCGACATCGGGACGGTCGCCGCTGACCTCGCGCAGTCGGTCGACCACGGCATCCTTGATGCGCAGCGTCACCATGTTCAGGCTGCGTACCTTGGCCCGGCGCGCGCGCGTATCGACCCGCAGGCTCATGCGTGGCTCGAGTACGAAGTCCCAGGGCACGGTCGCGGCCAGCCGGCCGATGTCTTTGTCGTTGCGATATGGGCCTTGCGCGAGCAAAAGCAGCACGCGACTGGCCAGGCGCGACTCGCGATTGAGCCGCACGGCACAGTCCCAGTCGCCGATACAGGAAGCGCCGGCAGAGTCGGCCGTGACCTGCCGGCCACCGAGTTCGGCCAGTTCGTCGGCCAGCAGGGATTCGAGGCCCTGGGGGCAGGTGGCGAACAGTTCCAGTGGCCGGTGTGCATCGGCCGAGCGCCAGGGCACGTCGGCCGCCGAGCGCCAGTCGGAGGCCGGCGAGGCCGCGTCCGGCGTTGTGTCGATCGCGGCGCTCAATTCGCCTCGCGCAGGGCGCGCTCGACGAAATCGAGGCGGTCCTGTCCCCAGAAGGATTCGTCGCCGATGCGGTACCACGGCGCACCGAACACCTGCAGCTGGATCGCCTCTTCGGTGAAGCGGTCGATATCGGCCTCGGCGGCTTCCCTGGCGGCGCGCAGTTCGTCGGGATCGAGGCCGGCGGCGGCCATGATCAGATCCAACTCCACATCGTCGGCCACGTTGCGCTCTTCGGACCAGCAGCCTCGCATCACCAGCGACGCGAGCAGGAACGCGGCCTGCTCGCCGGCCACGATGCGGGCTGCCGCGATCAGCCGCATGCTGGGCATGTGATCGACCGGGAAATGCCGCGGCTGTTCGTTCAGCGGCATGCCCAGGAAATCGGCCCAGCGTCGCAGCTCGACCAGGCGATAGGCCTGGCGCTGAGGCGCGCGCTTGGGCAGCGGCAAGCCGCCGGAAACGGGAAAGACCCGGGCGAGATCGAACGGCTTCACGTGGATCTGCGCGCCCGTTTCGGCGGCGATGTGACCCAGGCGTTCGTGGCCGAGATAGCTCCAGGGCGAGGTTGATACGAAGTAGTAGTCGATGGTCTTCATGGCGTGTCGGCTCCGGCGGGGGCAATGGTCGCGATGGCGGCTCGCAGTGTTCTGTTTCGCAAGTATCTGGTATTTCGCTGGCCTCGGAGCCGGGCGGGCACAAGGCGCCCGGTCGACACTGGCTGGCGCCGTCGTTCGCGGCGCCAAGGCCGATCAGACCATGCAGCCCGACGCGAGCCGGGCCAGCATGCGGCCGTCTCGATCGACGATCAGCGCTTCACCCATCTGCGTGCCCCGGCCGGTAACCGCCGTAATGATGACCTGGTGGGTGACGAGGATATCGAACTGGCCGTCCGGAATGTCGCGCAGGTTCGAGCGGATCGCCGCCAGCTGGCCCGGCGCATCCCCGCGGTTCTGGAAGGTCGAGTTCAGCGCCGGGAGATCGCGAAACTCACCGAACGCGATACGGGCGGTATCACGGCAACGGCACCATTGGCTGCTCAGCACCTGCCGTGGCGAGAGCGCACGCTCGGCGAACCATCGCCCGATGCACGCGGCCTGCTCGCGCCCGGCCTCGCTGAGGTTGCGTTGCGTCTCGCAACGATCGAGCACGAATTCGGGCGGATCGCCGATGCCGGGGACCGTCTGTGCATGACGGATCATCACCGCGCAGCCGCCCGCACGCACGGTTTCGACGGCCTCCTGCGCGGCGGCAAGCGAAGGTGTGAGACCGCCGGACCCGGCGGCCAACAAGGCTAGCGGAAGTCGCAGGATGCGACGTCGTTGGTCGTTCATGGCCCGGCTCCGGAGGGTGGTGTCGCGGGTCGTGCTCAGAACGGCTTGATCACGACCAGCGCGACCACCGCCAGCAAAATGAGCACCGGAGCCTCATTGAACCAGCGATACCAGACATGTCCGCGCTTGCCCGGACCGACGCGCAGGCTTTTCAGCATGCGCCCGCAGACATGGTGATAGGCGAGCAGGCCGACGACCAGCGCGAGCTTCAGGTGCAACCATCCCTGGCCCGCACCGACTCCGTATCCGAGCCAGAGCCACAGGCCGAACACCAGCGCCAGCACCATCAGCGGACCCATGAAACGATAGAGCTTGCCCGCCATCAGGATCAGGCGCGCGCGTTCGGCGTTGTCAGCCGGCGGGGCGCCGGCGTCGACCATCGCGATGTTCACGAAGATGCGGGGCAGATAGAAAAGACCCGCAAACCAGCTGGTCACGAACACGATGTGCAGGGTCTTGACCCAGAGGTAAGCCATGTCTAGCTGCCGTCTTCGGTGAGCGGCGATCGGTCGGGCAGGCGGGGCACAGGGGCTCAGGCGCTCAGGCGCTCAGGCGCTCAGGCGCGTACCTGGCCGCTGCCGAACACCACGAACTTCTGCGATGTCAGCCCTTCGAGGCCGACGGGGCCGCGCGCATGCAGCTTGTCGGTTGAGATGCCGATCTCGGCGCCCAGGCCGAACTCGAATCCGTCGGCGAAGCGCGTCGAGGCGTTGATCATGACCGAGGCCGAGTCGACCTCGGTCAGGAAGCGCATCGCCAGCGGATGGTCGTTCGTGATGATCGCGTCGGTGTGGTGCGAGCCGTGGTGATTGATGTGGGCGATGGCGGCGTCGGCGCCGTCGACGACCGCGATACTGATGATCGGCGCCAGGTACTCGGTTCGCCAGTCCTCGTCGGTCGCCGGCACCGTGGCCAGGCCGGCCTCAGCGAGAACCGCAGCCGCGCGGGCGTCGGCCCGCAGCTCCACCCCCTTGTCCGCATAGATCCGGCCGATGAGGGGCAGAAAGGCCCGCGCGACCGGCGCATCGACGAGCAATGTCTCCATGGCATTGCAGGGCGAGTAGCGCTGGGTCTTGGCGTTGTCGCACACGCGCACGGCCATGTCGAGGTCGGCTGCGGCATCGACGTAGGTGTGGCAGATGCCATCGAGATGTTTGATCACAGGCACACGGGCCTCGCGGCTGATCCGCTCGATCAGCGATTTGCCGCCCCGGGGCACGATGACGTCGATGGCGTCGGGGCTCGAGATCAGCGCACCGACTGCCGCGCGATCGGTGGTTTCGATCAACTGAACCGCGTCGGCGGGCAGTCCGGCGGCGGCGAGGCCGTCGCGAATGATCGCGGCCAGCGCCTGATTGCTTTCGATGGCCTCGGAGCCGCCGCGCAGGATCGTCGCATTGCCGCTCTTGATGCACAGACCGGCCGCGTCGATGGTCACGTTCGGCCGCGATTCGTAGATGATGCCGATGCTGCCCAGGGGCACGCGCATGCGCCCCACGCGGATGCCGCTGGGTTGCTGGCGCAGGTCGGTGATCTCGCC
Organism: Burkholderiaceae bacterium; assembly: GCA_041396685.1. Taxonomy (GTDB): domain Bacteria; phylum Pseudomonadota; class Gammaproteobacteria; order Burkholderiales; family Burkholderiaceae_E; genus JAUIAI01. The sequence goes on from JAWKYD010000003.1 coordinate 130,121, forward strand.
GATGGGGTCGGGCAGGGCGGCGATCTGCTCGAGACCCGCCGCCATGGTGGCGATGACCTTGTCGGTCAGGGCCAGGCGGTCGACGAAGGCCTCGTCCAGACCATTGGCACGGCCGCGTTCCAGGTCGAGCGCATTGGCTTCGCGCAGTCGTGGCGCGCGCTCGAGCAACAATGCGGCCGTGCGGCGCAGGGCCGTATTCTTCGCAGCGGTGCTGGCACGCGCCATGGCGGCGCTGGCCGCACGGGCACGCCGGCCGCAGTCGGCGACATAGGCGGAGACATCCAGTTGCTCGTTGTGCATGGTCGGGCTCGGTTGGTGGACCGTCTGCCTGGGCGGGTGATCAGAGGGTGGCCGCAAGGCCGCCGGTGGCCGGCCGGGGCTCGTCGCCGATCGGCAAGCCGGCCAGCCGCAGGGTGAGGGTGCGCAGCATCGGCCAGGCCGGGCCGGCGGCCAGGCCTTTGGCAATTGTATCGGCGCGGGCGAGGATCGGCAGCGCCTGCTCGAGCTGGCGACGAGGAAGGCGGCCGAGCGCGGCTTCGAAACGCCGCTGACGCGGCCCGAAGATGCGCGCCGCGGCCATGGCCCGGCTCAGCGGTTCGCCGGCGGCGCGCGCGTCCATCAGCCGCAACAGCCCGCGTACGGTCTCGGCGAGATGCCAGACGACCATGGCCTCGGCGCGTCCCTCGCCGGCCAGGCCGGCGAGGCAGCGCAACACCCGTGCGGGTTGGCCGAGCAGCAAGGCATCGACGAGGTCCTGGGTTTCGTAGCGCGCCACGTCGAGCACCGCGGCGGCGGCCTCGTCGGCCGGTAGATCGCCGGGCTCGAACAACAGAGCCAGCTTGCGGATCTCCTGATCGGCGGCGAGCAGATTGCCCTGCACGCGGTCGGCGATCAGGGCGATCAGACTGGCCGGCGCGCGCAGCCCCTGCGCGCGCAGCCGCGCACCGATCCAGCCCGGCAGTTGTTCGCGTTCGATCGGAAAGATCGCCACCACCACCGCCGCGTCCTCGATGCGCTTGGCCGCGGACGAGCGCAACAGGGCCGCTTCGGGCCGCTCGCTGGTCAGCAGCCAGCGAACCTCGGGGTCGGGCGCTGCGGCGATCGGTTCCAGTGCATCGATCAAGGCCTTCGGCGGCCTGCCGCCGACGCGGATCTCGACGAGCTTGCGGCTCGCGAACAAGGACTGGCTCGCCGCTGCGGCCTGCAACTGCGACGGATCGAAGCCGCGCTCGACTTCGATCACCTCGCGTTCGTCGTGGCCGGCTTCGCGTGCCGCCGAGCGCACGGCCTGCGCGGCTTCCAGGACCAGCAGCGGCTCATTGCCGTGGATCCAGACCAGGCCGGGCGAACCGGCCAGGGCCTGGGTCAATCGCTCGGGCTTGATCGTTGCCATCTGAGGCCTTGCCGTCCGGGCTAGCGCGGCATCTTGACGGCCCCGAGCCGCCGCAGGATCTGCTGCACCATGTCGTTCTCCATCTCCGAGTAGAGGAAGGCCTCTTCGAGTTCCTCGGACAACTGTTCGATGTCGCTCGTCGTGATGTAGCGGCGGATCGTGATCTCGGTCGGCGGCAGCAGCTCGACCTGGTCCGGACCGTCGAGCCTGAAGCGCACCCGGTAGCTGAGTTCGTATTCGCGCGGCCGTCCCGACGGCGAAAAAGACACCGGCTCCTTGAGCCGGACCTCGCTGACCTCGCGCAGCACCGCCTCGGCGCCCTCCGGCGAGGGTACGAGCGTGGTGCCCTGACGGGCCTGACGTGCGAACTCCACCGCCAGGCTCGAACCCTTCGGCAGATCGGCATAGAGCGTACGAAACGGCAACTGCACCGATTCGCGCAACTGGAAGCCGCAGCCGGCCAGCAAGCCCAGCCCGGCGATCAGGGCTCGGCGCCGGGCCACACGCTTGGCCGGCACTGTCAAACCACCAGATTCACGAGCTTGCCCGGCACCACGATGATCTTGCGCGCAGTCTTGCCCTGGCCGTGCCGCTCGAAGGCCTCGGTGGCCAGCGCGGCGGCCTCGATCGTGGCCTTGTCGGCATCGGCCGCCACCTCGAGCTGGCCGCGCACCTTGCCGTTGATCTGCAGCACCAGGCTGATGACGTCCTGCACGAGCGCCGCCGGCTCTACCTGCGGCCAGGCGGCATCGAGCAGATCGCCCGATTCGTCGCCGTAGCCCAGCGCCTGCCAGAGCTCGTGGCCGATGTGCGGCACGACCGGATACAACACGCGCAGCGTGATCGACAGCCCCTCGCGCACGACCGCGCGCAGCGCCGAGTCCGCGCTGGCCGGATCGCCGGCCTGCTCGAGCGCATTGAGCATCTTCATGCCGGCCGAGACCACCGTGTTGAACTGCAGGCGCTCGTAGTCGTAGTTCGCCTGGCTCAACACCTGATGCAACTCGCGGCGCAGATCGGCGGCTGCCCGCGGCAGGCCATCGGCGTCGACCGAGCGTGGCGCGTCGGCCAGCGCCGCACGCCACTGCGCGCTGAACTGCCAGAGCCGGCGCAGGAAGCGTGCGCCGCCTTCGACGCCGCTGTGCGACCAGGCCGCGCTCTGCTCGGGCGGACCGGCGAACATGGTGAACAGGCGTGCCGTGTCGGCGCCGTACTGCTCGATGATGTCGCCGGGCAGCACGACGTTGTTCTTGCTCTTGGACATCTTTTCGATGCCGCCCATCTGCACCGGCTTGCCGTCGCTCTTGAGGCGGGCCGCCGTCGGTTTGCCGCGCTCGTCGAATTCCAGCTCGACGTCGGACGGGTAATACCAGCGCGTGCGACCGTCGCCCTCGACACGGTAGTAGCTCTCGTTGAGCAGCATGCCCTGCGTGAACAAATTCGAGAATGGCTCGTCGAAGCCCACCAGTCCGAGATCACGCATGACCTTGGTCCAGAAGCGGGCATAGAGCAGATGCAGGACCGCGTGCTCGATGCCGCCGATGTACTGGTCCATCGGCATCCAGTAGTTGGCGCGTGCATCGACCATCGCATCGTTCGAGCCCGGGCTGCAATAGCGCATGTAGTACCAGGCCGAATCCACGAAGGTATCCATGGTGTCGGTCTCGCGCCGTGCGGGCTTGCCGCAGCTTGGGCACGTGGTCTTCAGGAAGCGCTCGTCGCGGGCCAGCGGATTGCCCGAACCGTCGGGCACGAGGTCCTCGGGCAGGCGCACCGGCAGGTCGTCGACGGGCACCGGCACGGGCCCGCAATCGTCGCAATGGATGATCGGGATCGGGGTGCCCCAGTAGCGCTGGCGCGAGATTCCCCAGTCGCGCAGGCGCCACTGTACCTGCAGATCGCCAAGCCCCGCGGCCGACAGATCATTGGCCACGGCCCGGACCGCGTCGGCGAAGGCCATGCCGTCATAGCGGCCGGAGTGGATGCAGGTGCCCGTCTTGGCTTCGTACCAGGGCTGCCAGCGGGTGTCGTCGAAGGCCTGGCCGTCGACGTCGACGACCTGCCGGATCGGCAGGCCGTATTTCAGGGCGAACGCGAAGTCGCGTTCGTCGTGGGCGGGCACGCCCATCACGGCGCCGTCGCCGTAGCTCATCAGCACGTAGTTGCCGACCCACACCGGCACCGGATCGCCGGTCAGCGGGTGGATGACGCTCTGGCCGGTCGGCATGCCGAGCTTCTCCGTTTCGGCGAGGTCGGCCTCCATGACCGAGCCCTGTCGGCAGGATTCGATGAATGCGCTCAGTTCGGCATTGCCGGCGGCCGCGGCCGCGGCGATCGGGTGCTCGGGCGCCACGGCGACGAAGGTGACCCCCATGATGGTGTCCGCGCGGGTCGTGAAAACGTACATCCGGCCATCCTGGATGGGCTGGCCGGCCGCATCGCTCAGCGTGTGCTCGAACGCGAAGCGCACGCCCTCGGAGCGTCCCAGCCAGTTCTCCTGCATGGTCTTGACCTGCTCGGGCCAGCCGAGCTTGGCGATGCAGTCGAGCAGCTCTTGCGCGTATTTCGTGATGGCCAGGTAATAGCCGGGGATCTCGCGCTTCTCGACGACCGCGCCCGTGCGCCAGCCGCGACCGTCGATGACCTGTTCGTTGGCCAGGACGGTCTGGTCGACCGGGTCCCAATTGACGACCTGCGTCTTGCGATAGGCGATGCCGCGCTCGAGCATGCGCAGGAACATCCACTGGTTCCAGCGGTAGTAGTCGTCGTCGCAGGCGGCCAGTTCACGATGCCAGTCGAAGGCCAGGCCCAGCGGCGCCATCTGCGCCTTCATGTCGGCGATGTTCTGGCGTGTCCACTTGGCCGGCGCCACGTTCTGTTCGATGGCGGCGTTTTCCGCCGGCAGTCCGAATGCATCCCAGCCCATCGGCGAAAGAACGTTGAAACCGTTCATTCGCTTATATCGATAAAGAACGTCGTTTATCGTGTAGTTGCGCACATGACCCATGTGCAGCTTGCCCGACGGATAGGGCAGCATCGAGCAGACGTAGAACTTGCCGTTCGGAAAGCGCGGATCGTTCTCGGTGGCGGCAAATGCATCGATGGCGGCCCAATGCGATTGGGCACTCGCTTCGACGACGCGGGGTTCGTACTTGTCCTTCATGGATTCGGGTGCGGAAACGGAGAGCGCGGAGAGTTTAGCGGTCCCGCGCACGCTCCGGCGCGTCGGACCGGTCTCGAATGACCGTCGGCTGCCTACAACTTCAGCAACCGTCAGATTTGGGTATAACGAATAGCCTATGCAAGAATTATCGCGGTGATCGGAAGTCCGTGTGGGACGAGATCGCCGAAAAGACAATCCGGGGGCTGGTCCGGGGGGTGGGTCGACGGACTGGGCAGGTTGGTACCGCATTTCGCCGTGCCGACCCGAGATCCCGACGACGGCAGGCGGCAGCACCATTGTCGCATTCTCGCCGGCGTATGAGTGCGGGGGGACGTATGAATTTCGAGGGCCTTGACATTCACGAGCCCGAATTGGCGGCACCGTTCGAGCTTTCGGCAGGCGCGCCGCCCAAAGGGTCGGCGTTGCTGCGTGCCATCGAGATCCTCGAGTTCGTCTCCCAGGCCGACAGGCAGCCGGCGCTGTCCGAGATCTGCCGCGCCGTCGATCTTCCCAAGGCCACGGTTTTCCGCATCCTGTCCACGCTCGAGCATGCCGGCTATATCGGTAAGGAGCCGGGCGCCAAACGTTACGGTTGCGGTGCCCGCCTGCACGACTTGTCGCTGCGGGTCTTGCAGCACTCGCCGGGCAGGGCGCCACGCCATGCGATCCTCGAGGAGTTGGTCGAGCAGATCGGCGAGACCTGCAATCTGACGGTGCCGGATTCGCATACGGTCATGTACATCGATCGCGTCGAGGCGGCCTGGCCGCTGCGGGTTGCCCTCGGCGTCGGCTCGCGCGTGCCGTTGTACGCCTCGGCGAGTGGCAAGCTGTTCCTCAGTCACATGTCCAAGCGCAGTCTCGAGCGTTTCGTGCACAGCACGCCGCTGGTGCGCTACACGGAAAAGACACTGACCGATCCCGGCGGGCTCATGCGAGCCCTGGATGACGTACGTCACCACGGTTACGCGATCGACGACGAAGAGTACCTGCACGGCATCCGCTGCCTGGCGGTGCCCGTGCGCGACCGGGACGGGGCGGTCGTCGCGGCGCTGGCCGCGCACGGGCCGGTCAGCCGCATGGAGATCGGCCAGGTCATGACCTATCTGCCCGCGCTCCAGCGGGCAGCGCAGGACATCGGCCGCACCTTCGAGCGCTGAGCGAGCGACCTGGCGGGCGCGCGACCCGCGGGGCGCGGCCCGGGGCCCGGTCGGCTGGCCGCGGATCCGGCCGACGGCCGGCATATCGCCGGCGTCGTCCGACGCCTTTCGGGCACAGGCCGCTTGGAGTACATTCGATCCTTTGCCCGCGCGTGCCTTGCCGCCACCGTGCGGGCCGTTGCACGCTTTGGAGACCACCATGGGCCACGCTGACCCGATCGTCGATAGCCAGATGCAGCCGTACTGGATGCCTTTTACGGCCAACAAGGAATTCAAGAAAGAACCGCGCATGGTCGAGCGCGCCGAGGGCATGTATCTGTTTACGCCCGAAGGCCGCAAGATCATCGACGCTTCCTCGGGTTTGTTCTGTGTTGCGGCCGGCCACTGCCGCCCCGAGATCTCCGAAGCGGTCTACGAGCAGCTCAAGACACTCGACTACTCGGCACCGTTTCTGCGCAGCCACCCCAAGGCCTTCGAACTGGCGGCCCGGGTGGCCGAGTACACGCCGGGTGATCTGAACCGCGTGTTCTTCGTCAATTCCGGCAGCGAGTCCGTGGACACCGCCATGAAAATGGCGCTGATGTACCACCGGGTCCGCAAGGAACCGCAGCGCCAGATCTTCATCTCGCGCGAGCGCTCCTACCACGGTGTCAACTTCGGTGGCATGTCGCTGGCCGGCATGGTCAACAACCGGCGTTCGTTCGGTCTCGGCCTGGGCGGTGTCTATCACATGCGCCACACGCTGTTGCCCGAGAACAAGTTCAGTCGCGGCCAGCCGCAACACGGCAAGGAACTGGCCGACGATCTGCAACGTTTCTGTGATCTGTACGGTGGCGAGAACATCGCCGCGGTGTTCGTGGAGCCCACGGCTGGTTCGTTCGGCTGCCTGCCGCCGCCGGTCGGCTACCTCGACCGGCTACGCGAGATCTGCGACGCCAATGGCATCCTGCTGGTGTTCGACGAAGTCATCTGCGGCTGGGGTCGCATGGGGGCGCACTTCGGTGCCCAGGCCTTCGGCGTCACGCCCGACATCATGACCATGGCCAAGGCCATCACCAACGGCGCCCAGCCGATGGGTGCGGTGGTCGCGCGTGAAGGCATCTACGACGCGATCACCAACGCCGGGCCCGAGCGCGGTGTCGAGTTCTTCCACGGCTATACGTATTCCGGCCATCCGGCGGCGTGCGCGGCCGGCATCGCGATGATGGACATCTACGCCAAGGAGCGCCTGGCCGACAAGGCCGCCGCGCTGATGCCCAAGTTCGCCGACGCGATGCACGCGATGCAGGAATTCGGCTGCGTCAGCGACGTGCGCTCGATGGGCCTGCTGGCGGGCATCGAACTCAAGGCCGACGGCGCGCCGGGCGCCCGCGGGCATGCGGTGCAGAAGGCCTTGTTCGACCGTGGCCTGCACCAGAAGAACACCGGCGACGTGTTGCTGATTGCGCCGCCGCTGGTGGCCACCGAGGCCCACATCGACGAGATCACCGACCACCTGAAAGCGGTGTTGTCCACGCTTTGAGTCCGGCACGGTCCGCAAGCCCGGGGCCGGCCCCGGGCTTGCGGACCGATGCCGTGATCCTGACGGCCCCGAATCGGGGCCGTTTCGCTTGGCCGGTCGGAAAGACCCGTGCGCCGGTCGGCTTCGTGCCGCGCTTATCATGAGCCGCTCGATCCACCGGAGACTACGCGCATGAGCCATACCGGCATGGCTGAAGCGGGCGCGGGCGAGCGCGCTTCGGACGACGATTTCTTCGCCGCATTCGAGTTCGCATTTCCCGTCTACGAGATGGCCAAGCTGCGCCACAAGGCGCTGCACGACCGATCCGACCCGGCTTGGACGGGGCTCGATGTCTACTGGCATCAAGAGACCCTGGCCACCGCCGACGACCGCTGGGTGACCACACCGAACATCGACACCTTGTATTCGGTGGCCTGGGTCGACCTGGCGCAGGGACCTGTGCGGCTCACGATACCGCCGTCGGAAGGCCGCTACGTGAACCTGGCCCTTCTCGATGTCTACACGAACAATTTCGCCTGCCTGAGCCAGCGCGATGTCGGCTCCGGCGGCGCCGACCTGCTCCTGGTCGGGCCGACCTGGCCGGGCCCGCTGCCGGCGGATCAAAAAGTCATCCGTGCACCGTTCGACGACGTCATGCTGTTTGCGCGCACGCTGGTCGACGACGATGCCGATCTTCCCGCGGCACGCCGGGTGCAACACGGCTTTCGTGCAGCGGCGCTGGCTGCGCACGAGCCCGAGGCGATGACGCCGGCCTTGATGCGAAGCGACGACGCTGGCAGGGACTTCGTCGCGTTGGTCGCGGCCGCCCTGTGTCGCAATCCGCCACCTCCCTACGAGTCGGACCATCTGGCATTGCTCGAACGCGTCGGCTTGAGTGGTTCCGCTTCGGCGCAGCAGATCGAGCGCTGGTCGGCGCTCTTGCCAGGTTTTCTCGCGCGCATCCGGGAGAGTGCGCGCTCCGTCAACGTACCGATCGACCAGTGGACTTACTCGGCGCGCAACCTCGGCGATTTTGGCACTTCGTACCGGTTACGCGCGCTCACCGCGCTGCGCGGGCTGCTCGCCTTGCCGGCCAGCGAGGCCGTCTATCTGGGCACGGAGTTCGATGCCGACGACCGTGCGCTGCATGGCGAGAATCTCTATTGCCTCGATCTGCCGGACGAGGGCGTTCCGGCCGACGCCTTCTGGTCGCTGACGCTCTACGAGAAGATGCCCAGTGGCGCGAGTTTCCTCGCCCACAATCCGCTGAATCGCTACGCGTTCACCGATCGCAACTCGACCCTGCGCGTGGTAGACGGCCGCATCCCGGTCTGGGTGTCGCATCGGCGGCCGCCGGCCGCGCTCGAATCGAACTGGCTGCCGGCTCCGCCGGCGCCGTTTCGCCTGGCCCTGCGCGCCTATCATCCGCATCCCGACCTGCTTGCCGGGCGTTTCCGCATGAAGCCCGTGGTCAAAATGGAATCGTTCGAGAGCTGACAGCCTGTTGGTTGGTCCGGCGCCGGTCTGCCGTTATGGCCCCTGAGGAATGACATCGTGCCCGACCCGGGTCAGTCGATGAGTGACTTGCGCATCAAGCTCGCGTCACTCGGGCAAAGCGACGAGAACTCGGCGGTCGTGCGAATCGACAGCGGGGCCCGGTCGCGGGCGATCGTCTCGTACCCTAGCGACTCGAACCAGGTGCGCGCCGTGTTCGTGAGCAGGAAAAGTTCGACGATGCCCAGCTGGCGAGCGTGGTTCTCGGCCTGTCGCACGAGTCGTTTACCGCAGCCGACACCGCGGGCGCGCTCAGCCACCGCCAACGAACGCAGCAGGCCGACCGTACCGTGCACCTCGACCCCGACGATGCCGGCCGGATGGGTTTCGGCGCCGCAACCGAAGAAATGCTGGAAGTGCCCTGCTGAGAGATCTTCGACGGGCAGGCCGCATTCGGCCAGCAAGGCTTTGGCGGGCATTTCCGGCGGGTCGGCAAAGATGTTCAGGGTCGGCATGGTCATCATCGGGATGGACGGGCGGACGGATCGTCTTCGAGCGTCAGCCTACGGCAGCGGCAGCACCTTGCCAATGCGCTCGTCGGATTTGATCGTGGGGTCATGCGGCGTCCTCGGGGAGCGCCATGGGGGCGATGCGCGTGCGTAGAATGCGCGGCAAGCTCCTCGCCGGTGGCTGATGGAACGCCCGTTGCTCGAACTGCACGGCCTTCGTGCCCTGAATCTGAAGCCCGTCGATCTGTCCGTGGCCGCGGGCCAGTGTCTGGCCATCATGGGCGACTCGGGGTCCGGCAAGTCGCTGCTGCTGCGTGCGATTGCGGATCTCGATCCGCACGACGGCGATGCCGCCGTCGATGGCCGTTGGTGCCGGTCGATGCCGGCCACCGAGTGGCGGCGCATGGTTTCCTACGTTCCGGCCGAGTCGGGTTGGTGGGCCGAGCGGGTTCGCGAGCACTTCGCCGCGGATGCCGACCTGCCGTCGATGCTGGCATCGCTCAGGCTCAAGGCGGCCCTGGCCGAGAGCGCCGTCACGCAATTGTCGACCGGCGAGCGCCAGCGGCTGGCCTTGTTGCGGGCACTGCGGCCCGGCGTGCGTGTCATGTTGCTGGATGAGCCGACCTCGGGCCTGGACGAGGGCAGTACGGCGGCGGTCGAGGCCTGGCTGGGCAAGGTGCTGGCGCGCGGCCTGTGTGTCCTGCTGGTCACTCACAGCGCGGCTCAGGCGGCGCGGATGGCGGTTCGCCGCGTCCTCCTGGCCGATGGCGCACTTTGGGAAGCGCCGCCATGAATCCGCCCTCGATCGGTTTCGGCGCGCTGTCGCTGGTGGCCCTGCTGGTGCTCGCCAGCGCGGGTTTGTCGCTCTGGCTGCAACTGGGCCTCGCGCGCAGCCTGATCATCGCGTCACTGCGTACCGTGCTTCAGTTGCTGCTGGTCGGGCTGGTCCTGCAATGGGTGTTCGCGCTGCAGTCGCCGGCCCTGATCGTGGCCGTGCTGGTGCTGATGCTTGCGCTCGCCAGCCGCGAGATCTGGTCGCGGCAGGAACGGCGCCTGAGCGGCGGTTGGACGCTCTGGATCGGCAGTGGCAGCACCATCGCCGCGACGGTGGCGGCGACAGCGCTCGGCGTTGCGGCGCTTCGGCCCGACCTTGTTTTCGATGCCACGGTGCTGGTGCCTTTGCTCGGCATCGTGCTCGGCAACGTAATGAACGGGGTCAGCCTGAGTCTGAATACCTTCCACACCGGTGTCGTTCGCGATCGTGCTGCCATCGAGGCGCGGCTGGCGCTTGGCGCGACGCGCGACGAAGCCCTGCGGGCCACCCAGCTGCGGGCATTGCGTAGCGGTCTGATTCCGATCGTGAACCAGATGTCGGCAGCCGGCATCATCACCTTGCCGGGCATGATGACCGGTCAGGATTCGTCCGGCACGGACAGCGTTTCCTTCTCCGTGAGCATCATGGCGACGTTCTGGTCGTAATAGGCCGCCTCGTTGATGAAGACCGGATACCGTGGTCCGGGGCCGTCGTAGCGAATCGTCTCGCCGTTCAAGGTTCGAAACAGCGGGTCACCGGGATTCAGCGCTCGGTAGTCGGCGCCCTGCAGCGATTCGTGGACCATCGCATCCTTGGTGCGGCCCTCGCCGGGGTAGGTGAGCACCTCGCAGAAACGGAACACCTCGACCGTTGCAGGCAGGTCGGGCGTGGTGTTCGTGTTGCGCCCATGGACGAAGTCGAGCGCGTGTCCGACGACGCGGCGCGACAGATCGTAGACATCGAAACGCAGCACGCCCTGGGGCACCGGGCCGATCTCGACGCCCAGGCAGTGGCGCGCGATCGAGCCCAGGTAGGGCGGGTCACCGTCGGCCGTCGGGATCAGGTGGATGCGTGCCTGCGGCACGCGGGCCGTGATGTAGGCGGCCAGACGCAGGCTGAAGGCATCGCGTTGCTGCACGATGAGCATCGCCGCGCAGTCGCTGGTCGAGGTGTGCAGGTCGATCAGGAAGTCGGTCTTGGGCGCGTGCTTGGGCCCGAGCCGCTCATCGAGGCTGACGGCACGGCCGATCTCGTAGGACGGGGAATCCGTGTCGCGCAGGTTGGTCTCGGCAAAGCTGCGGTTCAGATCGTGGTCGATGAAGCGCCGGTTCTCCGCGAAGGCCTTCGGATTGCCGAGCACCAGCCGCGTGGCCAGCCCCGGCCGGTCCACCTCGTGCGGATGACGCTGCCAGTGCCGCAGCAGGTGCGGGCCGGTGATTTCGTTGCCGTGCGTGCCGCCGACGATGGCGACGGTTCGGATGGGCCGGATCATCGATGCGGGACCTCAGGTGCCATCGGGGATCTCGGGCTCGACCACGCGGGCCAGCATCTGCAGGGATTCCTGCCAGCCGAGATAACAGGCTTCTTCGGGAATCACGGCGGGAATGCCGGCCTGGACGATCGCCAGCTCGGTGCCGCAACTGACGGCCCGCAGATCGACCGTGACCTGCATCTCGCCGGGCAGGTTGGGATCGTCGAAGCGGTCGCTGTGCCGGATGCGTGTCGGTGGTGTCAGTTCGGTGAAGGTGACTGTGAACGAGTGCGTAAAGCCCGTGCCGAAGTTCGTGAACGACATCTTGTAGCCGCCGCCGACCCTGACGTCGATCTCGTGGATGCGGCCGGTGAAGCCGAAGGGCGGCAGCCAGCGCTGCAGTGCGCCGGCGTCGACGAATGCCTTGTACACGCGCTCGGGCGGTGCCCTGAGCACCCGATGAAGTCGCACCGTGCCGCCTGTCGTCGTCATTTGAGTCTCCGAGAAATCATGGTCGTTGTCGCCGCGGCTGCCAATGGGATGGCCGCGACGCGAACGCTCTACGTTTCGCCGTCCCGCCGCGCGCTCACCTGATCGTAAGGCCAGGGTCGATATCGCCGACGATCGCCGCGCCCGATTGTGCGCGCCGGCGCGGCAGACCGGGGCGAGGCCCTGCCGACGGCGCGCCGGATCCGCTGGCTCGGTTGCTCGCCCGCACGCATTCTATTAATCTATAGAAACGGGTAAACCCAGGCGGAGGAGATGACGTGTCGGCGACCAATGCCGCGCCCAGGGGCGTGCGTGATGACGCGCGTCGCAGCCAGGAGATCTTCGATGCGGCCGCGGCCGCGTTCGCACTCGACGGCTATCACGGTGCCAGCACCCAGGACATCGCCGATCGGCTCGGCATGCGCCAGGCCAGCCTCTATTACTACGTGCGCAGCAAGCAGGCCGCGCTCGAGCAGGTCTGCGTGGTTGGCATCACGCCGCTCATCGAGCACGGACAGAGCCTGTTGAGCGCCGACATCAGCGGCATCGACAAATTGCGCGGCCTGGCCCGCAGTCACCTGATGGCCGTCATCGACCGGCCCGACCATGCCCGCGTGTTCCTGACCCAGCGTCGCTTCCTGAGCGGTGCGGCGCGCGAGCGGGTACGCCGCCTCGAGCGCGAGTACGAGCGCATCGTCGAGTCGCTGATCGCCGACGGCGTCGCGAGCGGCGAGTTTCGCACCGACCTGGCGCCGCGCGACCTGATGCTGGCGACGATCGGCGTGTGCAACCTCGCCACGCTCTGGCAGGGGACGGTGCCCGACATGACGGTCGAGCGTGCCATGCGCATCGTGTCGGCGTTTCTGATCGACGGCCTGTGCGGCGAAGCCGAGCCTATGGGCTTGCCGCCGGGCGGCGTCCGCGCGATCGATTGCCACGCCCCGCCCGAGCCCTGACGGAGATCGCATCCATGTTTCTGCGCAATGCCTGGTATGTCGTGGGCTGGGACCACGAACTGCTGCCGGAAGGCGTGCTCGCCCGGCGCGTTCTGGGTGAACCTCTGGTGCTCTGGCGCAAGGGCGACGGTGGCGCGGTCGCGATGCTCGATCTCTGCCCCCATCGGCATGCGCCGCTGTCACTGGGTCGGCGCGAGAACGACAGCCTGCGCTGCATGTACCACGGCCTGCGCTTCGACGCCGGCGGCCGCTGCGTCGAGGTACCGGGGCAGGAGCGGGTGCCGCCTCGCGCCTGCGTGCGGGTGTTTCCCGTGGTCGAGCGCAAGCGTTGGATCTGGGTCTGGATGGGCGATCCCGAACTGGCGGACGAGGCACTGATCCCGGATACGTTTTCGTTGGCCAGCCCCGAGTGGCGTATGAAACCCGGCTACAAGAAATTCGAGGCGGGTCTGCTGCTGATCACCGACAACCTGCTCGATTTCTCGCACCTGAGCTTCGTGCACGAGAAAACCTTCGGCGGTTCGGCCGCGATCGCCGAGATCCCGCACGAGGTGACCGAGATCGAGCAGGGCCTGCGGGTCGTGCGCAAGGTCATGAACACGGTTCCGGCACCGTATCATCGCCGCTTGGGCAAATTCGAGGGCCGCGTGAACCGTTGGTTCGACTACACGCTCGCGATGAATGGCGTGTTCATGATGAGCGCCGGCGTGCAGTCGGTGGAGCGCGACATGGACGACCCGCGCGGGGCGCTGCGCTTTCACAGCTGCCAGGCGCTGACGCCGGAGAGCGAGACCAGCACGCATTACTTCTTTGCCCAGGCGCACGCGTTCGCGCTCGACGATGCGACGGTCACCGAGGCGGTGTTCCAGAGCGTTGCCGCGGCGTTCGACGAAGACATCACGATGATCGAAGCGCAGCAGCGCAACATCCTGATGAACCCGGGCGTCGAGATGGTGCCGATCGGCGCCGACGGTGCGCTGACGCGCTTTCGCCGCCGTTATCAGGCAGCCTTGCAGGCCGAACGAGATGCCCGCGGCCAACAAACGGCCCTGAGCCCATGAACCCGATGTAGAGAGGCAGTACCCAAGCGATCGTGCCTCGTGCACGCATCAAACCGACCCTGAACGGAGACGATGATGACATTTCCTGCTTTTTCCAAAAAGGCCTTGCTGGCGAGTGCGCTGGTCGCGGGCCTGACCTATCAGGGCGCCGCCCGTGCCGAGATCACGGTGGGCGCGACGCTCACCCTGACCGGTCCCGCGTCCGCGCTCGGCATTCCGATGCGCCAGGGGCTCGAGCTCTGGCCGAGCGAGATCGCCGGCGAAAAGATCAATCTCACGATCCTCGACGATGGCGGCGACCCGTCGGCATCCACCCGCAACGCGCGCAAGTTCGTGACCGAGGGCAATGTCGATCTGCTGCTGGGCTCGAACACCACGCCCACCGGCATGGCGGTGTCCAGTGTCGCGCAGGAGGCCAAGATCCCGCATTTCGCGTTCGCGCCGATTCCGCTGCCGCCCGACAAATCGCGCTACAGCTTCGTCATTCCGCAGTCCGTGAACCTGATGGCCGCGGCGGTCGTCAAGGACATGAAAAAGCGTGGCCTGAAGCGCATCGGTTTCATCGGCTTTTCCGATCCCTGGGGCGAACAGTGGTTGGCCGCGCTGACCAAGGGTTTCGAAGGGTCGGACATCAAGATCGTGGCCAACGAGAAGTACGGTCGTGCCGATACCAGCGTCACGGGCCAGGTGCTCAAGCTGATCTCGGCCCGTCCGGACGGCATCTTCATCGCCGGCTCGGGCACCGGCGCGGCGCTGCCGCAGCGGGCGCTTGCCGAGCGCAGCTACAAGGGTCAGGTCTATCAGTCGCACGGCGCCGGCTCGGCGCAGTTCCTGCGCGTGGCCGGCAATTCGGCCGAGGGCGCGGTCCTGCCCATCGGTCCGGTGCTGCTGCCCAAGCAACTGCCCGACAGCCATCCGTCCAAGAAGCCGGTCGGCGATTTCGTCAAGGCCTTCACCGGCAAGTACGGTGCCGATGCCGCCACGGTGTTCGGTGCGCACGCCTATGACGTGGTCCTGATCCTCGAGAAGGCGATTCCCGAAGCCAAGAAGAAGGCCAAGCCGGGCACGCCGGAGTTCCGTGACGCGCTGCGTGACGCGATCGAGGCGAGCAAGAACGTGGCCGCCACCAACGGCGTCTACAACTTTTCGCCCAGCGACCACTACGGTCTCGACGAACGCGGCTCCGTGACCGTTCAGGTCAAGGGCGGCGACTGGCAGATCGTCAAGTAAGGCAGGGAGCCCGACGGCAATGGATGCGCAGATCGCGGCCTGGCTGGCCCAGGATGGCCTCACCAACGGGGCCATCTACTGTCTACTGGGCCTGGCCACCGTGCTGGTGTTCGCGGTCACCAGGGTCATCTTCGTGCCGCAGGGTGAGTTCGTCACCTTCGGCGCGCTGACGCTCGCGATGCTGCGCTCCGAAACGGTGCCGGGCTCGGCCTGGCTGGTCATGGTGGTGGCGGCGGCGGTGGCGGTGGTCGATCTGATCACCGCCCTGCGCGGCCGCGATGCCGCCGGACTGCCGGCACGGCTCGCGCGGTCGCTGGGGGTGCCGGTTGCCGCCGCCGCGCTGGTCGTGCTGCTGGCGCCTCGCGATCTGCCGCTTGCCGTCGACGTCTTGCTGACTCTGGTGCTGATCACACCGCTCGGGCCACTGCTGTACCGGCTCGTCTACCAGCCCCTGGTCGACGCATCGGTATTGGTGCTGTTGATCGCCTCGGTCGCGCTGCATTTCGCGCTGACCGGTCTGGCGCTGACCTTCTTCGGACCCGAGGGTTTTCGAACTCCGGCCTTTAGCGACGCCATGATCGACATCGGCAGTCTCGGGGTGTCGGGCCAGTCGTTGTGGATCTTCGGCATCACGCTCGCGCTGATCGTCGCGATGGCCTGGGGGTTCGGCCGGACGCTGTACGGCAAGGCCTTGCGGGCCACGGCTTTCAACCGGGTGGGCGCGCGCCTGATCGGCTTCTCGCCGGTGTCCGCCGGTCTGATCACCTTTGCCGCGGCCGCCTTCATCGGTACCTTGTCGGGGGTGCTGATCGGGCCGATCGTGACCATCTATTACGACAGTGGTTTCATCATCGGCCTGAAGGGGTTCGTCGCCGCCATCATCGGCGGGCTCGCCAGCTACCCGCTGACCGGCGTCGGTGCCGTGCTGGTGGGCATGCTCGAATCGTTCGCCTCGTTCTGGGCCAGCAGCTACAAGGAAGTGATCGTGTTCACGGCGATCATCCCGGTACTGATCTTCCTGTCGCTCAAGGCCGGTCATCACGAGCAGGAGGATGAGCAATGATGGCGCCTGCAAGCCGGCGCCGCCTGGCCGCCGTTCTGGGCGCGGCGCTGATCGCCGCGCTGCCGCTGATTGTCTCCGAATATCTGGTCACGCTGCTCAACTACATCGGGCTCGCGACCCTGGTCGCGCTCGGCCTCGTGCTGCTGACCGGTGTCGCCGGCCAGATCTCGTTCGGCCAGGCCGCGTTCGTGGGCATCGGCGCCTACACCACGGCCGTGCTCACGACGCAATACGCGATCTCGCCCTGGCTCACCCTGCCGATCGCGCTCGTGGTGGCGGCGGTCCTGGCCTGGTTTCTCGGCCAGATCACGCTGCGCATGAGCGGACACTATCTGCCGCTGGGCACGATCGCCTGGGGCATCAGTCTCTACTACCTGTTGGGCAATCTGCCCGAGTTGGGCGGCTTCGGCGGCATCGGCGACATACCCACGCTTTGGATCTTCGGGGTCGAGCTGCGTGATCTCACGCGCTATTACTACCTGATCTGGCTGCTGGTGGTGGTCGCGCTCTGGGCCGGTGCCAACCTGCTCGAATCACGCCAGGGCAGGGCGATCCGTGCGCTCAAGGCTCGCGCTGCGATGGTCGAGTCCTTCGGCGTCGACCCGGCCGCCCTGCGCATCCGCGTGTTCGTGCTCGCGGCCTTGCTCGCCGCGCTCTCGGGCTGGCTCTATGCGCACATGCAGCGCTTCATCAATCCGACACCGTTCTCGATCACCGCCGGCATCGAATATCTGTTCATGGCGGTGATCGGTGGCTCGGGTGGCGTGCTCGGCGCGCTGATCGGGGCATTCACGTTCACGGCGCTCAAGGAGGCGCTGCAGACCCTGCTGCAGGTGCTGGCGGGCGAAAGCGGGCCCTACGAGCTGATCGTGTTCGGCGCGCTCATCGTGCTGATGCTGCACCATGCACGCGACGGCATCTATCCTTTCCTGCGTCGTCTGGTGCCGGCGCGGCCCGCCGCGCACGATCCCGCGGCGCCCCGATTGCCGGTGCCCGAGCGTGCGCCGGACTCCGAACCGGCGCTGTTGTCGGTGCGCGGCGCAACCCGCCATTTCGGCGGCCTGGTCGCCGTCGACAGCGTCGACTTCGACATCGGACGCGGCGAGATCCTCGGCCTGATCGGGCCCAATGGCGCGGGCAAGAGTACCTTGTTCAGCCTGATCAGCGGCATGCTGCCGCTCTCGGCCGGCGAGGTGCGGTTCTCCGGGGTGCGTGTCTCCGGTCTCACGCCCGATGCCATCGCGCGGCTGGGCATGGCGCGCAGCTTCCAGCACGTCAAGCTGATCGGGCAGATGAGCGTGCTCGACAATGTCGCGATCGGTGCCTCGCTGCGCGCCGGGCGCGGGGTCGCCGCGACCTGCCTGGGCCTCGACGGCGCCGAGGAGCGCTCGCTGCGGGCCGAGGCAGCCCGGCAGCTCGAGCGCGCCGGCCTGGCCGGGTCGGCGCACGAGCCGGCCGGCAGTCTGGCGCTCGGACAGCAACGGGTGGTCGAGATCGCCCGCGCCCTGTGCGCCGAGCCCGTGTTGTTGCTGCTCGACGAGCCGGCGGCCGGCCTGCGCTTCCAGGAAAAGCAGGTGCTGGCCGGCCTGCTGCGAGAACTGCGCGACCAGGGCATGAGCATCCTGCTGGTCGAGCACGACATGGACTTCGTGATGTCGCTGACCGACCGGCTCGTGGTACTGCACTTCGGCAAGAAACTCGCCGAAGGCACGCCGGCCGAGATCCAGCGCAATCCGGATGTCCTCGAAGCCTATCTCGGAGGCATCGAATGAATGAGTCGGGATCCGGGCCGCTGCTGCTCGAGATCGAAGACGTCTGCGTCGGCTACGGCAAGGTACAGGCGGTACACGGCGTTTCGATGCGGGTGCACGAGGGCAGCATCGTCACCGTGGTCGGCCCCAACGGAGCGGGCAAGACCACGCTGATGGCCGCCGTCATGGGTTTGCTGCCGAGCACGGGCCGGATCGCTTTCGGCGGCCGCGATCTCGCCGGTGTGCCGGTCGAGGAACGGGTCGCGGCCGGGCTCAGCCTGGTGCCGGAGAAGCGCGAGTTGTTCGCCGAGATGAGCGTCGCCGACAATCTCGCGCTAGGTGCACTCGTGCGGCATCGGCGTGGCGAGAAGGGCATCGATGCCTCGCTCGAGTCGGTCTACGAGATCTTTCCACGGCTGCGCGAGCGGCGTGCGCAACTGGCCGGCACCTTGTCCGGCGGTGAGCGTCAGATGCTGGCCCTGGGCCGGTCGCTGATGGCCGCGCCGCGGCTGCTGATGCTCGACGAGCCCAGCCTGGGCCTGGCGCCGCGCATCGTGCGCGAGATCTTCCAGGTCATCGCACGGCTGCGCGCGCGCGGCGTCAGCGTGCTGCTGGTGGAGCAGAACGCGCGGGCGGCGCTGCAGGTGGCCGATCACGGCCATGTGCTCGAGAACGGCCTGGTGGTGCTGGACGGACCGTCCAGGCGCCTGTTGGACGACCCGCGGGTGATCGCCAGCTATCTGGGCATGCGCGGCGACGAGGGCGGGTCGGCAGGCGGGACCTGACCGCGTTCGGATGCGCGTGACCAACGGCTGCGGCCGGGCCACGCTCAGGCGCGCGGCACGCCGGCGTGGCCTGGCTCAGCTTCACACGCGCGCGTTCTCGAAGGCCGTCCAGGCGGCCTCGAAGGTGTCGAAATCGAAGCCAGGTGAGCGTGCAGGGCCCAGCACCAGCGCCTCGCGCTCGCGCATCGTGTCGAGAGCGCGCGGGAGTTCCGGCAGCACCGCCGGCGGAATGACCACCGCGCCGTGGCGGTCGGCGTGGACGACGTCGCCCGGATGCACGGTCAGGCCGAACACCGTCACGGGCGTATCGAAGCTGCGGATGTGTACCCAGCCATGGCTCGGACCGATCGATCCCGCCAGCACCTGGAAGCCGGGCTCGAGATCGCCGAGGTCGCGCATGACGCCGTTGGTCAGCGCCCCCTGCAGGCCGAAACCCTTGTGGATCGCCGTGTTGACCTCGCCCCAGTAGGCGCCGACGCAATCCGGATAGTCGTCGTCCTGGAGCACGCATACCGCCGGCTGCGGCGCGTGCGCCATATAGCGGTAGTAGTCCATGCGTCGTTGGCGAACGATCTCGGGCGGTTCGTCGGGCGGCAGCCGGCCGGCAATCACCGCCGTGCGTGCCACACCGAAGATCGCGGGCAACGCCGGCTGCGCGGCCAGGATCGTGCCGCGGGTAAAGCCCTGAAAGCCGCGACGGCCGTGCACCACCTCGATCGCGTTGCAGATGCTCGGTGTATCCGCAGCGCGAATGGCGGCCAGATCGTCGTCGCTCAAAGGCAGGTCGCTGTCCATGTCGCTCAGTCCTCCTCGCGGGCTGTGGATGTCGATGCGCCGGCCGAGGCGAGGGCGGCGCCCTCGGCCATGGCGGCCAGCTTGGCGAAGGCGATGTCGGGGTCGATCGCGCCGTAGCCGGCGAACGTGCCGAAGCCGCAGTCCGAACCCGCGATCACCCGGTCGGCACCGACGAGATCGATGAAGCGGCCCAGGCGCTGTGCGACCAGTTGTGGATGCTCGACGAAATTGGTGGTGGTGTCGACGACGCCGGGCACCAGGATCTTGTCGTCCGGGATCTCGCGGCGACGATCGCGGAACACGGTCCATTCGTGGGCGTGACGCGGATTGGCGGTCTCGAACAGGATGTAGCGGCTCTTGGTGCGCATCAGCGTGCCGAATACCTTGTCCATGTCGATGTCGCACACGTGCGGGCCCTCGTAGTTGCCCCAGCAGATGTGCACGCGCACCCGTTCGGCCGGCACGTTGGCCAGCGCGTGATTCAGGGCCTCGACATGACTCTCGGCGATTCTCACGAACTCGGCGTCCGACAGATCGGCGAACAACATGTGCCGCGACAACGCCAGGTCGGGGCAGTCGAGTTGCAGGTCGAGACCGGCCGCGACGATGGTCTCGTACTCGGCACGCATCGCATCGGCCAGGGCGGCCAGATAGGCCTCCCGGTTCGGATAGAACGCGTTCTGCAGGAATAGCGAGATGACGCCCGGCGAGGCCGCATTCATGAAACCGCGTTCGACGCCGTGTTTGCGCATGGCGGCCTGCAGGCGCGAGATGTCGGCCTCCAGTTCGCCCTGACCGAGCGAGCTCACCACGCCGGTGCACATCGGCCGTGCGTACTGCGGCGTGCCGCCCGAATCGGCGATGCGCTTCAGAAAGGCGGGAAAGCGTTTCAGGTCGGCCGGCGCATTGCGCGGGCTGTCGCCGGAGAAGCCGCTGTAGCGGTCCTTGACGTAGGTGGCGTACGAGATCTTGGAGGTCTCGCCGTCGGAGACGATGTCGACGCCGGCGGCCACCTGGCGCGCCACCGTGTCGTCGACCGCCTGCGTCATGACGGCATCGAAGATGGCCGCATCGACCGGTTCGCCCCGCTCGCGCGCGAAGATCCGGTCGACGACGGCCTGCGAGCGCGGCAGCGAGCCGACGTGGGTGGTGGCGATTCGGGTCATCGGGAATCCAGCGTGAAGGTTCGGGTAGGGCCGGCGGGGTCGTCGGTATTGCGAATCCGGTAGAGGGCTGCCTCGCCGGACATCGACGGCGCCAGGCTGCGCGCCAGGCCGGGCGGCAGCAGGCAGGTGTCACCGGGCGCCAGGGTCTTCTCGCCGCCTTCCCAGCGCAGTCGCCAGTGACCGCGAAACGGCATCAGCACTTCGTGTCGTGTGCTGACGTAGGGCTCGGGCGGCAGCGAGTGGCGGGTGATGAAATCGACCTCGAAGCCCGGGCGGTCGCGCAGCCTGGCATCGGGCCCGATGACCTTGGCCGGCTGGCGGTCGGCCAGCGCGACCAGATCCCAGTAGCGGGCAACGAAGTGCGGCACGACCTCGGCCGTGGTGGGCTCGGCCATCAGCGCCAGCGCCGCCGCGTCCAGCAGCGGCATCGGGCGCTCGCCGGGCGGCAGTTGCTCGCCACGCTTGGTATCGAACAGGCGCCCCTTTTCGGACAGCACGAGTCCATGCGCACGGGCCTCCTCGATGACCTGGGGCGCCCAGACCACGCCGCCACCGGCATCGTCGCCGCCCAGCATCGACATGATCATGCCGTAGTCGGTGCCGACGTTCTCGAAGCCACGGAACACGCCGGTCGGGATGTTGAAGATGTCACCTTCTTCGAGCGTGACCTCGCCGGCGTCACCCCAGCGACCCCAGAAGAAGCGCCAGCGGCCCTTGAGCACGAAGAAGGCCTCGGCCGTCCGATGGGTGTGCAACGAGTTGCGGCACTTGGGCGGCTGGCCGGCGGCACCGATGTTGAAGCCCGGCGTTTCGCGGATGTGCACGTGCTGGTCGGCGCTCTCCGACACCCCGGCGCCGATGATGGTGAAGTTCTCCTTCTGGTTCGAGCCCGGCGTGTGGGCATCGATGAAGGCGGTCTTGCAGGGCACCAGCTCGCCGTAGCGGACGATGCGGGCTTCCATCTGCTCGGGGGTCATGCGGACGCTCCGGTGTGCATCAGAATTTGCTTCCAGATGGCGATCTCGTCGAAGAGAACGGTTTCGCGCCGGATCGACGCGGGGGCATTCGATCCCGCCGAGACGAACGGACCGTATTCGGCATGCGCGATGCCCATGATGTGCACCGGTGCGGCGCTGGCGGGCCCGAACAGCCCTGCACCTGCGTGCGTGCCGGTGAGCGACCAGCGGATCGCCGCGCGTGGCGGCAGCGGACCCGTGCTCATGCCGATCTGGTGCTGGATCTCGAACTCGGCGTCCGGGAAGGCCGCGCGCAGTCCGAGCCAGAAGCGATCGACCGCATCGTGCGAGACCCCGCTCAGCGCGCCCGGATATTCGGTCAGCACGGCGCGGTCGTAGTCGAGCGGGATGCGACGCAGCGCCATCGCCATCAGCGATCGCAGCGTGTCGGCGTAGCGTGCGCCCCAGGGATCGTCGTTGCCGCGACCGTGGTAGCCGCCATCGACGTCCTCGGTCGGATGAAACGGTCGCGGGCAGTGCGCGGCTCCGCCCTCGCGTTCGATCAGCCGGCGCGCATGATCACGCGGATTCAGGCCCAGCTGGCGCGCAATGCCGCCGGTGTCGCGCACCAGCCATTCGTCGTAGATCCTGCCCTCGCGAACCGCGCAGTCGGCGATCGTGCGAACCTTGAATGCTCTTCGGGTGGCGGTGCCGAAGCCGCCGTCGCCCAGATGCGTGCCGGTGGTGATCAGCCGGTGCGACGACAGGGCACCGTGCTCGCGATCGTCCGACCAGATCACGTCCTCGGCGAGCAGCCGGCGGTCTGGAAACTCGGCGAGCGTTGCCAGGGTGGCGGCCATCACCGCACGATTGCCGCACTGGATGCCCATCGGCGAGCGCACCACGACGTCGGTGGCGTAGGTGTCGGCGAGGGAGTCGATGCCGCGCCCCTCCCAGATCTCGCGGGTGATGCCGATGATGAAATCGGGCAGGTCGCGCCACTTCGGCCCCGCAGCCGTGCCGCCCGGCAGGCCGGACTCGTTCGGCAGGGCGCGGGCTGTCGCGGTCGTGTCGGGGATGGGCTTGGACATGTCGGATCGGGGCGCGGGGCGCGGCGGCGGAGTCCTGTCGGCCGCGCGGGTTCGTTCGGGGCTCATTTCTGCAGGCGGATGCGCTGCTCGCTGGCGGCGTCGAACAGATACAGATGCTCGTTCGAGAACTGCAGCCCGACCGGCTCGTCGATCAGCTTTCTGAGATAGCGATCGCCGCGTGCAATCAGGCGCTGGCGGCCGAAGCTGAGCGTCAGCAAAACGCTCTCGCCTGTGTTCTCGGTGGCGAATACCGGCAGATCGAGCGCGCCCGCACCCGGTTCGACGACCGTCAGGTCTTCGGGGCGCACGCCGAGCACGACCCGGTCGCGGTCGCCAGCCGCGACCGGCGCGACCCTGTGGCCGCCGTCGGCCACGAACCAGCCGTCGCGTACCGACCCCGCGAGCAGGTTCATGGCCGGCGAGCCGATGAAGCCGGCCACGAACAGGTTCTCGGGGTCGTTGTAGATCTGTTCCGGCGTGCCCAGCTGCTGGATGCGTCCCTGGTTCATGACCGCGATGCGATCGGCCAGCGTCATGGCCTCGATCTGGTCGTGGGTGACATAGACCGTGGTCACCTTGAGCACGTGCGACAGATGCTTGAGTTCGGCGCGCATCGACACGCGCAGTTTGGCGTCGAGATTGGACAGCGGCTCGTCCATCAGGAACGCCTGCGGCCGACGCACGATCGCGCGGGCCAGCGCCACGCGCTGACGCTGGCCGCCCGAGAGCGCCTTGGGGCGCCGCTCGAGCAGCGCAGAGAGTTCCACCTGCTCGGCGGCGGCGCGCACGCGCGGGTCGATCTCGCCTTTGGCAGTGCCGCGCACTCGGAGCGGATAAGCGATGTTCTCGTATACGGTCATGTGCGGATACAGGCCGTAGTTCTGGAACACCATCGCGATGTCGCGGTCCTTGGGCAACTCGTCGTTGACCATTCGGTCGCCGATCCAGATTTCGCCCGAGGACGGATCCTCGAGGCCGGCGATCATGCGCATCGTGGTGGTCTTGCCGCATCCCGAAGGGCCCAGCAGCACCAGGAACTCCTGGTCCGCGATCTCGAGCGACTGATCGTCCACCGCGACGAAACCGCCCCAGCGTTTGCTGAGATTGCGCAGCGAGATGCCGGCCATCAGCGTACGGCTCCCATGGTCATGCCCTGCACGAAGTGCTTCTGGATGATGAGGGCGAGGACGAACATCGGCACCATGATGATGATGCCGGCGGCTGCGAGCAGGTTCCAAAGATCGCCTTCCTCGGCCTTGAACAAGGCCAGGCCCACGGGCAGTGTGACCGCGTTCTTCGAGGTGATGATCAGCGCGAACAGGAACTCGTTCCAGGCGATGATGAAGCAGAAAATCGCCGCCGTGAGCAGGCCGGGCGCGGCCATCGGCAGCACGATGTTGCGGATCACCTGCAGGCGGGTGGAACCGTCCACGAGCGCGGCCTCCTCGGTATCCAGCGGAATGCCGTCGATGAAGCCCTTGATCATCCAGATCGCAAACGGCATCACGATCGCCAGATTCACCAGAATCAGGCCGATGCGGGTATCGAGCAGCCCGAGGTCGCGGAACATCACGAAGAAAGGCAGCACGATGACCACGGCCGGCACGAACTGCGTGGCCAGGATCATCACCAGCATCGTGGTTTCACCCACCATCCTGAAGCGTGAGAACGCATAGGCCGCGCAAGTGGCGATCGGGATCGCCAGCAGCACCGTGACCAGCGCGACGATGGTCGAGTTCAGCAGCTTCTCGCCGAGGTCGTAGGGCGACTGGAACACCGTCGCGAAGTTCTCCAGCGTGGGCGTGAAGAACAGCTTGAGCTGGTAGACGTCGACGTGGGTCTTGAAAGCGGCCAGCGCGATCCAGACGATGGGGATCAGCATCACGAAGGCCGCGATCAGGATCAGCGCCGTCTGCAGGGCTTGCAGCGTGCGCCGGCGAAGTCGGTGGCTCATCGCGCGCCGCTACCGTTTGTGGAACACGAAGCGGGCATAGGCGACCGTGAGGAAGATCATCGGAATCACCATCAGCCAGGCGACGGCCGCCGAATAGCCGATCTGCGAGTACTTGAGGCCATTGAAGTACACGTAGTGCGACAGCGTCTGCGTGGCCGTTCCGGGACCGCCGTTGGTCAACATGTAGACCTGGTCGAAGGTCTTCAGTGAAAAGATCGATTTCAGGATGATCACGACCGCCAACACGGGCGCCAGCTGCGGCAAGGTGATGTCCTTCAGGATGCGCCAGCCGCTCGCGCCGTCGATCTGGGCGGCCTCGACGGTGTCGCGGGGAATGGCCGCCAGCCCGCCGATCAGCACCAGCGTCAGGAAGGGTATCCAGCCCCAGACATCGGCCATCACGCAGACCCAGAAGGCCAGGGTCGGGTCCGACAGCCAGGAGATGTCGGCGAGCGGCGGGATCAGTAGACCGAAGAAGGCGTCGAACAGGCCGAACTCGGGATTGAACATGAAGCGGAACGACACCCCGATCAGCGCGGGACTCATGGCGAACGGAATGATCAGCAGGCTCTGCACCGTCAGCCGCAGCCGACCGCCAGGTGCCAGCAGCAGCGCCAGTCCCAGCGCCAGCAAGGTGGTGAGCAACACGGTCCAGAACGTGTAGGTGGCGGTGACCCAGACCGCGTTCCAGAAGGCCGGTTCTTCGACGAACGCCCACTGATAGTTCTCGGTGCCGATGAATGCCTGCGGAAAACCCGGTCGCGACAGCCGCCCCTGGTAGAACGACAGACGCAGCGACTCCACCAGCGGCCAGATCGCGGTGGCGAACACCACGATCACGGCCGGCAGTACGAGCAGGTACTTCAGGTGGCGGTCACGCATGGCTCAGATGGGCGGATCCGAAAGCCTCGCAACAGACGGCAACGAAGCGCCGCGCGCGGGCGGCGCTGCGCACACCGGCCACCCGCGACGCGGCCGATGCGCCGGCATCAGCGGATGCGCCCGGCGCGCTTGAGGATCTTGTCGGATTGCTGCGCGGCGGCCAGCATCAACTCGCGCGTGTTGCCGCCGGCGGCGGCCTTCGCGATCGCGGCCGACAACAGATCGCCGACCTCCGGCCACTCGGGAATCTGCGGCATGATGTCCGATTGTTTGAGCGACTCCCAGGCTGCGGCCTGGATGTTGTCGTTGGCCGCATTGACCTCGGCATCGGTCAGGCTGGAGATGTGCGTGACCACGTTGTTGACGATATCCTTGCCCGCCACCTTGCGCTCGATCGCATTGGCCTTGTCCATCGCCGGATTGGACAGCCACTTGAGGAACTCCCAGGCCGCATCCTGGTGCTTGGAGTAGCTGGAGATCGAGAAGGGCATGGAGATCGCGTAGGTCTTGGTCACGCCGTGGTACGAGGGCATGCCCGAGAAAGCCACCTGTTCCTTGCGCAGCACCGACGACTTCGGGTTGTAGAAGCCGGAATAGGCCCACCACCAGACCGGGATCATGGCCGACTTGCCCTGCTGGAACGACTGGCGGGCGTCCTGCTCGACGAAGCTCAGCGAGGCCGGATTGGTGATCTTGTGTACCGTGTGCAGCGCGATGTAGTCCTCGGTGGCCTTGAGCGCCTGCTCGCTGGTCCAGGCCGCGCTCCAGTCGGGATTGAAGATGTCGCCGCCGGCCGCCCACAGAAAGTTGATCCAGATGAACAGGTTCTGGCGGTTGCCGTCGTTGTTGTAATAGAGCGCGAGGGGGGAGACGTCCGGGTGATCGACCTTGAGCTTCTTGCCGATTTCGATGATCTCTTCCCAGCTCGTTGGCGCGTCGGGAATGAGATCGGCGCGCCGGAACAGCAGCTGCGGATGCGCGCGCAACGGAAAGCCGAGCGTCTTGCCCTCGAACTGTGCCGAACGCGCGAAGGCCTTCGGATAGCGGTCCATCGAGATGCCGTCGCGGCTCATCAGTTCGTCGATCGGACGCAGCCAGAAGGCGTTGGGCGGGCCCCAGGAATCGAGGTAGTTGACCACGTCGAACTGACCATTGGCCGCGACGCCCTCGGCGGTGACCTTCTCCTGTAGCGAGGCGAACGGAATGAACGTCCATTCGGTCTCGATGCCGGTGAGTTCGGTGAACTCCCTGCCGCGCAGCATCAGGCCGTCGAACTGCGGCGTCACCACCGACAGGATGTTCAGCTTGGTGCCCGCGAACGGCTTGCCTTCGCGCAACTGGTAAGGGGTCGTGCCGGCCGACCGGGCGGCGGCGGGCCAGCCGGCGGCCAGCGCGGTACCGGCGGCGGACAGCATGAAATCGCGGCGGGTCTGCTTCATATCTCCTCCTGGGTGGCGCGCGATCGCGTCGCGGTCGGCGGTGTCATCGGGCGCTCGGCGGCGCCTGCGGGGACAGTGGGCGAGTAATACACCAGATCTGCATACGAATGCAATATGCGCTTGTGCCGTTCGTATGGCAGGCCCGGACGTCGTCGCTCAGGCGGGGGGCAGACGGGCCGAGCCGCGCACGATCAGGCGGGGGGCAGACGGGCCGAGCCGCGCACGATCAGGCGGCAGGGCAGTACCGAGGCGCGCCGACGCACCGCGCTCTTCTCGATCTGCTCGAGCAGGATCGAGACCGTGGCTTCGATCATGTCGTTCGACGACTGGGCGACCGTGGTGAGGTCGTAGCCATGCCACGATGCCTCGGGCACGTCGTCGAAGCCGACCACCGAGACATCGTCGGGCACCCGCAGGCCGAGCTCGCCGCGCAGCACGTCGATGACCGAGAACGCCATGTGATCGTTGGCCGCAAAGATGGCATCGGGCGTCTCGACGCCGGCGAACAGTTCACGGGTGGCGCGCGCCGCGCCCTCGAAGGTGTAGCCGCCGAGCACACGCGTCCAGACCGTCATGCCGGCCTCGGCCAGCCCCTGATAGAAGCCGGCCTCGCGGTCGCGATTGGTGGAGGCGTTCTCGTCGCCGGCGATGAAGGCGATGCGTTCGTGGCCCGCCCGCGCGAGCAGGTCGGCCAGCATGCGCCCGCCACCGAAGTTGTCCGAGGTGACGCTGCTGGCCGGCGACGACGGCACGTAGCGGTTGAACAGCACGACCGGTATGCCCGTTTGTGCGCATTCGCGGGCGAGGGTCGACGACAGCGTGGCCGAGGCCATCACGATACCCTGAACCTGATACTGCAGGATCTGCTGCACGACCTCGTCCTGGCGGCCCGGTTCGGTCATCAGCAGAAGAATCTGGTAGCCCTCGCGCTGCAGCCGGCGCGACAGGTTCTCGAGCACGATCGGGTAGAAGTGGTTGTCCAGATAGGCCACCAGCACCGCGATCAGGCGCGACTTGCCGCTGATGACCGCGCGCGCCAGGGCATTGGGACGGTAGCCGAGTTCACGGGCGGCCTTCAGCACCTTGTCGCGGGTCTTGGGCGACACGCTCGCGCCGGGCGTGAAGGTGCGGCTGACCGCCGATTGCGACACCTGGGCCAGATTGGCCACGTCTTCCGAGGTCGGGTTGGACTTGGCGGGGGCGGGCGGCATCGCGCGGATCAGCCGGCCATCTCGCCGAATGCCGCAGCGACGCGGTCGACATCGGTCACCGCGCGCGCGATCTCCAGGACCGAGGCCCGCCAGACGGAATCGTCGGGGTAGAAGGTGTCCATCATGCGGCGCTTGACGCGCTCGAACACCTCGCCCGACGTTTCGCCGTATCGATGCAGCCACTGATCCTCGATCAGCGCGCCGATGACCTCGGCCTGCTCGCGTGTGCCGATCTCGAGGGCGGTCGCGAGCAGCCTCGGACCCAGCGTATGCGCGAGCGCGTCGATCATCGAACCCACCACGGCCACGGACACCGAACCCGTCGTGCGCATGTTGCTGAGCCGCTCGCCCCAGAGATCGTGTGCGACCGCGAAGTTGCGCGAGGCGGGGTCCAGTTCGACGATGCACTCGGCCGTGCCGTAGGGGCCCAGAGCGGTGTGGACATCGACCCAAATCACCTGCCGCCCGGCGAGGTGGCGCGCGGCGATCTCGCGGATCCGCGCATTCGACCACTGCGGTGCGTCGCCGCCGTAGAACTGCCCGTGCGGATGCGCATACTGGCCGCGGCTCAAGGCCGCCTGCAGCCAGCGCGGATCGTCGGGGTGGCGGCTTGCCGCCTGCGTCAGCGCCTCCATGATGCCGGCGGCCGTGTCCGGGGCCCACTGCGACGGCTCGACGATCGCGGCGATCTCGTCGTAGGCCGGATGAACCGGCAGCGGCTGAGAGAAGTCGATGAAGTTGCGGTTCAGATCGACATTGTTCTCGTTGACCCGGCGAACCCAGGCAAAGCCGAACGGATTCACCGCATGGATCATCAGCAGCGAAAAGTGCTCGCCGGCGCGGCGGGCGAAATCGTCGTCGAGCAACGAACACTGGACGAAGCTGCCGCAGTAGCCCTCGCCGCCATGGGTGGCACTGGACACCACCAGCACGCGGCCGGTGTCCGCCCCGGGCCAGTAGGCGACATCGAGGCCGATGGTGCCGTCGGGCCCGCGCGACGGGTGCTCGTAGAACGTGTGGCTGGCGTTGCCGAGGCGATCGAGAAATGCGGCGCGCGCGGCGCTATAACGGGTCTGGTGGGCGGGGCGCATGGCGGGCGCGTGGGGGGTCAGTGTCGGGGCTGCGCGGGCGGTTCCCCGGCCGGGCCCGGCTTGCGGGTCGCGATCAGCGTAAAGCCGGCGCCGAACAGCGAGCGTTCGATGGGCCCGGTGAATCCGCTCGCGCTCAACAAGGCGTCCTGCTCCTCGCGTGTGGGAATCACGTTGCCCCACATCATTTCCTCGAGACCGGTCTGCACCGGGAAGCGGTACTCGTCGCGCCGCGAGTCGGCCAGCGTCGAGGGGTAGGTCTCGTCGACGATCACCAACCAGCCACCGGGCTTCAGCGCGCGAGCGCAGCCGCCGAGCACGTGCGCCCGAAGGGCCGGCGAAATCTCATGCAGGACTTCGACCATCACCACCACGTCGAAGGCGTCGGCCGGCGCCTGCTGCGCGACATCGCCCTCGAGAATGGTGACCCGATCGCCCACACCGGCGCGGACGACGGCCTCGCGTGCCGCGCTCAGGCCCGTCGGGTCGATATCGATGCCGGTGCAGCGTGCCTGTGCAAACGTCTTGGCTATCTGCAGCTGCAGATAGCCACTGCCGCAGCCCACCTCGAGCAGCGAACCGCCGGACTCGAGCCGCTGGGCCACGCCAGCCAGACCGGGCAGGATCTTGCGCGCCACCATCACGTTCACGCCGGCGATGGCCTGCGTGACGACGTCGCTGAAGGCGGCATCGCGGCCCTGGAACGGAACCGACGCGCCCGTGCGCAAACCGTCGACGGCCTGCCGGTAGTCGTCGATCACGAAGCGTGTGCCAAGCTGAACGTAGCCGCCCAGATAGCGCGGATGACCGCGCATGGCAAGGATCTCTTTGACGGCCGGCGCGAGCCGGAACCGCCGCTGGTCGTCCGCGTCCAGGAGTTCGAATGCGTAGGCGCTGGTGCACCAGGTCTCGACATAGGGGCCATGCAGACCGAGTCGGTCGGCCAGATCGGCAGCGCTGACGTCGGGTGTCGCCGCCAGTGCCTCGAACAGCCCCGAGGTGATACCCAGGTCGATCAGATGCATGGCATTGAAGCCACGTCGCCAGGCAAAGATCTTCTCGGTCAGTGCCTCGGCCGCCTGTGCGGGTGACTGGTTTCGTTGATCGTCCATGTCCGTCCGTGGTGTGCCGGCTGGGGCTCCCTGGGCATCGAGGACACCCGTTCGGCCAAGGGCCCGAGAGCCATCGCGACGACACGTCCAGGCGCCGTCGTTCAGGAAGTCTGCCAGATCCGCCAGAATTGCCTGTGGCGCCGCCTCGGGAATGAAATGGCAAAGACCATCAATGCAGGAACGATCGCGGGAAGAGGGCGCCTGGCTCCCGGCGCTGGTGAGCAACTGCGTAGATCTGAGGCCGGTTCGCCCGATTGTCTCAATGCGTCAGGGTGTACGGAAATCTGTCGAAGTGATACGCGCCCATGGCGTAGTACTCGGCAGCTTCTCCGAGTTCTTGTTCAGCTTCCAACGCTTGTGCGGATGTCGGCATGTCTGCTCCTTGCAGTGCTCGATCCCTAGCGTGCGGTGGAGCGAATTGTTGGGCATCGGATCCCATAGAGCAGCCGGTACTTGAAACGGTCTACACAGGGAGCAAGCGGTTCGGCTACCTCCCAGATGTCGACCTCGGCGATGCGTCCATAAGCAGCGACACGACGCTCGATTTCTTTCTCCCAGGCCGCTTCAACATCAGCCAATGGAGACTCATGAAGCGACTCAAGAAGTAGATCAACTAGGCGCGACCGCTCCTCCGCAGGAAGGCTCCGAGCCTGTTCAGCAAGTTCAGCGACGAGGTCGGGCAGGGTCAGTTCTCCGATAACGACGACATGATACGCGCCGAGCCTACGCCTCCGTGGCAGTTGACGGCTGACGTTCACGCTAACCGGCCTGCGAAGGCAGACGGCGCCTGGCCGCTGAAGGCATGACGCCACTGGCGCCTGTAGCGGCCGGGCGCTGGCCGCCGTAGGGGGCCCGGTTGAGCGAGGGGTTAGGGCGCGCTTTTCTGCCGCTCGTGAAGCTGCTGGTGAACCTGCATGGCGTGCACTTGCGCCCGAAGTTGCGTCACTACTTCCGGCGCCTCCGGTGAGCGGAGACCTGGGTGGCCCGCGACCTCTAGCAGCTTCGCGATAGCTAAGTTTTCTTTCCCCGATCGCATCTCCGCGCAGCAATACCCCAACGCGATACTGCGGCCACGGACGAAGAATTCTTGCTCGAACCAAGCCACGTCGTCTTCCCAACATAGAAGCTTGGTCCTGAGTTCAATCTTGCTGAATAGGACCGCTGCGCGTCTGAACCGAAGACAGCTGAATCGCACGCTGGGATATGCGCCGACCTTGCGCGTTGCGGCGAACAAGCCGAGCCGGACAGCAAAGTCGTTGCGACCAAGATCCATGTACGCCAGGTAGCGATCGTTTGTGACGTGCTTCAGGTCTACGTCGTTGGGAAGTACGCGCAGTGAGATGACAGACACCTCACGTGGTGCGATTCGCGGGCGCAGAAGCGCCCAGACCAAGTAGATGAGCAGTCGGAGACGAAGCCGCATTCGTGCCGCCTAATGCCGGAGTTCAACGGCACTTGACGCAGCCGACCGCGTGCGGCCGCACGCGGGTAGATAGGTCAAGTGCCCGGCGCAGCGCATTGTTGGGCATCGGATAACGCCGAGTGCGCCAATAAGAGACGGATCTCGACGGCCTCATACGGAACGAAGACGCCATCGGCCTCAGTTCGTTCGATTAACCCCAGATGCTCAAGACGCCCCACATCCGCATGCACATTCGAGTAGTTTCGCTCGGCACTTTTCGCCAACGCATACACGCTGCAGGGGCCAATGTTTCTCGGCGTCTCCAGCAGTTCAACTCGGGCAGGTGTCAATTCGCTGAACAAACTACGCGCTGTCTCGAAGCTCCGATGAAAGTCCGGCACCTGGCCTTTGCGCGCATTGGCCAATTGCGCCCTTGCCTTGCGTACGGCCGAGCCACGGCCGGCAACTTCTATGACAGCTTTCATGTCGAACTCCAAAAGCCCACATCACGCTCGAAATCCTCGAGCAACTGTTCGACGGTGCTGAACTCGTACTTGTTCAACATCAGCTCGACGCCAGCGCCTCACGCACGACCTCCGGGTGTCGCTTGGCAATTCGAATCAGTGTCTGTGCCGCTCCTGACGGCGAACGTCGCCCCTGTTCCCATTCCTGAAGCGTGCGCTTCGATATGCCGAGAACTGCAGCGAACTCGGATTGCGACAACCCGGATCGTGCCCGCGCATCGGCAACCTCGTTGACCTCGATATGCGTTACGCGAGCCGCCTTGCCGGCATTTATTTCTCGGACAGATTGCAGCAGCTTCTGACCAAGCTCTTCGCCAGCAGACATCACGCCAGATTTCTTACGATTGGCCACGCTCGATTTCCCAATGTCGCGGTTTCGCGAAACGTGAACATGGGTGCAATTGTACGTCATTGACGTATCACAAGAAAGACTATCTCATCGTGCCGGCGATCGGGAAAAATGATGTTGAACGCCAATGCTCAGAGGCACTTGAGGCGGCCGCGCTCCCGCGGCAGCGGATGTGCGGACGGGTCAAGTGTCCTTTGAAGCGCCCGGTTGGACGTCATCTCAAAGACCTCGTTGAAACTCAACTTCGATCTCGCCAATATCCTGGCTCTCGGCGCTGATGCGCAACTGCGTAGATCTGAGGCCCGTGGGCCCGATCTTCTTCGTAAATCAGGGTGTACGGGAATCGGTCGAAGTGGTACGCGCGCAGGCCCTCTTCAAGAATTGGCCCGCATTGCTGGTTCGCGACGATAAGGTCACGAACTCGCTCGTACTCTGCCAAGAAGGCAAATGCGATCGCCGGGCTCGCGCGCATGGCGTAATACTCGGCAGCTTCTCCGAGCTCCTCTTCAGCTTCCGGATGAAGCCAATGACTCACTCGATCCGCGCTCGGACACGAGAAAGCGCTTCATCACCCGGGATCATGGCAACCTTCCCGTCTTTCACATCCTGGCGCCGACGCTGAGCCTCGACCAGCCAGGCAGTCTCCGAGGGAGACCGCGGCTCGAAACTTGCGATCAGGCGCTCGAGAATTCTGGCGCGATCGTGGTCTGGGAGGCTCAATACTTCAGCTTCCAACTCTTGTGCGGATGTCGGCATGACTGCTCCCTACAATGCTCGATCCTTGAGAGGATGCCATATCTGGCAACCCCGCTTCCATCGGCCACTTCCGTTGCCGAGTGATGTCCAACGACTCATGTCTGCGGCATTTGAACCGGGGCACGGTTCTGCGCGGAGCGCAGGTTCGGGCAATGGGTCAATTGACCGCAGCACCTTGCTGCTGGGCCTCAGATACTTCACTGAACATCATCTGCAACGGCCAGAAGCGCCTTTGGATTCTTTCGCGCGATCGCTAAGAGCGTGCGAGCTGCACCGCTAGGCTGTTTTCGCCCCTGCTCCCAACTTTGCAGCGTTCGCACTGACACGCCCAAGAGCGCTGCAAACTGCGACTGCGATAGCCCAGTCCTTTCCCGTGCCTCAATCGCCGGCGAGTACACCACGATTCCTTTTCCGGCCTTCATCTCGCGTACCGACTGCAACAACTCCGCCGCGAGATCGCGACCAGCCTCGAACTTCTCCAGGTCAACGTCACTCAGTGGCTTAGTCTTCTTCGATGGCACGACGGATCTCCTTCAAGGCAGCGGCAGTCAGATTGTCGGTCTTTGACGTCGCGTATAGCGTGAGAAGGACAATCTCACCGTGAGCCGTTCTCACGAAATAGATGACCCTGACGCCGCCAGACTTGCCTGAACCTGCGCGGCTCCACCGAACCTTCCGAATGCCACCGGAGCCGGGCACGACGTCACCTGCGTTTGGAGTCAACGACAAGAACGCAGTGAACTCACCTCGTTCGTCTTCCGTCCACTAGGCCGGCCATTGCTTCTGAAACAGCGGCGTTTCGACGACCGTCAACATTCGCGAACTATACTACCTAGTCGCATAGTTGTCGACAGTCGCCTGTTCTGATGCCCAACGATTGAGCTCAGCGGCACTTGACGCGGACGTGCGCCTGCGGCAGCGGGCGTGCGTACGAGTCAAATGTCCGGTGGGACGATCTGTTGGGCGGGGTGGTGGCCACTCGACCCTATGATCGTGACGCGCCATATTCGGGCCGACGCCGATCATGCTTGACGACGAGAATCCGAATTCCGCTGTCGACCTCCCGATAGATGATCGTGTACGGAAATCCGGACATCGGGAAACCTCTCCTACCTCGCGCTCGCGGTGTTCCGAGCCCTGGGTGAGAAAGCAGGACGTACGCGTTCGACCTCTTTGACAAATCGCGCGGCGAGCGCAGGCGAACCTTCCTTCTCGTAGAACGCCGCAGCACCTTCAATGTCTCCAACAGCAGCCGGATGAAGATCTACACGCTTCATCCAGGAAAGCGAGCACGAAGATGGGTCATTGCCTCTTCGAGCGAGACCCCCTTTCGCTCCCCGGCGTCCATCTCCTGATCGCGAGCCTCGGCCACCGCCTCCCAGGCTTCTTCAACTTCCATATCCACATCCAGGCTGGCCACCAGCCGTTCGAGGAGCTGCGCACGCTCGGTCTTTGTCAGGCTCATCACTTGCGCCTGAAGAACCTCGAACTCAATCGCCATGCTGACGCTCCAAATGCAATGGATGTACAACTAGGTTGACATGAAATTCTGCCAGGCGCCTACGCCCCGCCGACCTTCGATCCGCCCAACGCTCAGATCAGCAGCGGTTGAGGCTTGGCACGACTTGCGGCAGCAAGGCGGGCCAAGGGTCAACTGTCTGCTGCAACGAAATGTTCAACAGCATTCGCCTTGACCTACGCAGCCAGCTTTTCGACACGTAGATCTTTGCGGCCCTTTTCCGCCTGCCACAGGTCATAGTGCATCTGCTGATTCAGCCAGCTCTCCGGCGTGGTATCAAAAGCAATTGACAGCCGAATCGCCATCTCCGGGCTAATCCCCGCACGGCCATTCAAGATCGACGATAGCGTTTTGCGACTCACCCCAGGCCCGCGCGGCGTCAGACACGGTCAACTCGAGCGGCTCAAGACAGAGGGTGCGCAAAATCTCGCCAGGATGAGGTGGGTTGTGCATCTTCATCGTTTTGCTCAGTGATAGTCCTCGTAATCGACTTCGAGCGCATCGCCGTCAATGAACTTGAAGGTGACACGCCAGTTGCCGCTGACCGTCACCGACCAGCAGCCCTTTCGGTCGCCCTTCAATTCATGGAGCCGAAGACCGGGGAGATTCATGTCCCCAGGAATCGTCGCGGCATGCAGGCGGCCCAGAATCAGGCGAAGCCTCTAGGCCTGCTCAGGGCGAATGCCCGATTTCGTTCCGGAGACGAAGAACCGCTCCAGCCCCTTGTGCTTGAACGATACGATCATGACACATTGTAACTCGTAACGACTCGGGTGCCATGCCGTTGGCGCTCCGGTTGAGCGACCTGTTAGGCATCGACCGCTACATCCGGATGGTTGCACGGTGCCGGTCAACCCAGAAACCCCAGGCAACGAGCAGCCACATTGCCTGGGCTGCCCAAGCCACGGCGGCGCCAGACGGGGAGGGGGTCCCACGAGGTTCGCTACGTACACGATTGCCAGGAAACCAACCAGTGCCAAAGTCCCAGCCTGACCGACGCGGTCCGTTGCGCTTGTCGCACGGAAGTACATGGCGACTCCGAGCGCGAAAAGGCCGCCCTCTACCGCGATCGTTGCTGGAATGGAGTTCCAGAGACCAAGACCCAGTAGCTCCGAACCACTGATCGTCACCGGCATGTCCGGCCTATGAGTTACGACGTCTAGCAGCCAATGACTCAAGACAAGTAGGGCGACCGTCATGGTGGCGGCAAGCGTGGCCCGTCGAACAAGCATGTAGGTCACCGCAAGGGCTACCGCCCAGCCGACCAAAGCAACAAGGCTATGCGAGTAGGGGTAATGAACGAAGTCCAGCGGAGTGAACGCCGTCATGCCTGGATGTACCTCCACTGTCTCGATACCGAGAAGCACGAGCACTGGCCAAACTAGGTCCGCAAGTTGCGCGGCCATGAAGAGAACTCCAAGTGAAACACTTGGAGCAATCTTTTTCGCCCCAAAGGCGAGTGCGAAATGTCCGATGAACACTGCAGATTCCTTCGATGCCTAACGCCTCAGGCCAGCGGGCCGCTTGAAAAGGCGCTGGGTTCTGGGCGAGAGCCCAGGTTCCTGCGACTTTTCAAGCGGTCCGCTGCGGCGTCGAGTTGAACGCTAATCAGGGACTCTTGATACCCAGTCAAGCACATCTTCGTGATCCCGCAACGAAAGATCCCATCGGCTTGTCCCCATTTCAACCGCTCCACTTGTAAATGTGCTGGTAGTGACAATCATCGCGTTGGCAACCTTGACTTGCTCTTTGACCCCACACAGTGCCCTGACGACACCAACGCCAACCTTATTCTCCGGCCCATACTTCTTACACTCAATAAGCCACGATGACGCGACGCCACCGGCAGCGCCCGAGAT
This sequence comes from Burkholderiaceae bacterium, assembly GCA_041396685.1. Lineage (GTDB taxonomy): Bacteria > Pseudomonadota > Gammaproteobacteria > Burkholderiales > Burkholderiaceae_E > JAUIAI01. The sequence continues at coordinate 167,061 of JAWKYD010000003.1, forward strand.
GCCAACTATATCGTACCCGCCGTCCTTTGAGGCCGGGGTCAACTCAATTCGCCACCCATAACGTGCAAGCACCTCACAAATCAACTCTTCAAACTGACGGGGCCTTATTTGATGAAGCTCATCCGGGTTCTTCCTCACTCTTCGGACCAGTTCACTATTCAATGTAACGAGAGAAGGTAAAATTAGCCGTGTATCTGCTCGAAAGCGACGAGATTTCTCCACTACGAACCTTGGAACAGGGAAATCTGGAACCTCATCACCACCAAAAATACACGGGACGTAGATTCCATGAATGTCTTGGTCTGAGACAAGTGCAACCTTCCGTCTTGCTCGGCAGGAAAGGCCATCAATGAGTTCTGTCACCTCTGCGTCAAAAACCCAATCCCAGTAGCGATAATCTCCAAAAAAAAGTTCTTGCCAGGAGCGCGCAATTATCTGACCCTGAACTCTAGGATCCGCCTCTAACCGGTCAGCAGTCCCAGTAAACACGCGAATATAGAAGACGAAACGACCATTTGGAAGTGAAATACTCGGAATGCTGCCTATGTACTCCCGGGCGTAGCCATCAGGCAGAGCCGGTGGAGAGTGATAGTCATCTGTCGCAGGAAGGCCCTCGATGATCAGATCCCGATAGTTCATAGAGTTCAACGCTCAGTTGGCCAGCGCTTTACAAGGTGCCGATTCAACACGGTGCGCGCGTTCGGGCAGCTTGTAAAGTGTCCGGTTCAACGTTAAGTTGTACAGTATGGCATTCCCGTCAAGGGAAATATGCAGTCACTCGACCGATCCCTGCGAAATCCGCCTCAATTCGATCGCCGCGCGACAAGTCGTATTGCTTCGTGAATGAACCAGACATTACAAAGCTACCCGCTTCCAAGCTCCGTTCGAATTGCGAAAGCTTGTTAGCCAACCAAACCACTGACTCTACGGGAGTTCCGAGCACTTCGGCACCAATCGCGGTTTCCTGCTTAGTACCGTTAACGAATACGTCAACCGACACCTTCGCGAGATCCATACCTGTAAATTGAACACCCTCTCCAACGACGAAACCCTTCTGTTGCCCATTGTCGGCCATCGCCAAAGGCATATCCAGTGGTGGACGGCTACGTTTTTCAATAATTTCAAATGCCGGGGAAACCTCAGAGATCGCCGCCATTGCTTGGTCGAAGGTTACATCAGGGCCCGTGAGCGTTTCTCCGATCGTTAAGCACAATTCGTTCTCGAATCCAGGCGCCTTCAAATTGCCAAAATCCAGCTCCACGCCAGATTCATGGCGAGCATTTCGCGTTAAGAAGCCAAACACGGGTTCGTGGAATCCAAGTTGTTCCTGAATGGCCTTCGCTGTCAAACCAACTTTCCATCCGACCAATCTATCGCCCAATTCTTCGAAGCGCGTAAGAACTCCAAGCTGAACCGCGTAGGCTGCATCCATCGATAATAGGCCACGCAGCTGGTCGGGATCATGAACGTTATCTTGGATACTTTCCCAGAGAATACTGACTGCATCACTTGTCTTCATTCACGCATCTCCGAATTTTCATGATGCTGTACAACGACTGAGTTCAGCGGCGCTTGAGGCGACGGCCGTTTTTGCTGTGGCAAAAATGGGCGGCGGGTCAAACGTCCGCTGCAACGATTTGTTAGCTGTCAGGTTCCTGCGGGTTATCAAGCGGTCCGCTGAAGCGACCAGTTGAGTGGCGACCCCTACCTCCACCCGGAGCGCAGCCATATCGAAACGAATTGACCTGCTCACTCGGCACCACCCATTTGAGGGGCCGCAGCACGCCTCGTAACAACGAATCGAACAAACTGCATCACCGCAGTCAAGAGTTGGCACGTAACAGAGGCCAATGGAACCCAATACCAAGAGAATCCTGTGAAATTCGCCACCTGGAGGATAAGCAAAACCAGCAATAGCCCTTGCAGCACCCAAAATAGCCCCGGACTCCATCCCTCCGCCACTAACTCCTCGCGTGACACGGAGACAACTTTCTTGGTGCCAGCGATCCACCACGGACCAAGAATCAACATGACGAGAATACTCAGCGCCACAGTTTCAAAGTCCGGAGACATGCCAATTGTCAAAACAATCATGGCCAGCAGCGACGCCAACAATGGAGTCGCAGTACTACCTATCAGGAAGAACAATCGGATCCGGTCTACTCTTGACCAATTTGCCACTGGACGATGATCAAAGACCGTGACGAGCCCAGAAAATCCGAGAACCGCAGTGGCAATCTGAGAAATGGTAGAGAACCCGCTCGCGGCATCCATAAATGCTCAGCGCTCCTTTCGCTACTCAACGATTCAGATCACCAGCGTTTGACAGCGGGACGGGTTCTGGGCAACGCCCAGGTTCCGGCACGTTGTCAAACGTCGGGTGCGACGCATTGTTGAGCGTCAGTTCGCGGATAGAACAGTATCGGCCCATGAGTTCATGAAAATTCGGGATAGATGAAGATCCCTGGGGCTTCGGAAGTGCCGGTATACGGTGAGAATGATTACCTTACCAGCGACAAAACAGTACGCCGTGGTGGCTACCATATTCTGATACGTGCTCGATCCGCGCTCTACGACGCCCGCTTCGCCCAGCATGGTGAAGATCAGTACCCGGGCATCATTTCGGTCGACCGAAACCGGGACGACTTCGCCAACCCGAAGCTCAATGTCAACGCCCTCCGCGGATGACAAGGCTTTGAACACTTTCTCGAGCTCGGCCGCCAGTCGGGGTTCGATGCGCCTTGCAAGGTCGGCTTGAAGAGCGGCTGTCGTTGAACGAAGCTTGTCAAACTGCGCCTGAGTGGCGGTCAATGCCATTGTGCGGCGCGGCGTCTGTAGAAATAGAAACTCCTTGAACGTGACAGCATCGCCACTCTCGAACGCAACAAGGTCTTCCTCAGTGACAAAGTGGCCAATTATTCGAGCATCGCCGGCGGCGTAGGAAAGCGCCAATTCCCAAAGTCCCTTTGAACGGCGCGACGTCTCGCTAAACCCTTGCGGAGTCGGGACCCGAATTGCAGCATCTCCGACTTGGAACACCCCTTCCGTCTCTTGGGCATTGCCACCGCCCGCCGCCAGAGTGAACGCAACGGCAGCAATCAAGTGAGTAACCGTATAGCGGAGATTCATTCTGAGGCTCAACGCAGAGTTAACCGGGCGACGACGGCTGGACGCCTTGCCCGCGAGGCGCAGGATAGACAGCGGGCGTCTAGCGGGCAAGGTGGCCAGCCGTTGGCGCTCCGGTTGAACGACCCGTTAGGCCGCATTTGGGCATCGCCCGGCGGTTGGCTATGAATTGGGTAATGCAGATAAGTTGCGGAGGTTCGCGATTCCGTAGGCATACTGGATGCGAAACGATGAAAACTTGTGAGATTGGGTGGTTCCCTTATTCAAGAATGCGCTCAAGTTCCATCCGAAGTCCATGAATTCTGATGCGAAGAAGATGAATTCCAATGCATCGGTCAAGAACACGACAGTGTCGAAGTTCGAATCAAAATCAACCTTTGTCTCCGTGCCGTGGACATAGTAGTTGCGGCAATCGATCGCCAAATCAAGCACGGCGAGGAGGTGAGGAAATAGATCAGGTCTTTGTGCCGCGATTCGAGATGCGCGATGTCTAACCTTTTGCTTTAGAGAAGGCCCGCCTACTCGCCCAAGAGCACCGAGGACCGAGTTTCGGTCTGGTGAGTCGGGGAGCGCTTTGAAAATGGCCCTGCATTGATCTCTTGCTGACAACACGGCGGGATCAACGGGAAACTGTCGTGGCAGCGCGCTGTCCGGGAGGAGGTCGAATGCGTTAGCTGCCCCAACTAGTCGCTCGACTGAGTAGTGATGCTCGTACGCAAAGGAGTTCAGGAAGTTGACCCGTGCGCGAAGTCGCTCTGCGTCTGAATTGAGCCAACCACGTAGCACGGTCACGAACTCGTCTTGCTTTTCAACTGCATCCAGTGGTAGATCAGCAGGATGAGGCAGTCGGTCTTTTGACTTTCCTATAAGTTTGCGGCCAGGTGGATTGCACCAATAGACCTTGTACCAGCCGTCAGGCGATTCCTCGCTTGTGGAGACTTGAACGTTTGAAATATTCTGCGGGCGGCCTGCGACAAGTCCAAGAAACCTGCCCAATCGAATTGCCAATCCGATGGCGTGATCGAAGGTCGATAACTCAGACAGCGTTATGGAGTTGGAAATACGATTGTGAATTGAAATGCCGTTCGGCCCTCCAAGGTTCCAAGCTGGGTTGTGACTTGCGCTTACTGTGCCGCCGTTGAAGGTGACTGACACTATTTGCCGTCTTCCGGCGAAATATACCTCTCTGGGTTCGTCGCCAGTTCTTGGGGTCTTCACACCGTCTGGCTGCCTCACGAGTTGATCGATGTACCGCTCTGGCTCGTGCGCCGAGCCAAATGCTGAGTAATCGTAGAAGATCGTAGCGGCATCGTCGACGTCAAAATAGATCGCCGAGATTGACGCTTGGTCGGGGTCGAGTTGGTGCGAGCCCTCTAGTACGAAGTGCGGATAGACCGAAGCAAAATAGCTGTGGGCATGCCCTCGTGAACGAGAACCGAGGTTCTCTATTGCGATGCAGTTCAGAAGAATGACTTGAGTCAAATCGGTAAGCGTTCCGCGAATAGTGCGGTGCTTCTGTTCATCGAGCACAATGAGGCTTGAATCAGTTAGGCGAAGGCGGGTGTCGTCGCCATCAAACGTCAGCTCACCATGGACTGTTCTGCCATCGCCGAGGTCGAACTGGCCTAATGCAATCCTAGGGTCCGATCGATGGTCATTTCGATGCATGTGTACTCGTCGGGGACGGCTATGCGGCCTAACGATTGAGTTCAGCCGCCGCCTTCGGCGGTCGGCTGCAGCGGCTGGTTAGGCATAGCCGCTCCACCACTATTCTGAATGGGGTGAGTTACAGAAGGCAAAAACGTCTCAGTCAGCAACGCTTGCCCCTTGAAAACTGCACTAGACCAAACTAGCAGAACAATAATCGCCCAAACTAGCGAGCCCATCGCATTGTCATACGACATGCTCCCATCTTTCTTATTCTCCGTGCCGGGCGAAGCAATACTTCGCAGTACCGCAAGCCCGCACACCATTAGAAATACAGAAGAAGTACCGTAGAAAACAAGGTCGTGCGCTCGTGAAAAGAGTTCCTGACCAAGCGAACGCGGAGGTGAAAGAAAGAGCACAACGATGAACATGAAGTTCACAAGAGAAGCCAAGGGAACTGACAGGAACAGCGCAGCAAACTCAAATCTCCGTGCGACCATCCGTGTCGCAAATGCAGCAGATAGACTGGCGGCAATGTAGAAGGCGATGGCCAGCAGTGCGTTCGCGAGAACGAATTCTTCCTGACCCTGACTAGCCAAGTCGCCGGTTGCACTCTGCACGCCCACGCCTGGCATGTACCTCGAGTTGGCGAGAAAGAGACTCACGGCAGCAATGAGGACCGCCACCAATCCTGAGATTGATGCAATAGGCGACCTCTTCAGCTCAGAGACGACACTCTCGATCATGATTCGCCTAGCGATGCCTAACGCCTCAGGCCAGCGGGCTGCTTGAAAAGGCGCTGGGTTCTGGGCGCGAGCCCAGGTTCCTGCGACTTTTCAAGCGGTCCGCTGCGCCGACGAGTTAGATAGCAACTCGGAAGATCTCATCGATGATTCCCGAATCTGTACCAACAAGAACCCGCTCGCTAGCCAAATACGTTGTACCGACGCCAACCAAGGGAAACGTACGATGCGCGGCGTTCGTTGGTTCCTCCAATAGGGCCCAAATCGGCGATCCACTCATGCCTTGAGGTCTCGGAAGATTTCGGTGTTTTCCATCTGCCCCGTATCCAACCTTTAGGTCCAGCGGGATCGCAACGTGCGTTTCCGGCGACAAGCCCAACGATGAATACCTTTCCGAGGGAATCGAGTCCGCATAGTACGCATACGGCTGTGCTGTCACTGTTCGATCATGAGGGCGCGAACGATTCCTTGAAGCAGGATAGCCAATGATGACGTATTGACGCCCTTCGCGTGGCGCATACCGCGGCACGATATATGACTCATCCACGCAGTACTTTTCTAGTTCAGGCGATGGGAGCTCCGAACTTTCACCGAGCAGCAATCCCGCTACATCAATGTTGTCCTTAACGCCGGGCGCCATCCAACCAGAGACGAGCGTTCCTGACAGTCTGCATGTTAGGCCCGGCTGGATGTAGTAGTAGCACTCATTTGACAGCGCCTCTCGAAGAACGTGCGCAGCCGAGATCAAAAAACGATCTCGACCTCGGCGAACAAAGAAGCCACTCCCAAACTGCATCGGGCGCCCTCGGCGGTCGTTCGTGTACAACGGGATGACGAACTTCGAAAGCAAGTCAATGGATCGCTCCACGACCACCATCAAGCGTGGATCACTGTCGCCGTCGTCCAATCGCGCTTCCATTGATATCTAACGTCCTGCTGAGCCGCGCTTGCACAGCGACTGACCGGAGCGGTAGCGAAGGGAAGAAGCTGTCAAGCGTCGGACTCCAGCAGATTGTTAGATGGAAATTTCACGCTTTGAATTCTTGATTCGCTACTAGCTTTGCCTCGGTTCGTCTGGCGCGGATTCCGAGACCGAACTAATTGGGAGCTTCAAATCTGGTACCTGCCTTAGCGAATCCCCGATGTGGTACCACGGCGCCTTCCAGTCCGTGAACAAGTGGACTTCCGGCTCAATCTCAGGGGCTCCGTCCAGGCCGCCGCACCGTAGTGAAATCAGGCCCGGCCTAGCATCGGCCTTACCAAAAATTGGAGAGCCGCATTCAGAGCAAAAATATCGAGTTTCGCCAAGGCTGGAATTGAACCCCTTTAGGTGTTCCTCGCCGGAAGTGATCACCATATCGGATTCCTTCATGAGCATGTTCGTGGCGAACGACGAGCCACTCGCTTTCCGGCACATAGCGCAGTGGCAGTAGTACATCGACTTCCCGGAGCCAGTTACCTCGTAGGCGATTTTGCCACACAAGCAAGATCCACTAATCATTCGCTTTCGAACCGTTGAATACTGCCTATTCTCGATCGGAAATCTAGGGCTTTTGCCCTTGCCCAGGCCGACTTTCCATCTAACGCTCAGGTCAGCAGCGGTTGAGGCTTGACGCGGCTTGCGGTAGCAAGGCGTGGCAAGGGTCAACCGTCTGCTGCAACGAAATGTTAAGCCTCTGCACGAAGTTTCGCGATAAATCGCTCAAGGTTCGGATCCGTCCTTTCATACGGCACCTCTGAAAAGGAAAACCAGCGGACAGACTTGAACTCTCCCTCGTCATAGCACAGGGGCTCGCTCCGCGAGCGCCTGACCGTATACCAAAGCGAAACATCCGTGTGCCCACTTGTGTGGCCTACTGTTTCGGTGACGCTCACCATCAGCGGTTCTGGAATTTCACCGACAGTTGCTTCGAGGCCGAGCTCCTCACGAAGCTCTCGAACAACAGTCGTCCTCGGATCCTCACCTGTCTCTACATGGCCACCCGGAGGAAGCCAGCGCATCGCGTTCCGGTGATCCACAAGCAGGATGTATTCACCATCCACGACGGGAAAGTACGAAACAAGATGCTTTCTCGGCGTCGCGGGTTTCTCAACTCGACACAATGGCGCTCCAGATTCAACCCATGAAATTGCATCATCCAGCTGCTCCGCCTCCACGGCAGTCGCCGGGTCAATGCTTTTGAGCTGTGCGAGAACAAGGGAACGCATTTCAGATGCTTAACGTTTGAGCTCACCCGCCTGCGGACGCGGGCGAAGCCCGCTGTAGCAGGCCGGGTGCAGCGAAGGGTTAGCCGACTCGTTCCGCGATTTTGCGTACAAGCAGTTCCTCGAACTCTCGGTGCATGGGTGTCGTTTGGTCCGTCAGAGAACACACTTTCTCCGAAAGCTCATTCTTACTGTACGTAAGACCGTTCCTAGTAACGCGATCATCTTGGATGGAAAGGGCTGCTCCAGCGCCAAAGATGCGGTCGACCACCAGGGGCGGGTAGTAGTGTTCGATGCCGTTCAGTGGCCAAGTAACGATGTTCTCCGCCTGTAGGCCCATCTGCACCAGCTGATCGGGAAGGCCAGCAGAGTGAACTGAATCCAGAATAACAAAGATGCGGTCGCGATACGGGCTGCGCTGGATGTCAGATAGCAACCCTCTTGCTACCGAAAGGATCTCTTTGATCCGGCTGTCCGAGTTGGCTGCAATGACGCTCAACTGCGCATTTGGAAACCGCACCGAACAGACCCGCTCGATAAACCGATGGTCCGTCTTGCCTTCCACCAGGACGATGGCCGACGGAAGGTAGAGCGTTTCGAATCTATTGCCCAGCAGAAAGAAGTGAACACGGTTGAACTCGCTCTGGGTTTCAATCGGCCGCACATCGATGGTGTCGCCTCTCTTCGTGACCATGTGATTGTTCGTCACGTTGTGGCGATCGAGAAACACGGTCGAATGAGTGGCAAAGACCAAAGTCCGGATGTGTGGAAAGTACCTTGCGCGATGTGCTCTATCGAAAAGAAAATCGGCAAGCTGACCCTGAGCTTCGGGGCTAATGCCCAACTCGGGCTCGTCGATCAGGAAGGTGTCGTACTCCGTGTCCAGCAGGCTTGTGACGAGCGTCGTGACGAGACGAAAGCCAGAGCTTGTATAAGAGATGTTGTGGCCGCCGCAAGAGATGTACTTTTGCGACATCGAATTGCCATCCACCGTTTGGCGAATCTCAAGCTTGATGCCCAGCAGCGTGTCTACGATCTCAATTAGGGTCGCTCGTTGGGCGTCACCCAACTCAGCTATGGCCTCCTGCAGGTTGACCGGCGAGTTGTCGATGTTCTGTTGTTGCTGTTGCCACTGCTGCATGAACTGGCGCCAGCGCTCGTCCCTGCGATTGCGTTTTGGGGTGTAGTACCCAAGAAGGTTGAAGTTCTGGTAGCGGGCTGGGCCTAGGTACGAGGCGTTCTGCCCCCACTGTTGCGTGAGGGACTTTAGTAAGAACGACTTACCACAGTTGTTGCGCCCAACCAGAACTGCGTACTCAAGGTCTCGAATTCGCCGCAGCGCGTCCTGGGACGCGGCGTCTAGTTGGGTATTCGGTCTTTGGTCGTAGTGATACATAGGCACCGGAGGTGGCTAACGATTGAGCTCAGCGGCACTTGACGCGGACGTGCGCCTGCGTAAGCGGGCGTACGGCCGAGTCAAGTGTCCGATGCAGCGGTTTGTTATATGCGATGCCGCGAGTGCTAGACTGGACGACCATTCCGCATTGGCATCAACGGTCATGAACGCTCGGACAGACTTGCTGCTCGGACAGCTCCTTGCCTTGCCGGAGAACGAACGCGCCGAAGTTGCGGTCGCCTTGCTAGACAGCCTCGACACCGAAGACACTGCAGTCGTGACTGATGCGTGGCGCGACGAGATACGGCGGCGCAAAGCAGACATCCAGGCGGGACGCGCCAAGCTCATCCCGTGGGACGAGGCTAGAGCCCGCATTCTCGCGTTGTGACTGGCCTCCCGGTCGTCATCTCCGACCAAGCCGAACTCGACATCACGGAGTCGTTCAACTGGTACCGCGAGCGAAGCGCCGATGCCGCAGATGCCTTTCGGCGTGAGGTCGTGGAGGGGATTGAACGGATTGCCCGTACACCATTCACTTGGAAGGAAGACGACCAAGGCAACCGTCGCATCGTTCTTCGTCGTTTCCCCTTTTCGATGATTTACGAAGTCACGCATGAGGCGGTCATCGTGATGGCAGTCGCACACCACAGAAAGCTCCCTCGCTATTGGGCCAACAAACCTTGAATCACAAGCCTTTGGCGGCGCCGGCTGGGTTCAAGCATATAACGATTGAGCTCAGCGGTACTTGACACGGGCGTGCGCTTGCGAAAGCGGGAGTGCGCCCGTGTCAAGTGTCCGATGCAGCGGCTTGTTATGTGGCTACTCAATTCGGGCACTTTTCTGCAGATTGTGCCTGGCACAGAGCAACTGGACATTCTCAGTTATCAGCGACGTGCCGCCTTTCGCGTATGGCAGGATGTGGTCGAAGTGCAACTCGTCAGTAGATCCACACATCGTGCATTTCCCACCGTCCCGCTTCCATACCGCCAACTTGATATGAGTTGGAATAATTCGGCGATGCTTCGTTTGGCGATACGAGATATCAACGGCGGCAGAGGCATCTTGCGCCTCTTCGATTGCCTCGAGCCGAAACTTGAAAACATGCCGAGTACCGTCTGATTGGCGCCAAGAATCTACGAGATGGAAGAAGCCGTTGTAGCTCCAGATACCTTTCCGAAGTTTCTCGTAAACGCGGATGAGATCGGGCGCCTTTTTCCCCGCCCTAAAGTCCTGGGCAGCCTGGTGAAATTTGCCATTCTCTGTGGGGCCGCCGCCCGGCAAGAACTCGGGCTGATCGAGCGACTTGGGGTTTTGCGTTTCCTCAGTTCGAGGATGATCGTGGCCTTCATAGATCAGGACCGCACCGTCATCTTGCACCTCGTCTTCGTACGGAGCGTTCGGCCGCACCGACATCAACACGACTGAATGACCGCCATGTAGCCGGAAGTTCATTCCGCGCTGAAGTGAAGTGCCTTCCCGCTGACACATTTCGAAGTATGAAAGGATCTCGCCTTCAGCGGCCACAATTTTCCTCAAGACACATAACGTTTAGCTTGAGGGGGCGCGGAAACAGGCGGCGAAGCCGGCTGTTGGAGCGTCCCTCTCGAAGCGTTGGTTAGCTCTCTGACGACACATATGGATAGAACTTGGACAAGGAGCGAAGCAGCAGCACCGGCAACTTGTTCTCAAAGGCAGAGAGATACTTGCGCGTGATAAGTGAGATGTCCGACCTAACTTGGTTGAGAAGAATCTCACCCCAATGATCGGGCGAATACCTCATGATGTTGCTGAAAGCGTTTGTAAGAAGGAAATGCACACAAAGTTCTGGAAGCACAATTGGATAGAACGGATTTTCGACATACCAGAAACGGCCACGAATGTCTGAGTAGATAGTTGCGCGGATCTTGTGGGCCTCGGTGAATGGAACGGTGATGATTGTCTTGCCGTGCCGCTCTCCACACTGAAATTCCCCAAATGCGTTTTCTATGTCTTCGGCTGAGGGCCGTGTTTCACCATCTCCAATTTGGAGTTCCCATTTCACGCTTCTTGGGTCGCTTATAGTCGTTATCTCAAGGGGGAACGTCCTAGATGGTTTACCGGTTACGAGACTGTAATACTCGCGAACTTCGGGCACCATGCTCAACAAGGTGCCAGTCCCAACTGTTGTTCGTGTCTTGTAAAAGGCTAAGATTGATGCCTCGCCGTCTTGAATGATAGTGGTTCGTCGGTCACGAATAGTGGTCGTAGGAAAAGACGTAAATAAATCACTGAACGTCCCCTGTTTAATGTCGCCACCAAACTGTGCCTTTATATAATCTGGTAGGTAATTGATACCATGCGAACCAGGGAGTCCATCAAGAACATAACGCACAGGATTGTTGAGAATCACGACAGCGTATGCATACGCTGTTAGCGCATAAAAGAAGTTGAGCGGTTTAACCATTAAAGAGCCACTACGCCCAGAGAGATATAACTCTCTTCCTTGTTTCATGCAATTCTTTAGACGCTGTGCTTCTGAAATATTTATTCCAGAGTTCCTGCTTGAGCCTGTGGTTCGTTTTCTTAATCGATACAACTCGCGAATATGCTCAGCGTTTTCCGCATTTTCCAGCAGCTCGATAAGAGACGTTGAAAAGTGAAGCTCTTCAATGCTTAGCAGTTTGAAAGAGCTCTCATCCCGGATATGGGCTGCGATCTCGTTGCGTAGCAGGGAAAGATTCTTTGCTCGCTGGGCCTCTGCACTCTTAAAGTCCAGGACGCCAATGGCCACAAGATAGTTTTCTATCCTGTCTTTATGGTTGGATTGCTCCTGCGCGCTGAGTGTTTTCCATGCACGTGTTGCTTCATCACGTTTTTTGACTTCTGCCGCATAGTCGACAGTGGACTCAAATGGTGACTCATCTGCGACAGAGAGGAGATCAACCGCGTCGTTTAGTATGGCTTCGATCATGATGATTGAGACCCAAGAGAGCTAACGCTGAGGTGAGGGGCAGTTGCGGCGGGCGGGCGTTCGCGGCAGCGAACGCCTGCCTGGGTCAACTGTCCGCTCCATCGCCGAGTTAGACGGCCAATGGAATGACACTGAGGCCATAGGCGAAAGGCTGCTCCTGTTCGAATGCTGCGAGCTCACCCCATACCTCCCTCTCGAACGTTACGCGCATGTGCTCGTGATAAAAGTGAGCATCGACTAGTTCGGATGCGTGGCGTTCGTCGGGTACGACAACAGTCACCTCCTCGGGTGGCAGATAGAGCTCATCTCTATTGATTCGCCATTCACGCTCCCACGAGAAGTCAATTGGCGGAACTCCATCGGGCTCGTATCGGACATGGCGCCACCGTAGAGACCGGGGCAATTGCTCGTACTCCGCCTCGCTTTCGTAAATGACCGGTCTGCCACCTTGAGCGAAAAGCCAACTCTTCGATACGCGAATTCCGAACGGGCGATAACGGCCAAGTACCCGGTGGAAAAGCACCTCCGGAGCCTCAGTAAAGCAAACGCAAACGAACCCGCCACGGATCGCGCCATCTCCACCAAGCAGACGTTGCTCCATAACAATCTGATGAAGAGTATCAAACGCAGCCTCATCGTCTTGACCGCGCATCCAGTGAACGAGATGGTCCGAAAGATCTATCCGTGCCATAAACGTGAGAAACCGTCTAACGTTCGTGTTAACCGGCCGAGGGTCGCGCAGCGACCCGAAGGTCCGAGTTGAACGCGTTGTTGGGTCGCTATTCACTCTGCCGCATCACCCGCACGAACTGAGTCGTGCAGCCAACATGTCTTTCCACTTTGGTCCCAAATTCTGTCGTAGCTTGAGGAAGTCGTTATCTGGATCGGACTCGACCTCGGAGATGACGTTGCCGTCATGCGAGGCCTTGTAAAGGCAAAGGCGCCGCACAGCCTCATCCTGCTTCCCCATCCTGCTGTGAAGAGCCGCAAGGTTGTAGTTCACGCCGTAGAGCGAAGGGTCAGCGCGAATCGCTGCCTCGTAGTAAAGAAGAGCTTCAGCGAGTTGGCCGCTCTTGACCATTGCGTTCCCGTTGTTGTTAAGAGCTTTGGCCTTGATTCTGTCACTCGGTCTAGTAATGGGTAACTCACGCACTCGATTGTTCATCTCGACCGACCTTTGAGTGTTGCCGCACTTTCGATGGGCTGTAGCGAGAAGAAGATATTTGATAGGAATTTCCCTTGAGTATTTCTCTAACACCGAAATAGCTTCCTTGCAGTTGCCGCCGATGATCTGGAGGTAGCCCTCCATGAGAGACCGTGTCGGCTGTCGCTTGTCCTGCGAGATCTCTCTTTCGAGGATATCAAGGCTGTTCTTGTCTTCCAGGATACTTTTCTTCGCGAGATCGGCGGCGGGTCCGGTGAGTTCTATTCCGGGGCTATTTGCCACCAGATCGATGAAGTCTCGCTCTGACGCTCTTGCGTAAAGAATGTAGCCTCGCTCCACGACCTGTTGTATCGCCTCCAACTTCATCTTGGCGCTTGCCTCGTATTCGCCAATGGATTTCGCAGTGTCCCATCCATAGAAGGCAATCGCACCATTTATCGCGGTAACGCTTAGCGCCGCTAAGCCAAGCCATGAAGCAGCTTTAGACTCACCCGATGGCTTGTCATCGGGTTTGTCGGTTTTCTGATTCGCAGGTTTTGGCTTCATGCGTGTTCCCTCACAGAGACCTCATCCAAGTGGCCCAACGCTCCGGTTCAGCGGCGGGCCGCGCAGCGGACCGTCCGCTGCAACCGGTTGTTATGCAGCGATTAGCCACCAAAAAGTTTCCCGCCCAGAGCGAACGCGCCCGCCACCAACGCTGCCAAGGCAACGAGAACGGACCACAGTTGGACAGGCCTCAAACCGCCCAGTAGTTCCGCGACTGTGAGGTCTGCCGGTGTCTTCGGCGACGGTGTTTTCTTCAGCGCGTCCATCATTTTTTGCTTCCAGCTAGCCAGAACCCCATTGAACTCGTTGGAAGTAAGTGCCGCAGCCTCGGGTGTCACCCATTGCACGTACCAGTCATAGCCACGCTCAAGAAGCCCTTCACTCTTCAGGCCAGCCTCGACGATGACCATGAGCGGGAGGCCGCGGGCGTAGGACATGGCGGCCTCGATATGATTCCACGGCGTGGGCAGCTTAACCTCAGTGAGCGTGCTCGCTTTCGGCCCACCGCGCTTCTCAATGCCCTCGGCAAAATATGTACGCTCGAGGGCGATGACCACGGTCCCAGAGCACCTATCCAGCAACTGTGTGACCGTCTTCAGTGGAGCGTCGGCGCTGAAAATATTCCTGCCGACGGTATGCGGAACCAATCCTTCGCTTCGAAGCCGATCTTCGACCGCCCGAATGAAGGTCTCCTGCTTCTCTGTGGCAGTGCCTCCGACGCTGACGAAAACATTCAACTCATTCATCGCTCGGGGTTCCCCGTTTGAGCTGCATAACGATTCAGGCCAGCGGGCCGCTTGAAAAGGCGCGGGGTTCTGGGCGCGAGCCCAGGTTCCTGCGACTTTTCAGGCGGTCCGCTGCGACGACTAGTTCTACATGGAGCCTCATAGCGTCAACTCCATCTTGCGACACAGGACAGATGCTCCTGGCCGCAATGGTTCGGCTCCCGGCCTCAATGAAACCCAGAGCGGCATACAGCCGATTCGCAGGCGTTTCGCCAACACTCGACCAAAGCGACGCAACCGTCGCACCTCTTTCTCGAAACCAACCGACGAGGTCTTGCAATAGCAAACGCCCTATCCCTAAACCACGCGCGTTTCCTCGCACCCACATCTGGTAGACCTGACCGATCTTCTCGGCTGCGCCAACTTCAAGCTTGCCCCAGGCAAGACCGACAACGTCGCCACCAGCCATTGCGAATAGCGGACGATCCTGGCCGGCGTCGCAATTCACAAGACGCTCTCGCCACCAACTATCGGGGTTCGACGCTTCTTCATCAAATGTGCTGCCATACGCACCGGGAGACTCTCGCAGCGCGTCCAAACGAACGCTGCGATATTGAGACCAATCTGCCGCCTGAATCTTGACGATCTCAACCACCCCGACGCTGCCCTCCAATGTAGAACGCTGAAATCAGCAGCGGTTGAGGCTTGGTGCGGCTTGCGACAGCAAGACGCGCCAAGGGTCAACCGTCGGCTGCAATGTTGGGTTATGCATGCCACTCGAGGTCATATCTCGTTTCCGTTTCTCCGACTACGCCAAACCCGAGCCGCTCGTAGAAACTCTTCGCAGGATTCACCTTCAAAACTCCAAGCTTCACCCCGACCCGCGACTCCCTTGCGCGGTCCAACACCAGGCGAACAACGTGAGCGCCTATGCCACGGCGCTGATGCTCCGGTTCAATGAATAGCTGCTCCAGCACAATCGGGTCTCCGCGGTAGTCGCAGACGATTGCGCCCACCCGGCCCCCCTCAACAGAGATGGTAGAAGCTGCACCTTCCGTCGCAAGGCGCGACAACTCTGCTCGAATGCCTTCTTCATTCCATCGGCCCCACGTCTCCTCAACGTACCCGCGCATCGTTCTTTCGCAGAGCCAGTAGAGGTAACCCGCATCGGCGACACTCATCGGACTCATTTCATGCAACGTTCGGAGCATTTCCTGCATGCATAACGCCCAGATCAGCAGCGGTTGAGGCTTGACGCGGCTTGCGGCAGCAAGGCGTGGCAAGGGTCAAGCGTCTGCTGCAACGCAATGTTGTACCTGGGGCTGAAGAAAATTGCGCTTGCTGTTAATGGGAACATTTCAGTAGCTCCTCGAAGCCTGGGATTGGGTCGCCAGCCTCGTACTCCGCGTATTCGGCTTTCTTGAAGGCATCGATTAACGTGGGGGCTTGCTTTCGAAAAAACAGCTCGTCTTTGGCATATATTTGCACTGTTTCGTTCACGGCGTTCACGAAGGCCTCGCTCGCGAGAACGGTAGTCAGCTGAGCACAATCTCTGCGGGAGATCCTGCGACTGTAAAATACTGCGATCTCTGGAGTAATTGGCGCTAGGAAACGAACATTATATGGCGCAAAGGCACTTCCGAGATGCACATTCGAATAAAAACCGTCTCCGAAGATGAATTCACTTGACTCAGAGAATATGACGGAAAACCGCCCATGATCGGCTAGGCTAGATAAGATCCGTGGCAAAGCCCCTTTTATGTTCGCAGCAGCTAGGGAGCGCCCCTCCTTTCCGGATAATTCGCGACCAAACCAGCGCGCGGGCTGAATCGCTAAGAAACGGAATCTAGGCGATCTAATGACAAGTGAGAGAACACACTCCAAGAGCAACTCGACTTTCTTGTCGGGCAAGCGATGCGGCATGAATTCGAATGCCCCTACCGGAGTGGATCTCTTATGAGATTCCACCAAATCCCGAAGAAGTTGGATCACTCCAGGAAAACTGGAGTCAGACCGGTCGAATTCTTGCTCAAACGTATGATCCCATGGCGAAGGGCTCTTGTTTTGAGCTCTCGCCGGAATGAAATTATGACCATCTCGAATCACCGCCAAATTGCCTGGCACCGCTTTGGCGACCTTACCTTGCGATGAAATGCGCCCAATCAGACCAGCTTCATCGCCCCAGTTCTGCGACAGCGATTTTGGCCACCAATGGTGGCGCTCACCCTCAATTAGATTTCGAGTCGCCATAGGCCGAGCATACGAAGGTACAACTTTGTTTTAACAGGGTCCGTTGTACCAGACGGATTACGAAGTCGCCGTGTTGCATTAATCGGTTCCTTCAGTCGGCCGAACGGCTGATGGCGCCTGAGACAACCGCTGTTGTACTGTAATTGCATCCAGTATAAAAAGCCGACAAATGCGTCACGTTGAACAGCCTTCTCTAACGGCGCCCACGGTCATGGGTCGAGTCGCGGAGTGCATCCGCTATTTGCACTACAGCCGCAGTACCGAGAAAGCCTACCTCTATTGGATACGCAAGTTTCTGCGTTTTCACCGAATGCGTCACCCTGCCCAAATGGGGCAGGCCGAGGTCGAGGCATATCTCCGGTGGCTCGCGGATGATCAGCGCGTCTCCCCGTCCACGCATCGTCAGGCGTTGGCCGCCGTGCTCTTTCTGTATGCCAAGGTTCTCCAGGTGGATTTGCCGTGGCTGACCGAAATCGGGCGCCCACCCGAGCGCCGGCGGTTGCCGGTGGTTCTCTCGAAGGAGGAGGTGCAGCGCGTCTTGCTTGGCTTGAATGGCGAGCACGGGCTGCTCGGCCGCCTGCTCTACGGCACCGGTATGCGGGTGTCTGAAGCGCTGCAGTTGCGCGTGAAGGATCTGGACTTCGGCCACAACGCGATCCTCGTACGAAGCGGCAAGGGCGACAAGGATCGTTCGCTGATGCTTCCTTCGTCGCTCAACGGGCCGCTTCGGCAACAATTGGTCGAATCCCGCATCTTCTGGGAGCAGGACCGGGCGGGCAATGTGCCCGGTGTCTGGCTGCCCCATGCGCTCGCTCGCAAGTATCCACGCGCCGGTCGTTCGTGGCCCTGGTTCTGGGTGTTTCCGCAGCACTCGCTGTCAAAGGATCCAAGGTCTGGGATCACGCGGCGGCATCACCTCTATCCTCAGACGTTCCAACGTGCCTTCAAGCATGCCGTTCAGGCTTCGCAGATCGCCAAGCCCGCTACGCCGCATTGTCTGCGGCATTCCTTTGCCACACATCTGCTGCAGGCCGGCTACGACATTCGAACGGTGCAGACTCTGCTCGGCCACACCGACGTCTCCACGACCATGATCTACACCCATGTGCTGAACGTCGGCGGCGCAGGGGTGCGAAGCCCGGTGGACGCGCTCGCCGAGCCCGCGCGGGTCGGTGCGGCTCGCTGGCCGATCCAGGATGGTCGCGCAGGCCGCTGACGTCGTCAGGCATCGTAAGGAGGCAGCCTCCCGTGGCTGTCAGCCGCACGAGCCGTCAGCCTCAAGAGGTTTCAACCCCCTAGGAAACCTGCCGCCCCCGCCCCTCCCAATACGGCGCCCGCAGCACCCGCTTCAGTATCTTCCCGCTCGGGTTTCGCGGAATCGCCTCCATCACATCAACCCCTTTCGGACATTTGAAGTGGGCGAGTCGCTCGCGCATCCAGGCGATCAGTTTCTGTCCGTCGAAGGTGGCGGGGTCGCGGGGTACGACTGCCGCATGCACGGCTTCGCCCCAGCGCTCGTCGGGCACGCCGAAGATGGCGCCGTCGGCCACACCGGGGTGTTGCATGAGCAGGTTCTCGACTTCGGCGGGGTAGATGTTCTCGCCGCCGGAGATGATCATGTCTTTGATGCGGTCGTGGATGAACAGGTAGCCGTCTTGCAGGTAGCCGGCGTCGCCGCTACGAAACCACGGCGGGCCGTCGGGGGTGGGGACGAGCGCTTCGGCGGTGGCTTCGGGCCGGTTCCAGTAGCCGATCATGTTCTGTTCGGTGCGGATCCACACTTCGCCCACCTGGCCGTCGGGCAGGTCGTTGCCGGTGTCGGGGTCGACGATCTTGAGTTCCACGCCCTGCATGGCGCTGCCGGCCGAGCGCAGCAGCTGGGCCTTGTCGCCTTCGGTCTGGTGGTCGTCGGGGAAGAGCTGGGTGACGGCGCCGGTGACTTCGGTGAGGCCGTATACCTGGGTGAAGCCGCAGCCGAAGATCTTCATGCCGTTGACGAGCACGCGCTGGCTGATGGGCGAGGCGCCGTACGAGATGCCCTGCAGCCTGGAGTAGTCGCGGCCGGCCACGTCGGGCACTTCGAGCAGGAACTGGATCATGGCCGGCACCAGGAAGGTGTGGGTGATGTGCTGCTCGACCAGCATGTCGAGCACTTGGTTCGGCACGAAGTCGGGGCTGAGCACGAGTTTGGCGCCCAGCCCGCCTGTGAACAGGGCCACGCCGATGCCGGCGATGTGGAAGGCGGGCAGGGCGTTGAGCATGATGCTCGGCGGCCCGTAGAAGCCGAGGGTGTGGGTGAGCACGGCGTGATTGGCGGCCAGGTTGGCAAAGCTGAGTTCGACGCCTTTGGGGTGGCCGGTGGTGCCGGATGAATAGAGTTGCAGCGCGGTGTCGCCCAGGGCCGGTGTGCGGCCCGGGTCGCGGTCGTCGAAGCCCTGGCTCCAGTGCGCGAGCGAGGGGCCGAAGGGCGCGTCGGCCACGCTGGCGATGATGCGGGCCGGCGGGTTCGGCAGGGCAGCGACGGCGTCGGCGAATTCGGCGTCGGCCATGAGGAATTTCGCGCGGCCGTCGTCGAGCACGTAGGCGATTTCGGGCGGGGCCAGCCGCCAGTTCACGGGCATGCACACGGCGCCCAGCTTGGCGGCGGCCATCCAGACGACGACGGTTTCGGCGGTGTGCTTGCTCAGGCAGGCGACGCGGTCACCGGGGCCGATGCCATCGGCGGCCATGCCCTGGGCGAGCCGGTTGGAGGCTCGGTGCAGTCGGGCGAATGTCCATTCGCTGAACGGGCTCCAGTAGGCGACGTGGTCGCCGATGTGCGTGGCATGCCCGCGCAGGGTGTCGAGCACGTTTGCGGCCTCTGCCATGGTGAGGTCTCCTCATGGTCGTTTGCGACCATTGTAGGCAGAGCGGCGGCCGCCGGGGCCCGATCGAGCGCGGGCGAGCCCCCGGTCGTCGGCGCCCCAGATCACACCGTCGTCGGCGCCCCAGATCACACCGTCGTCGGCGTCCCAGATCACACCGTCGTCGGCGTCCCAGATCACACCGTCGTCAGCGCCTCAGATCACACCGTCGTCGCGCAGGCTCGCGAGTTCGTCTGCGCCGATGCCGAACTCGCCGTAGACCTCGGCGTTGTGCTCGCCCACGGCCGGGCCGGTGCGGGGAACGGGCATGGTGCGGCCGGGCACGCGCGGCACGATGCAGGGGGCGGGCAGGCTGCCGAAGTCGGGGTCGGGCAGGCGCACGATGGCTTCGCGCGCCTTGAAGTGCGGGTCGCGTTCGATGTCGGCGATGGTGTTCACCTGGGTGAATGCGATCTCGAAGGCGCTCAGCCGTTCGTGGATCTCGGCGAAGGCGCGCGCGGCGAACCATTCGCCCAGGGTGGCGTCGAGTTCGGCCATGTTGCGCACGCGGGCCACGTTGGTGGCAAAGCGCGGGTCGGTCACCCACTCGGGGTGGCCCACGGCCTCGCACAGGCGCGAGTAGGTGCCCGGCGACGAGGCCACCACGGTGAACCAGACGCCGTCGCCGCTGCGGTACATGTTCGAGGGTGCGGCGTAGGTGGTGCGGTTGCCCACCGGGCGGCGGACTTCGCCGAGCTGTTCGTGTTCGACGGGCAGCGCGTCGAGCAGCCGGAACAGGGCTTCGGTGGCGGCCAGGTCGACCTCGCAGCCCTTGGCGCCGGGGTCGCCGCGCAGGCGGGTCATTTCGGCGGCGATGGAGAACGCGCAGAAGGCCGCGCCGACGACATCGCCCACCGGGTAGTTCATGTGCAGCGGCGAGCCGCCTTCTTCACCGGCCAGGTTGGTGAAGCCGCTCATGGCCTCGAAGATGCGCGCGAAGCCCGGTTTCTTGGCATAGGGGCCGGTCTGGCCGAAGCCGGTCAGGCGCACCACGATCAGGCGCGGGTTGGCCTGGTGCAGGGTGGCGATATCCAGGCCCCAGCGGTCGAGTGTGCCCGAGCGGAAGTTTTCCACCAGCACGTCGAAGCCGGGCAGCATGCGCAGGAAGATCTCGCGCCCGCGCGGTTTGCGCACATCGAGCGAGATGCCGCGCTTGCCGCGGTTGGCCACCTTCCACCAGAGCGGCACGCCGTCTTTGACCGGCTGCAGGGTGCGCAGGGGATCGGTGCCGTCGGGCAGTTCGAGCTTGACGACGTCGGCGCCCTGGTCGGCGCACAGGGTGGCGCCCATCGGGCCCGCCAGCACGGTGGCCATGTCGAGGATTCGGACGCCGGCGAGGGCGCCGGGGTTGCGGGCGGAAGGCTTCATCGGGGCTCGTTCGGTTGCGGATTCGGAAGGGGCGCCAGCCTACCATTGCGTGCACAATGCTGGCATTTCGTGGCGGGCCGGGGTGGTTCGCGTCGCAGGAGGGCTGGCATGGATATCGATGCGTTCATCGCGCCGCCGGTGCTGGCGGGCCGGCTCGCGCTGGTGACCGGTGCCGGGCAGGGCAACGGGCGGGCGATCGCGCGGGGCCTGGCCGCGGCGGGCGCGCGGGTGGTGGTCACCGATGTCGACGAGCGCGCGGCGCGCGAGACCCGCGGCCTGATCGAGGCGGCCGGAGCGCAGGCCTGGTCGTTCGGGCTGGACGTCACGGACGAGCCCGCCTGCCGGGCGCTGGCCGGGCAGGTGGACCAGGCCATCGGCGCGCTGGACATCGTGGTCAACAACGCCGGCATCATCATTCGCGAGGGCAGCGACAGCCCGCGCGCGGCCGAGAACTTTCGTCGCGTGCTCGACGTCAACCTGACCGGCACGCTGAACGTGACGCTGGCCACGCTCGGGATGCTCAAGCGCACGCGCGGCACTGTCGTGAACATCGCGTCGATCGCATCGACCGCCGGGCAGGGCGCCACGCTCGGCTATGCGCCGTCCAAGGCGGGCGTGAAGCTGCTCACGCAGTCGCACGCGGCCGAGTTCGCGCGTTTCGGCATTCGCGTCAATGCCATCGCCCCGGGTGTGATCGCCACCCCGATGACCGAATCCACGCGCGCCGATCCGTCGCGCCTGACCGGTTTCATGGCGCGTACGCCGATGGGGCGGGTCGGCGAGCCCGAGGAGCTGGTCGGGCCGGTGGTGTTCCTGGTCTCGCCCATGGCGTCCTACGTCACCGGCGCGACGCTGGCCGTGGACGGCGGTTTCCTGGCCACCTGAGCGGCCCGGCCGCGCCCGCATGCAACCGTTGTGCGGGCCGCGGCCCGCCCGACCCCTCGACTGGAGAGCCCGTGAAGTCCGACATCGAAATCGCGCAGGCCGCGACCATGAGGCCGATCGTGGATCTGGCCGGCGAGCGGCTCGGCATCGATCCGCTGGCGCTCGAGCCCTACGGCCGTTTCAAGGCCAAGATCTCGCTCGACTACCTGGCCTCGCTGGCCTCGCGCCCCGACGGCCAGCTGGTGCTGGTCACGGCCATCAGCCCGACGCCGGCCGGCGAGGGCAAGACCACGACCACGGTGGGTCTCGGTGACGCGCTGAACCGGATCGGCAAGCGCGCGGTGATCGCGCTGCGCGAGCCGTCGATGGGGCCGGTGTTCGGCCTCAAGGGCGGCGCGGCCGGTGGTGGGCGTGCGCAGGTGGTGCCGATGGAGGACATCAATCTGCATTTCACGGGCGATTTCAGCGCGATCGGCATGGCCAACAATCTGCTGGCCGCGCTGCTCGACAACCATGTCCACCAGGGCAATGCGCTCGATATCGACGTGCGTCGCATCAGTTGGCGCCGCGTCATCGACATGAACGATCGCGCGCTGCGTCAGATCACGGTCGGGCTCGGCGGGCCGGGCAACGGCTACCCGCGCGAGGACGGCTTCGACATCGTCGTCGCTTCCGAGGTGATGGCGATCTTCTGTCTGGCCGAATCACTGCCCGATCTGCGCCGCCGCCTGGGCAACATCGTGGTCGCCGAAACGCGCGGCGGCAGGCCGGTCACGGCGCGCGATCTGGGTGCGCACGGTGCCATGGCAGCGCTGCTGCGCGACGCCATCAAGCCCAACCTCGTGCAGACCCTGGAGAACAATCCGGCGATCGTGCACGGCGGGCCGTTCGCGAACATCGCCCATGGCTGCAATTCGGTCATCGCCACGCGTGCCGCGCTCAAGCTCGGCGAGATCGTGGTCACCGAGGCCGGTTTCGGCGCCGATCTGGGCGCGGAGAAGTTTGTCGACATCAAGTGCCGCAAGAGCGGCCTGCGCCCGGGCGCCGCGGTGGTGGTGGCAACCGTGCGGGCGCTCAAGTATCACGGCGGCGTGGCGCTTGCCGACCTCGGCCAACCGAACCTGCACGCGCTCGAGGCCGGCATGGCCAATCTCGAACGGCACGTGGCCAATGTGCGCGATCGCTTCGGCCTGCGCTGCGTGGTGGCGATCAATCATTTCATCCACGACACCGAGGCCGAGCATGATGCCATCCGGCGACGGATGCAGGCGATCGGCGTGCCGGTGGTGGTGGCGGGCCACTGGGCCGAGGGCGGCGCCGGTGCCGAAGCGCTCGCGCGTGAGGTGGTCGCGCGGCTGCAGGCGCACGAGTCGTCGCTGCGCTTCGCCTATCCCGACGATATGCCGCTGTGGGACAAGATGCGCACGGTCGCGCGCGAGATCTACGGCGCGGCTGACATCGGCGCAGATGCCAAGGTGCGCGCGCGCATCGCGCGCCTGCAGGCCGACGGTTACGGCCATCTGCCGGTGTGCGTGGCCAAGACCCAGTCCTCGTTCTCGACCGATCCCACGGTGCGCGGCGCGCCGACCGGCCACATCGTCACCGTGCGCGAGGTGAGACTCGCGGCCGGCGCCGAGTTCGTGATCATGATCTGCGGCGACATCATGACGATGCCGGGTCTGCCGAAGTCGCCGGCGGCCCTGCGCATCGATGTCGACGACGACGGGCAGATACGCGGTTTGTTCTGAGTTCAGCAACCGGACCCGACTATGTTCATTGGAGAGGCTTCCCCCGACGACCTGGCAGCGATCCGGACCCTGTATCGCGATGCGTTCCCCGGCGAAGACCTGCTGCCGCTGATCGAGGCGCTGTCGCAGGAGCACGCGGCAGTCGTGTCGCTGGTCGCGGTCGATGGCGCGGCCGTGACCGGGCATATCGCCCTGACGCGCTGTGCGATCGCGGACGACCCGCAGGCCCTGGCGCTGCTCGGCCCGCTGGCCGTGGCGCCCGCATCGCAGGCGCGCGGCATCGGCACCGCGCTGATCCGGGCCGGCATCGATCACATGCGGGCCGGCGATGTGACCCGGGTGCTGGTACTTGGCGACCCAAACTACTACGGGCGCTTCGGATTCACGGCCGAGGATCGCATCGTGCCGCCGTATCCGTTGCCGGCCGACTGGCGCACGGCATGGCAGTCGATTCGGCTGAGCGTTGGCGCCGAGCCCCGCGCTGGCGCGACACTGATCGTGCCGGTCCCGTGGCGGCAGCCGGCGCTGTGGGGCCCATGAGGCGCGGCGTCGCCTGACCCCGGTCGGGTCAGGCCTGTGTGGCTTGGTCGCTCGCGCGTGCCGCCAGACGTGGCCATATCAGCAAGGCCGTCAGCGTCAGGCTGCTGACCACCAGCAGCACGAGCACGAAGCGGCCGGCATCGCCGCCGGCAAAAGCGATGCCGATGGTGGCCAGGCTGGGCGCCAGCACCTGCCCGAAGAACCCGAAGAAGGCGGCCGTGAAACCGGCGATGCTGCCTTGCGGTTCGAGCGTCATGCTGGCCGCATTCGAATACACGATCAGGTAGCCGATCGCGAACACGAACAGGCCGACCGCCAGGCCAACTCCTGTCAGCAGGCCGGCCAGATGCAGCCCACCCAGGGTGGCGAACGTAGCGGTCATCAGTGTGGCCGCCCAAGCGGCACTGGCCACGGGCCCGATCCGGTGGATCAGGCGATGGTTGAGCGTCTGGCCGATGATGATGCCCACACCGTGAATGGCGAACAGGATCGCGAACCAGGCGCCGGTGATGCCCCATGTCTGCTCCATGACCAGCGGCATGTTCGCGATGATGGTCACGATCAGGGTCATCACCCAGCCGGACAGCAGCAGGAAATAGCGGCTCTGCGGATGACCGAGCACCTGACGGGCGTTGGCCAGCAGTCGGCGCGGCGAGGCGGCGTCCATCTGCGGTCGGGCCAGTGTTTCCGGCACGCGTTTGAGAGCGAACAGCAGACCGATGGCGGCCGCTGCCATGGCCACGAAGATCAGGCGCCAGTGACCACCGACGGCCACGAGCGCCACGCCGCTCAACGGTGCCAGGATAGGACCGAGCGAGAAGATGCCCGAGGCCAACGCCATCTCTTGGGCGAGTCGCTTGCCCTGGAAGCGATCGCGGATGATCGCGCGGGCCGTGACCGGTGCGGCCGAGGCGCCCAGGCCCTGGAGCACGCGCGCCGCCAGCAGTACCGGCATGCTGGTGGCCAGCAGGGCGAGCAAGGTGCCCAGCAAATAGATGCCGAGCCCGATGCGGATCGTGGGCCGGCGCCCGAAGCGGTCGGAGAATGTGCCGAAGAACAGTTGTCCGATGCCCAGCGAGATGATGTTCAGCGTGACGATCGCGTGCGTGCTGCCGGGCGTCGCGTCCATCGCTTCGCGGATGTCCGCGAAGAACGGCAGCGTGATGTCGATCGAAAACGCGGCGATGGCGAGCAGCAGGCCGCAGTAGATCGTCAACG
Source organism: Burkholderiaceae bacterium (assembly GCA_041396685.1). Taxonomy (GTDB): domain Bacteria; phylum Pseudomonadota; class Gammaproteobacteria; order Burkholderiales; family Burkholderiaceae_E; genus JAUIAI01. Next base: position 192,476 of record JAWKYD010000003.1, read on the forward strand.
CACGATCGCTCATTGAATGTTCCGATGAAGAGAAGGATGCCGCCCGCCAGTCGGGCGGGCGGTGGACGGCCGCTGGCAACCGGGGCACGGGGCGCCGACGTGGCCGGGTCGCCTGCGCGTGGGTGGCGCGCTCCGCGCCGCTTGTTGTCGGCCGACGCTCAGTAGTCGGCCGAGGCTCAGCAGTCGGCCGAGGCTCAGCAGTCGGCCGACGCTCAGGAGTCGGCCGAGGCTCAGCAGTCGGCCGACGCTCAGTAGTCGGCCAATGATCAGTAGTTGCCGCCTTCGCCCAAGGGCTTGCTGGGGTCGGCCGTCGCAGTGACGATGACTTCGACGATCAGATCCGGATGGGCGAGCTTGGCCTCGCCACAGGCGCGCGCCGGGGCGTGGCCTTCTGGCACCCAGGCGTCCCAGACCGCGTTCATGGCCTGGAAGTCGGCCATGTCGGCAAGCCAGATCACCGCTTGCAGCATGTGGCGACGGCTCGAACCGGCTTCTTCGAGGAGTGCGTCGACCTTGGCCAGCACCTGTTCGGTCTGGGCGGTGATGGAGTCGCCCGGCGTGCCGACCTGCCCGGCCAGGTAGATGGTGTCGCCATGGCGCACGATCTGGCTCATGCGGGCGTTGGTATGCTTGCGGATGATGGTCATGAGGAGGCTCGCTGCAAGGGGTGCGGAAGGAACGAACCCGCCAGTTTACCCGGGCCTCGTGGCATCGATGGTCGGGCCGGTTCACCGGCACCGGTCATTCATCAATCGTTCAAACACAGCCTGATGAGGCAGCCCATGATCCGCATCGACCGTCTCGACCACCTGGTGCTCACCGTGGCCGATATCGCGACAACCGCGGAGTTCTATTCGCGCGTGCTCGGCATGGAGGTGCAGCGTTTCGGCGCCGGCCGCACGGCGCTGCAGTTCGGCCGGCAGAAGATCAATCTGCACGAAGTGGGCAGGGAGTTCGAACCCAGGGCCGAACGTCCCACCGCCGGCTCGGGAGATCTCTGCCTGATCGCCGAGAGCGCCATGACCGACATCGTCGCGCACCTGGCCGAGGTCGGCGTACCGATCCTCGAAGGGCCGGTTGCACGCACGGGTGCGCTCGGGCCCATCGAGTCGGTCTATTTCCGTGATCCCGACCTGAACCTGATCGAGGTGTCGGTCTATCGGTAGCGGGGCGGCTGCTGACCGACGCCCGCCGTTTGGCAGGCGTCGGCGGGTGGCCCGGCAGCGGGGCCGTGCGGCACGGCGCTGACCGCCGCCCGGGCCGCCCGAGGCGTCGCTACGCCGCCCGCACCGCGGTGGGCGAGGTGCGTTCGGGTGCGCCGCTCAGACGTTCGCGCAGGGCCGTGCGCTCGGCCTGTGCCGCCGCCGCCTGCTCGGCACGCACGTGACCGTAGCCCCGCACCTTCTCGGGCCAGCCGGCCAGCGCCTGCGCGGTCTCCAGGCGGTTGGCGTCGAGATGGCCTGAGATCAGCGTCAGATCGCTTTCATAGTCGGCCAGCAGCTGCCGCGCGAGCTTGCGCTCGTCGCTGTTGCGCCACGGATCGAGCAGGCTGCCGCGCAGCCCGCGAAAGCGCGCCAGCCAGCGAAAGGCGCTCATCAGCCAGGGGCCGACGGCACGCTTTTGCAGCTTGCCATCGGGGCCCGTCCGGCCGAACGGCCCGCCGGCGACATGGAAGCGCAGCCGGTAGCCCGGTTCGAAGTTTTCGTCGAGTTCGCGTTTGAACTCGGCGCTGCTGTACAGACGCGCGACCTCGAATTCGTCCTTGTGAGCCAGCAGCTTCGCGTACTGGCGGGCGACCGTGGCCGCCAGCGCCTGTTCCGCGCCACGGGCGCCCAGGCCGGCCTCGGCCGCGCCGATCCGTTCGACCCAGCGCGTGTATCCGTCGATCTTCGCGCTGGCGATGCCGTAGTCGGCGAGCAGTGCGCGGCGGTGCCGGACGATGTCGTCGAGCGCCTCCAGGCGCGGGCGGTTCAGTTGCACGACCTTGCCCGTGTTGGCGCGGCTGGGCGGAGCGGCCGCGCGCAGCACCGCCTCGCGGTCGACGATCAGCCGGCGGCCCCAGGCGAATGCCTGCTGATTGAATGCCAGCGCCACCCCGTTGAGTTCGATCGCGCGTTCGATCGCGGCCAGTGACAGCGGAATGGCGCCCATCTGCCAGGCGGCCCCCATCAGGATCATGTTCGCGCCGATCGCATCGCCGAGCAGGGCGCGCGACAGGCGTTGCGCGTCGATGCCGTGCAAGGCCTCGGTGGTGCCCGAGCGCACGCGGGCGAGCAGCGAGGCGTCATCGGCGCGCCAGTCGGGATCGCGCGAGAAGTCGGAGGTGGGCACCATGTCCGTGCACACCACGCCGCGCGTACGCCGCGGGTCGAGCCGCTCGATCGTTTCGTCACCGGCCGAGACGATCAGGTCGCAACCAATCAAGGTATCGGCCTCGCGACTGGCGATGCGCGTCGCGTGCAGCATGCGCGCCTCGGGTGCGAGTTTGACGTGCGAGAGCACGGCACCGTACTTCTGCGACAGGCCGGTGACATCGAGGTTGGAGCTGCAGTAACCATCGAGGTGGGCGGCCATTGCGAGCGTCTGGCCGATCGTGACCACGCCGGTACCACCGATGCCCGTGACCAGGATCGAGAACGACGCTGCGGGGCGCTCGAACTCGGGTGCGGGCAGCTTGTCGGCCCATTCGGCCATCGGTGTCAGCTGAGCGCGACCGGCCTTCTCGGGTCGGCGCAGGCGCGCGCCCTCGACCGTGACGAAGCTCGGGCAGAAGCCCTCCTGGCAGCTGAAGTCCTTGTTGCAGGTGGATTGATTGATGCGCCGCTTGCGACCCAGCTCGGTATCGACCGGTTCGATCGACAGGCAGCGTGCCTTACGGCCGCAATCGCCGCAGCCCTCGCACACCGCCGTGTTGATGAACGTACGGACATCCGGATCCTGCCATTTACCACGCTTGCGAAGTCGGCGGCGTTCGGTGGCGCAGGGCTGGTCGAAGACCATCACCGACACGTCGCCGTACTCGCGCAGCTCGCGCTGGACGGCCTCCAGCTCGTCGCGCGGGCGCACCGGCACACCGTCGGGCAACTTCACGCCCTGGTAGCGGCTGACGTCGTCGGTGACCACGACCATCTTGCGCACGCCCTCGGCGGCGAACTGCGCGAGGATCTGTGGCACACCCAGTTCGCCGTCGACCGGCTGGCCGCCGGTCATGGACACGAAGCCGTTGAACAGCAACTTGTAGGTCATGGGTACGTGCGCGGCCACCGCCTGGCGAACCGCCAGGAAGCCCGAGTGGAACAGCGTGCCGTCGCCGATGTTCGCGAACACGTGTTTTTCGTCGGTGAACGGTTGCTGGCCCAGCCACAGCACGCCTTCGCCGCCCATGTGCGACCAGGTGGTGGTCTGCACAGGGTCCTGCAGGATCGCGGTGGAGTGGCAGCCGATGCCGGCGAGCGCGCGGCTGCCCTCGGGCACGCGCGTCGAGCGCGCGTGCGGGCAGCCCGAGCAGAAGGTGGGCGCGCGCAGCGGCACGATGGTGTGCGAGCGGCCATCGGCCAGGCGGCGCAGCTCCATCGTGTGCACGTCGTTGCGGCCGTGGTCGTCTTCCGAGAAGCCCGGCACCGGCGCCAGCCCGGCCAGACGGGCCGGATCGAAGTAGCAGTCGGGGTCGCGGATCAGGATCTCGCCGAGCACCCGGGCGATCAGGTCCGGGGAGATTTCGCCGGCGTTCGGGAACAGGCGCGGTGCGAGTGCGGCGTCGAACACGCCGCCGCCGGCGTGTTTGCCGAGGATGCGCGGCGGACGGGCGGTGCCGTACAGCGCATTGCGCACCTGGTCCTCGAGCAGCGGCCGTTTCTCCTCGACCACGAGCACCGTGGCCAGGCCGTCGGCGAACTTGCGGACGATCTCGGGATCGAGCGGCCAGACCACGCCGACCTTCAGGATCCGTACGCCCAGCTCGCGCGCTTGTTTGTCGTCGATGCCGAGCACTTGCAGGGCCTGGCGCAGATCCTGCCAGGCCTTGCCGGCGGCCATCACCCCCACCCGTGCCCGGGGCGGATCGACGACGATGCGGTTCAGGCCGTTGGCGCGCACGTAGGCCAGTGCCGCATTCAGCTTGTGGTGATAGAGCCGCTCTTCCTGGGCCAGCGGTCGGTCGATGCGGCGCGAATTCACGCCACCGTCGGGATGACTGGGCAGTGGCGGCAGGGCGATGGCGGGCGAGTCGGGTGCCACGTACACCGAACCGCCACCCTCGACCACGTCGGTGACCAGCTTCATGGCGCTCCAGCAGCCCGAGAAACGGCTCATCGCGATGCCGTGCAGGCCGAAGTCGAGCACTTCCTGCGCATTGGCCGGATAGAGCACGGGAATGCCGGCGGCGGCGAAATTCAGGTCGGAGAAATTGGCCACCGTGCTCGACTTGGCGCCGTGGTCGTCGCCGGCCAGAGCGAGCACGCCGCCGTGGGGCGCCGAGCCCGCCTGATTGGCGTGCCGGAACGGGTCGCCCGAGCGATCGACGCCGGGGCCCTTGCCGTACCAGAGACCGAACACGCCGTCGACCTTGGCACCGGGAAAGACACCCACGTACTGCGACCCCCACAGCGCGGTCGCGGCCAGGTCTTCGTTGACGGCCGGCCGAAAGACGATGTTCTCTTCCTTGAGGAACTTTTCGGCCGACCATAGTTCGATGTCGTAGCGGCCGAGCGGCGAACCGCGGTAGCCGGAGATGTAGCCACCTGTGTTCAGACCGTTGGCGGCATCGCGTCGATGCTGCTGCAAGGGCAGGCGCACGAGTGCCTGCATGCCGGTCATGTAGAGCCAACCCTGATCGACCGTATAGCGGTCGGTGAGGGTCATGGAAAGACGATCGGAATCGACGGGTGCGTTCACCGGCGGTCTCCATAAGGGGCGGGCGGCGCCGCGAGAAATTCTTGGCCGGGTCTCGGTGACGAGGCGAGGGGGGATTATAGAGATGCGCGGCGTGCCGGCCCGCCAAGTCATGCGCGAAAAAAAGGGCGCCTTGCGGGCGCCCGGGCTGCGGCACCGGCCAGGGGGCCGGCGCCGGCAATCGGCATGCGAACGATCAGGCCTTCGACGTCTCCGGGCGCAGGCCCAGCAGACGGATCGCGTTCTCTTTGAGGATCAGCGGCTTGACGTCGTCGCGAAAGCCCGCCTTCTCGAAGTCTTCGAGCCAGCGTTCCGGTGCGATCAGCGGGTAGTCGGAGCCGAACAGCACGCGATCGCGCAGCAGCGTGTTCGCGTACTGGACCAGTTGCGGCGGGAAATACTTGGGCGACCAGCCCGACAGATCGATGTAGACATTGGGCTTGTGCATCGCCACCGACAAGGCCTCGTCCTGCCAGGGAAACGACGGATGCGCGATGATGATCGGCATGTCGCCGAAGTGCAGCGCGACGTCATCGAGGTGCATGGGGTTGGAGTACTCCAGGCGCAGCCCGCCGCCGCACTTCATGCCGCTGCCGATGCCGGAGTGCCCACTGTGGAACACGGCCGGCAACTTGTACTCGTTGATGACCTCATAGATCGGCCAGGCCATGCGGTCCCAGGGATGGAAGCCCTGCACGGTGGGGTGGAACTTGAAGCCCTTGACACCGTGTTCCTCGATGAGGCGGCGGGCCTCGCGGGCGCCCATCTTGCCTTTGTGCGGATCGATGCTGGCCCAGGCGATCATGATGTCGCTGTTCTCGGCCGCCGCGGCGGCGATCTCCTCGTTGGGGATGCGCCGGCGCCCCTGCTGCGCCTCGGCGTCCACCGTGAACATCACCAGGCCGATCTTGAGTTCGCGATAGTGGGCGATGGTCTCGGCGATGCTCGGACGGCGCGACGAGCGGAAGTACTTGTCGGCAGCCCGATCGAACTCTTCGCCGTAGCTGTCGAACGGGTTCCAACACGACACCTCCGCGTGGGTGTGAATGTCGATGGCCTTGAGTTCGTCGATGTTCATGAGGGTCTCTTCACAAAGGAAACGGACGGCGCGACGGCGGCCCCGATGCAGGCAGCATAGCGCATCGGTCACTGGTCGGCGGCGGAATAGTTATATATTATAACTAAATTGCCTCGCCCTCAGGAGACCCCGATGTCCGCCACCCCGCCGCCGGCCTCAAGCCCGCTCGCCGGCTTCGAGCCGCTGCCCGACAACGACAGCTACGAGCAGATCAACGTGCGCATGCGCGATGCCATCGTGCATGTCGAGGTCGACCGCGAGGCCAAGCGCAATGCGCTCTGCGATTCACTGGTGCTCGAACTCGAGCGCTGTTTTCGCAGCCTGCCACGCGGCGCGCGCGCGGTGTTGCTCAGCGGCGTGGGCAAGCATTTCTGCGCCGGTCTCGATCTGTCCGAGATGTCTTCCCATGACGCCGCCGGCGGCGTGCGTCACTCGCGCATGTGGCACGAGGCCTTCCGGCACATCCAGTATGCGCCGGCACCGGTCATCGCGGTGCTGCGCGGGGCGGTCATCGGCGGCGGGCTCGAGATGGCGGCCGCCACCCACCTGCGTGTGGCCGAGCCGAGCGCATTCTTCGCGCTGCCCGAGGGCTCGCGCGGACTGTTTCTCGGCGGTGGCGGCTCGGTGCGCATCGCGCGCCTGATCGGCGTGCCGCGCGTGGCCGACATGATGCTGACCGGCCGCACCATGACGGCCGAACAGGCCGAGCGCATCGCACTGGTCAACTACCTGGTCGACGAGGGCGAGGGCATGGCACATGCCGTGCGTCTGGCCGAGCGCATCGCCAGCAACGCGCCGATGTCCAACTACGCGATCGTGCAGGCGTTGCCGCGCATCGTCGAGCAGGGGCCCGAAGAGGGCCTGTTCACCGAGTCACTGATGGCCGCGATCGCGCAGGCCGACGAAGAGGCCAAGTCGCGCATGCGTGATTTCCTGTCCGGCAAGGCCGGTACCAAGGTGCGTCAGAGTCAGAACGCCGGATCGGAGTCGAAATGATGGCTGCAGCCAAGTATCGTGATGCGCGGGTCGGCGGCTGCCTGAATGTCGAACTCGAGCGCCGCGCCGGTGGCGAGGTCCGCCTGCGCTCGATCGAGCCGTTGGGCGACTATCCGGCCCGCTTCACCGACTCGCTCGAGCGCTGGGCGGCCGAGGCGCCGCAGCGTGTGCTCGTGGCCCGTCGTGGCGCCGACGGCCGCTGGATCGAAGTCACCTATGCGCAGATGCTGGCCAACGTGAAGGCCGTGGGCGCCGCGCTGGTCGCCCGCGGGCTGAGCGCCGAGCGGCCGGTGGCCGTGTTGTCGGGCAATGGCCTCGAGCATCTGGTCGTGGGACTGGCCTGCGCCTGGGCCGGCATCGCGTATTCGCCGGTCTCGCCGGCCTATTCGCTGATCAGCCAGGACTACGGCAAGTTGCGTCACATCATGGCCAAGCTGACGCCGGGCCTGGTGTTCGCGGACGACGCCAAGGCGTTCGGCCCGGCCATCGCTGCCGTGGTGCCGGCCGATACCGAAGTGGTCACCGTGCATGGCGCGCTCGCCGAGCGGTCGTTCACCCGCTATCAAGACTTGCTTGCCACCGCGCCCGATGCCGCGTTGGAGGCCGCCCACGCGGCCGTGGGGCCGGACACGATCGTAAAATTCCTGTTCACCTCGGGTTCCACGCGTCTGCCCAAGGCGGTCACCACCACCAACCGCATGATCTGCGCGAACCAGCAGATGCTGCGCCAGAGCCTGACCTTCCTGCAGACCGAACTCCCGGTGCTGGTGGACTGGCTGCCATGGAACCATGTGTTTGGCGGCACCCACAACGTCGGCATCGCGCTGACCAATGGCGGCACGCTGTACATCGACGATGGCAAACCGGTTCCCGGCGCCATCGAGACGACCTTGGCCAATCTGCGCGAGATCTCGCCGACCATCTACTTCAACGTACCCAAGGGCTTCGAGGAGATCGCCCGCGCGATGCGCGCCGAACCGGCGCTTGCCCGCAAACTGCTGGCGCGCGTGCGCTGTTTCTTCTTTGCCGGCGCCGGACTGTCGCAGCCGGTCTGGGACGAACTCGAGGCCATCGCCGAGGAAACCGTCGGCGAGCGCATCCCCATGTTCACCGGCCTGGGCATGACCGAAACCGCGCCGTCGTCCACCTTCGCGCTCAAGCCCGGCATCCGCTCCGGCTCGATCGGCCTGCCGTGTCCCGGCGTGCAGGTGCGGCTGGTGCCGGTGGACGGCAAGACCGAGATCCGCTTCGGTGGTCCGAACGTGATGCCCGGCTACTGGCGCGAGCCGGAGTTGTCGGCGGCCGCGTTCGACGACGAAGGCTTCTATTGCACCGGCGACGCGGTCAAGTGGGCCGATCCGGCCGATCCGCAGCAGGGTCTCGTGTTCGATGGCCGGATCGCCGAGGATTTCAAGCTTGCCAGTGGCACCTTCGTGAACGTGGGGCCGCTGCGTACGCGAGTGATCCTCGATGGCGACCCGGTCGTGCAGGATGTCGTGATCACCGCACCCAATCGCGACGACGTCGGCCTGCTGGTATTTGCCCGTTTCGAAGAACTCGGCAAGCTCGCCGGCGGTTCTACTGACAAACAGGCCATCCTCGCCCATCCGGCAGTGACCGACTGGTTCCGGCAGTTGCTGGCACGGCAGTGGGCGGCCGGCACCGGCAGCGCCACGCGGGTCGCCCGGCTGATGATCATGCAAGAGCCGCCATCGATCGACCGCGGCGAGATCACCGACAAGGGCTCGTTCAATCAGCGGGCGGTGCTGTCACACCGGGCCGAGGCGGTCGATCGACTGCACGCGGCCACGGCCGATCAGTTGCCGCTGATCCTGCTCGCCCGCGCCGATGGCTGACCGACGCGAGGACTCGCCGGCCGTGAGGCCCGAGGCGCAGGTCGCCGACGCGGCGGCCTCGCCCGACGGCGCCCGCGGCGGCGCGCACGATCCGCTCAGCCATCTGGTCGGCTACGCGGCGTTGCGCGTGCACCTGGTGCTGCGCGAGTGCTTCGAGCAGGAGATCGGCGGCCCCCTTGATCTTCGGCCGGTCGAATTCACGCTGCTCAGCCGCCTGGCGAGTCACGGCGCCCTGACGGCCAAGGCGCTGGCCGAGGTGTTGGCCGTGCGTGCTCCCAATCTCACCCCGGTCCTCGAGCGCCTGAGCGAGCGGGGTCTGATCCAGCGTGAGCGCAATCGCGACGACCGCCGCTCGGTGCTGATCCGGCTCTCGCCGGCCGGACGGCGTCTGCAGAAGCGGGCGATGGAGGTTTCGCATACCATGGAGCGCGAGGCGCTGGGCGGCCTCGCCCCGGCGGAGCGCGAGCGCTTCCTGCAACTGGCCTGGCGCATCGTGGCGCCCGTTTGATGGCAAGGCCGGGCAAGACCCGGCGCGAACGACGAAGGAGACCCGTCGATGAACATCCCGGAGCCACGGCTCGTGCTGCTTTGCGAGTTCCGTGTCGAGCTCGCCGAGCCCATCGAACTCGGTGACGGCCCCAAGGGGCGCCGCCGCATCATTCCGATCGTTGGCGGCGAAGTCAGCGGCGAGCGCCTGCGAGGCGAGATCCTGAACCTTGGCGCCGATTGGCAGACGGTCATGGCCGAGGGCGTGGCCGAACTCGACACCCGCTATGGCATGCGCACGCACGACGGCGCGATCATCGACATCCGCAACTTCGGCATCCGGCACGGCCCGCCCGAGGTGCTGGCCGCGCTCGCGCGTGGCGAGCCGGTCGACCCGGACAGTTACTACATGCGCACGTTTCCGCGCTTCGAGACCGGCGACCCGCGCTATGCGTGGTTGAACAGGATGATCGCCGTCGGCTCCGGTGTGCGCGAGGCGAACGCGGTTCGTTTGTTGATCTACGAGGTGCTCTGAGATGAATGAGACCGTTTTGGTCGAGCGTGAAGGCGCGATCGCCGAAATCGTTCTGAACCGGCCCGAGCGCCGCAACGCGCTGACCGAACCGATGCGCATCGCGCTGTGCGAGGCAGTACGGTCCGTGTCGGCCGACGATGCGGTATCGGTCGTCGTGCTGCGCGGCGCGGGCGGCGCGTTCTGCTCGGGCATCGACCTGAAGGCGCTCAACGAGTCCGGCCCGGATCCGGCCGCGCGCCAGGCCTGGATGGACGTGCAGGTGGCGCTTTACGAGAGCGACAAGATTTTCATCGGCGCGCTCGAGCGCTTTGCGATCAACGCGGGCGGCCCGCTGGTCTTCGGCTGCGACCATCTGATCGTCGGCGAGTCGGCCTTCCTGCAGATCGGCGAGATCCAGCAGGGCGTGTCACCGGCCATGAACCTGGCCTGGCTGACCATGAAATACGGCGATGCGCTGGCCCGCCGCGTGACCTTGCGTGGCGATCGCATCGACGCGGCCAGTCTGCTGCGAATGGGTATCGCCAGCGAGGTGGTGGGCGACGATCGCGTCGTCGCACGGGCGCGTGAATGGGCCGCCGAACTGGCCGGCTATCCGCAGGCGGCAGCGGCCGGCATCAAGAAGACGATTCGCGGTTTGAACCGGGTGCAGGACCCGCGCGCATGGTTCGAGAACGCGATGGCCCTGTTCCCGTTCGCGCCGGGTGTGGGCACACCGCGCGTGCGCTGAATCGGAATCAGACCGGGCGCGTTCCCTTGAGGGTGACGCGAATGCCCGAGCGCACCTGCGGGTAGTAGTCCCACATCGCCATGTGCTGCACGGCGCGATTGTCCCAGAACGCCACCGACCCCTTGCGCCAACGGAAGCGCACGCGGAAATAGGCGTTGTCGCAGTGCCGGTAGAGCATGCGCAACACGGTGTCGCTCTCGAGTTCCGGCAACTCGTTGATGCGCAGGGTGAACCACGGGTTGACGAGCAACAGCCGGCGGCCGGTCTCGGGGTGCGTGCAGACGACCGGATGGTCGGCCTGCGGATAGACCTTGCCGGAGTCGTCGCCGAGGCGGTCGGCGAAGCGGCCACGGAAGCGGTGCTCGCTGCCGTGATGCGCGGTGAGGCCCTCGAGGTAGGCCTTCATGCGGTCGGAGAGCGCATCGTAGGCCGCGGCCATGTTCAGGAACAAGGTGTCGCCGCCGCTCGGCGGCACCGTATGCAGGGTCAGGATCGAGCCCATCGGTGGCACGGCGTCGTAGGAAATGTCGGAGTGCCAGTCCTCGCCGGCGGCATAGGTGGAGTTCGCGTCCGTATGGAGCTGCAGGATCTCCGGATGATCGGGCGGGCCCGGCAGCGACGGATGCACGTCGAGCTCGCCGAACTGGCGGCCGAAGGCCTTCAGACTGGCAGGGTCCAGATCCTGATCGCGGAAGAAGACCACCTGGTGTTCGAGCCAGGCGCGGCGTATTTCGTCGCGGGTCTGCTCGTCGAGCGGCTCGTTCAGGCGTAGCCCGTGGATTTCGGCGCCGATCGTCGGGGTCAGCGGATCGACGGTGATTCGTTCGTAGGTCATCGGAGTCTTGTCTCCTTCCGTTGCGTGGCGCCGGCGTGATCGGACGCCTTTCATCGATGGATATAGTGCGCCGTGGCGGCCCGGCTCATTGTGCCGCTCCCGGGACCCAGCGGCCCGGGCGGGCGTCGGTCAGCAGGCCCTCGCGTGTGACCGCCTGGCCGGCGACCAGCGTGGCCAGCATGCCCCGCGATTTCTGCATCATGCGCCGCCCGCCTGCGGGCAGGTCGCGCACGATGGTTGGCGCCAGTGGCGCCACGCGCAGGGCATCGAAGACATTGACGTCGGCGCGCTTGCCGACGAGCAGGCGGCCGCGATCGGCCATGCCCATGTGATCGGCATTGCGCGCGCTCATCATCTCGACCGCGCGCTCCATGGTCAGGCGCGGGCCACGGCTGCGGTCGCGCACCCAGTGAGCGAGCATCGTGGTCTGGAAGCTGGCGTCGCAGACCGTGCCGACGTGCGCGCCGCCGTCGCCGAGGGCGAACAGCGCCTGCGGATGCTCGATCATGTGGCGCAGGCCCTCGAGCGAACCGCCGAGGTAGTTGAAGATGGGAAAGTAGATCAACTGCGTGCCGTCGCCCGAGGCGAGGTAGTCGACGATGGCCTCGAGCGCGCTCACGCCGCGGGCGCGCGCCTGCGCGGCGAACGAGGTCGACGGATCGGGTTCGTAGTCGGGCAGGGTGCCGTCGCCGGTGGTGAGCGGGAACATCACCTCGGCGGTCTTGTCGAGTTGTGCGACGACGAGATCGACCAGCGGCGGAACGGCGGAGCCGGCCTGCGCCAGCGTGACCGGTTTCTCGGCCAGCAGACGGGCGCGGAATGCCGGGTCGCGCAGATGCTCGAGCCGCTCGGCAAGCGGGCGCCGGCCGATCTCACGATAGCTCGGGTAGGACTTCAAGACATTGAAGCTCGTGTCCAGGCCATTGAGGATGCCAACCGGCCGACACGCGGTCTGCAGGCGCACGTCGAGACCGGCCGCACGCGAGGCCTCGGCGCGCTCTGCGAGCCACCGGTGCTGGCGGGGAGCATTGATTCGCTCGAGCCAGGTCAGCGCCATCGGCCGCCGGGCGACGCGGGCCATGCCTTCGAGCAGGTCGTACTCGCGATCGAACAGCGCGCGCTCGTTGTCGGGCGTGGCACGGATGCAGTCGTAGTCGCTGACCGCATGCAGCACGCGATAGGGCAGGCCTTCGTAGGCGGCCGCAAGCGCGTTGAGCTCCCTGGCATCGGCCTCGCTGGCCGGTGTTTCCTCGCCGTGCGCGGTGCGGTGGTTGTCCGAGCGGCCGGTGGAGAAGCCGACGGCGCCGTCACGCATGGCCTCGTGCAGCAACGCGCGCATGCGCGCGCAGTCGTCATCGGTGGCGGGCTGGCCCTCGGCGGCCCGATCGCCCATGACATAGAGCCGCAGCGCATCGTGGGGCACCAGCGTTGCGAAATCGATCGAGTGCGGCATCGCATCGAGCGTGCGCGCATAGTCGGTGAAGCTGTTCCAGCCCCAGCGGATGCCTTCCGAGAGTGCCGTGCCGGGGATCTCCTCGACCCCTTGCATCAGCTCGATCAGGCGCTGGTGGTCGTGATCGTGCACGGGCGCGAAGCCGACCCCGCAGTTGCCCATGACGACCGTGGTGACGCCGTGATAGACGCTGGGCTCGAACGTGGCGTCCCAGCTCGCCTGGCCGTCGTAGTGCGTGTGGATGTCGACGAAGCCCGGTGTGACGGTGGCGCCATCGGCATCGATGATCTCGCGTGCCGTGCCGCCGCCGGCACCGACGTGCACGATGACGCCGTCGCGGATGCCGATGTCGGCGGTGAAGCCCGGCCGGCCGGTGCCGTCGACGACGGTGCCGCTCTTGATCAAGGTGTCGAACATGGGCTTGTCTCGTGTTGGTGGGCGAGCGGCCGTCAACGGGTGGTACGGAAGCCGCCTCGGGTCGATTTCATTCGGGGGTCATCGGTGCGAAGCCTGCTGAACGCGAGCGCGTCCGGCGCCACTGGGACTCGGGCCTCTCGTCTGGATGGACCCGGGGTAAGCCTCAGCGATCACCGAACAGGTCACCCAGGCCGCCCAGAACGGATCCCTCTCCCTTCTTGCTACCGCCCACCGATCCCGCCTGCAGCACGCGGTTGGCCAAGCGCGAGAATGGCAGGCTCTGCAGGTAGACGGTGCCGGTGCCCCTGAGCGTGGCCAGGAACAGACCCTCGCCGCCGAAGACCATCGACTTCAGGCTGCCGGCACGCTCGATGTCGTAGTCGATGCCGCGCGTGAATGCTGCGAGGCAGCCGGTGTCGACACGCAGCGTTTCGCCCCGAAGCTCGCGCTTGATGACGGTGCCGCCGACATGAATGAAGGCTTTGCCATCGCCCCGCAGCCGCTGCAGGATGAAGCCTTCACCGCCGAAGAAGCCGACGCCGAGCCGGCGTTGGAACGCGATGTCGATGGAGGTGCCGAAGGCGGCGCAGAGAAAGGCGTCTTTCTGGCAGACGAGTTCCTCGCCCACCGCGGCCATCTCGAGTGCGATGATCTTGCCGGGATAGGGCGCCGCGAATGCCACGCGCTTCTTGCCCGAGCCGCGATTGCTGAAGTGGGTCATGAAGATGGATTCGCCGGTGAGCACGCGCTTGCCCACGTTCAACAGCGCGTCCATCACGCCGCCGCGCGGATTCGAACCGTCGCCCATCTTGGTCTCGAAGACGATGCCGTCTTCCATGTAGTTCATGGCGCCGGCCTCTGCGATCACCGTCTCTCCCGGATCGAGCTCGACTTCGACGATCTGCATGTCGTCACCGAAGATCTCGTAGTCGACTTCATGGCATCTCATGGGTGTCTCCGTTGGGTTGAGGTGGGCGTACGCACACCGCCGTTCATTGGCGGGCCAGCGCGGCCGCCACCAGCGGCAACTCGTCGTTGCCGAAGTAGAGATCGTCGCCGTTCACGAACATGGTGGGCGAGCCGAAGCCGCCGCGTGCGATCAGTTCCCCGGTGTTCGCGCGCAGCCCGTCCTTGACCGTTGCCGTGGCAATGGCCGTGAAGACCGCATCGGCCGGCTCGTCGACCGATTCGAATGTTGCGCGCAGCACATCGTCCTGTGAGATGTCCAGGCCTCGACCGAAATAGGCGTCGAACACGGCCATCGCCAGACGGTGCTGGCGAGCGTCATCGTCGACCCACAGCAGCGCGCGCATCGCCTTGACGCTGTTGACCGGGAAAACCGGCGGCGGAAAATTCAGATCGAGACCCGCCAGGCGCGCCCAGTCGGCGAGCGACTTGCGCAGGTGCGCGGCCTTGGCCGGTACCGGATTGCGCCGGCTCTCGTAAACGCTCGGATTGACCGAGTTGAACACGCCGCCGACCAGGAACGGGCGCCAGCGAACGCGGGCACCGTGGGCGCCGGCGATCGCGGGCAGATTGCATACGCACAGGTAGGTCCACGGACTGGAGCAATCGTAGAAACATTCGATCGTGGCCATCGGGTCTCCTTTCGCGTCGCCGCACCGACCGGGCGCGGCGACATGGCATTATCGCGCGGCACGTGGTTTCGCCGGATCCGGTGGGCGTGCAGCGGGCTGGGAGCAAGAGGGCGCATGAACGCGACCGCGATGATCGACCCATGAGGGCGGGCCAGACCCATGTCGGGCGGGGCGTGCTGCTGGTGGTCGCCGCGGCGATGCTCTGGGGAACCACCGGCACGGTCCAGTCGTTCTCGAGTGGGGCGATTGCGCCGGTCTGGGTGGGCAGCCTGCGCATGGTTTTCGCGGCGCTGTTCTTCTGGATTGCGCTCGCGTTCGCGGGACGGGCGCGCGCCGGCGAACCGATACCCGACCCGCCGGGCGGTCGCGCCTGGTTCGCGCTGCTGGCCGCCGGCCTGTCGATGGCCGTCTACAACCTCGCGTTCTTCGCCGGCGTCAAGGCCGTGGGCGTGGGCATCGGCACGGCCGTCGCCATTGGCAGCGGGCCGCTCTGGGCCGGCCTGCTGCAGGCCTTGCTCACGCGTCGCGCACCGGGCGGCGGTTGGTGGCTGGGCACGTTCGCGTCGGTCACGGGCGCGGTATTGTTGCTCGCCGATGGCGGCGACGGCCGGACGCCGTCGCCGATCGGGATCGTGCTCTGTCTGACGGCCGGTGCCGCCTACGCGGTGTACGCGCTGGTCAACAAGGCCCTGGTCACGACCGCCGGGCCGCTGGCGGTCACGGCACGGGTGTTCTCGATTGCGGCGCTGGTGTCGGCGCCGGCCGCGGCCGCGCACACCGGGCTGCCGGCGATCGCCGCGCCGGATCTGGCCCTGGTCGTCTACCTGGGGGTCTTTGCCACCGGCATCGCTTACTGGCTGTTCGCATCGGGGCAGCGTCACCTGAGCGGGCCGAGTGCGGTGACGCTGGCGCTGGCCGAGCCGCTGACCGCATTCGTTCTCGCCGTGGTCCTGCTCGACGAGGCGCTCGGCCCCATCGCCCTGGTCGGCATGACACTGCTGATCGCCGGCTTGGCGATCGTGGTGCGCGGTGAGCGCGTGCGGGCGTGACCGGCGCGGGCGGCGGGCGGTCTCAGAGCAGGCCTGGGATCACGGCCCTGGTCTGGCGGCGGTAGTCGTCGTAGTCCGGGTAGGCATCGCGCAGCAAACGTTCCTCGCGACGGATCTTGGCGACCAGGACGAGGGCGAGCACCACGAACGCGACGAATTTCCAACCCACCGGCCAGACCAGCAGCGCGCCGACGCCACCGAGCAGCACCGACGAATACATCGGATGGCGCAGGCGCGCATACGGCCCGCGCCGGCACAACCGCCCGCCAGCCACCGGTTCGGGCATGACGCTGAAGGTCGGCATGCGCATGGCGGCCAGCGCCCAGAACGCCAGTGCGATGGCGAGCACGACGAGAATCGTGCCGAACGCCGTGCGCCCTTCGAGGGATGGCACCCCGGTCGGCCATGCGAGCGCCGCGATCAACAACATCTGGGCGGTGACGAGTGCGGCGGACATGGTGGCTTCGGTTCCTCGAGCGGACCGTGGTCAGCGGCGAGAGACGATCGTGCACCTGCCGCCAGTCGAACGGGAGGTGCGAAGCGGGAAGCGGGCGGTGCCGGGTGTCAGGATTCGAACACCAGCGGGCCGTCGTCGACCGCCGACGGTCCGTCGGCCGCGGGCGGATCGTCGGCCGGCGGGGCGGTCAGCGGATACAGGACACGTCCGTCGTCGCCGACCCGATGGCAGGCCACCAGGTGCCCGCCTCCGATCGAACGCAGCTCGGGTTCGTCCTGCCGGCAGCGGTCCTCAACGAACGGACATCGGCCCGCGAAGCGGCAACCGGGCGCAATGTCGATCGGGCTCGGCGGATCACCCTGCAGGCGGATGCGGTCGGCGCGCCCGCGTTTGCGCGGATCGAACGAGGGGGCCGCCGACCACAGCGCCAGCGTATACGGATGCTTGGGGCCGCCAAACAGCCGCTCGCGCGGCGCGAGTTCGACGATCCGGCCCAGATACATGACCGCCACCTGGTCACACATGTGGCGCACCACGCCGAGATCGTGCGAGATGAACAGATAGGTCAGCGCGAAGGACTTCTGCAGTCGCTTCATGAGATTGAGGATCTGCGCCTGGATGGCCACGTCGAGCGCCGACACCGGCTCGTCGCAGACCACCAACTCGGGGTTGGCGGCAAGCGCGCGGGCGAACACGATGCGTTGCCGCTGGCCGCCCGAGAACTGGTGCGGGAACAGCATCAACTGCTCGGGTCGCAGACCGGTCTGCAGGAACAGCTCGCGTGCCCGTTCGGCGCGCTGGCCGGACTCGCCGACGTTCATCAGGTCGAGCGCTTCGCGGATCGCGTCGCCGGCGCGCTTGCGCGGATTCAGTGAGGCGAATGGATCCTGGAAGATCATCTGGAAGCGATGGCGCTGGCTGCGCAGCGCCTCGCCCTCGGCGCTCGAGAGCTCGGTCTCGCCCAGGTGGATGCTGCCGGCCGTGATCGGCGCAAGCCGCATGACGGCGAGCGCGGTCGTGCTCTTGCCCGAGCCGCTCTCGCCGACGATGCCGAAAGTGGTGCCGCGCGGTACCGAGAAACTGACGCCGTCGACCGCACGCACGTGGCGGCGGGCGCCGAACAGGCCACCGCCGATCGGGAAATGCACCTTCAGATCACGCACCGTCAGCAGCGGGGTGTTCGCGGCCGGCGTGGTCGCCGCGGCGCCGTTCCGACCGGGAGCGGTGGTGGGGATGGCCGTGTCAGTCATGGTGCAGCCAGCAAAGCATGCGGTGCCCCGAGACGAGCACGGTCTCCTCGGGCAGTGATTCGCGACACCGTACCTGGACGTGGTCGCAGCGATCGGCGAACGCACAGCCGCCGCGGCGCTCGAGCAGCGACGGCACCGTGCCGCGGATCTCGGCCAGCGGCGCGTCGACGTCGTCGCTGCGCTGACCGGGCGCGCAGGCGATCAGGCCCTGCGTGTACGGATGGCGGGGATCCTCGAGGACGTCGACGACCGTGCCTTCCTCGACGATGCGGCCGGCATACATGACCGCGACCCGGTCGGCCATCTCGGCCACCGCGCCCATGTCGTGGGTGATCAGGATGACCGCCGCACCGGTGCGCTCGCGCAGGTCGGAAATGAGATCGAAGATCTGCGCCTGCACGGTGACGTCGAGTGCGGTCGTGGGTTCGTCGGCGATCAGCACGTCGGGATTGCAGGACAGGGCCATCGCGATCATGACGCGCTGGCGCATACCGCCCGAGAACTGGTGCGGGTAGTCCTTCACCCGTGCACGCGCCGCCGGAATGCCCACGGCATCGAGCATCTCGACCGCACGTTCGAGCGCCGCCGGTTTGCCCAGCCCATCGTGCAGGCGGACCGCCTCGGCGATCTGATCGCCGACCGTGAACACCGGGTTCAGCGAGGTCATCGGCTCCTGGAAGATCATCGACACGCGGTTGCCGCGGATATCGCGCATTGCACGCGCCGGCAGGCGCAGCAGGTCTGTGTCGTTCAGCAGGACCTGGCCGCCGGTGATACGACCTGGCGGCGTCGGGATGAGCCGCATGATCGCGAGCGCGGTCATGCTCTTGCCACAGCCCGACTCGCCGACGATGCCCAGTGTCTGGCCGGGTTTGAGATCGAAGGCGACCGATTCGAGTACCCGCGCCACCCCGCGGCGCGTCTCGAACTCGACGCTCAGGTCGCGCACGCTCAGCAGCGGGGCCGTCGCGGGTGCGTCTGCCACGGGCCGGGGCTGGGTCGGGGCCGTTGGCGCGTTCATCGCTGGTGCAGCTTGGGATTGAAGGCGTCGTTCAGGCCGTCGCCGATCAGGCTGACCGCGAGCACGGTCAGGAAGATGGCCAGGCCCGGGAAGGTCACCGCCCACCAGGCATCGAGGATGTACTGGCGGTTGTTGCCGATCATCTGGCCCCAGGTCATGACGTTGGGATCGGACAGGCCCAGGTAGCTGAGACCGGCCTCGAACAGGATCGCGACGCCGACGATCAGGGTGGCCGAGACGATCAGGGGCGGCATCGCATTGGGCAGGATCTCGCGCAGGATCAGGCGTGCGCTGCCGGCGCCCATGGTGCGCGCGGCGCTCACGTACTCGAGCCGTCGCAGGCGCATGAACTCGGCGCGCGCCAGGCGGGCGGTGCCCGGCCAGCTCACCGAGCCGATCGCGATCGTGACGACCAGCAGCGAGGGCGAGAACAAGGTGACCAGCACCATCGCCAGCATCAGCGACGGCAGCACCTGGAAGAACTCGGTCACCCGCATCAGCAGTTCGTCGACGAAGCCGCCGAAGTAGCCGGCCAGCGCGCCGATGGTGACACCGATCAGCACTGTGATGAGCGCGGCCGACAGGCCGACCACGATCGTGCCCCGCCCGCCGACGACCATGCCGGCCAGTACGTCGCGGCCGAGGTAGTCGGAGCCGAGTTCGGCCGCGCGCTCGGTGAACGGCGGCGTGAACGGTGCTGTAATGATCGAGAACGGGTCGACCGGGTACAGCGTGGGCCCGAGGAGCATGGCCAGGGCGATCAGCACGAGCAGGATCAGCCCGAGCAGTGCGGCCTTGTTGCGCCGGAAAACCCGCCAGGCTTCGCGGCTGGGCGAGAGCACCTCGATCGCGTCGACCTGGGCCTGCGAGATCGCGGCGGTGTCGGGGGCAGTGGAACTCATCGCGTGCGCAGCCTCGGGTCGATCAGCCGATAGGTGAAGTCGGTGACCTGGTTGGCGATGATGGTGAGCGCGGCGCCGAAGGTCAGTACGCCCATCAGCGTGGGGTAGTCACGGCCGAGGATCGAATCGAGCGCCAGTGTGCCCAGCCCGGGCCACGAGAACACGGTCTCGACGAGCACGGCACCCGAGAGCAGATTGCCGAACTGGACGCCGGCCATGGTGACGATCGGCATCAGCGCGTTGCGCAGCGCGTGCTTGTAGGTGACGCTGTTCTCCGACAAGCCCTTGGCGCGGGCCGTGCGGATGTAATCGGAGCCGAGCACCTCGAGCATGCTGGCGCGCGACAGACGGCTGTACAGCGCCAGGTAAATGAGCGCCAGCGTCAGCGCCGGCAGCACCAGGTGGTGAGCGACGTCGATCGAGGTGACCCACCAGCCGCCGTAGATGCGGGGGTCGGTCATGCCGGCGATCGGCATGATCGGAATGACCTTGCCGAACAGGATCACCAGCAGGATGCCGGTCCAGAACACCGGCATTGCGTAGCCGACCAGCGCGAACACCGTGACCGCGCCGCTGGCGAAGCTGTCGGGTCGTCGTGAGGCGAATACGCCCAAAGCGGTACCGAGCAGGATTGCGATCACCAGCGCGGTCACGACCAGCAGCAGCGTGGGGCCGACGCGATCGCCGATCAGGTCGATGACCGGTTGCGAGTACAGGTAGCTCTGGCCGAGATCACCTTGCAGCGCCCGGCCCATGTAGGTCGTGAACTGCGTGAACACCGGTTTGTCCAGGCCGTAGGACTTCCGGATGGCGTCCAGAATTTCCTCGTCAGCGCCGCCCATCTCGCCCGCGATCACCATGGCGGGGTCGCCAGGTGCCGCGTGGATCAACGCGAAATTGACCGCCAGCACGGCCAACATCATGGCGGCCGCATAGAACAGGCGCTGGACGAGGAACTTCAGGATAGCCATGCGGGGGCGTCAGCCCTGGACGCTCATCTTCGACAACGGCGTCATCATGCCCCAGATGCTGTCGGGCGGCGAGGACAGGCGCTTGTTCCAGCCGACGTGGAAGGTCATCTCGTTGAGGAAGGCGACCGGGCAGTCGTCGACGACGATGCGCTGCAGTTCCTGGTAGAGCTTCTTGCGCGTGGCCGCGTTGGTCTCGGTGCCCGCCTGCGCGATGATCGCGTCGACACGATCATTCTTGTAGCCCTGTGTGTTCGACCAGATGACGCCCTTGCGGATGTTGGAGGAGTCCCAGGTGCGATGCGCGCCGATGACCGGGTCGCCCCAGTTCCAGACGGAGTCCACGGTCGCCTCGAAAGCGAAACCCGACACGCGTTTGGCCCAGGTGGGGAAATCGGGCGACAGGCGAACCTCGACGTCGATGCCAACCTTGGCGAGCGCGGGCTTCGTGTATTCCTGGATCGCCTTCATGAGCGGATTGCCGGGAATGGAGTCGACCGTGAGTTTCATGCGTGTGCCCGAGGCATCGGGCTTCATGCCGGCCGCGTCGAGCAGGCTCTTGGCCTTTTCGATATTGAGCTCGTAGTGCTCGACCTTACCGGTGTAGAACGGGCTGCCGTTGGCGATCGGACCGGTCGCGCGTTTGTGGACGCTGCCGAACAAGGTGTCGGTGATGAACTTCTTGTCGAGCGCGTAGTTGATGGCCTGGCGCACGCGCTTGTCCGACAGCTTGGGGTCGGCCGTGTTGAAGGCCAGCCAGATCAGTGGGCCGATCGCCGGGGCCGCACCCACCTGCACATTGATGTTCGAGGCCTGCTTGGCTCGGCCGATGTCGCGCGGATCGAGCAGTTCCGGATTGCAGTCGATCTCGCCCTTTTCGAGGGCGAGCATCAGACTGGCGGGATCTTTGTACTCCTTGATGATGATGCGGTCCAGCAGTGGCTGGTCGGGCATGAAGAAGCCTTCGTGGCGCTCCATGATGGTGTGCTGGCCCGGCTTGAACTCGACCAGCTTGAACGGGCCCGAGCCGACGGGGTTGGCGTTGCGGGGGTGGCGCTTGATGTCCTGGCCGTCGCCGAAGACGTGCTTGGGGATCACGGCCGCGAACGAGGTCGACAGCGCCAGCGGCAGCGCCGGATGCGGCTGCGACAGACGAATCACCGCGATGTGCTTGCCCTCGGTGGTGACCGCGTTGACCGGGCCCATCATCGCCTTGAACGGATGGTTTTCACGAATGGTCTCGATCGAGAACTGCAGGTCTTCGGCGGTGATCGGGCGGCCGTCGTGGAAGGTGGCGTTCTCGCGCAGCTTCAGGCGGATGCTGCGCGAATCGTCGGACATCTCCCAGCTTTCGGCCAGATACGGCTGCGGCTCCCACTTCGAATTCATGAGCAACGGAAACGCGAACAACTGCGCGGCCGGCATCATGGTGGCGATGCCCGATTGCACGGCGGAGTTCAGGTGGCGGGGCTTTTGCGTGGTGCCGATCACGATCAGGCCGCCCTTGGCCTTTTGCGCGAGCACCTGCATGGGTATGCCGAACAGCGAGGTGCCGGCACCGAGCGCGCCTGCCTGCAACAGGCGTCGGCGAATCAAGTTCGAGTTCATGGGTCGAGTGTCCTCCAGGGGTTGGCGTCTGATCCGGTTCGGATCCGGGTCGCGACCGAACCGCACGCGACTGAAACGCTCTATCAATGTCAGCGTCGATAGTACTCGCGCCGGAAATGATCACAAATACCGACGGCCTGTAATCTGGAACCCGGCAAGGGAACGCAAAAGCCGTGCCTCATCGAGCCGCTCGCGCAGGCCGATAATGACGAGATCGCCGTATGCAGAGCGGGGCGGGTTGGCCGAGCGTTCGAGGCGGCAATCACGGCCCAGCACATGCACGACCCGGAGGGCCCCGTCGAGGCAGAAGAGCACTCCTTTGGCGCGTTCGATGCCCAGATCCGGGGCGTGCAGCGCCTGGCACAGGGCATCGGCGTCGACCGGCCCGGATGCCGTCAGCGTGAGGCTGGCGAACGGGGCGTTCGCCGGGCCGATGGGGCGCGGGGCAAGGCCGCGCGAGTCGTTCGCGATGGTATTGAGCCGGGGCTCGAGCACCAGATCGATCGGCACCCGGCCGTGGTCGGCCGCGATGACCGGCGCTCGCGCGTTGATGCGCGTCAGGCGCTCGCGCAGGCGAACCATGGCGGATGCGTCGCAATCGCTCGCATGTCCCACGATCAGCAGATCGGCCGCCGCCAACTGGCGCTCGATGGTGTCGCTCAGATAGGAGTCGGCGAGCAGGCCGGGTAGCCGGTCGGCGGCCACGACCACCACGACCGCTGCGCGGCGCAGGCCGCTGATCAGCGTGACCGTCGAGGCGACCGCGCCCGGCATCGCCACGCCGCTGGCCTCGAGCAGCACTTGGTCGACATCCGGAAAACGCTCGCGCAGCTCGGCCAGCGCGGCCACCAGGTCGCTACCGATCGTGCAGCAGACGCAGCCGCCGGCCAGCTGCAACACCTGGTCATCGGCGCCCTCGATCAGATCGGCGTCGATCGACAGATCGCCGAAGTCGTTGACCAGCACGGCCAGCCGCCGGCCCGCCGCCTGGCGCAGCAGGCTGTTGACGAGCGTGGTCTTGCCGGCGCCCAGGTAGCCGCCGATCACGGTGACCGGCACGCCGGCATCAACGTCCATGACATCCCCGGTGCGCCCTGGCAGCATTCGGGCGCACGACGGACCTGCTCGAAACGGCGCAATATCGGTGCGTAGCGGGCGGCACGTTCAGGCCCGGCTCGCCTCGTTGATGACACCGCCGACCACCGTGCCCCAGACGCGCACGTCGCGCAGCTTCTCGGGCGCGATCGCGCCCGGGTCGTCTTCGAGGACCGCGAAGTCCGCGCGCTTGCCGACCTCGATCGAGCCGATCTCGTGATCGAGTCTGAGGGTGTAGGCCGCGCCGATGGTGATGGCGTGCAGCGCATCGGCGACCGGGATCTTCTGCGCCTCGCCCAGCACCCGGCCGCTGCTGGTCAGCCGGTTGACGGCGCACCAGGCGGTGAACAGCGGCCCGAGGGGCGTGACCGGTGCATCGGAATGAATGGCGAACGGCACGCCCGTGGCGAGCGCGCTGGCGCAGGCATTCATGCGCTCGGCGCGCTCGGGGCCTACGGTCTGCGTATAGTGCTCGTCGCCCCAGTAGAACGCGTGATTCGCGAACAGGTTCACGCACATGCCGAGCGCCTTCATGCGGCGGAACTGCGCGGCATTGGCCAGTTGGCAATGTTGGAAGGTATAGCGGTGATCGGACAATGGCTGGCCGCGCGCGACCTCGGTCATCGTGTCCAGCACCAGCTCGGTGGCTTCGTCGCCATTGGTGTGCATGTGGATTTGCACGCCCTCGCGCAGGCCGAGCGTGAGCGCATCGCGCAGTTGCTCGCGGGTCAGGTACCAGAGCCCGTTCGGTGCCCCGTTGTAATAGCCGGGCCAGCGCAGGCGGGCCGAGAAACCCTGGATCGAGCCGTCCATCACGAGCTTGATACGCCCGAGCAGCAGCTTGTCGGTGCTCATGGGGGCCAGTTCCTTCGCGCGGGCGATCGCGTCCGGCACAGGCTGGCCGTGCAGCCGCAACAGAGGCACCAGGCGCACCTGGAAGGCCGGGTCGGCCGTAGTCGCCTGCATGGTCTCGACCACGTCCGGCGTTTGCGGGCTGGCCAGGTCGGTCGCGGTGGTCACGCCCTTGCGGATACAAAGGCGCGAGAAACGCATCAGACCATCGTGATTGGCGCCGAGAAAGCTGCGATCCAGCGGCGTGTGCCGTGAAACCGGTGTCATCGCATCCGGGCCCTTGAGTTCGCCGGTCGGGATGCCGTCCTCGCCGAGCGGCAGGCCGTCGTGCCGAATGCCTTCGCGTAGCCAGTCGACCTTTTTCAGGCCCGCGCTGTTGGTGTTGATGATGTGGCCGCTGGCGTGCATGACCGCGACGATGCGCGTCTCCGACACCCGGTCGAGGTCGGCACGCACGCAGCGGCGGTCGCGGAAGTAGATCGGGTCGAGGCCCCAGGCCACCAGCGGCGTGTCCGGATCGGCCATCTGCTTCTCGGTGTCGATCAGCCGCTGCACGACCGCTTCGAGATTCTTGGCGCCGGGCCAGACCTTGCCGTCGGGGTCCATGCGATCGTGGAATCCGACGTAGGTGAAGCCCCAGAGCGCGCCTTCCATGACGTGGCTATGGCCCTCGACCAGCCCCGGCATCAAGACCTTGTCGGAGAAGCGATCGTCGACAGTCGCGGGGCCCCAGCTCTGGAGCTCCTCGAGCGAACCGGCGGCGAGGATGCGCCCGTCGCGCACGGCAACATGCGTCACCTCCGGGCGGTTCGGGTTCATGGTGATGATCTTGCGCGCGCTGTAGATGACGGTCTCGCCCATTGCTCTCTCCCTGGCCAATGGTTGTCGATTATGGCGCACGCGCCTGCGGGTATCGGTTCGCGCAAGGCGCGGCTCGTCGACACGGCTGGCTCGGCCATTGAACCGAGCGGGCGGCCGGCGCGACTCATCGACACTTGCCCGCCTGGAGACCCGACATGGTTCGCCTCAGCCCCGACCGACGCGCCGCTCACATCCCGCCCGGGTCGCAATCCGCCGTGCTGCCAGACAGCATCGGAGGCGGGCGCGCGATCGAGGTCCCGATCGATGCGAACGCGCAGGCCGACGACCGGCGCACGCCGATGATCCATGGATTGGCACGCCGGAACATGCTGCGTGCGATCGTGCTGCTTTCGATCGTGCTCGTGAGGGTCGTGTCGGGGGTGCAGACGGCCTCGGTGTCCGAGGATCCGCATGGCCCCGAGGCGCAGCCGCCGGTGGCCGTGGCCGCTCGCTGACGATGGCGTTCAACGGCCTGCCAGCTGGCTGCTTCGGAATCGCCGCCGCCAGGCGGGGCGGTCGCGGAGCCGCTCGTGCGACCGGGCTGGCGGCGGCCGAGGCGGTGGTTTCGGCCGACTCGGAGGACATCGAATTACGTGTCCTCGACGGGCCGCAGGTCGGCGCCAATCTTCCCTGGCGGTTGGACCAGAGGCTGCTCGTCGTCACCGACGCCGTGCGCGTCGCCACGGCACCGCGCGCCGAGGGTTGCGACGCCCTTGCAGGCGCCGCGACACGGCCCGATGCTTGTCGTGCCCACGCCGACATCCTGCTGTTCGAGCCGTCGTCCAACGCGGTGTCGCTGGTCGTCACGCTCGGCCCCCTCGGCGCCTTTGGCGAGGTCATGGTCGGCGAGGTGTGGCTGGGCCGTCGGCGGCTGGCGATTGGCCAGCCGTTCGATTGGCCCATGTATGAGCACCTGGTCATCGGAAGATCCGTGCTCGCGTTTGGCCGATGCTTGCTGCCGAGTTGGCCGCGGCCGGGTGCGTCTGGCGGCCCTCGCGGGCAGGCTGGCGTATCGGTGCGGGCGGCGGACAGCGCATCCGCCGCGGCGGACTGTCGGGCCGTCGGACACGGCGCCGTTGTCGCTCGAGGCCGGATCTCACGCATGGCCGGCTGGCTGGCGTTCGCGGTCGTCGCATTCGCCGTCGTCGGTGCATTGACCCTGTGGCTGGGCGTGTTTCAAGCAAGCGAGTGGGGCTTCACGAATGGCTCGGGCTAGATCGGTAGCTCCGACGTCTGTTTGATCTCCTTGAGCACGAGATTCGTGCGTATTCGCGAGATGCCCGGCAGGTCGAACAGGAAGTCGTCCAGGAACCGGTTGTAGGCGTCGGCATCGGCGCATACCACGCGCAGGTGGTAGTCGGCATCGCCGGTCGTGGCATAGCAGTCGAGCACCTCCGGACGGTCGAGGATGCGGGCGACGAAGGTCTCGACGTGCGAGCGATCGTGCCGGGACAACGAGACATGTACGAGTGCGCTGAAGCCTAGTCCCGCCGCGCGCGCATCGAGCATGCAGGCATAGCGCTTGATGAGACCCGCCTGTTCGAGGGCGCGCACCCGACGCCAGCATGCCGATACCGACATGCCGACCCGCTCGGCGAGTTCGACATGGGGGATCCGGCAGTCGTGCTGCAGCAGCCGCAGCAGCGCGTGGTCGCGGCTGGTTAGCGAGAAGTCGGTTTTCTTTTGCATGAAAGCCATTGATTTGGAGATGTCGTTCCAGTCTATGCCCATCGAGCGGACGAAGTTGAACAACAATTCCACCGGAACTGACCTAGACTGAACGGCTCCTGGAACTGTTCGCGGAGTGGCCCATGAACCCGCCCAAGGTCGGCAACCCGTCGTCGCGGAATGCCGCGCCCGAGCACGATGCACCCCTGCTGGAGGCGAAGCAGACCCAGGACGATGCCGGTCGCATGGCCGATCCGGGGGCCCCGCAGCCCGATCGCGCCAGGGCGCTTCCCGGCGCCGGTTACGCGCTCGACGATCGCTATCGAAAGCGCGAGGGACGGGTCTTCCTCACCGGCACACAGGCCTTGGTGCGGGTGATGCTCGACCAGGCGCGGCGCGATCGTGCGGCGGGTCTGAACACCGGCGGCTTCGTGTCCGGCTATCGTGGCTCGCCGCTGGGTGCGGTCGATCTCGAACTCTGGCGCGCGGAAAAGGCCATTCGAGACGCCGGCATCGAGTTCCTGCCGGCGGTCAACGAGGATCTCGCCGCGACTGCCGTGCTCGGTTCGCAGCAGGTCGAAACCGACCCCAACCGCACGGTCGACGGCGTGTTCGCCCTCTGGTACGGCAAGGGGCCCGGTGTCGATCGCGCCGGTGATGCGCTCAAGCACGGCAACGCCTACGGCAGCTCGCCCCATGGCGGCGTGCTGGTGGTGGCCGGCGACGATCATGGTTGCGTGTCGTCGTCGATGCCGCACCAGAGCGATGTCGCGTTCCTGGCCTGGTTCATGCCCACTCTGAATCCGGCCTCGGTCGACGAGTATCTGAGCTTCGGTGAATACGGCTATGCG
This sequence comes from Burkholderiaceae bacterium, assembly GCA_041396685.1. GTDB lineage: Bacteria > Pseudomonadota > Gammaproteobacteria > Burkholderiales > Burkholderiaceae_E > JAUIAI01. The sequence goes on from JAWKYD010000003.1 coordinate 219,929, forward strand.
ATGAGCCGCTTCACCGGCATGTGGGTGGGGCTGAAGGCGATTTCGGAAACGGTCGAGTCGGCCGCATCGGTCGAGTTGCAGCCGCCACGGCTGTTCGCGGATCCTGGGTTCACGCCGCCGCCGGAAGGCCTTCACTATCGCTGGCCCGACCTCCCCAGTCCGGCGATCGAAGCACGCATGCAGGCGAAGAAGGACGCCGTCTACGCGTTCGCCGAGGCCAATCCGATCGATCGTCACATCTACGAGATCGATGACGCCAGCTATGGCATCGTCACCACCGGCAAGGCCCATGGCGATCTGATGGAGGCGCTGCGTCTGCTCGGCCTGGACGAATCGGAGTGCCGGCGGCTGGGCATCGACATCTACAAGATCGGCATGGTCTGGCCGCTCGCCCGTCGCGACGCGCTGGCTTTCGTGCGTGGCAAGCGCGAAATCCTGGTCATCGAGGAGAAGCGCGGCATCATCGAGAGCCAGTTCAAGGAGTACTTCTACGACTATCCGGGCGACAAGCCGCAGCGCATGGTCGGCAAGCAGGACGAGAACGGCCACGACCTGGTGCCCTGGATCGGCGAACTCTCGCCGCGGCGGCTGGCCGGCATCGTGGCCGGGCGGCTCGACGGGTTGTTCCCCGGCCACGATTTCAAGGCGCGTGCCGCGCGGCTGAATCCCGGCGCGGCACCCGCGATCGCCGTGGCCGGTGCGCCGCGCACGCCGTACTTCTGCTCGGGCTGTCCGCACAACACATCGACCCGCGTTCCCGAGGGCTCACAGGCATTCGCCGGCATCGGCTGCCACTTCATGGCGAGCTGGATGGATCGCAACACGACCTCGCTGATCCAGATGGGTGGCGAGGGCGTGAACTGGGCCGCGCGTTCGCGCTTCAATGGTCGCCGCCATGTGTTTCAGAACCTCGGTGAGGGCACTTACTATCACTCGGGCTCGATGGCAATCCGCCAGGCGATCGCCGCGGGCACCAACATCACCTACAAGATCCTGTTCAACGACGCGGTCGCGATGACCGGGGGCCAGCCGGTCGATGGCCCGGTGTCCGTGTCGGCGATTGCGCATACCGTGCGTGCCGAGGGCGTGCAACGGATCGCGGTGGTCAGCAACGAGCCCGATCAGTTCGCTCGCAATGAGTTTCCGGACGGCGTCACGATCCACGACCGTCGCGAGCTCGATGCCGTCCAGCGCGAGCTGCGCGATATCCCGGGCGTTACCGTGCTGATCTACGCCCAGCCCTGCGCGACGGAGTTGCGGCGCAAGCGCAAGCGCGGCAAGGCGCCCGAGCCGGCCGAGCACGTGATGATCAACCCCTTGGTCTGCGAAGGCTGTGGCGACTGCTCGGTGGCATCGAACTGCCTGAGCGTGGAGCCGATCGAGACCCCGCTCGGCCGCAAGCGCCGGATCAATCCGTCTACCTGCAACAAGGACATGAGCTGTCTGGAGGGCTTCTGCCCGAGCTTTGTCACCGTGCGCGGCACGCCACGCAAGGCAGGCGCTGTCACCGCCGCGGGCGATCCGATGGCCGATGTCGCGCGGCTGTCGGCGCCGTCGCTGCCGTCACTGGACGACCCCTATTCGCTGCTGGTCACCGGCGTGGGCGGCACGGGCGTGATCACGGTCGGCGCGATCATCGCCATGGCCGCGCATCTCGCGGGGCTCGGTGTGACAGTGCTCGATTTCACCGGATTCGCGCAGAAATTCGGCCCGGTGCTCAGCTTTCTGAAGCTCGCGCGGACACCGGACGAGCTTCACTCGGTACGCATCGACAACGGCGCGGCCGACGCGCTGATCGGTTGCGACGTCGTCGTGTCGACCGGCGACAAGGCCAATGCCTGCCTGCGTGCGGGCACCCGCGCCGTACTCAACACGGCGGCGATGCCCACCGGCCAGATCGTGCGCGAGCGCGATGCCTCACTGAACATCGAGGCCAAGCTGGTGGCTCTGGCCGCGCGCGTGCAGCAGGATCCGCTGCCGGCCATCGATGCCAACCGGCTCGCCCAGACGCTGCTCGGTGACACCGTCTACGCGAACATGTTGATGCTGGGCTTCGCATGGCAGCATGGCCTCGTGCCCCTGGACCTGGCCTCGATCGAGCAGGCGATCCGGCTCAACGGCGTGCAGGTCGAGAATAACTTGCGGGCCTTCGCGTGGGGGCGGCTGGCGGTCGAGCCCAATGCGCAGATGCAGGCCGCGCTCGCCGATCCGACCCCGTCGCCGGCGACCCTGGACGCGCTGATCGAGACCCGCGCGGCGTTCCTGGCCGATTATCAGGACCGCGCCCTCGCGGACCGCTTCCGTTCGCTGGTCGGGCGCGTGCGCGCCGCCGAGGCACCGCTGGCGAGCGAGGCACTGACGCGGGCGGTGGCGATCGGTCATTTCCGTCTGTTGGCGTTGAAGGATGAATACGAGGTCGCCCGCCTGCACATGCATCCCGACTTCGTCGCCGAGCTCGAAGCGCGTTTCGAGCCGGGCTATCGGGTCACGCATCATCTGGCACCGCCGGGCCTGACGCGCGGCACGGACTCCCGTGGTCGGCCCGCCAAACGCCGCTTCGGACCCTGGCTGCGGTCTCTGTTCGGGCCGATGGCCGCCGCGCGAGGCCTGCGCGGCCGCTGGTTCGACCCGACCCGGCTCAGCGACGAGCGGCGACGCGAACGCGCGATGGTGCAGTGGCACGAGGCGCTGGTCGAGTCGTGGATCGACGGCCTGTCGCCCGACAATCTCGCCGAGCGAGTCGAGCGGGCCAAGCGCATCGACCAGATACGGGGATTCGGGCCGGTGCGCGAAGCCAGCGCACGCGAGGTGAGGGCGTCGCTGTAGCTGGGTCAGCCGGGCACCGCCAGCGTGCAGACGGGTGGCCGGTCACGACGGGGTGACTGCCAGCGGCTGACGTTGTCAACGTTCATGATAGTGTGCCGGCGCCAATGCCGATCTTTCTTCGCCCGCCCCGCGCCGGAGCCCGCCATGACGATCCCAGGTAGTTTCCCGCGGCTGCCCCGGCATGAGGCCTACGACGTCGTCATCGTCGGCGGCGCGATCATGGGTTCGTCCACCGCCTGGTTCCTGTCTCGCGATGCCGGCTTCCCGGGGCGCGTGCTGGTCGTCGAGCGCGATCCGAGCTTCGAGAACTGCTCCACGGCGCACACCAACTCGTGCATCCGCCAGCAGTACTCGACCCCGCTGAACATCCGGATATCGCAGTTCACGGCTGAGATCCTGCGCGATTTTCGCGCCTTCATGGGCGGAGACGAGCGGGTGCCGGCGTTGCCGATCCAGTCCTTCGGCTATCTCTACCTGGCCGACACGCCGGCCATGGCCGATGTCTTGCGGGCCAACCAGCAGGTGCAGCGGGCCGCCGGAGCGGCCACCGAACTGCTGAATGCCGACGAGATCCGACGGCAGTGGCCGTTCTACCGGCTGGACGACATCGTGCTCGGCTCCATCAACCGCGTCGACGAGGGCTATTGGGATGGCAATACGGTGTTCCGATGGTTCCAGCGTCAGGCGCGCGAGCGCGGGGTCGAGTACGTCACCAACGAAGTGGTGGCCATGACGCTCGATCGCACGGGCACGCGTGTCGAGAGCGTGACGCTGGCGACCGGCACGACGATCGCCTGCGGTCACGTGGTCAACGCCAGCGGGCCGCGTGCGGCGCGTACCGCTGCGATGGCGGGTATCGTGCTGCCGGTCGAGCCCCGCAAGCGCTACAGCTGGATCTTCAAGGCGGCCCAACCCCTGCCGCGGGAATTGCCGCTGACCATCGACCCGAGCGGAGTGCACGTGCGCGAACACGGCGGCGGCACGTATCTGTGCGGTGGCCATCCGGAGCACGATCCGGCCGTCGAGCCGGACGACTTCACGATGGATCACGACTTCTTCGAGGCCCGCGTCTGGCCGGTGCTGGCCGCGCGGATCCCGGCGTTCGAGCGGATCCGCGTCACCCATCAGTGGGTCGGACACTATGCCTACAACACCTGCGATCAGAACGCGATACTCGGCCCCCATCCGCAGGTCACGAACTTCTTGTTTCAGAACGGGTTTTCCGGACATGGCCTGCAGCAGGCGCCGGCCATGGGGCGGGGCGTGGCCGAATGGCTGGTCCACGGCGGTTACCGTAGCCTGGATCTGTCGCCGTTTGGTTTCGAGCGAATCGTTCGCGGCGAGCCGATCATCGAACGCGCGGTAATCTGAGTGCGGCTTGCTGAGCGACAATGTCGGCGGTCGAGAGAGAAAATGGAGGCCGGTCATGGCGATCGAATCGTCTTACGTGCTCATGGCATCGATGGATGTCGAGCCCGACAAGGAAGCGTTGTTCAACGAGGTCTACGACGAGCACTGCGCATTCCTGCTCCAGGTGCCCGGCGTGCGTTCGGTCTCGCGTCTGAAGGGCGAGCCGTTCCAGTTCTCGATCGCTGGTGAGATCAAGTCTCTGCCCGCGCCCAAGCCCGTTTATACGGCCGTCTACGAGCTGGATTCACCCGCTGTCCCCGCCAGCGCCGAGTGGGCAGCGGCGGTCGAGAAAGGGCGCTGGGCCGCGGAAGTCCGTCCGTACACCTCGAACCGGGCTCACGCGATGTATCGCAAGCTGGGCTGAGCGCACCGGTGGCGAGGTCGGCCGCGCGCGAGGTCGAGGGCGCCCGCGGCGCACTGCGGGCGTTCGGGTGTTCGGCCCATGCGGCCGCCCTTCATCGCTTTTTTCAGGCCGATCCGGGCGGATACGGCGAGGGCGACCGCTTCCTCGGCGTGCGCATGCCCGATCTTCGGCGGGTCGCCAGGCAGTTCCGCGATCTATCGATCGAGGCACTGCGGGCCTTGCTGCGTTCGCGGATTCACGAGGAGCGCCTGCTGGCGTTGGTCATCATGACCGAACGCGCCAAGCGGGCCGATGACGACGGTCTCACCGTGCTGTACGAACTCTACATGGACGAGATCGACCACGTCGACAACTGGGATCTCGTCGACACGTCGGCGGCGGCGATCCTCGGCGCTTGGCTACGCGGGCGCAGTCGCGCGCCCTTGGACGAGCTCGCGCGTTCGCCCAATCTCTGGCATCGCCGTGTTGCCGTGATCGCCAGTGGCTGCTTCATTCGGCAGGGCGAGTACGGCGACACCTTGCGGCTGGCCGAGCAATTGCTCGGCGATCGCGAAGACCTGATCCACAAGGCGGTGGGGTGGATGCTGCGCCTGATCGGCGACCGTGACCGTGCGGTGGCCGAGGCATTCCTGCAGGCGCACGGCTCGCGCATGCCACGCACGATGCTGCGCTACGCGATCGAGAAATTCCCGCCAGACCTTCGTCGGCACTATCTGCTCGTGACGCGATGAACCATGCGTATGCGCGCGCCACGGGAGGGTCGTTGCGCAAGTGGGGTTCGGCTCAGTCGAGCAGCGCCTTCAGGTGTGCGACCACGCAGCGCGCCAGGACATCGGGTTCGTAGCCGCCTTCGAGCATCGACACCAGCCGCCCTTGCGCGTGGCGATTCGCTATTTCCACGATGCGCTCGGTCACCCAGCGATAGTCTGCCTCCACCAGCCGGGTGTCCGACATATCGTCGAGAGCATGGCCATCGAAGCCCGCCGACACGAACACGAACTGGGGCGCAAAGCTCTCGAGCGCCGGTAGCCACGAGGCGCTGATCGCCGCGCGGAATCCGTCGCCGTCCGAGCCGGCCGGCAAGGGCACGGCAATCAGGTTGCGTGTGCGTCCGTCGAAGCCGGAATGCGGATAGAACGGATGCTGGAACGACGAGCAGAACAGCACGCGCGAGTCGTCGGCGAAGATATCCTCGGTGCCATTGCCGTGGTGGACGTCGAAATCGACGATCGCCACCCGTGCCAGACCGTATTCGGCCATGGCATGGGCGGCCGCTACCGCGACATTGTCGAAGATGCAAAAGCCCATCGCGGCCGTGCGCGTCGCATGGTGGCCCGGTGGGCGCACCGCGCAGAAGGCATTCGAGAGCGTGCCGCCCATGATGAGGTCGACCGCGTGCACGCCGGCGCCGGCGGCCCGCAGCGCCGCTTGCAGCGAGCCCGGTGACATGATGGTGTCGCCGTCGAGCGCGACGCTGCCTCGCGTCGGTGCCGATGCGAACACATGCTCGATGTGTTCGGTGGCGTGCACGCGCGCCAGTTGCTCGCGCGTGGCCAGCGGTGCCTCGTGCCGATCGAGTACCAGATCGAGACCCGAGGCGATGAGCTGATTCTCGATGGCCTCGAGTCGGATCGGCGCCTCCGGGTGGATGGTTCCCGGGTCGTGACGGCGGCAGTCTTCGTGCGTGAGGTATCCGAGCATCGGAACTCCGGATCGGCCAGGTCTACGGAAGCCGGGCGTGAAACGCCCGACGACCCCATGGCGTCGATCGTGCGCGACGGGACCCTGGGTCGTTCGACCGCATCATAGCCAGCGCTCGACCAGCATCACCGTGCGATCGTCGGGGTCCGGTGCGATGTTGAACCCGAGATCGGTCATCAGGCCGAGCATCGGCTGGTTCTCGCGCAGCACGGTGCCCAGCATTCGCGTCATGCCGTGCGCACGGGCCGCTTCGAGCAACTGCTTCATCAGGCGCGTGCCGATGCCCTGACCCTGCAGTTTGTCGGAGACCACGATCGCGAATTCGCAGCTCCGGTTGTCGGGGTTGATCGCGTAACGGGCGACGCCGTGTTGTATCGCGCGACCGTCGTGTTGGGTGAGCGCGATCAAGGCCATCTCGCGACGGTAGTCGATCTGCGTGAAGCGGGCCAGCATCTCGGGCGTGAGCTCGTTGACCGTACCCATGAACCGGAACTGCTTCGCGGCCGGCGACAACTCGCGAACGAAGGTGGCTTCCGATTGCGCATCCTCGGGGCGGATCGGCCGGATCGTCAGCGGTGTCCCGTCGGCGAGATGCTCATGGCGAACGAGGTGGCGTGGATAGGGGCGGATCGCCACGTGGTCGTAGGGCCCGTCCTTGGCCGGCGGCCGGGCGATCGAGATGCGCGCGTCCACCGCGAGCACGCCACCGGGCCCGGCGATCAGCGGGTTGATGTCGAGCTCGGTGATCTGTGGCAGTTCGCAGACCATGTCCGAGATCTTCAGCAGCACGCCGATCACGGCATCGCGATCGACGGCCGGCTGGTCACGAAACGCCTCGAGCAGGTGCGATACGCGGGTGCGATCGATCAGGCGGTTGGCCAGGACCGCATTCAGCGGCGGCAGCGATACGGCATTGTCACGCAGTACCTCGACCATCGTGCCACCGGCGCCGAACATGATGGCCGGGCCGAACACGGGGTCGCGACTGACGCCGACCACGAGCTCGCGGCCGTGCTCGATCCTGGCCATGGTTTCGACGGTGACGCCGCGGATCTCCGCGTCGGGCCGTCGGGAGGCCGCCGACCGGGCGATGTCGTCGTAGGCGCGTCGCACATCACCGGCCGCCGGAATCCCGAGCCTGACCCCGCCGACATCCGATTTGTGCGCGATCTGGGGGGAGTGGATCTTGATCGCCACCGGATAGCCGACCGTCTCGGCGGCGACGAGCGCTTCGGCCGCGCTGCGGGCCTCGAGCGTGATGTTGATCGGGACGTGGAACGCGCGCAGCAATGCCTTGGACTCGATGTCCGAGAGCATGTCGCGGCCGTCGGCCAGCGCCGCCTCGATGATCATGCGTGCGCCGTCCAGATCGGGCGGCAGGTCGTCGTGCAGCGGACCGGGAACCTCGAGTGCGAGCTTGCGATTGTGCTGATGCTGGGCCAGATAGGCGAAGGCTTCGACGGCGAGCTCGGGCGCCGGGAAATCGGGTATGCCGTGTTCGGACAGACGTTCGCGGCCGGCGGCGACCGCGCTCTCACCCATCCAGCAGGCGAGCACCGGTTTGGTGTTGCGTTCGGGGATCGCGCCGATCACCGCCTCGGCGACCGCATCGGGGTCGGTCATCGCCTGGGGCGTCAACATCACCAACACGCCGTCGAAGCCCGGATCGGCCAGGGCGGCGGTCAGCGCCTTGCCGAAGTGGTCGGGCGGCGCATCTCCGAGAATGTCGATCGGGTTGGCGCGCGACCAGTAAGCCGGCAGCACTCGGTCCAGATCTGCGATCGTCTGCGCCGACGGCTCGGCCAGCGACAGATGCTGATCACCGGCCCTGTCGGCCGCCAGCACGCCGGCGCCGCCACCGTTGGTAATGATGCACAGCCGGTTGCCGCGCGCCCGCAGGCCCGGCGACAGGATTTCGGCCGCCGCGAACAACTGGCCGAAGGTATGCACGCGCACCGCGCCGGCGCGTTCGAGCGCGGCATCGAAGATCGCATCGTTACCGATCAGGGCACCGGTGTGGGTATGGGCCGCCTGCGAGCTGCTCTTGTGGCGTCCGGCCTTGAGCACGATCACCGGTTTCAGTCTCGCCGCATGCCGTAGCGCGGAGATGAACGCGGGTGCATCGTGCACGCCCTCGACATAGAGCAGGATCGCGGTCGTCTGTGCGTCGGTGGCCAGCAACTGCAGCACGTCGCCGAAATCGATGTCCAGCGAATTGCCGAGTGATACCAGCGCCGAGAAACCGAGGTGGTGCGGACCGGCCCAGTCTGCGATCGCCGAGACCAGGGCACCGGATTGCGAGACCAGCGCGAGGTGGCCGCGCGGCGTCTCGGAGCGCAGAAAGGTCGCGTCCAAGCCCAGCCAGGGGCGCACCAGTCCGACGCAGTTCGGGCCGAGCAGCCGCACGCCCGCCTGGCGCGCTGCCAGATGCAGATTCTTTGCCAGGTCGGCACCGGCGCCGCCGCCTTCGCCGAAGCCGGCCGACAGCACGATCGCGTTGCGGGTACCGGCGGCACCGCATTGGCGCACGATCTCGGGCACCGTGCGGGCGGGCGTCGCAATGACCGCCAGATCGACCGGACGGGGCAATGCGGCCAGTGACGGGTGGCAGGCGATGTCCGCAACCTGGTCGTACTTGGGGTTGATGGCGACCAGTTCGCCGGCGAAGCCTGCGCGGCGCATGTTCTGCAAGACACGACCACCCACGCTGTCCGAACGGGGCGAGGCGCCGAACACGGCCACCGATGCCGGGTTGAACAGGCCATACAAAGGATTTCGATCCATGGTGGGACCTTGCTCTGCGAGCGCGAACGAGGAGGACCGGCCCCGCTCTTTGGCACGGGTGCTCGGGCGAACACTGTCGCGCATCTCGGCGCGCGAGGCGTTGATGATCGTCAAAGGCCTGGCGAGCGGTCGGACGAAACCCCTCGTGAGCCGCATTGGCCTGCGGCCTGTCCCTCGGCGGGCATCGGACCCGATTGTGCGTCGATGTGTCCGGCCGCACCGATGCGACTACCAGCGCAAGACGGTCTTTGCCGGCGGGCGTTCGCGATAGCGTGTATCCCAGGCGCGCAGCCTGACACGCTCGCCGAGCAGGTCGGCTCCAGCGAAGCGCATGAACTGCAGGGCTGCGGCCAGCGTGCAGTCGGCGATCGCCGGCTGCACGCCGGTCATCAGTGCCCGGCCGTCGCCCAACAGCCGCTCCAGGAAATCGAGTGGGGCCTGTACGGCTGCCTCGAGTTGGCTGGCCCGCACGGGGTCGGCCGGCAGGCCGAGCGGCGACCGGGTCGCGTGCACGAACTGCCCGATCGGGTTGGCCAGGCGCAACTCGATCGTGCGTTCGAGGTTGGCGGCATGAGCGCGCGCCTCGGGTTGTGCCGCGGCGAGCGCTCCGTCGGCGAATCGGTCCTCGAGATACTGAATGATCGCGAGCGACTCGAACAGGTGCGAGCCGTCGTCCAGTTCGAGCACCGGCAGGGTGCCGAACGGGTTGCGGGCGAGGTGCTCGGGCTCACGATGGCGGCCCTTGAGCGTGTTGACCACGATCTGCTCGACCGGCAGCGGCTGGCCGAGCGCTTCGCGCTCGGCCAAATAGAGCATCACCTTGGTCGGATTGGGTGCCAGGGGCACCATGTAGAGTTTCATGGGCAGGATTCGGCGCCGGGGTGGTGGGGAGGTTTTGCCGTGGGCTCGGCAGACGTGACAATACCGCGTTATCAACCGACCATGACCGGAGCCGACGCATGACCCAGACCTCGACCGACGTGTTGATCGTCGGTGCCGGGCCCTGCGGCCTGTTGCTGGCCCTCGAACTCGGCCGTCGCGGCATCCACGCGCTGGTCGTCGATCGCGAGTCCACCGTGGCCACCGCACCGCAGGCCAATGCCACTCAGGCGCGTTCGATGGAGCACTATCGGCGGCTGGGCTTCGCCGACGAGATCCGGGCCCAGGGCATGCCCGGCGATCATCCCACCGACGTCGCCTATTTCACCACTTACGCCGGCTACGAACTGGGCCGCCATCGGATGCCGTGCGCCGACGAGGCGTCCGCACGGGTGCGCGAGATCCAACATGTGTGGAACGGTGCCGAACTGCCGCACCGGATCGCCCAGAGCCTGGTCGAGCAGACGCTGTTGCGCCATGCGCGGGCCCTGGCCAGCGTCCAACTGCGTTTCGACACCGAACTCACCGGCTTGTGCCAGGACCGTGACGGCGTCGAGGCCACCGTGGTGGCGCTACCCGACGGGCGCGCCGAGACGGTTCGTGCGCGCTATCTGTTCGCCGCCGACGGTTCGCAGAGCACGGTGCGCCGTCTGCTGGGTATCGCGCTCGCCGGTGACGATCCACGCAGCCGTGATTTCATGGGCGGACGGATGTTGTCGATCTACGTCGATGCGCCGGCGTTCTACGAGCTGGGCATCGAACGCGCGTGGATGTACTGGACCTTCAATCGCCGACGCCGGGCCTTGTTGGCGACCGTCGACGGTCGCGGTGCGTTCGCGCTGCACACCCAGTTGCGTCCGACCGAGGTCGTCGAGAGTCTGACGGAGCGCGACGCGCGCGCGTTGTTTCTGCAGGCCGTGGGTCGGGAGATTCCGTTCGAGATCACGGGCATGGCGGCATGGCTGGCCGGGCGCGCCCTGGTCGCCGATCGCTTCGCCCAGGGCCGGGTCTATCTCGGTGGCGACGCGGCGCACCTGTTCACGCCCACCGGCGGCATGGGCTACAACACGGCGATCGAGGACGCGGCCAACATCGGCTGGAAACTGGCCGCCGTGCTCAAAGGGCAGGCCGACCCGGCCTTGCTCGACAGCTACGAGATCGAGCGCCGGCCGATCGCGATCCGCAACACGCGATTTGCGCTCGCGTTCGCCGATTCGGTGGGCCTCTACGTGCCGTCACCGGCCATCGAGCAGGACGGGCCGGCCGGCGCGGCCGCCCGCGCGCGGGCCGGTGCCTATCTGCGCCGGCACGCCGAGCGCGAATTCACAATCGCGGGCTTCACGTTCGGTGCCAGGATCGACGGCTCGCCGGTCATCGTGGCCGACGACGCACCGATTCCACCGGATTCGCCCAATGACTTCGTGCCCACCGGCAAACCCGGCGGACGGGCGCCGCACGTCTGGCTGGCCGATGGCCGCTCCCTGTTCGACGCCTTCGGTTTCGAGTGGACCTTGCTCTGGTTCGGCGGCGGGCGCGAGGTCGCCGGTCGTTTCGAAGCCGAGGCCATGGCGCGGGGCCTGGGCCTGACGCTGCTCGATCTGCGTGACGAACCGGTGGCCTGTGATTTGTACGAGGCCGACCTCGCGCTGATCCGGCCCGATCAGATCGTGGCCTGGCGCGGTGGCAATCCTGGTCCTGCCGAGGTCGCCGACGTGCTCGATGTGGTCACGGCGCTGCGTCGACCAGGGGCCTGATGACCTTGGTCACCAGCACATAGGCGAACCTGCCGGCGAGACGGCCTGCGCCGGATCCGTCAAGAACGCGTCGGCTCGCCCGTCGCGTCCGCCGGCTCGTCGCGGCCCGCGAATCGTTCCATGGCCCAGATCACGAGGCCGCCCGTGATCATCAGGCCGACCGCGACCAGCGTGGTCGAGCCCCACGGTGGGCCGAACCAGTCGTAGCCGGTGGTGACGGTCTTGACCGAGCCGTCGCTGCGGGCGATCTCGAGCGTGTGTTTGTGCTTCCACGGCCAGATCACCGCCAGCGAGCCGAGTACGAAGCCGGTCATCAGCGCGATCGTGAGATCGTGCCAGCGCGCGAACACCCAGTTCAGCAGCTTGGCGAAGACGAGCAGGCCGATTGCGCAGCCCAGCACCATGGGCAGCAGGATCGCGAACTCGAGCCGGCTCACCGCGCCCAGCACCAGGCTGTAGTTACCCATCATGATCAACACGAACGACCCGGACAGGCCGGGCAGGATCATGCTGCAGATCGCGACCACGCCGCACAGGAAGACATACCAGGCACTGGCGTCTTCGCTGGCCGGCGCCAGCAACGCGATGCCGGCCGCGATCGCCGCGCCGAGCACCAGCATGATCGTCGTGCCGGGGCCCCAGCGCCCGACCCGACGGCCCACGTAGTAGATCGACACCAGGATCAGCCCGAAGAAAAAGGCCATCGTCTCGATCTCGTGCGTCTTCAGGAGCCGCTCGAGCAGTTTGGCCAGCGTGACGATGCCGACTGCCACGCCCGCGCCGATCGCGAACAGGAACGGTCCGTCGAGCGTGCGCCAGGCCCGCTCGAGATGGCCGGCTCGCAGCAGCCTCAGGGGTTCACGGCCGATGCGGCCGATCGCGCCGAGCAGGCGCTCGTAGACGCCAGTCAGCAGGGCGATCGTGCCGCCCGAGACGCCCGGAATGACGTTGGCGGCGCCGATCGCGAGGCCGGTGAGAAACAGGCGCAGCATGGCGTGTCCTGAGGATGGCGTTCGAGGGAGACTGTTGACAGGCTGTTCAGTGCCGATGTTGCCGTCAGCGCTGCGGCAGCGGGCGATCGGTGTCGGTTTCCGGCCGCATCCGGGGTCGCAACGATGGTTTCAGTCGGAAAAGACGACCGTGCGATTGCCATTCAACAGCACCCGGCGCTCGAGATGCCAGTGCACGGCGCGCGACAGGACGCGGCGTTCGATGTCGCGACCCTTCGCGAGCAGCGCCTCGGGGGTGGCGTGATGCGTCACTCGCTCGACGTCCTGTTCGATGATCGGCCCTTCGTCGAGGTCCGAGGTGACATAGTGAGCGGTGGCGCCGATCAGCTTGACGCCGCGCTCGTAGGCCTGGTGGTAGGGTTTGGCACCCTTGAAGCCGGGCAGGAATGAGTGGTGGATGTTGATGCAGCGCCCGGTCAGCTTGGCGGCCAGCGCGTCCGACAAGATCTGCATGTAGCGCGCCAGCACCACCAGTTCGGTGCCGGTCGACTGGACCAGGCCCCAGATCTGGGCCTCCTGTTCCATCTTGGTCGTGCGGGTGATCGGCAGATGAACGAAACTCACGCCCGTGAGGTCCAGACCGACCAGGGTCTCGCGCGGATGATTCGAGACGATCGCCGTGATCTCCATTGGCAGCGCGCCCATTCGCCAGCGATAGAGCAGGTCGGCCAGGCAATGATCGTAGGAAGACACCAGGATCATCACCTTGAGCTTCTGCGAGCGAAGCCGCATTTCCCAGTCCATCGCGAATCGCTCGGCGAGGGGCGCGAACGCGTCGCGCAGCGAATCGATGGCCAGCGCCGCCTCGTCGGTCGCGTTGGCGACCACGCGCATGAAAAAGCGCCGGTTGAGCGTGTCCTCGAACTGCTGGGCCTCCAGAATGTTCAGACCGCGCTCGAACAGATGCGTGGAGACGGCCGCCACGATGCCCGGGCGATCGGCGCACGACAGCGACAGGACGACCGCGTCCGCACGGTTCTCGGATGCCGAGCCGGCGGGCTGGCCGCGGTCGCTCGCTGAGGTGGATGCGGTCGTCTGGCCGTGGGAGCGGGGGCTGGTGTTCATGCGGTGGTCGGGGTGGCGGCAGCGGGCGGCGGCGGTCCGGGTTCGGACCCTGTGCCCACGGCCCGGTGCGTCGCAAGGATCGGCGCGAGAAGCGAGAGCGCGAAAGATAGCGGAAGTGCCGGCAGCCGTCGAATGACTTCGCCACAGCCGGCCGCGCGGGCCGCAGGCGTGGCCGCACTTCGGCGGGCCGGTCCGCTACACTGCGCGGCATCGCGGCCGTTCGCGCCGGTATCCGGCGGGCAGACGGGTTCGGCGACAGCCATTTGCGTTCGGCGACCCTGTTCGACGGTCGCGGGTCGTGCATCGGAGGTGAGCAATGTCCGGGTCCAAACCCGTCTGCCTGGTGGTGGGCGCCGGCGCCGGCATCGGTGGCACGGTCGGCACCCGGTTCTCCGCCGGTGGCTATCACGCGGTGTTGTGCCGGCGCTCGGACGGTGACGGCCTCGCCCGGCTGGTCGCCGCCATCGAGCGCGAGGGCGGCTCGGCCAGCGGCCGGCTGTTCAACGCCGCCGAGGACGGCAGCATCGAACGGGCGGTCCACGAGGTCGAGCGCGACATCGGCCCGATCGAAGTCGCGGTCTTCAATCTCGGCGCGCAGATCGGCAACCGCGCGCTCGCCGACACCTCCTACAAGGCCTTCGAACTCGGTTGGCGGCTGGCCACGTTCGCATTGTTTCGGCTGGCCTCGTCATTGCTGCCGGTGATGGTGTCGCGCGGACGCGGTTGCCTGCTGGTCACCTCGGCCACGGCGGCGCGGCGCGGCAATGCCGGCCAGCACTCACACGCTGCCGCGATGGCCGGGCGGCGCATGCTTTGTCAGACGCTGAATGCGGAGTTCGCGCCTCAGGGCATCCATGTGGCGCACATCCTGGTCGATGGCCCGGTCGAGGCGCCGGATACGCTGGGCCGGATGCTCGGCCGTGATCGCTTCGAGGCCTTGCTCGACCAGAAGGGGCGCGGCAAGGACGGCCTGTTGCTGCCGGCCCAGGTGGCCGAGACCTATTTCCACCTGGCCCATCAGCATCGCTCGGCCTGGACGCACGAAATCGATCTGCGGCCGTACTCGACCATGCCCTGGTGGAACAGCTGAGACGGCCTGGCGGGAAATGCCGACCCGGGAGACGATCAGTCGTCGCGACCCACGGGTGGTAGCCAGCCGCGTTCGGTGCGCGCGCGAAAGGCCTTGCCGCGGCCGGTCAGCTGGGCCTCGCGCTCGGCCAGCATCGCGCGCAGGCGCGTGCGGTAGGGCTCGTTCTCGGCGAGCGGAATCCCGGGGTCGTAGAGCTCGGCCAGTTCGCGCAGCACGAGCTTGTCGTCCTTGACGAAGGCCTGGGCAAGGCTTTCGGCCTCGAATGCATGCAGCCCGAGCGCCTCGTAAGCGGAGCGGCCGGCGCGCACCGAGCTGTCGAAGGTGTCGCGGATGATGTCGTGCGCGCCGGCTCCGAACAACTCGTAGACGTGCGTGCGCGTGACCGCGCGGGCGACGATGTGCACGTGCGGATGATTGGCGCGCACGTAGCGCACCAGCTCGGTGATCGCATCGCGCTGGTCGATCGCGATGACCAGTAGCCGGGCCTCGTCGATGCCCGCGGCGTGCAGCATGTCGGGGCGGGTCGCGTCGCCGAAGAACGCACGTACGCCATAGGCACGCAGTGCCTGCAGCTGGGTGGACGAATAATCGAGCACCGTGGTCTCGAAGCCGGCCGACAGCATCATGCGATTGACGATGCCGCCGAAGCGGCCGTGACCGGCGATGATCACCTGGCCGCGCACCTCGATCTCGTCGGGTTCGCTGGCCTGCCCGGTGGCCGCGCGGGGCACGATCAGGCGTTCGTGGACGATGAACAATAGTGGCGTGAGCATCATCGACAGTGCGACCACGAGCAGCAGTGGGTCGGCCACCGCCGGCGGCAGCGCATGATTGGCGACCGCGAAGCTCAAGAGCACGAAGCCGAACTCGCCGGCCTGCGCCAGACCCAGGCCGAACAACCATTTGTCGGCCAGCCGAAGCTGGAACAGTCGGGCCAGCAGCAGCAGGACGGCGGCCTTGGCGGCCATCAGGCCGATCGTCAGGGCGAGGATCGTGCCGGGCATCTGCGCCAGCAGGCCGAAGTCGATCGCCGCACCGACGGTCATGAAGAACAGGCCGAGCAACAAGCCACGGAACGGATCGATGTCGCTTTCGAGCTCGTGGCGGTAATCGCTGTTGGCGAGCACCACGCCGGCCATGAAGGTGCCCAGCGCCGGCGACAGCCCGACCAGGGTCATCAGCAGAGCGATGCCGATCACGAACAGCAGCGCCGTGGCCACGAACAGCTCGCGCAGGCGTGCGATCGCGATGAAGCGAAAGATCGGACCGGTCAGGAACGCGCCGCCCAGCACCACCAGGGCCATCGCCCCGGCGGTCATCAGCGCCGCCTGCCAGCCCGGGCGCCCATCGACCAGGTTCATCGACGCCGCATGATCGGCACCCGCTGCCGCGCCATGGGCGGCACCCGCCGCGGCCACACCGGTGTCCAGCAGCTCGGGCAGGGCGAGCAGCGGTATCAACGCGAGCATCGGGATGACCGCGATGTCTTGGAACAGCAGCACCGCGAAGCTCGCCTGACCGCCGTCGCTGCGCAGCAGACCCTTCTCCCCCAGTGTCTGCAGCACGATCGCGGTCGACGACAAGGCCAGGATCAGGCCGGCGGTCAGGCCGATGCGCCACGATTGATCGAGTGCCATCGCCGCCAGCATCACCGCAGCCGCTGTACCGAGAACCTGCAAACCGCCCAGGCCGAGCAGGCGCGCCCGCATCGCCCACAGCATCTTCGGCTCGAGTTCGAGTCCGACCAGGAACAGCATCATCACGACACCGAACTCGGCGAAGTGCTGGATCGACACCACATCCACACGCAGCGCTGTCAGCAGTG
Source organism: Burkholderiaceae bacterium (assembly GCA_041396685.1). Classification (GTDB taxonomy): domain Bacteria; phylum Pseudomonadota; class Gammaproteobacteria; order Burkholderiales; family Burkholderiaceae_E; genus JAUIAI01. The sequence goes on from JAWKYD010000003.1 coordinate 236,637, forward strand.
GACTGATCGCGATGCCGGCGATCAGGTAGCCGAGCACCGAACCCAGGCCGAATCGCGTAGCGATGGGGACGGCCAGCACCCCGGCGACCAGGAAGACGAAGGCAAGCAGGAGGAATCCGCCCACGGTTCAGTCTCCGACCCGGGTCATTTCGGCCGGCCCGCGGTGAACGACGGCAGGTCGTCGACCGTGACGATTTCGGCGCTCTCGGCCTGCCCCAGGTCGTAGCGATCGTCGCGCAGTGCGGTCAGCAAGGTCGCGAAGCCGCTGGCGTGCGCGACGGGGTCGGTACGCAATGCCGAGTGGCGAACATAGGGGGCGGCGAAGCGCATCTGCGACAGCCTGGCCGTCTGCTCGAACGGCGTCAGATAGGTGCGCAGGCTATGACGCTGATGGCCGTCGACCGCGTAGCCTTCGCGGGCGCCGGCGGTCGTGATCGCCAGCATCAGCCATTTGCCAGCCAGTTTGTCGCCGCCCTCGCCGTAGGCGAAGCCGTTCTCGAACGTGAGATCGATCCACTCCTTGACCAGCGATGGCGATGAATACCAGAACAGCGGGAACTGCAGCACGATCAGGTCGTGGCCGAGCAGCCGCTCCTGCTCGCGATCGATATCGATGTCGTGACGCGGATACTCGCCGTAGAGGTCGACGCGAGTGATGCCTGCCAATGCGCGCGTCGCCTCGAGCATCGCCCGGTTGGTGTGCGAATAACGATGCCCGGGGTGGGCATAGTAGTGGATCAGGCGGGCCATGGTGTTGTTGGGAACAGCGGGGTCGTACGGATCAGCACGCCGCGTGAGTCTGCCACGCCCGGATCGTATCGCCGCTGTTTTGTTGCGATCGAAGGGGCATGCGTGTGCCGATCGCCGACGAGTCCGAAGTGACTGACCCCCGCTCGACGGTCGGCGTGGCTCGTCGGTGCGAGGGAGACGCCGGTCTAGCCGTCCGGTCTCATGCGCAGTGCGGTCTCGATCACCTGGCGTACCGCCTCGCGACGGTAGCGCTGCGGATGCCGGACGATCCAGAACCGTCGCGTCAACGCGCGTTGCAGGCCGTTGTCCAGGCCCGCCACCTCGCGCAGCCCGTCGCCGCCCGATTCGAATGCGCGCGCACTCATGCAGGTGATCAGGTCGCTGTCGCGGACGATCAGCTTCTGGGTTTCTGGCTCGTTGACCTCGACCGCGATGTCGGGTGCACCCAGCACCGGCTCGATGGCTCGCAGCGAGATCTCGCGCGAGCCCGAGCCGCGTTCGCGCAATACCCACCGCAGACCCTCGAGCCGGCGGGCAATCGAGCCGCGCCGAGAAAACAGCGGATGCCCGGTTCGAGCGACCAGGCACAGGCGATCGTCCACCCAGCGTTCACACTCGAGGCCGGAGTCTGTGACATCGCCCTCGACGAACGCGCAATCGAGATCGAAGGAGCGAATCGCGGCCAGCAGGTCGGCGCTGTTGCCCACGGTCAGGCTGATCCGCAGCGCCGGATTGCGGCGGTGACAATCGGCGATCAGGGCGGGCATCAGGGCGGGTCCGACCGTTCGCGATGCGCCGATCGTCACCGGGGTCGGCGCGGCATCGTCGCCCGCCGCCAGGCTGGCGATGTCGTGGCTGCGGTCGATCATCTCGAGCACCCGCGGGAGCAGGCGTTCGGCGGCCTCGGTGGGAATCAGACGTCGTCCGCGGCGCGTGAACAGGCGCGCGTCGAGCGCGGTTTCCAGATCCTGGAGCGCCATGCTGACCGCCGACTGGGTTCGCGACAGATGTCCGGCGGCGGCCGACACTCCGCCCAGGCGCACCACCGCCGCGAAGGCCTCGAGCTGGCGCAAGGTGAAGCGGTTGCTCGGCTGCGGCGCAGGAGGCGCGGCGCTCTGCTTGCTGATCGCACCCATCACATATCAGGAAATCTGAATCGACGTAGCAATATTACTCAGTTTTCCCAATACGAAAACACTCGTACACTCGCTGGCCATGAAAACACCCACAGTCCATGCCGCCGAGCGTCCGGTCGTCTTCGACGACCGCTCGAGCCAGCGAACCGAATACACCACCTGCTACATGTGCGCCTGCCGTTGCGGGATCAAGGTCACCCTCGATGCCGACGACAAGGTTCGATTCATCCAGGGCAACCCGGATCACCCGGTCAACAAGGGTGTGCTGTGTGCCAAGGGCAGCGCCGGCATCATGAAGCAATACTCGCCGGCCAAGCTGACGCAGCCGCTGCGCCGCAAGCGCGGCGCCGAGCGCGGCAGCGGCCAGCTCGAGCCGATCTCCTGGGACGAGGCGCTGGCCGAGCTGACCGAGCGTCTGGCGAAGATTCGTGCCACCGATCCGCGCAAGCTCGCGTTCTTCACCGGCCGCGACCAGATGCAGGCCCTGACCGGGCTCTGGGCGCAGCAATACGGCACCCGAACTGGGCCGCGCACGGCGGGTTTTGTTCAGTGAACATGGCCGCCGGCGGTTTGTATTCGATCGGCTACGCGTTCTGGGAGTTCGGCGCACCCGACTGGGACCGGGCCCGCTACTTCGTGCTCTGGGGCGTCGCCGAAGACCACAACAGCAACCCGATCAAGACCGGTATCGACAAGCTCAAGAGCCGTGGCGCCAAATTCGTGTCGGTGAACCCGGTGCGCACCGGTTACTCGGCGGTGGCCGACGAGTGGTTGCCGATCCGTCCGGGCACCGACGGACTGCTGGCCGGCGCCATCGTGCACGTGCTGCTCTCGCGCGAACTGTTCGACTGGGACTTCCTCGTGCGCACCACCAATGCAGCATGGCTGGTCGTCGACGCGCCGGGCTCGGCGCGCCACGGCCTGTTCCTGCGCGATGCCGAGGGCAGGCCGCTGGTGTTCGACCAGGCCACGGGCGTGCCCGCGCCGCTGGCCAAGGGCGTGCAGCCTGCGCTGTTCGGCGAGTTCGACCTGGCCGGCGCCTACGAGGGCACGAAGGTGCGCACCGCCATGACGCTGATGGCCGAGCGTTTTCTCGAGCCTCGCTGGGCGCCCGAGGCCGTGGCCGGACAGTGCGGCGTGCCGGCCGAACAGATCGAGCGCATCGCGCTCGAGATGGCCAAGGTCGCGTTCGAGGAGACCATCGAGCTGCCGATCGCCTGGACCGATGTCTGGGGAAACGACCACGACAAGGTCATCGGTCGGCCCGTGGCGTTCTTTGCGATGCGCGGGGTGTCGGCCCATTCCAATGGCTTCCAGACCTGCCGCACCCTGCACCTGATCCAGATGTTGCTGGGCGCGCTCGACGGCCCGGGCAGCTTCGCTCGCGCGCGCTCTTTCCCCGTCCGGTGCCGCCACCACAGCTGCCCGAGAACGACGCCGCGTTGATGGCCGCGCCCGACAAGCCGCTGGCCAAGCCGCCGCTGGGCTTTCCGGTGCGGCCCGAGGACCTGGCCGTCGACGAGAACGGCAATCCGCTGCGTATCGACAAGGCCTACTCCTGGGAGAGCCCGATCGCGGCGCACGGCATGATGCACATGGTGATCCGCAACGCGGTCGCCGGTGATCCGTACCCCATCGACACCTTGATGCTGTTCATGGCCAACATGGCCTGGAACTCGTCGATGAACACCGCCGACACGCAGAGGATGCTCACGGCCAGGCGCGACGACGGCGAGTACAGGATTCCGTATCTGGTGGTCAGCGACGCGTTCGACTCCGAGATCGTGCGCTATGCCGATCTGGTGCTGCCCGACACCACCTATCTCGAACGGCACGACACCATCTCGATCCTCGATCGTCCGATCTCCGAGGCCGATGCGGTGGCCGATGCCATTCGCCATCCGGTGGTGCCGCTCGATCGCGACGTGCGCCCGTGGCAGGCGGTGCTGGTGGATCTCGCCGGCCGGCTCAAGTTTCCGGCCTTCGTCGATGCGGACGGCGCGCCGCGCTACCGCGATTACTGCGACTTCATCGTGCGCTACGAGAAGTCGCCCGGCATCGGCTTTCTGGCCGGCTGGCGCGGCCAGAATGGCGAGTCGCCGATCAAGGGCGCGCCCAATCCGAACCAGTGGCAGTCGTACATCGATCACCAGAGCCATTTCGTCTGGCACTGGCCGGAGAACATGCAGTATCACCGCGGCCTGAACCGCGACTACCTGGCCAAGGCCGCCGAATTCGGCTTCATCGGCTCGCCCGAGCCGGTGATCATGCAGATCTACAGCGAGCCGCTGCAGAAGTTCCGCCTCGCCGGGCAGGGGCTCTACGATGGCCCGCGGCCGCCGCGCAAGATCGACCAGGAACGGCTGAGCCGCTACTTCGATCCGCTGCCCGATTGGTATCCGCCGCTCGAGGGCGAGGCGCTGGCCGCACGCGACGGCGCCTCGGCCGACGGCTACGACTTCCATGCCATCACCCAGCGGCCGGCCGCCATGTATCACGCCTGGGATTCCCAGAACGGATGGTTGCGCCAGATCCACGGCCAGAACTACCTCTACATGAACGACGTGCGCGGCCGGGAGCTGGGTCTCGCCGACGACGACTGGGTCTGGGTCGAGTCGCACAACGGGCGCATCCGTTGCCAGCTTCGGCTGATGGCCGGCGTCGAGCGCAACACGGTCTGGACCTGGAACGCGATCGGCAAGATGTCGGGCACCTGGGGCCTGGCTCCCGAGGCGTCCGAGTCCACCCACGGTTTCCTGTTGAATCACCTGATCAGCGAGAGCCTGCCGCGCGCCAGCGGTGATGCCGCCATCACCAACTCGGACCCCGTCACGGGCCAGGCCGCCTGGTACGACCTGAAGGTCAGGATCACGAAGGCCGGCCCGGGCGAGACGGGTGCGTGGCCACATTTCGAGGCGCCCGGCGGGCGCTATGGCCAGGGCGGTTGAAGGCGGACCGGGTGGCTGCGCCGGTGGGCCGCCGATGCCGGCCGGCGCATCATCAATGGCATGCCTGCGGGCGTGCGGGATCGGTTGCCTTGCTGTCGGCGCCGGCCCATGACATCGCGGATGGCGTAAGGCCGCCGATCCGCGTGGCGATGGAGAAAATGGTTTGAAACTCGGACTTCTGATCGATCTGGACACCTGCGTGGGCTGTCACGCCTGTGCGGTGGCCTGCAAGGAATGGAACGCGCGCTCGCCGATGGCCGGTGGCGCGCCCGACTACGAGCCCAGCGGCAAGGCCGCCTCGGGCGTCTGGTACAACCGCATCCGCCAGTTCGAGGTCGGCGACGTGGCTGCCGCCGACATCGTCGCGGCCGCCGCACCGGCCGCCCCCAGCGCGGCGGCCATGAAGCAGGCGCCCGCCCGTGGCGGACACTGGAGCCTGTCCAAGACGCTCAACGTGCCGATGTCCTGCATGCACTGCGAGCAGGCCGACTGCGTCACGGTGTGCCCGACCGGCGCGTCCTACAAGCGCGCCGAGGACGGCATCGTGCTGGTCGATCCTGACAAATGCATGGGCTGCAGCTACTGCGCCTGGGCCTGTCCGTACGGCGCGCGCGAGCTCGACGAGCAGGAGGGCGTGATGCGCAAGTGCACACTGTGCGTCGACCGCATCTACGACCAGAATCTGCCCGAGGCCGAGCGCCAGCCGGCCTGCGTGCTGGCCTGCCCGGCGCATGCGCGTGCCTTCGGCGACTACGACGATCCGAACTCGGAAGTCTGCAAGCGCGCGGCCGCGCGTGAACGCGTCGGCATGCTCGAAGAACTCGACTACAAGCCGCTGAACTTCTACCTGGCACCACGGCCCGCGCCGACGATCGAAACCACCGCGCTGGCCGCCAAGCCGAAATCCACCTTCGAGTCGCTCAAGGGACTCGTCAACCGCCTGGTGTCACTATGAAGCCCGCCTGGTCGGTCATTTTGTTCACGGTCAGCTCGGGCGCGGGTCTCGGGCTGTCCTTCTGGCTGGCGATGTCGCGGCTTGCGCACGACGCCGCGCCCAGCAACGCCTGGTGGTGGTCGCTGCTGCTGGCGATGGTGCTGGTCACGGTCGGTCTGATCTCGTCCACGGGCCACCTCGCCAACCCCAGGAATGCCTGGCGCGCGTTCAGTCGCTTTGGCAGTTCCTGGCTGTCGCGCGAGGGCGTTTTCGCAGTGCTGTTCTATCCGGTCGTCGGCATGTATGCGCTGGCGCTGCTGAGCCCCGACCGCCTGGTGCAGAACCTGCTCGGTCTGGCGGTCATGGCGATGGCGCTGGCCACCTTGTACTGCACCGGCATGATCTACGCTTGCCTCAAGACGATTCCGCTCTGGCACGGGCAGCGCACGGCGATCGCGTACCCGGTCTTGGGTCTGTTCTCGGGCGCCGTGTTGCTGACCGCCCTGGTACCCCTGGCCGCGGCACCGGTCGTGCGCTGGATCGCACTTGCCTTTTGTGCCCTGGCGGCGATCCTGAAATTCCTCCACTTCCGCAAGGCCGGCTCGGTGTCGGTGCGGGCCGACGCCGCCCTGCGTCAGCGCGGCGGGGTCACGCGCATGCTCGACCCCGGCCATTCCCATCCCACCTTCCTGAACCGCGAATTCGGCTTCGACGCCGAGGCCGGCACCGTCAGGCTGATGCGGGCGTCGGTCTGGGTCCTCGCGTTCGTGGTGCCGGCGATCGTGCTCTGGTTCGCCCCGGCACATGCCTGGTGGGCCGTGATCGCCATGGTGATCGGACTGCTCGCCGAACGTTGGCTGTTCTTCGCCGAGGCACACCACGTGGTGCGTCTCTATCACGGCGCGGCGTCGGTTTGATGCGCATCGATCGCCTCGCCGGCCCGATCCGAACGGCGACGAAGCGTGCGCTCGCAAGCGGTTCGCGCGCGAGCGCGAAGGCCGGCGCATGAGCACGCTGGCGCGCTGGCTGCCGTTTCTGGCCTGGTTTCCGGACCTGCGCCAACCGGGCACCATCCGAACCGATCTGATGGCCGGTCTGACCGGCGCGATCGTCGTGCTGCCGCAAGGGGTCGCATTCGCCACCATCGCCGGCATGCCGCCGCAATACGGCCTGTACAGCGCGATGATTCCGTGCATCGTCGCCGCCTTGCTTGGTTCGAGTCGGCAGTTGGTCACGGGGCCCGCCAATGCGATCTCGCTGACCGTTGCCGCCCTGATCGCGCCGCTCGCGGCCACCGGGTCGGACGACTATGTCCGCCTGGTGCTGACCCTGAGCTTCATGGTCGGCGTCTGGCAGATCCTCGTCGGCCTGTCGGGATTGGGCAAGCTGATCGCCAAGGTGCCGCATGCGGTGATCGTCGGCTTCACCTCGGGGGCGGCCATACTGATCGCCAACAGTCAGGTGCGTCATTTCTTCGGCTTCGACTGGCCGCGCGGCATGAGCGTGGTCGAAACCGTCACGCGCTTCGCGCCCGATCTGGAAACGCTCAATCCGCCGGCGTTCATCGCCGCGGCGGCCACGCTGGTGGCCTGCGTCGTGGCGCGCAAGCTGGGCACGGGCTGGGTGCCGTACATGTTGATCGGCGTGATCATCGGTGGCGTGACCGCGCAAGTCATGGTGTTCCTGATGGGGCCCGACTGGACCCTGAGAGCGGTCGACAAGCTGCCGGGTGCGATTCCGCCACTGTCCAGCCCCGACTTCTCGCTGGGCACCTTCCGCATGCTGCTCGTGCCGAGCCTGATCATGACCTTGCTCGCGCTGGCCGAGGCGATGTCGATCGCCAGCGCCGTGGCGCTGCGCCGTAATCAGCGTCTGAACGGAACCCAGGAAATTCTCGCCCAGGGCACCGCCAACCTGTTCGGCAGCTTCTTTTCCTCTTATCCGGCTTCGGGCTCGTTCAACCGTTCGGCGGTCAATGTCGAGGCGGGTGCCCGCACGCCGCTGGCGGCAGCGTCGGCCGGCGTCCTTTTGATCGTCCTGGTCGCATTCGTCGGCCCCTTGTTCGCGTATTTGCCGATGGCCGCGGTGGCCGGCATCCTGTTCATGGTGGCCTGGACGCTCATCGACTTCGGTTTCCTGAAGCGCGCCTTCAGCCTCGGGCATTGGGCCGATGTCACGGGCTGGTCGGTCACCTTCGTGCTGACTCTCACGGTGTCGCTGGAGATCGCGATCGTTGCCGGCATCGTCGTGCACGCGATCGTGGCGAAGCTCACCGGGGTGAGCGGCGAGCACTGAGCGCGCCCCTTCGCCAGGCCTCGCCCGGGTCGAGCGGGCTCGCGCTGCGCGCCGGGTCGCAGCCGATGACGGTTCCGATACCTGCCGATGAGCCCCGCGCGCCGGGCTCAGTCGGCGCGCAGCGCCTCGATCGGGTCGAGCCGACTCGCCTTGCGTGCCGGGTAGTAGCCGAAGAAAACCCCGATCAGGGCCGACGAGCCCACCGCCAGCACGATGGCGGCGGGCTCGATGATCATCGGCCAGTTGGCCAGCCGGGCGACCAGCTGCGACCCGCCGACCCCGAGCGCGATGCCGATCGCGCCGCCGAGCAGCGACAGCGTCACGGCCTCGATCACGAACTGCATCAGGATGTCGCGTCCGCGCGCGCCGATGGCCATGCGCAGGCCGATCTCGCGCGTACGCTCGGTGACCGACACCAGCATGATGTTCATGATGCCGATGCCGCCCACCAGCAGCGAGACGCCGGCCACCGCTGCCAGCAGGAAGCCCATCGTTCGCGACGACTCGGCTCGGGCCTCGAGGATCTGCGCGATGTTGCGCACCGAGAAGTCGTCGGGCTGGCCAGGGCGGATCCGGTGGCGCTGACGCAGGATCTCGGTCAGGTCGTGCTGGGCGGCATCGATATCGGCCGCACTGGCCGCCTTGACCGTGATGCTGCCGACGTAGTCGCCCTTGACGGCGCGGCCGCCCAGCACGCGTTTCTTGGCTGTTTCGATCGGGATGAAGATGGTGTCGTCCTGGTCGCTGCCGAACGGCGTCTGACCCTTGGCACGCAAGCTGCCGACCACCGTGAACGGCACGCGGTTCACACGTACGGTCTGGCCGAGCGGGTCGCCGCCGGCGAACAGCTTGTCGATGACCGTCTGACCGACCAGCATGACCTTGCCTGCCGAGCGCTCCTCGCTGGTGGTGAACAGCCTGCCACGATCGAGCACCCAGTCGCGCGCCGAGAGGTAGTCGGTATTGGCGCCATAGATCGTCGTGAACCAGTTGGTGTTGCCGAACACGAGCTGACCCGAGCCACGTTGCGAGGGTGCGGCGATCTCGATGGCGTCGCTCTCGGCTTGCAGCGCGCGCGCATCGGCACTGGTCAGCGATAGCTGCGAGCCGGCGCCACCGCGCACGCCGCCGGTGGTGCTGGCACCGTTGAGCACGATCAGGATGTTCGAGCCCAGGTTCTGGATCAGTTCGTTGACGCGCTGTTCGGCACCGGCGCCCACGGCCACCATCGCGATCACGGCGGCCACCCCGATGATGATGCCGAGCGTGGTGAGGATGGTGCGCAGCAGGTTCGCGCGCAGTGAATCGAAGGCGGTGCGGACGGTGTCGGTAAGAGTCATGCGGCCGCCCGTGGTGCGCCCAGCCGGGCCAGGGCGTCGTCGGCCCGCAATGGACTGGCCCGGGTTTCGTCGCCGACCAGGCGGCCGTCGCGAAAGCGCAGCAGCCGGGTGGCGTATTGCGCGACCTCCGGGTCGTGGGTGACCACGATCACGGTGATGCCGCGGTCGTTCAAGGCCTGGAACAGCGCCAGGATCTCCAGCCCGGTGCGGGTGTCCAGCGCCCCTGTGGGTTCGTCGGCCAGCAGCAGCACCGGATCGTTGACCATGGCGCGCGCGATCGCCACGCGCTGCATCTGGCCGCCCGAGAGCTGGGTCGGCAGGTGGTCCATGCGCTCGGCCAGGCCGACGGCGGCGAGCGCCTTCTCGGCCCGCTCGCGACGTTGCCGCGGTTCGATGCGCGCATAGTGCAGGGGCAGTTCGACATTGCCCAGCGCGGTCGAGCGCGGCAGCAGATTGAAGGCCTGGAACACGAAGCCGATCTTGCGGTTGCGGATGTCGGCGAGCGAGTCGCGATTCATTTGCGAGACGTCTTCACCGTCCAGCACGTAGCGGCCGGCGCTGGGGCTGTCGAGGCAGCCGAGCAGATGCATGCAGGTTGACTTTCCGCTACCCGAGGGCCCCATGATCGCCACGAAGGAGCCCGGCTCGATCGACAGATCGAGACCGACCAGCGCGTCAACCGCGTGCCCGCCGACCAGATAGCGCCGGCTCAGGCCCTCGGTGCGGACGATCGTGCTCACGGTGGCGGTGCTCCGGATCGGCGGGTCAGAAGCCCAAGGGACGGCGGGCGGTCTGTTGGGCGCCTCGTTCGACGCCCACGATGACCGCATCGCCTGCCTTCAGGTCGCCGCCGACCAGCTCGCTGACCGAGCCGTCGGTGAGGCCGACGACCACCTTGACTTCGCGCGGCTCGCCGTCTTCACCCACGACCCAGACCCGACCCTGGGTGGTGGGATTGGCCGCCCGTTCGGCCGCCATCGCGCGGTACCTGGCTTTTTGTTCGTCGTTGAGCAAGGCCTCGATCTGCGGGCGGCTCTGCGCGCGCAACGCCTGGGCCTGGGCACGCAACTCGTCCGGCGGAGTGTCCGCCTGGCGCAAGGCGCGAAGCTTCATGCCTTGTTCGATCAGGATCTCGCGCAGCCGCTGTTGCTGATCGTCGGAGAGCCCGAGTTGTTCGGTCATGCGGGTCATGATCGCTTCCAAGCGCGCGCGCCCGGCGGCCTGGCCGCCGCCATTGGCCGCGCCACCCTGGCCAGCGCCGAAACCAGCCGCCTCGCCGGATGGCACCGTGGCGGCATCGGCGACTGCCACGCCCGGCGGCGTGTAGCGCAGCGCTGCATTGGGCACGCGCACCACGTTGCGCCGCTCACCAACCACCACGGTGACATTGGCCGTCATGCCCGGCAGCAGCGCGAGATCCGCGTTGTCGGCGGCAATGATCACCGTGTAGGTGATCACGTTCTGCACCTCCGTGGGCGCCTTGCGGATCTGGTTGACCGTGCCACGAAAATTGCGCGCGGGGAATGCGTCGACCGTGAACGAGACCGGTTGGCCTTCGGCGATGCGGCCGATGTCGGCCTCGTCGATGTTGGCCTCGACCTGCATCGCACGCAGATCGCGGGCGATCTGGAACAGCACCGGCGCCTGCAGGCTGGCGGCGACGGTCTGGCCGACATCGACATTGCGGCTGATGACCACGCCGTCCACGGGCGAGCGGATCGTGGTGCGCCGGACGTCGAGTTCGCGACTGTGGAGGATGGCTTCGCGGGCGGCGACCTGGGCCCGTGAATTCTCGACCTGTGCGCGCTGGCGGCCGAGCGCCGCGCGCGCGGCCGCCAGGCGTGCACGTGCCTGCTCGTAGACGGAGACAGCGTCGTCGACCGTGCTCTGGGCGGCGATTCGGCGCTCCAGTAACGTGCGCTTGCGGGCCAGATCCTGTTCGGCGTTGGTGAGCGCGGCCCGCGCGCTGTTGATTTCGGCCGCGCCTTCGTCGAGCGCGGCTTCCTGCACCGTGAGCGCCGCCTTGGCGACCTGGACGTCGGCCTGCGCCTCCTCGACCTTGGCCTTGAAGGTGTCGGCGTCGATGCGGGCGATGACCTGCCCCTCGCTGACCTGACTGTTGAAGTCGGCGTCGAGCTCGGCGATGGTGCCGGAGATCTGGCTGCCGACCTGCACGGTGACCACCGGCGACAGCTTGCCGGTGGCGGCGACGCTGCTCGAAATGGCACCGGTTTCCAGGCGCGTGCTGCGAAAAGTGGTCTGATCGGCCGCGGGGCCGGCGAATCGGAGATAGGCCCACAGCCCGACGCCAGCGACGATCGCCACGATCAGCAGACGAACGACGACTCTACCCATGGGATGGCTCGCTTGGGGCCCTGAGACCCGGCAGGGTTGCGCCGCGATGCGAGTGCGATGGGCCAGCGGCCGCTGCGCACGCCGACCGCTCGGACGCGGAGGTGACGGCGTGGACGATAGCACGGGCCGATCGAGCATTTCGGCGGCCGGACAAAACTTTACCTGCGCCGGTTCGAGCTCGGCTCGGAAGCCGGATCTTCCCGCACGTCCATGCAGCCCGTCGCGATTCCGGGCCGGGCCCGCCCGGCTATCATCGCCATCAACCGATGCCCCACGAAGGACGACGACATGAACGACACGGCGCGCGATACCGCCCGCAAGATTCTCAAGGGCCGCGAGGGCACCCGTACCGTGCTCCCGGGCATCCACATCCTGGCGGCGCAGGGCAATGCGCTGGCGGTCGAAACCGCGCAAGGTGTGGTGCTGATGGACAGCGGCCCGGGCGGGCGCGTCACCGCCCGCATGATCACGGAGCTGCGTTCGCTGACCGCGGCGCCGGTGGTCGCGATCTGCTATTCGCACGGTCACCTCGGCTACAACGACGGAGCGGGCGACTGGCTGGCCCACAATGCCGAGCGCGGTGATCCGGCGCCCCGGCTGGTTGCCCACGCCAACTGCAACCGTCGCTATGCGCGCTACCGCGAGACGCTCGGGCTGCAGCGGGGGCTGGCATCGATCCAGTTCCCGGGTCTGGAGGTGAGTTTCTCGATGGTCGATGCAACCGTGGAGTTCCACGATCGTCTCGCGCTCGTGGACGGCGCACGCCGGGTGGAGCTGCTCTGGGTGCCGGCCGAAACCGACGACACGATCGCCATGTGGCTGCCCGACGACCGTGTGCTGTACGCGGGCGCGGCCTTCCCGGGCACGACCATCCCCAACATCGGCACGCCTTTGCGCACCCAGCGTTTCACGGTCCGCTGGGCCGAGTCGCTCGAGCGCATGGCCGCGCTCGGCGCACAGTGTCTGGTGCAGGAATTCGGCCCGGTGATCGAGGGTGAGGACGCCGTGCGCGAGCGCCTGCTGGATACCGCGCAGGTGCTGCGCTGGCTGCGCGCGGAGGTCGTCGAGCGCATGAACCGCGGCATGAGCGAGCGCGAAATCCTGGCCGATATCCGGTTCCCGCCGCAGTGGCGCGAGCGCTCCTACCTGAAGGCACGCTACGGCGCGCCCGAGTACAACGTGCGCGACCTCTACCGTGAGGAGAACGGCTGGTGGGACCGCAATCCGACCAGCCTGCATCCGGCGTCGCCGGCGGCGGCAGCCGCGGCGGTTCGCGATGCGCTCGGCACCCCCGATCGGGTGCTCGCGCACGCGGCCGCCTTGCGCGATCGCGGCGAGACCCAGCTCGCGTTGCATGTCGTCGACCTGCTGGCGCTGTGCGAGGACGACGAGCCGATCACGCGTGAGGCCAGGCAACTGAAGGCGGCGCTCTGTCGGGCCCGCGCGCAGGAGGTCGAGCCCTATGTCTCGAAGGCGCTCTATCAGTCGAGTGCCGAGCTGCTCGAGGCCGGACGCAAAGGCTGGTTGACGTCCTGAGTCGGGCGCCGGGTCAGTCGGTCAGCGGGCCGAAGCGGGCGACCGCCCCCCGCACCGACTCCCCGACGACGATGCCGATCCGCTGCGCGGCCGCGTTCACGTGCGAAACGCGGCCGAATGCCCACATGTCGGCGGCGTCGCCGATACGCGCGCTGTCGTGCGACACGGCCACCGCCGGCACGCCGGCGGCATCCAGCATCGCGAGCGCCGCGATGCCGGCACCGTCCTTACCGACCCCGGCGTCATTGAAGAACGCGCAGGCGAGCGGCTGGGCGAGGGCGAATTCGGCCGAACTCGTGCCGCCGTGCGATCCCGAGACGGCGATGGCGCCGGCATCGTCGGCGTCGAGCTTGGTGATGGTGTCGGTGACGATCACGGCGCGCCCGCCGGCGCGGGCGACGACTGTCTTGAGCATTGACGACTCCTGCTGAAGTGCGAAGCCGCGGGCCACTGGCGGCAGCGGGCGAACGTCCGCGGCTGGCTGCCGCTTCCCGGCCGGCCGGTTCGCGCGCCGTGCGCGCGGCTCAGAGCGGATTGAGACCGCACCAGCGTGCGATCAGCAGCGCGTACACCGCAGCGACCTGCTGCATGCTGGCGATCGACACCCACTCGTCGATGCCGTGGATATCCGAGCCCTGCGGGCCATAGCAGGTCGACGGGATGTCGCCATACAGGTGGAAGAATTTGACGTCTGTGGTGCCCGTGAACGCGATGAACTCGGGCTGGGCGCCGACGATTGCACGATGGCTGTCGACCAGGGTCCGGATGATCGGCTGCTGGGTGTCGACCACCAGCCCCTCGGCCTGGAAGCCCTCGTAGACGATGTCATAGCGCACGCTGTCTCTGGCCGGGTGACGGGCGTGTGCGGCGGCCAGTCGGCGCTCGACTTCGGCACGCACCTCGGCCGGGGAGATGCCCGGGTAGAAGCCCAGGCGGATGTCGGCCCGGCAGTGGGTGGCGACCGACGAGGCCCATTCGCCGCCGTGCAGCTTGCCCAGGTTGAAGTTCACCGGATGGGCGAAGTCGGCGAATACCGGATGGCGGTTGACCGGTTCGTTCCACTGCGCCTCCAGCAGCCGCAGTTCGTCCACCAGGTACTGGGCGAAGCGGATCGCATCGGTGCCCTCGTGGGCATAGGCGGCGTGGACGGGGAAGCCGTGCACTTGGAGGGTCATCCAGATGACGCCCATCTGCGCACTCATGATGCCGCGCGTGGGCTCGGGAATCAGCGCGGCATCGGCCGTATAACCGTGCACCAGACAGGCGAGCGCGCCGTTGCCGGTGCATTCTTCCTCGATGACCGACTGCATGACGACCTTGGCGGCCGGCTCGTAGCCGAGATCGCGTAGCGCCTGCATGGCGGTGACGCAGGCGACCAGGCCCGCCTTCATGTCGGCGCTGCCGCGACCGTACAGCTTGTCGCCGTCGCGCCAGGGTTCGAACGGTGGCCGGGTCCACAGCGACTCTGCCCCGACCGGCACGACATCGATGTGACCGTTCAGGATCAGCGAGCGTCCGTGTGCAGTTCCGCGCGGCTCGTGGATGCCGACCACATTGGGACGGCCGTCGTAGGAGACGATGGAGGGCGACCAGGCGGGATGCCGGCTGACCCGTTCCTCGTCGATCAGGAAAGACTCGACCTTCAGGCCGAGCCCGCGATAGGTTTCGCGCATTCGCGCCTGGGCACCGCCCTCGTGGCCGAGCAGGGAGCCCTCGGCGATCAGCGCGCTCAGGCGTTCGACGGCCTCGGACTCACGGCCGGCGACCGCTGCGACGATGTCGCGTTCGCCGACGGGGATTGAAGGGGAGGCGGACGCCATGTTCATCTCCGATGCTGGGTTGCGGACTAAACTCGTTCTTAGCCCACGATTCGATTCGTGTCAGGGCGACGATACGACAAACGAGAGACGAACATCATGCCCGAACCGATCCGCTTCGGCGTTTTCGATCAGACCGAACAGCCGGGCAACCTGAGCCCGGCCGAATTCTTCGCGAGTCGGCTGGCGCTGGCCGAACTGGCCGAAGCCCTCGGCTTCGTGCGCTATCACAAGTCCGAGCACCACCTGACGCCACTCGATCATGCGCCGAGCATCGGCCTGTTCCTGGCGGCGGTGGCGCAGCGCACCAAGAGCATGCGGCTCGGTTCGCTGTGTCACCTGCTGCCGTTCTATCACCCGCTGCGCCTTTACGAGGAGATCTGCATGCTCGATGCGCTCAGTGGCGGACGATTCGAGTTCGGATTCGGCAAGGGGATCAGCGCGCCCGAGCATCGTCTCTGGGGGCTCGACCCGGACGATGCGGTGGCGCGCACCGAGGAGACCTTCGAGTTGCTGATGGCGGCCTTTCGTGCCTCGGGCGAGTTCACGTTCCGGGGGCGCTTCCACGATTTCCGCAACGTGCCGCTGCAACTACGACCGGTGCAGCGGCCTCATCCGCCACTATGGCGTCCGGGCCGCACCGACATCGCGGCACGCATGGGTGTGAATACCCTGGCGGGCGGACCAATACCGGCGGTCGTCGAGGCGATCCGATCGTATGCCGCCATCCGGGCCGAGTCGGCGCCTGCACCCGGACCGACCGTTCCCGAGGTCGGCGTGCTGCGCCGGTTCGTGGTGGCTCCGACCGACGACGAGGCCATGACGCTGGGCCGGGCGGCCTGGGCGCGCCTGACGCACGACCTGGGCATGCTGTTTCGGGCCTACGGCGAGCCGATCCCGAACGACCCGACCGTCGGCGGCGACTTCGATCGCGCGCTGCAGGTGCAGGCCGCCGTGGTCGGCAGCCCGCAGACCGTGCGCGCCCACGTCGATGCGCTGGCCGCGACCGGGCAGGTCGGCTACGTGGTCGGGTGCTTCGCATTCGGCGACCTGACGCATGATCAGATCGTGCGCTCGATGTCCCTGTTCGCCGAACACGTGATCCGGCCGTATTCGCGATGACAGCGCCCCGGCTTGATACGATTGTCTGCATCGCCGCCGGGCAGGGCACGGCGGTATCGAACCCCTGATCACGAGGAGAACCCCATGGGAGAAATGACACAGTTCGAACGGCCCGACGGGCAGAAGGTCGCCGGCTACCTGGCCCGGCCGCGCACCGCCGTGCCCGGACCCGGCATCGTCGTGATCCAGGAGTGGTGGGGTCTCAACGATCAGATCAAGGGCGTCGCCGATCGTTTCGCCGAAGCCGGTTACACCGCGCTGGTTCCCGATCTGTATCGCGGCAAGAAGACCGCCGAGGCCGAGGAAGCCAATCATCTGATGACCAGCCTCGACTTCGGCGATGCCGCCGGGCAGGACATCCGTGGCGCGGTCAGTTTCCTCAAGCAACATTGCGCGCGGGTCGGCGTGACGGGCTTCTGCATGGGCGGGGCACTGACGGTGCTGGCCGCCTGCAACGTGCCCGAGATGGATGCCGGGGTGCCGTACTACGGCTATCCGCCGCTGGAGTACGTCGACGCCAGCAAGATCAAGGTGCCGCTGATGGGCCACTATGCGATCGACGACGTGCCGTTTCCGATCGCCAACGTCGACAAACTCGAGGAAATGCTCGCGGCCGCGGGCGTCGACGCCGAGATCCATCGCTACAAGGCCCAGCATGCGTTCGCCAACGAGACGGCCGTCGGCGCGAACAAGCTGCCGATCACCGAGTACAACCCCGAAGCCGCCGAGCTTGCCTGGACGCGTACGCTGGCCTTCTTCGATAAACATCTGAGCTGACGACCCGACCGGGCAGGGCCCGCTTGCCGCTCCACGGGGAGGCAGGCGTGGCCGCGCGACTGTGCGGCAGGATCGTGTTCCAGGCCCGCAGCACCTGGCCGCGCGGGGCCAATCCGGATTCGCACTGCGCGGCCACCGTCGGAGAATCGCGCCGACGCTACTTGGTGACGGTTTTGTTGCGGCTCTTGGTCCGGGTGGTGGAACCGTCCGAATTCTGGGTCTTGGTGGTGGTGGTGGTCTTGGTCACGGTCTTGCCGTTGCCCTTGGTTTTCGTCTTCGTGACGGTCTTCTCCGACACGACCTGACCGGTCGCATAGCCCGGGACGGCGGTCGCCTGAACGGTGCCTGCCATTCCCAGAGCCGCCAACAGAATGAATCCCAGGGTCAGCTTGCGCGCATCCATAAAACCCTCCGCGTGTTGATCGAAGGCCGATGCTGCACGATTGGATCGTGACCGGGTATCCCGAAAAATCGGGGGGCGCGATCGATGCACCGATGGCCGCCCACCCGGCGCCGATTGCCGTGCTTACAGCCGCTTCGCGACTTCCTCGAGCATGACCTCGGTGGCGCCGCCACCGATGGCTTGTACGCGTACGTCACGGGCCAGGCGCTCAATCGCCGTGCCACGCATGAAGCCCGCGCCGCCGTGGAACTGCAGGCAGTCGTACAACACCTCGTTGACCAGCTCGCCCCAGTAGGCCTTGATCATCGAAACCTCGCGCACGCAGTCGCGGCCGGCTGCGATCTCGGCCGCGACGCCGTAGACCAGACGGCGTCCGGCCTCGATACGCGCTGCCAGCATGGCCAGACGCTGACGTATCGCCTGCTTGTCCCAGAGCGTGGCGCCGAAGGCCTGACGGGTACGAACGTATTCCAGCGTGAGATCGAGCGCCGCGCGTGCCTCGCCCATCGCCATCGCGCCCAGCACCAGTCTTTCGTTCTGGAAGTTGCGCATGATCGCGTAGAAGCCGCGATTTTCCTCGCCGATCAGGTTCCCGGCGGGCACCCGGCAGTTCTCGAACACGAGTTCGGCCGTGTCCGACGACAGCCAGCCGTGTTTGTCGAGCTGGCGCCCGACGCGCAGACCGGGGTTGTCGCGCTCGACCATGAAGATCGACAGACCTTGCGCCGCCGGCACGTCGGGATCTGTGCGCGCGGCGACGAACAGCAGGTCGGCATGGACGCCGTTGGTGATGAACAACTTGCTGCCGTCGATCACGACCTCGTCGCCGTCGCGCCGCGCCCGGGTGCGGATGCCTTTGACGTCCGAGCCGGCGTCGGGCTCGGTCACGGCCACTGCGGTGATGCAGCGGCCGGCGATGATCGCCGGCATCAGGCGTTGCTGTTGCTCGGGGGTGCCGCCGTGATGCAGGTGAACGGACGCCATGTCGGTGTGCACGAGCGCGGTGATCGCGACCCCCGAAAAAGTTGACCGGCCGAGTTCCTCGGCGAAGACCACGCTGGCCCGGGCATCGAGCGCCGAACCGCCGAAGCGGGTCGGGTAGCGGATGCCGAAGAAACCCAGTTCCCCCATGCGGAGCAGCACCTCGCGCGGCGTGAAGCCGGCTTCCTCCCAGGTATGCGCGTGAGGTTTGATTTCGTCGCGCACGAAGCGCGCGATCTGGTCGCGCAGCACTTCGTGCTCGGGGTCTAGATGGAGCGGGTTCATGGTCGGTCAATCTGGAAGGCGGCGGAAGAATCGCGTATTGTCACCCTCGAACGTGGAAGCCGGTGGCCGTGACGCGCCCTCGGGGGCAGATCTCCCCATGGGTGCGCGGACTCGACCGTGGCTTCCCGACGATCAAAGGTGCGCAATGCTCGAGCGAGTTCCGCGCGTGTTCTGCCGGTTCGGCGCTGCCCTCGTGGCGACGGCGCTGCTCGCTGTCGTGCTCGCGCCGGCCGCGCATGCGGCGCGCTTCGATCATCCGTCCGGGCTGGGTTTCGACTACCCGGGCGACTGGACGCTGCAACCTCAGGGTGAGATGCTCGCGCTGCTGCCGCCGGGTGGGCGCATCGACCGCGGCCAGGAGTTCATTCTCGTCGGCGGCGAAAATCTCGGCGGCATCACGCAGCTGGACGATCCGCGCGTGTTGCAGTGGTTCGACGCCCAGATGCAGGCGTCGTTCGGCGATGTGCGGCGTACCGGGCAGCAGGCACTGGCGCCCGCCGGCATGCAGCTCGAGTACATGGCCGGCGGACAGCGGCACGTGGTGCGTTATCGCTTCAAGGGCCCGCTGGGCGTATTCGTGATCCACCTGGCCGAATCGCCCGCTCGCGCCGGCGTCGGTCGCCAGGTGTTCACGAGCCTCGGCGGTGAACTCGCGCGCGACCCGGCCCTGATCGGCGTCTGGACCCGCACCAAGACCAGCGGCACCGACATCACCTATTCCGGCGGCGCAAGCGGCAGCTTCGTGGCGTCGGAATCGCGCTACGCGTATCGCTTCGAGCCCGACGGCCGGGTGATGTATTCGGCCAAGAGCACGATATTCGGACAGGTTTCCGGCGCGGGCGCGAATTCGACCCTGCTCGGCGACGGTGACCCGGATGTCGACCGCGGTCAATACGTCGCCAACGGCAGTTCGCTGTGGATACTGTGGGCCAATGGCAATTGGTCGGAGTGGCAATACAGGGTTTTCCCCCACCAGGGCAGCTTCGGCCTGAAGCTAACCGCGCCCGGCCGGGACAAGCCGCTCTACTACGAGAAGCGCTGATCGGGACGGGCACGAGGCCGGCACTCCAGCCGGTCGTGAATGGGCCATCGGGTGGCGGTGAGGCGCGGGGCCGATCGCGGGCAAGCAGGCACAATACGCCCATGCCCGATCTACTCGCCAATCTCAATGACGCCCAGCTGGCGGCCGTCACCCTGCCGGCGCAGCATGCGCTGATCCTGGCCGGCGCCGGCAGTGGCAAGACCCGTGTGCTGACCACCCGCATCGCCTGGCTGATCTCGACTGGTCAGGTGAGTCCGCAGGGTGTGCTGGCGGTCACGTTCACCAACAAGGCCGCACGCGAGATGTTCACCCGCATCGGCTCGCTGTTGCCGATCAACACGCGTGGCATGTGGATAGGCACGTTCCACGGCCTGTGCAACCGGCTGCTGCGCGCCCACCATCGCGACGCCGCGCTGCCGCAGACCTTCCAGATCATGGATTCGGCCGACCAGCAGGCGGCCATCAAGCGTTTGCTCAAGGCCGCCAACGTCGATACCGACCGCTACCCGCCCAAGAACCTGCAGTACTTCATCAACCATGCCAAGGAAGAGGGGCTGCGTCCGGGCGACATCGAGGTCGTCGACGACTACAACCGCCGCTTCATCGAGCTGTACCAGGTCTACCAAGACCAGTGCCAGCGCGAGGGCGTGGTCGACTTCGCCGAGCTGCTGCTGCGCAGCTACGAGCTGCTGAGCCGCAACGAGTTGTTGCGCGAGCACTATCAGAGCCGCTTCCGCCATATTCTGGTCGACGAGTTCCAGGACACCAACAATCTGCAGTACCGCTGGTTGAAGCTGCTCAGCGGGCCCGACACCCGGGTGTTCGCGGTCGGCGACGACGATCAGAGCATCTACGCGTTTCGAGGCGCGAATGTCGCCAACATGAGCGCTTTCGAGCGCGAATTCGCGGTCGGCAATCTGATCAAGCTCGAACAGAACTACCGCTCGTGCGGGCACATCCTCGATGCCGCCAACGCGCTCATCGAACACAACACCCAGCGACTGGGCAAACAGCTCTGGACCGACGCCGGCGAGGGCGAGCAGGTTCGCATCTACGAGGCCGCGACCGACACCGAAGAGGCGCACTGGCTGCTCGACGAGGTGCGTTCGCTGATCAACGAGGGCTGGCGGCGCAGCGATATCGCGGTGTTGTATCGCTCGAATGCGCAGTCGCGCGTGCTCGAGCACGCGCTGTTCTCGGCCGCCATTCCGTATCGCGTCTACGGCGGCTTGCGCTTCTTCGAGCGCATGGAAGTCAAGCATGCGCTCGCCTACCTGCGCCTGCTCGACAATCCGGCCGATGACGGCGCCTTCCTGCGGGTGGTCAATTTTCCGGCACGTGGCATCGGGGCCCGCTCCATCGAGCAGCTTGCCGACGTGGCCGCGGCAACCGGCAGCTCCCTGCACGATGCGGTCGGTCAGTTGTCCGGTGCCCCCGCGGCCAAGATCGGCGCCTTCGTCCGCCTGCTCGACGACATGCGCGTCCGCACCCGCAAGATGGGCCTGGCCGACATGGTCGAGGAAGTGGTCGAGCGCAGCGGCCTGCTGGCCCACTACCAGACCGACCGCGAGGGCCAGGAGCGCATCGAGAACCTGCGCGAACTGGTCAATGCCGCCGCCGCCTTCCTGGCCGACGAGGGCATCGTGGCCGACACGCCGGCCGGACTCGGCGTGGCCAATGCGGCGCCCGCCATGGCCGGGGCGGCGCTGGGCATGGGCGCCGACGACGTCGTGGTCGGCGGGCCCGGGTTGGCGTTCGGCGCCTCTCCCGGCGGCGCGGGCATGCCTGGCGGTGCCGATGCTGCGGGTGGCGATGCGACTGCGGCAACGGTGCAGATGACGCCGTTGGCCGGTTTTCTGAGTCACGCCTCGCTCGAGGCCGGCGAAAATCAGGCCGGCGAAGGTGTCGACGCGTTACAGCTGATGACCGTGCATTCGGCCAAGGGTCTGGAGTTCGACGCCGTCTTCATCACGGGTCTCGAAGAAGGACTGTTCCCGCACGAGAACGCGGTCACCGAGATCGACGGCCTCGAAGAGGAACGGCGCCTGATGTATGTCGCCATCACGCGCGCACGTCAGCGGCTGTACGTGTCCATGTCGCAGTCGCGCATGCTGCACGGCCAGACCCGTTACAACCTGCGCTCGCGCTTTCTGGAAGAGCTGCCGGCGGCGAGCCTCAAATGGCTGACCGATCGCCGCCAGCCTTCGGCCTGGCGCACCGGTCACGGGGGCGGCTGGGAGTCCGACCGTTCGGCGGCGGGTGGCTACGGGGCGACACGCCTGGCCGGGCGCCCGGGCACCGCCGCACCGGCGGTGCCCGGCGGCCTGCGTGTGGGCGTGGCCGTGCGCCATGCCCGCTTTGGCGATGGCGTGGTCGTGGACATCGAAGGCGCCGGCGGCGACGCCCGGGCGCAGGTCAATTTCGGCCGTCAGGGCATGAAGTGGCTGGCCTTGTCGGTGGCCAAGCTCGAACGCATCTGAGCCTGCGCCCGGGCTCCCTAGCGAATCACGTCGCGATAGGTCAGCCAGCAGCTGCAGTACATGGCCGTGATCGCGGCCATGGTCAGCGGCGAGACGATCATGGCCAGCAGCGACGGCGGCAGTCCGAGCATGCTGGCCAGGCCGGCCAGCATGCCCAGGCCGATGATCAGCACCAGCGCCCAGGCGATGAACATCGCCACGAATGCCCAGCGGTTGCGCCACACGGCCACCAGGCTGAAGAACAGCGCCTTGCTGACCGGCACCTGGTGCCAGGCGACGAACAACGGTGCATACCAGAGCGCCATCTGGACCGGGGTATAGAGCACCAGGAAGAGGGCGAACGGCAGCAACAAGGTGGTGGGGTCGGGCGGTTGTTCGCCGTCCGGGCCCGGCAGCACGAAATCCGCCATGGTTGCGCCGCCGAGCACGGTGTTCGCGCCCATGACCAGCACGGTGAGCACCGCGCTGACCGCGCCGAGGACGAGCAGTTGCTGCCAGACGGTCTTGCCGTCCCGGGTGAACACGCTGATCAGCATCGCCGGATTCGGGTTCTGGCCCTGATCGACGGCGCGGATGGCCTTCATCAGCCCGACGAAGATGGCCGGCACGATGGCCACCGCCAACGGCACACCGATGCCCGGGATGATCAACGGCAGGGACATCAGCATCAGCGCGAGGAAGCCACTGGCCAGCAGGCCCAGGGGCTGGCGTAGCAGCAGGCGGATGCCCTCGGTGGTCCATGAGTAGCCGCGCGCGGTCGGCAGGCGCTCGATCTGCATAGTGGGATGGGTCTTTTCTAGTCCGTCAACATCCGGCTGGCGGCCAGCGCGTCCTGCCGGCGCGCGGCCAGTATGCGTTCGTACTCGACCGGGTCCTTGGGCTGCAAGGTGTGGGCCTCGCGTGGTGCGAGCGAATCGTGCAGTCGCGACAGCCAGAAGCGTAGCGCGGCCGCGCGTAGCGCATAAGGCCAGGCCTGGGCTTCGTCCCTGCCGACGGGCCGGCGGGCGCGATAGGCATCGAGCAACGCGCCCAGCCGTCGCGGATCGAAGCGGCCATTGGCGTCGTCGACGCACCAATCGTTGACCGTGACGGCAAGGTCGAACAGCAGGGTGTCGACGCCGGCGAAATAGAAGTCGATGACGCCGCCGATCGCCGTGCCACCGACGTCATCGGTGAACAGGACGTTGTCACGGAACAGATCGGCATGCACGGCGGCGCGCGGTAGCCGGGACGCGGCTGCGCTGGCTGCGAAGGTGCTCTGCACGGCGAGCTCGCTTTCGAGCATCTCGCGTTCGCGCGCATGCAGATGGACGGCCACCTGCGGCACCGTGCGGCGCCACCAGTCGATGCCGCGCAGATTGGGCTGGCGACCGGAAAAACCTGCCGCGGCCAGATGCATGCGCGCCAGCATGTCGCCCACGGCGCGGCAATGCGCCGCGCTGGGCTGCATGTTGGCGCGACCGCGCAGCCGCGTGACCAGCGCCGCCGGCTTGCCGGCCAGCGAGCCGAGATGCTTTCCGTCGTGACCGGCCACCGGATTGGGGCAGGGGATGCCGTGCTCGGCCAGGTGGTGCATCAGGTCGAGATAGAAAGGCAGTTCGTCGGTCGAGAGCCGCTCGAACAGGGTCAGTACGTACTCGCCGGCAGCGGTCGTGACGAAGTAGTTCGTGTTCTCGATGCCCGACGAGATGCCTTCGAACGCACGCAACTCGCCCACCGGGAAGCCGGCCAGCCAGGCACGCAGATCGGAGTCGGAGACGGCGGTATAGACGGCCATGACCGCATCTTAGCTTGAGCGCCCGCGGGCGGTGCGGATCACCCGTTGGTGGCCTGGGGGCCGGCGTGGGTCGAGGGCCGTCGCGCGCGGCGACGGGCCGCCTCCCTGCGGCCGATGCGTGTCAGAGCGACAGCAGCGACTCGTCCTCGCTCTCGGTGGGCTGGAAGCCGCGCGACTGATAAAAATCGAAGATGGCGTCGATCACCTGCTCCTGGGTGTCGGTGACCTGGATCAGTTCGAGGTCTTCGGGCGATATCAGGCCGCGCGCCAGCTGCTGGTGGCGCATCCAGGAGATCAGACCACCCCAGAACGAACTGTCGACCAGGATCACCGGGATACGTCGTCCCATGCCGGTCTGGATCAGCGTGAGCACCTCGACGAGTTCGTCGAGGGTGCCGAAACCGCCCGGCGTGGCCACGAACGCACTGGCGTACTTGGCGAACGCCACCTTGCGCGCGAAGAAATGGCGAAAATTGACCGCGATATCCTGATACTTGTTGCTGGTTTCCTCGCGCGGCAGCTGGATGTTCAGGCCGATGGAGGGCGAGGCGCCGGCGTGCGCACCCAGATTGGCCGCCTCCATGATGCCCGGGCCGCCGCCCGAGATCACCGCGAAGCCCGCGTCGGACAGCGAGCGCGACAGGCCGACCGTGAACTCGTACCAGGGATTGCCGGGCCCCAGACGGGCGCTGCCGAAGATCGAAACCGCCGGCCGCACCGCGGCCAGACGCTCGGTCGCCTCGATGAACTCTGAGATAATGCCGAGGATGTGCCAGGACTCGCGCGCCTTCAGCCGGGTCGATTGATCGGCGTCGGGAAGCGCCCGGAGCTGCGGCACGAGCTTGCGGGTGGACATGACGAAAAGAACACTCCTGCTGGTCGACGGCTCCAGCTACTTGTTTCGTGCGTTTCACGCGTTGCCCGACCTGCGCAATCAGGCAGGCGAGCCCACGGGAGCCATTTATGGGATGGTGGGCATGCTACGGCGTCTGCGCACCGACCGCAAACTGAACGACGGTGCCACGCTGGCGGCCGTGGTTTTCGACGCACCGGGCAAGACGTTTCGCGACGATCTCTACGACCAGTACAAGGCCAACCGCGCGGCCACGCCCGAGGACCTGGCGCGGCAGATTCCGCTGATCCACGAAATCGTGCGCGCCATGGGCTGGCCGCTGCTGATGATCCCTGGTGTCGAGGCCGACGACGTCATCGGCACACTGGCCGAGATGGCCCACGCGCGCGGCATTCGCACGCTGGTGTCCACCGGCGACAAGGACATGGCCCAGCTGGTGCACGAGCACACCACGCTGTTCAACACCATGACCCGCGACAACGGCCCGATCGAGCGCCTGGACGCGCAGGCCGTCGAGGCGAAGTTCGGCGTGCCGCCGGAACGCATCGTCGACTATCTGGCTCTGGTGGGCGACACGGTCGACAACGTGCCAGGCGTGAGCAAGTGCGGCCCCAAGACCGCGGTCAAGTGGTTGCAGCAGTACGGTTCGCTCGAGCAGATCATGGCGCACGCCGACGAGATCAAGGGTGTGGTCGGCCAGAATCTTCGCGATGCGCTCGACTGGCTGCCCACCGCGCGCGAGCTGGTCACCATTCGCACCGACGTCGAACTGCCCGGCGTCGGCGATGCATTCGACGAAACGCTCACCTGGAACGACGAGCGCCTGGCCGAGCTGCGCGAGTTGTTCACGCGTGCCGGCTTTCGCACCTGGTTGAAAGACGTCGAACGGCGCCTCGGTGACGAGGGCGGTGATGCCGCGAGCGGGGACGAGGCCGACGAGACCGCCGGGGGCAATCGGCGCGCCGATGGCATGCACGGCCAGGAGGCGGCGATCACCGACGCCATCGCGCGGGCCGGCGGCGCGGCCGCCAGCACCTATGTCGGCGAGCGTCAGGCCACGATCGGGCCTTCGGGTAATGCCCCCGCGACCACGACGGCCGAGTGCGTGCTCGACGAGGCAACGCTCGAGGCCTGGCTGGCGCGCATCGACGAGGCGACGCTGACCGCATTCGACACCGAAACCACCTCGCTCGATCCGATGCAGGCCGAGATCGTCGGCGTGTCGCTGGCGGTCGAGGCCGGGGCGGCCTGTTACATCCCGCTCGCGCATCGCTACGCGGGCGTGCCCGATCAGCTCTCGCGGGCCGGCGTGCTCGAGCGTCTGCGCCCATGGCTGACCGATGCCACCAGGCCCAAGGTCGGTCAGAACCTGAAGTACGACATGCACGTGCTCGAGAACCACGGCATCCGGCTGGCCGGCGTGGCCCACGACACGCTGCTGCAAAGCTATGTGCTCGAGGCGCACCGGCCGCACGACATGGACTCGATGGCGCGCCGCCACCTCGACCGCGACACCATCCTGTACACCGACGTCGCCGGCAAGGGTGCCAAGCAGATCGGTTTCGACGAAGTAGCGCTCGAGCAGGCCACCCCTTATGCGGCCGAGGACGCCGACGTCACATTGCAGCTGCACCAGCATCTCTTCCCGCAGATTGCCGAGGACGCCGGGCTCTCGCGGGTGTACCGCGACATCGAGTTGCCGACCATGCTCGTGCTGCAACGTATCGAGCGCAACGGCGTGCTCATCGACCCCCGGCTGCTCGAGAAGCAATCGCACGAGCTGGGCAAGGGCATGCAGGCCATCGAACTCAAGGCCTACGAGGCCGCCGGCCAGCCGTTCAACCTGAACTCGCCCAAGCAGCTCGGCGAGATCCTGTTCGGCAAGCTGGCGTTGCCGGTCGTCAAGAAGACCGCCAGCGGAGGCGCCTCCACCGACGAGGAGGTGCTGACCAAGCTGGCCGAGGACTATCCGCTGCCGCGTCTGGTGCTCGAATATCGCGGCCTGTCCAAGCTCAAGAGCACCTACACCGACAAGCTGCCCAAGATGATTCATCCGCAAACGGGCAGGGTGCACACGAATTACTCGCAGGCCACGGCGGTCACCGGGCGGCTGGCGAGCACCGACCCCAATCTGCAGAACATTCCGGTTCGCACGCCCGAGGGGCGACGCATCCGCGAGGCCTTCGTCGCGCCCAAGGGCAGCAGGATCGTGTCGTGCGACTACTCGCAGATCGAGTTGCGCATCATGGCCCACATCTCCGCTGACGAGGGCCTGCGCAAGGCCTTCGCCGAGGGGCTGGACGTGCACCGGGCAACCGCCGCCGAGGTGTTCTCGGTGCCACTCGATGCGGTCGACAGCGAGCAGCGCCGGGTGGCCAAGGTCATCAACTTCGGCCTGATCTATGGCATGAGCGCGTTCGGTCTGGCCAGCAACCTGGGCATCGAACGCGATGCCGCCAAGCTCTACATCGACCGCTATTTCAGCCGCTACCCCGGGGTGGCCGAGTACATGGCGCGCACGCGCGAGCTCGCCAAACAGCAAGGCTATGTCGAGACCGTGTTCGGCCGCCGGCTATGGCTGGCCGAAATCAACAGCCCGAACGGTCCGCGGCGACAGGCCGCCGAGCGTGCGGCCATCAATGCGCCCATGCAGGGCACGGCCGCCGACCTGATCAAGCTGGCCATGGTTGCCGTGCAGCAGTGGCTGGCAAGCGAAGAAATGCGCAGCATGATCATCATGCAGGTGCACGACGAGCTGGTGTTCGAGGTACCGGAGGGCGAACTCGACGCGATCACGACCCGCGTTCCCGAACTGATGTGTGGTGTGGCCGAACTGGCCGTGCCCCTGGTCGTCGAACCGGGCGTCGGGGTGAACTGGGAAGCGGCGCACTGAGGCGCGCGCCGATCATTGCCAGGCCGGTCGGCTCCGCTTGTGGAAGAATCGACGCCGACTCGGATAGGGCCGATGTCAAATGACCGTGGTCGCCCGGCCTTGTCGCGGTCAGCGCATCAGGCCGTTTTCTTTGCGGGTCCGCGACAGCAACGTGAATGACCGGGCACTGTGGCGCAGGGGGTGGCCCAGCATCGCGGTCTGGCATCGAATCAGGCGCTGCAGGAGCGACCAGCCGAGGTTGCCGCTGCCGGCGATGCGTGCAAAAGCCGCCCGCACGATCGTCTGGTGCGGCGCCGCCTGACGAAACTCGTGGCGCGAGCGCTCGATCAGTTGCGCCCGGTCGGTCGTTGCGTCGTCTTCCGAAGCGTCGTGCTTCATCAGCGCCATCGCGCGACCCCACCGAATCATCGCCCAGTAGCGCCGGATCTCGTCCAATACCGGGCCCGCCCCCGCGTTCTCGTCGAGGATGCGCTCGAAGATGTAGTCCTCGGCCTGACTGAAGCCTTTCGATGTCGCACTGGTCGAATGCAGCCGATAATCGGTCAGCCTCGAGCGCAGGTAGTAAACCGGCGCGCCGCTGCGCAAGAACTGGTAGCTGAGCCAGAGGTCGTAGAGCGGGACCGCTTCGGAAGGAAATTCGGTGGCCAGCACGGCATCACGTCGAAGCACAGCGCAAATCGCCGGATTGGGCGCGTTCCATACCGCGACCAGTCGCAGAGCGAGATCGCGATCGGCGTCGATCCGACCCTCTTGTAGTCGGTCGCGACGGGTCTTGGCCGACAGCTCCGCGGTCGCGGTGGACAACCGGCGCCCCGAACCGTCGATCAGATCGAAATCGCCGAAACTCATCGCCAGGTCGGAATCGGCGAGCATCGGCGGCACGAGACGCTGCAGAAAGTCGGTATGCCAGACATCGTCGTCGTGCAGCGTCGCGACCAACGGCGTGCGCGCTCTCTCGATCAGCGTCAGCCAGTTGCCCTGCGCACCGAGATTCGTGGGGTGCTTGATGTACTCGATGCGCGGATCGTCAAACTCCTTGACGATCTTCTCGGCATCGGAAGACGGCCCGTTGTCGCCGATCGAGACGATGAGGTCGTCGAATTTCTGGGCCAGCGCCGAGCGAATCGCCTGGCGCAGATAGTGGGCTCGGTCATAGGTCGGAAGGACGACTGTGACCGCCGGGATCTTCTTCCTTGTCATGGTGTTAAAGCTTGAGGGACCACCGATAAATAGGCAATAACCACCCGTCGGCGCCGCGGCGCGCCGATCGGTTGGCGCATGCAAAGCACGTGCGGCGGGCGACAGAATGGTTCTCGAATATCGGGGGCTTCGATCATCGCCGCTCACATGACCAACCAGCGAATGCCTGAAGCGGCGCCCAATTTCCGGCGCCGCGTCTACTGCATCATGGGTGTTCCCATCGATGCGCACTCGATCGAATCGGCGCGACTCGCGTTGTTGGATGCCGTCAACGGACGGCGCCGTTACGTGATGATCACGCCCAATGCGAACTTCATCGCGCTGAGTCATCGCGATCCGGTTTTTCGCGACTCATTGCTCAGGAGTGATGTGTCGCTGGCCGATGGCATGTCGCTGGTGGCGATCGCGCGACTCGCAGGGCTGCCGATCGATCAGCGTGTCGCGGGGTCGGACTTGTTCGAATCGCTTTGCGAGCAGCCGCTCGAAGCGCCGGTATCGGTATTTCTGTTTGGCGAAAGCAATGGCGTGCCCGAGATCGCGGCTCGGCGCATCAATGAAGAGGCCAAGGGAGTGGTTTGTCGCGGTTGGTACGAGCCCGCGTACGCCAGTGCCGAGGCCTTGAGCACGGACGAGATTCGAAGTGCGATCTCCGAGTCGCAATCGGACTTTCTCGTCGTCGCCCTTGGCGCCCAGAAAGGGCAGCGGTGGATCGATACCAATATCGATCAGGTGAATACGCCAGCGGTGTGTCATCTCGGGGCAGTCATCAAGATGACTGCCGGTGTCGTTCTTCGTGCGCCGCCGGTGATGCGCAGTCTCGGCCTCGAGTGGCTGTGGCGCATCGTTCAGGAACCGGCTCTCTGGCGCCGCTATCGCGACGATGCGTTCACCTTGGGCCGCTTGATCGCCGGCCGTCTGATGCCACTGGCCCTGTTCCGGTTCGTGCGCATGCTGGACGTGCGCGACAGAGCGCAGCCGCAACTGCAACGGGTGGACGACGATCGAACGGCCTTGCTGCGGCTAGGCGGTGACTGGGTTGGCGCTGATACGACCGAACTACGTACCGAACTCGAGAGCATCGCCGCGACCGGCATGGACGTGGAACTCGATCTCGCCGATGCCGACGACATGGACTCGGCCCTGGCGGGATTGCTGCTCGTCCTGCGCGGGCATTGCCTCCGCGTCGGCGCAGGCATGTCGGTGGTTGGTGCGTCGAGGTCGATTCGCAGCCTGCTTCGCATGATGTGCGCCGACTACCTGCTTCAACCGCTCGTGCGCAACCGCCTGTCGTCGTCGGACTCGATCCAGCCGCACGAGCCGGTCACGACCTGGGGCGATCCGCTTGCCGAGCCGGTCGAGAGCGGGCTGTCCGGCGAGACTGTCCTTGGCGGCGTCGTACCAAGGCCAACGCGTCCCGAGGTCACGGGTGTCACCGAACTTCCTTGACAGTCGTTCCGGCGTGATGCTGTCGTCGACGGCCGCGGCGGTGGTCGTCGCGGTAGCCGTCGCGAGCACGGCGAAGGGCTTGTCCGCCATCGCTGCCGTTGCCGCGCTACCGGTTGCGCTGGGTGGAGGCCTGCTGCTGGCGATCCGTCCGGAGGCTCTGCTTCTGTTGATCATCGCGACCCGGGCGGCGATCGACCCGGTGCTCGAAGGCTTGAAGGCCGCCGGCGGCGCCAGTCCGGGTGCCGCCATCAATGCCGTGATGATCGCGCTGCTGGTGGCGATGCTGATCCGCCGCCCGTGGCCGCTGCTGAACCTGCGGGTGCTGGCGTGGGTACCTTTCATTGCGCTTGCCGTGGTGGCCATGCGGGCCGCCCCCGAATCGGCTCAGCCACTGCGGGTATTCCTGATCTATCTGACCTATCTGGCCGCATTCGCGATGCCGTTCGCGGTGCTCACGAGAGCCGGTGACGCCCGGTCACTGATCGCAACGGTCATCATCGCGTCGATCGTGCCGACGATCGGCGGACTGATCCAGGTGGCTCAAGGGGGCATGCCGGTCCCCGAGCCCGACGGGCTCCTGACCGAGGAAGGAGCGCAAGGGCCGGTCGACTACACCGGGTTTCGCATCGAAGGCGTCTTCAACCACCCGAACATCTATGGCTGCTTCCTCGTGACGTTGATCGCGGCCCTGCTGTATGCGATCCACCACTTGCGCGCCTCGGGTGAGCACCGGTCGCGCAGGACACTGGAGCTGTATCTGGTCGTTCAGGTGGGGCTGCTGCTCGCCACCCAGACCCGCTCGGCCTGGGTGGCGGCGGCCGTTCTGTTCGTCGCGATGGGAATGTTCGCGGAGCGCCGGTACCTGGGCTACATGCTGATCGCGTTGCCCCTGCTGCTGTTGGTGCCGGTCGTGCAGGACCGGGTCGTCGATGCCTTCATGGGAACGCGCGCCACCACGGCAGGGGTCGACGAACAGCTGACTTCGTTCGCGTGGCGCCTGCAGATGTGGCAGGCCGCGGCGGAGTGGATCGCCGAGAGGCCGATCCTCGGATGGGGGCTGAACTCCTACACCGAGTATTCGGGGATCTTCTTCCCCTACGATCCCACGAAGGCTTACGACGCACACAACGTCTTCGTGCAGTTCGCGTTCGAGCTCGGGGTGCCAGGTGCGATCGCGTTCGCCGGAATCTTCCTGGCCGGGATGTTTGCCTCGTGGAAGGGCTGGCGACGGCACCGCCCCGAAACCGTGGTCGCGAGCGCGCTCACGATCGGCTTCCTGATGACCTGCTATTCGGACAACGTCCAATACTATCTGGTCGCCAACTGGTACACGTTCTTCCTGCTCGGAACGCTGCATGCGTGCATGTGCAGTAAGCGCGATCGAGCCAATGTCACGAGAGTCAAGGGATGAAAGTCGGCTATTTCATCAACCAGTATCCCAAGGTCAGTCATTCGTTCATCCGTCGGGAGATTCTTGCGCTCGAGCGTCAGGGGATCGAGGTCGAACGCTATGCGCTGCGGGGTTGGGATGGCGATCTCGCCGATCCGTCCGATCTGCGCGAACGTGAGCGCACGAAGTACGTTTTGCGCGAGGGCGTGAGAGGGCTCGTCGGTCCGACGCTCCACTATGCGATACGCGCGCCGCGTCGATTCGCCCGTGCTCTGGGTGTAGGCTTGCAACAATGGCGTGGCGGTGATCGCACGCTGCTCAAGAACCTGGTCACCCTGGGCGAAGCGTGTCGCCTGGCGCGTTGGCTGGTACGCGATCGCATCAGCCATCTCCACGTGCATTTCGGCACCAATCCGGCGGTCGTGGCGATGATGGTCAAGCAGCTTGCCGGTGTCGGATACAGTCTGATGATTCATGGAGCCGAGGAGTGGGATTCGCCGCGCCATCTGCGCATCGGCGAGAAGGTCACGCAGTCGCGCTTCGTGGCCGCCATCAGTCACTTCACCCGCGCGCAGATTCTTCGCTGGAGCGGACTCGGTGCGGTCGATCGCGTGCACATCGTGCATTGCGGTCTGGATCCTCGTGAGTCGGTCGAAGCGGCCCCCATCGACACGAGCAACCGCCGCTTCGTCTGTGTCGGGCGTCTTTGCGACGACAAGGCGCAGTCCCTGATCATTCCGGCGCTGGCCCGGGTGAACGCCGACTTCGGACCCGTGGAGCTCGTCCTGGTCGGCGACGGCGAGACCCGGCCGGCGATCGAGCGGGCGATCGCCGCGGCCGGTCTGCAGGCACAGGTGCGGATCACCGGGTGGTGCTCCAGCGAGGACGTCCAGAAAGAGCTGTCGGCCGCGCGCGCGTTGATTCTGGCAAGCTTCGCCGAGGGCCTGCCGGTGGTGATCATGGAGGCGATGGCGGCGGGACGGCCGGTTCTGTGCAGCGACGTCGGTGGCGTTTCCGAGCTCATCGAGAATGGGCGCGAGGGCTGGTTGTTCCCGGCAGGGTCGGTCGAGTTCATCGAGAAAGCGATGCGCGAATGCCTCGAGACACCGGTCGATGAACTCAATGCGATGGGTGCACGGGCGCGAGCGAAGGTGTGGCAGTACCACTCGGTCGACGTCGAGGCCGAGCGCCTGGCCGGATTGCTGCGCGAGGCGGTTCAGTGACCGCGCTGTCGCTGTTCGCGGTTCTGCTGGGGCTGGCGGCCTGCCTGTCGGCCGTGCCGGCGGTCGTCCTGCTGATCGAAGTGTTCGTGGCTGTGGCCAAGGGGCCGTTGCGCCTGGCCTGGCGCGGTGACGACGACGTGCCGGGCCGCGGGCGGATCGCGGTGCTCATCCCGGCCCATGACGAGGCGCTGGGGATCTCGCGGACGATCGCGAGCGTCAGTGCCCAGCTCTCGCCGGGCGATCGGCTGTTGGTGGTCGCCGACAACTGCAAGGACCTGACCGCGTCCGTCGCACGCGCGGCAGGCGCGAGCGTCGTCGAGCGACACGACCCCGTCCGGCGCGGAAAGGCCTATGCGCTCGATTTCGGTGTCCGGCAGCTGCACGCCGATCCGCCGGACTGTGTGATCATCGTCGACGCGGACTGTCGTTTGGTGCCGGGCAGCATCGATCATCTGGCGTTCGCCTGCGCACGCACGAGGCGGCCGGCCCAGGCGCTGAATCTTTGCCAGGTTCCGGATGGCGTGACCCGCGTCGGCGCTCGCTTCGCGCAGTTTGCGTTCGTCGTCAAGAATCAGGTCAGACCACGCGGGCTGGCCTGGCTGGGCGTGCCGTGTGCGCTGACCGGCACCGGCATGGCGTTTCCGTGGGACCTGCTCGCCGAGACGCCGCTGGCCAGTGATGATCTCGCCGAAGACATGATGCTTGGCAGTCATCTCGTTGCCCGCGGGCTCGGGCCGGTGTTCGTCGAGTCGGCAAGGGTCGATAGCGACTTCCCAAGCAGCGTCGAGGGTGAGCAGAGCCAGCGCCGACGCTGGGTGCACGGACACTTGCAGACCCTGCTGCAACGGGTTCCGAGGCTGATTCTCGGGGCGTTCGTACACGGACGGCCGATGCAACTGGCTCATGCGCTGGATCTGGCGGTTCCGCCGCTGGCGATGTTGCTGATGCTTCAGTTGATGCTCGCTGCCAGCGCGGGCGTGCTGGCGGTCGTCGGAGGCAGCGTCGTGCCCTTGGCCTGGGCGACGTTCGCGATCGCGTCGACGATGCTCGCGGTACTGGTTGCCTGGTGGCGGTTCGGGCGGGATCTGCTGTCGGGCGCGATGTTGTGGATGGCGCCGGTCTACATGCTGCGCAAAGTACCGCTGCTGCTCGGCTTTCTGTTTGCGCGGCAGGTGGGCTGGCAGCGCACTCGTCGTGACGGGGAGTGAAGCCGTGAGCGCCAGCACCGCGCAGTCGGAAGCCGGACGGGGGTTGCGCCGGTCGATCCTGTCGCTGTCGATGGTGAACGCCATCGACATGGCGTTCCAGTTCCTGATTCCGATGTTGCTCGTGCGGCTGCTCGGCGATGCGGATTTCGGTGCCTATCGAACCCTGTGGCTGCTTGCGACCACGGCCATCGGTGTGCTGGGTTTCGCGGTTCCGTTCAGTCTCTATTACTTCGTGCCGCGTCTGCCGAGGGTCGAATCGGCGGTATTCGTGCGGCAGGCGGGCCTGTACATGGCGCTCGCCGGCGCTCTGGGCGCGCTGGCGGCGGCCTGGTGGTGCAGCTGGCAGGGGATGAACCTGCACCTGGGTACGGGTGTCGCGCTTTTCGTCGGCATCTGGGTATTCGCGAGTCTGCTCGATGCCTTCTTCAGTTCCCAACAACGTGCCGTCGAGCAGGCCAAACTGAATCTTTTCTTCGCGTTGCTGCGAGTCGGTCTGATCATTGGCGCGGCGCAGCAGTGGAACAGCTGGGAGGCCGTGCTGATCGCGCATCTCGTCCTGGCGTCCGCCAAGGGTCTGGCATGCGCGGTCGGCGTCGCGCGCTTTTCTGCGGCCGGCGCCCGGATCAGGTCGCAAACGGTGAGCGAGCATGCCAGATACGTCGCCCCGTTCGGTGTCTCGAGCGCCATGTACCTGCTGCGCGGACGGATCGACCAATGGCTGGTCGCGAGCACCTTCTCGGCCGCGCAGTTCGGTTTGTATTCGGTTGCTGCCGTGATCATTCCGATCCAGGGCCTGTTGCGCATGACCATCAATCAGGTCGTGCTGCCGGAGATGAACCGTCTGCAGTCGACCGGCAATCTCGACGAGATGCAGGCCGTAAATCGTCGCGGCAATCTCGCGGTTGCGTTGTTGATGTTTCCCGTTCTGGCGTTTCTCTCCAGCCGGACGGAGGCGTTGTTGGACTTCCTGTTCACGGCCGACTACAGCGCCGCGGCGTCGGTGGTTCGAATCTATTGCGTGATGTTGCTGATCGAGTCGATCGAAGTCACCATGATCCTGACGGCGATGCGTCAGGGCAGCTTCATGATGCGCATCGACGCATTGGTTCTGCCGATCGTGGTGGCGGTGTCGTGGCTGGGCGCTTCGGAGTTTGGTCCCTCGGGTGCCGCGGCTGGCGGCGCGGCCGGTGCGCTGATCGCACAGGTGGCGGCGTTTCGACGAACGTCGGTCGTGACGGGCACACCGGTGCGTGACTGTCAGGACTGGTGGGTCCTGGGGCGCATTTCGTTGGCCGCGGCCGTGTCGGCCGGGCTCTTGCTCTGCCTGCATGGCGGCGTCCTGGGTCAGCCACCCGTGGTCGAGTCGGGATTGCTCGCCCTGCTGATCGACGGGGCTGGCTTCATGGTCGTCTATTGGCTGTGTCTGCGCGCTCTTCGGCTGCGGACGGCGGTTCGTGATGCCCTGGGAGCGTCCGCCGCGCGATTCATCGGCTTTGGCGGGCCATGAGGAGGTTCGGATGACCCCTGCGACGGCACCGTTGATCAGCGTGGTCGTGCCTCTGTACGACAAGGCTGCCTATGTCGAGCGTCTGGTTGCCTGCCTGCGTGCGCAGGTGTTTGGCGATTTCGAGGTCATCATCGTCGACGATGGATCGCGCGATGACGGTGTCGAGAGAGTCGAGCGGCTGACGCGCGGTGACCCACGCTTCACCTTGCTTCGGCGCGTCAATGGCGGCGTTTCGGTGGCTCGCAACGACGGTATCGCCCGTGCCCGTTCGGCGTGGATCGCGTTCCTCGATGCGGACGATGAATGGCATCCGGACTATCTCGCCGAGATGGCGGGTGCGATTCGTCGGTGGCCCGAGGCAGCGATGATCAGCACCGCTCATGAAACACGGTCACCGGGATGTCCTCCGACGACGAACGAGGGTCTGTTGCGCGGGCACGAGCCGATCGATGCGGCCGGCTTCTTCGATGCCTGGCTGCGGGTGGGCGAACGACCGGTGTTCATCGGCGCCACGGCGATTCGGCGCGATTGCCTCGAGCGTTGTGGTGGCTTCGAACCGGGAATGGCGCTCGGTGAGGAACTGCTGACCTTCATTCGCGTGCTCGAGTTCGGGCAACTGGTGTTCGTCGACCGGATACTGGCCTACTACCATCTGAGCGCGGCCGGTTCCCTGGCCACCTCACCATCGGTCGATGCGGTGCGCGGGCACGAGCGACTGATCGAGGCCTTGCTCGACCAGGTTCGTCGAGGCCGATGCCCGAAGGCGGTTCTGGCCAAGCAGGCGAGGATCCACGTCTACCATCAGATGCAGAACGGGATGCGCCGCGAGATGTGGGCCAGCCTGTGGCGCATGCCGACGCTTTGGCCGTTGCCGTTCTGGCTGATGGCCTTGCTGGAGTCCGCCCGGTTGCGCGTTCCGGTCAAGCGCCTGATCGCACGGCTCGCGCCCGGCTAGTGTCGCTTGTCGCGCCGTCTCAGTCGGTAGTCGAACACCGTGATCCGGCCGGTGCTGTGCAGGTGGTGCGTACCCGTGGCGCCATCGACGATGCCCGGTTCGATGTGACGAATCGTTCTTTCCCGATAGCGCCTGGTATCCAGCTGCTCGATCTCGTGAATCGCCACCGATTCCCCGTATCGCTCGAATCCCTGCCGCTGTGAAACGCGGTACAGGCGTGCGCCGTCCCGGACCAGACCCGCATTGCGGGCCCGCCGCGGGTCGATGATCAGCGGATTCATCGGATGCGCTGTCCATTCACGAGACAGAGGCGAGGCGGCGTGGAACAAGTGCAGCTCGGAACATAGGTCGCCGGTTCCGCAAGCGTCCAGATTGGTCAGCATCCACCAGCGCC
This sequence comes from Burkholderiaceae bacterium, assembly GCA_041396685.1. GTDB lineage: Bacteria > Pseudomonadota > Gammaproteobacteria > Burkholderiales > Burkholderiaceae_E > JAUIAI01. Next base: position 273,684 of record JAWKYD010000003.1, read on the forward strand.
CATCCCGTGGGAACAACATGGTGTCCACGGCCGAAACGGAGTCCATCAGCACGGTGTGCAGCTGCCATTGCAGCGGAAAGCCCGTACAGACATAGACGCGGATCTGGCCACGCTCATGGGTTTCGGGGCACATGTACAGACGGCCCCCGAATTCGAACGGAAAGGGAAAGGAGAGGTGGAAACCTTCGGCCAGTGCCGTGCCGAGGAATCGTGCCGGCCCGCACTCGGGCAATCCATAGGCCACGATGTAGCCTCGCTGCGTCCGGGGGTCGATCGCCTCGGCGAAAAGGAAGGTCTGGCCGTCGCGCTCGATCACGAAGGGGTCGGCGAGAAAGGAGTCTCCCGGGCCGTCGACCCGCAGATGCCGCCCGGCGTCCGCGTCGCGCCAGTGCTGTCGGACGACGCCGACCTGCCAGATCTCATCGGCACCGGCAAGCCGCTCGATCCGGGTCTGAACCGAACCGAGAACGCGTCTGCTCAAATGGCGCAGGGCGACCAGAGGCGCTGTCTCGATTGGCTCCGGTCGTTCGAAGCGTTCAAGGTGTTCGGATGCGGGTGCCGGCCGACCGACGTCGAGCCGTGGGTCGGCAGCGTCGCATGCTTGAGCAGGCCAGCGCCCTTGCCGCAGACGGTCGTTGATCAGCCGTCGCAGCAGGTCCAGTATGCGGCACAGGGCGGCCGAGCCCGTTTGACCGACGCTTCGATTCGCAGCCAGGGAACCGTGGACCAGTGCGCGTCGCTCGCCATTTGGCGCCACCAGCCCGATCTCGAACGGAACGAAGCCCCGTCGCTCATCGATCGCCGCCAGTGCGGCATGATCGATCGCGTGTGGATCGGGGTCGATATGGACCACGCCCTCGGCGCACTGCCGGGCCAGTTCGAGGCATCCGTCGCTGCCGGACAGGACGACGGCGAAATCGATGTCCAACTGACCGAGTCGCTCGATCGCGACCGTCGCACGGCCATTGGTCGAGTCCAGCGATCGGCGCTCCAGATGGCGAGCGTGAACAGGGTGTGCGTGCAGGCGCCGACGATCGAGGCGCGCGGCGAATCCGACCAGGCCGCCATCCCGCGAAGCCCTCGGGGCGGCTGCGCGGCCGGTCTCGACCAGCTCGGTGCCCGGGCAGGCGCGCAGCCAGGTTACGAATGCCTGTAGATGCCCACTGACCGGATCCGCATCTGTGATCAATGCGATCCGCGTGGCCCGGGACGAGGGTCGCCCGGCGAGCTCGTCGACCGGGACAGGCGCGACTTCGGCTTCCATCAGGCGGGGTCGTGAACCGTGCCGTCGGCAATGGCGGCCACCGCTTCCTGCTGGGGCTCGGTGGGAAGATCCTCGTAGCCCGCGTCGACATCCGTTTTCTCGCCGCGGTGGGCGAGCGCCGCCCGCTCGTGGCCGACTCGATTCATGACCACGCCAAGTACCTTGCTCCCTGCCTCGCCGAGCAATCCGATCGCTCGGCGCACCTGAGCCTGGTTGGCCCGGCCGCTTTCGGCAACGACGACCGTGGCCGAAACCATCGATGAGACCAGTACGCTGTCGCTCGCCGGCTCGACTGCCGGCGTGTCGATGATGATCACTTCGAAGATCCTGGCGAGGTACTCCAGAGCGCGGCTGAACTTGGGTGACAGCAGCAGTTCCTGTGGATTGGCTTCGAAGGTCCCGGCAGGCAACACGATCAGCCGGGTGTCGGGGACGTTGTGCAGGCATGACCGTGACGGACTGTTGCCGGAGACCAGGTTGCTCAATCCCGGCGCGTCGGCGGGCATGCCAAGGAACGCGGCGATCCTGGGTTCGCGCAGGTTGGCGTCGATCAGCAGGGTGCGCCGTGTCCGCGAGCAGGCCAGCGCCAGATTGCAGGCGAAGGTGGTCTTGCCTTCGCCAGGAATCGTCGATGTGACCATGATCGACTGGCAGGTGAGCTCGATCGAGTGCAGCAAGATGCCCGTTCGCGCGGTACGGATCGCCTCCGCATAGTCGGATCGCGGTGTGTCGAGATAGGTACGGGCGGCGCGCGCGTCGGTCGCGTGCGCAAGGGTCGGCAGCGTCGTCAGCACGATGCGACCCAATGATTGCTCGGCCTGATCGCGATTTCGCAGACTGCGGTCGGTGACCGCCCGCGCCAGCAGCAGCAGCGCCGTGACGGTGGCTGCCGCGACCGCCGCCAGCAGTACGAGCGCGGTTCTCGCCGGTCCGCTCGATTTCAAGGGCGGTACGGCCGTATCGATGATCCGTGCGACCGCGGGCAGCAGCTCGGCGGCCAGTGAGGTTTCCTTGGCTCGGTTGACGAACATCTCGTAGAGCTGCCGGTTCGACTCGACTTCGCGCTCGAGGATCGCGAGTTGTGGCTCGCTTCGGTTCACATCGAGAGCGCCGGCCTTGGCGTTGGCAAGCAGTTTCTTGAGTTCGTTTTCACTGAGAACCGCCGCCTTGTATTCGTTGACGATGGTGTTGGCCAACGCGGTTCGCAGGGCTTTCGCGGCGCCTTGCGCCTTCTCCAACTGTGCCTTTACTTCTTTGACGGACGCGTGCTCGCTGCCGTAGGTCTGCATCAAGCGGGTCAGACGGAGCTCGAGGTCGTCCACGCGGGCCTTGGCCGCGGCATAGGCCGGATCGCGCTGAATCTGACCGATCTCCGTGGTTTTCGGGCCTTGCCCTCGCAGCTGTTGATAAGCGCCCTCCAGCTCGATGCGCCGCACCTTCGCGGCGATCATGCGTTCGGTGATGCTGTTGAGTTGTTGCGCAAGCACCGATTGCTGTGTGGTACCGACGTTCACGATGCCGACGCGTTCGCGATACTTCTGCAGTTCGGCCTCGGAATCGGCGAGCTTTTCGCGCAGCTCGGCCGCGCGTTCGGTCAGCTGCGACGAGGCGCTGCGCGACAGTTCCGAGCGGGCGCCCCGGTCGGCCTCGATGTACAAGGTTGCGAGCTGGTTTGCCACTTTCGCCGACAGTTCGGGATCGGTCGTCTCGACGGTCACCCGTATCGTTCCGGACAAGCGGGTCGCCTCGACCTGGATCGACTTCATCAGTCGTTCCGTGGCCAGGGCCTCGACCTCGGCGGCATCGGGCGGGGTGTCGTCGCCGGGAAGAATGCTGCTCAGCCAGGCGAATGGTCCGCTGGCATGCGTCGGATCGAAGTAGGGCGCCTCGGTGAGCCGCAGTGTGCGGACGGTTTCGAGCGCCAGTTCGCGCGATTGGAGGATCTCGGACTGCGCCATGAAGTGCTCGCGCGATTCCCCGTTCGCACGGAGCTCCTGAATGGAGACCACCTGTTTTGGCCCGCTATCGACGAGCAACGCAACCGTCGATTTGTACTTCGACGGCAACTGCCATGCAAAGGCGGCAGTGACGACCGCGGCGAGGAACCCGGCCCACATCAGCCACTTGAAATGCGCGAGCAGGATTCCGACCAGGTGGTCGAACTCCAGGCCGGTCGAACCGCTGACCGCCATGCGGGCATTTGCCGAGGGCATCGCCGGAGCAGCCGGCTTGCCGGTGAAGCGAACGATGTTCGCGGGACGTGGAGCGGCGCGTCGTTCCATCCTGTCGTAACCTCCTAGTGCGGACTCGGCCGGCGGCCGTCGTGCAATTTCAGATCGCCACGAATCCAGGCCTCGTGGCCGGATGCATTGCGGGCGTTCAGAATCGGATGGCGGGTGTCGCCGGGCGCCTCGAACTGCTCGGATTCACCGTCGGTGAGCCAGCGGCTCTGCCACAGGGTTCGTCCGCGGTCATCGAGAAACTGCAGACGCAGTGTCGTGCCCGGGCTTCCCGATGCGCTCAGCCGGTAACGTTCACCGCCTGACCAGGGCGCCCAGCGAGTCGTTCTCTGCGCGCCGACCTCTTGTCGCAACGATGTACCGGGCCCGCTCGCGCCAGTGAAGACGAGCGCCTGGCGCCAGCTGTCGAAATGGCCGGGCGGGCTCTCGTTGCGTCGGCCGTGGCTCTCGTCGAGCCGCCAGGGTCCTCGCATCGAGAGCAGATTGGGTTGGGTCGTTGCGATCGGGCGGCCGAGACCATCGCGCCATCCGCTCTGGCCGTGCACCGGCCGCAAGGCGTCGGCGATCCGTTGCAGGTCGTCGGCCGCGGCCTGGTTCCATGTGCCCTTGTGCAGATCGAAGTCGGCGCCCTGTTCGACATAGATCACGAATCGGGTGTCGGTATTGCGGTCGACCACCGCAGCGCCATATGCCATCAGCGTACGCGCCACTTTTCGAAGCGCCGGGGTCTTGAGTTCATCGACGGCGAATTTCGCCGGCAGCATCAGCAGGCTGCCCATCGGGATCTGCCCGCGATAGGTGGCGTCGGCGTCGTTGTCCTGTCCGGCGGCCGGGGCGACATAGCCGGTTCGCAATGCGCTGCCGTCCAGCGACATCGCCAGCACATGGTGGTAGAGGGGGTGGCCGTCGTGGATCTCGTGGCGTCGTATCAACCCGCCGATCGTCGGCACACCGGCCGCGCGCGCGCCCTGATGGTTGTGCGCCGGATCCGGCCAACCCGGTCCGTCCAGACGGCTCCACGCGTACTGGCTGGCACGCCACGAACCGCCATCACGACGCAGTTGCCAGAACGAATGAACGATGCCTCGCGCAGGGTCGACGATTTCGGCGTGGCCGTCGCCGCCCGCTGCCGGTCGGACATCGGCCGGCCAACAGGGCAGTTCGAGCGTGCGGCTGACGCCCTCGTCGACGATCCAGACGCCGTGAGGCTCGTTTCCCTGCACCTGCATCGGGCGATCGCCGTCGCGACACAGGAATGCGCCCGTCGTATAGTCGCCGCCGCCCACGAATGGCAGATAGCGTGTGGGCGGAAGCCGGTAGTCGCCCAGCCGCGGCTCGAGCGGGCGGCGGTTCCAAGGCGACTCGGCCGAGAACGGCTGCTCGAAGCTGCCGAAGCCAGCCGCGTGCGCCGTGCCGGCGATCGAAGAACATGGCTGCACGAGCGCCAGCATCGCGACGATTCTTGCGACGTGTCGGGCGCCCGGCGCAAGTGCAGGTCGCAAGTCGGACGGCGGGCGAGATCGGGCGATGCGCGAGAGCGCGAGCATAGGCCTGGCAAAGCGATTGACTATGGGGCGATCCTGCGACTGTATTCGCCCCTGCCAGCACGGACGCGAGCGAAACGCCAGGTGACAGGCGTACGCCGACCAGTGGCAAACGAGCGAACGACCGTCGGCAAAAACCTGACGGATGGCCGAAGTCGAGTCCGCACGGCGATGCGATTGATCGCCCGATCGATGCCGATCGGGACGTCGACCGCGGGCTGACCAATGTCAAAACGCGGACAGATTTCGGGCTGCGCACCGCCCGTTCGGCCGCTTCGCGAGCGGATGGCTGCTATCTTCGAGACTGAAACAGCCCTTCGTAGAAGGAACGTGGCGTGAGCGCACCGGCAGCGCGATGCCACGAAGGCCGGCCCGATCGCCGCCATCGGGCTATGCTGAACGGGCACGGCCCGGGTTTGCTACCCGGGTCGACGATCGTTGAACCCCTGATGAGGCATGAGACCGGCGATGACATCGTTCGACATCCTGATTCGACGCGGCCGCGTCATCGACGGCACCGGCGGGCCGTCGCGAGCGCTCGATATCGGCATCCGCGGCGACCATATCGTTGCCATGGGAGATCACCATCACGCGCGTGCGCGTCGCACGATCGATGCCGACGGTCTGGCGGTCGCGCCGGGCTTCATTGACGCGCACTGCCACGACGACCGCGAACTGCTGACGCAGCCCTTGCTGCCGGCCAAGGTCAGTCAGGGCGTCACGACGGTCGTCAACGGCAATTGCGGCATCAGCCTGGCGCCGCTGCCATCGATCGCTTCCGGGCTGACGGCGCTCCCCGACCCCTTGCCCCTGCTGGCCGGTTCGGCCAGCGAGTACCGTGCCAGCGTCGCGGACTACTTTCAGGCCCTCGAGGATGCCCCGGCGGCCGTGAACGGCATGCTGCTCTGCGGTCATTCCACGCTGCGCACGGCCACCATGAGCGGCACCGTGAGCCGGCCGGCAACGGACGGTGAGATCACGGCGATGCAGAACCTGCTCGACCGGGCCATGAAGGAGGGCGCCGTGGGGTTGTCGACCGGCACCTTCTATCCGGCCGCACGCGAGGCGCCCACCGCCGAGTTGTCGCGGCTCGCCCGAGTGGTGGCGCCGCATGCCGGTTTATACGTGACCCACATGCGCGACGAGAGCGATCGTGTCGATGCATCGCTGCGCGAGACCTTCGCGATCGGGCGCGAGGCCGGAGTGCCGGTGATCGTGTCGCACCACAAGTGTGGTGGCAAGGCCAATCACGGTCGCAGCGTGGAGACACTGGCGTTGATCGAGGCGGCGCGCCTGAACCAGCCGGTGGGTCTGGACGTCTATCCGTACACCGCCGGCTCCACCGTGTTCATCGAGCCGCTGATCCTGTCGTCCGACCGGGTGATGGTCGCTGCGTCCAAGACGCGGCCGGACACCGTCGGGCGCTGGCTGGACGAGGTGGCCGCCGAGATGGGCTGCGACCTGCTGGGGGCGGCCAGGGCGTTGAGTCCGGGGGCGGCCGTGTACTTCGTGCTCGACGAGCAGGACGTGCAACGCATCCTGTCGTTCGAGCACAGCATGGTGGGTTCGGACGGCGTTCACAGCGAGCGGCCGCACCCGCGGGCCTGGGGCACGTTCCCGCGCGTACTCGGTCATTATTCGCGCGACCTGGGTCTTTTCCCGCTCGAGACGGCGGTCTACAAAATGACCGGGCTCACGGCCGCCCGTTTCGGTCTGGCGGACCGCGGCGTGTTGCGCGAGGGTGCGTTCGCCGATCTGGTGCTGTTCGATCCGGCCACCGTGGCCGATACCGCCACTTATGACGCGCCCAGGCAGGTGGCGCGCGGCATCGAAGAGGTGTTCGTCAACGGTCGCAGCGCCTGGCGGCGCGGCCAGAGCACCGGCGAGCGTGCCGGGCGGCCGCTGCGCCACGGCGGCCGGCGCCGGTGTGCGTTCGTCTGAAGCCCGTGGCGGCTCACTGGCCCCAGCGTTCGACCAGCTCCCGCACCCGCTGCGCGAACGCGGCCTGATGGAATTCGGCGAATACGTTCCAGCTGCAGAAGGTTCTCGGATCGCGCACCCGGTGCGGGAACAGCACGCCGTCGAGATGGTCCGCCTCATGCTGGAAGGTACCGGCAGAGTAGCCGCGAATCTCGCGTGTGAACGGCTCGCCGTGCATGTCACGGCCGCTGAGGCGGATCTCCAGATGCCGCTCGACATCGCCACGCAGATTGGGCACCGACAGACAGCCCTCGTTGTTCGTGAAGGTGGCGTCCGACAGCCACTCGATCACCGGGTTGACGACCACGGTCAGCGGGATCGGGGGCTTGTACGGGTAGCGCGGATTCTGCGTGACCTCGGCCACGAACAGGCGGGCCGGAATACCGATCTGGTTGGCGGCGATGCCGGCGCCGTTGCAAGCCCGCATGGTGTCGATCAGGTCGGTGATCCAGCCCTGCACCTCGGCGCTGCCGATCGCCGCCGGGTCGACCGGCTCGGCGGGCGCCATCAACACCGGATGGCCGATCTGCAGGACCTCTCTTACCGGCATGGGTGTCACTCCGTGGTTTGGTCGGACGTCAGCCCGAGATAGGAATCGATCAGGGCGGTGTCGCGGCGGGCTTCCGCGCCCGAGCCCTGCCAGGCCGGCTGGCCCGATTCGAGCACGACCACGGTGTCGGCGGCGCGCACTGCGTACTGCGTATTCTGTTCGACCAGCAGGATGGCCAGGCCCTGCGCGCGCAAGGTGTTCATCGCGGCGTAGAACTCGCCGACGGCCTTGGGCATCAGACCGAGCGAGAGCTCATCGACCAGCAGCAGTCTGGGCTCGGCCATCAGCGCGCGGCCGATCGCGACCATCTGCTGCTCGCCGCCCGACAGCGAACCCGCACGCTGAGCGAGACGTTCGCCGATGCGCGGAAAAAGCGCGATGACACGCGCGAGATTGTCGCGCTGGCGTGCCGCGGGCAGGCTGTAGCCGCCGACCACGAGGTTCTCTCGCACGCTCAGGTCGCCGAACAGGCGACGGCCCTCCGGCACCCAGGCCAGGCCGAGCGCGACGCGGTCCATCGGACGCAGGCCGTCGACGCGCTCGCCGGCGATCCGGATCGTGCCATGGTGAACACGCACGTGGCCGGCCACGGCCATCAGGGTGGTGGACTTGCCCGCGCCATTGGCGCCGACCAGGGCCGTGGTCTGGCCGGCATCGACCCGCAGGCTCAGGCCGTGAACCACCTCGAGTTCGCCGTGGCCGCAGCGTAGATCCTCAAGCTCGAGCATCGCTTGCCTCCGCCTGGTCGCCGCGATCGGCGGCCGTTTCGTCGCCGATATAGGCACGAATCACCGCCGGGTTGCGGATCGTTTCGCCGGCGGGGCCGTCGGCCAGAATACGGCCCGATTCGAGCACCACCAGGCGCGGGCAGATGCGCACCACCTCGCGCAGATTGTGCTCGACCAGCACGATGGTCAGGCCGTCGGCGTTGAGCGAGCGGATCAGGTCGGCCAGACGCCGCGCCTCGACGTGATTGAGCCCGGCCAGCGGTTCATCGAGGAACAGGATACGTGGCTCGAGCGCCATCGCCCGCGCCACCTCCAGGCGCTTGAAAACGCCCAGGGGCAGCTTGTCGGCCCGATGGCCGGCGAGGTCGGCGATGCCGACCCGCTCGAGAAGCGCAGCCGCCGCCCGGCGGGCATCGCCGCGGGCGCTGTGCACGAGGCCGGCGAACAGGCCGCCGACCCGGCGCCGACCCCAGGCCAGCGCGACATTGTCGAGCACGGTGAGCGCGCGCAACGGTCGTACGATCTGGTTCGAGAGTGCCAGCCCGGCGCGCACCCGCGCATCGACCGAGGCCTTGCCCAACAGGCGGCCGGCGAGCCTGACGCTGCCGTGATCGGGCGCGTGCACGCCGGTGATCACGCGCAGGCAGGTGGTTTTGCCGGCTCCATTGGGGCCGATCAGGCCGATCATCTCGCCGGCCGCGACCCGGAACGTGACATCGTCGAGCGCGCGCAGACCGCCGAAGTTCAGCGTGATGCCAAGCAGATCGAGGATCGGCGCTTCGTCGTCCGTGGTCATCATGGCGCGACTCCGGCATCGCGGCCCGCTTCGGCGTGCGCATCGCGCGCGCTCGAGCCGCGGGTCGGGGCCGCCGGCCCGTGAGCCGTCGCGCCCGCCGGCACGGTCGCGGGGGCTGCGCGCGGCCGCAGCAGGCTCGCCAGCCCGCCCGGCGCGAAGCGCATCATCAGCAACAGCAGCAGGCCGTAGATCGCCAGCTTGTAGTCGTTGACCACGCGGAACAACTCGGGCAGCAGGCTCAGCACGATCGCGGCGACCAGCACGCCCCAGGTGGAGCCGACGCCGCCGATCACGACCATCGACAGGATGGAGATCGACAACAGGAAGCCGAACGCGTCGGGCAGCACGAAGCGGGTGTAGTGCGCATAGAGGCCGCCCGCCAGGCCGGCGAGCAGCGTGCCCAGCGCAAATGCGAGCAGCTTGTGACGGGTGACGTCGATGCCCAGCAGGCGCACCACATCCTCGTCGCTGGCGATCGCGCTGAACGTGAAGCCCACCCAGCTGCGCGCAATCTGCAGCGACAGCACGAGCGCCACCACGACCAGCCCCAGCACCAGCAGCGCGAAAGCCGGTCCGGCGAGTTCGGACGCCGGGATGCCGGAGATGCCCATCTCGCCGCCGAGCCAGTCGCGTTTACGCACGAAGCCCACGAACACGAAGCCGATGCCCATGGTGGCGATGGCGAGGAAGTCCTCGCGCACCCGCAGCGCCACCAGCCCGACCGCCACCCCGACCAGGGCAGCGAGCAGGCCGGCCACGGGCACGGTGGCGACGATGGGCCAGCCGAGCTTGGCCAGCATGCCGGCCGCGTAGGCGCCCACGCCGATGAAGGCCGCATGGCCGAGGCTGACCTGGCCGCACATGCCGCTGATGATGTTCAGCCCGAGCGCGAACACCACGTTCAGGCCGACGATGGTGACGAGATTGGCGAGGTAGGCGCTCATCGGGCCGCCCCGGCGAGGCCCTGCGGGCGGGCCAGCAACACGACGATCAGCGCGATGAAGGCGATGGAGTCGCGGTCGAGCAACTGACCGAACTTGACCGTGCCGATGGCCTCGACCACACCGAGCGCGAGGCTGGCCAGCAGCGTGCCGCGCACATTGCCGAGCCCGCCGAGCACGATGATCGCGAGCATCTTGTAGCTGGGCACCGCGCCCATCGTGGGCTCGACCAGGTTGTTGAGCACCGCGACCATGCCGCCGGCATAGGCCGCCATGGCCGAGGCGATGAAGAAGCAGACGTAGCGGGTGCGGATCGCCGACACCCCGAACGAGGCGGCCACCGTCGGGTCGGTGACGGTGGCGCGCCAGCCGATGCCGGTGCGCGTGTGGCGGGTGAACAGACCCAGCGCGGTCAGCAGCACCAGCGCCGATGCGAGCACCACCGCCTCGGCGCTGCGCAGGCCGACCGGGCCCCACTGCAGCCGCTCCATCAACGGCATGGTGGCGAACGAATCGCCGTAGGGGCCGAACACCAGGCGCAGGCCTTCTTCCATCAGGATGAACAGGCCGATCGAGGCGACCAGCGCCACGTAGGGCGGTTTGTCGAGCATCGGCTCGTAGACCAGCCGGTAGATGGCCATGCCGAGCGCACCCACCACCAGGCTGGCGGCGAGCAGTGCGAGCCACAGCGAGCCGAGTGGATCGGTCCAGACCACCGTCAGATAGGCGCCGATCGCATACAGGCCGGCGTGCGCCACGTGCAGGATGCGCAGCAGCCCGTAGATCAGGGTCAGTCCGACCGCGATCAGCGCATACATGCTGCCGTTGATCAGCCCCTGCAGGACGAGATCGATGTAGATCACGCGGTAACTTTCCGGATGTTAGCGGGCACGGGCCGTCGCGGCCCGTGCCCGCCTCGGTCAGACGATCACTGCTCCGGCGGCGCCAGCAGCTTGGCGTCGTCGATGGTGCTGTGGTGGTGCCAGGCCTTGTCGCGCACGATCTGGTTCTGCACCGACTTGCGCACCTCGCCCAGGCCGTTGAAGCTGATGGTGCCAGTGGAGGCGACCAGCCTGGTGGCCGCGATCGCGTCGCGGATCTTGGCCGGATCGTCGGCGCCGGCCGCGCGCAGCGCATTGGCCGCGACCCACACGGCCGTGTGGGTGGAGGCGGCCACCATGTCGGCCGCCTGGCCGGCCTTCTTTTCGTAGGCCGAGATGAACTCCTTGGTGGCGGGCACGTCGGAGTCGCGATCGAGCGAGGTGGTGATGATCACACCCTCGGCGGCAGCGCCGGCGATCTCGATGAACTTCTGGCCGTCGTAGCCCTCCTGGCCGATGACCTGGGCCTTGACGCCGGCCGCGTGCAGCTGGCTGACCAGTGGACCGGCCGTGAAGAAGTAGCCCGACGCATAGATGGCCTCGGGGTTGTCGGCCTTGATGCTGGCGATCATCGGGCCGAACTGGCGATCTTTCATGCCGTACGAATACTCGTTGACGATCTGGATGCCGAACTCGGCCGCCTTCTCCTTGAAGCCGGCGGTCAGCGACTGGCCGAAGTCGTTGTTCAGCGTGATGATCACCACCCGCTTCTTGCCGAGGATGTCGCCGATCAGCTTGGCGCCGGCGTGGCCCTGCACCTCGCCCATGAACGAGGTGCGGAACACGTAGTTGCCGGCGCGCGTGATGTCGGGATGCACGGCATACGAGGAGATGTAGGGCACACCGGCGGTCTGGTAGATCGGTGCTGCCGCACGGGTCGGTCCCGAGTACGAGCCGGACACCGCGATCTTCACGCCGTCCTGGCTGAGCAGCTTGTTGGCCAGCTGCACCCCCTGGTCGGCCTTGGCACCGTCGTCGTAGACGATCAGTTCGAGAGGACGGCCGTTGATGCCGCCGCTGTCGTTGACCTGCTGGACCGCGAGTTCGGCACCATTGAGCGATGACTTGCCGTCGGCCGCGGCGAAGCCGGTCAGCGGTGCGTGAAAGCCGATGCGCACCGGGTCGGCGGCGATCGCGTTCAACGGCAGCGCGGCGGCCAGGCTCAGGCCGATGGCGGTGAGGCCGAGACGGCGCCGTACGGGCCGGGTCTTGATGTCACTGGGCTTGCTCATGTTCCCTCCGTTGGAAGTTGTTCGTTTGTGATCGTAGTGCGGCACGAGGGCGAGTGGCCGTCGCGGTGATCGAGCGTGGCCGGTGTCGACGGATCGGCCGTCGACGCCCGGCCGATGGTTCAGCGGCCGAGAATACCCGGCAGATCGAGATGCTTGTCGCGCGCGCAGGCGATCGCGTCTTCGTAGCCGGCGTCGGCATGTCGCATCACGCCGGTGGCCGGGTCGTTCCAGAGCACGCGCGCGATGCGCTTGTCGGCCTCGGGCGTGCCGTCGCAGCAGATCACCATGCCGGCGTGCTGCGAGAAGCCCATGCCGACGCCGCCGCCGTGGTGCAGCGACACCCAGGTCGCGCCCGAGGCGCAGTTCAGCAGCGCATTGAGCATCGGCCAGTCGGACACCGCATCGGAGCCGTCGCGCATCGATTCGGTCTCGCGGTTGGGCGAGGCCACCGAGCCGGAATCGAGATGGTCGCGGCCGATCACGACCGGCGCCTTCAACTCGCCCTTGCGCACCATCTCGTTGAAGGCCAGGCCGAGGCGGTCACGGTCGCCGAGGCCGACCCAGCAGATGCGCGCCGGCAGCCCCTGGAAGGCGATGCGTTCGCGTGCCATGTCCAGCCAGTTGTGCAGATGCGGGTCGTCGGGAATCAGCTCCTTGACCTTGGCGTCGGTCTTGTAGATGTCTTCGGGATCACCGGACAACGCGGCCCAGCGGAACGGGCCGACGCCGCGGCAGAACAGCGGGCGGATGTAGGCTGGCACGAAGCCGGGGAACGCGAACGCATCGGCGAAGCCTTCCTCGCTGGCCACCTGGCGGATGTTGTTGCCGTAGTCGACCGTCGGGATGCCGCGCCTGGAGAAGCCGACCATGGCCTCGACGTGTGCGCGCATCGACTCGCGTGCGGCGCGCTCGACCGCCTTCGGGTTCTGCGCACGCTCGGTGCGCCAGCGCTCGAGCGTCCAGCCCACCGGCAGGTAGCCGTTGACGGGGTCGTGCGCCGAGGTCTGGTCGGTGACGATGTCGGGCTTGGCGCCGCGCTTCAGCAGTTCGGGCACGATCTCGCCGGCGTTGCCCAGCAGACCTACCGAGCGCGCCTCACCGGCCGCGGTCCAGCGTTCGATCATGGCCAAAGCCTCGTCGAGCGTGTCGGCCTTCTCGTCCAGGTAGCGGGTGCGCAGGCGGAAATCGATGCGGGTGGGATCGCATTCGATCACCAGGCACGAGGCGCCCGCCATCACGGCGGCCAGCGGCTGCGCGCCGCCCATGCCGCCGAGCCCGGCGGTGAGGATCCAGCGACCCTTCAGGCTGCCGCCGTAGTGCTGGCGGCCGGCCTCGACGAAGGTTTCGTAGGTGCCCTGGACGATGCCTTGCGAGGCGATGTAGATCCACGAACCGGCCGTCATCTGGCCGTACATCATGAGGCCGGCGCGATCGAGCTCGTTGAAGTGATCCCAGTTCGCCCAGTGCGGCACGAGGTTCGAGTTGGCCAGCAGCACGCGCGGCGCATCGGCGTGGGTGCGGAACACGCCGACCGGCTTGCCGGACTGGATCAGCAGGGTTTCGTCGGCCTCGAGGCGCTTCAGTGTGGCGACGATCTGATCGAAATCGGCCCAGGTGCGGGCCGCGCGGCCGATGCCGCCGTAGACGACCAGCTCGGCCGGGTTCTCGGCCACCTCGGGGTCGAGGTTGTTCATCAGCATGCGTAGCGGCGCTTCGGTCAGCCACGACTTGGCGGACAACGTCGTGCCGCGTGGCGCGCGGATGCTGCGCTCCGGATCGTGGCGCAGCTTGGCGAGGGCGGGGTCCTTGGCGTTCATGTGATCTCTCCCAGGGCGTGCAGGGTAGGGCAGTCGGTCGTGCGCACGAGCTCGCCGCTGCGCACCAGCTGCGCGGCGGCCTCGAGATCGGGCGCGAGGAAACGGTCGGCGCTCAGCGGCGCGACATCGGCGCGCAGGCGCGCGATCGCCCCGCGCAGGGGCGCGCTGGTGACGAGCGGCGCGCGGCATTCGACGCCGCTCGCCGCGCACAGCAGTTCGATGCCCAGGATGCGGGCCAGGTTCGCGTTCATGCGGTCGAGGCGGCGTGCGCCGTGCGCGGCCATGGAGACGTGGTCTTCCTGATTCGCGCTGGTGGGCGTGGAATCGGTGCTGCAGGGGTTGGCGAGGTGCTTGTTCTCGCTCATCAGTGCGGCCGAGGTGATCTCGGCCACCATGAAGCCGGAGTTCAGGCCGGGATCGGGCGTGAGAAACGGCGGCAGGTCGAACGACAGCGCCGGATCGACCATCAGCGCGACGCGGCGCTGGGCGATGGCGCCGATCTCGGCCAGCGCGAGCGCGGTCTGGTCGGCCGCGAAGGCCACCGGCTCGGCGTGAAAGTTGCCGCCCGACAGGATCTCGCCGGAATCGACCAGCACGAGCGGATTGTCGGTGGCCGCATTGGCTTCGATCTGTAAGGTGCGCCCGGCCTGCACGAGCAGGTCCAGGCAGGCGCCCGTGACCTGCGGCTGGCAGCGCACGCAGTAGGGGTCCTGCACGCGCGAGTCGTCGCTGCGGTGGCTTTCGCGGATCTGCGAGCCGGCCATCAGCTCGCGCATGGCCGCGGCCACCGCGATCTGGCCGGCGTGGCCGCGCAGCGTGTGCAGGCCGGCGGTGAGCGGTGCGGTCGAGCCCATGACCGCGTCGGTGCTGAGGCTGCCGATCAGCACGGCGGCCCGGGCGAGCGTGCGCGCCTCGAGCCAGGACCGGATGGCGAGGGCGGTCGAATACTGGGTGCCATTGATCAGGGCGAGACCTTCCTTGGCCTGCAGCACCACCGGCGCGATACCGGCCGCGCGCAGGGCCTCGCCGGCCGGCAGGGTGCGACCGCCCACGGTGATCTCGCCTTCGCCGATCATGGCCGCGGCCATGTGGGCGAGCGGCGCGAGGTCGCCGGAAGCGCCCACCGAGCCCTGCGAGGGCACGACCGGCAGTAAATCGGCCGCGAGCATTCCTTCGAGGCACTCGATCAGTGCCCAACGCACGCCCGATGCGCCACGACCCAGCGACAAGAGTTTCAGGGTCATCATCAGGCGCACGACCGGCGCCGGCGCGGGCTCGCCGACCCCCGCGCAGTGCGAGAGGATCAGATTGCGCTGCAGGGTGGCGAGATCATCGCTGGCGATGCGCACGCTGGCCAGCTTGCCGAAGCCGGTATTGACGCCGTAGATCGGCGCATCGCCGGCCGTGGCGTTCGCGATGCACTGCGCGGCGGCCTCGACCGCGGGCCGCGCCGCGCGATCGAGCCGCACCGTCCGACCGGCTGTCATCGCCCCCGCGAGGGTCGCGATGGGGACATCGCCCGGCGTCAGTTCGAGCGGGGCCGCCGACGCCACCGTTGCGGTCGCGCCGGGCGCGCGCGTCGTGCCCGCGAGAGCTGGCGCGCCCGTGTTCGGTTCGGTGCGCGGCGTGGGCGCGGGGTCGTCGTGATCCGTCATGGTGTGGGCGCGCAGACGCGCTCGTGCAGCAGCCGGTGGCCGGCCCAATAGGCCAGTTCGGCCGGCCGCTCGACGTTCCAGGCGGCCAGGTCGGCGCGCAGGCCCGCTGCGAGCCGACCGGCGTCGGCCAGGCCGAGCGCGCGCGCGGCCTCGCGCGTGGCGCCGGCGAGGGCCTCTTCGGGGGTCAGGCGGAACAGTGTGCAGGCCATGTTCATGGCCAGCGGCAGGCTGAGCACGGGCGACGAGCCGGGATTGAAGTCGGTGGCGATCGCGATCGGAACGCCATGTTCGCGCAGCAAGGCCACCGGCGGCAGGCGGGTTTCGCGCAGCATGTAGAACGCGCCCGGCAGCAGCACCGCCACGGTGCCCGCTTGCGCCATGGCGCGCGCACCGGCTTCGTCCAGATGCTCGAGGTGATCGGCCGACAAACCGTTGAAGCCGGCGGTGAGGGCGGCACCGTGCAGATTGGACAACTGCTCGGCATGCAGCTTGACCGGCAGGCCGAGCTGACGGGCCGCGTCGAACACCCGGGTGATCTGTGCCGGCGTGAAGCCGATGCCTTCGCAGAAGCCGTCGACCGCGTCGACCAGGCCTTCGCCATGGGCAGCGCGTAGTGCCGGGATGCAGACCTGGTCGATGTAGGCATCGGCGCGGCCGTCGAACTCGGGCGGTAGTGCGTGCGCACCGAGAAAGCTGGTGCGGATGCGGATATCGCGCCGCGCGCCGATCGTGCGCGCCACACGCAGCATGCGCAACTCGGTGTCGGTGTCCAATCCGTAGCCGGATTTGATCTCGAGCGTGGTCACGCCCTGGTCGAGCATGGCATCGACATGTCGCAGCGCGGCGGGCAGCAAGCTGGCCTCGCCGGCCTCGCGGGTGGCCTGGACGGTCGAGCGGATGCCGCCGCCGGCACGCGCGATTTCCTCGTAGCTGGCGCCTTGCAGGCGCAGCTCGAATTCCGCCACCCGTTGACCGCCGAACACGAGATGCGTGTGGCAGTCGATGAGCCCCGGCGTGACCAGCCGGCCTTCGAGGTCATGGCGGTACAGATCGCCGAACTCGGCGGGCAGCTCGGCCGTTGGGCCCAGCCAGGCGATGCGGCCCGCCCGCACCGCGATGGCACCGTCGTCGACCAGCCCGTAGGCGGGCGGCGACCCGCCGACCGGGTCGGCGTTTGCCATGGTTGCGAGCCGTGCATGCTGCCAGACGAAGTTCATCGCGGCCGTATCGGGGTTGGGTAAGCCGTGTTAATGTACAGCAATAGTCCGAATATGTGCATACATAAATGAACGCTCGCGATTCCGGCACGAACACGCCCACGGCCCGCAGCATCCACGCGCGCCGCGCGCTCACGCCCGATGGCTGGCGTACCGATGTCGTCGTGCGCATCGACGCCCGCGGGTTGATCGTCGCGGTCGACGATGCCGGTCCTGGCCGCGCGCACGGTGCGCACGGGGTCACGAGCGACGCCGGGCACGCACGCGCGAACGGCGTTACGAACGATACCGCGCGCACACCGGCGAGCGTCGTTTCGAACGATACCGCGCACACCGGCGAGGGCGGTGAGAGCGCCCGGGTCGACGTACTGCTGCCGGCGCCGGCCAATGTGCACAGCCACGCGTTTCAGCGTGCCATGGCCGGCCTGGCCGAGCGCCGCGACGCCCGCGTCGCCGACAGCTTCTGGACCTGGCGTGTGCTGATGTACCGCTTCGTCGAACGGCTCTCGCCCGACGATGCCGAGGCGATCGCCGCCTTCAACTTCATGCAGATGCTGGAGGCCGGCTTCGGCGCGGTGGCCGAGTTCCACTATCTGCACCACGGGCCCGACGGCGCACCGTATACGGACGTGGGTGAGATGTCGCGGCGCATGGTCGCGGCCGCTGCCCAGACCGGCATCGGCATGACGCTGTTGCCGGTGCTCTATTTGCAGGGCGGCTGCGACGGCCGGCCGCTGCAGGGCGGGCAGCGCCGCTTCGGCGGCGATCCCGACGTCTTTCAGAACGTGTTGGCCGCTGCGGCCGACGCGGTCCGCGACCTGGGCGACGATGGCCGCATCGGCGTGGCGCCACATTCGATGCGCGCCGTGCCACCGGAGTTGATCGTGCGGTCCGCCAGCTGGCTGCCCGCCGGACCGGTCCACATCCACGCCGCCGAGCAACCGGCCGAGGTCGACGAGGTGCTCGCCGCGATCGGCGCGCGACCCGTGCAGTGGTTGCTGGAGCAGGCCGGCGCCGATGCGCGCTGGTGCCTGGTGCACGCCACGCAGATGACCGACGCCGAAACCGATGCGCTGGCGGCCAGCGGCGCGGTCGCCGGCCTGTGCCCGATCACCGAGGGCAGCCTGGGCGATGGCATCTTCTCGGGCGCGCGTTATCGGGCGGGCGGCGGGCGCTTCGCAATCGGCTCGGACTCCAACGTGCGCATCTCGCTGGTCGAGGAGCTACGCCAGCTCGAATACACCCAGCGGCTCGCGCAGCGGGCGCGCGCGGTCATGGCCACGCCCGGCGAATCCGTCGGACGCTGTCTGCTCGATGCGGTCGTCTCCGGTGGCGCGCAGGCGCTCGGGCGTGGGCCCGCGGGGATCCGGCCGGGCGCCTATGCGGATCTGGTCGCGCTCGATACCCGTGCGATCGAACTCGACGGCCTGCGCGACGATGGGCTGCTGGACGCCTGGGTGTTCACGGCCGGCGAGGGGCTGGTGCGCGATGTCTGGTGCGCGGGTCGTCACGTCGTGCGCGATGGCCGACATGTCGCGCGCGAGCGCATCGTCGCCCGCTATCGAGCCGTGATGCGCGAGTTGCGGGAGGCCCTGTGAGCGCGACCGAGGGCGCCTCCTGGCAGCGGGTACACGCCGAGCTGCAGCGGCGCATCCGCGACCGCGTCTGGCTGCCGGGCGAAATCATTCCGGCCGAGGCCGAGATCGCCCGTGAACTCGGCTGCGCACGCACCACGGTCAATCGCGCGATGCGCGAACTGGTTGGTGCGGGCCTGGTCGAGCGGCGCCGCCGCGCCGGCACGCGCGTCATCAAGACGCCGGTACGGCGCGCGTCGTTCGACATCCCGATCATCCGCGAGGAGATCGAGCGGCGCGGCGCGCAGTGGGGCTACCGTCTTCTGAAGCGAGAAAAGGTCGTGCCGCCGGTGACGGTGGCCAACCGGCTGGGACTGGCCGCGCGGCGTCGCGCGCTACACGTGGCCAGCGTGCATTTCGCCGACCACCGGCCGTTCCTGATCGAAGATCGATGGGTCAATCTCGACACCGTGCCGGCGATCGATGCAGTCGATCTCGACACCATCAGCGCCAACGAATGGCTGGTGCAGAACGCACCTTTCACGAGCGGCGAGTACGAACTGCTGGCCGCCAACGCGACGGCCGACGAGGCGAAGCTGTTGGGGGTCGCGCCCGGTGCGGCGCTGCTCATCGTCGAGCGCATGACCACCGACGGGCCGCGCGTGATCACGAGCGTGCGCCTGGCCTATGCGCCCGGGCACCGGGTGCAGACCCGCTTGTAGCCCGAGTCACGATCCGACGCTTTGCGCGGGCGGCGGGTCGCGGTGCTTCCGATACAGCGCGACATGCCTCGAAAATCCGTCGATCGTGATGAGGCGTTGAGCCGTGCTTTGGTGCGCGACCTTGCGGCCAAGCCAGCAAGGCGCTGAACACCGCCAGCTCGGGCCGCACCGAGACCCACCTATCACGGACCTGATGCGAGCTTCATACTCAGGGCATTAGCCTAGTTCGAAGCCTTTCGAGCGCACGAACGCGCCCCAGTCGCCGCGCTGGGACTGTGCATACTGGTCGGCGCGTTCGTCCGACCAGGGCCGTGCCCGCGGCGCCGAATCCGGCAACACCGCATTGCGGGCCGCGATGTAGCGCTGATCGAATTCGTCGGCCTCGGCATCGTCGTCGGGTTCACCGATGCCATCGACGTGAAAGGTTGCGTCCAGGCTCAGTCGGGGATTGACCCGCCGGTGCTGCACGGGGTAGCCCAGGCACAGCCCCGCCACCGGCACGATGCGCTGCGGCAGTTCGAGGATCTCGGCGACCCGCGCCGGGGCGTTGCGGACCATGCTGATCGGGCAGGCGACCAGGCCCAGCGCGGCGGCGGCATCGATGAACTGCATCATCACGAGCGCGGCGTCGACGGTCGGATTGAAGAAGCCGTCGAGATGGTCGTTGGTGAACGGTCGGCCGCGCCGCGCGAACAGCCGCTCGAAGCGCCGGCCATTGGCGCAGAACACCAGCAATGCCGGCGCGGACGACATCCACGGCAGGGTGGGGAGCAGGGCACAGATCGCGGCTCGCCGATCGGCGTCGCGCACGTCGACGATATCGGCCTGCTGCAGATAACTCTTGCTCGGCGCGGCCAGCGCGCAGGCGGCCAGCAGGCGGGTTAGCGAGGGGGGGACGGGCTGCGCGGCCCATGCCCGGTGCGAGCTCTGACTGGCGATGCGCAGCAGTGCGTCGACGCCCGCTGCCTGCTCGAGTTCGGGCGGGATCTCGATCGACTGGCCGAAGCGCTCGGCCAGCACCCGGCGCAGCGCGGCCGCGGCGTCGGGCGATGGGGTTGATTGACTCATGGTGATTCCAAGGAAGGCGACGACTGATGATGCATTTGCGGCTCGAGATCGGGTTGTCCTGCCCCACTGGACGCCCTGGCGTCAGAGCGCGGGCAGCTTATAAGACCAGAGCACGTCGTTGCGGTGCAGGTTGGTGTCCTCGCCGATGATCAGGTCGTCCTTGGTCGGACCCATCACGATGTTGTCGGGGTTGGCGATACCGTCGACGTCACAGGCGTTGCCTGCCACGCGCTTGTCCGGCGTGCCCAGCACCAGCGCTTTCATGTCCATGGTCACGTAGGTGGCCGGATCGACGCTGAGCTGATAGACGCCACCGCAGGCGTTGGCCCCGACATGGATGTCGTCACCCAGGCCCGCCAGCGTGGGCGCCGCGGTCATTGCCTTGCCGATGTCGGAGATCGCAATATAGAGCTTCCCGCGCAGCGGATCGTAGGTGACACCCTCGAATTTGCGAAACTCGTGCGTGGCGCCGAGCATGGCGGCGTAGCGCAGAGCCTCGAGCCGCGAGGCGGCCTGCCTGATCTCGCCCGCGCTCATGCCCACGAAATTCGTGAGCTTCAGCCGCAGACACTCCGCCACACCGTCGGCCTCGGAAGGCGCGAAGCCGGCGGGGCAGGCGTTGCCGACGACATCGGCTTGGTCGAACAGGTCGGAGAACTGCACGCCCTGACGGATGTAGGTGTCGATCTCGAGATCGCCAGCGGGTCCCAGGCTGATCCAGCCGACATCGAAGCTGCCGCCATTGTCGGCCGAGGTCTGGTGCAGCTTGGCCGCGTACAGCGTGCCCGCCGAGAGGTCGGCGGGATCGTCGGCCACGAAGCGGAACATGCCGCGATTGGTGCCGTCATCGCCTGCGTAGACCGTCTTCCGGTCGGGCATCACGTGGGCCAGTTCCCAGGCCAGCCGCCCCATGCCGTAGTGCTTGACGGCCTTGGCATTGGCGGCGACCCTGCCACTGCCGATGTCGGTTCCGGTCAGCGCGACTTCGACCGGGTAGCCAACGCGATACACCGAGGTCTGCGCATAGGCCGCGGCGCGGGAGGCCGCGACGTCGGCTGCTTTCGGGTCGAAGCCGTAATACTCGAGATACGGATCGAAGAGCGGATCGACATTGCCGTTTTTCTCGAACGCATTGGCATCGACCGGATACTCCTCGCCGCCGAGGTGCGTGCCCCAGGGGGTCGGTTGGCCAGCGCAGAACGTGTAGCCGCCATAGGTAGGGCTCAGGTCCACGGGTTTGGTGGCAAGAGGGGTCAGCGCACCCGTGGCCGGATCCTGATGAAGCTCGCTGACGTACATCATGCCGGCACCTTCCTCGAATTGCGTGATCGAGAAGATCTTGCCGGCCTTGGCCAACAGGGTCGTATGGTCGGGGGAGGTCGACACGGCCGTGCCATAGTCGGTGGCCGAGTAGTTCCTGAGGACATCGCCATTGACATCGACATGCTGGCCCCAGACCGCGCCGCGGAGATTGTCACCCGAGCGAAACATCGGGTGATAGGCGATCGTCGAGGTCTTGCCGTTGATGTTCACGCGCTCGCTCGAGCGGGCCAGGTGTCGGTCGCCACCATTGGCCAGCGGCAGCGCGGCGAAATCGGCGAAATCGGTTGAATGCGCGGTCTGCGGGGCAATGGTCGGGAATGGCCCGATGTAGCCGGCATAGGCGCGTACGGCGTCGGCATCGGGCGGCGCCGGGTCGCCGTTCTCTGGCTCGCCATAGGGGTGTTGGACGACGGCCGTCATGTAGTCGAAGCCCGAACCATTCAGATTGCGATAGTAGAACGGCGAGGTCGTTTCGGATCCAGACGGCGTGGTGAAGATGCGGGTCAGCGCGCCGGACCTGGTCTGGCTGATGGCGGCGATATTGCCGGCGACGGTGCCGTCTTTGCTGCCCATGCAGGCGACGACGAGCACCGTGGCGATGGCCATCGCGATCACGGTGCGCGCAGACGAGCCCGGCACGGATACCCCAGGGCGTTGCTTTGGTTCGAGCCGAGGAACGGGGTGCGCTTTCATGACGGTTTTGGGCCGGTCAGCTGACCGTTCGATCGCGAATTCCGGAATGCGGGAGCCTGCCGGGTGAGATCAGAATACAGTGCGCGGGAGAATCCCGCGACCGCCGGCTTCGCCGGCTCCGCTTGTCTATCCATGATCCGTCCGACGTGACTACCGACCAAACCTTCGTCTTTCGCGCCCGCGCGATCCACACCCAGAACCCGGCCCAGCCGCTGGCCACGCACGTTGCCGTACGCGACGGGCGCATCATCGGTGTCGGCGACGCCGACGCGGTATCGGCCTGGGGTCCACACACGCTCGACACCCGCTTCGACGATGCGGTGCTGCTGCCGGGCTTCGTCGAAGGCCACAGCCACAGCTCCGAGGGCGCATTCTGGCAGTCGGTCTACTGCGGGTTCTTCGACCGCACCGACCCCGACGGCCGGGTCTGGCCGGGCGTGCGCGACAGCCGGGCATTGGTCGCGCGCCTGCGCGACGCACTGGCGGCATTGCCCGACCCGGATGCGCCGCTGTCCGGTTGGTCGCTGGACCCGATCTACTACCCGGCGGGCGAGCTGCCGGTCACGCGCATGCTGCTGGACCAGGTTTCGGCGACCCGCCCGATTGGCCTGATGCATGCGAGCGGGCATATCCTGAGCGTGAACTCGGCGGCCTTGCGCGCCGCCGGCCTGCTGCGCCAGGGCATCGAACACCCGGGCATCGCGCTCGGTGCCGATGGCCTGCCCATCGGCGAGTTGAAGGGTCCCGAGACGATGGTGCCCGTGGGTCGCTTCGTCGGTTTCGATCGTGAGCGGCAGGCGGCCGATCCACGGGCGTTTCGCGCCTTCGGCCGAATCTGCGTGCGCGCCGGTGTCACCACCGCCACCGATCTGGCCAACCTGCTGCCCGACGAGGCGGTCGAGATGATGCTGGCGGTAACCGGCGGCGACGACTTCCCGGCCCGCGTGGTGTCGTTCCGCCGCTTTCATGCGCAGACGCCGGCGCAGTTGATCGCACGCGTGCGCGAGCTGGCGCCGCGCAGCACCGACAAGCTGCGCCTGGGCGGCGCGAAGCTTTTCGCCGACGGCTCGATCCAGGGCTACTCGGCGCGGCTGCGCTGGCCCGGCTATGTCAACGGCGCGCCGAACGGGCTCTGGTACGTGAACCCGGCCCAATTGCACGAAGCCCTGGTGCTCGCGCTGCGACACGGCGTGCCGGTGCAGATCCACACCAACGGCGACGAGGCCGTCGACCTCGTGCTGGACACCATGCAGCAGGCCCTGCGCGAGCAGCCCGGCGCCGATCATCGCTTCACGCTGCAGCATGCACAGCTGGCCGACGCGGCGCAGTTTCGCCGCATGCGCGCGCTCGGCATGTGCGTGAATCTGTTTCCCAACCACCTCTATTACTGGGGCGAGCAGCATGCGTCGCTGACCGTCGGGGCGGATCGGGCCGCCCGCATGAATGCCTGCGCCAGCGCGCTCGCGCAGGGCGTGCCCATGGCCATGCACTCGGATGCGCCGGTCACGCCGATGGCGCCGCTGTTCACCGCCTGGTGCGCGGTCAACCGGTTCGATGCGGTCGGTCGCGTGCTCGGCGCCGGCGAGCGCATCACGGTCGCGCAGGCGTTGCGTGCGATCACGCTCGGCGCCGCCTATACGCTGCATCTGGACGGCGAGGTGGGCAGCATCGAGTGCGGCAAGCGGGCCGATTTTGCAGTGCTGCTCGATGACCCGACCACGATCGCGCCCGAGCGACTGCGCGAGGTGCGCGTACGGGGCACCGTGCTCGGTGGCCGGGTATTCGACGTCTGAGGCGGCCGATCGGAAACCGAGGCCGGCGCCCGCGACCCGTCGCCAGCGCGCGCGAGTTTGTCTATAGTGGCCGCATGGCCATCCGCAAACCCCATCGACCCTTCGTTCCCGACGCCGCGCAGATGGCGCTCGCGCCGCCGGTGTCCGGCAATGCGATCAACGGCGTCGGCGAATCCGCGTTTCGACGCCCCGACATCGTCTACTGGTCGCCCGACCCCGATGCGATCCCGCACGGCCGCATGCAGCGCTGGTTCTACACGGTACGTCCCGACGAACCCGCGATCCTGGCCGAGCGCGGTCCGCGCCAGGCAATTCTCGACGCGCCGATGCCCGACGTCAGCGGGCTACCGGCCCAGCGTAAGCCGGACGATTGGACGGCGGCGCTCGATGCCTTCGTCGCCGATGGCCTGTGTGAGATGACGGGCGTGGCCGAGATGCGCGACGAATGGGTGTACGCGGGTAGGCAGTGCCCGTTTACGCGCGTGATCATGCTGGGCGTCGCGCACGATTATTCGCGCATCGCGACCGCACCCGAGCCGCTCGCCGGCGCCGAGGTCATCCGTCAATACGGCCGCGCGGCCCGGGCGGCCAAGGAGGTCGCCGGCTGGCTGCGTCGCCAGGGCTGGGCCGCCGAGCCGATGACCGGCCCGATGGCGGGCTCGATCACCATGATTCCGCCCGCGCTCGCCAGTGGCTTCGGTGAGCTCGGCAAGCACGGCTCGATCATCAATCCGCCGCTGGGCGCCTCGTTCCGGTTGTCGGCCGTGGTCACCGACGCCCCGTTTGCGCCCACGCCCGCGCGTGAGCATGGCATCGACGGGTTCTGCGCGAGCTGCCGCGTTTGCGAGGATGCCTGCCCGCCGCAGGCGATCGCGCCGCTCAAGCAACTCGTGCGCGGCGCCGAGAAGTGGTATGTGGATTTCGATCGCTGCCTGCCGTACTTCAACCAGCACCACGGCTGCGCGATCTGCATCGCGGTCTGTCCGTGGTCGCGTCCGGGGGTTGGCATCAACCTCGCGGCGAAGCTGGCGCGCCGACGCGACAAGGCGGTGCAAGGCGGCGACGCGCCGGCCGGTGCGCCGCCGTGACGCATCGACCGGTTGGCGGCGGCGACGCCTAGTCCAATTCGTACCGACCCTGGTAGTCCATTTGCAATGCCGGGTCCTGTTTGTGTTTCCACACCAGGGTGTCACCGACGACCAGCAGATCGATGTCGGTGCCCATCAGGCAGCGAAAGGCATCCTCGGGTGTGCACACGATCGGCTCGCCGCGCACGTTGAACGAGGTGTTGACCAGCACCGGGCATCCGGTCAGCGCCTTGAAGGCCGACAGCAACTGGTGATAACGAGGGTGGGTCTGGCCGTCGACGGTCTGAATGCGCGCCGAGTAGTCGACGTGCGTCACCGCCGGAATGTCCGATCGCGGCACGTTGAGCTTGTCGATCCCGAACAGCTGGCGCTGCTCGTCGGTCATGCCGATGCGATGTTCATCGCGCACTTCGGCCACCATCAGCATGTAGGGGCTGTCGGTGTCGATGTCGAACCAGGCCGCGACGTCCTCGCGCAAGACGCTGGGCGCGAACGGGCGGAACGACTCACGAAACTTGACCTTGAGGTTGATGTTCTTCTGAGCTGCCGGGCTGCGCGGATCCGCGAGAATCGACCGCGCGCCCAGGGCCCGTGGCCCGAACTCCATGCGACCCTGCATCCATCCGACCACCAGTCCGTCCGACAAGGCCTTCGCGGTGCGCGCGATCACATCCTGCCCGGCAGCGGTCTCGACGACGGCGCCGGCCTCGCGCAGCCGCTTCTCGATGTCTGCCTGCTGGTAGCTCGGCCCGAGGTAGGCGCCGCTCATGCGATCGATGCGGTCGCCGCGCCGTTCACCGCCCAGCATCATGTGGTGCACCGCGAGCGCCGCACCAAGGGCGCCGCCCGCGTCGCCGGCGGCGGGTTGCACCCAGATGTTCTCGAACAGACCCTCCTTTAGCAGCTTGCCGTTGGCCACGCAATTGAGCGCGACGCCGCCGGCCATGCAGAGATTCTTCTCGCCGGTCGACCGCGCGATGCCCCGCGCCATGGCCACCACGACACGTTCGCAGACCGCCTGGATCGAGGCCGCGAGGTCCATCTCGCGCTGGGTCAGCGGGCTCTCCGGTCGCCGTGGCGGCCCGCCGAACAGATCGTCGAACCGGCGATTGGTCATCGTCAGCCCGGTGCAGTAGTCGAAGTAGCGCATGTCGAGCCGGAACGAACCATCGGGCTTGAGGTCGATCAGGTGCTCGAGAATGAGCTCGACGAAACGCGGTTCGCCGTAGGGGGCCAGTCCCATCACCTTGTACTCGCCGGAGTTGACCTTGAAGCCGGTGTAGTAGGTGAAGGCCGAGTAGAGAAGGCCCAGCGAATGGGGAAAGTGAATCTCGTCGGTGAGTTCCAGCGACTTGCCGCGGCCGACGCCGATCGACGTGGTCGCCCATTCGCCGACGCCGTCCATGGTCAGCACCGCCGCGTTCTCGAACGGTGACGGAAAGAACGCGCTCGCCGCGTGGCTCAGGTGGTGCTCCGAGAACAGCAGGCGGTCACGCCAGTCGCGCTCGCCCAGGTGCTCGGCCAGGGCCTTGCGGATGACCGACTTCTGGAACAGCTTGTCCTTCAGCCAGACGGGCATCGACGAGGCGAAACTGCGGAACCCCCTCGGCGCGAAGGCGAGATAGGTCTCGAGCAATCGCTCGAACTTCAGGAACGGCTTGTCGTAGAAGACGACGTGATCGATGTCGGCGGCGGTGATGCGGCCCTCGGCCAGGCAATAGGCGATGGCTCGTGCCGGGAAGGCGGCGTCGTGGCGCACGCGCGTGAAGCGCTCCTCCTGGGCTGCCGCGACGATCCGGCCGTCCTGAACCAGACAGGCGGCGGCGTCGTGGTAGTACGCCGAGATGCCGAGAATGTTCACCGCCGGCTCAGAACAACGTGTAGATGAACGGTGCGATCACCGATCCCTGAGCAAGGATCAGCAGCCCACCAAGGATCAGCATGACCAAGACCAGCGGCATCAGCCAGAGCTTCTTGCGCTGCTTGAGAAACGACCAGAGTTCGATCAGAAATTCCATGGCGGGTCAGAACTGGTTCTTGAACGGGTTGGGGTCGGCGGCGCGCTGCTGGCGCGCAACCCAGTAGGAATCGGCCGTCGGATCGCGCCGCCGCGAGAGCACGTCGCGGCCGGCCAGGCGCGTGACGACCGCGATGGGTGTGACGATGACGAAGAAGATCACGCCCAGTACGATCGGGCTGACGACCAGGCCGAGCAGTTGGCCGAGCGCATACCAGGCGCGGTTCAACGGGCGCAGCATGGCGGGAGCGAGCCAGGAAAATGCCAGGAAAACGCCTGCCGATAGCGCCAGGGCCAGCGTTGCGGCGCCCGGCCAATCGGCGAAGACGCCGTAGCTCGCGAAGCCCGATCCCATCGCCGCGAAGAAAAGACCGAACTTGCGGTCCGAGGGCAGCTCGGGCGGGTTGCTTGTCTGGTTCATTGCAGCGTATCGATGATCGGGCGCAGTTTCTCCGCCCGCACGCGGTTGGCCAGCCCGCTCGGATGCTGGTCCAGGCGGTGGATGTAGTAGCCGCTCTCCAGCAGTTCACGTTTCGCGGCCAGCGTGAGATCGATGGCGGCATCGGCATGTCTGCCGATTGCCGCCAGGATCTCGTCGTTCGTGTAACCGGATCCCGACAGGTCTTTCTCGGTGGCGCGGATGAAACCGACGATCAGCCGTTGACCTCGCTCGCGCGAGACTTCGCCGATTCTGGCGATCAGCGCCAGGTAGAGCGCGACGTCGTCTCGCGTGATCGCGTCGCCGCCGAACACCGCCTGCCGGATCAGCCTGGCGACGCTCGATCGGTCCAGAACCCGGTCCAGGACGCTGTAGCCGGTCAAGCCCGTACATTTGCCATCGCGTGTGGCGTGGCCGTCCCGAACGACATAGCGCGGGGTGCCGATCGAAAACACCGGCTTGCAGGCGCTTCTGCCGCCATGCCAGGGTGCCGTGAGAATCACGTTGATGTCTGCCTTCGCGAGTTCGCCGGACTCCATCAAAGCCAGCGGCTGATGCAGTCCCCAGCCGTGCATGCCGTAGTTCTTGACGCCGCGCCCGGTGGCCTGGGCAAGGGCGTACGGAAGCGTCTGCTCGCCATTCAGGCCCTCTCCAAACACGAACGAGCCGCCGAAGACATTGATCGTCGGGTGGTCGTCACCCGGGGTTCGCCGGTATCCGTCGGCGCCGATCTCGTAGACGACGCGATAGATCTCCTCGCCGTGGTCACTGATCAGCGCGGAGTCGAAGCTGCCGGGTCTTGCCTTGACGCCGACGACCGGGTCGGTCTTGTCGAAGTATCCGCCCGCGGTGTAGCCGGTCGTCATGTCGCGATGGCTGCCATCGCCGTTGCCCGGCAGACGAGGAATCACCAGTTCGGCGACGCACAGTGCGAACAGGACCGACGCCAGGACGATGGCCGCGGAGCGCAGGCGGCGCGAGACCGCGGCCAGCACCACCGCCGCGACGAACAGCGCGGCCAGCAGCAGGACGATGTCGTAGCGCCTGAACGAGAGGAACAACAGACCGGCGGCGACGAGGCTGCCGCCAATGGGCGCGAGAGCGCTTTTTGTCAAATGCATTTCCTGGTTGGCGGGGCTGCCGATGACGACCGCCGCTCAAAGTACATCAGGTCGGGGGCAGGGCGGTGATCTATCGCACAGTTTCGGGATGGCCGCCGGCCGACGGCGTCTCACCTCGTCAGCCGGCCGGCCTGAGCCGCCTCGCGAGCCGGCGCTGTTCCTGGACGAGCAGCATTCCGGCGCTCAGGAGCAGGGCGATGCCGATCCAGGAGACGACATTCGGGATATCGCCCCAAATGATGAAGCCCAACACCAGCGCCCACAGCAGCCCGGTATAGCGAAACGGCGCCACCACCGACAACTCGCCGTTGCGCACCGCGGCGATCATCGCGTAGTAGCCGGTCGACAACAACGCCGATGCCAACGCCAGCAGCGCGAGGTCGGTCGAGCGCATCGGCACCCAGCCGACGATGGGCAGAGCGCAGGCGCCGATTGCCATGACGACGGCGGCGGTGGCCAGTGTGATCAGGATCGATGGCGTGCCGGGCGTGATGCGACGGGTCAGGATGTCGCGCAACGAGTAGACGAAGGTTGCCAGCAGCGCCAGCCAGGCAAACGCGTTGAATTCGCCCGGGCGCGGCTGGATGATCAACATGACGCCCGCGAAGCCGGCCGCGATCGCCCAGCGGCGGGCGGGTCCGACGTGTTCGCCGAGCATCAGATAGGCAAGCAGCGCCACGAACAAGGGCGAGGCCTGGTTGATCGCGGTGGCGTTGGCCAGCGGCAGGCCGGACAGTGCCGTCACGTAGAGCAGGGTGCCGACTCCCTCGCAGCCGGCCCGCAAGGCCACCCAGCCGCTCGCGATCACGCGGATTCGATCCAGCACCCCCATGCGCCACGCGACCAGCGCGATCAGCGTCACCGCCATCAGGCCGCGAACGGCCAGGATCTGTGGTGTCGGCAGACGTTCGCTGACGCTCTTGACGATTGCATCGTTGCCCAGAAACGCGGTCATGCCGCCGATCATCCAGAGGATGCCGAGCCGGCTGTCGTGCAAAGGCGGGGAGGCGGACATGCGCAGGTGGTCAGGCAGGTAAGCGCCGGTTGCCAATGGCATCGCGCCAGACCGTGCGCGCCCCATGCGTCGACCCGGCGTGGCGCATGCGAGGCGGATCATAGCCTGCCGCGCGTGATCCCCGAAGTTCGTTCGCAAGCTCAGGATCGGCGGGCGCGACGGCCTCGTTCCGGGGCCTGGCGACGGATTGCCGCGCAAGCCTCGTCGGCGCGCGGCGGGGTCATCGCGCGACCAGCTCCGGAGCGCGCGCGGGCGGGGCGCTCGGCGATGCCGCCGGGGTCAGTAGCGCATCGATGAAACGGGCGTCGCTGGCCGCGAAGTCGGCACGGATGTGCAGGAAATCGTGATACAGCGGCCGGCCATCGCGCACCACCGGGCAGGCGCGCGCCGTGCAGAGCCAGTCGAACGGGTCGATCACGCCGGCCCCGGTCTGCGACGCCAGCCGTTCGATCTGGGCGAGGGCCGCGCGATTCTGCAACCGATCGCGATCGAGGCTGGCATCGGCCAGTGTCGTCGCCCGGCCCAGGCGCAACGGCTTGGCCGCCGCCAGCGGATCGAGACCGGAGTCGAACGGTGGGTCGGCGATCAGGAAGACCTGCTTGCCCGCCGCGACCAGCGCATTCAGATCCGCGATGAATGCCCGTGCCTGTTCGGTCGGATGCCCGTCGACGAACAGATTCGGCCATTGGCCGCCGAACACGACCGTCACCACCTCCGCGTCGTCGGCCAGCGCGAGGGCGGCGCGGTAGTAGTCGCGGCAGTCGATGCCGTCGGGCGTGCTGATCATCGTGAACATCGGTATCGGCGTGCAATGATTGCGCGCCGCGAAAACGGTGCTCAGCGCCGGTCGGCCTTCGGCATAGAGACGTTCGATCCGCGGGAAATACTGGCCCATCAGACTGCTGCCGACGAACAGCACCGCATCACGCCGGGCGCCCTCGCGGCGGTGTATGCCGGTGATCTGGCCATCGGCCATCAGCGTCGGCTCGAAGCGCCAGTCGGCGCGAGCGGCCGTGATCACTTCGCCCAGCCGTGCGATCGGCCGTGACGCGATGCCGTCGTGCTGGAGCACGCCGTAGCCCAGTGAGCCGAGCACGAACATCGAGCAGACCAGCGCCACGATCTTGGTTCGCGCGTAGCCGCCGAATCGGAGTGGCGCCTCGATGAATCGGCAGGTCAGCCAGGCCAGGGCGATCGACACCGCCACCGCGGCGAGGCGGATCCGCCAGCTCGGCTGCTCGCCCTCGATGATGCGGGCGAAGCTCAGCAAGGGCCAGTGCCAGAGATAGAGCGGATAGCTGATGACGCCGAACCAGATGGCCAACCGGTTCGACTGGACACGGCGATTGACCCAGGCCCGGGGGCCGGCCACGATCAGCAGGACTGCCCCCAGTACCGGAACGAGCGCCCAGTAGCCGGGGAAGAGGAAGGCCTTGTCGACGTGCCAGAAACCGAACCCGAGCAGGCAGATGCCGGCGACCGAGAGCAGATCCGCGGCCGGATTCGGACCGGAGATGGTGGCCGCGGATGCGTCGATCGGTCGGGAGGGCGGGTCGGGGAGCGCCGCCTCGCCACCGCGCCGACGGGCCAGCATCGCCCAGGCCAGCAGGCTGCCCGCCAGCAGCTCCCAGAAACGCGTCAGTGGTGAATAGAACGCCGCCACCGGCGCGCCACCGACCTGTGCGATGTTCAGCGCGAACGAGATCGCGGCAACCGACCCGATGACGATCGCCGGGTTGAACCGCCGCTGCCAGGCCATCCAAACCAGCAATGGCCAGACGATGTAGAACTGCTCCTCGATGCCCAGGCTCCACAGGTGCAGCAAGGGTTTGACCTCGGCCGCATCGTCGAAGTAGCCGGCCTCGCTCCAGAGCACGAGGTTGGACACGAAGCCCGCGCCACCGCCGATGTGCTTGCCAAGCTGTGCGTACTCGTCGGCGAACAGCAGCGGCCAGCCGGCGGCCAGGCAGACGGTCAGCACCAGCAACAGGGCGGGAAAGATGCGCCGGATGCGTCGGGCATAGAACGCGCCGAATCGGAACGTGCCTCGGTCCAGGCTCTCGAAGATGATCGTCGAGATCAGGAACCCCGAGATCACGAAGAACACGTCCACGCCGAGGAAGCCGCCGGTCAGATACTGCGGGAAGGCATGGTAGGCGAGCACCGACAACACGGCGATCGCCCGCAATCCGTCGATGTCTGGGCGGTAACCGGGATGGGATGCAGGCGGGGCCGGGGGGGTCATGGTGCCCCGGGTGATAGCCCGCCTGCGTACCCAGGTCAATCGCGCCACAGGCGAGCGCGCGCCTGCGCCGGAGGAGCGGCGCGGCGGGCATCGCGGCGCCGCGCGCCGCGCGCCGGCGGTTGCCCCGTTCAGGCGGCCGTGAAGCGGTAGCGGATCGTCCCCCGGTAGGGGTGTTCCGCCGACACCAGGTTCAACGGCAGTGCCGGGCAGTTCGGTGCATTGGGGAAGCGTTGCGGTTCGAGGCAGATGCCCTGGCGGGGCCGGTGCGGCGCGCTCAGATGCTCGCCGCCGTAGACCACCAGCACGGGCTCGCTGCTGATGGTCTCGAGAATGCGGCCGCTCCGCTCGCAGCCCAGGCGGGCGCACGGCCGCGCACCGCCCGTCGGATCGGGCCTGAGTACATAGACATGATCGAGGCCGGCTAGCGTGGCGAGCGATCGCGGCCGCCGCAGATCGGGCGCCCCCTGGCCGACGGGAGCGCGTGTACCGTCGACCGTCTGGTCCGCGCCGATCGTCAGGTGCTCGTCGGCGAACACCTGCAGCCAATGTTCGTCGATGGTGCGTGCGTCGGCCCGGTCCAGGTTGAAGTAGGCATGACTGGTGAAGCTGGCCGGGGTCGGCGGGCCGTCGCAGGTGGCGAGGTAGTCGATCGCCAGGCAGTCCGGCCCGACCAGCCGATAGCAGAGTTCGAGCGCGAGCGTTCCCGGATAGCCGGTCTGCTCGGCGGGCAGGATCGCGCGCAGCACGAGCGAGCGCGGATCGTGTTCGACGATGTCGAACACGCGCAGGCAGGAACCGCCGGGGCCGCCGTGCAGGCTGTGCGGCCCGTCGTCGTTCGGCAGGTCGTATCGCCTTGCGTCGAGCGTGAACCTGGCCTGAGCGATTCTTCCCGCATAGGGCGCGACGAACGCGCCCAGCGAGGGCGAGCCGGTCAGCACCTCTTGCAGGCTGTCGAAGCCGAGCGCCACGTCGCCGGGCCGGCCGTAGCGGTCCGGCGCGACCACCTGCAGGATCTTGCCGCCGACATTGGAGATGCCGACGCTCATGCCATCGTCGTTGCGCAGGATGGTCAGGCCGACCCGGCGGCCGTCGAGATGGCCGGTGAAGCGGGCGGGGTCCAGCAGCATGGTCGGCACCATTGGGGCTGATCGACGACATCGGAAGCGGTCGCCACGATGGTTCGTCGGTACGATAAGGACTGATCAAGAGCCGCCAGGATCCGGCGGGCAAGGGCAGCGGAGGAGCTATAACATGGGCGGCAAGGGCAAGCCGGTTTCGACGTGACCCGATCCACCGATCGCGTGCGGGCGGAACCCACCTCGAACACCCTGGCCGACGGTCTCGCACGGGCCCTGGCGCGCGTCGGACTACCGCCGCCCGTGGCCCTGGAACGATTGTCCGGCGGCGCCAACATGGAGAGTTGGCGACTGCAGGCGGGCGGCAACAGACTGGTGCTGCGTCGCGCGCCGTCGATGGCAATGGCGGCGCAACGCGAATTCAGCCTGCGCGACGAGGCGCGGCTCATCCGGGCCGTTGGCGCCGCGGGAGTCATGGTGCCGCAGATCGTCGTCGAGTTGCAGCCCGACGACGGCATCGGCGCCGGCTTCGTCATGCGTTCGATCGCCGGTTCGGCCGATCCGGTCACGATCCTGTCGGTCGCCGATCCGGGCACGTTGTTGAGCGAGATCGCGCAGGCGCTGGCGGCCATCCATCGTGTCGATGTCGGCGCCGTTGGCGACGTACCCGTCATGGAGTCGGCCGAGGCGCTGGCCGGCCTGGGCAAGCGCTTTCTCGACTATGGCGGCGATCGCCCCGTCCTCGCGCTGGCGTTGCACTGGCTGCAGGCGAACATCCCCGCGCCGGCCACGCCGCGGCTCGTTCACGGCGACTTCCGACTCGGCAATCTGATGGTCGACGACGGCCGACTGTCGGGGGTGCTCGACTGGGAGCTCGCGCACATCGGTGATCCGGTCGAAGACCTCGCCTATGCCTGCATGACCGTCTGGCGGTTTTCGCGGCCCGATCGGCCCGCCCTCGGCCTGGGCGCCATCATCGACTGGCTCTCCGCCTATGAAACGGCCGGCGGGGATCCCGTCGATCGCAAGCGATTCCGATTCTGGCTCGTCTATCGCACGTTCTGGTGGGCGGTCTCGTGCCTGGGCATGGGCGTCACCTGGCGCAACGGCTCCGACCGCTCGCTCGAGAGACTCGTGATCGGGCGGCGCTGCGCCGAACAGGAGCTCGATCTCCTGTTGATGCTGGAAGAATCCGCACCGCTCGAGGAGCGTCGCCGGCCGCTGCCGCGGCCCGGGGCCGAAGCCGGGGCCCCGACCAGCGGCGTCGTCGCGGCCGGTTCCGCCGGTGACGTGGCCAATATCGGCGAGCCGAGTGCCAGCGAGCTCCTGACGGCGGTTGCGGAATGGCTGGCCAGCGACGTCAAGCCGCTGGTCAGCGGGCGGGGCCACTTCAATCTGGCGGTCGCCCGCAACGCGCTGGGCATCGTTCAGCGCGAACTCGACCGACGGCCGCAGGCGAGCGATGCGGCGCTGGCCGCCGACCTCCTGGCGGGCCGGGCGGACCTGGGCACCCCCGGTGTCTTGGCCCGCCTGCGGCGCATGGCCCTGGACAAGATCGCGGCCGACCGGCCGAAGTACCCCGCGCACGCCATGGCGCGCGCCCGTTGGGAAAGGAACTGACCATGGATTTCTCGCTGCCGCAGGCACTTATCGATTACCTGGCCGAACTCGACGCCTTCATCGAGGCCGAGATCCGGCCGCTCGAGCAGGCCGACGACAACATCCGCTTCTTCGATCATCGCCGCGAATGGGCGCGCACCGACTTCGATCACGACGGCCTGCCGCGCCCCGAGTGGGAGGCGTTGCTCGACGAGGCCAAGCGGCGCGCCGATCGTGCCGGTCACTGGCGTTTCTCGGCGCCGCGCAAGTACGGCGGTCGAGATGGGTCGAACCTTTGGATGGCCGTGATCCGCGAGCATTTCGCCGCGATGGGCCTGGGCCTGCACAACGATCTGCAGAACGAACACTCGATCGTCGGCAACTTTCCGTTCGTCGCGATGTTCGAACACTTCGGCACGCCCGAGCAGCAGCGCGAGTTCATCACGGGCGGCTTCGAGCGCACCCGTCGCGTGGCGTTCGGCCTGACCGAGGCCGCCCATGGTTCCGACGCCACCCACATGGAGACCCGGGCGGTGCGCGAGACCCGCGATGGCGTGCCGGGCTGGCGCATCGACGGCGAAAAGATGTGGATCACCGGGATGCACGCGGCCACGCATTGCGCGGTGTTCGCGCGCACGGCCGGTCAGGCGGGCGAGGCACGCGGCATCAGCTGCCTGCTGGTGCCCAACCCGAGCCCCGGCCTGGTCATCGAGGAATACCTCTGGACCTTCAACATGCCCACCGATCATCCGCGCCTGACGCTCACCGGTGTCTGGGTGCCGGACAGCGCGATCCTCGGGCCGGTCGACAACGGCCTGGCCGTGGCGCAGAGCTTCGTGCATCAGAACCGCATTCGCCAGGCGGCGGCATCGCTGGGCGCGGCACAGTATTGCGTCGAGGAGTCGGTGCGCTATGCACGCACGCGCAAACCCTTCGGTACCGAGCTCGCCCGCAATCAGGCGATCCAGTTTCCGCTGGTGGAACTCGCCACCCAGTGCGAGATGCTGCGCCTGCTGATCTACAAGACCGCGGCCGAGATGGACGGCATGGCACACGCACAGATCGAGCACGAGCTGTCGGACAAGGTCGCGATGTGCAACTACTGGGCCAACCGGCTGTGCTGCGAGGCGGCCGACCGTGCCATGCAGGTGCACGGTGGCATCGGCTATTCGCGCCACAAGCCCTTCGAGCACATCTATCGGCACCACCGTCGCTATCGAATCACCGAGGGCGCCGAGGAGATCCAGATGCGTAAGGTCGCCGGCTATCTGTTCGGCTACATGGGCCCGCGGCGGGCGCTTTTTCGCGGCGTATGACGGTGACGGTGTCAGCCCCTGGCGTCGCGAGCCCGCTCTCGGCGTCTCAGCCGGCGCTGACCGGCTCGTGGGTCGCGCCGGGCACCATGCGCTGGCTGAGCAGCGTTCCCGCCACCAGAAGCACGCCGATCAGGTCGCTGGCCCAGCCCGGTTTGATCAGCACCAACGCGGCCACCAGCAGCGCCGCGCGCTCCCACCAACGTGCCCGGCCCAGGAAGAAGCTCTCGTGCAGGCCCGCGGCCAGGCAGGTGACGCCGACCGTGGCCGTGATGGCGGCGAGCACCACGTCGCCGGTGCTTCCCATCATCAGCAGCGACGGCGAGAAGACGAACATGAACGGGATGATGTAGCCGGTCAGGCCGAGCTTCACCGCCGCCCAGCTCGTGCCCATCAGGGTCGCATTGGAGATGCCGTTGGCCGCATAGACGGCCATCGCCACCGGCGGGGTGATCGCCGACAGCACCGCGAAATACAACACGAACAGATGCGCGGCCTCGACCTGGACACCGAGCTTGACCAGCGCCGGCACGAGCAGGGCGACCTGCACGATGTAGGCCGGCGTGGTGGGCAGACCCATGCCGAGCAGGATGCCCGCCAGCATGGTGAGGAACAGCGCCAGCACCAGCGAGTTCTGCGACAGCGCGAGCACCACGCCGGTGAACGTCAGGCCCAGGCCGGTGAGTGTGATCGTGCCGATCACGATGCCCGCGCAGGCACAGGCGAGTGCCACCACCAGGGTGTTGCGTGCGCCCGCTTCGAGCGCTTCGATGATCGCCTGCAGCGTGAACGTGCGGCGCGTGCTCTTGCGCAGCCAGGTCGTGGGGATCACCGATGCGATGCCGCACAGCGCCGCGAACGCCGCGCTCTTGCCGGCCAGCAGCACCGCCACGATGAGCACCAGCGGCAGGAACAGGTGGCCTCGCTCGGTGAGCACGGTTTTCATGCGCGGCAGATCGGCGCGCGGCAGGCCCTTGAGGCCGATGCGACGCGCCTCGAAGTGCACCGCCATGAACACGGCCACGTAATAGAGCACCGCGGGCAGCAACGCGAAGCCGGCCACGGTCAGGTACGAGGTGCCGAGGAACTCGGCCATCACGAAGGCCGCCGCACCCATGATCGGGGGCATCAGCTGGCCGCCGGTGGAGGCCACCGCCTCGACTGCGCCGGCGAAAGCCGGCCGATAGCCGGTGCGCTTCATCAGCGGGATGGTGAATGCGCCGGTGGTCATCACGTTGGCCACGGCGCTGCCCGACACCGTGCCGAACAGGCTGCTGGTGATGACCGCCACCTTGGCCGGCCCGCCCGAGGTGTGACCGGCGATCGCCAGCGCGAAGTCCATGAACAACTGACCGGCGCCGCTGCGCTCGACGAAGGCGCCGAACAGGATGAACAACATCACGTAGGTGGCCGAGACATAGAGCGGAATGCCGAAGATGCCTTCGGTGGTCAGGTAGGTCTGATCGAGCATGATCGCCAGGCTCTGATTGCCGGCGGTCAGGCCGTAGGTCAGAAACGCGATCGCGGTGGCGGGCAGGGCCCAGCCGGTGGCGCGCCGGGTTGCCTCGAGCAACAACACCACGAGCCCGATGCCGAACACGTAGTCGGCGGTGATCGGATCGTCCACGTAGTACATCCGGTTCTGGATGTATTCGAGGTTGAGCGCCGGATAGAGGGCGGCGGCCGCTGCCGCCGCCACCAGGATGAGGTCGAACACCGTGAAGCGTTGCGCCTTGCCGGTCAGGCCCGGCATGGACAGATAGGCGATCACCAGCGCGAACGCCAGGTGCGAGCCACGCATCACGTAGGCATCGGGCGGACCCGCGAACGCGACATAGAGATGAAAGACCGACATCAGCACCGCGACGAGGGTGATGAGTCGGGTCACGAGGTTCTGCGGGATCGTCAGCATGTTCGTGCTCCGGCACCCGCGTGCGCGGGCGCGAGGCCGCCATCCGGGGGGCGGCCGTGGATCCGGCCGAAGCAGGGCCGGCCGGATCGTCGCGGCGGGCGCGCCTGTCGACCGGCGCCCGCCGCGCGCGGCATCAGAGGATGCCGGCCTCTTTGTAGAACGCTTCGGCACCCTTGTGCAGGGGCACGCCGATGTCCTCGGCCATCATCTTGGGCGTGGTCTTGCCCATGGCCTTGGCGATCGCGGTCAGGTCGGCCTGGTTGTCGATCATGCCTTTGAGCACGGTTTGCACGACCTTGGGATCGAGGTCGCAGCGGGCGATCACGTGGGTGGCGTAGCCGATGGTCTGGACGTCCTTGTCCTGCTTGGGGTAGCTGCCTGCGGGGATCGTCAGCTTCGTGTAGCCCGGGTTGAGCTTGCGCATCTCCTGGAAGTGCTTGTCATCGATGCCCAGGATCTTGATGTCGCGCGCCGAGGCGAGATCCATGATGGCCGACGCCGGTACGGTCGTGCCCAGCGTGAACAATTGCGCATTGTTGTCCTTCATCAGCGAGACCGCGTCGGTGTAGGACACGTAGCTGACGCGGCTGGCGTCGTCGTAGCCCAGGCCATAGACGCCCAGCGCCTGCTTGCTGATGAATTCGGCGGTGTTGCCCTTGGGCTGGACCGCGATCGGCTTGCCCTTGATGTCACCCAGCGAATCGATGCCGGAACCGGCATTGGCGACGATCTGGAAGAACTGCGGGTAAAGCGTGGCGACATTGCACACATTGGTGGCGGCCTCGGTGAACGGCGCGCGACCCGCGACGCCATCGACCGTGGAGATCGAGTTTGCGAAGCCGAGGTCGGCCTTGCCCGCCTGGATGGCCTTGACGTTGGCGATGCCGGCGCCGGGCAGGACCTGCACTTTCATGCCGGCCTTGTCGGCAATATTGGCGATGGCGCC
This sequence comes from Burkholderiaceae bacterium, assembly GCA_041396685.1. Taxonomy (GTDB): domain Bacteria; phylum Pseudomonadota; class Gammaproteobacteria; order Burkholderiales; family Burkholderiaceae_E; genus JAUIAI01. The sequence goes on from JAWKYD010000003.1 coordinate 312,473, forward strand.
ACCGAGCGGATACCAGGAACCCCCTTGCGGGCCGGTCATCAGCTTGACCTGCTGGGCCTGGACGCCGACGGAAATCGCCGACAGCGACGCCGCGACGATCGCGGCACGTGTGAAGGAAGTCATCATGACGAAAAGTCTCCTGGTGGTGTGAGCGATGCGGCAAGGAGCCCCGACCGCGCCCTGCGGGCCGGTACTGTAGCAGGTTGACCGCCTGCCCGCCCGGAGACTGGCGCGCGGCCGCGGGCCATTGCGCTACCCGCGGCCGCGCTCGTCACGCCAGCGCGGGCGTGGCTGCCCGTGTCCATTCGCGGTGCAGAAGATACAGCAGGGGCCCGAACGAGCCGGCGAAGAGCGTCAGCACCAGATAGGGCCAGACCGTGCGGCCGCGGTGGCGGGCATCGTCGACCATCCATATCATTGCCAGGGTGCAGGCGATCACCAGATCGACGAGCAACTGCAGTCCGCCGGCATCGGCCAGGCCGGCCGCGAAGATGCCGAAGTAGCCCACTTCGAGCATGGCGTATCCGCTGAGCGCGCCAAAGGCGGCGAGGACCACGATCAACAGAATGACGGTCGGTTTCATGTTCGGTTCCTTGACTGGGTGATGGGAGCGGCCAGTCTCGGCCGCGGCGGTCGTTGCCGCAATGACCTCACGGGTAATTGCGTGCCAGCCGCCGCTGCACGATCGTCGGATTCGCACCCGCCCATCGGAGAAATGCCATCGTGAGTACCCGCGCCACCGTTTCGTCTCAGCGCGTGTTTTCGACCGCCGGGGCGCCCGGCTCGAAGGGCTTCGGTGCGATGCTGCGTTCGTGGCGCCAACTGCGTCGGGTCAGCCAGCTCGATCTGTCGCTCGAGTGCGCGGTATCGCAACGCCACCTTAGTTTTCTGGAATCCGGGCGGGCACGTCCCAGTCGCCAGATGGTCCTGCATCTGGCCGAGGCGCTCGAGGTGCCCCTGCGCGACCGCAACGGCATGCTCGGCGCTGCCGGCTTCGCCGCCGAGTTTCGCGAGAGCGCGCTCGAGGGAGCGGCCATGGAGCCGGTGCGTGAGGCCTTGTTGCGCATGCTTCGATTCCACGAGCCGTTCCCCGCGGTGGTCGTCGATCGTGACTTCGGACTGCGTCTGGCCAACCGCGCCTTCGATCGTCTGCTGTCGCTGCTCGGTGATCCGGACGAAATCTGGCGGCAATGCTGCGGCGAGGGGCCGCGCAACATCTTGCTGCTGACCCTGTCGGCACGTGGCGCACGCGCCGCCATCGGCAACTTCGACGTGGTTGCCCCGGTGATGCTGAACCGTGCCTGGCACGAGGCGGTGGCACGCGGCGGCGAGATCTCGCCCGCGCTGCGCGCGCTGCGCGACGATCCCTCGCTGGCAGCCCATTGGCGCCGCTCGGACGCGATCGAACACGCGATGCCCGTGGTGCCACTGACCCTGCAGGTCGGCGGGCAGTCGCTGAGCCTGTTCTCGATGATCAGCACCTTCGGCACGCCCTACGATGTCACCACCGACGAGCTGCGCGTCGAGTCGTTCTTCCCGGCCGACGCCGCGAGCGAGCAAACCCTGCGCGCGCTTGCCGATGCCGAGTCACGGGCCTGACCGATGCCTACGCGGCGGTGATTCCCCAGCTACCCCCCGAGCCGGGGGCCACCGGCACGATCAGGAGACCGTGCTGCACATTCACGATGGCGTGGCCAGGATGAAGGACCTGCCCGCCGAAGTGGGCGGCTCAGGCGAGTCCTTGCCCCAGTAACGCGGCGCCGGCACTGCGCGCGGTGCGCTCATCTGCCGCGTAGCAGCCCGCCGGTCTCGCGCGGCGGATGCGCGACGATGGCATCGAGCACGGGCTCGGTGCCCCAGCCGGGCGTGTCGGGAACGGTCAGGTAGCCATCGACGATCTCGGGCACCACCGTGACCAACTCGTGGTCCCAGGCGAGCCGGTCGACATCGATCTCCATGATGCGCAGGTTCGGCACGGCCGCGCACAGGTGCAGGTTCTGCATCGAGCACAGATGGCCGTAGAAGTTGTGTGGCGCGATGTTCATCTCGTGGGCCTCGGCCACCGCCGCGATCTTCATCGACTGCCAGACGCCGTTCCAGATTGCGTCGATGATCGCGACATCCATCGCACGCTCGTTGAAGTAGGGCATGAACTCGCGCAGGCCGAGCAAGGTCTCGCAGGAGCTGATCGGCAGGTTGCTGCGGTCGCGGATCAGGCGCAGGCCCTTGGCGTCGTAGGTGTCGATCTCCACCCAGAACAAGCCGAGGTCGGCGATCTCGCGCAGGATCTTGACGAAGCCCTCGGTCCTGGCGTTGAAGTTCAGATCGAGCAGGATGTCCATGTCGGGGCCGGCGCCGTCGCGCAGGGCCTCGAGGTGCTCGCGCACACCGCGCAACAACCGGCGTTCGACATTGAGTTCGGGCTGGAACGGCCGCCCGAAGCCTGGCGTCCACACCGACGCACCGTCGGGCCCGAACTGCGCGATGTTCGTCTTGAGCGCCGTGAAGCCTTTGTCGCGCGCTTCGCGGGCGATGTCGCGAACACCGTCCAGGCTGGTGATTGCGGGCGGGTAGTGCTCGGGCCGCGAGATGCGCCAGGTGTCGCAGTGCGACCAGTACACCCGTACCTTGTCGCGCACCTTGCCGCCGAGCAGCTCGTAGCACGGAACGCCGAGGGTCTTGGCCTTGGCATCGAGCATCGCGTTCTCGAGGGCACCCAGCGCGAGGGCAACCACGCCGCCCGCCGCCGGCCGGGTCGCGCAATAGAGGTCGGCATAGGCACGCTCGTGGTCACGGACCGGTTTGCCGATCAGGCGCGGTGCGAGTTGCTGGATCACCGCCGCCACCCCCGGCGCGCCGAAGCCTTCGTTGAACTCGGCCCAGCCGGTGATGCCGCTCTCGCAGGTGATGCGCACGTAGTCGTAGTTGCGCCAGCCGGCATCGGCCTTGAAGGTGTCGATCGCGGCAATCTTCATGGGGTGTTCCTCGGCAGGGTGAAGAGGGCGACGAAACCGCTTCCGGCGTCGGCGCTCAGGCTTGCAGCACGCCCAGCGCCCGCAGCACGCGCTCCGGCGTCATCGGTTGTTGCGAGATCGCGCCGCCCAGCGGGCGCAAGGCATCGTTGACCGCGTTCATCACGGCCGCCGGCGCGCCGCCGGTGCCCGCCTCGCCGGCGCCCTTGGCGCCGAGCGACGAGCTGCGGGTGGGCGTCTCGATGTGGGCGATGTGGATATCGGGCATTTCGCCGGCCATCGGCACCAGGTAGTCGGCCAGGGTCGCGTTGAGCAGCTGACCGTCATCCGAGTACAGGCACTCCTCGTAGAGCGCGCCGCCGATGCCCTGCACGATGCCGCCGCGAATCTGCTCGTCGACCAGCTTCGGGTTGATCAGCGTGCCGCAGTCTTCGACCATCCAGTGACCCAGCAGCTTGATGTCGCCGGTGTCGGCGTCGACCTCGACATAGGAGGCCATCGCGCCATTGGTGAACACGAACGGCATGTCTTTGACGCGAAAGTGACGCGTGGCGATCAGCTCGGGGCGCAGATCGGGCGGCAGTTCGTGGCCGCGGAAATAGACCCGCTCGCCGATCTCGCGCAGCGAGATGCCGTCGGCGGCCGGAGCGTCCCGGCGCAGCACGACACCATTTTCGATGTCGAGTGTCGGCGCCGGGCATTGGAGCAGGGCGGCGGCGATGTCGAGAATCTGTTCGCGCAGCGCGCGGCAGGCGAGCAGCATCGCCTCGCCGCCGATGCCGGCGCCGCGCGACGCCCAGGTGCCACCGCCATAGGGCGAGGTACGCGTATCGCCGGTGCTGACCTTGACCTGCTCGAGCGCGACGCCCAGCGTGTCGGCGGCGATCTGGGCCAGCACGGTGTCGGTGCCCTGGCCCTGTTCGGTGACGCTGCTGCTGATGTGCACCGCGCCGTTGGCGTCGAGCCGGACCGTGGCGCCGTCCTGGGCGGCGATCGGAGCGCCACCCACGCCGTAGAACAAGGGGCTGGGATTGGTGACCTCGACCAGGCTGGCCAGGCCGATGCCGCGATGAATGCCTTGGGCGCGAAGCGCGTCGCGCTCGGCGCACAACGCGTCGTAGTCCATGTATTCGAGCAGCTTCGCCAGGCAGGCGTGATGCGAGAGATCGGCGAACTTCATGCCGGTGGCCGAGGTGACCGGGTAGGCATCGTCGGCGATCAGATTGCGCCGGCGGATCTCGGCCGGATCGAGGCCCAGGCGCGCGGCGGCTTCGTCGATCAGGCCTTCCATGACGGCCATCGCGATCGGGTGACCCACGGCGCGGTACTGGCACATCACGTTCTTGTTCTGGAACACGACGCGAACGCGGCCGCGGTAGGCCGGAATGCGATAGGGCGCGCCGGTCAGGTTGACGACCTGGTTGGCCTCGATGGCCGATGAGCGCGGGTAGACGCTGTAGGGGCCGATGCCGGTGAGATCGTCGATCTCCAGGGCCTGGATGACGCCGTCGGCATTCACGGCCAGCCGCGCGTCGACACGGTGATCGCGCGCGTGGATGTCGGACAAAAAGCTCTCGAAGCGGTCGGCCACGAACTTCACCGGCCGGCGCAGCAGCACGGACGCCGCGGCCGTGGCCATCTCGTCGCCATAGGTGTGGATCTTCAGCCCGAACGAGCCGCCGACGTCCTGCGAGAAGACGCGCACATTGGCCTCGGGCAGGCCCAGGTGCCGGGCCAGCACCGTTTGCATCATGTGCGGAACCTGGCCGGAATAGTGGAACGTGAGTTCGCGCGCCGCCGGCTCGAACTCGGCGATGCAGCTGCGCGGCTCGAGGCTCACGCCGGTGTGCCGTGCGAAGCGGAAGCGCCGCTCGATGACGCGGTTGCCGGCGTCGGCGAAGGCCGGATCGACCGCACCGCTCTCGACCAGGCGCTCCCAGCAGAGGTTGTCGCCGAGTTCGGGATGGATGACCGGCTCGTCGGGCGCCAACGCGCGCTCCATGTTGCAGGCGGCCGGCAGGGGTTCGTAGTCGACCTGTACCCGCGCGGCCGCGTCCTCGGCGAGCGCACGGGTGCGCGCGACGACCATCACGACCGGTTCGCCCTGCCAGCGGCAGAAATCAATCGCGAGCGCATGCTGTTCGGGCGAGCGCATGCCCGTCATGTGGGTAAGCACGCCGACCCACGGGGTGACCACCCGGGCGATGTCGGCGCCGTCGTAGACCGCGACCACGCCGGGCAGCGCACGGGCCTCGGCCGTGTCGATCGCGACGATGCGGGCGTGGGCATGCGGCGAGCGAACGAAGGCGGCGTGAACCATGCGCGGCAGCTGCGTGTCGTCGACGTACTGGCCACGGCCGGCCAGCAACCGGCGCGCGTTGGGTCGCGGCACCGAGCGGCCGATCAGCCGGGTATCGGTCTGCGGTCGGGGTGCCACCGCGTCATTCATCGCGGGGCTCCGAGGGATGGCGACGGGACGTCGGTCGTGGGCGGGCGGTCATGCCGGATCTCCCTGGCCGGCAACCTCGGCGACCGCATCGACGATCGCCTGGTAACCGGTGCAGCGACAGTAATTGCCCGACAGATGCTCGCGGATGTCGTCGCGGCTCGGGTGCGGATCGGCGGCGAGCAGGTCGGCGGCCGTCAGCAGCATGCCGGGGGTGCAGAAACCGCACTGCAAGGCGTTGTGACGATGGAAGGCCTGCTGCAGCCGGGCGAGGACGCCGGACTCGTCCAGGCCCTCGATGGTGTCGACCGCGCAGCCGTCGGCCTGCGCGGCCAGCATCAGGCAGCCACGCACGATGCGGCCGTCGACGCGCACCGTGCAGGCACCGCAGACGCCGTGTTCGCAGCCCACGTGGGTGCCGGTCAGGCCCTGCTGGGACCGCAGGAAATCGACCAGGTTCAGGCGTGTGTCGACCGTGGCGTGCAGTGGCTCGCCATTCACCTTCAGCGTGATCTCGGTTTCGGTGCGGGCGTGGGTCATGGCTCGGCTCGGGCAGTCATGGCGTGCAGGGCGCGGCGGGTCAATACCCGGCACAGGTGGCGCTTCATCGGCGCGCTGGCGTGGGCGTCGCCGAACACGTCGATGCCGTCGCACACGTGCTCGGCGGCGTCGGCGATCGCAGCGGCATCGGGCGCGCCGCCGGCCAGGGGCCGCTCGGCCGCCGGCGAACGCAGCGCGCGATCGGCGACACCGAACAGCGCGACCCGCGCCGGTGCGTTCGGGTGGGCATCATCGAGCAGGATCGCGACCCCGGCGCTCGCATAGTCGCCGCGTCGGCGCGCCTGCTCGGCAAACGCCCAGGGCCTGGCGCCATGGGGCGCGAACTCGGCCGCGATCAGCAGTTCGTCGGATCGCAGGGCGGTTTCGTAGAGGCCGAGGAAATAGTCGTCGGCGTGGATGCGTCGTTCGCCGCGAGTCGAACGCGCGACCAGGGTGGCGCCGCAGGCAAGCGCGATCGCCGGCATCTCGGCGGCCGGATCGGCCAGCGCCACGCTGCCGCCGAAGGTGCCGCGATTGCGGATCGCCGGATGGGCGACATCGCGGATCGCCCGCGCGAGCAGCGGCAGTTCGGCGGCAACCAGCGGCGAGGCCATCACCTCGGCGTGGCGGGTGAGGGCGCCGATGCGGATCACGCCATCGGTGTGATCGATGCCCGCCAGCGTGTCGATGCGATTGATGTCGATCAGCAGGTCGGGGCTGGACAGGCGGAAATTCATGGCCGCGAGCAGGCTCTGGCCACCCGCCAGGATCCGGCTGTCGCGACTGTCGTCGGCCAGCAATGCCAGGGCGGCATCCACGCTGTCCGGGCGCGCATAGGCAAAGGCGGGAAGTTTCATCGAGGCTCGGGGGCTGATCGATCGCGCGGCCGGGCCGGCGTCGTGGCCGGCCGCGCGAGCGGCGAAGGCGGGCGGTTCGTGCGCGCCCGTTTCACGAACGGCCTGCGCACGCAACGGCGGCTGCGTCAGTTGCCGGGGTGACCCACGACCACGTCGCTGACCTGAATGACCGGCGCCAGATCGGTGTAATTGGGAATGTCGCCCATGATCTCGGCGCCATGCTTGGCCATGCCCGCCTGGAAGCCCTGGGCGGTGTGGCAGAAGATGTGGCACATGGCGATATAGACCGGCCCCTGGCCGGGCGCGCCGCCGGCCAGGCCTTTGTCGACGGTGTAATACGCGCAGGCATCGCCCAGTCGCTCCTTGACCAGGGGCATGTGCTTGTCGCGGTAATAGTCGTGGTCGAAACGGGCGCCTTCCTTGTTCGGGTACATCACGCTGACCTTGATCATCTCTTGTCTCCTGTCGTTGGCGCGGGGCCGTGGGTGAATCGTTCTTGGCAATCGTGTCTCGGCCACCCGCCGACCGGGCCGCGTCGGCGGGCGGATCGTGCGCACCCCGAATCTTTCAATTGCCACTCAGGCGTTCGTCGAAGATCGCGACCGCCCGCGTCCAGCCGGCGGACGCACCGCGGATCTTGTGCGGAAAGCAGCTGATGAAAAAGCCATCGGGCGGAAGCGACTCCAGATTGTGCAGCTTTTCGAGGTGGCAATAGCCGATGTCGCGTCCGGCCTTGTGACCTTCCCAGATCAGCGTGGCATCGTGCGTGGCCGCGTATTTCTCGGCCGTGTGCACGAACGGGGCATCCCAGCTCCAGGCATCCGTGCCGGTCAGGCGCACGCCGCGCTCGAGCAGGTACATCGTGGCTTCGTAGCCCATGCCGCAGCCCGCGCTGACGTAGTCGTCGTTGCCGTAGCGGCTGCCGGCGCGCGTATTGACGACGACGATCTCCAGCGGCGCGAGCGTGTGGCCGATGCGCTCGAGCTCGGCCGCGACGTCGGCCGCCGTGACCACGTAGCCGTCGCCGAAGTGGCGAAAATCGAGCTTCACGCCGGGCTGGAAGCACCACTCGAGCGGCACTTCGTCGATGGTGATCGCGCGCTCTTTGCCGCCCAGCGCCTTGTTCATGGTGCTGTGGAAGTGATACGGCGCATCGAGGTGGGTGCCGTTGTGGGTGCTGAGCGCGATCTTCTCGACCGCCCAGCCCTCGCCATCGGGCAGGTCCGCGCGGGTCAGGCCGGGAAAGAATGGCTCGATCTGGCCGACCGTCTGCTCGTGATTGAAGTATTCGATCCGGGGTGCGAATGCCGGTGGGTCGCTGATGACGTCGTTCTCGAGGTAGATCGAAAGATCCACGAACCGCCTTGTCATGATCGTCTCCGGTGGCTTGCCCGCGCACGGCCGGCAAATCGCGATGCTACGGTATCGACGGCCGGGACTGTCAAGCCGGTGCGGGCGGGTCGGCGCGCTGCCGGCAGTCGCGGGATCAGCGTGTGTATCATCAGCGTGCGCCGCGCACTGACGCATGCGGCCTGTCCGGCACCGTTGGCCGGCGGGTGGCTTTCCGTGACGCCTGCGGCGACCGACAAAGTGCAGGGCTGAACCGTCTCGGCGGCGGCCAGGGAGACATCAGGTGAGCGACATCCGGCGGGCCGGCACCACGGCCATTCATTCGGTGGATCATTTCGCGCTCGGCGTTCCGGACTTGGACGAAGCCGAGCGTTTCTTCACGGCCTTCGGGCTCGATGTCCGGCGCACCGACGACCGGCTCGATCTGTATACGTTCGGGAACCCGCACTGCTGGGGCCGCATCCTCCCCGGCCGTCCGTCCCGCAAGCTCGAATACCTGAGCTTCGGCGCCTATCATGACGACCTGGACGCGCTCGCCCAGCGGGCCGGGCAGGGTGGCTACGGACGCATCGATCCGCATCCTCAGGGCGACCCCGACGGGCTCTGGCTGCGCGGCCCCGACGGCCTGGCCGTGCAGCTGCGCGCCGCCGACAAGGTCACGCCGGCCGAGCGTTCCGCCACGCTGGGCTCGGTCACGCACCAGAACGCCGTCGGCGCGCTGATCGCGCCGATGCGCAGCGGCGCGCCCAAGGTCACCCCGCGCCGGCTGTCGCACGTGCTGCTGTTCACCACCGACGTCGACGCCTCGCTGGCGTTCTACTGCGATGTGCTCGGTCTGCGCCTGTCCGACCGCTCGGGCGACGCCATCGCGTTCACGCACGGTGCCCACGCCAGCGACCATCATCTGCTGGCCTTCGTGAAGTCCGCGGGCCCCGGCCTGCATCACACCAGCTGGACGGTCGAGCGCATCGACGAGTGCGGCATGGGCATGGAGCAGATGTATGCCGCCGGCTACACGCGCGGCTGGGGCGTGGGCCGGCACGTGATCGGCTCCAACTACTTTTATTACGCACAGGATCCCTGGGGCGGCTTCTGTGAGTTCTCGGCCGACATCGACTTCATCGGCGAGAGCACCGAATGGCCGTGGGGCGACTACCCGCCCGAGGACTCGTTCTATCTGTGGGGGCCGGCCGTGCCCGACTACTTCGTCGCCAATCCCGAGGCCGAAGCGGCCGCGGCCGCCTGAGCCGCCGCCATGAGCGATCACCTACTGAGCGAGCGGCTTCCCTACCAGGCCTTCGTCGACCGCCCGCGGCTCTCCGCACCCGGGCGTGTGCTGGTCTGGTTCATCGTCAATGTCGAACACTGGACCATCGCCCGGCAGATGCCACGATCGGTACTCGTGCCGCCGATGGGCCAGGCCCTGATGCCCGACCTGCCCAACTGGAGCTGGCACGAGTACGGCATGCGCTCGGGTTTCTGGCGCATCTACGAGGCGCTGGGCTCGCGCGGCATCGTGCCGACCCTGGCCGTCAACGGCATCGTCTGCGAGAGCTATCCGCGCGTGGCCGGGGCCGCGCGCGATGCCGGCTGGGAGTTCATGGGGCACGGCTGGGAACAACTGCCGATGCACAAGGTCGAGCACGAGGCCCATGCGATCGAGCGCACGATCAAGACCCTGAGCGATTTCACCGGCCGTCCGGTGCGCGGCTGGGAGGGGCCCGGCCTGACCGAGACCGACGACACACTCGATCTGCTGTCCGCGGCGGGCATCGACTACGTGGCCGACTGGGTCGTCGACGATCAACCGAGCTGGCTGCATGCCCGGCCGCGGCCCGTGCTGGCGATGCCGTACACGGTCGAGATCAACGACATCCCCGTGCACCTCATCCAGAACCACCCCAGCGACGAACTCTGCCGGCGCGGCATCGCCCAGCTCGAGCGGCTCTGGCAGGAGGGCGCCGCCAACCCGCGCGTGATGGCCGTCAGCGTGCACCCCTACATCACGGGCGTACCGCACCGCATCGCCGCGTTCGAGCGGCTGGTCGATGCCATTCTCTCCAAGCCCGATGTGCTCGTGCAGACCGGTGCCCAGATCACCGACTGGTACACCGCGCAGGTGGCGCCTCCCGAGCAACGCTGACGTTCATCGCGAACCCTCCAAGGATCTCTCTCATGGCGACACGCGCGGCGGCTGACGGGCGGCCCACGGTCGGCGTCATCGGGCTCGGCATCATGGGCTCGGCGATCGCGGTCAATCTGCGTCAGGCGGGTTTCCGGGTGATCGGCGCCGATGTGTCCGACGGTGTGCGCCGACGCCTGCGCGGCAAGCTCGACCAGGTCACGGCCGACGCCGGCGAGGTCGTGGCGCAGGCCGTGCGCATCGTCGTCTCGCTGCCCGGCGTGGCGGCGCTCGAGGCGGTCAGCCACGCACTGGCCGGCGCCCGACCCGGCCGGTCACGCATCATCGTCGCCGAGACCTCGACCCTGCCGATCGAGGCCAAGCAGGCCGCGCGCGAGCGGCTGGCCGAGGCCCGGATCGCGCTGCTCGATGCGCCGTTGTCGGGCACGGGCGCGCAGGCCAGGACCCGCGACCTGGGCGTCTACGCCAGTGGCGAACCGGCCGCGATTCGCGCCATGAAGCCGGTGTTCGCCGGGTTCGCGCGCCAGTGCTTCGAGGTCGGCGCATTCGGCAACGGCATGCGCATGAAGCTGGTGGCCAATCTGCTGGTGGCGATTCACAACGTCTCGAGCGCCGAGGCGCTGTTGTTCGCCCGGCGTCTGGGGCTCGATCCGGCGCGTGCACTGGCGGTGGTCGCCGACGGCGCCGGCGGCTCGCGGATGTTGTCCGTGCGCGGCCCCGCGATGGTCGGACGCCGGTGGCAGCAGGCCACCATGAAGCTCGAGGTCTGGCGCAAGGACATGGCCTTGATCCACGGCGCGCTCGAGGCGCTCGACGTGCCGGCGCCGCTGTTCGCCGCCTGCCAACCCATCTATGCCGCCGCGCTGGCCCAGGGCCACGCGCTGCACGACACCGCCGCGGTCTACGCGGTGCTCGAGCGCATGGCGCAGGCGCAGCCATGAGCCGGTGCAGCTTCGGGCGCGATGCTGCCCGCCGATTCGTCACGCGCGACGCTGTCGGCCGAATCATTAGGCGCGTCGCTGCGGGCCGAATCATCACGCGCGACGCCCGTCGGGCCGGCGTGGCGCCACATCCGAATTTCCCCGCGACGGGGCACGGGAGCCAGTCATGACGCAGTACCAGGTCGGAGTCGACATCGGCGGAACCTTCACCGACTGCGTCGTGATCGACGAGGCCGGTCAGGTCACGGTCGCCAAGTCGCCGTCCACGCCACCGGCCTTCGCGCAAGGCATGATCGATGCCATGACCGTGGCGGCCGGCCAGCTCGGGCTGGCCTTCGAAGACTTCTGCCAGCGGATCCGCGTGCTCACCCACGGCACCACCGTCGGCACCAACACGCTGATCCAGCGCCGGGGCGCGCGGGTCGGCCTGCTCACCACGCGCGGCCACGAAGATGCGATCCACATCATGCGCGGCTCGCGCGGCGTCACCTCGCGCAATCTGAATGCGGTGGTCCACTTCCCCGAGAGCCGCAAGCCGGACCCCATCGTCAGCAAGCGCCACATCCGTGGCATCTCCGAGCGGGTCGACTGCTTCGGGCAGGTGGTCGTGCCGCTCAACGAAGACGACGCCGCCCAGGCCATCGACCGGCTGCTGGCCGACGGCGTCGAAGCGATCGCCATCTGCCTGCTCTGGTCGTTCAAGCACCCCGGGCACGAGCGCCGCCTGGCCGAGATGGTGCGCGAGCGCGCACCCGATTGCTTCGTCAGCTGCTCGGTCGACCTGGCCCCCAAGTGGGGCGAGTACGAGCGCATGACGGCCACCGCGCTCAATGCCTATATCGGGCCGGTCACTTCGCGCTATCTGCGCTCGCTCGATGCCCGGATGACCACCGCCGGCTATCGCCAGCCGCTGCAGATCACGCAGTGCGGCGGCGGTTCGATCTCGGTCGAGCGCGCCATCGACGCGCCCCTGCTGACGCTCGATTCCGGGCCGGTGTCGGGTGTCACCGGTTCGAAGTTCCTGGGCGACCGGCTCGGCATGCCGAACATCATCACCACCGACATGGGCGGCACCTCGTTCGATGTCGGCATCATCCACGACGGTCGGCCCGCCTACAGCTTCGTGGCCAATGTCGCGCAATATGAATATTTCATCCCGAAGGTCGATATCCAGGCCATCGGCTCGGGCGGCGGCTCGCTGGCCATCGTCGATCCGCTGACGCGCACCCTGCGCGTCGGCCCCGAATCCGCCGGCGCCGATCCGGGCCCGGTCTGCTACGGCAAGGGTAACGACGTGCCCACGGTCACCGATGCCGACGTGGTGCTGGGCTACATCGATCCCGACAACTTCCTCGGCGGCCGGATCCGGCTCGACAAGGCCGCCGCCGAAGCCGCCGTGCAGCGGGTGGCCGACCAGATCGGGCTGTCGCTCGCGCAGACCGCGGCGGGCATCGCGAAGATCGCCGAATTCAAGATGGCCGACATCATTCGCAAGACCACGGTCGAGAAGGGCTTCGATCCGCGCGACTTCACGTTGTTCGCGTTCGGTGGGGCGGGACCCGTGCACGCGGGGGTGTTCGCGCGCGAGCTGGGTGTGGCCAAGGTGCTGGTGCCGCTCAATCGCATCGCCTCCACCTGGTGCGCGTTCGGCGCGGCCACCGCCGAGATCCTGCACATCCACGAGCACACCGAGATCCAGGCCTCGCCGTTCGACGCCGGCGCGGTGTCGGTCATCCTGGCGCGTCTGTCGGCCGACGCCCATCGCCTGCTCGACGAAGACGGCATCGCCAAGCGGGGGCGGGGCCTGCGCTACTCGATCGACATGCGCCATCGCGGTCAGATCAACGAGGTCGAGGTCGATCTCGACGGCCTGATCGGCCGTGACGGCCGGCTCGGCGCCCGCCACCTGGCCCGTCTGCTCGAGCGCTTCTACGAACGCTACGAGGCCATCTACGGTCGGGGCTCGGCCTATCGCGATGCCCGGCTCGAGATGGTCACCTTCCGGGTGCGCGCCACCGGCGCGGCGCCGGCGGTCAACCTGCCCGAGGCCACGCGTCTGCGCAGGGCACCGCCCGCGCGCGCGCTATCGGGAGAGCGGTCGGTGTTCTGGGCCGATCTGGGGCGCGCGCGCAAGACGCCGGTCTACGACGGCAGCGCGCTCGTGCCCGGCAACCGGGTCGACGGCCCGGCGATCATCGAGACCACCGAAACCACCATCGTCGTGCATCCGCGCCAGCACCTGCGCGTGGATGCACTGGGCAACTTCGAACTGCATTTCCAGGGCTGAGCCGGTCGGCTGCAGCAAACCGCCGAACCGCCGTCCGCCCCCCGGCCCCAGCGCCGCCCGGCATCCGAGGACACCGACATGACAGACACCCAGAGCGTTCGCTTCGATGGCCGCCAGAGCGGCTACGTGCCGCCGGCCGAGCTCACGATCGATCCGTCGCTGAAGATGCATCGCGGCAAGCGCCAGCGGGTGGATCCGATCACCTTCGAGGTCGTGCGCCACAGCCTCTGGAACGTCAACGAGGAGCACGGCGCGACCATCCAGCGGCTGAGCGGCTCGCCGGTGGCCATGTACGCGCTCGATCTGAACCCGTCGATCCTGACCGAGAACGGCGAGTTCGTGTTCTTCGGGCCGTACATGCAATACATGTCCGGTGTCACCGACACCCAGGTGAAGTGGATCCTCGAGAACCGGGCCGGCAATCCGGGTATTCGCGACGGTGACATGTTCCTGGCCAACGACCCGTGGGTGGGCGCCGCCCACCAGCAGGACGTGATGCTGATCTGCCCGGTGTTCAGCGGTGGCGAACTGTTCTGCTGGGTCACCAATTGCCTGCACCAGTACGACATCGGCGGCATCACGCCCTCGAGCTTCTGCCCGTCGGCCGAGAACGCCTACGAGGAAGGCATCCTGATTCCGCCGGTCAAGATCGTCGAGAACGGCGAGATCCGCCGCGACATCGAAGAGCTCTATCTGCGCGCCTCGCGCAAGCCGGCCTCGGTGGCGCTCGATTTTCGCGCCCAGCTGGCCGGCAACCTCACCGCCAAGGCGCGGGTCGAAGCACTGCTCGAACGCTACGGCGCCGACGTCGTCAAGGCGGTGATGCACAAGATTCTCGACGACGGCGAGCACGCGTTTCTCGACAAGATGGCGCGGTTGCCCGACGGCACCTGGCGCGACCGCACCTACGTGGAGTGCTGCCGGCCCGGCGACCGGCGCACGCACCGGGTACAGCTCATCCTGCACAAGCGCGGCAACACGCTGATCTTCGAAAACGAAGGCACCGCGCCGCAGGATGGCGGCATGAACGCCACCTTCTCGGGCTGGCGCGGCTCGATCATGGTCGCGCTCAACCAGCTGCTGTGCTGGGACCAGTACTTCGCCATCGGCGGTGCGCTGCGCCACGTGCGCTTCGAGCCGACGCCCGGCACCATGAACTGTGCCAACTTCCCGGCCTCGGTCTCGACCGCGCCGGTGCAGGCGATGGAGATCTCGCTCTACCCGGCCTACAACGTGCTGGGCAAGATGATCTACGGCGACACCCGCATGCGTGGCGACATCATGTGCATCGGCGGCACCAGCCAGTGGCCGGCCACCTTGTTTCGCGGCACCGACCAGTGGGGCGAGTCGTTCGGCTATCTGCTGGTCGACCCCATCGGCGGGGCGATCGGCGCGTTCGCCGGGGCCGATGGCATCTCCACCGGCGGGCAGGCGCGCACCCCGATCTGCAAGCTGCCCAACATCGAACACACCGAGCAGACCTTCCCGCTGCTGTTTCTCTATCGCAAGGAAGTGGTCGACTCCGGTGGGGCGGGGCGCTACCGCGGTGGCCTGTCGGCCGAGTCGTGCTTCATTCCGCACGGCACCGAGCGCATCACCCACGACACGCTGTCCTCGGGCAATGCGATGCCCACCTCGTCGGGCCTGATGGGCGGCTACCCGGCCACCGTCAACGTCTACAAGTTCAAGGCGGGCACCGACATCGGCGAGCGCTTCGCGCGCAGCGAACTGCCGGCGGACATCGCCGAGCTGGGCGGCCGTGAGCGCACCCTGGGTCTGCGCGAACAGAATTTCACCCAGGAGCGCTCGGATGTCTACGCCGTGATCTGGACCGGCGGCGGCGGCTTCGGCGATCCACTGCAGCGTGAGTCCGCCAAGGTGCTCGACGATGTCCTCGAACAGCGAGCGGTGTCGGTTCAGGCCGCGCGCGACATCTACGGCGTGGTCATCGTCGACGACGTGGTCGACGAAGCCGCCACCGCCGAGTTGCGCGCCCGCCTGCTCGACGAGCGTCGCCAGGCCCGGCATCCGCAGCAGCAGGGCTTCGAGCCGGGACGGCCGTTGTCGGGCAAATTGCTGCGCGAGGTCACGCCGGCGCTGGGCATCGTCCAGGCCGGTCGCGGCAAGCGCGCCCGGCGCTGGTGCTGCACCGCCTGCCGCACCGACCTCGGCCCGGTGGATGCCAACTACAAAGAGGCCTGCGCGCGGCGCGACGCGCCCATCGAACACGCCAACCCGAACATCGGCGACTGGCGGCGCTACATCGACGACGAGCCGGTGTTCCGCCAGTTCTTCTGCCCGGGCTGCGGCCACCTGATCGAGAACGAAATCGCCCGCGCCGACGACCCCCTGCTGGTGGATATCGAGATACGCTGATGGTCAATCCGCCGGATTTGCGTATCATCCGCTTGAAGCATCGCGGCGCCCCTCAGGGGCGCCCGACCCGAAACGACAAACGAGGAGACCCCCGATGAGCACCAACATCACTCGGCGCAGGATCATGGGTGCGGCCGGCGCGGGCGCGCTGGTTGCCGGCGCCCCGGCCATCGTGCGTGCGGCCAACGACCCCATCCGCATCGGCATGAGCATGCCCCAGACCGGTGGCCTGGGCGGCGGCGGGCAGGCGGCGTTGCTGGCTCTGCGCATGTGGGTCGACGAAACCAACGAAAAGGGCGGCCTGCTCGGGCGCAAGATCGAGTTCACCGCCTACGACGACCAGTCCAATCCCGCCAACACGCCCGGCATCTACACCAAGCTGCTCGAGGTCGACAAGGTCGATCTGCTGATCGCGCCGTATGCCACCGTGCCCACCGCGCCCATCCTGCCGCTGGTCAAGCAGCGCGGCAAACTGCTGATGGGCAACTTCTCGTTCCAGGTGAACTCGAAGATCAAGCACGACATGTGGTTCAACAACGCCCCCTGGAATACGGCCTCGGGCTGGTCAGAGGGCTTCTTCGCCGCCGGTGAGAGCGGCGGTGCGAAGACGGTCGCCGTGCTGGCCTCCGACCAGGAGTTCGCGCAGAACCTGGCCAATGGCGCGCGCAAGGTCATCCAGGATCGCGGCCTGAAGCTCATCTACGAGCAGAACTATCCGCCGACCACCACCGACTTCTCATCGATCGTGCGCTCCACGCGCGCGCGCCGGCCCGATCTCGTCTTCGTCGCCTCGTACCCGAACGACTCGGTCGCGGTCGTGCGTGCGGCCAACGAGATCGGCTTCGGCGACCAGGTGCAGGCCTTCGGTGGTGCCATGGTCGGACTGCAGTTCACGCCCATCATGGTCAACCTGGGCAGCCTGCTCAACGGCATCGTCAACTATCACAGTTATGTGCCGGGCATGAAATTCCCGGGTATCGAAGACTTCCTCAAGCGCTATCAGGCCAAGGCGGTCGAGGCCAAGGTGGATCCGCTCGGTTACTACCTGCCGCCGTTCAACTACGCCATCGGCCAGATGCTGGCGCAGGCGATCACGGCCACCGGCAGCATCGAGGACAAAAAGCTGGCCGAGTACATCCGTGCCAACGAGATGCAGACCGTGGTCGGCCCGATCCGCTACGACGACAACGGCGAGCGCGCCAACGAGCGTCTGGTGACCCTGCAGTTCCGCGGCGTGAAAGACAAGAACCTCGAACAATTCCGCGGCAACGACAAGCAGATCATCCTGCACCCCGACGGCGACAAGACGGGCACCGTCGTCACGCCGTACGACGCGGCCCGCAAGGCCTGATCGGCGCAACCCGGGGCGCCTGCCCGCCCCGCGCGCGGGCGGCGGGCGCTTCAGCACCGATGTCGTTTGTCCATCGGGCCCGCGCAGGCGTAGCGGGCCCGACGGACAAGTTCGGAGTTCCAACAGCCGGCCAGGGCCTCAATGCTGTTCGAAGTCGATCTCTATCTGTTCTCGTTCGAGATATTCATCACCTGGGAGCTGGTGCTCGAGGCGGTGATCTTCGGCGTGCTGCTGGGCTGCTTCTATGCGGCACTCAGCCTCGGCCTGTCGGTGTCGTTCGGCCTGCTCGACGTCCCGCACGTGGCCCACCCGGCAATTCTCATCCTCGGTTCCTACGGCACCTACATGCTGGGGTACTACGGTGTGGATCCCGTTCTGGCCGGCGTGCTGCTGATGCCGCCGTTCTTCGTGCTGGGCGTGCTCATCTACCGCTTCTACTACGAAACCTTCGAGCGCCGCGGCGCCGAGGCCGGCGTGCGCGGACTGGCGTTCTTCTTCGGCCTGGCGTTCATCATCGAGGTCTTGCTGATCATTGGTTTCGGGGTCGATCAACGCAGCGCGAGTGCACCCTATATCGGCAGCAGCCTGGCCCTGGGCGAGTTCCGCATTCCGTATCGCATGCTGGTCGCGTTCGGCGTCGCGCTGGTGCTCACCGTGGCCCTGACCCTGTACTTCTCCAAAACCTTCACCGGCCGCGCCATCAAGGCCGTCGGCCAGGACGAAGAAGCGCTGCGCCTGATGGGCGCCAATCCGGTGCGCATCAAACAGCTCGCCTTCGGCATCGCCACCGCGGTCAGTGCGCTGGCCGGCGCCATGCTCATCATCGTCAGCCCGGTCGAGCCCTCGATGGACCGCATCTACATCGGCCGCACCTTCTGCGTGGTGGTGCTGGCCGGCCTGGGCAGCATGAGCGGCACGCTGGCCGCCGGCCTGATTCTCGGCGTGCTCGAATCCATGGTGCTGACCTTCTTCGGCGCCTCGTGGGCGCCGGCCGTTGCTTTCGGCATGTTGCTGCTGATCCTTGGGGTGCGGCCCCAGGGCCTGTTCGGACGATAGCGCCATGAGGTACTTCATCATTGCCAGTCTGGTGGCCGCCGCGCTCATCGGCCTGGCCCTGGCCGACGTCAACGAGTATCTGTTCTTCGCCGGCTTCGTCATCATGCAGGGCGTGGTCATCGCCACAGCCTGGAACATCCTCGGTGGCTACGCCGGCTACGTCAACTTCGGGGTGCCGGCCTTCGTGGCGGTGGGCGCCTACACCGCGCTGGTGTTGTTCAAGGCCGCCGGTGCGCCCATCGTGCTGCAGGTGATCGGCGCGGCCGTGACCGCCGGCGTGCTCGGGCTGGGTGTGGGCCTGCTGACGCTGCGCCTGCGCGGCATCTTCTTCTCCATCGCCACCATCGCCGTCGTGTTCATCCTCGAGGCCGTGGTCATGAACTGGCGCTACGTGGGCGGCGCCACCGGCCTGCAGATCACCCGGCCCGAGACGGCCTGGGTGTTCGAAAGCTACACCCGCCTGCTGTTCAGCATCATGGTGGTGATCGCACTGGTGGCGGTGTCCAGCGCCCGCTACATTCAGGGCTCGTTCTTCGGGCGCGGGCTGCGCGCCATCCGCGACTCCGAAGACGCCGCAGAATGCTCGGGCGTGCCCACCCTGCGGCTCAAGCTCATCGCCTGCACGGTGTCGGGCGCGCTGCTCGGCGCCGCGGGCGCGCCCATGCCCATGTATCTGAGCTTCATCGAACCGGCCTCCAGCTTCAATCTCAGCTACGCCGTGTCGGCGCTGGCCATGCCCATCATCGGCGGCATGTCGCACTGGATCGGCCCGCTGATCGGCGCGCTGGTGCTGGGCATCATTCAACAGACGGTCACCGTCACCATCTCCAGCGAACTCAACGTGTTGGTGGTGGGCGCGCTACTGGTGGTGTTCGTGGTGCTTGCCCCCGAGGGCATCTGGGGCCTTTGGCAGAAATGGAATCGATCCTCGAAATAGAAGGCGTGCAGAAGCACTTCGGGGGCTTCACGGCCCTGGCCGGGGTGTCGCTGTCGGTCGCCAAGGGTGAGCGGCTCGGCCTGATCGGGCCGAATGGCTCGGGCAAGACCACGCTGATCAACTGCATCTCGGGCGCCTTGCTCAACGACGCCGGCAGCATCCGCTTCCAGGGCCGCGAGATCTCCCGCCTGAAGGCGCATCAGCGCACCCGGCTGGGCATCGCGCGCAGCTTCCAGATTCCGCGCCCCTTCACCAGCATGACCGTGCTCGAGAACCTGCTCGTGCCGCTGGCCTGGGTGGGCGGCCACCACGACAGCCACGCCCGTGAAGAGGCCATGCAGATCCTGGCCGGCATGGGCCTGGCCGACAAGGCCGACGTCGCCTCCAAGCAGCTCTCCCAGGTCGAACTGCGCAAGATGGAACTGGCCCGCGCCATGGCCGCCAAACCGCAGCTGCTGGTGTCCGACGAAGCCATGGCCGGCCTGGCCGGCGCCGAAATCGACGAAGTGCTCGACATCCTGTTCGGCCTGAACCAGCAGGGCATCACCATCATCATGATCGAACACATCATGCATGCGGTCATGCGGTTCTCGCAGCGCGTGGTCTGCCTCGACACCGGCGAGATCATCTGCGAGGGCGAGCCGCAGCAAGTGGTCGCCGATCCCCAAGTGCAGAGGGCCTACCTTGGCGATTAAGCTCGACATCGACGGCGTGCACGCCAGCTACGGCGCCGTGCGCGCCCTGATGGGCGTCAGCCTGAACATCGACGACGGCCAGACCGTGGCGCTGCTGGGCACCAACGGCAACGGCAAGAGCACCCTCATGAAATGCGTGATGGGCATGGTGCGCCCCAGCCAGGGCAGCATCACCCTGACCATCGACGATCAAACCCACGACCTGACCCGCCTGTCCACCGAACAGATCGTCAACCTGGGAGTGGCCCTGGTGCCCGAAGGCCGGCGCCTGTTCCCCAAGCTCACCGTCGAAGAAAACCTCTACCTCGGCGCCTTCCGTCCGCTGGCCCGCGAAAAGATCGACGACAACATAGCCTTCTGCTACGAGGCCTTCCCGGTGCTCAAACAACGGCGCCGCCAACTGGCCGGCTCCATGTCGGGCGGCCAACAGCAGATGCTGGCCATCGGCCGGGCACTGATGTCGTCACCACGGCTGCTGCTGGTGGACGAACCCTCCGTCGGCCTGTCACCACTACTCGTCTCGCAAACCGTATCGCGCATACAAGAACTCAAAGAGCGCTACGGCCTGACCGTTCTGATGGCCGAACAAAACTTCAAGCAGGCAACGCGCATCGCCGATACCGGCTACATCATCGTGCACGGCGAAATCGTGTTCTCGGGTGATGTGGAGAGCTTGAAAGAGAACGAGCTGGTGAAGAGTTATTACTTGGGCGCGACTGCCTGAGGGGTGCTGGTTGCCGGGATTCCGGCTCCCTGAAAAGAGCAGCCGGTATAAGTTCGTCGCCTGATTTGGTGCACTCCGCTCGCACGGCGCTGCCAAGGCGCTGCCGTGATGCTTTCCCTGTGCCATTTCGTGATACGTTATTCAGGAACGATGGCGAAAAGGTCAGAGAAGATCTGCCCGCCGCAGGGTCTTGGGCCTTCCTCGGGGCAGTGATATGCAGCAGGTCGTATTGATTATGCATCTGTTACGCAGTCATCGCTGAGCCCGAAATCGAAGTTATGCCGGTCCCGGGACCATTGGTGGTGCGCTTGAAGTAATTACGATCTGTATATACAATAGAGCATGGAATTCACGTGATCAGAGCGCAAGCGGCAGCTCAACATCAAGGGCCACGGCTTGGACTTCTCCGACGCCCTCAGCGTGTTCCAAGGCCTGACCTACACGTTCGAAGATGATCGGTTTGCATACGACGAAGTTCGATTCGTGACCTTGGGGCTGCTGTCGGGAATTCCGGTGTCCATTGTTCACACTGAGACGGATCATGAAATCAGAATCATCTCGTTCCGCAAAGCCACGAAGCAAGAAGCGCGAATCTACTTCGAAGCCATCCAAGACTGACTGGGCACGTCTGCGCGCTGAAGAGCCGGAAGCGACCGAGGAGCATCCGGAGGCGGAGGTCGATCGCATCGTGAAAGGCCTTGTACGCCGGGGCTTGGAACCGGTGCCGCCGAAGTCACTCATCTCATTGCGGGTAGATCAAGATGTTCTTGAATGGTTCAAGGCTCAAGGGCCTGGGTACCAGACGCGGATTAATCTAGTCCTTCGTGCATTTCGGGATGCATCGGTATAACAAGTTGCCGGAACAGACAGTCCGCCTGCGGCGTCCTGCTGCTCATCAACGGCGTTAACCGTCTCAAGCGCGCCCGCTCTACATGACAGCTCTTCGAGGCTTTCTTAACTGGATCACTGCACCGACCCTATTGCACGGGCTGGCGCTTGGCATCACCGCCTCCGTTCTGGTCGCGATGGCGTGGCAACTCGCACTAGCGCAAACCATCGCCGTAGTTCTCCTCGCGGGAGCCTTTCTGCTCCTCCTCGGCATTCTGGTCGGCAGCTCCGTTATTCGGAGTCAGTGGCAGGACGTAGAAGCTGGTGGGCTCAATCCCTTGCGGAGTACGAGCGCCTCCATTCTTGAGGCGCTGGCCAACCCCGACGCGAATGCTAGCCAGGCAAAGCTGATTGAACTGCTTCCGAAGCTGGCATCGCAAGCCCAGACAATTGGAGAAGCGGGTTTAGGCCTGCTCCTCCGCTTTCTTGCTGCAGGTCGCCTATTCGCACTATTGGGCGTTACGGTCAGCTTCGCGGTCTTCCTTGCCATATATATGCAGGTGGAAAGGCTCTCCGAGCAGAACTCTCTCGTGCGCCTACAGGCACTGTCCGCGCACCAGCAGATTGCCCTTGCTATGCGGAACGAAATCGCAACAGTGGCGTCACTGGCGACACTAGCCGCTGAGCTCCAAGGGATATACGGGAGTCAGTCCAACGCAACCGAGGAGGTGGGGGCCGGTTGCAAGACTGCCGACGTTGAGATTGAGGGGGTATTTCTCAGTATTCTGCAAGGCAAGACCGGACTGCCGGCAGATGCAAAGACGTGCTTTCAAGCCATTAGCGCGCTGCTCAGCGCGCGGTCCGAGAATCTTCAGGCAAATCGCTTGCTCAATCAGCAAGTCACGGGAGGGTCTGCACTTCGCTTGAATGTCTTCACGCGCGATCTAACTGAGCAGTTCACGACGCAGTTTTCCTCCTATTGTGGCACCGATGCAAAGCTTACGGCAGACATGGGGCGCCGATGCGAAGCACTAAACGGCTTCGAGGATGCAATCGAATCGTTTCTCAATGCCGCAAGCGACACGGAACGAGAGAAGACCGTTCATCTCTCTGGCACACCTGACGACAACGCCATTGCCGAAACAAGGAAGTTCCTGTCGCTCTCGGGTTACGACGCACGCACCGTCGCTCAGGTCGCGGAAGCAGTATTGAGGATATCCGTCGACACCCAACAGTATCTAGAGGCGCAGCGTACAGCCTGCGCTGCGCGCGCCATGCGACTTCGTACTACTCTAGACCGCCTGGACTCAAAGTACGACCTAATGCTCGACGCCCAAGACCGTGGGTAGAGGAGAGGCCAGTTCGCCGGGAATGTGAAAGACGCCTAACCCGCGCATCGACACGGACGCCCAGACAGCGCCCTCCGGGCGCTCTTTGGCCGCCGGTCATGCGCAACGTTGGGCGCCAGTTTTATGCGTGCGTTCGAATGAAGAGGAATCAGGTAAACCGCGGTGAATCCAGGCGTCTCATGTATGTCGAGAACAAATCGGGGGAGATCGATGGGCATCGCGCCCGAATCGGCTGGGTGACGTTCTCGAAGTCCGGTCTCACCATCTACTACCGAGGGCGGTCGCTCGCTCGATCGAAAGGTCAGGGCACTTCATCCAACTATTTCGACGTCAACAATGGCGATGATTATTGGGTCTCCGGGCTAAAGCGTGGGGGCCAGAACACACATCCCAAGGAAAGGCAGTTCGCGGTCCATATAGATGAGGATGCCAAGGACGAGTATGAAGGTCGTGCCAGCCGATAACACATCGCTGCACCGGACACTTGACGCGGTTCTTGCGCTGCTGTTGCAGCGCGGCGGCCCGCGTGCATGTGCCGGTGAGCTCAAACGTTGAGCATCATCCGGGGGCGTTGACTGAACTACGGCAATGCCGTAGTATTGCGTCATGCGAACGGTCGCCGAAACACCGATCTTCATCCGTTACGCCGAGCAGATCTGGCGCGAAGCGGAGCGGCTGGAATTCATCAGCTGGATCGCACTGAACCATAAGGCTGACGATCCTATTCCTGGGTGGATGTCGGAAGGTTCGCTGGTCGTGGCAAGGCCAAGGCAAGAGAGGTGGGGCGCGGGTTGTTTACTTCAACATCACTGATCAAACCATTTGGCTGCTGATCGTCTACACGAAATCGAAGTTCGACAATCTGCCGACTTCGTTCTTGGCTCAGCTCAGAAAGGCGATGGAAGGTGCCCTCGGAGATTGAACAGTTCCAGAAGGACTTGCTTGAGTCGGTGCGTCAGATGAAGCGTGGTGAGGCTGCGCGAATGACGAAAGTGAAGATCCCTTCGGCGTCAGAAGCGCGGACGCGAACCGGTTTGTCACAGGAAGATTTTGCACGGCTGATTGGCGTTTCAGTTCGAACGTTGCAGGACTGGGAGCAGGGGCGTCGGGAGCCGACGGGAGCCGCCAAGATGCTCCTAAGAGTGGCGGCGACCCATCCAGATATTCTGCTATCGCTGGGGGAATGAGGCCCAACGATACGGCGCTGCGAACATTTGAGCCGTTACTGAAGGGCGCGCGAAAGGGCTGCTGGTCGGTGACGGTCAGCGGCAGTTGGCGTGCCACCTTCTAGTTCACTGACGGCGATGCCATCGAAGTCGACTATGAGGACTATCGCTGAGCAGAACGATGAAGATGCACAACCCACCTCATCCCGGCGAGATTTTGCGCACCCTCTGTCTTGAGCCGCTCGAGTTGACCGTGTCTGACGCCGCGCGGGCCCTGGGTGTGAGTCGCAAGACGCTATCGTCGATCTTGAATGGCCGTGCGGGAATTAGCCCGGATATGGCGATTCGGCTGTCAATTGCGTCTGATACCACGGCGGAGAGTTGGCTGAATCAGCAGATGCACTATGACCTGTGGTAGGTGGAAAAGGGCCGCAAACTCTTCGTGTCGAAAAACTGGCCACGTAGGTCGAAGCGAATGCTGTTGAACATTTTGTTGCAGCAGACCGTTGACCCTTGGCCTGACTTGCTGCCGCAAGTCGTGCCAAGCCTCAACCGCTGCTGATCTGGGCGAAATGCGCTTGGACAGAGGCCCGGGGACGGTGATGGATTCAATGTGGTGAGCTATTCATGGGTGAAGGACAGACGGTGACAGCGAAGGGGCTTGGGATCGACAAGCTCGGTGTCGACGATCGGCTCGCGCTGGTTGAGGAGATTTGGGCGAGCATCTGTGCCGATGGAGCAGCTTTCCCGCTTTCTGATGCGCAGCGCGATGAGCTCGATCGACGAGTCGCGGATGACGATACGTTCCCCGACGATGTTGTGCCTTGGGATGCAATGCGGGCGCGAGAGATGGCGCGTTTGCGGACCTGATGTTTGATCGCTTTTCGGCGCGCGGCCGTCGTCGAGTTCGAAGAAACGGTAGTTTGGTACGAAGAGCAGCGCTCTGGGCTTGGAAAAGAATTCGCTAAAGAGATCGATGCCGTGATCGCGTCGCTGGCGGATTCACTACTGAGATGCCCCCACGTTTTTGGTGACGTTCGACGGGCGGTTGCGCGGAGGTTCCTGTATGCGGTCTACTTTCGTATGCGCGGAGAAAAAGTGATCGTTCTGGCAGTGTTCCATGCGTGTCGAAGCCCCCGCTCATGGCAGTCGCGTGCAGGACAGGTTGTCGGGACAGACAGTCCGCCTGCGGCGTCCTGCTGCTCATCAACGGCGTTATGCGCTTTCGAGACGGTCATGAGCGACTTCGTTAAGGGGATCGGTGCGTCTTTCATCCGCGCCATCGAATTCGACAATCAGATCGCTAGGGACAAGCAGAAGTACTCGAACTGAAAACTCGGGCTGGCGACCGCCAGTTTTGCGCGGGCACTGACTCAGGCGGACAAGCTGCTTGGCCAGCCAGTTAAGCGGAGCTTCAATTGTCGAACTTGAATCGTGAGCACATATGCGACGCATTGCCTCGGACGGGGGTGTACGTCCACTTCGGAGAAGGGCTACCGAATCGCCCGTCTTGCTGGACGCTAAACGTTGTACGCGAGGCAACCATGCAAGATCTCGAGGAAAGTCATGTCTTGGAGCAAGAGGGGGACACGATCTGGTCCTTGAGCCTTGAGATTCGGCACTGTCCGTATTGCGGTTCAGCACTCGAAACAGCATCGCCAAGTGAAGAGGTGCGGCCCACGAAAGGTGTGGACTTTGATGAGTTTGGAGCGTTCTTTCTTCACGATCTGGAGAACTGGAAAGGCCGAATTCGATGAGATTTCCATGTCGCGTTCGTGATTGCCCACACAACTCGTCGGTGCAGCGGGTCGCTTGAGAAGTCGCAGGAACCTGGGCTCGCGCCCAGAACCCGGCGCCATTTCAAGCGGCCCGCTGACCTCGGCATTGAGCGTCATGATCCCAGCACCGGTTCGTTCCGAGATCCTTCGCCGCATTCGCACTGCCGAGGCAGAGCACGGCGTCCACGTTCTGCTGGCGGTTGAGTCTGGCAGCCGGGCTTGGGGCTTCGAGTCGCCTAACAGCGACTTCGATGCGCGGTTCATCTACGTTCACGAACGCGACTGGTACTTGTCCATCGATGACAAGCGGGACGTCATCGAGTACCCGATCGTGGATGACATCGACTTGAACGGGTGGGAACTGCGCAAAGCACTGCGCCTGTTCCGAAACTCGAATCCAGCGTTCGTCGAGTGGATTCAGTCCCCGATCGTCTATCGTGAGCACGGCTCGTTCGCTTCGGCGTGTCAGGAGCTACTTCCGGCCGTCTACTCTTGCTTGCGAGGCATTCATCACTATCGCAGCATGGCCAAGACGAACTACCGAGGCTATTTGCGCGAGAACCTGGTGCCGCTCAAGAAATACTTCTACGTGCTCAGGCCACTACTTTCCGTGCGCTGGTTAGAAGCCTATGGCCGGCCTGCGCCGATTGAGTTTCACAAGCTGCTGCCCCTTGTCGATGAGCAACCCGACCTGACCGTCGACATTCAACGGTTGTTGGAACAAAAGCGCGCTGCGCCTGAAATGGGATTGGCTCCCCAGGTTCCTAGCATCCACGCGTTCATCGAAGCGGAGCTAAACCGCCTTGAAAGCCTGGCCCTGGAACCGTCGCAGCCTTCGAGTGATGCGACCAGACGCTTGAACGAACTGTTCACTCGTTACCTGCCGGCATGACGCCTATCCCCTCGCTCAATCTGACCCGTTGCGGAAGGCGTTGTAAGTCTGATCCGCGGCACATCGTGCATCATCGCGATCCAGGCTTTCAGCGTCCACCTCCAGGGGCAGCTTGGCTCGTACGTCGAGCGTCGGCAGAATGAAGCAGCTTCTTTTCGCGCCAGCAATCGTTGTGTGTGGGCTCCTGGCCTACGCGAACTGGCCCTCCGTCGTGCGCCCGATAGAGAAGCAGGCGGACTCTGTCATTGTTTATAAGGCGGAGCGCAGGATGGTTCTGATGCGCGATGGCGAGGCGCTCAGAACCTACACGGTGTCGCTGGGGGGTAATCCGACACGCCCCAAGAGACAAGAGGGTGACAGTCGTACGCCTGAAGGCTCATACATGATCGACTACCGCAAGCCTGATAGCTCGTATTACAAGGCCCTACACATTTCCTATCCCAGCGCTGCGGATGTCTCCGCCGCGAAGCAGATGGGAGTGGATGCTGGCAGTCTGATAATGATTCACGGAATGAGGAATGGCCTTGGCGTCGTTGGGCGGCTTCATCGCCTCATTGATTGGACGAATGGCTGCATCGCGGTGACCAATCAGGAGATGGACGAGGTATGGAGTGCGGTTCCGGATGGAACACCGATCGAGATCCGTCCGTGAGTGGCCTGACGCGCAATCGGTCGCTTCAACGGACTGAGATGCCGGCTTTTTTTTGCCGTCTATTCCTGTGATGACGCTCGATGTGAAGAATGGTCTTTCGGGGTGAAATTGCGGCACGGCGAAGACACGAGAACCCGCGGGGCTTCGTGGCAACCACGAAGCCCCGCAATCACCGCACGCCCGCCTACCGCCGCTCCGCCGGCATGATGATCAGCGTTTCGCCGACCGACTTCTCCATGCGCTCGCCGGGTTTCAGCTCGCGTTTTCCAACCTTGTCGGCGCTTCCGTAGCGAATCGCGATGTTCTTGTGCTCGACTTGCCCGCGGCTGTCGGTGGTGGACGCGAACACGGCCAGGTAGCCGACCGGCTCATTGAGCATCACGTTCACAGCGATCTGCCGGCTTTCGCCGCGCTTGATGTTCTCGATCACCGTTTGATCGCCACCGGACACGAGTTCGATCCCGCTGTAGGCGGCGGCCGAGATCACCAGTCGTTGCAGGTCAGACTG
Source organism: Burkholderiaceae bacterium (assembly GCA_041396685.1). Lineage (GTDB taxonomy): Bacteria > Pseudomonadota > Gammaproteobacteria > Burkholderiales > Burkholderiaceae_E > JAUIAI01. The sequence goes on from JAWKYD010000003.1 coordinate 340,321, forward strand.
CGCGACCAGCTGGATCGTCGTGGTGGCGGTCGAACCGGTTTTGAGGCCGGCGGGAACCGAGTATTCGATGGAGACAGGGGCGTTGGCCTTGGCCTGGGCGACCGGGGGCTGCATCGCGCAGGCGCACAAAATGGCTGCGGACACGAGTGCCAGAATCTTGAGCTTCATGAGTTTTCTCCGAGGGCGGGTCAGGGGCAGGCGGCGGCGGGCGCCGGGGCAATCGCGACGCTGAATTCCGCGTTGGCCGCAAACGCACCAACGGCGAAGGTGCTGGTTTCGTTGAGCGCAAGTTGGCCGCTGAAGCTTTCGGCTACGCCCGGCCCATTGACGTCAACCCCACCGCCGTCGGGTGCGAAGATGACGACATCGGCCGTGGTCGGGTTCGTCGGCGTGACGGTCAACGAAAAGCAGCCGGCCGCGGGTGCCACGAAGCGGAAGAACCGTTGGTTGAGGATCTTGTTGCCGGGATCGGTGGCCGTGATGGGGCCGAAGGTGTCGAAGACCTGTGAGGTGAGCGGGCTGGTCGCCAGGGTGATGTCCGTATAGATCGGGTCGCTCGGTGCCTCGAATTCGCTGTCCGCGGAAAGATCGATATTTTCCCCGAGGGCCAGCGCGTCGATGGCGGCGGCCTGGCCTGGCACGAGCTTCTTCAGGTGGTGCATGAAGCTGAAGATGCTCGTGAATGCCGGTGTTCCCTTCTGGCCACCGATGAGTGTCTGGTAGATGGGGCCGAAGCCGAGCGCGATGGCATCGTCGTCACCCGGCCCGCCGTCGAACAAGTCGTAGAGGATTTCCTGCACCGACGTCTCCGAGTAGTAGCCGTCGAGTCGCAGGGTGGGAAGCCCGGGCACGGTCGCGGTCGGGGGTGTCGAATCGTTCTCGATGCTGCGCACCGTGCCGGCGGCCTGATTGGGGCCCCCGGTGTCGACATCGAAAGGTACGCCGGTAATGATGGCGCCCATCGCGTAGCCATAGCCCTCACCAAATGCCAGCGACGGGTGCACCAGGTCGCCGACATTGTGGCCACCGCCGGGATTGTCGCTGCGGCTGAAGTTGGCTTCGAAGTAATGGCTCCATTCGTGACCGATGATGCTGCTGTCGTATTCGTCGGTGTCCAGATTGGTCGCGCCCAGAATGAACAGCGCCTTGTCCTGGGGCGAATAGTGCGATGTGCCGATATCGCCCACGGCTGGATTTATGGCCGTCGAGGGGCGGTTGTCAGGACTCCAGTTGACCGGCAGGATGGGGAAGTTCACTGCCGGGTCGGCGCTTTTGATGAGCTGCTGCGCCTGATAGATCACATCGAGAATGGCAAACGGTGCCGCGGCCCGGGTGCCGGTATAGGCGGTCGCCGCGTTGTCCCAGCCGGACCCCGCATTCAGGTTGATCGTCATGTCGGCATCACCGGTATTCGTGTCATCGGCAATGCTGTACAGGGCGCCGCCATTGGTGTTGTCGACGACCGTGGTGTCGGGGATGCTGGTGAAGCCGAGCGCCGCCTTGACCAGCACGCGGATCTGCGCATTGGCCGGTACGCCACTGAAGGAATACTCGCCGTTGTCGGACGAATTGATCGCGCCGAACTTGGTTCCGGGCGGGATTTGCAGTTCGACCACCGCGCCGCGAATGGGCCGCTCGACGGGATTGGCGTAGTCGATGCCGCCGGCGCCGACATCATAGTCGGTGTATGTCAGCCGGCCCGACACATTGATGGTCTTCGTTGCCGTCGAACTGCCCAAGGCGGTCGAGCCCGTGGTGCCGCCACCACCGCCGCAACCGCCAATCAGAAAGACCAAAGAAATCAAAGACGTCGCGGCCGCTGCGCGCCCCACGATCCGAATGCTCATGCAGACCCCCTGGTCCAGTAACTTGTTCGAGTTCTACGATTGCCGCTTCGGTACGTCACCGTTGCGCGCCAAGATCATGGCATGGGGGGCGCGTCACAATCTGTGACGTATTTCCATGTGCTCGCCAGATGCCAATGACTAACGGCGTCGGGCCTGCGCGCGATGACGGGCGCGCCGAAATCGTCGTTGTCGAACGTGGTCCGGAACGGCCCGGCGTTTTTCGATCGGACCGGCTGCGCGACTCGTGCCAGGCCTAACGTGCCACCGACTCCTCGACCTCGACGAAGTCGGTGCGGCATTGCCGGCGGCAAAACGCGCGCATTGTTCGGATCGACGACGGAGACTAGCGGCTCACCGTTCTTGCACCACATCACGCACGAACGCGTCGATATCGTCGAGCACAGGTGCCAGCCAGCGTAGCGGATAGCTGATCGCTGCCACCAGCAGCACGTGCGAGGTGCGGGGATAGGTCTCGTAACGCGCATCCACACCGGCTGCCCGCAGCGCGGCGGCCAGCTGGCCGCTGTTGCGTTGCGGATCGACGAGTGAATCTTCGGGCGCAACGGCCAGGAAGGCTGGTGGGCTGTCGGCGCCGACGTAGGTGATCGGCTGCGTACCGGGCGGATAGTCCGGATGGCAGAAAACCGGCTGCACCTCCGGATTCTTGATCGGCAGAAACTCGTAGGGCCCGGCCAGACCCACGAATGCGGCCACGTGCTGCCCGGCCGGCACATCGGCCTCGTCCAGCCAGCGTCGGTCGAGCGCGAGCATGGCCGCGTTGTAGGCGCCCGCACTGTGGCCGGCCAGTACCAGGCGCTTCGGATCGGCGCCGAGCGCATACGCATTCTCGGCCGCCCAGCGCACCGCACGCGCCGAATCCTGCAGGAATTCGGGATAGCGAACCTCGGGATAGATCCGGTAGTCGGGCAACACGACCACGTGCCCGCGCGCGGCCAGCGCCTTGCCGACGAAGCGGATCTGCTCGGGCGAGCCGCGGTTCCAGGAGCCACCGAAGAAAAAGACGATGAGCACGCCGCTGGCCGGCGCCTCGGGCAGGAAAACGTCGAGCCGCTGGCGCGGATGTTCCCCGTACGGGACGCCGGCGCGCATGCCGGCGCCTCCCGGCGTCAATGCCGACAGTGCGCCGCTGACCGAACAACCGGCGAGCAGCATTGCGATCAGCAGTGTCAGGAGGGTGTGCGCGGCGCGAGCGTTGCCAACGCAGATCACACGGCAGGCGGGGATGAGATTCGAGACCGAGGCCAAGTCGTGGCCGGTCAGGCCGCCTTGCGGTGCCGCCGCCCGACGATGAACCGATAGTCCTCGCCCGGCGCGTATTCCTCGGTATGGGGTGTATCGGCGGCCATGGTCAGCGTATCGCCGGCCCGTAAACGCCGCGCCTGACCGTTGCAGGAGATGACCGCTTCGCCGGCCAACACCAGCAGGTGCACGTCGAAAGGGTGGGTGTGCTCGTCGATCGTCGAGCCGGCCGTCATCGTGCGCTCGATGATCTCGTCATATCCCTCGGCCTGCAATTTCGCCCGGAAGGCATCTGTATCGATGTTCATTGGTTCGTCTCCTGCGGTTCAGAAGCGAGCATAGCGCATGGACGACGTACCGGCGCGCGGCGACCGGGTGTCGCGGGCGATCGCCGACAGCGGCACGGTGACGGTGCCGGCGGGCTCGTTGGACACCGAACCTGGAAAGGCGGCCGATGCGCGGGACTTCCTGGGATCGCGGGCACAGTGGGTCGTGCGCGGGGGATGCGATACTCACCGGAGCACCACGCCATGACCATGCCCGCCACCATCGTCGACCTGCGCAGCGACACCGTTACTCGCCCTACCGCCGCGATGCGCGCGGCCATGGCCGCGGCCGAGGTGGGTGACGATGTGTATGCCGACGACCCCACGGTGAACCGCCTGCAGGCAGTACTGGCCGCACGCCTGGGCAAGGAGGCCGCGCTGTTCATGCCCAGCGGCACGCAGAGCAACCTGTGCGCGCTGATGGTGCACTGCACGAGGGGCGACGAGTACCTGGTCGGCCAGGGCGCACATTGCTACCGCTATGAGGGCGGCGGCGGCGCGGTGCTGGGCAGCATCCAACCGCAGCCGCTGGTGCAAGACGAGCACGGCGCGATCGCGCTGGCCGACATCACCGCGGCGATCAAGCCCGACGACACCCACTTCGCCCGTACCCGGCTGCTGGCGCTGGAGAACACCTTCGGTGGCCAGGTGCTGCCCTGGGCCTTTCAGGTGGAGGCCACGTCGCTGGCAAGGCATCGGGGTCTGGCCACCCATCTGGATGGCGCACGGTTGTTCAATGCCGCGGTGGCGATGGCCGGACCGGGGGGCGACCCCTGGGTCGAGGCGCGGCGGCTCGCCGGGCTGTACGACACCGTGTCCGTGTGCTTCAGCAAGGGGCTGGGTGCGCCAGTGGGTTCGGCGCTGGTCGGGTCGGCCGACCACATCGATGCCGCACGCCGCTGGCGCAAGATGTTGGGCGGCGGCCTGCGTCAGGCGGGCGTGTTGGCCGCCGCGGCGCTGCATGCCCTCGATCATCACGTGGCGCGCCTTGCCGATGACCACGCACTGGCCTCTGCGCTGGCCGACGGCCTTTCCGGCCAGGCCGGTGTCCAGGTCCGCCGGCCTGAAACCAACATCGTGTTCGTGACACTCGACGGGCTGCCGGTGACCGAGGCATTGGCGCGGTTACGGGCCGCCGGCATCTGGGCCGGGGGAAGCGGCGACCGGCTCCGATTAGTCACTCATCTCGATGTGGACGCCGACGGCATCGACCGCGCCGTCCGAGCCTTCCGCGCATTGTCGGGGGGAGCCTGAGCCGGCCTGCCCGCGATGGGTGGCCACACGTCGTCGCGACCAGGCAAGCCTTGCGGCGCTGACCCAGGAAATCGTCAAGCCCCGTGAGATCGAAGGCGAGCAACCCGAGGTCGAATCCCTGCGCTCCTCCATCGCGCGCATGTCGGGCGTGGACATCGGCGTGCCCGCTGCGGTCGAAACCGGCCGGTTCCTCGACTGACTCAATGGCACGTCGAACGAACCGTCGCTGCTCGAGGGCGGTCACGGCCACAGGTGCTGCGAACGGTCGAGCCGGTCGGCGGTGAAGTCGGCAGGTTTGGCCAGAGAGGATTGGTTGATGCACGTCAGGTAACTACGCACATGTGCGGATACCATGGCCCGAGCGTCGTCCATAGCATGAGCCCAAGCGCTGGCTCAGAAGGTCATGGAGTAGACGGCTCCTGCCGCGAGTGCGAGAAGCGCAACTTTGTCAGGAGGCAGGGCGTGGAAGATCGCGGCAACGTGTCCCCGGCGGCAGAACCGCCGTCCGACGATTCGAATCCGGCCCGCGTCGGTGCCCGGCCGAGGGCCGTTCAGTCCGAATCCGAGGTGGCCGGACTTGCCGGGCGAGTTCGCGCCCTGGTGAGTTGCATCCACCAGGTGCTGCGGCGCTCCGGCTCGCTCGCGATTGCTTCCGTGGTGGTCCTGGCCGCGTGCGGTGGTGGTTCGTCATCTGTCGAAGACGTGTCCGCGGATTCATCCGGCAGCCTCTCCGGTTCGTCTTCTTCGGGCACATCCGACAAGCCGGGCCTGTTTCTGCAAACGAAGAGCGAGCGTGTTCCGATCATCGGAATCAGCGGCAGTGGTGCGGTCGTCGGCTTCGAGGTGAATCCGGCAACCGGACGCGCACGTGGGTTCATCATGACGGCGCCGGATGGGAGCCAGGCGACCATGGCCGTCGATGAATCGTCCGGCCTTCTCAGCTACTGGCTCTACCAGAACACGATCACCCTGTTCGAGAACTATCGGACGAACGAAGGCTTGGTCGATGTCGCGGTGATCGATGCTGCTGGCTCCCGTACCATTTATCGAGATCTCTCCTACCGATCAGCCCACACGGGTGCCGCCGGCACCGATGTCGATTCTCGGGCGACGAAGGAGAGCGACCTTCCCGGCTTGCTCAGTGCGTTTTCCGCCGCCACGACGGCGAGCGCATGCGTGGTCAGTGCAGCGTTCGTGTTCGGGGAGATCGCTCTGCCTCCGGCTGCGTTCTTTCTCGCTGGTTCGCAAGGAACATTGGCAGTGACGTGCATCGCCGGCGCGGCGGGTGTTTGGACACTGCGTCCAAACGCTTCCACGGTGGCATTTGACGCGCTCAGCCGTGACACCTTGCTCAAGAACGTTGCGACCGCGGACAACGTATCGCTCGCAGCCAGTACGACCAGTGGGGTCATCAACGCGCAGAGGTGCATCCTGGAGGCCTTCGCGAACAATGTTCCCGGCACCGTGGCCAGTTGCATATCGGCGGCGGTCGATTTCCTCGGGCTTGCCGGTAACTCGACGATGAAGCGATTGTCGGCATCGGTCGATATGGCCAGAGACGTCATACGGCGGGCAGAGGCGGCCCGGGGGGTTTACTGCTGCGACGGGCCCGATCAGCTCAGGCAGCATGAACGCGCGACATGGAAGGCCTATGCGCTCGCGAGCGAACTGCCCGCAAGTACCGCGATGCGATTCTCGCCGACGGGGGTATGGAGTCTTGGCGTAACCGAAGACGGGGCGTTCAGTGAACGCCACACCTATGACGAGCCGGGCGACTACACGATGATGGCAACGGCCGATCTTGGCGGCGACATCGGCTGGAGGAACAGCCCGTCTCGTGAGGTTCGAGTCTATGGTGAGCTCGAGGTCTCTTGCTGTACCGTGACCGGCACGACATTGGCGGATGGCAGCTTTCAGGCCGGCACCGATGTCAGGATCGGCATGAACGTCAGCGGTGGCCGGCTTCCTTATGTCTATGAAATGAGCCACGGCTTCGGAACCACCGCGATGGAAACCGGGATTCAGATCGCCGGGATGCATTTCACGTATCCGCAGCCGGGGACTTATGACATCAGTCTCAAGGTGACCGACGCCGACGGCACCGTCAAAACCAGCCCGGTACGTCGAATAACCGTCGCGGATGCCGGGCCCGCGGCCGGTGGCACGGGCGGGACCTCATGGGACGGTAGCTACTATGGCACCTACGACTATTCGTGCGCTTCGGGATACACATCCGGAGGATGGATCAGGCTGACGATTTCCGGTCAGATGGTGACGGGCAGCGGGAGCCAGGGCGTTTACGAAGGCGGAATCTTGAACGACACCTTGTCGATGAAGCCGGCCAAGTCTCCTGATGGTTGCTATTTCCTTGGACAACCGGAGCGGCAGGAGGTGTGGTCATGGAGTGGCACCGTATTTTGCACCTGGCCCCAAGAAGGTGGCTGTAGCGGAACATGGAGCATGAGAGAGGGCAACTAGTTGAGCTGGCTGCGGGTCGCGGTACTGGCCTTGAGCGGGGCGCTGCTCGTCATGCAAGGCGTCAGCGCTCATGCGCTGCAGGTCTACGAGTTGACGTTCGAGCTGCCGGTCACCGAGATCGATGGCGCGTGTTGCGGGCGGGCGGTATCCGAAACCGAAATCGAGTTGGTACGTGCGGCCCCCTGGTCGGCCTCGCACTGGTTGCGGATCGAAGGACTACGAGCACCGGGCGTGGTGACCCTGTCGTCGATCGTCGATCGCGCACGCTTGTACTGGCGTTTCTCACCCGATGAGCCATGGCGGGTGAGCATCACCGGCGATCGCGTGGCCGCCGCCGAGCGTAGTCTGGATCTGGCGCCGATGGTGTTGCCCCTCGAAGGGCATGGCAGCCCTGCGCAGGCCTACCTGCATATCGAGCAGACCTCCGTTCTCGGCCTGGCCATTGCTCAGGAAGACGCCGCCGTCGTTATCGCGCGCGAGCGTACCGACCGGCAGATCCTTGTCTTTCTGCTCGGCTTCATTGTCGCGATCACGGTCTACAACCTGCTCGTGTCCGCGCTGCTGCGTGACGCATTGTTTCTGCTCAATGCATTGACGATCCTGTCCCTGTTGGTGGTGGCGATCCATCTTACGGGCTACGACAGCTGGTTCGTCTGGCGCGAGCACCCGCTGATCGGCGAGACGGCGATGAACCTGGGTCTTGCCGGAGCCAATGGCTTCGGTTTGGTGTTCATCCGGGCGTTTCTGATGCGCATGGAACGTGCCCCGGATGGTCTCGGCGCGCTTCTATGGCCGGTGCCGTTCTTCTTCCTGTCTGCGCTCGCCGCGCCCTGGGCGCAGCAGGGGTGGTTGCGCCTGGCGTTGTTGGTGATGACCCCGGTATCGATGCTGATGATCGGCGCCACCCTGTTGCAGCGCGAACGCCGGCGCAAGTCACATGCGCTCATTCTGTCGATTCCGTTCCTTCTCGGCGTGTTACCCGCCGTGATCCTGGCGACGCTGCATCGCATCGGCGGATTCGAGTCGGGCGTGTTGCTGCGCCACGAGCTGGCGTTGTTCCTGGCGCTCGAGTCGATGCTGTTTTCCCTCGTGATTACGGTGCTGCTGCGCTCGGCCGAGTCGGCGCGGGTGCGAGCCGAGCGGGATCTGCGAGTCGCACATGAGCAGGTCAGTGGGCGCATCTTGCAAGCCCAGGATCGGGAGCGAAGGCGTGTGGCGCAAGATCTGCATGACGGCGTGGGGCAACGTCTGCTGTTCCTCATCAATACCCTGCGTCTGGCGGGACGCTCACCGTCGGTTAGGGGGACCCCGACCGAGGCGGTGCTCGAAGATGCATCTGGGCAGGCATCGCAGGTGCTGGATGGTCTGCGTCGGATCTCGCGCAACATGCATCCGGCCAGCCTGGATCACCTTGGCTGGGTTGGCGCGGTTCGCGCACTCGTCGATGGTGCCAACATCGGTGGCCCGACACGTTTCACCGCCCGATTCGAGCTGGACGAGTCGCGCTTGTCCGGTGAGCAGCGCTTGCACCTCTACCGTATCGTTCAGGAGGCGATCAGCAATGTGCTGCGCCACGCCGACGCGCGCTACTGCGAGGCAAGCTTCGTCATGGACGACGATCGGCTCGTGCTCGAGGTCGAGGACGACGGGCGAGGGGTGTCAGCGTCGGGTCACTTCGATGAGGCGGGCGGGATCGGGCTGACCTCGATTCGCGAGCGTGTGCGGCTTCTCGAAGGCACGCTGGTGATCGGCGGCGGGGCCAAGGGGGGAACGCGCCTGCGGGTGGTCGTTCCGCTGGCAGTGAGACCTGCAAGCGCGGGGCAGGGGGGCCGATGAACGCACAGGATTCGTCGGCTGGTGCGTCGCCGGATGACGCTGCCGGCGCGCCCGTTGCGCGGCGCAGTGTCGTGATCTGCGATGACCACCCGCTGTTTCGCATGGGGCTGGCAACCGCTCTCGCAGCCGACGCGACGCTGCGTCTGGTGGGCGAGGCGAGCACCGCGGCCGAGTGCATCGAGCGTCTGGTCGAGCATCGGCCGGACGTTCTGTTGCTCGATCTGGCGCTCCCGGACAGAGATGGCTATTCGGTGCTCGAGTGGGTCCGCACCAATCGGCCTCGGACGCAGGTCATCGTGCTATCGATGTACGCCGAGTGGGCTTTTGCCGAGCGGGCCCGTACGCTCGGTGCGCGTGCCTATATTGCCAAGGAAGACGCGCTGGGCGAGATCGAGGCGGCGCTGGGCACCGCAGCCGGCGGTTTCTACACCAGCGAATCCGTGATCGCGCCGGCCGATGACGAAGACGGCCACTTCATCGTCGGTCTGAGTGAGCGCAGCGGCAGGCTCTCGCCGACCGAGCTGGACATCATGCGCCTGCTGTCACACGGGCTGACCAGTCGGGAAATTGCCGATCGGCTGGGGGTCAGCCCGCGAACCGTGCAGACTCACCGCAACAACATCGCGGAAAAGCTCGGCGTGCGTGGTGAACCGGCTGATGGAGCTGGCGATCCACAGCCGCGCGCCTTGTTCGCCTGTGGCCGGCTCAGCCCAATCTCCGTTGAAGGAGCATTTGATGCCGCGCCCATGCAACGGCGATGAAGCAGAACGGGCACGAACGAACAGCTATCTCGGCCGCCTGGCGGGCCGATGCCGCGCCTGCGGGTACTGTGCATCCGCGCGCTCGCGAGGATAGGGGGCATGATGAGCGACATGGAGCACTACTACGCGGTTCGCGCGAACGAATACGACGCGACTCACGCCAAAGCCCGAGCGGCAGGTTGATCTTCGCGCCATCGAGGTCAGCCTGGGCTGTTCCGTGCGAAGTCCGTGTTGGAGATCGCCTGCGGAACAGGTTACTGGACCCAGTTCATCGGCCAAGTCGCCACGGCTGTGGTGGCCGTTGATTCGTCCACTGAAACGCTTGCTATCGCGGCGAGCCGTGTCGATCCGGGCAGGGTGAATTTGCTCGCTGCAGATGCCTACGCCGATCTGCCGGACTCGGCCGCCGGCTTGAGCGGTTTCGGTGATTTCGGCTGTCGCACGTGCCAAAATCCCGGCTGCGCGATTTTCTGCGTGCGTTTCATGCAGGCAGCGCTCGAGCCGGGCGCAACGGTCGTGTTCATCGCACAACCGCTATGTCGAAGGAATAGTGCACGCCGATCAGCGAACAGGATGACGACGGCAACACCTATCAGGTTCGCAGGCTGCGCAACGGCGAGACGCATCGCGTGCTCAAGAACTTCCTGACTGAGCGGTGCTGCGCGAGGTCACCGAGGGCTTGTGTGGTCAAGCGCGCGCTATCGCGCCTGGCAGTATTACTGGGCGTTCGAGTACCAGGTGGTGCACGAGGCCGACCGTTCCTCGAGGAGAGGCGCCTTTACTGAGCCTTCTCAGTGCGCGGATCGCGGATTTTCGTCGGTGGCCAGCTGCCAATGAGGCGGTCGGTCGCACAATGCCCGGCGACGCCAATAGTCGCTGGTGGGCGAGCGCCTCGTTCATGTGGCCAGCGCGCGGTTGATCTCGATCTGTGTTGTGCTGCCCTGTTGCCGGATTTGAATAGCGGACGACCAGCTCCTGACCCTTGTAAGGATCACGATCGACCTATTAGCGTCGGCTTTCCGAGCACCCCTGCGCACCGCGGCGGGGAACCAGGTGCGCAACTCGTGCCATCACGATCACCGAGGACGAAATCGGGCTGGCCACGCAGCTGTCCAATCTCACACCCATCGAGGCCAGCACGTTCAGGTGCAACACCAGCCCATGGCGGCGCGATGGTGTCGTCGATCAGGCGTGCGATGCACGGATAGGGGCGCCAGCAGTGCTCGATGCGCGCCTGAATCTCGGCCACCGACAGCGGCCGGTCGTAGATGCGGCCGTAGCGCTTGACCTGGCGCCAGATCAGGCCGGCGCCGCGCGCGGTCTGCCTCGAGGGTGTAGACCGCCCCGGCCAGGGCTCGGCGAGCATGTCCGGGTCGATATCCGGGAGCGTGCGTTCGGATCGATGTAACTGCGCGGAACTCGGCCGCTGTAGCAGCACGCCGCCGGCTTCGACCACGGCCCTGAACAGACTGCCGATGCGCGTCCCTGGAGCTACCGTGCAGGATCATCGGGCCGATCGCGAAGCGGAAGTCGTCGGGGTGAGAGATTGCCTGAGTGCGGACTGTCGAAGACGAGCGCAATGGTATCGTCGGCGGCCCGCCGGATGCGGATCATGATGGCGGATTGTCGAAGACGTTGGGCTCGCGAGGGCTCGTCAGCAGGTGGCAGTGAGCAGCCAGCCGCTGCGGGCCGATGCTGCCCAGTGCCGGCTTCGCCGCCGCGCACGTCTGAGCGCGCCGCCGACAACGTGGATGGAAGTGGCAGCCGGTGGGGATCGAGCGGCGACGGAATCGCCGCGTATCGGCGTGAACTGCCGGCGTCGCTGGTCGAGCCGCGGCACCTCGTCGAGAAGGGCCTAGTGTACGGGTGCTTCGGGCCGGCGAACAGCGCCTCGGTGTGGGCGGCCTCGACCACCCGGCCGGTGGTACATCACGACCACCCGGTCGGCGATGTGTCGTACCACCGAGAGATCGTGGCTGATGAACAGGTAGGTGAGGTCGAAGGCCTCTTGAGATCCATGAACAGATTGATCACCTGCGCTCGATCGAGACATCGAGCGCCGCGATCGCTTCGTCGCAGACCAGGAAGCGGGGCTTCACTCGCCAGGGCGCGCGCGATCCCGATGCGCTGGCGCTGACCGCCCGAGAACGATGCGATATTACGGCGCACGGCGCCATCGAGGCCGACCCGCTCCAGCATCTCGCTGACATAGTCGGCGGCGCTCGCGTCGGCCGATCAGGCCGTGAAACACCGGCGCCTCACCGATGATGTCTTCGGACGCGCGCGGATTCAGACTCGCGAACGGATCCTGGAAGATCATCTGGATCGCCAGCGTGATGTGCGCCGATCGGCGCCTGCAAGGTGCCGACATCGCGTCCCTCGAAGTGGATGCTGCCTTTGTTTGGGCAGCAGGACGCCGGCCACCATCCGCCCCAGTGTGGACTTCCGCCGCAGCCGGATTCACCAACCAGGCCGACCACCTCGCCGCCCGATATCGAGATTCACCGAATCCACTGCATGCACGATCTGCCGCGAACACTGCGCCCAGGCGCGCTGGCGGAGCTTGCCGGCGACATCGAGCGGCTTCACGAAGCGCTTGCTGACGCCGCGCAGCGACAGCATCGGCGGGGCTGGATCGCTGCCGTCACGATGGCACCCTGGCGCCGTTTGCCGATGCCGGCAGATGCGGAAAATGGCAGCGAACGACGTTGGCGGGGCTTCGCCCGCCTTGGGCCATTGCGCGCAGATCGCCTGCGCGCGCGGGCAGCGCGGACGGAACGCGCAGCGCCTCGCCGGCTCGGTGAGGTCCGGCGTCATACCGGGAATCTGGATCAGGCGCGCCCGGCGGCGCGAGGCCGAGACACCGTTTGCTGGTGCCTCGAATGCGGCGATAAAGCGGCGCATCGAGCACCGCATCGATGGCGCCGGTCTCGGACGATCTGCCCGTACATGACCGCGATACGGTCGTGGCAGGCCGGCGACCACGGCCAGGTCGTGCGTGATCCAGATCAGCGCGGTACCGGTCTCGGCGCAGAGCTTTTGCACCTGTAGAGGATCTGCGGCTCGGATCGCATCGAGCGCGGTGGTCGGCTCGTCGGCGATGATCAGGTCGGGCCGCTGAGGCGCGATGGCGATCGCGACCCGCTGCCGCATGCCGCCCGAGAGCGCTGACAGTGGATAGCTGCGCAGCTGCTCACCTGGCGAGGCGATGCTCACCGGTGCCAGAGCTTGTTCGGCCTTGTCGCTGGCGCTGCGCCGGTTCAGCCTGCGGTGCGCGCGAATCGCCTCGATCATCTGCGTCGATGCGCAGCACCGGGTTCAGGGTCATCATCGGGATCCTGAAAGATCATCGCGATGCGGTTGCCGCGGATCTGGCGCAGCCGGCTGGCCGGCGCGCCGACGAGCTCCTCGCCCTTGAGCGGATGGAGCCCGACGACGAGCTGCGACCGGGCGGACGATCGACCCATGATCGAAAAGCCCGTCACGGATCACCCGGTCGATTCCCCGACCAGACCGAGCACCTCGCCCTGGGCCAACCGTGAGGTCGATGCCGTCGACCGCGCGCAGCACACCGGCACGCGTGAAGAAGTGGGTGCGGAGTTCGCCGATTTCGAGCGTGGCCGGTTCGCTCATCGCGACAGCCTTGGATTGAGCACGTCGCGGATCTGGTCGCTGACCAGGTTGATCACGACGATCGTGAGCAGCAGTGCCACGCCCGGAAACACGCTGATCCAGTAGGCACCCGAGAGCATGTATTCGAAACCGTTGGCGATCAGCACACCCAGAGAGGGTTCGGGTCTGCGGCAGGCCCACGCCCAGGAAAGACAGTGGCCTGAGCGAGACGCGCGTGCCATCCGGTACCGTGCCCACGACGATCAGTGGCGCCACAGGCAGCGGGCGCAGCACATGTCGAGAACATTACCCGCCAACGCGACAAACCCAGCGATCCATGGGCCTCGACATACTCCTTGCGGCGCTCGACCATCGCTGAGGCGCGTACGGTACGCGCATAGTAGGCCCACTGCACGACCACCAGCGCGATGATGATCTTGTCGATGCCCTTGCCGAGCAGCGCGATCAGCATCAACGCGACCAACGACGCCGGAAACGACAGCTGCAGATCGACCAGCCGCATGATCAGCGTGTCGGCGCGGCCGCCGACGAAGGCCGCGAACAGGCCCACGACCATGCCGACCAGCAGCGCGAGCACGCCGGAGAGCACGCCAACCGACAGCGAGATTCGTAGGCCGTAAAGAACGCCGAATAGACCTCGCGCCTGCGCCATCGCACCGGAGCCCAGCCACATCAGCCTGGGAACGCGCTCGCGCCCGGTGGCTGGCGTCCGTCGAGGATATCCACCCGGGCGAGGTCGTAGGGGTTTTGCGGCGTGATCCACGGCGCCAGCAGTGCAAGCAGCACGATTGCGCACAACAGGACGAGCGCCATCATCGCGGTGGGGCTCTCCCGATACAACGGTCTGCGAACCGCGCCGCCAGGCCGCTGACCGCGGCGCGTGCTGGCGCATCGGAGGCATCGGCCGGGGGTGCTGCTCGACGCCGGCTCCTGGACAGGCGCACCTCGGGTCGAGCACCGAATAGAGTGATATCGACCACCAGGTTGATGATCACGAACAGCAGCACGATCAGCAACAGGTAGGCGACGATGATCGGCTTGTCGAGGTTGATGATCGACTCGATCAGCAGCTTGCCCATGCCCGGCCAGGCGAAGATCGTTTCGGTCACCACGGAGAAGGCGACCAGCGAACCGGAACTCCAGCCCGAGCACGGTGACCACCATCATGATGTTCTTCATCAGGTGCAGGCCGATCACGCGGCGCTCGGACAGGCCCTTGCGCGGGCAAAGCGCATGAAGTCCTGCAGGTTCGGTTTCGCGCACGCCCCGGCACGGGTGAGCCGGACCACCAGCGAAGTGTGCAGCAGCGACAGGTTGACCGCGTGGGCAGCAGCAGGTGCGATTCCAGCCATTTCGGCGTCACCAGCAGGCTGAGCTGCACCCCCAGCACGGCGACCGTGTCGCCGCGGCCCGTGGCCGGCAGCCAGCCCAGCGTGACCGCGAACACCAGGATCAGCATGATGCCGACCCAGAAGGTGGGCAGCGAGAAGCCGAAGATCGAGCCGGCCATGATCACCTGTGAGAACGGGCTGCGTGGACGCAGGCCCGCAACCATCCCCAAGGGAATGCCCAGACGATCGAGAACAGCAGCGCCACCGAGGCCAGCTCGAAGGTGGTGCCGGCATGCGCTCGATGATGACCTCGAGCGCAGGGTCCTGAACGAGAACGAATTGCCCAGGTCGCCGCGCAGCGCGCCACCGACGAAGTGCAGATACCGCTGCCAGATGGGTTTGTCGAGGCCGAATTCGCGCACCACACGCTCGACCCTCTTCCTGGGTGGCGTCGGCGCTGACCAGCATGTCGACCGGGGTCGCCGACGATGCTCACCCCGATGAACACCACCAGCGACATCGCCGCACCAGCACCACCAGATCCCGCAGCAGCCGCCGGATGATGAAGACGGTCAAGACGCCACCCTCCTGGCGCGGCCGGCCGCAGGCACGGCGCGAGTCAGTGCCGATGCCGCCGGGCGCTCGTCCGGCAGCATCGGGTTAGGGCCGCGTGCGCCGGCCGGTCATCAGTTGGCGCTGCGCATACTGCCCGGCGCGTCCATTCGCCGCGCGCGTTCGGCAGTCAGTCTCGCGCATCGCCCAGTACGACCCGATAGTGCAGCGCGGGATGATCGCGCCGGACTCGATCGACATCTCGGTGGCCTTGGCGAGCAACACGGCGCGCTTGTCGTCGTCTACCGTGGCCATGCCTGTTGGACCAGCGCGTCGATCTCGGGGTTCGAGTGCCGGCCGCGATTGGCGCTGCCCATGCCTCTTGGTCTTGTCATAGGTGGCGATCAGGTGAGCGCAGCGAAGGGAGGACGCCTTCCCGAGCCCGCACCCAGCAGCCGGCGGTGTACATCGAGAACTCCGGCTCCTTGTCTTTGCCGCCTGAGGACGCGCGCTTGAAGAACACCGAGCGCGGCAAGGTTTCGACCCGGTGTGATGCCGATGCGGGTCAGCATCTGGGCCACCGCCTCGACGATTCCGGCATCGTTGATGAAGCGATCGTTCGGCCCGTGGATGGTCATCTGCCAGCCGGTCGGGGTAGCTGGCGTCGGCCAGCATCTTCTTGGCGCCGGCCGGGTCGTAGTCGACCGGCCGCAATTTCTCTGATACACCGAAGAAGCCCTTGGGCAGGACCTGGCCGGCCGGAATCGCCTGGCCCTCCATGACCTGTTCGACGATGGCCGGCCGGTTGATGGCCTTGCCTACCGCGATCGCCGCGCGCATCGAGAAACGGGTTCTGATCGGCTTGCCGTCCATGCCTCTGATATAGGGAGAATCGCGAAACTGGTCGGTGTGCAGATCACCCGGTCTGGACGGGCCCTCGCTGATCGAGACCTTGGGCTCTTTTCTGAGCCTGCCAGCGTCGATCGGGAACGTCATTGATCAGATCGACATCGCCGGCCAGCAGGGCCGCGACCCGCGCCGGGTCCGATTTGATCGGTTTGAGAATGGCGCGGCTGAACTCGGGTTTGTCGCCCCAGTAGCCGTCATTGTGATCGAGCACGATACGGTCACCGGGCACGTACTCGACGAACTTCCACGGGCCGGTGCCGACGGCCGCCTTGCCCTTGTTGAAGTCGTCGGTGCTCGCGCCGCAACCCGCGCCATCGGACACGATCGCGATCGTCGAGACGTCATTGGCCACCAGCGGTAAGCTTGCGCGCGTGGTCTTGATGTGTACCGTGTAGTCATCCACCTTGACCACGGTCTTGCTCCTCTTCGTATACAGACCGGAAACTGCCCGGGGAGCTGGTACATCGGGTGCGCGCTTGAACGTGCAGACGACATCGTCGGCATTGAACCGAGCCGTCGTGGAACCTGATGCCGCGGCGCAGCTTGAATTCTGTGCGAGGTCGTCGATCGGTTTCCACGACTCGGCCAGGCCCGGGCGCAGATCTTGCGTGGCGCCCTGATTGATCAGGCCGTCGAAGATCTCGGCCGATCTGGTTGTTCGGGGTCAGGTTGTGGAAGTGCGACTCGATCGAGGTGGCCTCGGATGCGAGGCCGATACGCAACTCCGAGGCCTGCGCTGCGGGAGCCAGAACGCGAGTGCCGGGGCGCCCGCCAGGATGGGTTTGAGCATGGGTTTCTCCGTGGTCGGGGCCGCTGGGTGCGCGACCCTGCTTGTTGTTCGATAGTATCCCGTATCTTCCCCTGAATCTCGATCACCCTGGAAATCCGCCCATGCCCGCGCCGTCCAGCCCCAACGACTACCCGATCGAGCTGCCGCATCCGGAACTCTCAGCCCATGCGATCGGCAATTGCGGCATCTCGCGGCGCATTCGGCCTGATGTCCACCGTCCCGGGCCGCACGTCATGATCAGCGCGCCGGTCCATGGCAATGAGTTGTGCGGCGCCATCGTCCCCGACTGGCTCCTGAGCCGGCAGGTCAGGCTCTGCGGGGCACGCTCAGCCTGGCGTTCGTGAACACGGCCGCCTATGACAGTTTCGATCCGGCCGATCCCAATGCCTCGCGCTACGTCGACGAAGACTTCAATCGCGTGTGGTCCGACGAGGTGCGCTCGACTCGGCGCGCGACAGTATCGAGCTGCGGCGGGCGCGAACTGCGCCCGATCATGGATACCGTCGATCTGCTTCTCGATCTGCATTCCATGCAGCATCCGGCGCTGCCGATGATGCAGCAGGGCCTTGCTCCAAGGGGCGCGAGCTTGCGGCGCAGGTCGGCATTCCGCCGACCATCGTCACCGACAGCGGTCACGCGGCCGGCAGGCGCATGCGCGACTATCGGGCCTCGCCGATCCGGCCAGCACGAAGAATGCGTTGCTGGCCGAGTGCGGTCAGCACTGGGCCGCACAGACCGGCACGACGGCATTCGAGTGCGCGCTGGTGAAGCTCTGCGCGCCTGGTCGTCCGTGGCCGCGAGCCGAGCTTCGGCAGCGATACTGGCTGCCGCGCGGCGCCGCCCGCCGCGTGGTCGCCTGGGAGGCGATCGAGCGGTCACGATCGCCGGCGAGGCGCTTCGCTTCGCGCTGCCCTTCACCGGCGGCGAGGTGATCGAGCGTGCCGGGACATTGCTCGGTCATGACGATGACCGGCCGGTACTCACCCCCTATGACGATTGCATGCTGGTGATGCCCTCCAAACGCCTGACCCGCGGCCTGACTGCGGTGCGGCTGGCTCGGCGCGTGGGCTGAACGCGTCGCCATCGTCGAGTCATGTTGACGGCGATGGTCGTCGCCGCCAATCTGTCGTCGCCGTTGATGGTCGACGCACGGGCGGCCGACGGCGATCACATCGTCGTTCCCGCCGTGAAGGCCGACGCGGTCAATGTTCCGAAGCGAAGCGCCGCGGGCACAGTTGCGACGAATCGCGGTATGCGCGCGCGCCCGGGCGCGGGCGTGCGTCCGCCGCTGATGCGGCGCGACGGCCCCCCGTCTGGAATGGTCGAGGTCGGCTACAAGACCTGGCGCTGGTGACGCTGACCAAAGCGGTGCGGTGTTGCCTGTCGACTGCGGGCCTCAGCCAAGCGTCTCTCCCAGCGCCTCGACCAGCCGGTCGCACTGATCATCACTGCCTATCGTGATGCGCAGGAACTCGCTGATTCGCGGCTTGTCGAAGCGGCGCACCAGGATGCGTCGTTCGCGCAGCGTCTCCTGAAGGTGTTTGCCGGATGCAGTGCGGTGGCGCGCGAAGACGAAGTTCGCCATCGACGGCAGCACCTCGAAACCCAGCGTCGCGAGCCGTTCGCCGAGCCGTTCGCGTGAGGCGATGATCTGCTTGCGGGTGCTATCGAAATAGGTTTTGTCTTCGATGGCGGCTTGCGCCCCGGCCAGGGCGATGCGGCCGACCGGGTAGGAGTTGAAGCAGTTCTTGACCAGCTCGAGCGCGGCGATCAGCTCCGCATTGCCGATCGCGAAGCCCACGCGAAGCCCGGCCAGCGAGCGCGACTTGGACAGCGTCTGCACCACGAGCAGGTTCGGATACTCCCGTACCAGGGCGGTGGCACTGGCGGCGCCGAAATCGACGTAGGCTTCGTCGATCACCACCGCCGAGCCGGGGTGGTTCTCGAGCAGCGTGCGAATCTGATCGAGCCCCAGGGCGAGCCCGGTCGGTGCGTTGGGGTTGGCGATGATGATGCCGCCGTTGGGCCGGTCGTATTCGTCGACTTCGATGCGAAAGGCATCGTCGAGCGCGACGGTTTCGTGGTCGATGCCGAACAGCCCGCAGTACACCGGATAGAAGCTGTAGGTGATGTCCGGAAACAGAATCGGCTGTTCGTGCTCGAACAGCGCGCGAAACACATGGGCCAGCACTTCGTCCGAGCCGTTGCCCACGAACACGTTCTCGATGCCCAGGCCGGTGTCGGCGGCGATGCGTTCGCGCAGCGTGATGGCGGCCGGGTCGGGGTACAGGCGCAGCGCATCGTCCGCGGCCTGGCGCATCGCTTCGATGGCCGCGGGTGAGGGCGGGTAGGGGTTCTCGTTGGTGTTGAGCTTGATCAGGCCTGGTATCTGCGGCTGTTCACCGGGCTGGTAGGCCTCCAGGTGGCGGATGCCGGTGCTCCAGAGCGGGTTCATCAATCGAGACCAATGCCCAGGAAGGGCGCGATCGCGGCGTTGAACGCCGTGGGGTTGTCGATGTTCACGATGTGCGCGGCATTGGGAATCATGTGGAAACGGCCCCCCGGGGTGCGGTCGGCCATCGCCTGCATGACGTCGGGCATGGCACCGGCATCGACCTCGCCGCCCACGTACAGCAGCGGCACGCTGACGTGGTCGAGGTGGCGCAGATAGTCGAGTCGTTGGATGGCCTGCGCGCAGCCGATGTAGCCGGCCGGGTCGGTGTCGCGGATCATGGCGCCGATGCGGTCGGTTTCGGCGGGTTCGCGCTGGCGAAACCCTTCGGTCAGCCAGCGCTCTAGGGTGCCTTGCACGAGCGCGCCCATGCCCTGGTCGCGCACCTGGGCGATGCGCTGGTCCCACATGGCGGCGAAGCCTTCGGGGCCGTCGGCGCGGGCGGCGCAGCAGATCAGGCCTTTGAAGCGGCCGGGGTGGGCCAGCGCCAGGCCGAGCGCGGTCATGCCGCCCATGGACAGGCCCATGAAGCGGGCGTCCTCGATCGCGTGCCGGTCCATCAGGCCGATGACGTCGGCGACCAGGTCATCGAAGTGGTAGGGGCCCGGCGGGGTGGCGCTGGCGCCGTGGCCGCGGGTGTCGTAGCGCAGCACGCGAAAGTGCCGGCTCAGCCAGGGTATCTGCGTGTCCCACATGTGCAGATTGGAGGCGAGGCTGTTCGAGAGCACCAGCCAGGGGGCGTTGTCGGGGCCGTCGATGCGGGTGTTCAGTTCGGTGCCGTTGACGGTGACGCGTGCGTTCATCTGTGTCTCCAGTTGGGTTGTATGGGCCGGCAACCGGCACGCAAAGCGGGCGCCTTTCCGGCCGCTTGGACGGCCGGGCAGACGCGGTCGGTGCGCGGCGACTCGACCGTGCCTGCCGGGCGTAGCGGCCGGTCAGGCGCCGATCGCCTGATTGACTCGGGGCAGCACCTGCTCGGCCAGCAGCACCATGGAGCGCCGGGCAAGTGCCGGGTCGGCCCAATCCTTGCCGGCGTACAGCAGCTTGCCGAAATCGCCCACCTGCTCGCGAAACGCGAGCAGGTCGTCGGCGACCTTGTCGGGAGTGCCCCAGATGATCAGTTCGTCGCAGACATCGTCGAGCGTCACTGCGTCGTCGGCCATGTCGGGGTCGGGCTTGAACAGATTCATGCGCCCGTGCTTGCGCATCTTGGTGACGAGCTGGCTGTAATAGAAGCGGTAGGGGCTGTCCGGCCCCTTGGCATAGCGTTCGGCGGTGGCCAGGTCGTCGGCGACGAAGATGCTCTTGGCCACCCGCCAGTTGGCAGGGTCGGCCGGGCGGCCCACGCGCTCGCAGCCCTCGCGATAGCGCGGCCAGTGCGTGGCCACCCATTTCGGCAGCAGGAAGTTGGCGGAGATGGGGTCCCAGCCGCGCGCGGCGGCCTCGGTCACGCCCTTGGAAAACGGCGCCACGGCGGTGACGATGATGGGCGGATGCGGCCGTTGCAGCGGGCGGGGCATGATGCCTTGGCCGATCTCGGTCATCTGGGTGCGTTTGGTGCTCACCGACCAGAAGCGGCCCTCGATGTCGTAGGGCGGATCGCGACGCCAGATCTCGAGCACCGTGTCGATGGCTTCGAGGAACATGGCGTTGCGGTCGGCATCGAGGTTGCCGAAGGCCTCGGCGTCGGAGGCCAGGCCGCCGGGGCTGATGCCAAACAGGAAGCGACCGTCGAGCAGGTGATCGAGCATGGCCACCTGGCTGGCGACGGCGGCCGGGTGGTTGTTGGGCAGGTTGACCGTGCCGGTGCCCAGCTTGATGTTGCGGGTCTGGTTGACCAGGGTGGCGATGAACATCGCGCACGAGGTGATGTTCTCGGCCTGATCGGTGACGTGCTCGCCGACGTAGCCTTCGGTGAAGCCGAGTTCGTCGGCCAGCACGAAGGCCTGCTGATCCTCGCGCAGGGATTGCCGCCAATCTTTGTCGAGCGGGTGGATCGGCATGGTGAAAAAGCCGAGCTGCATCGTGGTCTCCGTGGGGCCGGTTTCTCGTCAGTGTAGCTGCTCAGGCAGGGACGGCCGCCTGGCCGGGGAGCGCGCTTGCGCCGTCGCTCAGGCGGCCGGGGGCGGATTGTCCGCCAGCATCCGGATGGCTTCGTCGCGACTGTTCTGGATCAGGGTGCGCGCCGCGGACTCGGCCTTGGCTGGCCGGCCCGATTCGATGTGCGAGACCAGGGCCGCCCAGTTTTGCACGGACTGACGGCGGCGTTGCGCGGTGGACAGTCCCAGCCGCGAATAGCGCAGTGTCTGCAGGACGAGGGTCGAGAGCAGGGCGGCGAGCCGTTCGTTGCCGGCCACCGAGTAGATCGCGACGCCGAATTCGCGCACGGCGGTGACATAGGCTAGCGAGGCATCGGCACCATCGGCATCGGCACAGGCTCGCAGGGTGGCCAGACGCGCGTGCATGGTGCGGATGTCGTCGTCGGTACGGTTGGCGACCGCGCGCCGGGCTGCCAGTCCGAACAAGGCCGCCCGGATCTCGAACAGATCCGCGACCTCCTCGGCCGACAGTGCGGTGACGACCGCGCCGCGACGGGGCAGGATGCGGACCAGGCCGAGATTCTCGAGCAGTCGCAGGGCTTCGCGAACCGGACCCCGGCTGACCTTGAAGCGCTCGGAGAGTGCGATCTCCTGAATGCGTCCGCCGGGCGCATAGCGGTCGTTGAGGATGTCCTCGGCCAGCTGGAGCGTGATCTGTTCGGCCAGTGAGAGCGTGCTGCCATCGTCGGGCTGGCCGGGCCGCAGCGAGGCGAGCAGAGTACGCCGCAGCGGCGACGCGTCTCGATTCATTGCTTCTTATCCTTGGTCGGTTCCGCCGACGCCTGGCGGCGTCGTGCCGTGGCTGCCCGGTCAGTCGCCCGTGGCGACGGGGCGCGCGGGATCGCTGCACCACTCGCTCCAGCTGCCGCCATAGAGCGCCGATCCACCCAGGCCCGCCAGTTCCATGGCGATCATGTTCTGGCAGGCACTGACGCCGGATCCGCAACTGTGGACGACGGTTGCCGGATCGCGTCCGCCGAGAAGCTCTGCGAATTCGCGCCGCAGGACCTCGGCCGGCTTGTAGCGGCCGTCCTCGCGCAGGTTCAACTGCAGCGGACGGTTGATGGCGCCGGGGATGTGGCCGGCCACCGGGTCCACCGGTTCCACCTCGCCCCGGAAGCGCTCCGGAGCGCGTGCATCCACCACGAGTTCGGCGCGGCTCGCGATGTTGGCTTCGAGTTGTGGTGCCGTGCGCAGCGCCATGCCGGGTTCGGCGCTCGCCTGCAGCCGTCCGCCCGCACGCGGGGCCGGTGTGTCGGTGGAGACCGGCAGACCGGCGGCCTTCCACGCGGGCAGGCCGCCGTCGAGCACCGCCACCGGGCGGTGGCCGATCCAGCGGGCGAGCCACCAGAGCCGCCCGGCCAGGGCGCCGCCCTGAGCGTCGTAGGCAACCAGCTGGGTGTCGGGGGTGAGGCCCAGGCCGGCCAGCCGGGCGGCGAGTGCATCGCGGTCGGGCAGCGGATGGCGGCCATTGCGGCCGGTCATCGGACCCGCGAGGTCTTCGTCCTGATGCAGGAAATAGGCGCCCGGGATATGTCCCTCGCCATAGGCCTTGCGCCCGGCCTCGGGATTCATCAGGTCGTGGCGGCAGTCGACGACGATGCAATCGTCCAGCGCCATGGCGAGGTCATTGGCGTCGACGAGAAGGGTCCAGTTCGGCATGCGGGCCTCGAAGTGATGAGCGGAAACACTGGAAATCTGCCACAACTGCCTGCCCGTTTGGCGCGACGCACGGCTGCGCTGGCCGAGCCTTGCGGGGGTGACGGTCCTTGGCACGGGCAGGCGGGCCTGCCGGCCGACGCTGCGCGGCGAGCCCCGGTGCGCGGCTACAGGCCGGGCAGCTCGCGACGCAGGAACTCGTGGAAGTGCTGCATGCCGTCTTCCATCGGGCTCTGATACGGCCCGACCTCGTTGCGGCCACGCTCGAGCAGCGCCCGGCGCCCGGCATCCATGCGCAGAGCGATCTCGTCATCCTCGACGGCGGTTTCCATGTACGCGGCGCGTTCGGCCTCGACGTATTCACGCTCGAAGAGCGCGACTTCCTCGGGGTAATAGAACTCGACCACGTTCAGCGTGGACTGCGGGCTTTCCGGAATCAAGGTCGAGACGACCAGCACCCCGGGGTACCACTCGATCATGACGTTGGGATAGTAGAGCGCCCAGATCGCGCCATAGGGAGGCAGCTCGCCACCGTAGCGCTCGAGGACCTGCTCGTGCCAGCGCGAGTAGACGCGGCTGCCCGGGCGCTGCAGCGCCCGGTGGATGCCGACGGTCTGGATCGAGTAACGATCGCCGAAGTGCCAGCGAAGGTCGTCGCAGCTGACGAACTGACCCAGCCCCGGGTGAAACGGCACGACGTGGTAGTCCTCGAGATAGACCTCGATGAAGGTCTTCCAGTTGTAGTCGCAGCGGTGCAGCTCGACGTGATCGAGGGCATAGCCGGAGAAATCGAAGTAATCCTCGAAGCCGGCGCCGGCCAGATCGGCCGCCACATCGCGCGGGCCCTCGAACAGCAGGCCGCGCCAGTCCTGCAGGGGGCTGTTCTCGAGCGCGACACGGGGCTGCTCGCCGAAATGGGGGGCGCCCAGCAGGCGGCCCTCGAGATCGTAGGTCCAGCGGTGCAGCGGACAGACGATGTTCTGCGCCTGGCCGCGATCCTGCAGCATGATCGCCTGACGGTGGCGGCAGACGTTCGACAGCAGGCGGATACCGTCCTGACCGTGGACCAGAACCCGTCCCTCGCGCTCGCTCTTGAGCGTGGCATAGTCGCCTGGCTCGGGAACCATCAAGCGATGGCCGACGTAGCCGGGACCCTTGTCGAAGAGATGCGCGCGCTCGAGCGCCAGCAATGATTCGCTGAAATAGGCGTCGACCGACAACTGGGTGCTTGGTCGCGAAATGGCCTCGCGGCGACCCGGATCCGACATAGAACCTCCGCAAGATTGCGGCGCGCTCGGCCTGGGCCGTGAAGTAGCCGCAAACGGACAAAGCGCGGAGGATACCCCGATTGCCGCCCTGATTGCGCATCTCCCTGACCGCCGAGGCGTCGGGCACGGGAGTTGACGAGCTGACACCTGGCCGCCATGGCTTGGCGGCCACGCGACGAATGGTTCTATCCTGTCCGCCGTTCGATCTCCCTTAAAATGGAAGCTTGCTCCGCGTTCGAGACGTTGCCGGTCGGTCGGCGTCGTCCGCGACGGTCGGAGCCGCGACACGCCAGGGACCGCGGATGCCCAGAAACAAAACCACCGATGCCGATCCGGCCGATGCGGCGGTCTCGGACGAAATCCGGGCCATGAGCTTCGAGCAGGCGATCGACTCCCTCGAGACCATCGTCGCCCGCATGGAATCCGGGGACATGCCCTTGCAGGCCTCGCTGGAGGCCTACGAACGTGGCGCGGCGCTGGTGGCGCATTGCCGCGGTGCTCTCGAGCAGGCGCGCCAGCAGGTCAAGGTCTTCGAGGAAGGCCTGTTGCGCCCCTTCGATGCCCAAGCCGATTCGCGCGACGACGACTGATGGCTGCCGAACCCGCCGAGCTGGCATTCGATCAATGGTGCCGCGACCACGCGGCGCGCCTCGAGGGTGCGCTGGACGGCCGTCTGCCGCCCGCTTCGAGAGAACCCGCGCGTTTGCACGAAGCCATGCGCTATGCTGCGCTGGGCGGCGGCAAGCGTGTGCGTCCGCTGCTGGTCTATGCGGCGGGCGAGCTGGCGCCGGCGGCCGATCCCGCGGCACTCGATGCGGCGGCCTGCGCGGTGGAATGCATCCATGCGTATTCGCTCGTGCACGACGATCTACCCTGCATGGACGACGACGATCTGCGCCGCGGTCGCCCGACCGTCCACGTCGCCTACGACGAGGCCACCGCGATGCTGGTCGGCGATGGCCTGCAGGCGCAGGCATTCGTCGCACTCGGCGAACTGGATGACGCCTGTCTGCCC
This sequence comes from Burkholderiaceae bacterium, assembly GCA_041396685.1. Classification (GTDB taxonomy): domain Bacteria; phylum Pseudomonadota; class Gammaproteobacteria; order Burkholderiales; family Burkholderiaceae_E; genus JAUIAI01. The sequence continues at coordinate 365,791 of JAWKYD010000003.1, forward strand.
GCGGCCTTACGCATTCTCGCGGCCGCCGCGGGCTCGCTGGGCATGGTCGGAGGCCAGGCCATCGACCTGTCGGCCGTGGGCCGGCGCCTGGCGGCCGATGAACTCGAGCGCATGCACCGCATGAAGACCGGCGCGCTGTTGCAGGCCTCGGTGGCGCTGGGCTGGGTGGTCGGTCATCGCGGTGCGCCGCTGCCGCCCGCCCTGGCCGATTACGCGGACGCCGTCGGCCTGGCGTTTCAGGTCGTCGACGACATCCTCGACGTCGAGGCGGACACGGCCACCCTGGGCAAGACTGCCGGCAAGGACGCCGAGCAGGACAAGCCCACCTATGTCTCGGTGCTGGGACTGGAGCCGGCGCGCGCGCTGGCCCGCGAGCTGGGCGAACGCGCCGATGCGGCGCTCGAAACCTTTGGTTCCCGGGGCGCGCGGCTGCGCGAACTCGCCGATCTGATCGTGCGCCGCTCGCACTGACGGAGTAATCGAATGACCACCCCACGCGAAGACGATCGGGCCGCGCCCTCCCAAACCGACGGGGGCGGGCCCGGTACGGGTTTGTTGTCCCAGATCGACGAACCGTCCCGTCTGCGTACGCTCACCCGGCCGCAGCTCAAGATGCTGGCCGAGGAGCTCCGCGAGTTCCTGCTGCGCTCGGTGTCGCGCACGGGCGGCCATCTGTCGAGCAATCTCGGCACCGTCGAGCTCACGGTCGCCTTGCACTATGTGTTCGATACACCGCGTGACCGTCTGATCTGGGACGTCGGCCACCAGAGCTACTCGCACAAGATCCTGACGGGGCGTCGCGAGCGGATGGACGGCCTGCGTCAGCGCCATGGCATCAGCGGTTTTCCGCAGCGCTCGGAATCCGAGTACGACACCTTCGGCACCGCGCATTCGTCGACATCGATCTCGGCCGCCCTGGGCATGGCGGTGGCCTCGCGCCAGAAGGGTGAGAACCAGGGCCGCGACCGGCGTCGGCACGTGGCGGTGATCGGCGACGGCGCGATGAGCGCCGGCATGGCTTTCGAGGCCATGAACAACGCCGGCGTCACCGACGACATCGATCTGCTCGTCATCCTCAACGACAACGAGATGTCGATCTCGCCGGCCGTGGGGGCCTTGAACAACTACCTGGTGCGGCTGCTGTCGGGCCGCTTCTATTCACAGGTCAAGGACATGGGCCGGGCCGTGCTCAGCCGGGTGCCGCAGGTGTTCGAACTCGCGCGCAAGCTCGAGGAGCACGCCAAGGGCATGGTGGCGCCCAGCACGCTGTTCGAAGAACTCGGCTTCAACTATGTCGGCCCGATCGACGGCCACGATCTCGACATGCTGGTGCCGACGCTGCAGAACCTGCGCGAACTGAAAGGTCCGCAGTTCCTGCACATCGTGACCCGCAAGGGCCAGGGTTACGGCCACGCCGAGGCCGACCCGGTGCTCTATCACGGGCCGGGCAAGTTCGATCCCGACAGCGGCATACAGCCGGCCGGCGCGCCGGGCAAGCCCACGTTCACGAAGGTCTTCTCCGACTGGATCTGCGACATGGCGGCGCTCGACGAGCGTCTGGTCGGCATCACGCCGGCGATGCGCGAGGGCTCCGGCCTGGTCGAATTCGAGAAGCGCTTCCCCGATCGCTATTTCGATGTCGGCATCGCCGAACAGCATGCGGTGACCTTCGCCGCCGGGCTGGCCTGCGAGGGGCTCAAGCCGGTGGTGGCGATCTACAGCACATTCCTGCAGCGGGGTTACGACCAGGCCGTGCACGACGTCGCACTGCAGAACCTGCCGGTCGTGTTCGCGCTCGACCGGGCCGGCATCGTCGGCGCCGACGGCGCGACCCACATCGGCGCCTATGACTACGCGTTCCTGCGCTGTCTGCCCAATGTCGCCGTGCTCGCGCCCGCCGATGAGAACGAGTGCCGGCAAATGCTCTACACGGCCTTCCAGCACGACGGGCCCAGCGCCGTCCGTTATCCTCGCGGCGCCGGCTGCGGCGTGCCGGTCAAGAAAGATCTGGTCCAGCTGCCCTGGGGGCGGGGCGAGATCCGCAGGCGCGGCCAGCGGCTGGCGATCCTGGCCTTCGGCACGGTTCTCGACGGCGCACTGGCGGCCGGCGAGACGCTCGACGCCACGGTGGTCAACATGCGCTTCGTCAAGCCCGTCGATGGTGAACTGCTGGCCGAGCTGGCCGCCACGCACGAGGCCTTCGTGACGGTCGAGGAACATGTCGTCATGGGCGGCGCGGGCAGTGCGGTGGCCGAGTCCCTGGCGGCTCAGGCGATCGTGCGTCCGTTGCTGCAGCTGGGTCTGCCCGACCGCAACATCGATCACGGTGAACAGAACGCATTGCGGGCCGAGCTAGGTCTGGATGCGGCGGGCATCGAGCGGGCGATACGCGCACGTTTCGTCGATGATCCGGCCGGCGTCGGGGTCCGCCCGCGCCTGGTCTCGACGCGCAGCTGAGGGTTTTCGCGTGGCAGGACTTGCGGCCGATGTCGCGCTCGGCCATCGCCGGATGCCGGCGCCCGTCGTGGCAAGATCAAGGCTTTGAACGGAGCAATTTCATGCAGACGATCGAACTCGATGTCCAGGGCATGACCTGTGGCGGTTGCGTGGCCTCGGTGAAACGCTTGCTGTCGGCCGTTCCCGGCGTCAGCAAGGCCGAGGTCAGCCTGGAAAAGCATGCGGCCGTGGTCACCTACGACGAGTCGGCCACCCGGCCCGAGGCATTGGTGGCGGCGGTCGAAGACGGCGGCTACGACGCCACGGCACGCTGACCAGGCGGCACGGCCCGGAGCGGCGGTACGGCCAGGCGGGGCCGCGCACCGCACGACGGGCTCGCGGCACCCACAGCGCGAACGGACGCTGCTTCGTCTTGTGGCGGCATTGGCAGGCGGGCGGCAGGCAGATCGGGCGCCGCCTCGCGAAACAGGCGCCGGTCAGTCGCGGAAGTTCTGGTAATCCAGCGGCAGGTGGGTGACCTCTTTCTTGATCAGCGCGATCGCCTCCTGCAGGTTGTCGCGCTTGGCGCCGCTGACGCGCACCGAGTCGCCCTGGATGCTCGCCTGCACCTTCATCTTGCTGTCCTTGATCAGGCGCACGATCTTCTTGGCCTCGTCCGTGGCGACGCCTTTACGCACCGTGACCACCTGCTTGACCTTGTCGCCGCCGATCTTCTGAATGTCGCCGAAGTCCAGGAAGCGCACGTCGAGGTTGCGCTTGGCGCACTTGTTCACCAGCACGTCGCGCACCTGACCGACCTTGAATTCATCGTCGGCGTACTGCACGAGTTCGAGGTCGTTTTGCTCGATACGGGCGTCCGAGCCCTTGAAGTCGAACCGGTTGGTGATTTCCTTGTTGGCTTGCTCGACCGCGTTGCGCAACTCGACCATGTCGGCTTCGCAGACGATATCGAATGAGGGCATGTGAATCTCCGGGTGAAATTTGCGGGTTCGGGCCCGTCCGTTCCGCGCAGGTGCGCAACACGCGCGTTGCCCTGGCGAAAGATCGCGTGTCGGTCAGCGTCGCAGCGACTCAAAAAAGTCGCGCGCAAAGTGGGCGCAGAACGGGGCCAGCGCCGCATGGTATCCCGAGAGATCGTTGGTGAATAAGAACAGCGATCGAAAGCGCAGATACATGCTGTTCAGTCGGCCGCTGGGCAGGGTGGCGCTGTTGTTCAGATCGAACAGCGGTACCGTGACGCCACGCGCGGCGAACGCGTCGCGCGCTTCAAAGCTGTTGTCGAAGAACACGAGCGGATCCTTGCCGCCGCCGCACAGGCCCATCGGGGCGCGGGGTGTCCAGTCGAGCAGCGAATCGCCTTCGAAGGCCCGGTGCAGTGGCTGTGCGGGGTCGGCGAGAAATGCGTCGACGAAGTCCTGGCGCAGCAGATGTGGCTCGCCCTTCGATGCGAGCAGGAAAGGCGGTATCAGACCGGCCTCGACCGCCTCCTGCGCACCCAGTTCGCCGGGAAACAGATCGAGGGTGTCCTGGCCGTACGGCGCCGCGAAATATGTCGAGGCCGGGCCCAGCGACGGATCCTCGCGCAATCGGCCGGCGAGCGCGAAACTCACCAACTGGGGGGCATCGACGGTGTCGCGACCGCCCAGAACCTGCGTGAACGTGCGCTCGAGCGCGTAGGGGCCGGACATCGGAAAGCTGCCGGTGACCGTGAAACGGTCGGCGAGTTCACGCTCGAGGCGGCGCTGCGTGGCCATCGCGACATGGCCGCCCTGCGAGTATCCCCCAAGGAACAGTTCGCGTCGCTGCAGGCCGTTTTCGGACAGCCACTGCTCGGAGGCACGCAGCGCATCGATCATGTCGGCGCTCTGCGCATCGGCCTGCAGGTAGGGATGGTAGTCGAGCCACGATGTGCCGTAACCGGTGTACTGCGGTGCGACCACGATGTAGCCGCGCGCGGCGAACATCGCCAGGGCCAGGCCGCCGAAGCCCTCGGTGCTGCTCGCAAAGTCATAGTCGCGGCTCGCCGATGTGCCGTGGCCGTAGAGCAGCAGCGGCCGGGCGCCCTGGCATTCCGCGCGGCCGCCCTGGGGCACGCCGACGATCGCGCTGGCATTGGTGGATTCGCCGGCCGCGCCCACGGTCTGGTACTCGAGCTCGACGATGCGCACGTCGCAAAAGGCCTCGCCGGTGACGTCGCGCACCAGCGCACGCTGGACGCCGCTGGCGGTCAGTGCGTTGGTCTCGTCGATGGTGACCAGCCGGCGCGGGCTGGCAGCGTGCAAGCTGCCGCGCGGAGACAAAAAGCGTCTGATCAGCTCGAGCACGCGTTCGCTGGCGTCGCGCTCGGGCTGCCTGCCGGCGCCGTCGATGCGCACAACGACATCGGCGCGCAGTGCTTCGCCCAGGGATTCGGCAGCCGCCGGCGCCAGAAGCCGATCGGTTTCGCCGAGCAGGCGAAGCGCGGGTTGCGCGGGGCCGGCGCCGGCGGCGTCTGCCACGCGAGCGTCGAGCAGGGCGTTCAGGCCGGCAAGCCAGGTCGTGGTGGACGGCCGTGCGAGCGGCGCCGTGACGGCGTCGCCGGTGATGGCACCAGCCGCTTGCCAGTCGTTCAGGAACGTCGTCGACGGTGTGGCGTCCGACGGTGCGGTGGCGGCCAGCCGGTCGCGCAGCTCGACCAGGGTATCGCTCGCAACGGAGCCGTCGTCGGCCGCGATCAGCACCAGGGCGCCGATGCGCGTGGCCCGCTCGCGCGCGAGCGCGGTGGCGAGTCGGGCGCCGAGGCCGCTGCCGATGACGACCAGCTGCGGGTCGTCGAGGGTGTCGATCAGACGCAGCAGATCATTCAGATGCAGATCGAAGCTTGCCGGTTCGAGCGGTTCGCTGGCGTTGCCGTGGCCGCGCAGATCGACGCTCAGCCAATGCCATTCGGCGGGGCTGCGTTCGATCAGCGGCCGCCACTGGACGCTGCTCGCGCCCAGGTCGTGGATCGCCAGCAGAGTGGGCGCACCGGCCTGGCCCGGCGTGGCATCGACGGCCAGCCATTGGCCATCGCCAAGCGCAAAGGACTCGGCAGCGCCCAGTGCCGGGACCGGTGCGAAGGCCGGCGTCGGTGGCGAAGCGTCGCCGGTGCCGTCCTGGCCGGCCGTGTCGGTGCCGGGTGCGCCGTTGTCGTCGTTGTTCGCCGCCGGGACCTCGGTGTCGGATCCGACCGCGGTCGATGTGCTGTCATCGCCGCCACAGGCCGCTAACAGGAGTGCCACGGATACGGCGACCACAGCCGATCGCCAGCGACGGATCGAGGGCTGCAGGTTCACGCCGGGTCTCCGAGCCAGCATTGCATGAAGCGCGCCTCGCCCATGGCCGGATCGAGCACGTAGTGTTCGAAACCGCACGAGCGATAGAGCGCCAGGGCGCCGAGGTTGCCCGACAATACCTCCAGCGTGAGCTTGCAACAGTCGAGTTCGCGCGCGATGTCGGCGATCTGCGTGATCAGCGCCCGCCCGACGCCTTGCCGGCGAAACGACGCCGACACGATGATGTCGTGGATGTTGACCAGCGGACGAGCGGTAAAGGTGGACAGGCTCCAGAACGCATTGAGCAGCCCGGCCGGCGTGCGCCCCTGCCAGGCGAGCAGGCCTATATACGTCGGACAGGTGGCGAGGCGGGCCGGCAGCGCCTGCAGCACCTGCGGCGCGAGGGCATGGCCGCCACCTTCGGGCGAGCGCGAATACTCGTCGAGCAGAGAGCAAAGCGCGGCGCGGTGGCCGTCGTTCTCGAGGCTGAGTCGGGTAATTTTCATGGCGGGATTCCGGTTCAGTATAGCGGCGGGCCGGTCGGCTCGCCGGCTGCCCCTGGTGCACTCAGGGAAGCGGGCACAATGTCGGAATCTCCCGACTGCCCGCCAATCCATGGCACGCCACACCCGACCCGCTGCCGGCGTGACCGCCGCCGTTCCGCCCGGCTGGTTGGGTACCTTGTTGCGTCTGGCGGTGCCGGCCACGCTCGGCTCGCTGATCCAGTCGGCGATCTTTTTCGCCGAGGCCGGCTTTCTCGCACGCGGCGGCGCGCAGGCCCTGGCCGGCGTGGCGGTGGCGTTCCCGCTGGTCATGCTGACCATGATGTTGTCGACCGGCGCGGTCGGCGGCGCAGTGGCGGGCTCGACCGCGCGCGCCCTGGGCGCGCGCGATGCCGATGGCGCGTCGGCCGTGTTGTTGTCGGCCGTCGGTCTGGCGGTTTTCTTCTGGGCCTTGTTCGGTGTCCTGATCTGGGTGTTCGGCGAGGCGTTCTTTGCCTGGGCCGGCGCGCGCGATGTCGCGCTCGAGGGCGCGGTCGCCTACGCCCGCACCTTTTTCGCCGGCGGCTTGCTGGTCTGGCTGTTCAACATGCTGGGCAGTGTCCTGCGCGGCTCGGGCGACATGAAGGGGCCGGCGTGGGCAATTGCGCTGGTGTTGCTCAGTTATCTGGCCTGGATGGGGCTGACATTCGATGTGCGGGCCGACGTGGTCGGTGCGCTGCGCGCCGATGCGCGCGGCCTGTTATTCGCATACCTCGTCGGCCTGTCGTGCGTGGTGTGGATGCTGCTGCGACCCGGGCAGGCGGTTCGCCCGCGGGCGCCGCGCCGCGCCGATCTGGCAGTCGCCATGCGGGTGCTGCGCCAGGGGGTGATCGCCGGGGCGCAGACCGTGTTCATGATCGCCTATTCACTGATGGCCACGGCCCTGATGGCCACCCTCGGACGCCCGTGGCTTGCCGGCTACGGCGTGGCCGTGCGTCTCGAGTTGCTGCTGGTGCCGCTGATCTTCGGCATCGGCGGCTCGCTGATCGCACTGGTTGGCGCCCGGGTCGGGGCGGGCGAACGCGCACAGGCTATCGCGCTCGCCTGGCGGGGCGGCTGGCTGACCATGGGCTTGCTGAGCACGCTGGGCATCGTTCTGTCGTTCTGGCCGATGCTCTGGTGCGGGCCGGTCAGCAGCGGCCCCGAGGTGGCGGGCCACTGCGCACAGGCACTCGGCGTGCTCGCGCCGTTCTATGGTTGGTTCGGTTTGGGCCTTTGCCTGTATTTCGCCAGCCAGGGCTTGAACACCCTGGTCTGGCCGGTGGTCGGGGCCATGATCCGCTTCGTCATCGTGGCGGCGGTCGTCATCGGCGGTTTCGATGCCGTGGGGCAGGCCGGCCCATCCCTCGCCTGGATCGCGGTCGCGATGACCAGCTACGGTGTTTTCGTGGCCCTGGCACTGTGGCTCGGGCCGTGGCGCGCGCCGCGCACCCCAGAGAGAATCGCGCATGAGTGAGCAGGCTCCGTGGTATCACGCGCAGGCGGACGAGGTCGCTTTGTTCGAGGCCGCCTATGCCGCGCGCATGCCGGTGATGCTGGTCGGTCCGACCGGCTGCGGCAAGACCCGCTTCGTCGAGCACATGGCGTGGCGGATCGCGCGCGAGCGCGGCCGTCCGCCTCTCGAGCCGTCGCTGATCACGATCGCCTGCCACGACGATCTGGGCGCGGCCGATCTGGTCGGCCGTCACCTGCTCGAAGACGGCCATACCGTGTGGGCCGACGGGCCACTGACGCGGGCGGCGCGCAGCGGCGCGATCTGCTATCTCGACGAGGTCGTGGAGGCGCGGCGCGACACCATCGTGGTCATTCACGCGCTGACCGATCATCGCCGCCTGTTGCCGATCGAACGCACCGGTGAGCTGCTGCCGGCCCACCCGGACTTCCTGCTGGTGGTGTCGTACAACCCCGGCTATCAGAGCGTGCTCAAGGACATGAAACCGTCGACCCGGCAGCGCTTCATGACGCTTGCCTTCGACTATCCGGCGCCCGAGCACGAGGCATTGATCATTGCGCACGAATCGGGTGTCGACGAAGCCCTCGCGCGGGCCCTGGCCCGCCTGGCCGCATCCGCCCGACGACTCGAACAAGGGCCCGAGCAGCCGCCGGTCAGTACCCGGCTGCTGGTGCATGCGGCGCAACTGATGGTGCGCGGCATCGACGCGCGCCGCGCCTGCGAGGCTGCGCTGGTGCGCACGGTGGGTGACGACGAAGCGATGCGCCAGGCACTGCGCGATCTGGTCGAGACCTGTCTGCCGTGAACGATGGTGCCGCCGACGAAGCGCTGCGTCGGCTGGCGCAGGCCTTGGCCGGCCGTCCCGTGCGGTGGTGGCGACCGGCTACCTGGCCGACGGAGCCGGGCACAGACGACGACCTGCAGACCGGGCCGGCCGGCGGCGAACCACAGACCAGCGCGGCCCGCGGTGACCGCGGTGTTTCCGAACCGCTTGCCCTGCCGGTGCCTCTGCCCCGCTTTGGACCCTACCGCAATGCGCGAGCGTCGCGACGCTGGCACCGCCTGCGCATGATCTCGGTCGGCCGGCATCGTGATCCATGGGCGTGCGCTCTGAGCGCCGATCCATTCCGCAACGACGGCCCGATGTGGACGGACCCGCTCGTGCCCGGGCGGGACACACGTCTGCACGATCGCTCGGCTACCGCGTCCACTGCCGCGTCACCAACCGCGTCACCAACCGCGTCACCAACCGCGTCACCTTGGCGCGAGGCGATGCTGCGACACGGCGGCCCGACGCCGGGTGGCGGCACGGTCGGCGTCGCGACGCGGCTTGCGCGTGCGCTTGCCGCCGTCGATCTCGATGCTCACGTTGCGGCGGCGTTTCCCGGTGCTCTGCCGGATCTGCTTCGATGGCGACGAATCCAGCGCCGGCTGGCCAGCCGGGACGCGGCCGCCGCATCGCGATCGACGACCTCGTCTGCGGACGAGGACCGTGCGATCGCGTTGATCGCGGCGGCAACGCGAGGCTTCGTTCTGCCAGTCGAATCGCGTCGGTCGCGCCTCGGCGTGGGAGGCCCGGGCCGTGGTCGGGTCGGTGGGGCGGTACCCGCTCTCCTTGCGATTCAGTCGGACGACATTGGCACGCAGGCCGCAAGCGGGTGGAATCGCCCGCTCGCGCGCCTGATCACGGTTGCGAGATGGCTGTCACGCGCGGCGGCCGAACCGTGGCAGGAGCGGGCGTCGTCGTCGTTGATGCGCGCGGTCCGTGTCGGTTGGCGGGTGCTCGCGCACCACGGGTTGGTCGCCTCGCCATGGCCGTTGTCTGCGATGCTCGAGCTAAGCGACCTTCTCGGCGGTGATCGCGAGTCGATGCCCGGCCGCAGCCCGTCTGCTGGCATGCGCTCGCGGCCCGGCGGTGGCCGGCGCAAGTCAGAGGCCGCCAATGGCCGCGATTCGGCATCGGAGCCGCGATCCTCGGCCGGCGAGGGCGATGCCGCGGCGGGTACTGCGCCGACGACTCGCGCGAGCGGCTCTTCTCGGCAACGGTCCGGCACGGATCGGCAAGCAGATGATCGCCAGGGCGCCGGCCGCTTCCCGGTCGACGAATGGGACTACCGCTCGCGACTGACATTGCCAGCCCACTGCCTGGTGCACGAGCAGGTGTTGGCGGGCGCCGATCTGCACGTGCTGACGCAACTGCGGCGCCGGCGCCCGGGGCTGATCGCGGCCGTACGGCGCGCATTCCTGCAGGCACCGGCGTTCGGTCGCAGCGTCGGCCTGCCGCAGGCCGATGGCGACTGGCTCGATATCGACGCCGCACGCGAAGCCTTCATCGACGCCCGCCGCGGCCGGCCAGGTGACGACCGCGTCTATCGGCGGCGGATGCCCGGCAGTCGCGATCTGGCGATCGCGTTGCTGCTCGACATGAGTGCCTCGACCGACTGCCCGGTGCCAGGCCAGGGCGATGCGCCCGCACCGGCAGCCGGCAATGCGGCCGAGCCCGAGGACGACTTTCCGCTGGCATGGGCCGGCCCGGACGCCCTGACCGAGCCGCGGCCGCCCGTGCGCCGGGTCATCGACGTCGCCAAGGACGCACTGGTGCTGTGCGGTGCGGCGCTGGCCGAACTCGGCGATCCGTTCGCCATCTATGGTTTCTCGGGCTCGGGTCGGGCGCGGGTGGATTTCTATGTCGCCAAACCGTTTGCCGCGCGCGCCGGGGCGCGCCACTGGGCGGCGATCGCGGCCATGCAGCCGCGCCAATACACGCGCATGGGTGCGGCGATCCGCCATGCCTGTTGGCGCCTGCGCCGCGAGCCGGCCGCACGGCGGGCGCTGCTGATCGTGTCCGACGGCTATCCGCAGGACAGTGACTACGGGCCCGATCGCCGCGACGAGCGCTACGGCGTGGAAGACACCGCCCATGCGTTGCTCGAGGCGGCGCGGCAGGGCATCCGCGCAGTGTGCCTGACCGTGGATCCGGCGGGACACGACTACCTGAGCCGGATGCTGCCCGCCGATGCCTATCGGGTCATTGCCGACGTCGAAGATCTACCGCTCGCACTCGCCGAGGCTGGCGCGATGCTCCGGACTGTGCGCTGACGCACGGCCGTCGTCTCACGATCCGGGGGGCCGGCGGCCAGGCGCGCGGCTCGGGCAGCGGATGCCGCCAGCGCGCGCCGAACCACGACCCGCCCGTGTTCAGCTCTTCAGGCGATGAGCGCCCAGGCGCAGTCGCAGCGCGTTGAGCTTGATGAAGCCGCCGGCATCGGCCTGGTTGTAGGCGCCGCCGTCGTCATCGAACGTGGCGATCGCCGTGTTGAACAGCGAGTCGTCGGAGCGGCGGCCGTCGACGATGACATTGCCCTTGTACAGCCGCAGCCGCACGACGCCGTTGACCGGCGCCTGGGTGGTGTCGATGAGCGTCTGCAGCGCGAGTCGTTCGGGCGAAAACCAGTAGCCGTTGTAGATCAGCTTGGCGTAGCGCGGCATCAGATCGTCTTTGAGGTGGGCAACCTCGCGATCGAGCGTGATCGACTCGATCGCGCGGTGCGCGCGCAGCAGGATCGTGCCGCCCGGCGTTTCGTAACAGCCGCGCGATTTCATGCCGACGTAACGGTTCTCGACCAGATCGAGCCGGCCGATACCGTGTTTGCCGCCCAGCCGGTTGAGTTCGGACAGCATCTCGTGCGGCGCCAGCGCCTTGCCATCGAGTGCGACCGGGTCGCCGCGCGCGAAGGTGATCTCGATGATCTCGGCCTCGTCGGGCGCCTGTTCGGGGGCGACCGTCATGCGCCACATGCCCTCGGCCGGCGGCGCGGCATCCGGGTCTTCGAGCACGCCGCCCTCATAGGAGATGTGCAGCAGGTTGGCGTCCATCGAGAACGGCGCCGGGCCGGCGCGTTTCTTGAAGTCGACCGGGATGCCGTGCCGGTCGGCGTAGTCCATCAGTTTCTCGCGGCTGAGGAGATCCCACTCGCGCCAGGGCGCGATCACCTTGACTTCGGGCATCAGCGCGTAGGCGCCGAGTTCGAAGCGCACCTGATCGTTGCCCTTGCCGGTGGCGCCGTGCGAGATGGCATCGGCATTTTCGGCCTGCGCGATCTCGATCAGACGTTTGGCGATCAACGGGCGGGCGATCGAGGTACCGAGCAGGTATTCGCCTTCGTAGACCGTATTGGCGCGAAACATCGGGAACACATAGTCGCGCACGAAGGTTTCGCGCAGGTCTTCGATGTGGATGCTCTTGACGCCGGCCGCCTTGGCCTTGGCGCGCGCCGGCTCGAGTTCCTCGCCCTGGCCGATGTCGGCCGTGAACGTGACGACTTCACAGCCGTACTTGTCCTGCAGCCATTTGAGGATCACCGAGGTGTCGAGACCGCCCGAGTAGGCGAGGACCACTTTCTTGATTTCAGACATTGCGCGCGCCACCGACTTGGCAGGGGATCGGAAAAACCCGACATTATAGGGCGCGCGGGTTCGACCGGCACGATGCGGCGGTCTTGTCCGGCGTTGCGTCGCCGACTCTTTCCTGGCAGCGCCGCGTTCGAACCTCTTCACCCCGGGCCCCGGGCTTCGTCCGATGCCCAGGCCGGCTCTCCGTCTTTTCATCGCCACTTGTCCGAATCCCACGCCTCGCTCTTCGCGCACCGCGATTTCATGTTGTTCGTGGGGCTGCGCGTTCTCAGCAATGTGGGCTACCACATGCAGACCGTCGCCGTCGGCTGGTTGATGTTCGAACTGACCGGCGATCCGCTCGACCTTGGTTTGGTCGGGCTGGTGCAGTTCGTGCCCAGCGTGCTGCTGGTGCTGGTCGTCGGACAGGTGGCCGATCGCTTCGACCGGCGCAAGGTCGTGTTGGTGGCCCGTCTGGCGATGGGGCTCGCGGCTGCGCTGCTGTCGTGGGCGCTGGCATCGGGCAATCACGCCCCGGGTCTGCTGCTCGGCTTCGTGTTCTGGATCGGTGTCGTGCAGGCCTTTCACATGCCGACCGCACAGGCTGTGACGCCAACTCTGGTGCCGCCGGTGTTGCTGGCCAGGGCGATCGCGCTGTCGTCGATGGGCTTTCGCGGTTCGGTGATCATCGGGCCCATGATCGGTGGCTTCCTGATCCTGGCCGGCGGCTGGGTGGTGTTCGCGGTCGGTGCGCTCATCCAACTGCTGGCGGCGCTGTTCGTCATGCAGGTGAAAATCGCACGGCCGACGCGGCTGCGTGATCCGGTCAGCCGTGACACGCTGTGGGCCGGCTTTCGCTTCATTCGCGAGCGTCCGGTGGTCCTGGGCGCGATGTCGCTCGATTTGTTCATGGTGTTGCTGGGTGGCGCGACCGCGCTGATGCCCATATTCGCCAGCGAGATCCTGCAGGCCGGCCCGTCGGGTCTGGGCCTGATGCGGGCCGCGCCCGGCGTCGGTTCTGTGCTGATGGCATTGTGGCTGCTGCGCAATCCGCTCGAGCGGCGCGTCGGGCGGCTGATGTTCATTGCCTGCGGCATCTATGGGCTTTGTACGATCGCCTTCGGGCTGTCCCCGAATCTGCCGTTCGCGCTCGTGGTGCTGACCATACTCGGCGCCGCCGACATGATCAATGTCGTGATCCGCCAGTCGATCGTGCAACTCGACACCCCCGACGAGATGCGCGGCCGGGTGGCGTCGGTCAACGTGGTCGCGATCGGCGCGTCGATCCGCCTGGGCGAATTCGAATCGGGCGTGACCGCCTCGTGGTGGGGCGCGATTCCGGCGACCGTGGTCGGCGGCTTCGGCACGCTCGCGGTGGCGGTCTTGTGGATGCGATGGTTCCCGGCCTTGTGGCGTCGCGAGCGTCTGGTGGCCGGTGAGGACGCCGCCGTGCAAGACCAGAGCGGCAAGGCCCGGCAATCGGGGATCCCGAGCTGAAGACCCCTCTCGGGCCCGCCAACCGGCGGGTGCTTCGGTTGGGGGCCGATTTGCAGCTCTGAGTTCGTGGCCCGCTATATTCGGAAGTCAGTCGTGGCCCCACCGGAAACGCCTTGGCCACAGGCCCGATGAAACATCCGCTGCCATCGCAGGAGACCCAACATGACCATGACCATCACGCGACTCGGTTCGAGCAATCTGCGTGTCTCGCGCCTGTGCCTGGGCACGATGATGTTCGGCGATCAGACCGACGCCCGCGAGGCCGCCGCGATCATGGCCGATGCGCGTGCTCAGGGCGTCAATTTCGTCGATACCGCCGACGTCTACACGCGCGGGGCATCCGAGCGCATGATCGCGCCCCTGATCAAGCCCGAGCGCGACTGGTGGGTGCTGGCCACCAAGCTTGCCAATCGCATGTCGGATGCACCCAATGACACCGGCTATTCGCGCCGCTGGATGGTCCGGGCGGTCGAGGACAGCCTGCGCCGGCTCGATACCGACTATCTCGATATCCTCTATCTGCATCGCGACCACGAGCATGACTCGCTCGAGGAGGCCGTGCGCACGATGGGCGACCTGATCCGCGACGGCAAGATCCGCTATTGGGGCCTGTCCAATTTTCGCGGATGGCGGATCGCCGAGGTGGCGCGCCTGGCCGATGCATTGAACGTGCCGCGTCCGAGCGTCTGTCAGCCGTACTACAACCTGCTCAACCGGATGCCCGAGGTGGAGATCCTGCCGGCCTGCCGCCACTACGGCCTGGGCGTCGTGCCCTACAGCCCGATCGCGCGTGGCGTGCTGACCGGCAAATACCGTGCGGGGCAAGCGCCGGGCGAGGGCACACGGGCGGCGCGTGGCGACAAACGCATGATGCAGACCGAGTGGCGCGACGAGTCGTTGCAGGTGGCCGAAGCCCTTGCAGCGCACGCCGCCGACCGTGGCGTGAGTCTGCTCGAGTTCTCGGTCGCCTGGGTGCTGGCCAACCCGATCGTCAGCGCGGTGATCGCCGGGCCGCGTACGCTCGAGCAGTGGCAGTCGTATGCCGGCGCGCTGAACATGAGCTGGGCCGCCGCCGACGAGGCCGCGGTCGATGCGCTGGTCGTGCCGGGCCACGCCTCCACGCCCGGCTACAACGATCCCCAGTATCCGTTTTTCGGTCGGCCGGTCTGAGCCGTCCTGTCCGGGTGCGATTCGCCTCGGGCCGTATCCTGCGCGCCGACGCCGCGCTGCGGGCGTGCGGCCCGACCGCGCCGTCGCTCGGGCCCGTCGGGGGGGCTTCACCGGCCCGCTTCCGCGAGCGATTCGTGGGCCCTCGTCGGCGAGCGATCTATCGACCCGCTTTCGCGAGCGATTCGTAGGCCTGCGAGGTCTTCAGCCTGCCAGCCCGTATATCTCTACCTCAATACGCGAATCGGTGAGTCATGCGGGCTAACGACGCGCTGATCGGGCCCAGTCGGCGATGCGTGCGACGCCTTTCTCGATGTTCTGGTCCGAGGTCGCATAGCTGAACCGGATGTGCTGGCCGTCGTCGGGAACGCGGTGTCCGAAGTGGATGTCGGCAAGCACCGCCACACCGGCGTCGTGCAGCAGGCGCTTGCGCAGTTCTTCGGAATCGACG
Source organism: Burkholderiaceae bacterium (assembly GCA_041396685.1). Classification (GTDB taxonomy): domain Bacteria; phylum Pseudomonadota; class Gammaproteobacteria; order Burkholderiales; family Burkholderiaceae_E; genus JAUIAI01. Next base: position 381,043 of record JAWKYD010000003.1, read on the forward strand.
CAACCGGTCATCTTGCACAGTTCGGTGACATTGGGCCAGGCATAGAAGGCGCCGCCCGACGCCTGGCAGTCGATGCCCTCGACCTGATTGAGCAGGCGCACGATCAGATCACGGCGCTCCAGGAAACGGCCACGCATGTGCTCGGCATCGTCCTGCGGCCCCTCGATGGCGGCGACGGCCGCCCACTGTGAAATGTGCGAGGCGCAGGAATCGGTGTTCGTCACCCAGCGCGTCAGGGTGGGCGCCAGGGTGCGCGAAGCGGTAAAGCCGATGCGCCAGCCGGTCATGGCCCAGGTCTTCGAGCAGCCATCGGAAATGATCGTGCGCTCGAGCATGTCGGGCAGCGAGGCCAGCGATTGGAAGCTGCCGTCGAAGACCAGACGCGAATAGATCTCGTCGGCGTAGACCCAGATCTGCGGATGACGGCGCAGGATGTCCGCGATCGCCGCCAGGTCGTCGGCGGTCAGGATGCCGCCGGTCGGATTTTGCGGCGAATTCAGGATCAGCAGCCGGGTGCGGTCGGTGATCTTGGCCTCGAGTTCGGCCGGATCGAACGCGAACCGGCGCGACTCCCGCAGATAGAGCGGCACGGGCACCGCCCCGGCGGCCCGGATCTGCGATTCGTAGATGGGAAACCCCGGCACCGGATAGATGACTTCGTCACCCTTGCCGAAGTCGGTGACCGACATCACCACGTAGCCGATGAAGGGCTTGGCGCCACCACCGATGACGACATCGTCGGGATCGATCTCGACGCCGCGCATGCTGCTCATGTAGCGGGCCGCGGCGGCACGCAGCTCGGGAATGCCCGCGCTGGGCGTATAGCCGTGGCGGCCGCCGCGGATCGCCTCGATGCCGGCTTCCTGCACGTGCAGGGGGGCCGGGAAATCCGGTTGCCCGATGCAGAACGAGACGATGTCTTTGCCCTTGGCGGCGAGGGCGCCGACCTCGGCCAGCACGACGAAGGCATTTTCGGTGCCCAGGCTATGGGCGCGTTCGGACAGTTTCAGCGATCTCACGGCGGTCTCCAAATCGAACCGCGGATGATACCCAAGGAGGGGGCGGACGGTTTGGCGACGGGCGAACGTCCCCGAACGGCCGGAGGCTCAGATCTGGGCCGTCGGCGAGGCCAGGCTCTGGGGCAGCATGATGAAGAATGTCGAGCCCTTGCCGGGAGCGCTGGTCAGCCCGGCCTTGCCGCCGTGCAGTTCGGCGACCCGGCGCACGATCGCCAACCCGAGCCCGGAGCTGCCGCGCGTCGCGCGGTGCTTGCTCGCCTGGTAGAAGGCGTCGAACACGCGCGGCTGCTCGTCGGGGGCAATGCCCGGGCCGGTGTCGCTGACTTCGACGCGCATCTCGGCGGTGTCGGGGCGTACGACCACGGTGACCTCGCCACCTTGCGGGGTCACCCGCAGGGCGTTGTCGATCAGATTCGACAGCGCGCGCTCGATCAGGCCGGCATCGATGGGTGTGAGCGGCAGACCGTCGGGATAGTCGAGCGTCAGCCGCACACCGGCGGCGTCGGCGCGCTCGCCAAAGCGCAGCACGACGTCATCGGCGAGCTCGCCCAGCGACATCGGCTCGCGCTCGGCCTTGAACTCCGGATTGTCCAGCCGGGCCACCTCCGCGAGTGCGTCGATCAGGTTCTTGAGGTGCGTGGCATTGTGCAGAGCCCGTTCGTTCAGATGCGCCTGCTCGCAGGGCTTGAGCGAATCCGCCTTCAGGCGGATGGTCTCGAGCTGGGCCGTGAGCGCGGTCAGCGGCGTGCGCAGATCGTGCGACACGCTCGCGACCATCTCGCGGCGCTTGGTGTCGGCCTGGGTGACGCGCTCCATTTCGGCACGCAAACGATCGAGCATGTCGCGAAACGCCCGACCCAGCCGACCGATCTCGTCGTTGCGGCTGCAATGGGGTATCGCGTTGATGGGCACCTCGAAGGGCTCGGCAAAGCCGGTTCCCTTGATGCGCTCGGCCACGCGGGTCAGCGCCACCAGGGGGCGCGTGAACATGGCGATGATTGCCATCGTCAGCAGCGCGCCCACGGTGAGCGTGATGAGCGCGAACTTGACCGCGCCCGCGATCGCGTAGGTCTTGAGCAGGTGCAGCGGATGGGTGTCGGTGTCGGCGTTGCGGGCCACCACGTACAGCCACGCCCGCTGCTCGCCGTCGACCACCAGAGGCCTGGCGGCAACGATGCACTTGGCGCCGATGGCGTCCGGGTCGTCGCCGAACACCGGATTGCGTACCGAGGCGTCGCCACCGGCGCGCACGGGATCCAGATCGATCTGGTACGAACTCCAGAACAGCCGGCTCTCGCCGGCCGAGGCCAGCACCCGGCCATCGTTGCCGACCAGGTACAGGCCGACCGAGGGTTCGTAGAGGGTGTACTGGCGTAGCTGGTCACCGAAAGACGACGGCCGGGCCCGGTACCTCTCCCACATGTCGGGGTGCATCGCCAGGAGTCGCTCGGCAAAGCGTATCGAGCGCTCGTACTGCATGTCCGCGTAATAGTTTCGGACGGCGTTGTAGAGGACGATCGACAACACCGATGCGATGGCCAGCCCGAACACGGCAACCAGAAACAGAATACGGGCGCGCAGCGACGTCATCTCAGCGGCGGTCGGTGAAGCGATAGCCGACGCCGCGCACGGTGAGCACGTAGCGTGGATGCGCCGGGTCGGTCTCGATCTTGCCGCGCAGGCGGTTGATGTGCGTGTTGACGTTGTGCTCGTAGCCCTCGAACGTCGTCCCCCAGACCGCATCGAGCAACTGCATGCGCGTGAAAGCCCGGCCCGGGTGGCGCGCGAAGTGGTAGAGCAGTTCGAATTCCTTGGCCGTCAAGGGCACGGGCCGGCCGGCGAGCCGCGCCTCGCGCGCGACCGGGTCGATCTCCAGTTCGTGCACACGCAGCGCCTCGGTGGTTTCCTGCGGCACCTGCTGAAGCAGTTCGCTGCGGCGCAGCAAGGCCTTGACCCGGGCCTGCAGTTCCGGAACGGAGAAGGGCTTGGGAAGGTAGTCGTCGGCGCCCAGTTCCAGACCCAGCACGCGGTCGATCTCACCCGAGCGGGCGGTGAGCATCAGCACCGGAACCGGATTGCGATCCATGCGCAGGCTGCGCACCACGTCCATGCCGTCGCGGCCCGGCAACATCACGTCGAGCACGATGAGATCGTAATCGCCGCTGCTGGCACGCGCGTAGGCGCTATCGCCGTCGCCGACACAATCCACTTTCAAGCCGAGGTCACCAACGTGCATCGCGATCAGATCGGCGATGTCTTTCTGGTCCTCGACGACGAGTACGAGCTTGTCCATTCGCGCAGCATAGCAACGCAGAGACGCTTCGGGCGGACCGTCGATCGGAGTCCATCGAATCACGACGATTCGTTATCAAATCGTGATCTGACGGACATCGCCACGATAGGGGGGCTCGAGACAATCGCTGCAACGACTATCGCAATGGAGCAGACATGTCCTCGACCAGCACGATCCCGCAGATGGGATTCGACCGGATCGCCGCCGCCGACCTGGCCGCTCACCGGGCGGCGATGATGCGTTTTGCCCGCCGCCGGGTGCGCGACGAGTCGCTGGCCGAGGATGCGGTGCAGGAAGCCCTGGCCAGCGCGCTGGCGTCGTTCGACAGCTTCGAAGGTCAGTCGGCGTTGCGCACCTGGCTGATCGGCATCCTGAATCACAAGATTCAGGACGCCTTTCGGCGCGAGTCACGCTACGTTCATCCGGTCGTCGAGGGCGCGGGCGACGAGATCTTCGACGCGTTGATCGCAGCCGGTCCGATCGATGCCGAGCGCATTGCCAGCGATCCTGCGGTCGAGGTCGCGCGCTGGCGTCTGGGCTCGGCCCTGGGTGAGGCGATCGATCGTCTGCCGGGCAATTTGCGCGAGGTATTCCAACGCCAGGTGCTCGAAGGACAGAGCACCGAAGAGGTGTGCTCGGCACTGGGCATCAGCGAGAGCAATTGCTGGGTTCGCCTGCATCGGGCTCGCAAGCGCCTTGCCGGCGAGGTGAGCGCGCACCTGAACTGAGCGCTCGGACCAGCGCCCGTCGCGACTCACGACGGCCCTGGGTCGTCGGTCAGTCGACGCGGCCCAGGAGCAGAAACTCCATCAACGCCTTCTGCGCATGGAGGCGGTTCTCGGCTTCGTCCCAGACCACCGATTGCGGGCCGTCGATGACTTCGGCGGTGACTTCCTCGCCACGATGCGCGGGCAGGCAGTGCATGTAGACGGCGTCCGGATGGGCCTGCGACATCTTGGCGGCATCGACGCACCAGTCGGCGAAGGCCGCGCGCCGCGAGGCATCTTCTGCCTCGAAGCCCATACTGGTCCACACGTCGCTCGTGACCAGATGCGCGCCGCGACAGGCCTGCATCGGGTCGTCGAACACGCTGACGTGGTCGCGACTGTTCAGTCCCAGGTTGTCGAAATCGACCTCGTAGCCGGGCGGTGTGGAAATGTTGAGGTGGAAACCCAGTTGCTCGGCCGCCTGCAGCCAGGAGTTGGCCATGTTGTTGCCATCGCCGATCCAGGCAACCGTGCGGCCTTCGATCGCACCGCGGTGCTCGATGAAGGTGTAGACATCGGCCAGGATCTGGCAGGGATGATGCTGGTTGGTCAGTCCGTTGATGACCGGCACGTTCGAAAACTGCGCAAAGCGCTCGACGACCGATTGTTCGAAGGTTCGGATCATGACCAGGTCGCACATACGCGACACGACGCGCGCCGCGTCCTCGACGGGTTCACCCCGGCCGAGTTGGGAGTCGCGCGTGCTCATGAAGATGGCGTGGCCGCCCAACTGCGCCATGCCGGCTTCGAACGACAGCCGGGTGCGGGTACTGGCCTTTTCGAAGATCATCACCAGCGAGCGGTCGGCCAGCGGCTGATAGGGCTCGTAGCGCTTGTAGCGCGTCTTGATCAGGCGGGTGCGCTCGAACAGATAGGCGAGTTCTTGCGCGCTCAAGTCGTTGAATTGCAGAAAGTGGCGCGGTTCCATGACAGCAAGACCTTGATTGGAATGACGCCCGGTGCGCGGACCCCGGTCTGTTCCTGGAGCAGCGGGGGTCGGGCACGCGAGGCGGGCGCTACGGACACCCGCTGCACCCAGACCGGACTGACTGTCCGGGAAAAGCCGCCGGCCATCACCCGAGTCACGATTGTAGGGTATGGACCACGCTATTCCAACGATCCGCGGCGTTCCAGCCGCCTATAATCGTTGACCATGCCGCAATCCGATACTCCCCTCTCTTTCGTCATCGTCGGCCGCACGCAGGCGGGCCAGACATTCCGTCCGAGCGACTGGGCGGAGCGGCTGTGCGGGGTGATGTCGCAATACCGGCCGAAGCGGCGCGCCGGCTCGCATCTGACCTACTCGCCATTCGTCATGCCGGGTCAGCATCAGGGCGTCAAGGCCGTGTTCGTCGATGCAGCGCTTTACGCGCTCGAGCCCATGGCCTTCCGGTTTCTCGAGAACTTTGCGCGGGACAACCACCTGGTCATCGAGCCTCAAGGCGGCGGTGCAGCCGCGGATCAAACTCCCCGCGCCGCGGCCTCCTTGACGCATTAGGCGAACTCTCCGTCGTAAGGTGGCGTAAACGCTGCAATTTTCTTGCAATCCGATTTTGGGATTTGCGGCGGTGTTGGCTACAATCGCGGAAACGGTGGCCGAATTCTCATCGACTCGGCGTCACCGAGCCATAACGCACCGGCCCATGAGCCGCCGTGCGGCCAGAGGAATCGCTATCCATGAGTCTTCAACTCGCGTCGATCGACGCGCGCGATGATCGGCGCCCCGAGTTCAGGGTTGCCCTGTTCGGCCTGACATCCCAGTTCCAGCACGTGTTGGAAGTCGTGACCCGTCATGCGCGTCACAATCCCTACCGTTTCCGGGTGGCGGACAACCGGGCCGCGCATTCGTTCGACATCGCCGTCGTCGACATGACCGCCGACGGCGGGCCCGAACTCGCTCTCACGCTGCAGCGGATGCTCAACGGGCGACCGGTGGTGCGTGTCGGACGACGTTCCGATTCCAGCCGGGGCCGCGACGATGTTGTCGACAAGAACTTTGCACGTGAGGTCCTGGGGGCTCTCAATGCATTCGTCGAAACCCATCTCGGATTGCCAGAGCGCGCCGCCGGCGCTGCCGGGGCCGTCACGCCGGTGCGGCCTCGCAAGCCGCGTGCCCTGATCGTGGACGACAGCCCGACCGTGCGTCGTCAGCTTGCGGCCGCGCTGCATCAGATGGGAATGTCGAGCGAGTCAGTCGGCTCGGCGCGCGAGGCGCTCGAGCAATTGCAGCGCAGCGACTACGATCTGGTGTTCGCCGATGTCGTCATGCCCGGTCAGGATGGCTACCAGCTGACGCGCGAGATCAAGCGCACCCAGTCGCTCAAGGGCGTGCCGGTGATCATCCTGACCAGCCGGTCGTCACCGTTCGATCTTGCGCGCGGCGCGCTGGCCGGTTGCAGCAGCTACCTGGTCAAGCCGGTCTCGCTGCAGTCCCTGCGCGACACAGTGCATCGCCAGTTGCAACGAATCGGTCCGCGCCGGGCCGATGCCGCTTTGCTCGGTGTGACCTGAGCGCCCGATCTCGGCTGAAATCGCGCACGACGCCGAAAGAAAAAGGCGGCGAGGGCCCGAGCCCCGACCGCCTTTCAGCGTCTTGGTAGCGCCAGCCGCCTAGCCGTCTTGGGGCACCGGCCCCCCGGCCGCATTCCAGCGACTTGCTGACTTGCCATCGCCGGCCCATCCAGGCGGCCGGCTCTCGCATGCGCCGCGGCCGATCAGGCCTTGACGCGGTTCTTGTATTCGTTTGTCCGGGTGTCGACCTCGACCTTGTCGCCGATGTTCACGAACGCCGGGACCTGGATCTCGTACCCGGTGGGCGCCAGACGAGCGGGTTTCATGACCTTGCCGCTGGTGTCGCCCTTGACGGCCGGCTCGGTGTATTCGACTTCGCGAACCACGGAGTTCGGCATCTCGACGGAGATCGCCTTGCCGTCGTAGAAAACGACTTCGCAGGGCATGCCGTCTTCGAGATAGTTGAGGGCATCGCCCATCGACTCGCCCTCGACCTCGTACTGGTTGTACTCATCGTCCATGAACACGTACATCGGGTCGGCGAAGTACGAGTAGCTGACCTCCTTGCGCTCGAGGACCTGAACCTCGAACTTCTCGTCGGCCTTGTAGACGGTTTCGGTGCCCGAGCCGGTCAGAAGATTCTTGAGCTTCATCTTGACCACGGCCGAATTGCGGCCCGATTTGTTGTACTCGGCGCGCTGTACGACCATCGGGTCGTTGCCGATCATGATCACATTGCCGGTGCGGAGTTCTTGAGCTGTTTTCATCGGTGTATACCGCGAGAAACTAAACCCTCGATGTTAGCAAATCGGCGGATTTCCGGCTGGCCTCGGGCAATCATTCTGGCAACGACCGGTGCACATTCGTAGCAACCGCCGCAGCCAGCCGCGCGTCGATGAACGCGCACAGCCGATCGAGCAGTGGTGGCTGCAACGCAAGCTGCGCTCGCCAGGTGGTGGCGAGCGCGTTCAGCGTCGGCAGCCTTGCGACCAAAGGTCGCAGGCAGAGGGCGGGGTCGCCTTCGCCACTCATCGCGCGCATGAGTGCGCGGACCACGCCGGCGTCCGCGTCGCCGGCCACCGCCAAAAGCCGGTCCATGAACGCCTCCAGCTTGATGCGGTGGGCGCCGTCCTGTTGCTGATATGGCTGCCAGATCATCGGCTTACCAGCCCACTGGGCGCGGATATAGGATTCCTCGCCGCGCACCAGGTTCAGATCACTGCTCCAGAGCAGTCGGTCGAAGTCGTCCTGGTCGAGCCAGTCGTGCGCGACGATCCGCATCCGGCCACGGTCGGGGGGCCGGCCGAGTGCCTCGAAGATCGACCGTGCGATGAACAGATCGAACGGTTGATCGAGCCCCGCGAAACCATCGATCAGGCGTGCGAGCGTGTCACCCGCGTAGCCGAACAGCGTCGCCCGCAAAGCGCCCGGTCGTGAATCGAGGCCCCGCGCGATCCGCCAGCGCGCGGCCACGGCGCCGCCGAAGGCCGCCTGACGGCTGAAGAAGTCCCGCTCGCGTAGCAGGCCACCGCTGGCGTCGCTGAAGCCCGGGTAGAAATACCATTCGGTTGCACCATCGGCCGGCTTGATCGAAGGCAGGCCGTGAAAGCCGTCGATCCAGGGCTCGGCGGTGAGATATTCGTATCGAATCCAGGGGATTGCATGGCCGCCGATGTGCTGGCGAAGCCGAGCAGGGAGTTCGGCGCCGATGGCGGCGATCAGAAGCCGGCCGTGCGGAGGCTCGCTGCGCAGCAGCGCGCTGTCACGAATGTCGATCGACGGCGCCTGGTGTCGCCAGGGAGCGAGGATCTCCGGCCGGTCGATCCAGAGGGTGACCCGGGCGCCGGTTTCATCGGTCAGTTGGCGGGCCAGGCGCCAGCAGATGCCGGCATCGCCGAAATTATCGATGACCTGGCAGAGCAGGTCGATCGACAGGCCGGCCAGGCGTTCAATGCCCGGGCCGGGAAGCGGTTGGCCGTGCGGATCGGACACGATCGCCGGGTCAGTCACCGAACAGGTCGTCGAGCCGCTTGCGGCTCTGGTCGGTGTCGACCCGGCGTTCGCCACGCTCGAGCGCGTATTCCTCTTCGATCCGGTCTTCATAGAAGCTGGCCGGATTGGGCGCCGAGAGCAGGCGTTGCCAGACATCGGGCGGCACGTTCTTGAAACGCTTCACCTCGCGATCGACGAACTCGATCTCGAGCACCCGGCTGCGCTCGTCGTAGTCGGCCGCGCGCAGCCGGCCGCCGTGCAAGCGGCGCATCGCCATTACTTGGGTGCCATCCGGATGGCACCGTCGAGACGGATGGTCTCGCCGTTGAGCATGGTGTTCGCGAAGATCTGGCTGACGAAGTTCGCATACTCCTCCGGCCGGCCCAGGCGCGGGGGAAAGGGCACTTGCTTGCCGAGGGAATCCTGCGCCGCCTGTGGCAGGCCCTGGAGCAGCGGCGTAAGAAACAGGCCCGGCGCGATGGTGACGACGCGAATACCGTCGCGCGCCAGATCGCGCGCGATCGGCAGGGTCATGCCGACGATGCCGCCCTTGGAGGCCGAGTAGGCGGCCTGACCGATCTGGCCATCGTAGGCGGCGACCGACGCCGTGTTGATGATCACGCCACGTTCGCCTTCCCCGTTGGCGTCATGCGCTGCCATCGCCGCGGCTGCCAGACGGATCATGTTGAAGGTGCCGATCAGATTGACGTTGACGACCTTGGTGAAGCTTTCCAGGGGCAGGGGGCCGTCACGACCCACGGTCTTGCCGGGTGTGCCGACGCCGGCGCAATTGACGAGACCCACCAGGGTGCCCATCGAGGTCGCTTTCTCGACCACCGCCTTTCCGTCGGCCTCGTCACTGACGTTGCATCGCACGAAGCTCACGCCTGCGCCCAGTTCCGCGGCCAGTTCCGTACCGAATTTCTCGTTGAGGTCGGCGATCACCACCTTGCCGCCGGCTGCCACGATCATGCGCGTGGTCGCAGCGCCGAGGCCCGAGGCTCCGCCGGTGACGATCGTGACGTTGTCTTTCAGTTGCATGTTTCACTCCAGGTTGAAAACGCGAGCGCGACGCATGTTCGTAGCGCGCCGATCGCGCCATGACATTTCGAATCGAAGAACGCCGCCGGCAGCGGCTCAGGCCGGCGCGCCCGAGGAGCCATAGCGGGCGCGGCGGGGGAAAAGGGCCCGAGGATCTGAGGGTGGCTGCACATGTGGTTCGTCTAGGCAGACGAACGATCGCAAAACTTTCTCTGCCGTGCCGCCGACCGCACGGCGGGGGAGGGCTGCATCGCCATCGCACTCATGGCCGACGGCGAGCGCAGCCCGCGCCCATCAAAGGATCGGCGAGACGTCGACCCGTCGGGCCTGCCAGGACTGCCCCGGCGCGGCCTCGGTCTGCTGAGGTTCGATCATCTGGATCTGAGCCTCGTCGACACCCAACCCGACCAGCATCGCCCGGACGTTCTCGGCGCGCTGCTGTGCCAGCCGTGCATTGTCGTCGGCGTTGCCCGTGCCATCGGTGAAACCGGTCAGACCCAGGCGGTGCGACGAATCGGCCTTGACCCAGGCAACGAGATCGGCCATGTCGCCGGCGGCACGATTCAGTACCGTGGCACTGGAGATCCGGAAATAAGCGCTCTTGGCCTCCGGAGTGCCGGCACCGGTGGCCGCCTGCACCTGATCGCCGCGTACGACCGATGCGCCGCTCTGCCGGCCAGCCGCAGGCTGCTCGGTGGGTACCGGCTGTGCGGCGACTTGCCCGCCGGAAGCGAGTGGCTGCGTCGGGGATGCGGCCGTAGCCGGCTCAGGAGTCGGTTGAGCCGGCGACTGGGGCGTGGCTTGCGCAGGGCTGGTCGGTGCCTGAGCGGCCGAGGCGGTGTCGGTTTCCACACGCGGTGCGGGGACCGGCGTGGACATGACCCCAACCGGCCGGGTACTGGTGCTCTCCAGCGCCGTGCCCGCTTCGCGCGCCTTGTCGGCGGCGGAGGTGAGGGCATCGGTGGCCTCGCTGGCCGCGCGGGCCGCAGCACCCAAGCCGCTGGAAGCCCGATTCGCTGCGTCGGTCGCGGAGGCCAGGCCGCTGGCGGCCTCGTTGGCCGACCTCGAGGTCGCGCTCAGCCCGGAGACGGTCTGGCCGGCAGCATCCGACGCAGAGTTCAAGTTGCTCAGCGCCCGGGCGGCAGCGTCCGATACCGACCCGAGCCCGGACCCCGCCTGGCTGGCCGCATCCGCGGCGGAGCGAAGGCTTGCGCCGGCGGCGTCGGTTGCCGCGGCCAGTTCGTTGCCGGCGCTTCGCAGGCTGCCCGTGCTGGCTTCGATCGTGCTCGTCGCCTGGCCGATCGTATCGGCGGCACTGGTCAGTGCGCCGGCTGTGCTCTTGGCCGAATCAGCACTGGCATTGAGCGCCGCGGTCGCCTGGCCAGCCGCATCGGCTGCGGCGAGCAAGCCGTTGCCCGCGTTGCCGGCCGCGTCGGAGGCGGCGGTCAGCCCGCCGACGGCGCTGGTGACTTGATCCGAGGCACCGGCGATGGCCTGAGACGCACGACCGGCGGCGTCGGTGACCGACTGGGCCGCACCGGTGAGCGACTGAGTCGCGTTGTTGACCGATTCACCCGAGGCGGAGAGTCGGGACGTCACCTGGCTCGTGGCGTCATCGACGGCCGTGGAGGCGGCGGCCAGCTTCTCGGTTGCCGCACCGACGGCATCGGCCGCGGAGGCCAGTTTCTCGGTGGTGCCGCTCAGTGTCTGCGCGGCGCCCGCCGCCACTTCGGCGGACTGGCCGACCTTGGTCACCACACCGGTGGCATCGTTGGCGGCGGCGGTCATCGTCTGGGCCGCTTGCGAGGCGGCACTGGCGGCCTGGCCGAGTTGCTCGGTGGCCCCGGAGACCGTCTGGTTGGCCGAGGCCAGGGTACCGGACAGGGAATCGGTGGCCTGCGACAAACCGGCCGACGCACCGGTCAGCTTTTCGGTCGCGCCACCGATCGCGGCGGCGGCATCGGCGAGCGACGTGGTGGCGCCGGCGGTCGCCTGCGACAGCTTGGCCGTGTTCTCGCTCACCGCGTTCGCGGCGTTGGAAAGTTGCTCGGTGGTCTGGCTGGCGCTGGCAGCGGCGGTGGACAGCGTCTCGCTGCTGGTCGACAGCGCCTGCGCCGCATTGGCGGCAACCTCGGCCGACTGCGCGACCTTGTTGGCGACCTCACCGGCGCCGCTGGCCGCCGTGGTCATCGATTCGGCGGCCTGGGTGGCCGCATTCGCCGACTCGCCCATCTTCTGAGCGGCGGCCGCGACCGATTCGTTGGCGGCGCCAAGCGTGCTATTGGCCTCGGTCATGCGCTGGGCACCGACCTCGGCGGCCGTGGCGGCTTCGCCGAGCCGGCTCGCGGCCTGCGCCGTGCGCGTCGCGGCGTCGTCGGCCGCGCCCGCGGCCTGCTGGGCGGCGCTGGCTGCGGCCTGGGCGGAATCGGCCGCGCCGCGAACGGATCCGACGGCCGACTCGACGGCGGCGGTGATCTGGCCAGTCAGGCGATCAACCAGGCCACCGGTTTCGGCCTTCGTTTGTTCGGTGGACGAGCCCAGCAGGCCCACGGCCTGGGTGCTCGCAGATGCGATGCTCTGCCTGGCGTCTTCTGCGGCCTGCGTGGCGGCAGTGGCGGCGGAGCCGACGGCCTGCGCGGCTCTTTCGCCGGCAGATCCGATAGAACTGGCGGCCTCGCTGATACGAGACTCGGTGGCGCCGACCGATTCGGTCAGGCGCGAATTGGCGGCCGCGAGCGCCTGGCTCGTCTGGACCATTTGTTCGTTGGCGGACTGCAGCGTGGCCGCGGCGTCGCGGGCCGCGGCGGCGGCCTGCGACGCCGACTGAGCGGCCGCCTCGGCATTTCTGGCGGCGTCGGCCGCCGCCTGGGCCGCGGCGCCGGCCGAGCCGGCGGCGGCTTCGTTCACCTGCTGAGTCATGCCGGCCTCGGCCGAGGCCCGGTCGGCCTGGGCCGAGGCTTTCTCGCGGGCGGCCCCGGCGGCCGCGCCAATGGACTCGGCAGCCTTGTTGGCGGCCTCGCCGATCGCGTTGCCGGCACCACTGGCCGCGTCACCGACACGGGTGGCAGCGGCATCGGCTGCCTGACCCAGTTTGCCGGCCGCTGCGTCCGCGGCCTCGCCGACCCTGCTGGCCGCAGCGTCACCGGCCTGACCAACCTTGGCAGCCGCGGCATCGCCGGACTCGGTCAGTCTGGTGGCGGCGGCCTCGCCAGCTTGTCCGACTTTGGTGGCGGCGGCATCCCCGGACTCGGCGATACGGGCGGCAGCGGCATTGGCGGCTTCGGTCGCTTGGCCGACCTGGGCAGCGGCGGCGCCGGCGGCCTCGGTCGCCTGGCCAAGCTTGTTGGCCGTGGCATCGAGCGCCTCGTTTGCCTGACCCAGCTTGGCCGCGGCCGCGTCACCGGATTCCGCGATCCGGGCCGCTGCGGCGTTCGCCGCCTCGGCCGACTGATTCGCGGCCGCCGAGCTGGCTTCGCCGATGCGCGTGACCGCGGCGTCGGCGGCGCCACCGACCTGCGAGGAGGCCGACTGGACCGACTGACCGAGAGTGGAGGCCGCCTCGGTCGCCTTGCCGGTCGCGGCATCGAGTGCCGACACCACCTCGTTGCCCGCCGAGCCCATGCGATTGGCGACCTGGGTCGCGGAGTCGGCGGCCTGGCGCGCGGCCTGCGCCGCCGAGCCGGCGGAATCAGCTGCCTCGCGTGCCGCGGCGACCGCACGGTCGACGGTCTCGGTCAGGGCGCTGGCGTCGAGCTTGGCGGTTTCCTCGGCCGGCGCAGGCGCCGGCTTGGGCGTGGCGGCGAGCAGCCCGACCGCGTTGTCGCTCATCTCGGTGATCTTCTTCGCGCTGGCCGCGGTCGAAGTCGCCATCGTCGAGGCGGAGCCGGCAGCCGCCAGCGCCGCGCTGGCCGCTTCCTTGGCGGCGCCGGCAGCGGTGATCGCGCTGTCGGTGACGCGGTCGGCCATCGAGATCGCCGTCGACATCTGATTGGCGACCTCACTGGCCTTCTCGGAAGCGGTCTTGGCCTGGCTGGCCGCCGCGTCGAACGAACTGAGAATGCTTTCGCTCGAGCCCTGGATCTTTTCGGTCAGGCCGGCGACTGCTTCACCGAACTGCGAACCCTGGGCATCGACCTTCTCGGACAGGGCGGCAATCGACTTGTCGACCGCGGCAGCGACGTCGGAGGTCTTGCCGGCGGCTTCGGCGGCACGGCCCGCGATCGCCTCGGCAGCCTGGTTCGCCTGGTCGATGCTGGCAGCCAGGGAATCGACCTTCTGCACGCTGGCGTTGATCGCGTCATTGGCCTTGCCGATTTGCTCGCTGACACCGCCGGCCTTGGCGACCGCGTCGTTGACCGCGTCGGACGCCTTGCCGGCGGCGTCGGCTGCTTCGGTCACGCGCTTGGTCGCGGCATCGGTGACCTCGGCCACCTTGGCCGCTGCCGAGGCCGCAGCATCGCCGGCCGCCTTGGCGGCATCGGCGGCCGCGGCGGCGGCCTGCTTGGCGGCATCGGCCGCTGCCAGCGCCGCCTGAGCGGCGGTCTCGGCGGCCGATGCCGCCGAACCAACCGAACCACCGTTGACGTTCCTGGCCAGTGCGGAGACGGCAGCACCCGCGCTCGCGGCTGCGGCCGGCGCCGGCGCCACGGCGCCCGTGCCAGCCGTGCTACCCGTGGTCTCGGCGGGTTGCACCGGGACCACGACCGCGGCGGGGGCCGCTCCGTGGCCCGCCGGCGTCTGCGCCACTTCGCTGGGCGCCATCGCCGGGACCATCAGCAGTGCAACGATGTTGATGATCTTGATCAGCGGATTGACCGCCGGGCCGGCCGTGTCCTTATAGGGGTCGCCGACCGTATCGCCGGTGACCGCGGCCTTGTGGGCATCGCTGCCCTTGCCGCCGTGGTTGCCCTCCTCGATGTACTTCTTGGCATTGTCCCAGGCGCCGCCGCCGGTACACATCGAGATGGCCACGAACAGACCGGTCACGATCGTACCCATCAGCAGGCCGCCGAGTGCGATCGGGCCGAGGAACAGGGCGACCAGCACCGGCACCACCACGGGCAGCAGCGACGGGATGATCATTTCCTTGATCGCCGCGCTGGTCAGCAGATCGACCGCCCGTGAGTAGTCGGGCTTGGCCGTGCCTTCCATGATGCCCGTGATCTCGCGGAACTGGCGCCGCACCTCCTCGACCACCGCGCCGGCGGAGCGGCCGACCGCTTCCATCGCCATGGCGGCGAACAGGAACGGGATCAGACCGCCGATGAACAGACCGATGATGACGTCCGGATTGGACAGGTCGAAGCGGATGCCGCTGAAGCCCACGCCCTCGAGCGCGTGGGTGTAGTCGGCGAACAGCACCAGCGCGGCCAGACCGGCCGAACCGATCGCATAGCCCTTGGTGACGGCCTTGGTCGTGTTACCGACCGCGTCGAGCGGATCGGTGATGTTGCGCACGTCCTCGGGCAGTTCGGCCATTTCGGCGATGCCGCCCGCGTTGTCGGTGATCGGACCGTAGGCATCCAGCGCGACGATGATGCCGGCCATCGAGAGCATCGACATGGCGGCCACGGCGATGCCGTAGAGGCCGGCCAGGCCATACGAGCTCATGATTGCCAGGCAGACCATGATCACCGGCCAGGCCGTGGACTTCATCGACACGGCGATGCCGGCGATGATGTTGGTGGCATGGCCGGTGGTGGACGCCGCCGCGACGTACTTGACCGGCTTGTACTCGGTGCCGGTGTAGTACTCGGTGATGTAGACGATGAGGCCGGTCAGCACCATGCCGACGACCACGCACCACCACAGGGTGCCGGGCCCGTAGCCCAGGCCGTTCATGTCGGTGCCGCTGAACACGATGTAGGTCATCGGCAGCGCGAGGATCGTGCCGACCGCGCCGGCCCAGGCGAGCCCGCGATACAGCGCGGGCATGACGTTGGTCATGCCGGGATCGGCCTTCACGCGGGTGGCGCCGATGATCGAGGCGACGATGGACACCGCACCGAGCGCGAGCGGATAGATGACCGCCTGAACCTCGGCGCCGGTCACCATCAGCGCACCGAGCAGCATGGTGGCGATGAGCGTGACGGCGTAGGTCTCGAACAGGTCGGCAGCCATGCCGGCGCAATCACCGACGTTGTCACCGACGTTGTCGGCGATCACCGCGGGGTTGCGCGGATCGTCTTCGGGGATGCCCGCTTCGACCTTGCCGACCAGGTCGGCGCCAACGTCGGCGCCCTTGGTGAAGATGCCACCGCCCAGACGCGCGAAGATCGAGATCAGCGACGACCCGAAGGCGAGCCCGATCAGAGGCTTGAGGATGTCGTGCAGCCAGTTGGAGACATTGCCGGTCGGGTCATCGGCCGACAGCCACAGCAGACTGAAGTACAGCGATACGCCGAGCAGCCCGAGCCCCACGACCAGCATGCCGGTGATCGCGCCACCCTGGAATGCGACGGACAGGGCCTCGTCCAGTCCGCGCGTGGCGGCCTGCGTCGTGCGTACGTTCGCGCGCACCGACGTATACATGCCCATGTAACCGGCCGCACCCGACAGCGCCGCACCGAGCGCGAAGCCGAAAGCGGTGGCGAAATCGAGGAAGATCCAGATGACGAAGAACAGCACGATGCCCGCGTAGGCAATGGTTCGGTATTGCCGGTCGAGATAGGCCTTGGCCCCGGTTTCGATCGCCTCGGCAATCTCACGCATTCGTGCATTGCCGGCATCGAGGCCGAAGATCCAGTTTCTCCGCCAGAAGCCGAATACGACCGCTGCGATACCGCAGATGATCGCCAGCCACAGGCCGAAAGTCGCTGCGCCGCTCATGTAGTCCTCCAGGAAAATTTCTTAGCGTTGTCGCGCCATGCGCGCATTCTACGGCCTGCGCATGACGTCTGTGATTGTCGAATCATTGCACGGCCGCGCGGGGTGCGCTTGCGCGCTTGCCGCGAGGGCGTTCGGCGCGTGATCGTGATGCATGGTGTCGGCATGCGGCGCACCCGGCGAGGCTCGCCTCAGCCCCGGGCGCGTGCCGCGCGTCATAACGCATCCGCCCTCGGTGTCAAGAACGCCGAAACTGCGAAGCGCGGGCCTGCGGGCCAGTTCCGCACACACCGCGCGCTGCCGATGCTCAGCGGCCGAGCGCGCTCAGCGCCCGGCCGGTGATTTCCTCGACCGTCCCCATGCCGGAGATCTCGCGGTAGCTCGGTGCGTCGCTGTCGCCGCTCGAACCCCAGCGCCGGTAATAGTCGACGAGCGGGCTGGTCTGCTCGTGATACACCTGCAGTCGCTTGCGGACGGTGTCCTCACGGTCGTCGTCGCGCTGCACGAGCGCTTCGCCGGTTTCGTCGTCGAGACCTTGCCGCTGCGGCGGATTGAAGGTGACGTGATACGTGCGGCCGCTGCCGGGGTGTACCCGACGGCCACTCATGCGCTCGATGATCGCTTCGTCTGGAACGGCGATCTCGAGCACGAAGTCGAGTCCGACCTTCGCATCGCGCAAGGCGTCGGCCTGCGGGATCGTGCGCGGAAAGCCGTCGAACAGATAGCCCGCGGCGCAGTCTGGTTGCGCGAGCCGGTCCTTGACCAGGCCGATGATGAGGTCGTCGGAGACCAGACCGCCGCTATCCATGACTTGTTTGGCCGCCAAGCCGAGCGGCGTGCCGGCCTTCACGGCTGCACGTAGCATGTCACCGGTGGAAATCTGCGGGATCGAGAATTCCTTGCAGATGAACGCGGCCTGTGTCCCTTTACCGGCACCTGGCGGACCGAGCAGAATCAAGCGCATCGGGGCGTGCTCCTAAACGAGTTGATTAGTTATATTGACTGATTGAACGAAAGGCGAAGGGCGGCCGGGCGCACCGGGATGGTTCGTTTCGCGACCCGTTCACGAGCGGACGCCCCCATGTGGCATGGCCGCTCGGCAAATACGGTGCCCGGAGTGTACCGTCGCTGACGCCGCGCAACGATGCCCGGGCGGCGGGTTACGTGCATTGTGCCCGGCCCGTGCTTTCACGGGGCTGACCGCGCAAGACGCCCCCGACCATCCGATGTCGCCCGTTCGCTTGCGTCAGCCCGGCGAAAGCATCGCGCGAGCGCGGGCCAGGTCATCGGGCGTGTCGATGCCCGCACCGGGGTCGGCATCCAGCTTGACGACGACGATATCGTGGCCGTGCCAGAGGGCACGCAATTGCTCCAGTGATTCCAGCGACTCGATCGGGGCCGGGGCCAAGGCGGGAAACGAGCGCAGGAACCCGACCCGGTAGCCATAAATGCCGATGTGCCGCAACGTCGACCCGGCGGCTTCGGGCGACCAACCGCGGGCATGGTCGCGCGCGAGCGGAATCGGTGCGCGCGAGAAATACAGCGCCCGGCCGTCGGCGCGGCAGACCACCTTGACGACGTTCGGGTTGTGGAAGGTGGTCGCGTCGTGAATGGCATGGGCGGCAGTCGACATCGCGCAGTCGGGCCGGCCGGCCAACGCAGCGGCGACTTCTCGCAGGATGGCCGGTGGCATGAACGGCTCGTCACCCTGCAGGTTGACGACGATCTCGTCATCGGTCAGGCCCAGTGCCTCGGCGGCCTCGGCGAGGCGATCGGTGCCCGAAGCATGGTCGGCGCGGGTCATCACGGCTTCGAATCCGGCATCGCGCACGGCCGTCGCGATGCGGTCGTCGTCGGTAGCGACTGCCAGACGGTCGGGGCCCGCCTGTGCGGCCGTCTCGGCGACGCGAACGATCATGGGCTTGCCCGCGAGATCGGCCAGCGGTTTGCCGGGCAGACGGCTCGACGCCATGCGCGCCGGAATCAGGATGTTCATGCCCGTCAGGTCACCTGGGTCGGTCCCGCTTCCAGGGACCGGGCTTCGTCGACCAGCATGATGGGAATGTCGTCGCGAACCGGGAAAGCGAGGGAATCGCGCGAGCAGATCAGTTCGAGCTGCGCGTCGGCCGGTCGCAGCGGGCTGTCCCGTTGCACGCGCAATGAGCCCTTGCAGATCGGGCAGACGAGAATTTCAAGTAGATGTCGGTCCACGCAGCGCCTCTTCGAGCCAGTCGAGCAGTGCCGGATCGGGCAGGGCTCGCACACAGGCGACGAACAGTCGTCCGTCGTCGTCGAGCGGGCATTTTACGGCGTCCTTCTCGGTCATCAGGATCGCTGGCTCGTCGAGTGCGTGCCACCAGCGCGGTTCGGGCGTGCGATGGTCGCCCGGACGCAGTTCGCGCATCCGCAGACCCAGTGAGTGCAACATCGAGAAGAATCCGTCGGGTCGCGCGATGCCTGCGACGGCGGCCACTCGCTGCCGTCGCAGGCGTTGCAGCAGCGCGGTCGAGGCTGGGCCGTCTTGCTCCGGGCGAGCCCCCGATCGCCAGTCGGCCAGCGATACGACACCGGAGAAGGCAAGCCGGCTGAGGTGCCAGCGGCGGTGGGCGACGGGTCGCGGTGCGGGCTCGCCGTCGGCGCCGAGGTTTTGAATCAGCGCATCGAAGGTGGCCGCCGCCCGTGGACCTTCGCGCAGGGGGCCGGCCGGCAGCAGGCGTCCATTGCCCAGGCCCCGTCGGTCGAACACTGCCAGTTCCAGATCGCGAGGCAGCGCTTCGTGCTGCAGGCCATCGTCGCTGATCACGAGCTGCGTGTCGGGGCATTCGCGCATCAGCAACGCCAAAGCGGCGCCACGCCGGCGACCGGCATAGACGGGCAGGCCCGAGCGCAGGGCCATCAGGGTGGCCTCATCACCGTCGCGTGCCGCGTCGGGATCGTCGGGGTCGACGCGCCGCGGGGGGTCGACCGCCTGCGCGGCGCCGTCGCCGCGCGCGAGCAGGCCGACTCGCCATCCGCGCGCGCGCAGGTCCTCGGCGAGTGCCAGGCAGATCGGTGTCTTGCCGCTGCCCCCTGCAACCAGGTTGCCGACGACGACGATTCTCGGCCGGGGCGCCGGGTCGGATCGCCGCCGGGCTTGCTTGGCGGCATGGATGCGCGCGCGTCGCGCGCCGGAAACGCGCGCCGTCAGCAACGCGGGCAGACGCAGCGCTTGCAGCCACCAAGGCAGAACGCCGTGCTCGTACCATGCCTCGAGCAGGCGTTGCTCGAGCCGTGCACGCACGCTCATCCGGCACGACCCGGCGGCTGAGGGACAGACCAGTCGCGAACCCGGCCCATGGCGGCGTCGATTGCGCCGGTGATCAGCGCGGCGCTGGCTCGCCCTGTGCCGCGAACGTGACCCGCTCGAGCCCAGCGCGGCGGGCCGCGTCGAGGACACCGATCACGGCCTGGTGCGTCGCGCCGGCATCGGCGTAGATCACGACCATGCGCTCTTTGCGCGTAGCCGCTTCATCGCGCAGAGCGGCGGCCAGTGCCGGCTGCGAGAGCGGCTCGTCCGGGCGATCCGCGAGCCGGTACTGACCGTCGGCCGTGACCGCGACCACGATGTCGCGAGCCTGTTCGGCAACCGCGGTCGACGATGCCGAGGGTAGATCGACCTTGAGCTGCGTATAGCGGCTGAAGGTCATCGTCACCATCAGGAAGATGAGGATCACCAACAACAGGTCGATCAGCGGGATGAAGTTGATCTCCGGCTCTTCGGGGGTTCGCAGGGGCCGGAAGTTCATCGTCGCTCCGCTTGCACCCGGATCAGCGCATCGGTGAGGCGCACCGCCTGTTGCTCCATGTCGGTCATGTAGTGCTCGACCCGGGCGCGGAAGTGCCGGTAGAAGATAAGCGACGGAATGGCGATCAGGATTCCGAAGGCCGTGTTGTAGAGCGCGACCGAGATTCCGTAGGCGAGCCGCTCGGGATCGAGCCCCGAGGGTGACTGGGATCCGAAGATCTCGATCATGCCGACCACGGTGCCGAACAGCCCGAGCAGGGGCGCCGTGGTCGCAACCGTGCCGAGCGCCGACAGGTACCGGCCGAGATCGTGATTGACCGCCCGGCCTGCTTCCTCCATGGCCTCCTTGATCGCGGCCCGCGATTGACCCGCGTGCGCGATGCCGGCGGCCAGAACCTTGCCCAGCGGCGAAGAACGCTCCAGCTTGGCGACGATCTCAGCCGTGATCTGACGGTTCTTGATCAGCAGCAGGACTTCGTCGACGAGGCCGGCCGGCAGGATCTGAGCGCGACGCAGGGAAATGAAACGCTCGACCACGAGCGCAACCGAAATGATGGAGGCGAGCACCAGAAACCAGACGGGCCACCCCGCGGCCTTGATCAGGGAAAACAACGGGCATTCTCCGTAAGCATCAGTGTTCTTTGGGCCGGCTTTCGATCGCGACGGACGGGCCGTGTCTTTTTGCGCCAGCGATTGTCGGTCATTTTCGATTTTCTGGTTTTTTCGCTCACTTCGACAAGTCGTCGGCAGACGAGGCGCATCGCAATTCGAAACCGGTGTCTGCCAAAATGCCGCGGATGAACCCGCAATCGAACGAATCGCAGGCCGATCTCGCGGCCGATCGGCGCGTGGTCCTGCCGGTGGCGACACTCAATCGGCAGGTCGCGCGACTTCTCGAACGCAGCTTTCCGCTCGTCTGGGTGGTTGGCGAGGTCTCCAATCTCACGCGGGCCGCCAGCGGTCACTGCTATTTCTCGCTCAAGGACGCTCAGGCTCAGGTGCGTGCGGTGATGTTCCGTTCGCGCGTGCGCGCCGTCGGACAGTTGCTGCGCAACGGGCAGCGGGTCGAGGCATTGGCGGCGGTTTCCCTCTACGAGGCGCGTGGTGACTTCCAGCTCAACGTCGAGTCCCTGCGCCTGGCCGGGGCCGGCGATCTGCATCAGGCATTCGTCGCTCTTCGCGACCGCTTACAGGCGGAGGGCCTGTTCGACGAGTCTCTCAAGCGGCCGTTGCCGCGCCGCGTAAGCACGGTCGGTGTCGTCACTTCGTTGCAGGCGGCCGCACTGCGTGACGTGCTGGCGACGCTGGCGGCGCGTGCGCCGCAGGTCGAGGTGATCGTCTACCCATCGGCGGTTCAAGGGGTAGAGGCGCCGGCGGCATTGGTGCGGGCGCTGGCTGCCGCCGCCGATCATGCGCTTGCGGACGTCCTGCTGCTGGTACGGGGCGGCGGTTCGCTCGAGGACCTCTGGGCGTTCAACGACGAGCAGCTCGCGCGGGCGATCCGGCGCTCACCGATTCCGGTCGTGGCCGGTGTCGGCCACGAGTCCGACGTCACGATCGCCGATTTCGCGGCCGATCGGCGCGCCGCCACGCCAACCGCGGCTGCAGCCGCCGCGGTCACCGACCGGCGCGAGTCGGTCGCTCAGTTGCGCGGCCTCGTTCAGCGCCTGCTGCGCGCCGGACAGCGCCAGCACGAGCAGCGTTGGCAGCGGCTCGACCTGGCGTTGCGTGGCCTGCCTGCGCCCTGGCTGCAGTGGCGGGCGCGTCGCGACCGCCTCGGTCGTGCGGCCGTCGGCTTGTCCAGAGCCGGCCGGCACACGCTTGCCGATGCGGTTGCGCGACTGGCAAGGCGCGAACGCGACCTCAGGGCGCCCGATCTGCGCGCTGCCGATGTGCGCGTCGCCCATGCCGCGACGCGCCTTTCCGTGGCAATCGACCGGGCATTGGAGCGCGCGCGAGCGCGCGAAGCCGCCGCTGCGGGACGTCTCGCAGCGATCAGTCCGCAGGCAGTGCTCGAACGTGGCTATGCGGTACTGACGGACGCCGGCGGCCAGGTGTTGACCGGGATCGGTCAGGTCGCGGTGGGCGCGAGCATCGAGGCCCGTCTCGCCGACGGTCACCTTTCGGCCACGGTCACGGGCCGGAAAGGAAAAGACCGCTGATCCAGCGGTCTTTTCCCGGGCCCGGTGCAATCCTGCAAGCCCGGGACATGCACTTCAGGTCTTGGACTTGGTCAACATGCCCCAGACCAGCACGACGATGATCGCGCCGATGATCGAGCCGATCCATCCGGCGCCCTGGCCGGCCCGGTAGATACCGAGCGCCTGGCCCCCATAAGAGGCCACCAGCGAGCCAACCACACCCAACAGCATCGTGACGATGATGCCGCCGCCTTGTTTGCCCGGCACGATCAACTTGGCGATCGCGCCGACGATCAATCCGACGACCAGTGTTCCGATAATGCCCATTTAGGCTCTCCTCCCGGGGCGTGCCAGTTGTTTACTTCATGTTGCCGGCTGCGAATTCCCAATTGGCCAGGTTCCAGAACGCACCAAGGTAGTTGGGTCGGCTATTGCGGTAATCGATGTAGTAGGCGTGCTCCCAGACGTCACAGGTGAGCAGGGCCGTATCGGCGCCGGTCAGCGGCGTGCCAGCGTTGCTGGTGTTGACGATATCGAGGCTGCCATCGGCCTTTTGCACGAGCCAGGTCCAGCCGGAGCCGAAGTTGCCCGCCGCAGACTTGTTGAAGGCCTCCTTGAAGGCGTCGAACGAGCCCCACTTGGCGTTGATCGCATCGCCGAGCTTGCCCGACGGTGCGCCGCCGCCGTCGGGCGAGAGTCCGTTCCAGTAGAAGGTGTGATTCCACACCTGCGCCGCATTGTTGAACAGGCCGCCGTCGGACTTGCGCACGATGTCTTCCAGCGAGGAATTCTCGTGCTCGGTGCCCTTGATCAGGTTGTTCAGGTTGGTGACATAGGTCTGGTGGTGTTTGCCGTAGTGGAACTCGAGCGTCTCTTTCGAGATGTGCGGTGCGAGCGCGTCCATGGCGTACGGTAGGGGAGGTAGTTTGTGCTCCATGCTGATGTCCTTTGCTAATTGTTAGTTGATGGGATTGGTGGTTCGCTGCCGAGCGGCATCCGCACGAAACCACCGACACGCGGCGATGCGGCAACCTCAAATTCATTGTATAGGCTTGCCACGAACCCACGACGGCGGCGCGCCAAATGCTGGCGGGTCGGCGATCGTCGACGAATCGTGCTAATGCGGGGGCGGCTCGGCAATGCGGGGGCGGCACGGTCATGCGGGAACGGCACGGTCATGCGGGAACGGCACGGTCATGCGGGAACGGCACGGTCATGCGGGGGCGGCTTGCGCCTCGCAGCGACGGTTCGGCATCTCGCCGATCGCCGCGCAAACGGCCCGCGGGGAGCAGGCTCGTCGCTGGTGTTGCCCGGCTGTCGCTGGTGTTGCCCGGCTATTTCTCGAACAGGGTCGCGTTGCGCAGATGGGTGCCCGCGCCGATGCCCTTGCCAGCAAACCATCCTTGGGACATCTCGAGCGCGAAGCGGACCGGTCCCGGCGGACAGTGCGTTTCCTCGCTCAGCGCTGCCATGTCCTGAATATCGGTTATCAGGCCTTTTTGATCGATGAACGCGATTGAAAGCGGGGTTGGCGTGTTTTTCATCCAGAAGCAGTGCACCGCGGACTGCTCGAACACGAACAACATGCCGCGATTGAGGCCCAGAGGCGGGCGGTGCATGAGCCCCATCTGGCGGCTCGCCGGGGTGTCGGCAACCTCGGCGACGATGACGTGCATTCCGGCGTTGAGCCGGATCTCCGGTAGCGGCGGCTGCGCCTCTTCAGGCGCGGCCGCCGCGGCCAGCGGCCACCATGCCACCAGCAGCGCCACCGCGCCAGTCAGGCTCAGTCGCTTCGCGATCGGGCCGTGGTGGCCCGCCGGATGGCGGCCGGCACGGCCGCCGTGGGCGAGCTCAGCGCTCGCGAGGTTTCCGCTGGGTTCGATCGTCACCGTCGTTGGAAGCATCATCGCTGGCGTCGGGTTGCTTGTGGAAACTCTGGCCATAGGCGAGACCGGGCGGGAGACGGCGCGCCATCTCCTGCTCGACCCGGGCGTTGTCGATGCCGACAGCATCGGCAGTGGCCGCGAATGCCGGACCAGCCGTGGCGAGCAGGACCGAGAATATCAGGGCGGGGCGGATCAGTTGCATCTGGGGTGCTCCGAGGAAGTGAAAGACATACCGCGGTTCAGGGTGGTGGTGCGCAAGACGGGCGCGCGGCTGCGCGTTCGGGCGTCGTCTGCGAGTCGAAGGCGTGCACGCGTTCCATTGGCGGCCAGTCGCGTGAGTCAGGCATAATCCGCGTTTTACCCGCCAAAAGAGATTTTCGCCATGTACAAACACATCAAGGTGCCCACCAACGGCGAGAAGATCACGGTCAACAGCGACATGTCGCTCAACGTCCCTGATCAGCCCATCATCCCCTATATCGAGGGTGACGGCACCGGTATGGACATCACGCCGGTCATGATCAAGGTCGTCGACGCCGCCGTCGCCAAGAGCTACGGCGGCAAGCGAAAGATCGCCTGGATGGAGGTCTTCGCCGGTGAGAAATCCACCAAGGTCTACGGGCCGGACGTCTGGCTACCCGATGAGACGCTGGACGCGGTCAAAGAATACGTCGTCTCGATCAAGGGGCCGCTGACCACGCCGGTGGGCGGTGGAATTCGGTCGCTGAACGTCGCCTTGCGTCAGCAACTCGACCTGTACGTCTGCCTGCGCCCGGTGCGCTGGTTCACCGGTGTGCCGTCGCCGCTCAAGCGGCCGGACCTGGTCGACATGGTCATCTTCCGCGAGAACTCCGAGGACATCTATGCCGGTATCGAGTGGCCGGCCGAGACGAGGGCGCCAAGAAACTGATCGATTTCCTGATCAAGGACATGGGCGTCACCAAGATCCGCTTCCCGAACACGTCCGGCGTCGGCATCAAACCGGTCTCGCGCGAGGGCACGGAGCGCCTGGTGCGCAAGGCCATCCAGTACACGATCGACAACGATCGTGCCTCGATGACGCTGGTCCACAAGGGCAACATCCAGAAATTCACCGAGGGTGCGTTCGCCGACTGGGGCTATGCGCTCGCCAAGAGCGAGTTCGGGGCCCAGCCGATCGATGGCGGGCCGTGGTGCAGTTTCAAGAATCCCAAGACCGGCAAAGAGATCGTCATCAAGGACGTGATCGCCGATGCCTTCCTGCAGCAGATCCTGCTTCGGCCGGCCGAGTACGACGTGATCTCCACGTTGAACCTGAACGGCGACTACATCTCCGATGCGCTCGCCGCCCAGGTCGGCGGCATCGGCATCGCGCCGGGCGCCAATCTGTCCGATTCGGTGGCCATGTTCGAAGCCACGCACGGCACGGCCCCCAAGTACGCGGGCAAGGATTACGTCAATCCCGGCTCGGAGATCCTGTCGGCCGAGATGATGCTGCGTCACATGGGCTGGACCGAGGCCGCCGATCTGATCATCGAGGCCATGGAGAAGGCCATCGACAGCAAACAGGTCACCTACGACTTCGCGCGCCTGATGGACGGTGCCACCCAGGTTTCCTGCTCCGGCTTCGGCGAGGTCATGATCCAGCAGATGGGCTGATCCATCGGGTGCCCGCCGGCCTGCCGGCGGGCAACAAAAAACGGGGCCGAGGCCCCGTTTTTTGTTCTGCCAACCCCGCGAACGGGGCGCAGACTCAGTTGGCCGACTGAATCTTGGCGGCCTGCTTACCCTTCGGGCCCTGCACGATGTCGAACGACACGCGCTGGCCTTCCTTCAGCGACTTGAACCCGCTCATTTCAATAGATGAAAAATGAGCAAAAACATCCTCGCCGCCTTCGTCGGGGGTGATGAACCCGAAGCCCTTGGCGTCATTGAACCACTTGACAGTACCGGTTGCCATTTAGACTGATTCCTTCTTGAACCGCTGATGCTGCTAAAAACGCGTCAGCCGACGCCGGATGGTCAAAGACCGGAAGGGCGAACGGCTTACTCCACGGGACGAATGAACTGCTGCGAACATGCATGCACGCTGTTTCGGATGCGTGACAACAAACGGCAACAAATCGGGTACAGTCATTTCGGAAAGAAAATTCCTCGTCCCAGCGTGCATTCTTTGGCAATCGGGCGGCGCCGTCAAGCAATTCGCCATACGCTTTCGGTGCTCTTTTCGAAGCCTGGGTTAGTCGAGCGGTTTTTTCACCCGCTCGGCGGTTGTTGCGCGTTATCTTTGTCTCTATAGAATGGCCGACATGGCATCCCGACCAGACTCCTCACCCGTCATCGAGCGACAGGAATCCGAGGTCAAGCCGCCGCCGATGTACCAGGTGCTGCTGCTCAATGATGATTACACGCCGATGGAGTTCGTCGTCACCGTCTTGCAGAAGTTCTTCGGCATGGGCCGGGAGAAGGCTACGCACGTGATGCTGACCGTCCACCGGGAGGGGCGGGGGGTCTGCGGTGTGTATCCGTTGGATGTCGCCGCTACGAAAGTGGATCAGGTGACTGGTTATTCTCGTCAACACCAGCACCCCTTGCAGTGCGTGATGGAGGAAACATGATCGCTCAGGAACTAGAGGTGAGTCTGCATATGGCCTTCGTGGAGGCCAGACAGCAGCGTCACGAGTTCATCACGGTCGAGCACCTGCTGCTCGCGCTGCTCGACAACCCGTCCGCGGCCGAGGTGTTGCGTGCCTGCGCGGCCAACATGGACGACCTGCGCAAGAACTTGACCGGGTTCATCAAGGACAACACGCCGGTCGTTCCCGGCACCGAAGAGATCGACACCCAGCCGACCCTGGGCTTCCAGCGCGTGATCCAGCGCGCCATCATGCACGTTCAGTCGACCAGCAATGGCAAGAAGGAAGTCACGGGCGCGAACGTGCTGGTGGCGATCTTCGGCGAGAAGGATTCGCACGCCGTCTACTACCTGCATCAGCAGGGCATCACCCGGCTCGACGTCGTCAACTACATCTCCCACGGCATCACCAAGACGCCGCAGCCCAAAGACCAGCCCAAGGAAGAGTCGGCCGAGCAGGAAGGCGAGGCAGGCGCTTCCAACCAGCAGAGCGCGCTCGAGCAATACACGCAGAACCTCAATGTCTCGGCCAAGGAGGGTCGCATCGATCCCCTGATCGGCCGCGAACACGAGGTCGAGCGGGTCATCCAGGTGCTGTGCCGCCGGCGCAAGAACAACCCCTTGCTGGTCGGCGAGGCAGGGGTCGGCAAGACCGCCATCGCCGAGGGCCTGGCGTGGCGCATCACCGAGAACGACGTCCCCGAGGTGTTGGCGGATGCGGTCGTCTATTCGCTCGACATGGGCGCGCTGCTGGCCGGCACCAAGTACCGCGGCGATTTCGAGCAGCGCCTCAAGGCGGTGCTCAAGGCGCTGCGCAACGCGCCCCACGCGATCCTGTTCATCGACGAGATCCACACGATCATCGGGGCGGGTTCGGCGTCGGGGGCACGCTGGATGCCTCCAATCTGCTCAAGCCGGCGCTCTCGTCGGGGGCGCTCAAGTGCATCGGCGCGACCACGTTCACCGAGTACCGGGGCATCTTCGAGAAGGACCATGCGCTCAGCCGGCGCTTCCAGAAGATCGATGTGGTCGAGCCCAGCGTCGAGCAGACCGTGCAGATCCTGCGCGGGCTGAAGTCGCGCTTCGAGGAGCACCACGGGGTCAAGTATTCGGCGTCGGCGCTGAGCAGCGCGGCCGAGCTCTCGTCCAAGTACATCAACGACCGCCATCTGCCGGACAAGGCCATCGACGTCATCGATGAAGCCGGTGCCGCGCAGCGAATCCTGCCCAAGGAATCGCAGAAAAAGGTCATCGGCCGCGGCGAGATCGAGGCCATCGTGTCCAAGATCGCCCGTATTCCGCCGGCCTCGGTGTCCAGTGACGACCGCAGCAAGCTCCAGCACCTGGAGCGCGATCTGAAGAACACCGTGTTCGGGCAGGACGCCGCAATCGAGGCCCTGGCCGCCGCGATCAAGATGTCGCGTTCGGGTCTGGGCAAGCCGGACAAACCGATCGGTTCGTTCCTGTTCTCGGGCCCCACCGGGGTCGGCAAGACCGAGGTCGCTCGCCAGCTCGCGTTCACGCTGGGCATCGAGCTGATCCGTTTCGATATGTCCGAGTACATGGAGCGGCACGCGGTGTCGCGCCTGATCGGCGCGCCGCCCGGCTACGTCGGCTTCGACCAGGGCGGCCTGCTGACCGAGGCCGTGACCAAGAAGCCCCACGCGGTGCTGTTGCTCGACGAGATCGAGAAGGCCCATCCCGAGATCTTCAACATCCTGTTGCAGGTCATGGACCACGGCTCGCTGACCGACAACAACGGACGCAAGGCCGACTTCCGCAACGTGATCGTCATCATGACCACGAATGCGGGCGCCGAAAGCCTGCAGAAGCGCTCGATCGGTTTTGCCGACAGCAAGCAGGCCGGCGACGAGATGCAGGACATCAAGCGGATGTTCACGCCCGAGTTCCGCAACCGGCTCGACGCGATCATCAGCTTCCGCACGCTCGACGAGCAGATCATCCTGCGCGTGGTCGACAAATTCCTGATGCAACTCGAGGAGCAGTTGCACGAGAAGAAGGTCGACGCGATCTTCACGGAAGCCTTGCGCAAGCATCTGGCTGTCAAGGGCTTCGATCCTCTCATGGGGGCGCGGCCGATGCAGCGCCTGATCCAGGACACCATCCGCAAGGCGTTGGCCGACGAGTTGTTGTTCGGCAAGCTCGTTCACGGCGGCAAGGTCACGGTCGATCTGACCGAGTCCGAAGAGGTTTCGCTGACCTACGACGAACTCAACGATCCTCCGAGCCCCGGTGACGAGGACGAGACCGAGCAGGAAATCCAGTCCGTCTGATGGGCGCAACCACTGAAACCTCCGCGCGGGCCGACGGCCCGCGTTTTCGTTCGGGTCGGCGGGTCTGGGCGCTGCTCGCCGTCGGGGTGGGGCTCGGCTCGGTCGGCATCGCTTTGTGGCTGCAGCATCGCAGCGATCTGTTGCCCTGTGCCTGGTGTGTGCTGCAGCGCCTGCAGGCGTTGGTCGTGGTTGTGCTGGCGTTGCTGGTCGTCGTGCTGCCGGGGCTCGCTGCCCGGTTCACCGGCTGGCTGGGGGTGGGGGTTGCGATCACCGGTCTGGCCGCGGCCTTGCATCAACAGTTCAATGCGTCCAAGGACCTGTCCTGCGCGCTGACGCTGGCTGACCGCGTCGTCGGCTCGCTCGGCTTGGATTCGCGCTGGCCGGACGTATTCCAGGCGCAGGCCATGTGCAACGAGGCAAACGTTCCCTGGATGGGCGTGCCGTTCGCACTCTGGGGCGCTGCGATGTTCATCGTGCTGATCGTCTGCCTGGGCGTGGCGGCCACGCGCGAGCGCGCCTGAGCTCCTGCCATCGACCGGCCGGGCACCGGTCGTCAATCGTGTTCCAATCGCTGTCAGTCCTTTGGTCATCGGATCGATTCCCAAGATGAGCACGCTCGACACCCTCAAGCAGTTCACCACCGTGGTGGCCGACACCGGTGACTTCCATGTGATGCGCGAGTATCGACCCGCCGATGCCACCACCAATCCGACGCTGATCGTCAAGGCACTGCAGCTGCCGCGCTATCAATCGCTGCTGACCGAGGTGGTGGCGAGCGCCGATACCGGTGACATCGATGTGATCGCGGACCGGGTGCTGGTGCGCTTCGGCCAGGAGATCCTGTCGATCATTCCCGGGCGTGTCTCGACCGAGGTCGATGCGCGACTGTCGTTCGACACCGCGCGCACCTTGGCCAAGGCAAGGGCCTTGATCGCACTCTACGAGGCGGCCGGCATCGATCGTGCGCGGGTGTTGATCAAGATTGCGGCGACCTGGGAAGGTATTCGCGCGGCCGAGCAACTCGAGCGCGAAGGCATTCACTGCAACCTGACCCTGATGTTCTCGCTGGCGCAGGCGGCCGCCTGCGCCGAGGCCGGTGTAACCCTGATATCCCCCTTCGTGGGCCGCATCTACGACTGGTTCAAGGCTCGCGAGGCCCGTGACTATACGGCCGACGACGACCCCGGTGTGCTGTCGGTGCAGCGCATCTATCGCTACTACAAAGGCTTCGGCTATCGAACCGAGGTGATGGGCGCGAGCTTCCGGAATATCGGCCAGATCAAGGCTTTGGCGGGTTGCGATCTTCTGACCATCAGCCCTGATCTGCTCGGCAGGCTGTCGGAGTCCGACGAGCCGCTCGAGCGGCGCTTGTCTGCAGACATGCCGGGTGACGAACCGCTGATCCGGGTGCCGACCGACGAGGCGGGATTCCGTTTCGCGCTCAACGAGGACGCGATGGCGACCGAGAAGCTGGCCGAAGGCATCCGGCTTTTCGTGGCCGACGCCCGCCGGCTGGACGAGTTGATCGCGCAGGCGCGTTGATCCGCTGCTCAGCCCTGGCCGGTCGAGCCGAAACCGCCGGCGCCGCGCGCGCTCGACGCGAATGAATCGACCACGGTGAAACGTGCCTGCACCACCGGCACGATGACCAGCTGGGCGATGCGCGCCATCGGCTCGATCACATAGTCTTCCTGACCCCGGTTCCAGCACGAGATCTTCAGTTCGCCCTGGTAGTCGGAGTCGATCAGGCCGACCAGATTGCCGAGCACGATGCCGTGTTTGTGGCCGAGGCCGGAGCGCGGCAGGATCAGCGCCGCATAGCCAGGGTCGGCCACGTGGATTGCGAGGCCCGTGCCGATCATGACGGCCGCACCCGCGCGCACGGTGACGGATTCGTCGAGGCAGGCGCGCAGGTCGAGGCCGGCACTGCCGATGGTGGCATACGCGGGCAGCGCGTCGGCGACGCGCGCATCGAGGATCTTCAGGTCGACATTCATTCGTGGATCGGGAATCAGGCTTTGCGGATGGGCCGGCTCGGGCGGCCGACAGCGCCGCGCGAGCCGGCCATGCTGCGCAGGACGATGCCGACGATCGTCATGAACACGCCCGGCGCAGCGGTCAGGCCGCGCACGGTGTCTTCGAGCAGGATCGATGCGGCCACCAACGCGATGCCGCCGAAGAGTAACAGGCTGCCGAGCGCGCGGATCGCGCCCCGTATCAGGCGGGCGCCGAAGCCTTCGAGCGTGCCGTTCGCCAGCTTGCCGATCGCGCCGGCGAGATCGGGCAGCGAGTCGCCATCGCGGCCGGGTCGCTGACGCGCGGCCGTTGGCAAGCGCTGCCTGCCGACTCGCGACGCGCCGGCGGCCGCTTCGGGTCGGGGGCGATCGTTCGCAGCGGTGACGGCCCCAGGGGCGGCCCGCGCGAGATCCGCTTCGATGACCGGCCGTTCGCCGGGATGGACCGCCATGGCCCGTTGTGCTTCGACGACCGAGTTCAGGCTTTGCTGGCTCAGGGAATCGGCCACCGACTGCGCCATGGACGCCGGATGTTGATCGGGCGGAGGTCCGACCAGGGTTTCCAGGTAGGCGATGAAATCACCGTTGGGCGGTTCCAGGTCAGGAAAGAGTTCGTTGCGGGCCATGATGGGGATCGAATTCTGCACCCGTGCAAGGACGTCGAGCATAACCCAGACACCCGGCGACGGTGACGCTCGACCCGTGGCATCTCGCTGCCGGGTCCGTGTCGGCGGGCACGATGATTGCGCGGCACCCGGGTCGGCGGCGCGGTTGCGTGCGCATTCCGTCGGCCGGTCAGACGAAGCCGCGGGCTTGCGTCATTTCACAGGCCACCCGCAAGGAGCCGATCCATGAAAACCGTTCAAGATCGTCAGCCCGGAATCGAATCCGAAATGGATCCGAAGCCCGACTTCGAACCTCGCCACCCGGGTAGTGGTCGACTGAAGGACAAGCGCGTGCTCGTCACGGGCGGGGATTCGGGCATCGGGCGAGCAGTCGCGGTGCTGTTCGCTCGCGAAGGTGCCCGCCTGGCAATCGTCTACAAGGACGAAAACGACGATGCCGAGCATACCCGCGAACTCGTCGAGCGCGAGGGCTCGACGGCGCAGCTCATCCGGGGCGATATCGGCGATCCGGCATTCTGTGAGCGGGCCGTGTCGCAGGCGGTGAGCGAACTCGGCGGGCTCGATGTGGTGATATCGAACGCTGCCGAGCAGCATGCGTGTGCCGAGTTCGAAGACATCGGCAACGAGCAGCTGCAGCGAACGTATCGCACCAATCTGTTCGGGACGTTCTATGTCCTGCAGGCGGCGGTGCCGCACCTGGAGAGCGGTGCGTCCATCGTTTGCACGACATCGATCACAGCGTATCGCGGCCAGGACTTGCTGATCGACTACGCCTCGACCAAGGGTGCCGTGCTGTCGCTGGTGCGCGCGTTGGCGAGCAAGTTCGCCGAGCGCGGCATACGCGTCAACGGCGTGGCGCCGGGGCCGATCTGGACGCCACTGATTCCGGCCTCGTTTCCACCGGACGTGGTGGAGAACTTCGGCAAGGGCACGCCGCTCGGACGGCCCGGGCAGCCATGGGAAGTCGCACCCAGTTTTCTGTTCCTTGCCAGTGACGACGCCAACTACATGACCGGGCAGGTCTTGCACCCGAACGGCGGATCGCCGGTGGCGGGCTGAGTGGGGCGCCGTCATGGCCAGGGCCTGTCGCGCGGCCGACGGCGCCGGGACTGCGGAGCGCGGCGGGCTCGGGGTTGATCGGTCGTCGGCCGAGGAGCCGTATCCGGTGTCGCCGACCGCCGGCGGCGAGCCGGGCCGATTGCGCGTACTCGTGATTCTCGGGCATCCGCGCGGCTCGTCGTCGCTGTGCGGGGCATTGGCGAACGCGCTCGCCGCGGGCGCGCGCCAGAGTGGCTGCCGGGTTCGGCTCGTCGACCTGTCGCGTCTGCACTTTGCGCGCGACGTGACGATGGCCTCACCCGCGGATCAGCCGCTCGGCGCGGATCTTGGCGACTTGCGTGCAGCCATCGAGGACAGCGATCACCTGGTGTTCGTCTATCCGACCTGGTGGGGCACCTATCCGGCCTTGCTCAAGAGTTGCCTCGATCGTCTGCTGACCCCCGGGTGGGCGTTTTCCTCGACCGAGTCGGGGACCGGCTTCGCCGGTCATCTGGGCCCCCGCACGGCCGAACTCGTGACGACGATGGATACGCCGGGCCCGGTCTATTCACTTGTCTACCGTGCGCCCGGCCGCCAGGCGATGACCCGCGCCACCCTCGGCTTCTGCGGGATCGATGTCACGGCGCACACCCGCTTCGGACCCGTCGATCATTCCGATCCCGCAAGGCGCTCGGATTGGCTGGGTCGGGCCCGCATGCTCGGCATGCGCCTGCGCGAGGGCCCGCGCACACCGGTGCAGCGCGCGCGCCGGCGCATAGCCGCCTGGATCGGCGCATTGCGTCTGCAGTTCTATCCGATGACGTTTCTCGCCTATTGGCTCGGTGCGGTGCTGGCCACCGGGTCCGGTCACGGCATCGATGCGCAGCGGTTCTGGATCGGCTATGGTCTGATGTTCGCGCTCGAGGCGGCGACGGTGTTCACGAACGAACTCGGTGACCGTGAGACCGATAAGGCCAATGCGCGGTGGGGGCCATTCAATGGCGGGTCGCGTGTGCTCCACAACGGCGCGCTCGAGGCCGCCGATCTGGTTCGCGGCACCCGGGTGGCGATGGTCGTGGCGATGTCGTGCGCGATCGTATTGTTGCGCAGCGCGCCGCAAGCCGTCGTTCTCGGCCCGTTCATGGTGGTCCTGGCGGTGCTTGCGCTGGGCTATACGGTCGCGCCGTTGCGCCTGTCCTATCGCAGCCTCGGCGAACTGGACGTGGCCGTGACGCATGGCGTGCTGGCCATTCTGGCCGGTCATCTGATTCAGGGCGGGGCGCTCGGCGACCCGCTGCCGTGGCTGATCGCCTTGCCCCTGGCGATCTCGATCCTGCCGTCGATCACGTTGTCGGGACTGCCCGACGCGACCGCCGACCGGCTCGTCGGCAAGCGCACGCTGGCCGTTCGCTTCGGCCTTCGGAGTGCGCTGCGGCTTGCCGGCGTGGCCGCACCGATCGCCGTCCTGGCAATGGTCGCCATCGAAATCTCACTACCCCGATCGCCCTACGGTGCGGTCGTGGCGTTGCTCGCGGCGCTGCACGGTGGCCTGATCTGCGCCGCCTGTCTGCGACTCGCGGCGCGGCCGGTGCGTGGCGGGCGGATCGACGGCCTGATGGTGCTCACGCTGAGCTTCATCATGTGGTTCTGCGTCGCACCGCTCGCGCGCCTCGCCTAGGCGAGGCGGGCGATGTATCTCGGATCGACCGAGCCGGCGTTCGGCGATCCCACACCGGCCCGGTTGAACGACTCAAACGATCGATCAGCCGGGCAGGCGCCTGGCGATCTCGCCGACCAGCTCGGCCGCCAGTTCGGCCTTGCTCGCGCGCGGCAGGCTGAGGCTGCCCTGTGCATCGATCAACAGCAGCTCGTTTTCGTCGCGGCCGAACGTGTCGGGACCGATGTTCGCGACCAGCAGCGGTACGCCCTTGCGCGCCCGCTTGGCCTGACCGTGTTCGAGAAGATTCTCGCTCTCCGCCGCGAAGCCGACGCAATAGGGCGCGCGCGGCCTTGCCGCGACCTCGGCGAGAATGTCGGGGTTGGGCGCAAAGCGCAACTCGGGTACGCTGCCGGCATCGTCCTTCTTGAGCTTGTGATCGGCCGGATTCGCGATCCGCCAGTCGGCCACGGCAGCCACGCCGATGAAGACGTGCGGCTGCCATGAATCACAGCGTGCAAGGACGACCGCGTGCATGTCACGGGCCGTGATCACGTCGTGCCGTACGACCCCCGCTGGCGTGGGTAGACCGCAGGGGCCCGCCACCAGCTCGACTTCGGCGCCAGCGTGCGCGCAGGCGCGCGCGATCGCGAAACCCATCTTGCCGCTCGAGCGGTTCGTGATGCCGCGAACGGGGTCGATCGGCTCGTAGGTGGGGCCGGCGGTAAGGAGCACCCGTCGTCCGGCCAGCTGCGGCTCCGTGAACAGCGCGATCACGGCCTCGGCGATGTCGTCGGGCTCGCTCATCCGCCCCTCGCCGGTTTCGCCGCAGGCCTGATCGCCGCTCGCCGGTCCGATGAAGTGCAGACCGTCGCCGCGCAGTATCGAGACATTGCGCTGAGTGGCCGGATTGGCCCACATCTCACGGTTCATTGCCGGCGCGATCGCGAGGGGGCGGTTGCGCGCCACACACAGCGTCGAGAGCAGATCATCGGCATGGCCGTGTGCGAGCTTGGCCATGAAGTCGGCCGAGCAGGGCACGATCAGGATGAGGTCGGCGGCGCGGCCGAGCTCGATGTGCGCCATGCCGTTGGCGATGCGTGTGTCCCAGGCGTCGGCGAACACCGGACGGCCCGACAAGGCCTGGAAGGTGGCGGTGCCGACGAAGCGCGTCGCGGCCTCGGTCATGACCACGTCCACGCTCGCGCCGAGATCCTGCAGGCGGCGCAGCAATTCGGCCGCCTTGTAGGCGGCCACGCCGCCCGTGACGCCGAGCAGTATGCGGCGATTCGCCAGGATCATCGCGAAACCTCCGTCTGTCGATGGTGTTGGCCGGGCGTTGCCGTCCGGGGCGGGGCTCAGTGCTCGGCCGGCCGCCGCTGCGCCTGCGCGCGCTCACGGCGCCAGCGTTGCAGCTCGTCGAGGATCAGCAGGACCGCGCCCAGGGTGATCGCGCTGTCGGCCAGGTTGAACGCCGGAAAATACCAGGGATGCTGATAGAAGAGCAGGAAATCCACCACTTCGCCGTGCACGAGCCGGTCGACGACGTTGCCCACCGCGCCGCCCAGAATCAATGACAGCGCGGCGGCGTACATCGGCATGCCGTTTGCACGCCGCAGCAGGTGGATGATGAACAGCGCGGCCGCGATACCGAGGATCGTGAAGAACCAGCGCTGCCACCCGTCGTGCTCGGCCAGGAAGCTGAACGCGGCACCCGGGTTGAAGACGAGGGTCAGATCGAACAGCCCGTTGATCACCGGGCGGCGTTCGTGCAGCGCGAATGACTGCAGGACCCAGAACTTGCTGAGCTGATCGAGCACCACCACCAGCACGGCCAGCGCCAGCCAGCGGCCCGTGCCCGACTCGGGGCGGGCCTCAGGCATGGTTGCGGACCTCACCGTCGCCGTGCAGATTGCTCACGCAGCGGCCACAGATGCCGGCGTGTTCACCCTCGCTGTGCACGTCATCACGATAGTGCCAGCAACGCTCGCATTTGGTGCCCGCGCTGACGCGCACGCGCACGCCCGGCTCGCTGCCGCGCTCGACCCGGGCGGCCGAGGTGATGAGCACGAAGCGCAGGTCATCACCGAGGCTCTCGAGCAAGCTGAGATCGTCGCCGTCGGCCGTCATGGTGATCTCGGCCTGCAGGCTCGACCCGAGCTCGCCACGCTCGCGCAAAACCTCGATCTCCTTGAGCACCGTGGCGCGCAGCTCGCGCAGCCGGTCCCAGCGTGCCAGCAGCTCATCGCGACGGGGATCCGGTGCGAAGCGCAGATAGGTCTCGGCGAAAATCGTGCCGGTCTGGGCAAGCCGCCCGGGGGCGAACACCGCCCAGGCCTCCTCGGCCGTGAACGAGAGCATCGGTGCCATGATGCGCAGCAGGCTGTCGGTGATCGCGTGCAATGCGGTCTGCGCCGAGCGGCGCGCCAGGCTCTTGGGGGCGGTCGTGTAGAGCCGGTCCTTGAGAATGTCGAGGTAGAACGCGCCGAGGTCTTCCGAGCAGAAGATCTGCAGGCGCGCGACTGCCGGATGGAACTCGTAGCGTGCGAAATCAGCCTCGGCCGCCTGTTGCCAGCGTTCGGTCATGGCGAGTGCGTAGCGATCGATCCCGAGCATCTGTTCGAGCGGCACCGTGTCGGTGGCCGGATCGAAGTCGGACACGTTGGCGAGCAGGAAGCGCAAGGTGTTGCGGATGCGGCGATATGCCTCGACCACGCGCTTGAGGATTTCGTCGGACAGACTGATCTCGCCCGAGTAGTCGGAGCTGGCCACCCAGAGGCGCAGGATCTCGGCGCCGAGCTTGGCATAGACGTCCTGCGGGTCGATGCCGTTGCCGAGCGACTTCGACATCTTGCGCCCCTGGCCGTCGACCACGAAGCCGTGGGTCAGCAGCGAACGGTAGGGTGGCACGCCGTTGAGCATCGACGAGGTCAGCAGCGACGAGTGGAACCAACCTCGGTGCTGGTCGCTGCCTTCGAGGTACATGTCGGCCGGGAAGGTCGACTGGTCGGCATGCGAACCGCGCAACACCGTCTGGTGCGTGGTGCCGGAATCGAACCAGACATCGAGCGTGTCGCGATTCTTGATCCAGCGCCCGTCGTTGGCCTCGCCGATCTCGGCCAGCAGTTCGTCGGCCTCGACACGCTGCCAGGCTTCGATGCCGCCACGCTCGACCCGCTGCGCCACGCGCTCGAGGATCTCCAGGGTGCGCGGATGCAACTCGCCGGTCTGACGATCGATGATGAAGGCCATCGGCACGCCCCACTGGCGCTGGCGCGACAGCGTCCAGTCGGGCCGGTTGGCGATCATGGCATGCAGCCGTGCCTGGCCCCAGGCCGGATAGAACGCGGTGGCTTCGACGCCGCGCAAGGCCGACTCGCGCAGGGTCGGGCCGCCGTCGACCGGCGTCACGTCCATGCCCGCGAACCATTGCGAGGATGCGCGATAGATGACCGGCGTCTTGTGTCGCCAGCAGTGCATGTAGCTGTGCGTGTGCTTGCGGGCGTGGAACAAGACCCCGCGCTCGCGCATCAGCTCGACGATGTTCGGGTTCGCCTGCCAGATGTTCTGGCCGCCGAACTCGGGCAGGTCGTCTGTGTAGACGCCGTCGCCGAGCACCGGCTGCAGGATCTGGTCGTCGGTCATGCCGTAGCGCTTGCAGGACTCGAAGTCCTCGACGCCGTAGGCGGGTGAGGAGTGCACGATACCGGTGCCGGTGTCGAGGGTGACGTAGTCACCCAGGTACACGGGCGAGCGACGCTGGTAGAACGGATGCAGGAACTCGATTTTCTCGAGGGCGCGGCCCGGCGCGGTGGCCAGCACCTTGCCCGCCAGGCCGTAACTCTCGAGGCAGGTCTCGACGCGCTCGGCGGCCAGCACGAGCAGGCACGGCTGGCCCTGCCAGTGAGTCTGGACCAGCGCATAGGTGAGTTCGGGGTGCAGGTTGAGCGCCTGGTTCGACGGCAGCGTCCAGGGCGTGGTGGTCCAGATGACCGCGTAGCCGCCCGCGGCCGGCAACTCGGGCAGACCGAATGCACGCGCCAACGCCTGGCGCTGGTCGTCGGCGAACGGGAAACCCACGTCCACCGAGGTATCGGTCTTGTCGGCGTACTCGACCTCGGCCTCGGCCAGCGCCGAGCCGCAGTCGAAGCACCAGTTCACGGGCTTGAGACCGCGGAACACGAAGCCCTTATCCATGATGCGGGCCAGCGCGCGGATCTCGTCGGCCTCGTTGCGGAAGTTCATGGTCAGGTAGGGATCGCTCCAGGTGCCGAGCACGCCCAGGCGGATGAAGTCGCGCCGCTGGGTGTCGATCTGCTCGGTCGCGTAGGCGCGCGAAAGCGACTGGATCTGGTCGGTCGGCAGGTTACGGCCGTGCCGCTTTTCGATCTGGATCTCGATCGGCATGCCGTGGCAGTCCCAGCCAGGCACGTAGTGCGCGTCGAAGCCCGCCATGTTGCGGCTCTTGACGATGATGTCCTTGAGGATCTTGTTGACCGCGTGACCCATGTGGATCGCGCCGTTTGCATAGGGCGGGCCATCATGCAGGATCCAAGGCGGACGACCGGCCGAGGCCTGGCGGATGCGGCCATAGACATCGTCCTTCTGCCATTGCTCGACCCATTTCGGCTCGCGCTTGGCGAGATCACCGCGCATCGGAAACGGGGTCTCCGGCAGGTTCAGGGTCTTGCGGTAGCCGCCTTGGTCGTTCTGCTCGGCTTTCGGTTTGTCAGGCTTGGCCATCGGGATCCTGTGGTGAAGCAAAGTAGGCACGGGCTCGTGCCGCATCGTCGGCGATCTGTTCGCGCAACGCATCGAGGGAATCGAAGCCGCGCTCGTCGCGCAGCTTCCGGAGGAACTCGATTCGGACCCGCTCGCCGTAGATCTCGCGCGAGAAGTCGAACACGTGAACCTCGAGCAGCAACTCGCCGTTGGTCTCGACGGCCGGACGGGTGCCCAGACTGGCCACGGCCGGCCAAGGCCCGCCGGCGATGCCGTGCACCCTGACGACGAAGATGCCCGAGAGTGCCGGTCTGGCCTTGCCGAAGCGGATGTTCAGCGTGGGAAAGCCCAGTGTGCGGCCGAGTTTGCGACCGTGTACGACCGGGCCGGTGATAGCGTACGGTCGGCCCAGCAGTTGGCGGGCGCGGTCGAGATCGCCGTCTGCCAGCGCATTGCGCACCAGCGAACTCGAGAACCGCTGCCCGCTGGCGTCGTCGATCGTTTCCATGCGCGACACGCGATAGCGGCCGGCGGCCAGTTCGCGAAGCAGGGCGAAGTCGCCCGCGCGCGCGGCACCGAATCGGAAGTCGTCGCCGATTAGCAACTCGCGTGCCGCCAGGCCCTCGACCAGGATGTGCTCGACGAAGTCGCGTGCGTCGGTGCCGGCGAGTTCGTCATCGAAGGGCAGTACGCAGACGCGGTCGACGCCGGCCAGCTCGAGCGCGGCGAGCTTGT
Source organism: Burkholderiaceae bacterium (assembly GCA_041396685.1). Taxonomy (GTDB): domain Bacteria; phylum Pseudomonadota; class Gammaproteobacteria; order Burkholderiales; family Burkholderiaceae_E; genus JAUIAI01. The sequence goes on from JAWKYD010000003.1 coordinate 421,003, forward strand.
CGGCCTCGACACTGATCCGCGGGGGGGCCTCGCGCCCGTGCCGCACGGCGAAGTACTCGCGCGGATGGGGCTCGAAAGTGAGCACCGCCATGGGCAGGCGCGCCTCCGAGCAGGTCGCCCGAAGACGGGCGAGCATCGCCTGATGGCCGAGGTGCACGCCATCGAAATTTCCGATGGTCAGCCCGCAGGGCTGGCGCTCGGAAACATCGGGCAAGGTACGGAAAACCTCCATCTGCATCGCGACGCGGAAAACCCAGCATTATATAGGGGACGGTGCTACACTCGCGCCCGATGAAATCGCTGGTCATCCTGATTTCGGGCCGCGGGTCGAATATGCTTGGCATTGCGCGGGCCTGCGCCGAACAGGGTTGGCCGGCACGGGTCGCCGCCGTGATCAGCAACGATCCGAATGCGGCCGGGTTGTCGTCAGCTGCTGCCCTCGGGCTTCCGACCGAGGCGCTGTCGCACAAATCCTTTCCGTCCCGCGATGCCTTCGATGCGGCCCTGGTGGAGCGCATCGACGCCTACCGGCCCGATCTGGTCGTCATGGCGGGTTTCATGCGCGTGCTGGGCGCTGCCTTCGTCGATCATTTTCAGGGTCGCCTCATCAACATCCATCCATCGCTGCTGCCCGCTTTTCCGGGCCTCGACACGCACGCTCGCGCGCTCGCGGCCGGGGTGCGGGTGCACGGCGCCACCGCACATTTCGTGACCCCCGATCTCGACGCCGGTCCGATCATCGCCCAGGTGGTGGTGCCCGTGTTCGCCGATGACTCGCCGGCCAGCCTGCGGGCCAGGGTGCAGATCGCCGAGCACCGGCTATACCCGGCCGTGGTGCGCGGCTTCGTCGAAGGCCTGGTGGCGTTGCACGGCGACCGTGTTCTGCTGGCAGAGGGCATGTCCGCTGCGATGGGATTGGACGATGGCCCGAGCACGCACTGAGCGCCGCGCCGCTGCGCCGAGCGGCAAGCGCGCCGCTGCGCCGACCGGCAAGCGCGCCATCGCCGGCGATCGGGCGGCGGGCGGACGGCGTCGTTCGTCGAGCACGCCGGCGGCGCTCGGTCCCGAGCAGGCGTTGGTCGAGCTGCTGCGGGTATTGCTGCGTTTCGATCAGCCCGCCGATCGGACGATGCAGGGCTTCTTTCGCGCGCACCCGGCGATCGGTCGTCGCGACCGGCAGCGGTTGGCCGATCACGCCTATGCGGTGTTGCGTCACCGGCGCCTCTATGCGCATCTGGCCGACTCTGGCCCGGGACCCCTCGAGCGCCGGCTCGCGTTGCTCGCGCAGGCCGACGGCACCGTTGGCGGGTGGCTGAGTCCGAGCGTGCCCGAGCAGCAATGGCTGGCCCGGGTTGCCCAGATCGATCGTGAAGCACTGCCGTGGGCGGTGCGGGTGAGCCTGCCGGACTGGTTAGCCGGGCGCCTGCGCGAACAGTGGCTCGACGAGGCCTCGCGGGAGGCGCTCGGTGCGGCCATGCTGGAACCGGCCGGGCTCGACCTTCGCGTCAATCCTCTGCGTGCCCAACCGTCGCAGGTGCGCGAGGCCCTGAATTCGGCCGGGATCGCGGCCGTCGACGATCTGCCCGCCGAACTGACGGGGCTCGAGTCACTGATCCGTGTGCGGGGCCGACCGAATCTGGCGGCGCTGCCGGCCTTCGAGCAGGGTTGGTTCGAGGTTCAGGACGCCGGTAGCCAATGGGTGGTCCGTGCCTGCGCGGCGCGGCGCGGCCAGACGGTCGTCGATCTGTGCGCCGGGGCCGGCGGCAAGACGCTGGCGTTGGCGGCGCAGATGCGCTCGAGCGGCCAGATCTATGCCTGCGACATCTCCGCGCGCCGTCTACAGGCGCTGCGCCCGCGGCTGGCGCGCAGCGGCGCCACCAATGTGCAGCCGATGCGCATCGAGAGCGAGCACGACGGGCGACTGGGTCGGCTGCGCGGCCGTGCCGACGTGGTTCTGGTCGATGCGCCTTGCTCCGGCACGGGTACCTTGCGCCGCAATCCCGACCTCAAGTGGCGCTACGGCGAAGACGACCTGAAGCGCCTGGCCGGGCAGCAGCGCGCCATCCTGCTGGCCGCGGCCGAACTGGTTGCGCCCGGGGGGCGGCTCGTCTATGCCACCTGCAGCCTGCTGCGTGACGAGAACGAGGCGGTGGCCCTGGATGCCGAGCGGTCCTGGCGTGAGGCCGGGATCGGTTTCGTGCGCCAGGACATCGGGCTCGCGCGGAGATCGCAGGCCGCGGCCGAGCCGTGCGACGCTGCGTGCGCCGGTATGATCGGCGAGCGTCCTGAGGGAGAATCGGGTTCTGTCTCGGGCGGGACGGTGTCGGTGTCCTCCGGAGCGGCGGCCGACGCGTTATCGTCCCAGCCTCGTGTTCACGATGGCGGCGACGAGGCTTTCTTTCTGCGGCTCTGGCCGCATCTGCAGGATTGCGATGGCTTCTTCGCGGCCGCCTGGCGGCGCGAGGATGGTGGTCGTTGATGTTGATTCGCGTTCAAGATGCTCGTCAGAGCCGGCGCACGGATCGTTTCTTGCCACCCGCAGGGTGGCATGCATGCGCCGCCGATGGCGGCCGAAGAATTTCGAGGGGCGTCCTGTCGGCCCTTCGCGTCAGGTGGGGCGCCTTTCGGGCCCCGGTTCCTGTTTCAGCTGCGCCGAAATCGGCGAGATCGACAGGTTCTTCGACATCCCACGGGGTAAAATGTCGATGCACTTCGACATAGGAGTTACATAAGTCAATGGATGCGGTTCTGACGTTCTTAGACCAGGGTCTTCTCAATCTCACGGGGTGGCAGATCGTTCTCGTCACGCTTGCCCTGACCCACGTGACCATCGCCGGCGTGACGATCTTCCTGCATCGCTGCCAAGCCCATCGGGCGTTGGATCTTCATCCGATCGTCTCGCATTTCTTCCGCCTGTGGCTCTGGCTGTCCACCGGCATGGTCACCAAGGAGTGGGCGGCCGTGCATCGCAAGCACCACGCCAAGTGCGAGCGCGAGGGCGATCCGCACAGCCCCGTCGTGTTCGGCCTGCGCAAGGTGCTGCTCGAAGGTGTCGAGCTGTACAGGGCCGAGGCGGCCAACGCCGAAACGGTTACCAAGTACGGCCACGGCACGCCGGACGACTGGATCGAGCGCAATGTGTACACCAGGCACTCGGCGATGGGCGTCGTCGTGATGTTGCTGATCGACCTGCTGCTGTTCGGCATTGCCGGTCTGGCGGTCTGGGGCGTGCAGATGCTTTGGATCCCGGTGACTGCCGCCGGCATCATCAACGGCCTGGGCCATGCCAAGGGTTATCGCAACTTCGACATCACCGATACCAGCACGAATCTGATTCCCTGGGGCATCATCATCGGCGGCGAGGAGTTGCACAACAACCACCACGCCTATGCCACTTCGGCCAAGCTGTCGTCGCGCTGGTTCGAATTCGACATCGGCTGGATGTACATCCGCATCATGTCGGCGCTGGGACTGGCTCATGTGCGTCGGGTGGCACCCAAGCCGCGCCTGGTCGGAGCGGCCTCGGCCAAGGAGTCGGCCGATTCCGAGACCTTGCAGGCGGTCATCGCCCTGCGATACGAGTTGATGGCCGATTTCGCCCGCACGCTGCGCAATGCCTGTTCGGAAGAAGCTGCCCGCCTGAAGACGCTGAAGAGCCCCGAGTCCTCGCTGCTCGACGGCGCGCGCCGCTGGATTCCGCTGGATTCGGCCAAATGGACGCGTGACCAGCAGGCCAAGCTCAAGCAGGTGTTCGCGGCCAGTTCGCGGCTGAAGTTCCTGGTCGAGATGCGCCAGGAGCTCGCATCATTGTGGGAACGTTCCCATCATTCGACCGAGCACTTGGTCGTTCAGCTGCAGAAATGGTGTGAGCGGGCCGAGGCCAGTGGTGTCGCGGCACTGCGCGAAATGGCGCAGAACATGCGGCGATTCGCCCCGGTGAACTGATCGCGCGCCGTGCGCCGGTCTCCGTTCGGGGCCCGGTGCTCGGCCGTTTCAGGCATTCGCGTTCTTGCGCATCGGCCGGCGGTAACGTTATTGCCAGGCCTCCCGCCAGCCCGGTTCTTGCCTGCCCGATCGGACCGCGCGTAACACAGCGCAGCGCAATAGAAAAAGGCCGCTAGAAGCGGCCTTTTTCTATTGCGCTGCCGTGTCTGCCAACGCAGGCACGGCGCGCCGAAGCGATGATCTACTTGATCTTGGCTTCTTTGTACGCCACGTGCTTGCGGGCGACGGGATCGTATTTCTTGATCTCCATCTTCTCGGGCATGGTGCGCTTGTTCTTGGTGGTGGTGTAGAAGTGGCCGGTACCGGCGGTGCTTTCGAGCTTGATCTTTTCACGCATGATCGTCTCCTGGGTCAGACCGAAACGCCACGGGCACGGAGATCCGCGACGACCGTGTCGATGCCTTTTTTGTCGATGAGGCGAAGGCCCGCATTGCTCAGGCGCAGGCGCACCCAACGGTTCTCGCTTTCGACCCAGAAGCGGCGGTATTGCAGATTGGGCAGGAAGCGACGCTTGGTCTTGTTGTTGGCGTGCGAGACATGGTTGCCCACCAACGGACCCTTACCGGTCACCTGGCATACGCGGGACATGGTGTTACTCCGGATCAACGAATTCAGATAGTTAGCCAAATAATATAGCACGAAGCCTGCGGTTTTGTCGAATATGCGGCATGGACCACGCGTGGGGCAAGCGGGCAATAGGCCCGACGGAGATGCCTGGGCGCGAATTCAGAGCAAGCCGCGCTCGGCAAACGACACGGTTCGGTTGCCGGCCACGATCAGGTGGTCGAGAACCCTGATCTCGAGGTGCGAGAGCGCACTCTGCAAGGCCTCGGTCAACAGTCGGTCGGCATGACTGGGTTCGGCCAGCCCGGACGGATGATTGTGCGCGAAGATGATCGCCCCGGCATTGAGTTCGATGGCACGACGTACGATTTCGCGCGGATAGACCGCGGTCTGGGAGAGCGAGCCGCGAAACAGTTCGTCGGCCGAGAGCAGGCGGTTCTGATTGTCCAGGAACAATGCGACGAAGCTCTCGGACGGGCGCTGGCGCAGCCAGAGCCGGAGAAAATCACGCACGGTGTTGGGTTTGTCGAGCACCTGCCCGCGTTTCAGGTCGGCCAGCAGGCTGCGTCGGGTGAGTTCCGCCGCAGCCTGCAGCGTGGCCCACTTGGCCGGGCCCAAGCCCGTCTGGCGGCAGGCCGTGTCGCGCTCCGCGTGCAACAGGCCGAAGACGTCGCCAAAGGCGACCAGCAGTTGCTGCGCCACTGCGACGGCCGATTGCCCGCGCAGGCCCGTGCGCAGGAAAACCGCCACCAGTTCTGCATCGGACAGGGCCGCGGGACCATGAGCCAGCAGCTTCTCGCGGGGTCTGAGGCCGTGTGGCCAATCGCGAATGGACACCTTGCTTCCCTTAGAATCGCCGGATGGACGAACAGCCGATCACCATCGGGCCGCAGGCCCATTTGACGCTTCACTATCGCGTCGCGCTCGCCGATGGCGGGGCCGAAGTCATTAGTACGTTCGGCGGTCGGCCGGCCACACTGCAGTTGGGTTGCGGGCAATTGGCGGAGGCGCTCGAGCAACGCCTGATCGGCTTGAACGAAGGCGACGAACGGCACTTCGACCTGGCCGAGGGTGAGGCATTCGGTCAGCGCCACCCGGGTCTGCTGCAGTCCTTCACGCGCGAGTTCTTCGACGCGCACGCGCACGAGGAGACGGAGGCCGGCTATGTTCCGGGTGACATCGTGCGCATTCGTGGTGACGGCGGCGAGCAGGTCGCCGGTGTCATCAAGACCATCGACGCACAACGGGTGGTGATGGATTTCAACCATCCGTTGGCAGGCCGGGCGATCGTGTTCGACGTTCGCGTGCTCGGCGTATTGCCGGGCTGACCGCCGCTGCCCCGCGCCCGACGCGGGTCGCTCCGAAAGCCCCGGGAGATCACTCATGGAAGCCGTTCTAGCCCAGCCCCGCGGATTCTGCGCCGGCGTCGATCGCGCAATCGCTATCGTCGAGCGCGCGATCGAGCGCTTCGGACCGCCGATCTACGTTCGGCACGAGATCGTGCACAACGAATACGTCGTGAACTCGCTGCGCGAAAAGGGTGCGGTATTCGTCGAAGAGCTCGACGAGGTGCCCGCCGGCGCCACCCTGGTGTTCTCGGCGCACGGTGTGTCGCGGGCAGTACGCGACGAGGCCGAGCGCCGCGGATTCACCATTTTCGATGCCACCTGTCCGCTGGTCACCAAGGTGCACGTCGAAGTCGCCAAGGTACGCCGCGAAGGCCTGGAGGTGGTCATGATCGGCCACGCGGGTCATCCCGAGGTCGAGGGCACCATGGGCCAGGCGGATTCGGGTATCCACCTGGTGGAGACGGTTGCCGACGTCGCCCGGCTGCAGGTCGGGGACCCGGACAGGCTCGCGTTCGTCACTCAGACCACGCTGTCGGTCGACGATTGCCGTGACATCATCGATGCCCTGAAGCAGCGCTTTCCGGCCATCGTCGAGCCCAAGAAGCAGGACATCTGTTATGCGACACAGAACCGTCAGGATGCGGTCAAGTTCATGGCCCCGCTGTGCGATCTGGTCATCGTGATCGGTTCGCCAACCAGCTCGAACTCCAACCGCTTACGCGAGGTCGCTGACAAGCTGGGCCGCGAGGCGCGCATGATCCGCAACGCTGGCGAGCTCGATCCGGCTTGGCTGGAGGGCAAGAAACGGGTCGGGATCACCGCGGGTGCCTCGGCGCCCGAGTTGTTGGTGGTCGAACTGGTCGAGCGGCTCAAGAGTCTCGGGGTGGGCGATGTCCGGGCGCTCGACGGCGTGCACGAACAAATGACTTTCCCGCTGCCACGTGGCTTGTCGGCGAAGCGCGGCGCCGACGGCTAGCCGTCGAAGCAAGAGCCGGCCGCGTCGTGGCGGCACGTCGGCCGTGTCGATCGTACGATCCGGTCGTGGTGTTTTCCGGGGCGATTTCACTCATCAATCGCGGTGTTTGCGGTCGCGGGCAGCGGGTTCATGGTTGTCGGCGCACGCCAACGGGCGCCTGCCGTATTAAGGCGATTCGGCGCCTGACGCCTGACCGAACGTCCGCGGGTCGGCCCCTCCGGTCCAAGGATGCTTCAGTGGCCGGGGTGATGCGCCGTAGAACTGCCAGATGGGCGCTCTTTGCCCATCGTCTACTAGCCGACCCCGGATGCTTCTCAGCGACAACGCCCGCGATCCCGAGTACGCCGATCTGGACTACCAGGTTTCGGTCGATGAACTCGACCGCCTGGATCCCGACCTGCGCCAGACGCTGACGGACCTGCTGGAAATGGCGGCGCGTGCGGGCAAGGCGGTCTGCGCTCGCTTGACCCTGCGCGACATGATGGGCGTCACGACGTCGATCGAGTGGTGCAGCGGGGAGGATATCGGGGAGTTCGCTTCCTTGTTCTCGGCGCTCGACATCGCGGCCATGCGCGGGCTGATCTCGGGTCAGCCGACCCTTCAGCGGATGGGGGCCGGCGACGCGGCGATGATTCAACGGCACTCGATCGTGCCCCGCGGCGCGCCGCTGCACGGCGAGATCGGCATGGTGGTGCGAGGAGAGGCGGTCAACGAGCGCGGCGAGCGTCTGAGGACGATAGTGCGTCTGGCCAGCAATGCGTTGGCCGCTCGTCTGCGCCATGTATCGGACACCCGCCGGCTTGCCGCCGTATATCTGGCCTCGCCAACGCTGTCGTATCTGCTCGACGGCTCGGGCACCATCATCGCGGTTACCGAGTTGTGGCTTCAGCATTTCGGATATCGCCGCGAAGAGGTGATCGGACGCAACGCGCGTCAGTTCATGAGTGAAGAGGCACGTCGGGAGTTCGGCAGGGTTCGGGATGCGATGTGGCGCAACGGCGGCTGCCGCGACTTTCCGAGCAAGTTCGTGACCCAGGATGGGCGCGAGGTCGATGTGCTGATGTCGGCCAGTGTGGAATTCAATTCCCAAGGCTGGCCCATCAATGTCAAGTGTTCGCTGACCGACATCACAGAGGTGCTGCGCCTGCAGCGTGAGCTGGCCAGCAGCCGGCGCACCGATGCCCTGACCGGTGCCTGCAATGGCGAGACCTTCGCGGAGCGTGTGGCGCTCGAGCTGTCGCGGGCGCGCCGGCACGAGCGTCGCCTGATGGTGGCCGTGTTCGAACTGCGCCATTTCGATGTCTACGCGGCCCGCCACGGCGCGGCGGTGGCAGGCGGCCTGCTGGCATCGCTCGTGACCGACATCCGAGTCAATCTTCGAGCCGGCGACGAGGTCGGCCGCATCGGCGGCGCTCGTTTCGGGATTCTGCTGGCCGAGGTTCAGTCCGACGGTGACGAGGCCGACGTGTTCGAATCCGTGACCGCCGTGGTGCACGAACGCCTGGCGGCCAGCCTGGGTCAGCATCGCGCCGCGCTCGAGGTCTGCGTGGGGGCGTGTGGCAATCACGGCAATCCCGTCGTCGAGGTGATCCTCGCACGCGCGAATCTGGCACTGCAGAGGGCAATGCAGGCGCACAAACCCCATTGCCTGTGGACGCTGCAGGGGGGCCTGCCGTTTCCCGAGCGCACTCGCAACGACGAGTCGTTGGCAAGGCACGCGCGGAAGTACGACGAGGATGCGGACCATTCGGGGTCCGATGACATCGTCGATCACAGGGGCACGAGGCCCGGGTATCGACCGAGCCTGGCAGGAGCGCTGCTGCAGAGCGAGCAGAGTGCATCGGCAATCGCCTTGATCGTCTGAACCGCGATGCCGATCCTGCGGCAGTGCGCGTTATAGTCGCCGCTGTCAATCGTGCAAGAGGTTGTGCCATGTCCGCGTCGCATTCCCCGTTGAACGTCGGAGTCTTTGGCCTGGGCGCGATCGGCGCCGAAGTCGTCACCCGTCTGTCGGCCGGGGTCGACGGCTTGCGCCTTGCGGCCGTCGGTGCGCGCGATCATGACAAGGCTCGGCGCAGGCTGGCCGGGCTCGAGAGTTCGGTGCCGGTGCTGGGCGCATCCGAACTCGTACAGGCAAGCGACGTGGTGCTCGAGTGCGCGCCGGCGGCCGCCTTCGACGAAATCGCCGGGATCACGGTCGAGGCCGGCCGGATTTTCATGCCCTTGAGTGTCGCCGCGCTGCTCGATCGACCGGGCCTGGTCGGGCGCGCTTCGCAGACGGGAGCACGGATCGTCGTGCCGACCGGGGCGCTGGTCGGACTCGACGCCGTGCGTGCTGCGGCCGAAGGCACGATCCACTCGGTGACGGCGATCACGCGCAAGCCACCGCGGGGGTTGCGTGGTGCGCCCTATCTGGTAGAGCGTGGCATCGAACTGGACGGCCTGACCGAGCCGCTCATGATCTTCGAAGGCAATGCGCGCGAGGCCGCGCGCGGTTTTCCCGCCAATGTCAACGTCATCGCCGCCCTGAGCCTGGCCGGCATCGGTCCGGAGCGAACGCGCCTGCAGATCTGGGCAGATCCTGCCATCACGCGCAACTCGCATCGCATCGAGGTCGACGCCGACAGCGCCCGCTTCACGCTCGAGATCGAGGGCATTCCGACGGAAGCCAATCCGGCCACCGGGCGCATCACCGCGCTCAGTGCCGTCGCCTGCCTGCGTGGTCTGGTGTCGCCCCTGCGCGTGGGCAGTTGAGCACGATCAGATCTTGGTCAGGTCGACCGGGATCCACAGCTCGTGCAGATTGCGGAAGTTCCAGCGGGTGGGATCCTCGAGCGCTTCGATCTTTTCGCGGCATCCGCTTGCGCCGAGATCCACCAACTCGCGGGGCACCGGTTGGCCCGACTTGGTGGAAAAGAAGACCTTGACCATCGGTGTCATCAGATTGCTGGGATGCTGGTCGACGACGACCGCGAGTCTGCCCGAGTTCAGGCGAACCAGAGATCCGTTCGGAAAGACGCCGATGCTCTTCACGAATGCCTGAAACACCACGAGATCGTAGGATCCCGCTGTCCACTTGCGCATCTGGGCGAGCGCAAACGTGGGTTCCCAGGCCTTCTTGTAGGGTCGGTCGGAGGTGATCGCGTCGTAAACGTCACAGACCGTGCCCATACGGGCGAACAGTGAGATCTGGTCGCCGGCGAGGCCGTCCGGATAGCCCTTGCCGTCGAGCCGCTCGTGGTGGTGACGGACCACATCGAGCGCCACCGGTCCGACGCCGTCGAAGCGCGCGAGCAACTCATGACCGCCACTGGTGTGAAACTTGATCGCCTGGAACTCTTCGGGTGTCAGCTTGCCGGGTTTGTTCAGGATTTCCTGCGGCACCAGCATCTTGCCGATGTCGTGAACGAGGCCCGCGATGGCCGCCTCGCGAACGGCCTCATCGTCCAGGCCGAGCTCGAGCCCGAGCGTGGTCATCAGGCCGCAGACGGCCACCGAGTGCATGAAGGTGTACTGATCCTGGTGTTTGAGCCGTGCCAGCGAGGTTAGCGTGCCGGGTTGCTCGGAAACGTTCTCGATCACCGAGTCGACCACCGGCATCACGGCCTCGGCGTCGATCGCCCGACCGTGACGGACATCGTCGAACATCTTCGTGACCACTCGTTTGGCCAACGAGCACACGCGTTGCGCCCGCTGCCAGTCGCGTTCGCTGGGCGGCGATGGTCGATCGGGCCGGTGCAGACGGCTCGAACCTTGCTTGACGGGCGTCGCGTGTGGCTGCAGGCGCGGCGGAGGGCGTTCGGCGGGCGCGTCGTCTTCGACGGGCTCGAAAAGAAGATCTTCGTCGTCCGCACCCGAAGCGAATGTGACGTCGGACTCGTCGGCGGCCGACTCCGCCACGACGGTGGCATCGATTTCAGAGTCCGGACCGGCGACAGCGGCGGATGCGTCGCCGCCGTCGTGAGGCAGCGCATCGTCCGACCCGGCGTCTGAATCGGATTCATCCGGGTCGGCGGCCCCGATCCAGACGTGCTCGACGCCCGAGGCGCTCAGTTCGTCGAGCACGCGCTGATCCTTGATTCGGAAGCTGCGGCGCCAGAAGCCGTGCTCGAGCCAGGGACCTTCGATCTTTCTGACGTGATCGCCGATTCTCAAATCGGCGACGCGGACCTTCTTCAAGTTGTTCATGGTCTGCATCGGTGACTCGAATGGCGAGTTCGCAACGCCTCGATTCGTCCGGCACCGGATACCGGGACGGCAGAATGGGCAATGACATCGCATCGACGACGGGACTACCCGGCGTTGAGGTCATTGTCGATCGAAAGGGGCAGGTGACTGCCCCGAACAGGGGCGATTCGGCAGGCCAGATCCGACGGTCGGCGCTCAGACGCCGGTCAAACCTTCTTCGTGCGAATTCATGGAGGTGGTACGTAGAAACGGTCGTCGTAGAGACGGACCCAACGAGGTGCATAGACGACCAGCAGGGTGATCATCATGCCCTCCATGACGGTCTCTCCGGACGCCAGTAACAGCGCGAATGGCAGGGTCTGGCCCCAGCCGTCGTGAGGCCAGCTGCCAAGCCAGACGTGCAGCCCGGCCAGGATGAACAACTGCACGGCATAGGTGACGAACAGCCCGATGAAGCCCGCACCGAGCAGGAACACGAAGAGGTTCGCCGGCAGCCAGCGCTGACTGGCGCGTAGCAAGCGGTAGATCAACCAGATCGGCAGTGCCGCGCCGAAAAGATAGCGCAGGCCGAGCGAGCCATCGGGGTCCAGCAGGTAATCGCTGAGCAACACCACGGCCATCGAGATCATGGCTCGTGGGTAGCCGAGCAGCAGACAGAGCGCGGCGGCGCCCAGATAGTGAAGCGAAATCCGGGAATCGACCGGCACGGTCATCTGGTGACCGAGAAAGACGATCGCCGTCATCGAGGCCCAGACGAGATGGTCGCTCAGGGTGACCTCCGCCCACTCTGCGCGTCGCAGAGCGTCCCCCAGCAACAGCCCGGCGAGCAAGGCCGACACGAGCGCCAGCCAGAGAGGAGGATCGAGGTTGGTCATGGACAGCGAACCGCGGCGACATCAGGCAACCGTGAACGGCTTCCTCAGGGGGAGGAGGCGCGACGGCATTCAGGTCGGTTTCCAGTGTACTACCGGGGTATCGCGTCGTTCCGGGCGCAGGCGAGTACTCGTTTTTCGAGGGGCGGGTTGCGCTCGGCCGAGGTTTGTGGTGGATGGCCGCCGCCGTCCGTCGCCCGCGCGCAGCGGCTCGTGCAAGCCGCGCCGCTGCGGTGGCGCGTGACCGATCTCATCGCGTCACCTGCGGTCGTCCAAAGGGAAGGCGCACCAACTCTTTGTCCTCGGCCGCCCAGGTGGCGGTGCGCATCGTGACGGGGCTCGGCCTGCGTCTGATCGGGGTGGTCGACTGTCAGACCGGCCCGCGCTCAGAAGCGGTATAGCTGCGAGGGATTGGTCCAGGTGCAGGCGAGCATCTGGGCTTCGCTGAGCACGCCGGCCAGGAACGCGAGCATCCGGCCGATGTCGGGCAGCGGCGGCTCGGTCATCACGTGTGGCCAGTCGCTGCCCCAGAGACACCGATCGGGATAGCCCGACGCCAGCCGCGCGACCAGCCCGGCAAGATCACCGAAGTCGTCCTGCCGGCTGACGCGCGTGAGCGCGAGTTTTACCCACACCCGTCCTGTATCGAGCAGGCGACAAAGCGCGTCGGCCTGTGCCACATCCGTCGGGTCGACATGTCCGATGTGGTCGAGCACCAGGCGTTGGCCGCCAGGCAGCGTCGCGAGCTGGGCCGCCAGCGTGTCGTAGCGGGCCGGTTCGGTGTTCAGCTCGATGTGCCAGTCGACCTCGGCGGCGCGGCGCGCCAATGCCGGCAGCGAATCGAGCTCGTTCAGGCCCAGGCGGGTGCGGTCCTGGATGCGCAACGCACGTATGCCGGCGGCGTTCAGGGCTTGAAGATTCGTGGCCTCCGGGTCGATCATCGCGACCCCCCGCAACGCGATGCCGATCTCGGATTGCAGAAGTTGCACGATACGGCTGTTGTCGGTGCCGTCGACCGAAGCCTGCACCACCACCGCCCGGGTGATGTGGTTCGGTTCCGCCTCCAGCCGGTAGTCGGTGAGATCCTTGCCCGGCGGAACATAGCGGCCCACCGAGGGCCGCGCATCCTTCGAGAAGGAATGCATGTGGCAATCGCAGATCGTCGCAGGGGTCGGGCGGTCGGACATGGCAGCAGGTCTTTCGATGGTCGAAGGGCGAGTCGGGCGTGTGATGGTCACGCGCGCGGTGTGCTGCGCCGCAGAACGATCACAGTGCCGACGACGCAAAGCGCGGTCACGGCCAGGAAGCCGATCGCGATCGGCGAGCCGACGAAGATCTCGACGCGTCCGCCACTGGTCAGCAGCGCCTGGCGCAGGCTCTGCTCGAATGGCGGGCCGAGAATGAGACCGATCAGCAGCGGCGGAACCGGAAACTGGCTGCGTCGGAACAGGAATCCGAGCACGCCGGCACCGAGCATGACCCAGACATCGAACAGGCTGTTGTCGACCGAGAACGAGCCGAGCACGGCGAGAATGGCGATTGCAGGAAACAGATGTCGCGGCTGGATGTGGATCACGTGCAGGGCGACGCGAAACAGCAGCAGGCCGATGACGACAGTCGGCACGGACGACAGCAGCAGCGCCTCGATGATCGCGTAGACCTCGACGCCGTGGTCGCGAAACAGGAACGGGCCGGGTGCCAGGCCCTGCAACATGAATGCACCCAGGATCACCGCGGTCACGGCGTCGCCCGGAATACCTAGCGCCAGCGTGGGCACGAGGGCGCCGCCGGTGACCGCATTGTTCGCGGCCTCGGGCGCGGCCACGCCTTCGTCGGCGCCCTGGCCGAAGCGCTCACGCTCGCGTGAACGCGAGCGGGCCAAGTTGTAGCTCATGAAGGCGGGCACGGTCGAGCCGATGCCGGGCAGAATGCCCACGAAGGTGCCGATGACCGATGACACCAGCAACACCGTGCGCATACGCAGCAGCTCGACCAGACCGACGCGAGATGTGCGCAGTGGGGGAATCTCGTGACCGGCAACCGCGGATCGGCGGTGCTCGAACAACTGCACGAACACCTCCGACATCGCGAACAGGCCGATCAGCACCGGAATCAGTCGCAGGCCGTTCTCGAGCGCGAACGTGCCGTAGGTGTAGCGTGGCGTGCCGCTGATCGGGTCCAGCCCGACGATGCCCGCGCATACCCCGACCAGCACCATGATCGCGGCATCGAGGCGCGAACCGCCGCCGAACAGCACGATCACCATCAGCGCGAACAGCATCAGCGCGGCCATCTCGGCCGGCCCGAAATCCAGCGCCAGTCGGGCCAGGGGCTCGGCCAGCGCCATCAGTACCAGACAGCTGAAGACGTTGCCGAACACACTCGCGAACAGCGCCAGCCGCAGCGCCCGGCTGCCGTCGCCGCGCCGCGCCATCGCATAGCCGTCGATCGCGGTGGCGGCCGACGAGGGCGTCCCCGGCACATTGAGCAGGATCGCGGAGATCGAGCCGCCGAAGATCGCGCCTTGGTAGACGCCCAGCAGCAGGATCAGGGCCGGCACCGGCGGCATCGAGAACGTGGCCGGAATCAGCAGCGCGATCGCCATCGTCGGGCCCAGCCCCGGAATCGCGCCGATGATGATTCCCACGGTGATGCCGCTGATCGCCGCGATCAACACCCAGACGTCGAGCAGCGCGAAGAACGCGTCCACCAGCATGTTCGTCGAGCTCCTCGTCGGGGCGACGGCGGCCGCGGGCCGCGTCAGGGCAGGGGAATCTTCAGGCCGTAGCGGGCGCCAGCGGTCACCAGCGCGGCGATCGCCAGGGTCACCACGAAGCCGGACAGTATCCGTCGCTCACCGAATGCGGCCGCGACGACGACACCGATCACTGCCGCGCTCGCGAGGAAACCGGCCACCGGCATCAGCGCCAGCGCAACCGCTACCGCGAGGGCGACCGCCAGGGTCTTGGCGATGTCGGCCGCAGGCCCGATCGGTTGGTCCGGGCGGTGACGGTTGGTGATCAG
>JAWKYD010000004.1:0-423711 GCA_041396685.1 Burkholderiaceae bacterium
CGCCCGGCCGCACCGGGTGCGAGATTCTGGATGAACACATCGGCTCTGGCGATCAGGGCTTCCAGACGGGCACGATCGGCTTCGCTGCGCAGATCGAGGGCCAGGGACTCCTTGCCACGGTTGATCCAGACGAAATAGGTGGACTCGCCATTGACCGCGGCATCGTAGCCGCGCGCGAAATCGCCCTCGGGCCGTTCGATCTTGATGACACGGGCGCCGGCATCGGCCAACCGGCTCGAGCAGTACGGCGCGGCGACCGCCTGCTCGAGCGCGACGACAAGAATGCCGGACAGGGGTTTGTCCATTGCGATCTCTCCAGATTGCATGTGCCCACCGGCCGATCCGGCAGACGTCGAACAAGCGGAATCGTACGATGTTCGCCCGCGAGCCCCGCTCACCCCCGCCACTCAGGCCTGCGGCAGACCGATGCTGGGGCCATCCTTGAGAGTATCGGGCGAGAAAAGGTCCGGCATCGAAACAGGAGGCACGCTCGCTGGCGAAAGCGCGCTATCTCTAGTCGCCGCGGCACGTTGCATGCCGCCGACGCGCGTGCCAGCTTCGAGGGCCACGCGCCGTAGCATGTCGTACCGATCTTTGCGGCGCCACGACCAGACCGTCACCACCATGTTCGAGCCGCTCAGGCTACTGCTGCCGGCGTTGATCCCATCGTGGAATTTCTTCGACTGGGTGGCGCCGTCACCGCGCATCGAGGTTGCGCTACTGCGTTCTCCCGATGACGCGGACCCCGCTTGGCGGGAGTTTCGCCCGCGGCCACGGCACCTGTCGCCGGGCGCGATGCTCGGGCGCCTGTTCTGGAACCCGCGCTGGAACGAGACGCTGTTCCTGATCAGCTGTGCCGAGCGGCTGGCCGAATACCCGACGGCGCACAGCGCCAACGAAATCTTCCGCCGAATCGCCCACGATCTGCCCGCGACCCGGGAGCTCCGCTACCTTCGCTTCCGGCTGGTGTTCGTCAGCCGTAGCGGCGACGTGCTCGAGCGCGCGATTCGCTTCGAGTCCGACGTGCGTGCGCGAGAAGACGCGCTTGCCCGATGAGCCTCGAGCTGGCCACCCGGCTGACCGAGGTGTTGCTCGCGCTGGTGTTGCTCCAGCAAAGCCTCGAGCACCTGCTGGCGCGCCGCCCTGACCCACACCACGAACGTGCCTTCTTCCTCTGCCGCATCGTGCTGTGCGCGCTGTTGATCGCCGGGATCGCCGGCCCGGCGCCGCTGATCGGGCTGGCGCTGCTGTCCTTGTGGTACCTGAACCGATTCCACGGACCGTACAACGGCGGCAGCGATCGCATGGGCTTGTTGGCGCTGTGGTGTCTGACGCTGTCACGACTGGCGCCCGAGCCCTTCTGGCGAGAGATGGCGCTGGGCTACCTGGGCATCCAGCTGATGTTGTCGTATTTCATATCCGGCTGGGTGAAGGTGGTCAATCCGGACTGGCGCAGCGGCCGGGCACTGCGCGATGTGTTCGCATTCTCGGCCTATCCGGTGAGCGAGACCCTGCGCGGCTGGGCCGATTCGCCACGCCTGCTGTTCGTGGCCGCCTGGGGAGTGATGCTGCTCGAACTCGCGTTTCCGCTCGCCATGACATCGGCCGTCGCGCTGAGCGCCGCATTGGTACTCACGGCCACGTTCCACCTGGCCAACGCCTGCCTGTTCGGCCTCAATCGCTTCTTCTGGACCTGGCTCGCCACGTATCCGGCGCTGCTGTGGTTGCAGGCACGGGTCACCGGGGCCTGACCCGCACCCGCCGGCACAGGTCAGATGTCGTAGAAACGCTCGGCCGAGCCACGGAACAGCGCGTGCCGTTCGGCCTCGCTGAACGGTGCGGCAATCTCGGCGAATGCCGCCCACATCCTGCCGTAACTCGCCATCAGCTTGTCGACCGGAAAATTGGACGCGAACATCGCGCGTTGCGGGCCGAAGCAGTCGATGCAGTGCATGACCAGAGGCCGGATCGACTCGGCGGTCCAGTGATTGTCGACCATGCCGAAGCCGCTGAGCTTGATCATCATGTGCGGAAGCGTCGCCAGCTTGGCGATCGCCTGGTGCCAGCCCGCGAGATTTTCCGGATCGCGCTCGGCGGGCATACAGATGTGGTCGAGGACGACTGGAATCTCCGGATTGGCCTTGGCCAACTCGTAGAGCGACTCGTGCTGATGGTGGTAGATCTGCGCATCGAAGCGCAGCCCGTACCGGGCGAGCACCGCATACCCCTTGCGCCACCCATCCTCGGACAGGAAATCACGCGGTGCGCGGTTGAGCACCGGATTCGGATGCCGATTGAGCACCTGGCGGATGCCGCGCGTGCGCGAGGCCTGTTTGTGTCCTTCGAGCAGGGGCACGAGATCGTCGCGGGATAGATCGGCCCAGCCCACGATCGCGGCCGGAATCGCCTCGCAGCCCGGTTCGCCGGCGGCCTGCTCGAGCCAGAGTGTCTCGCCCACCGGATTCGACGGATCGAAACTCGCCTGTACGTGCACGGACTTGACCAGCTCGACGCCGGCCTGTCTGGCGTCGGCCAGCAGATGACTGGCCAGATACGACTTCTTCAGCTCCGAGACGTCACCCCAGCCGCGGTCGATGTGGGCTTCCTTCAACCACGGGTAGAAGTTGCGTTCGAGGTCCCACAAATGATGATGTGCATCGACGATTTCCACGCCGCCTCCGTTGATCGAATGGATGGTCGCGGCGCCGCCCCCAACGGCGCCGCCCCCGGGCAGCCTCAGAGCGCGCCGACCTTCTCGAGCTCGGCAATCAGGGTGGTCATGCCCTGCTCCTGCAGAATTCGCCGCGCCAACGCCGGGTCGTACGTCCCCTTGACGGCCGCCCAGGCCTCGCGGGCGCCGCTGCGCCACATGTCCATTTCCTGCTTGCTGGGCTGATAGACGGCGACCTTGCCGTCCATTGCGCCGATGGCCGATTTCTGCCAGCCCAGATCGACCGCGAAGCCCTCGCGCTGCATGTCCTTGCCGACACGGTCGATGGCCTCGCGCGCCCAGTCCGGGAGGCTGTCGTATCGCTTCTTGGTCATCAGCAAGGGGTGGGCGCTGAACGCCGCCTCGACGCGCGTGATGTGCTTGACCACCTCGTAGAACTTTCCAGACGACGTGAACACGTCCTGCAGATACATGCCCTGCACCACGCCCGACTGCAGCCCCTCGTAGAGCGAGGCCCAGTCGTAGGGAATCGGCGCGGCGCCCCATGCCTTGATCAGATTGAATTCGACCGGACTCTTGGTGACCCGGATCTTCAACCCCTTGAGATCGGCGGGGACGTGCACTTCGCGCTGGGTATTGACGATGTTCCGAAAGCCGCCGACGGGCACGAGGGCGATCACGTGCATGCCCATTTCCTTGCCGGCACGATCCGACAACTCCTTGGCCAGCCATTCGTTGAGGATCTTGCTGGCCGCGTCCTGGCCTTCGAAGATGAACGGCAGATTGATGACGTCGAAGGTGGTGCCGAAGGCGCCGACATTGCCGCTGGAAACCGACGCGATGTCGATCTGGCCCAGGCCCAGTTGCTCGACACAGCTGTGCTCGCTACAGAGCGAACCGCGGTCGTGGATGACCAGTTCCATGCGCCCGTTCGTGTACTCGGCCAGCTTGGGCTTCATCAGATCGAAGGCGAGTTTGCCCAGCCCATAGGTGCGCTGCCCGGCCGTGCCCATGCGCAGCGTGATCTCCGGTTCGGCCAGTGCATTGCCGGCCAGCAGCGCGGACAACGCGGCTCCGAACGCCGCGCCGCGCAGCGACCTGCGCCATTTCGTCATCAGGTTCATGAGAGTGTCTCCTTTTCGGGTGGATGCGAGCGAGGCCGGCCGGACGGCAACGACCTCACGGGGAAGGATCGGGTTCGTTACCCTCGAACATCTGGGGATGGCGGACGGCCTCGACCAGCGCCAGCACCGCGCCGAGAATCACCAGCGCGCCGGCGATCGGCAGGATCATCATCGGCACCGACTTGGGCATGTTGCCCAGCTCCCAGTACGCGCCGAGGATGCGCGAGGCCGCCTGATAGCCAGGCCACAGCATCAACAGGCCGACGATGCCGAACAGAGCCGTCCAGAGCTGCCAGAGCAGACGCCGGGCGCGCGGCGAGAGGAACTGGTGGACCGCCTCCATGGCGATATTGCTGCGCTCGCGAACCGCGAGCGCGAAGCCGAGCATCACCATCCAGACATTGGCGAACGTGGTGAGCGTGTCGCCCCAGAACGGCGGAGCCAGGAACACCGTGCGCATGACCACCGTGTAGGCCACGAACACCACCATCAGAGCGAGCATCGTCGCGCACAGCGCC
Source organism: Burkholderiaceae bacterium (assembly GCA_041396685.1). Lineage (GTDB taxonomy): Bacteria > Pseudomonadota > Gammaproteobacteria > Burkholderiales > Burkholderiaceae_E > JAUIAI01. The sequence goes on from JAWKYD010000004.1 coordinate 4,314, forward strand.
GGCAGCAGGCGGCGCAGGATGATATCGCCGAGCGCGCTCAGGAATCGCAATGCAGCCATGTCAGATCAACCCGAACAGACGCGGCAAGGCCAGCGTCAGCGGTGCGATGAACAGCATCAGCACCAGCATGAGGACTTCCACTGCCAGGAACGGCAGCAACGCCACCGCGGTTCGCTCGAGACGGGCGCCGGCAATCGCGTTGGCCGTGAAATAGCAGACGCCGACCGGCGGCGTCACCGTGCCGAGCAGGAAGCCGACCACGACCACCAGCGCCGCCTGTACGGGCGCGAAACCAACCGTCTCGCAAGCTGGCACCAGCATCGGGCCGAGCACGATGATGTTGGCCGCGGCATCCATGAACATGCCGGCCACCAAGATGATCACGAGCAGCGCGACCGTGAAGGCGAGCCGGCTGTCCGCGAAGCCGAGCAGCCATCCTTCGAGCATCTCCAGCGCTCCCAGGCGTGCCAGCAGCCACGAAAACGGCCCGGCCGCCGCGACGATCACGAACACCGATGCCGACAATCGGACGCTGCGGCCGAGTGCACCGACCAGCCCGCGCAGATCGACATCGCGATAGATGGCAAGGCCGAGGATCAGTGCCACCAACACGGTAATGGCGCCGGCCTCGACCGAACTGAACCAGCCGCCGAAGATGCCGACCACCAGCACCACCGGCACGAGCAAGGCCAAGACCGCGCCGCGCAAGGCAGCGAGCAGCGCGCGAACGCTGAAGGGCTCGTCGCCACGCTCGTGGCCGCCGAGCACTGCTGCGACCCAGGCGACCCCCATGAGCATGAAGCCGATCAGCAGGCCCGGCACGATACCGGCGGCGAACAGCGCGCCGACGGAAAGGTTGGCCGCGCTGGCCAGCACGATCATCGCGATGCTGGGTGGAATGATGCCGCCGATGGTGGAGCCGATCGCCGTGACCGCCGCCGCGTAGGCGCGCGAGTAGCCATGACGGACCATCGACGGAATCATGACGGTGCCGATGGTCGCGGTGTCGGCGACCGCCGAGCCGTTCATGCCGGCGAAGAACAGACTGGCCACCATATTGACCTGTGCCAGGCCGCCGCGCATGCGACCGACCAGTACCGTACTGAGCCGCATGATCCGCTGCGTCACAGACGAGGTGTTCATCAACTCGCCGGTCAACATGAAAAAAGGCACCGCCACCAGCGGGAACTTGGCCAGCGCCTCGTACATCTGGTGCGGGACCGTCAGCAACGGAGCGGCGTCGGTGATCAGGATGTACACAGTGGGCAGCAGGATCATGGCCAGCGCGATCGGTGCCCCGAGGAGGATCAGCGCCACCAGGCTGACGACGAGCACGAGTACGTCCATGGTCTCCTTTCCGTTCTGGTTCGGGGGCTCGCGATGCGGTTGATCATGGCGCGCCCGTGCCCGGTGCTCCGACGTTGCGATCGGAGCATCGCCCATCCTAGGGGGATCCGAAGCCGATTGTCAACAATCTTCATTTGATGCAGACTTGCCTGGAATCAACCGGCCGGGAGACGGGCCGTCGCATGCGGGGCCGTCGATCGGCACAATGGTGTTGCCGCACGCGGCCGACGGCGTCGGCCGTCATTCCATCAAGTCGCGAGGTTTCCTATGTCCCCTCAAACCGCTCTGGATAGAGCGCTCGATGCCGCGCTGAGCACCGCCCCGTCGGTGCGGGTCGAACCGATCTCGATCCACATCGGCGCCGAGATCCACGGTGTCGATCTCGCACGAGGCCTGAGCCCGGCCGAAACCGCCGTGGTGCGAGCCGCGCTGCTACGCTGGAAGGTCGTCTTCTTCCGCGACCAGAATCTCGATCACGTCAGCCATGTGCGCCTGGCCGGGCAGTTCGGCGAACCCACGCCGGGTCATGTGGTGTTCGGTGGCGATCCCCAACACCCGGCCATTTATTCGATTGCCAAGTTTCGCAAGGCCAACAGCAAGGCGCGTCAGGGCCTGCGCATATGGTCGGGCTGGCACGCCGACATCACGGCGGCGATCAATCCGCCCGCCATGTCCATCCTGCGTGGCGACGTCGTGCCGCCCTACGGCGGGGACACGCAATGGACCAATCTCGTCGTCGCCTGCGACGCGCTGTCACCGTCGCTGCGCGCCTGGCTCGAGACCCTGAACGGGATTCACCAGTTCGATCCACCGACCAAGGGCACCGACAGCTCGGTCTACGACGAGGTCGTCAGCAAACGCACGATGATCACCAGTCATCCGCTGATCACGGTGCACCCGGAAACCGGCGAAAAGGTGCTCTACATCAGCCCCGGTTTCCTGCGCCGCATCGAGGGCCTGGCCTCGAACGAGAGCCAGGCCATCCTGCAGATGCTCTGGGAGCATGCCTGCCTGCCGGAGTACACGGCGCGCTTTCGCTGGGCGCCGGGGAGCGTCGCGTTCTGGGACAACCGCTCGACCGCACACCTGGCGCCTCGCGACATCTACGATGCCGACTTCGACCGCCAGTTCTACCGGGTCACGATGATGGGCGTGGTGCCGACCGGCGTCGATGGCCGGGCGTCGCGCGCCATCGAGGGCAGTCCGATCGAATCGCTGGCACAGCCGGCCTGACGCTTCGCCCAAGACACAGCCGGCCAGACGCCTGGCCCACCGCACGGCCGGGCCTGCGCCCGGCCCTGGCCGCGCGCAACGTCGTTCAGGCGCCGAGCCTGACCAGCGGCTGCCCTTCATTGATGCTCTCGCCCTCGGCGACCAGCAACTCAGCGATCGTGCCGGCGCCGGGCGCCTCGACCGGAATCTCCATCTTCATCGATTCGAGAATCATGATGACGTCGCCGGCCGCAACCTTGTCGCCAACGGCCATCTCGATCTTCCATACCGTGCCGGCCACATCCGACAGAAGCTTGTCTTGCACTTGTCGATTCCTCGTGAGATGAAAGGGAAAAGAAACGCGCGGCGGCCAGCCCGGCAGGCCAGGCACCCGCACGGCGCCATCGAGTATTGACGGCGACTCACCCGATTGTCAACAATCTTACAATCTACGGATCGTCTCGGCGGTTGACACGCGTACCCGGCCGACGCGCCGCTCAGTCGTCGGCCACGAACGCCTCCTCGCGCTTGCGCCTCAGCGTGGGCATCGCCACCAGCGTCAGTATCACGGCGGCGGTGGCCAGCAGCCCGGCGGACAGCGTATGAGTGTAGAAGACGGTCCAGTCGCCACGCGCGATCATCATCGCGCGGCGCAGGTTCTCCTCCATCATCGGGCCCAGCACGATGCCCAGCAGCATCGGCGCAGGCTCGCATTCCAGCTTGCGCAGGAAGTAGCCGAGCACGGTGAACGGAATCGTCATCCAGATGTCGAAGGTGCCGTTGTTCAACGAGTAGGCGCCGATCACGCAGAACAATAGGATGGCCGGATACAGCAACCGGTACGGCACGCTGAGCAGACGCACCCAGATGCCGATCAGGGGCAGATTCAACAACACGAGCATGCCGTTGCCGATCCACATCGAGGCGATCAGGCCCCAAAACAGCGTCGGGTTGGTGGTCATCACCTGCGGGCCCGGCTGCACGTCGTGGATCATCATCGCGGCCACCATCAAGGCCATGACGCCGTTGCCCGGAATGCCCAGCGTGAGCATCGGGATGAACGAGGTCTGGGCACCGGCATTGTTGGCAGACTCCGGACCTGCCACGCCGGCCACGACACCGGTTCCGAAGGCCTGCGGTGTCTTCGACAGCTTCTTCTCGAGCGCATAAGACGAAAACGCCGACAGCGCGGCACCGCCACCTGGCAGCACACCCAGCACCGAACCCAGCACGGTGCCTCTGATCGAGGGCAAGGCGGCCTGGCGGACTTCGTCGCGGCTCGGCATCAGGCTGCCGACGCGGCTGGTGAACACCTGCCGGCTGCCGCGCTGCTCCAGATTGGCGATGATCTCGCCGAAGCCGAACATGCCGATCGCGATGGCGGCGAGCTCGATGCCCTCGACCAGTTCCGGCACGTCGAAGGTGAAACGGTCGACTCCCGAGTTGATGTCCGCGCCGACCATCCCGATCAGCAGACCGAGGACGACCATCGCCAGGGCCTTGACCACCGAACCATGGGCGAGCACGACGGCGGCGATCAGTCCGACGACCATCAATGAGAAGTACTCGGCCGGGCCGAAGCGCAGCGCGAGCACGCTCATGGGCTTGGCGGCCGCCGCGATCAGCATCGTCGCGACTGATCCGGCGAAGAAGGAGCCGAGTGCCGCGATGGCGAGGGCCGCGCCCGCACGACCCTTGCGGGCCATCTGGTAGCCGTCGAGGGTGGTCACGACCGACGACACCTCGCCGGGCAGATTGACGAGGATGGCGGTCGTCGAGCCGCCGTACTGCGCGCCGTAGTAGATCCCGGCAAGCATGATGAGCGCCGACGTGGGATCACCGATCTGGTATGTGATCGGCAGCAGCATCGAGATCGTGGCCAGTGGACCGATGCCGGGCAGCACCCCGATTGCAGTACCGAACAACACCCCGATCAGGCAGTAGAGCAGATTCGCCAGGCTCAGCGCCTGCGTGAACCCGAGCGCAAGATTGGAAAGCAGTTCCACCGCTCAGCTTCCCGTCAGCATCGGCGGCCAGGCCGATAGCTGCAGCCCGAGTCCCCTGACGAAGACCCAGTAACAGAGTCCGACCAGCGCAAGAATCGACATCAAGGTCTCGATCAGGCGGAACTCGTGACTGGCGGCAGCCGCGATCAACAGCAACAGAACGGCCGCAAGCACCAGACCGAGCATCGGCACCAGCGCGGCGAAGACCGCGACCGCGCCGGTGACGAGCAGCAGTTCGCGCGCGCGAAACCGTGGCAGGCTCTTTCGCTCGGCACTCGCCGCCATCGCGCCGACGAGCACGATCACGCCCAGCAACGCGAGCACCACGCCCAGCACGGTCGGGAACCAGCCCGGCCCCATTCGCGACAGTGTGCCCATCTCGTACTGTCGTGCCACGCTGAAGAACGCAAGGCCGGCAACGACGAAAAGCACACCGGCCCAGAAGTCACGCTTGTTCCGGATCTCCATGACACCTCCCTGCCGGGGTACGGCTCTTTCGTCGGCGCGGCGTCGATCAGTCGGTCGATGCCGCGCCGGGCTCCAGTGCAGGCTCGCGGCTCAGAGCTTGGCCAGACCGAGATTGGAAAGCACGTCCCGAGTCTGGCCAAAAGCCTCCTCGAGACGCTTGGCGGTGGCATCGGCACCGGCGAAGGCCGGATCCCATTGACGCGACTGAACGAACGCGGCCCACTCGGGGTCTTCGCTGACGGTGCGGAAGAATTCCTCCCAGAACGCGAGTGCCTCGGCCGGGATGCCCTTGGGCGCCATCACCCCCTGGGCGCTCTCGTAGTCGCTGGGCACGCCGACCTCACGCCAGGTGGGCACGTCGGCGAGGTCTCCCTTCATGCGCTGCGCGGAGGCGATCGCCAGCACGCGGATGTTGCCGGCCTTCTTTTGCGCGATGACGTTCGGGGTCGTGGCGGCCATCACGTCGATGTGCCCGCCCATCAGGTTCGTCAGCGACTCGGCAGAGGACTTGAACGGCACGACATTCAGTTTGGAGATGTCGACGCCGGCCGCCTTCAGAGGCTTGGCCGCGCCGACGTGGATGTGGTTGCCGATCGAGGTCGCGACGGCGAGCGACAGGCTCTCCGGCGCGGCCCTCAGCCGAGCGATGAGATCCCCGGCATCCTTGATCGGCGAGTCGGCACGCACGGAGACGGTCGTGTATTCGCCGAACAGCATGGCGATCGGCTGATAGTCGGTGTAGGTGGTCTTCAACTTGCCGCCGATGTAGCTGGCCAGCAGCGAATAGGTGATGACGGTGAGCACGTGCGGATCGCCCGGCGCACGTTCGAGTTCGGACAGCGCGATGCGCCCCGCGCCGCCGGGTTTGTTCTCGACCACGAACGGCTGGTCGATCATCTGCTTGCGCTCGGCGATATCCTTGATCTTGCGTACGGCCTGGTCGAGTGAGCCGCCCGGCCCGGCCGGGATGATGTACTTCACGGGCTTCGTGGGCTTCCAGCCGCTCTGCGCGAATGCGCGCGGCGCGATCAATGGCAGGCTCGATGCCGCCAGGGCCAGCGACACCTTGCGGCGCGAGACGGAGAAATCGGAACGGCTCATGGTCGGGGTCTCCTCTTGGGGTGGACGGTCACGCGTCCGGCTCGGCGGGCGGGCACGGATTCGGGACCTGGACTTGGCGTGATGCGCTCATCGCATCGAGCGCAGCCGGGGACCCGTCTGGCGCGACGCGCTGGCCACCGCGTCGCGCAGCCAGTCGCGAATCGCGAAGCGGGTCTCGCTGGGCCGGATGACATCGACGACGCCGAAACGCTCGGCGGTGCGCATCGGCGTGGCCAGCCGGTGGTAGTAGGCTTCGAGCTCGTCGCGGCGGGCAATCGGATCGGGGCTGCCCTCGATGTCGCGTCGATAGGCCGCGGCCACCCCGCCCTCGATCGGGATGGAGCCCCAGCGCGCGGTCGGCCAGGCGACGCGGTGATTCAACGAGCGGCCGTTCGGGCCGTGTTTTGGTCCGTGCATGCCGCCGCCGAGTCCGAACGCCCGACGCACGATGACCGACATCCAGGGCACGCTCGCCTGCTCGATCGCCGCAATCGCCTTCATCGCGTCACGGACCGTGCCGGCACGTTCGGCATCCGGTCCGAACATCACCCCCGGCTGATCGACGAAGTTCACGATCGGAATGTGGAAGGTGTCGCACATGTCCACGAAGCGCTCGGTCTTGCGCGCCGCATGGCCGGTCATCGCGCCTCCCATGATGCGCGGATCGTTGGCGAGCACGCCGACCACGTGTCCTTCGAAGCGTGCGAGCGCCGTGATCACCGATGCGCCGCTGAGGCGGGTCATCTCGAACAGGCTGTCCTGGTCGAAGACGGCATTCAGGATGCGCCGGGGATCGTAGGTCTTGCGGCGCTCGGCCGGAATGGCGCCGTCGAGCCAGGCCGCCTGCTCGTCGCTCACGGGACGCGGTTCCGCCTTGGGCGGCAGCTCCCAGATGTTGGTCGGCAGGTAGGACAGGAACCGCCGGGTCATCTCAAAGGCTTCGTCCTCGGTTTCGGCGACGTTGTTGACGATGCCGCTCTGACGCACGTGCACCAGCCAGCCGCCCAGTTCTTCCTTGTCGATGTCGAGACCGATCCCCTGCTTCACGACCGGCGGCCCACCGGCGAAAATCTGCGCCTGCCCCTTGACCATGATCGAGAAGTGCGAGGCGGCCACCTTGAGCGCGCCGAGACCGGCGCAGGAGCCCAGCGCGATGCCCACCACCGGCACGCTGCCCAGGAGGGAGATCCACTGCCAGGTCGGATAGCCCGGGATCTTGGTGGACTGTTGCTGCTCGAGGAGCTTGACGCTGCCACCGGCCATGTCGACCAGCCGCACGACCGGTATCTGCATCTCGTGGGCATAGCGCTCGGCGTAGATCCATTTCTCGGTCACCGCCGATTCCGAAGAACCGCCCCGGATCGTGAAATCGTCCCCACCGACCACGCAATGCCGGCCGTCGATCATCATCGTGCCGATCACCGCATTCGACGGACTGGACGACACGAAGCGACCGTGTTCGTCGTAGTGACCCTTGCCGGCCAGCAAGCCGAACTCGTGAAAGCTCTGCGGATCGGCCAGCCGCTCGATGCGCTGACGGACATCGTAACGACCCTTGTCGCGATGACGGGCGACGCCCTCGGCCCCGCCCATGGCCATCGCATTGGCGCGCCTGGCCTCGAGTTCGGCGAACATCTGTTCGTACGACGGCGAGGCGACCTCGGCCGCGGTGGCGGGCGGCCGATCCGCCCCCTGCCCTTCAGCGTTGCTCATCGAATCCGGCCTCCTGTTGCCGGGTTTGTGCGGCGGCCCACGTTCCCAAACCACCGATCGGTTCCAGACAGCGGATCCGGCCCCGCGGAGTGCCATGTGGCAGCACGCGACGCCGAACGATTCCTTCAGCGAAGCGCGCGGATCACTCCTTCGTCACGCAGACGTCCGATCGCGTCCTCGCCATAGCCGAGCGAGGTCAGCACCGACGCCGAATCCGCACCGATATCGGGCCCCGAGCGACGAACGTCGCCGGGGGTAGCCGACAGGCGCGGCACGACACCGACCTGCGTGGTGTGGCCGAGCGTGTCGTGCGGCACGCGCTTGAGCATGCCGCGTGCGGCATAGTGCGGATCGGCATAGATGTCGGCGATCGTGTACACGCGCGAGGACGGAACTTCGGCCGCCAGCAGCATCGCCTCGAGATCGGCCGCGTCGTACTGCCGGCTCCATTGCCCGATGATTTCGTCGAGCGCCCGCATGTTCGGCTTCTGACCGCGCGAACGAATGCTTTCGAAGCGCGGATCCTCGAGCAGCTCCGGTTGCCCCATCAGGGTCACCAGCCGCTCGAACGTGGCCTTGTTGTTGGCCGCGATCAGGACCCAGGGACCGTCTCGCGACGGATAGAGGCTGTTGGGCGCCATGGTCGGCAGGTTCGGACCCTCGCGCTGGGGAATGAATCCCTGCTTCTCGAAGGCCGGGACATAGGACTCCATCTGCGTGAACGCCGTCTCGTAGAGAGCGGTGTCCACGACCTGGCCACGGCCCGTGCGCGTGCGGGCGTGGATCGCCATCATCGCGCCAAATGCCGCGTACACGGCGGTCAGGTAGTCGGTCGTGGCCAGTGCCACACGCGCCGGCGGTCGATCCGGGTCGCCGGTCATGTGACGCACACCGCCCACTGCCTCGCAAATGGCGCCATAGCCTGGGCGCTGAGCATACGGGCCATCCTGACCGTAGCCGCTGATGCGCACCATGACCAGGCCCGGATTGGCCTCGGAGAGCGCCGCGTAGCCCAGACCCAGCCGCTCCATCACCCCGGGCCGGTTGTTCTCGACCACGATGTCCGCGCGCGAACAAAGCGCGAATGCGATCTCGCGCCCCTGGGGAGACTTCAGGTCGACGGCCAGCGAACGCTTGCCGCGCAGGATGGTCGCCGCGTATAGCGAGACATCGTCGACATGGCGCCCCATCTGGCGGACGGGGTCACCATCGAGTGGCTCGATCTTGACGACATCGGCACCGAAATCGGCCAGCAGGCGGGCGCAGACGGGGCCGGCGATGGTCGAGGCGATCTCGACCACGGACAAACCGGCCAGCGGGCCTTGTCCCGTGTCATGCATGGTCGGCCCGGAACGTGTCTCCTGGTTCATCTCGATCTTCCTCGGCAAGCGATCCGCGAACGATGGCGATGCTGGATTGTTGTTGTCGATTTTCGGATTGTCAACAATTCAAGAGACGGGGCGCTCACGTTCGGCCCTGCGCCGACGCAGCGTCGGGCTATCTGCGATGCGCCAATCGCGCCTTCGCACCGCCTTCGCTACGAAACCCTCCGTGCGCCCGGCAGGATCGGATCAGCCGGGAGTCAACGCCCGAGGTCCTTCGCGCTGACCCCGGCGATACCCCAGTTCTCCTTGGGCATATCGTGGATCCAGACGCGCACGTTCTCCTTGGGCGCGCCAACCGCCTCGCAAAGTGCCGCGGTGACCTTCTCGATGACCGCCCGCTTCTGTTCCTCGGTGCGGCCCTCGAGCAGATAGATCTGTGCAAATGGCATGACTCGACTCCAGGGATTGTTCTGTCTTGGTTATACGAAGCGCAGCGACGTGCTGCCAAGGTGCTGGACGCGCAGGCTGAAGTGATCACCGGCGGCCACGGCGACGGCCTCGCTCATGCCGCCCGACATGATCAGGGTGCCCGCCGGAATCGAATCACCCCGCTTGCCGAGGTGATTGGCGAGCATCGCCACCGCGGCCGCCGGATGGCCGAGCACAGCGGCGCCGGCGCCGAGCGTGGCGATCCGGCCATTGCGCTCGAACACCATGCCCAGCGTGCGCAGGTCCAGGCCGTCGGGCCGCGCGGGCTGACCGCCGACGACGTACTTGACGGCCGAGGTGTTGTCCGCGATCACGCTCTTGAGGTCGAACTTGAAGTCGCGGTAGCGGCTGTCGATGATCTCGATGCCCGGCATGACACAGCCGGTGGCCGCCAGCACCGCGCCGATGTGGCAACCGGGACCGGAGAGCTCACGCTCGAGCAGGAAACAGATTTCGGGCTCGACCTTCGGGTGGATCAGTGATGCAAAGGGCGTCTCGCCACCGTCGGGCACGTTGAAGCTGTCGGTCATGAAGCCGAAGCAAGGCGTGTCCACACCCATCTGCTTCATCTTGGCGTGCGAGGTCAGGCCGCACTTCAGCCCGACCAGCCGCTCGCCGCGCGCGAGCTTGCGGCGCAGGATCTCGGCCTGGATCGCGTAGGCATCGTCCCAGTCCATCTGCGGATATTCGTCGGTGATCTTGGTCGTGTCGCGTGCCTCGAGCTGGCAGTTCTCGAGATGCTCGGCCAGACGTTCGATCGTCGAAACGTCGAGATTCATGGCTTCATTCCTTGGTATTCGAACTCGTCGCGGCCGGCCACCGCGGCCGGGCGCGAGGACTAGTCGTCGTCAGACGAAACGCACCGAGCAGCCGCCAACGCCGCCGATGCTCACACGCAGCGAATCACCGGCACGCACCGGAATCATGGCCGCCAGCGAGCCCGAGAGCACGATCTCACCGGCGTTCAGCGACATGCCCAGCGGGCCCAGCGTGTTGGCCAGCCAGGCGACGGCGTTCAGCGGTCCGCCGAGCGCGGCAGCGCCGGCGCCGGTGGCGACCACGTCGCCGTTCTTCTCGAGCACCATGCCGCAGGTGAGCAGATCGACGTCGCGCGGGTCGACGAGACGGTCGCCGAGCACGAACGCCCCGCAAGAGGCGTTGTCGGCGACCGTGTCCTGAATCTTGATCTTCCAGTCCCGCACCCGCGAGTCGACGATCTCGAAGCAGGCCATCACGCCCTCGGTGGCCGCCAGCACGTCCAGGGCGGTGACACCGGGCCCCTTCAGCTCACGCGACAGCAGGAAGGCGATCTCGCCCTCGGCCTTGGGCTGGATCAGCGAGTCCGTCGCGATCGCTTCGCCCTCGTTGTAGAGCATGGCGTCGGTGAGCACGCCGAAGTCTGGCCGATCCACGCCGAGCATGTCCATCACGGCCTTGGATGTGACACCGACCTTCTTGCCGACGATGCGTTCGCCGGCAGCGAAGCGGCGCGCATTCATACGTTGCTGGATCGCATAGGCATCGGCGATCGTGATGTCGGCGAAGCGGGCGGTCAGCGGCTCGACGACCGCGCGCGAGGTCATGGCGTCGTAGAGCTCGTCGCCGAGCGCGACGATTCGATCGGGATTCATCCGGGGTTCTCCAGTGGTTCGCTGATGGCTGGCGGTCAGCCGCCGGCCAGGATCGCGTCGATGCCGGCCTGCGCGCAGCGCTCGTCCTGTTCGGCCGAACCGCCTGACACACCGATAGCACCGATCAGCTGGTCACCATCGCGAATCGGCAGGCCGCCGGCGAACACGACGATGCGCGGGCGCGGCGGAAAACCCAGGCGCAGCGATTCATCCTGGGCAAAGACATCCGCCCACTTGCCGGTCGGAAAGCCGAATCCGGCGGCGGTGTAGGCCTTGTCGATCGCGATCTCGACCGAGGGCACGAAGGCGCCGGGCATGCGCAGGAAGGCCACCAGCGTGCCGCCCGGATCGCACACGGCGGCGTTGATGCGGATGCCCAGCGTCTCGGCGTGCGCGACTGCCGCACGCACGGCCGCGTGCGCGGCCGCGGCGGAGATCGTGCGCTGCGGCACGCTGACCGTTTCTGCCCTGCCCGGCTGCTCGCTCATCTCAGGTCACCACGCTCAGGAAGGCCGGATTGAGTTTGCGGTCGTGATAGAACACGCCGGCGCCGACCTCGTCCCAGGTCCAGGTGTTGGGCTTCATGTCGGGATACCACTGATAACCGCCGCAGAAGGTCTCCATGCGGTTGCCCGACGGATCGAAGAAGTAGATCGTCGTGCCTCGCGTGATGCCGTGACGGGTGGGCCCCATGTCGATCGACACGCGATGCATCGACAGAATGTCGGCCGCGCGCAGCACCTGCTCCCAGGTCTCGAGCAGGAACGATACGTGGTGAAGCTTGTCGTCCTCGTTGTGGCGCACCATCGCGATGTCGTGCGCCTTGTGCGAGCAGGTCAGCCAGGTGCCCAGATCGGTCTCGCCGTCCTCGAGCAGTGCGCGCTCGACCAGCGAGAAGCCGAGCGCCTGTTCGAAGATCGCGCGGGTCTTGTCGATGTCGGTGCCATAGATCAGCGCGTGGTCCATGCGCACCGGGTTGATGCCCTTCTGATTCTCGAGCCAGGGCTCGGGATTGGTGAAGCCGAGGCCGTTGCCGACATTGGTCTTTTCGGCATAGAGCTCGAGCATGTGGCCGGTGGGTACCTGGAAGCGCACGCGCTCGCCGGTCTCGAGCATCTCGCCGGCCGGCACACGCTCGGTGGCCACGCCCATGTCACGAAGCCGGCCCTCGAGTTCGCCCAGGGTGGCCGCATCGAGCACCTTGTAGCCGAAATGATCCATGCCGGCGCGATCGGCCTGCCGCAGAATGAAGCTGTTGTGATCCTGCTCGTCGTTGCACTTGAAGTAGACGCGGCCGGATTGGTCGCGGCCGGTTTCCTTCAGCCCCATGACATCGGTGTAGAACTGCACCGCCTCGTCGAGGTCCAGCACGCGCACCTGCGCATGACCGGGCCGCAAAACACCTGTCATCGCCATGTCTCTCTCCTTGATCATTCCTTGCTCGAGATCGGATTGGCACCCTGCGCCGTCTCGAACCCGCGACGCACGGCTCTCTTCATCTTACCGAGCACGGTCAGGCGGATGTCGCTGGTGGGCTTGGCGCGACAGGCCAGCACGCGGCCGTTGCGTTCGTCGTCTTCGCTGACGTGGGCACGACTCATGACGCGGGTGACCACCGTGCCGCTTTCGATCTGGATCTTGCACACGCCGCAGCCGCCGCTGCGGCAGCCCACGGGAATGCCCTTGCGGCCAAGGACCTCCATGCCCTCGAGCAGGGAACGCGTCTCCGCGCACCGGTAGCTCTCGCCTGTGTCCTCGATGACGACTTCGAATCGCTGCATGGATTGTCTCTGGCTGGCGGCAACCGTTGGCGACACCGGCGCGCAATTCCGGGCCCCGATCGTTCGGGCGGGTTCGGCGCGTGGGCCGGGGCTGATTCCGCGGGCGGACGATAGGCCGGCGCTCGCCCGACTGTCCAATACCTATTCGGATAGTCACCATACCCGATCGGTATCGCCCGTGGCACGGCGCGAGCAATGACCTATGATCCCGACAAGCCACGGAGAACCCCGATGACCGAACTCTGGCGCTGGCCTGCCACCCGATTGGCGCGTGCCATCCGCACACGTGCGATCTCCAGTCGTGAGGCCGTGCAGAGCTGCCTCGACCGCACGGCTGCCGTCAATCCGAGACTCAATGCGATCGTCGAGGTGCTGACCGAATCGGCCCTTTCCGACGCCGATGCCGCCGACGAGGCCGTACGTCGGGGCGACGCCCTCGGCCCGCTTCACGGCGTGCCGGTCACCACGAAGATCAACGTCGACCAACGCGGTCTGGCAACCACCAACGGCCTGGTCGCGCAGCGCGCCAACATCGCCAGCGAGGACAGCCCGGTGGTGGCCAACCTGCGCAAGGCCGGCGCGGTGATCTTCGGGCGCACGAACACCCCGGCCTTCTCGATGCGCTGGTTCACCGACAATGCGCTGCACGGCCGCACGCTCAACCCCTGGTCGGCCGGCCACACGCCGGGAGGCTCGAGCGGTGGCGCCTCATCGGCGGTGGCCGCCGGCATGGGCCCGATCGCGCACGGCAACGACCTGGCCGGCTCGGTTCGCTATCCGGCCTATTGCACAGGCGTCTACGGCCTGCGCCCGTCGTTCGGCCGTGTGCCGGCGTTCCTGCCCAGCGCCCCGGCCGAACGCCCGATATCGCCACAGCTGATGTCGGTACAGGGTCCGCTCGCGCGCACGGTCGCCGATGTCCGAGTGGCGCTGCAGGCCATGTCGGCGGGCGACCCGCGCGATCCGTGGTGGGTGCCGGCGCCCCTGACCGGCGCGCCGCCCGGGCGCCCGATCCGTATCGCCATGAGCTTCGATGCCGGCGCGCTGGCGCCGCACCCCGAGATCGTCGTCGCCATCCGGCGCGCCGGCGCCTGGCTCGCGGAGGCCGGATACCGGGTCGAAGAGGTCGAACCGCCCGGCATCGGCGAAGCCGCCATGCTGTGGGACCTGCTTTCGCGCAACGACAATCTGTCGATCATGAAACCGCTGGTCGCCGCCCACGGCGACGATGCGATCCGCACATCGTTCGGTCACCAGTTCGACGGTCAGCCGCTGCTCGATGCCGACGCATGCCTGGCCGCACTCGTCAGACGAACGACGATGATCCGTGACTGGACCTTGTTCCTCGAACGCTATCCGCTCGTGCTGGGCCCGGTCAGCGCGGACCCGCCCTTCGCCCAGACCATGGACACCGATTCACGCGAGAGCTCGCAGCGGGCTCTGCGCGCCCAGGGCCCGCAATTCGCCGTACCGGTGCTCGGCCTGCCGGCAATGGCGATCCCGATCGGTCGGGCGGGCGACGTCCCGCTCGGCGTACAGCTCATCGGTCAGCGTTTTCGCGAAGACATCCTTTTGACCGCCGCCGAGGTGATCGAATCCCGCGCACCGTCGGCGACGCCGATCGATCCGCGCTGATCGGGCGCGGTCTGCCGAATCACGCACGCGGTGACTCCGAGACTACTGCTGCGCATGACGCGGCCGGGCTTTCTTTCGATCACGGTGGTCGCCTGCCTGCTCGGCTTCGCCAGTGCGGCGCCGACCGCTTGTGCCGTTTCGCTGCCCATGATGCTGGCGATTACCGCCCTGGCGGTGCTGGCACACGCCGCCGCGAACGTGGTGAACGATTATTACGACTTTCTGAACGGTGGTGACGATCAAAATGACACGGCTATCGCCCCGTTTACCGGCGGTGCCCGTCTGATTCAGCACCGCATCGTCAGCGCCGCCGCCACCCGTCGCCTGGCCGGCATCTTGTTCGCGGCGGCGGCCGTTGCCGGCCTGACGATCCTGCCCCGTCCGGATGCGATGCTGATCGCGATCGGGGGTACCGGATTGTTGCTTGCCTGGGGCTACTCCGCTCCGCCGCTGCGCCTGATGACGCGCGGCCTGGGCGAAACCGCCGTCAGCGCCGCCTGGATGCTGGTCGTCGCAGGCGCCGCGATCGCCGTCTGT
This sequence comes from Burkholderiaceae bacterium, assembly GCA_041396685.1. GTDB lineage: Bacteria > Pseudomonadota > Gammaproteobacteria > Burkholderiales > Burkholderiaceae_E > JAUIAI01. Next base: position 19,559 of record JAWKYD010000004.1, read on the forward strand.
CCTGCGGCGGCCGGCACCGCGATGCGCTCGTCGCTCGGCTTCGGCCTGATGCTGGCCAACATTCTCCTGGTCAACGAATTCCCGGATGCCGCCGCCGACGCGCGGGTGGGCAAACGCACGCTCGTGGTCCGGCTCGGTCCACCGGCCTCGGCGCGCTTGGTCACGCTGCTGGTGATCATGGCGCACGGCCTGCCCTGGTTATGGATCTGGAGCGGTCGGCTGCCATCGGGCGTCGCGCTCTCGGCGCTGTCCCTGCCCTTGGCCCTGAGCGGGGCACGCGCGCTGGCCCGGGATCTCGATCGGCCACGGATGCTGCGCCCGGCGATCGTCCGGACGATCGCCGCCGCACACCTCTACGGGCTCACGCTGGGCGCGGGCCTGCTGCTCGGCTGACGAACGAGCTGGCCGACGACCAGGCCGTGGCCCGCCTCAGACGAGGCTGCGCAGCCGCGCCGCACGAACGACACGCGGCGCGCCGAGATTGCCGGACCCGAACCGCTCGGGCGCGTCCAGGCGCGCCAGGCCCTGCATCAAGGCCTCGGCCTGCGACGGCCGCTCGGCGCGCAACCGTTCGACCGCCGCGCGCCAGCGCTTGATACGGCGCTGGCCGAGCATGTCCAGGCGCCAGAAGCGAGCGACTTCAGCCGGCGACGCGCGATCCGGTCCTGCAAACGCGCGCAGGAGCGCCCCGGCGTCGTCGGTCGTGGTGGCGGGGTGGCAGCGGATCAGGGTCGGCCCGGTGGCGGCATGACGGGCCATGGCCAGCACACGACCCAGTTCGATGATGCCGTCGCTGGCGGCATGCTCGTGAATCTGCCAGCCGGCGCCGGCAAGCAGGACCAGGCCTCGATCGTGGGCCAGCCCGGGCACGGCGCCAGTTTCATCGACGAGGACGATCAGATTGGACAGTCTCCGCGCACCGGCCCGCACCAGGGCTTCGGTATCGCGAACCCAGGCGATGCCCGATGCATCGACGATCAGGAAAGTGCGGCAGTCGGCGAGCGCGGCTGCCTGCGCCCCGAGCCCCTCGCCGATCGCGCGAACGGCATCGGCGTTCGCCAACGCGCGGCGAACGGCCGATGCGGCGCCCGCCGGGCCACCGCGCACCTGACGCATCCGATGACGGGCCGGCGGCGGCGGCGAACGGTGGATGCCGTGCGCCGCAAGCAGCCTGAGCAGACCCTCCGCCCGGCCATGAGCGAATTCGCAGCGATCACGGTTCGGCCATTCCGGTGTGCCGGGGTCTTGTCGCAGATGGCCGCTGAACAGCGCGGCGACCATCGCCGCCAACACCGGGGTCGCGCCGGCCAGCCGCGAGCCGCCGGGGCCGGGATGACCCACGCTGGCATCGCGCAACCACAGTGCCTGCGCCTCGAGGCGGTTGACCGAATCGGCGCTTTCCGCCTGCGCCGGACCGGCGTGGCCGGAAATGAATGGTCGGGGTCGAACGGACTGGGTGGCGTGGCTGTCGATCATCGTTCGTCTCTTGGTCTGCCAGGGCTGAGGTCGAGAATACGTAGCCACTTGATTAAGGTAAAGTCACGAATACTTTACTGATTGATAAGCTTTTGATTAATGAATGTAACGTTCCGGCAGTTGCGCGTATTCAGCGAGGTCGTTCGTCACCGCAGCTTCGCCAAAGCGGCCGCCGAGTTGCATTTGTCGGCGCCGGCGGTATCGATGCAGGTTCGCGACCTCGAGACCGCGATCGGTCTGCCATTGTTCGATCGTGCGGGGCGCAAGGTCGCGCTGACGCTGGTGGGCGAGTACTTCGTGGTCTACGCGCGGCGGATCCTGGCCACCCTGAAGGAAGCCGAAGAAGCAATGGCCCGCTTCACGCACCTGGAAAGCGGTCGCCTGACCGTGGGCATGGTCAGCACGGCGATGTATTTCGTGCCGCGCCTGCTGGCCCGCTTCCACCAGGAGCATCCGGGCGTCGACGTGCAACTGCGCATCGCGCAGAACCGCGAACAGATGTACCGGATGCTCGGCGACGGCGACATCGATCTCGCCATCATGGGCCGCCCGCCTCACGATGTGCCCACGCGCGCCGAGATCTTCGCCAGCCACCCGTTCGTGTTCATCGCGCCGCCGGGGCACCCGCTGCTATCGGTGGGCCATCCGCCGCTGTCGGCACTGGCGCCCTTTCCGTTCGTGGCACGCGAGCCGGAATCGGGTACCCGCAACGCGATGGACCGCTTCTTCGAATCGCGCGGCTTCACGCCGCGCATAACCATGCAGATGGATAGCAACGAAGGCATCAAGCAGGCGGTCGCGGCCGGCTTGGGCATCTCGTTCCTGTCGCTGCACGCGCTCGGCCTGGAACTACAGACCGGTGCCCTGGCGATCGTGCATGTGCCTGAAACGCCGGTCATGCGCAACTGGACGATGGTGCGCCTGCCCGGCCGCGCCTTGTCGCCGGCCGCCGAAGCCTTCCGGTACTTCGTGATGGCGCATGCGCCCGGGGAACTGGCGCGTTGGGACATGCAGTTCCTGGGCCAACCGTCTTGAATCGGGCACGAGGCGGCCGTCGGACCCCACGGCTTGCACATCCCTGATCCGGTCGCGGGTGTCGGGCCGATCGGGCACCATGGCGGGCTAGCATCGGGGGCATGGAAAACCCTGACGGGTCCGGGAAGCCGATTCGGCGTGGTCAGTCGCGAGGGTTTCCGACGATCCGACGAAGCGCCGTCGTCACGACGGCCCGGAGCAGCGCTTGACCACGACCGACGCCCCCGCCAGAGACGGCGAAATCCAACCGCGTGAGCGCATCGACATCGGCGCCGCCTTCGACAACAGCTACGCGCGCGAGCTCGACGGGGCCTATGTACGCCAGGCGCCGGCTACCGTCGCGGCACCACGCATGGTCCGCTTCAATCATCGCCTCGCCGAAGAACTCGGCATCGATCCGGATCCGCTGGACGGTCCGCTGGGCGCGCGGATTTTCTCCGGCAACGCTCTGCCCGCCGGTGCCGACCCGCTCGCCCAGGCCTATGCCGGCCATCAATTCGGCGGATTCTCGCCCCAGCTGGGCGACGGTCGCGCGCTCCTGCTCGGGGAAATCGTCGATCGTCACGGGCGGCGACGCGACATCGCGCTCAAGGGCAGCGGTCGCACACCGTTTTCACGCGGCGGCGATGGCAAGGCGGCGCTCGGCCCCGTGCTGCGCGAGTATCTGATGGGCGAGACGATGCAGGCGCTCGGCATCCCGACCACCCGGGCGCTGGCGGCGGTGAGCACCGGCGAACGCGTCTATCGCGACAGCCCCCTGCCAGGCGCGGTACTCACCCGGGTCGCGGCCAGCCACCTGCGCGTGGGCACCTTCCAGTTCTTCGCCGCGCGCGGTCAGGATGCCTTCGTCGAACGCCTGCTCGATTACACGATCGCCCGCCACGATCCCGCGCTCCGGCACGCACCGGACCGTGCCTTGCGATTGCTCGAGGCGGTCGCGCGCCGCCAGGCGGAACTGATCGCGCAGTGGATGCGGGTCGGCTTCATCCACGGCGTGATGAATACCGACAACATGACGTTGTCGGGGGAAACCATCGATTTCGGGCCGTGCGCATTCCTCGAGGCCTACGACCCGCAAACGGTGTTCAGCTCGATCGATCACGGCGGCCGCTATGCGTTCGGCAACCAGCCTCATCTGGCGCGCTGGAATCTCGCCCGTTTCGCCGAGACCTTGCTGCCCTCGATCGACGCCGACCGCGAGCGCGCGATCGCGCGTGCGACCGAGATCATCGACGCCTTTCCGGGCTGGTTCGAGGAGCGATGGTCGGGCGTGCTGCGCGACAAACTGGGCCTGCTGCGCGCGCAAGCCGACGATGGCACGCTGGCGTCCGAGTGGCTCGATCTGATGCATGCCGCCGGTATCGATTACACGCTCGGCTGGCGGGCGCTCGCCACCGAGGTGCACACCACCGGCGAGACACCCGCAGACGGCGCGCCGGCCGATCGTGCGACCGGTTTCGATCTGGCGTCGCTGTTCGCCCAGGCCGATCCGGCGCAGCGCGCCCGACGGGACGCATGGCTCGGCCGCTGGCGGGCCCGCCGGCTGCTCGAAAGCGCCGCTCCGGCCGAGCAACTTGCACGCATGCGGGCCGCCAGCCCTGCGATCGTCGCGCGCAATCACAAGGTCGAGGAGGCACTCACCGCCGCCTTGGCCGGCGACGGTGACATGGCTCCGTTCGAGCGTCTGCTCGCCGCCGTCGCCGCACCCTACGACGAGCGCCCCGGCCTCGAAGACTACCGCCGGCCTGCGCCGCGCGAAGTCACCGCCCGCTACCAGACCTTCTGCGGCACCTGAGCGCACGGCACCGCCGGGTGCAACGCCGCTATCGGCGTCCGATCGTCCAGCGAAGGCCGGCTTCGCCGTCATCGTCCAGGGGCTGGCAGCTCAGTTCCAGGAATTGGCGATGTGCGTGGATGGCACCACGCCAGAGTTCGGCCCAGACGGCCAGCAGTGGCTCGCGGAAGGCCTCGGCCAGATCGCGCACGATACGCAGGTCGCGTTGTTCGATGCAGACCGCGCCGTCGACCTCGACGAGACTGACGCGGTCGCCCATGCCGGCGAACATGGCCGCCAGGAATGCCGCCGCCTCGGTCGGCCCGGCATCCACCGCACCGACCGCCCCGGCCATGGCCGAATACTGTTGCAGGCCGGTGAGTCGGGCGGCCCGCATCGCGATCTCGAGCGCACGATCGCTGCCGATCGTTTGCACGAGCGCTTCGATGCCGTTGCGGATGTACTCGACCGCATAGTTGCGATTGGCTTTGGCCAGCCGCTCGGCGCTCCACTGCAACGCGGGAGGCGCCGGCTGGGCGGCCGGATCGAACCGCGGCGGCCGCTCGTCGGGCGCGAAAACCAGGCGACCGGACTCGTCGAGCGGCGTCGGGTACTCGCGAAAATAGCCGCACAGACCGTACTGGCCGGTCATGTCCTCGGACACACAGACGAAGCCGAGACGGGGGTTGCCGAGCGAGACCCCGTTGTGCGCGTACCAGCCGCGCAGGAAGCCACGACCGGCCTCGACCGGAACGCCGCAGATCGTGGGCCCGTCGACCATCCAGCGCGGATAGCGGAATCGCACCCAGGCCTTGGTGTCGGACTCCTCCATGTATTCCACGGCCACACCGCCCATGGCATTGGACAGTACGTGGTAGCGCGCGCATGCCACGGCATGGGGAAGGCCATCGAGGCCGAGCTTGGCGAAGCTGGCCAGGAACTTGACTTCGTGCTGGCGGCGAAACAGGCGAAACATCCAGTCGCCGACCACCTCGGCACCGGCCTGCATCGAGACGGCGAGCTGCAGGCCGAGGAAGAACTGGTGATGCAGACGCGCCTGCGCCGCGATGGCTTGCGAGGCGGTGGCGGAATCGTTCATCGGATCGCTCCTTCGCGTGACGGCCGAAGTCGGCCACGACCCATGGCACAGACCGAGCGCGACCGGACCACGGTGGCGGCCAACGGGCCTCGGTGCCGGTGCCAGGCGGCGCCTGCGCTCAATCGACGGTCAACAGCAGCGGTGCGAAGCCCTCGAGACGAAACTCGAGACACTGGCCGGCGTGCGGAAAGCGTGACGTGACCAGCGTACCGAGAATCGCCCACTCGCCTGCACGCATCGGGCTGCCCTGTTCGTTGGCGTGGCTGGCCAGCCAGGCCAGCGCCTGCAACGGATGACCCATCAGGTCGCGCCCATGACCCGTGCCGGAGAGCTCGCCGTCGATCCAGACCTCGCCCCGGATCGCGGCCAGATCGAGATCGCGCCAGTCGCCACGCGACTCGCCGAGCACCGCACCCTGGTTCCAGGCGTTGTCCGCCACCAGTTGCAAGGCATGCTGGCCGAGCACGGCATAGTCGGCGGCATGGTCGTCGACGAGTTCGAAGGCCGGTCGGACGGCCACGACCGCCGCCGCGGCCTCGTCGGCCGTAAAGCGGTGATCCGCCGCTGCGTCCAGCGTGGCGCCGAGTTCCACGGCGATCTCGAACTCCAGCAACAGGCGGCCGTAGTCGGCCGCGCGCACCCGCGCCGGCCCGCCAACCACCTGCCGACGCGACAAGCGCCCCGCAATCGGTGCATCCAGCCCGCACATGGCCTGCATCGCCGGATTGGACAATGCGATCTTCCATCCGACCGGCGCGCCACAGGCACGGGACTTGAGCTGCACGAAACGTCTCTGCACCGCGTAAGCGTCGGCCAGGGATGCCGGCGCGAGCGCTTCGGGGAACGGCGAGAACGGCCCCTTCTTGCGCTGCCGCTCGATCAGCCAGTCGGCGGCGGTATCGACTCGCTTGTTCAACTCTCCTCCTTGGGGGCGATCGGAACGCCACCTCGAACAGCCCGCACGATCGCGCCCGAAAGACGGGTCGCACCCAGTCGTCACGATGCCACCTGCCGCCCGCCGTTGCGAACGACGCGACAGCGGCCCGACCGGGCTGCTCACGGATCGGTGCCGGCGTAGACTTTCCAGAATGATTGCACTGATGGACGCCTACCGCGCGGGCCTTCTGGCGCGTAAACATCTATTGTCCAACATCGTCGCCGGCCTGATCGTCGGCGTCGTCGCTCTGCCGCTCGCGATGGCGTTCGCGATCGCCTCGGGCGCGCGGCCCGAGCAAGGTCTGTATACCGCCATCATCGCCGGCATCGCGGTCTCGACCCTGGGCGGCAGCCGGGTGCAGATCGCCGGCCCGACCGGCGCCTTCGTGGTCATCCTGGCCGGTATCACCGCCGAGCACGGCATCGACGGCCTGCAAATCGCCACCCTGATGGCCGGTGCGATCCTGGTGGTCTTTGGCGCCGCTCGTCTTGGCGCGGTCATGCGCTTCATCCCGGCGCCGGTGATCGCCGGCTTCACGGCCGGCATCGGCGTGATCATCTGGGTGGGCCAGTGGCGCGAGTTCTTCGGCTTGCCTGCCCCCGAGGGCACGCACTTCCACGAGAAGCTGTGGTCGCTGCTGAGTTCGTTCGGCCACTGGCATCCGGCCACCACCGGTCTGGCCGTCGTTTCGCTGCTGCTGGTTCTGTTCTCGGCCCGCGTTCCCGGGCTGCGCCGCGTGCCCGGGCCACTGGTCGCGCTGCTGCTGGTGACCGTCGCGCACGGCTTGTTCGGCTTCGAGGGGGTGCGCACGATCGGTTCCGCCTTCGGCGGCATTCCGCAAGGGCTGCCGCAGTTCGCGCTGCCCGAACTGACCGCCGCGAAGGTCATCAAGCTGATCGGCCCGGCATTCGCGATCGCGATGCTCGGCGCCATCGAGTCCTTGTTGTCGGCGGTGGTCGCCGACGGCATGGCGGGCACACGCCACAACCCCAACCAGGAGCTGATCGGCCAGGGCATCGCCAACATCGTCGCGCCGCTGTTCGGAGGCTTCGCCGCCACCGGCGCGATCGCGCGCACCGCGACCAATGTTCGCAATGGTGGCAACAGCCCGTTGGCGGGGATCGTGCACTCGCTGACCCTGGTCGGGATGCTGCTGTTCCTCGCCCCGCTGGCGGTGGACATCCCGCTGGCAACACTGGCGGCCGTGCTGTTCGTGGTGTCCTGGAACATGAGCGAGTTGCCGAAGGTTCTCTCGATGATCCGCCGCGCCCCGCGCGCTGACGTGGTCATTCTGTTGGTGACCTTCGGCCTGACGGTGTTCGCGGATCTGGTCGTCGCGGTCTACATCGGCGTGATCCTGGCCGTTCTGCAGTTCATGCGCCGGATGGCCAGCAGCGTCGAGGTGCACGATGCGTCGTCCGCCGACGATCTGCCGGTCCAACTGGAGCGCGCGGGCATGACCAGGCTGCCGCAAGGCGTTCTCGTCTATGCGATCGACGGGCCGCTGTTCTTTGGTGCGGTCGAGGAGTTCGAACGGGCGCTGAGCGCCACCCGAACCGATCCACACACCCTGATCATCCGCCTGCGCTGGGTACCCTTCATTGACATTACCGGTCTGCAGACGCTCGAGCGGGTGATGAACCACCTGCACGCACGCGGCGTGCGCACCATTCTGAGTGGGGCCAACGACCGGGTTCGCGGCAAGCTGCGACGCGCCGGCCTGGTCGGCATGCACGGCCACCCGAACCTGTTTCCCTCGCTGTCCGACGCGCTGCTCCACCTCGGGACCGAATCGCCCGCCGGCCAACCATCGTTGGCGGCGCCGTCCGACATCTCCTGATCGCGCGCACATCGCACTGATTGCCGGCATCGCCCGGCGCGGCCCGTGCGCCGATGCAACGCCCTGCGACAACGCCGCCCACCGTTCATCCCGACGGGACCGACGGCTCTCCTGCCACCGATGCACAGCGGGATCCACTGCGCTATCAACCAGGAGAACGATACCGAACAGCCGCCCCGGGGAGCCGTCCAAAGTGTCAGTCCACAGCAAGCCCGATTCCGAGCGCGACGCGATTCTGATCACGGCCGTCGGCCGACAGTCCTTCGATGCCGCTCTCGACCTGCTGTCGTCCGTCGACGCCGTGAACCCGAAGCGGTCGACCGCGATCGGCGCCATCGACCTGGGTCTGGGCGGCGCGCAACGCAGAGCCTTGATCGCGCGAGGCGTCACGATCGCCACGCCGCCGTGGCCCTTGCGGGCACCCGCCGGTCAGCAACGTGTCGGGCACCTGGCACAGGTGATCCGGCCATTCTCGAATCTCGTCTTCCCAGGGTACCGGCACTACCTCTGGCTGGACGCGGACAGGCGGCTTCGGTCGCCCGAGTGCTGGCGCACATTGATCGCGGCCGCCGATCGGGACGGCCTGGCGGTGCCGGTGCAATCCCGCCCCGCCGACCCGACCGTTCCCTGGCCAGAGCGGCAGTGGCTGATCCAGCGGCTCGACCGCGCCTACGGCATTCGGAAGATGCTGTCGCTGACCAGCCTGCCGATGGTCGATCCGGGTATCGTCGCCCTGCGCGGCGACGCCCCCCAGTGGCCAAGCTGGCAAGCGGAAACGCGTCGGCTGGTCGAACGCACCCGCAGCGTGGCGGCCGCCGACCGGATCGCGCTGCTGCATCTGGTATACGTCGACGAGATGCCCGCGAACCTGCTCGAGGCACGCCACGGCCGCATCGGCTCGCGCGCGAACACGACACCGGCGAGCCGCCCGCGCAGTCGGTCCGCCGCCGAGTTGTCCGTGGTCTGAAACCGATGTCGACGCTAGCGCCGCGGGGCCGCCTTGCGGAGCAGCAAGACCAGCGGTATCGGCAGCAGCGACGCCATCATCAACAGCCTGAAATCCTGCAGATAGGCCATCAGCACCGCCTGATGGTTGACCATGCCATTGAGTTGGGCGAGCCCGGCGGGATCATCGATGACGATGGTGCCGGTCTCGATGGCCGCCTGCAGCGCCGGCCTGAACGGCGAGACCGACTCGGCCAAGGCCGCGTGGTTGACCTGGGTGGCGCGCGCCAGATAGCCGATCACGATCGACACGCCGATGCTGCTGCCGATCGAGCGCACCAGGCTGAAAATCGAGGTGCCGTCGTTGCGAAAGCGCTGCGTGAGGGTTGCGAACGTGATCGTCGACAGCGGCACGAACAGGAATCCCAGGCCCAGACCCTGTACCAGACCCGAGCGTACGATAGGCCAGCCGCCGATCTCATCGGTGAAATGGGTGGCGTCCCACATTGCGATCGCGCTGAGCAGGAAGCCCACGACCACCAGCGGGCGCAGGTCGATGCGCGAGGCCAGCCGGCCGACCGTGATCATCGCGATCATCGTGCCGACGCCGCGGGCGGCCAGCAGTCCACCGGTGTCGATGACCGGATAGCCCATCAGGTTCTGCAGGAACGGCGGCAGCAAGGCCATGGTCGCCAGCAGGATGACGCCGACCACGAAGATCAGCATCAGGCCGACCGCGAAATTGCGATCGCGAAACAGCGCCGGATCGATGAACGGATGGGCGCTGGTCGTGATGTGCGCGATGAACAAATAGAAGCAGGCAGCGGACAGTATCGCCTCGGCGATGATCTCGCCGCTGGAGAACCAGTCGAGCGACTGCCCGCGATCGAGCATCATCTGCAACGAACCGATCGCGAGCGCCAGCAAGGCAAAGCCGAAGAGATCGAAGCGCCGACTGCGGTCCAGTTCCGACTCGGGCAGGAACAGCACCATGCCCAGCAGGGCGAGCATGCCGAAGGGCAGATTGATGAAGAACACCCAGCGCCAGTCGTACCACTCGGTAAGAATCCCCCCCAGCGACGGCCCGCCGATCGGACCGAGCATCACGCCCACGCCCCAGACCGCCATCGCCCAGCCATGACGCGCGGGCGGATAGACATCGAGCAGAACCGACTGCGACAGCGGCACGAGAAAGGCGCCGAACGCGCCCTGCAGAATGCGGAACACGACGATCTGCTCGAGGTTCTGCGCCAGCCCGCACAGCATCGAGGTGACCGTGAACGCCACGATCGAGATCATGAACAGACGCCGCCTGCCCAGCCTCGCGGCCAGTACACCGGTCAGCGGCATGCAGATCGCGGCCGCCACCACGTAGGACGTCAGCACCCAGGAGATCTGCTCGAGCGTGGCGCTCATCGAGCCCTGCATGTGCGGCAGCGCGACATTGGCGATCGTCATGTCGAGCGCCTGCATGACCGTGGCCAGCATCACGGTCACGGTGATCGGCCCCCGCCGGATCGGCGCGGCGCCGGCGTTGGCGCCGGCGGGCGCCAACGCCTTCACGGTCGCCATCCGAGCAAGGTGCGCTCGTGGCCGGTATCGATCGACACCACCGCGCTCAGACCGGCACGCAAGGGCGGCTGGTCGCCGTCGTCCACGAGCCGCAGCCGCACCGGCAGCCGCTGGGGAATCTTGACCCAGTTACCGGTCGCGTTCTGTGCGGGCAGGATCGAGAACTCGGCGCCCGTCGCTGGGCTGAGGCTGTCCACTTCGGCCCGCCAATGCGCATTCGGAAACGCATCCACTTTCACCTCGGCCTGCTGGCCCACGCGCATGTGGGTCAGATCGGTCTCGGTGAAGTTCGCCTCTATCCAGAGGCCGCGGCTGGCGATCAGGGTCAGGGCAGGCTGACCGACGTTCAGATAACGCCCCGGCGGCGGCAGACGGCTGACCACACCATCGGTGGGTGCCATCAGCCGGGTATGGCGCAACGCCAGCTGCGCCTGCTCGAGTTCGGCCTGCGCGGCCCGCACGGCCGGATGCTCGTCGATGGGGGTCGCAGGCCCGCCGTTGAGCTGGCGGCCGATGCGCTCGAGGCTCTCGTTCAGGGCGGTGATCTGACGCTCGATCTCGATCACCGCCTGACGAGCCTCGTCGAAGCGTGTCGCCGGGGCGAAGCGCTTCTGGACCAGTTCGGACTGACGTTGCCGATCACGACGCGCGAACGAGAGACGGGTTCGCGCCAGCTCGATCTCGGCCTCCTTCTCGCGATAGCTTGCGCGCAAGGCCTCGATGCCGGCACGCTCGCGCGCGAGCGCGGCCTCGGCCCGCTCGATGTCGAGCCTTGCCTGGGCATCATCGAGCAGCAACAGCACCTGGCCAGCCTGCACCGATTGATTCTCGGCAACCTTGACCGCCACTACCCGGCCGGCGCGTTCCGCACCGAGCAGCACGATATCGGCCTTCACGTAGGCATTGTCGGTTTCGACATAGCGTCCGCCACGCAGATAGAGCGCAGTGCCGACCAGCGCGGCCAACATCGGAATGATCACCAACAGCAACAGGCGGGCCGGGCGACCGCCGCGACCGGACACAGCGCTCATCGTGCCACCTCGTCACCGGCCGTGATCCTGCCACCGGCCGTGGCCTCGGCGCGGGCCGTCCGGCCATCGGCGACGGCCGCGAGATTGGCACGCAGACGCAGCAACGACTGCGTCAGGGCGCCAGCCTCGCGTGCGTCGAAGCCGGCCAGCGCCGTTTTGCGCAACGAGTCGATGACCGCGTGGATCTTGTCGAGGTGCGGATGCGCGGCCGGCAATAGATGGACCAGGAACGCGCGTCGGTCGGAGGGATCGACGCGGCGCTCGACGAGCCCCGACTCGGCCAGCTGATCGACCAGACGGCCGACTGTGATCGGTTGCAGATCGAGTAGTTCGGCGAGCTCGACCTGGCGCAAACCCTGGTGGCGGGCGATGTAGACGAGCGCGCGTGACTGCGCCAGGGACAGAGCGCCATCCTCGACCCGCTGCTGGAACAGGCGCCGCATCTGGCGTTGGACGTCGGCGACCAGGAAGCCGAGGCCGTCATCGAGGGTGCGCATGGGCAGCGAGGAGGAGAATAATGTGGTTTACATATTATATGCCTTCCCTATCAATTGCCGGTCGTGAGAAAGGTCAACGTGGACGGCGCTCAGGTATCCGCCCGCGGGTGCGCGCCGGGGTCCGCCTCGACCGCCTGCCGATAGGCATGCCACGAGGCATGGCCGATCACCGGCCCCACCACCACCAGCCCCAAAAAGAATGGCGGCATCGAGAGCACGACCAGCAAAGTGATCACGGCTCCCCAGAGAAACATGGTCACAGGGTTGCGCAGGCAGACGCGAATGCTGGTGATGGCGGCACTGATGCCGTCGGTGTCGCGGTCCATGATCATCGGTATCGAGATCACGCTGGTGGCGAAGATGAGGCCGGCGAAAATGGCGCCGACACCGACGTAGGTGACGACGAAACCGATGTTCTCGGGATCGAGAATCAATGCGAGCGTGCCCGTTGCCGAGGGCATGGTGTTGAAAGAGACCGCGAAGATGACCAATGCCGAGCGGCTCCAGAGCATCTCGAGCACCATGATCGCGCCCAGGTAGAGCACCAACGCACCGACGTTGCGATCCCAGGCGACCAGCGAATCCGCCAGCAGACACGGCCGGCCGTTCTCGCGCGCCCGACTCGCCGAGTACAGGCCGATGGCAAGGAAGGGGCCGATCAACAAGAAACCCGCGCACAAGGCGAGCGTCCACTGCGGCGAGTTGACGAAGGTCCAGGCGATCAACAAGCCCATCACCGCGAAGCAGCCGCCATAGAACAAGCCGATCACCGGCGCCGCGACGAAGTCCGCCCAGCCCTTCTGCACCCAGACCGCGATGTCGCCCGGCACCAGCGGCACGACGTCGGGCAGCCCGGGGGAGGCCGAACGCGGCGGCTCGCTGGCGCGGGTCTCGGGGCCCACGGTCGGCGCCACGCCGTCGCTGGCGAGCTGAGCTTCGCCCGTCGCCATCGGATCGGCCGCCCGCCGACCGTCGCCGTCCTGTGGATCCAGGGTCTGCGCATTCATGGGCAGGTCTCCTCGTGTGTCGCGAGATCGGGGCTGCAAACGAGCAGCGGCCGACATCATCGAGCGGTCTCGACAAGGACCGCTTACACCCGGAGCTTAGCAGGCTGTCGACCGGCCATCGGGCCACCGTGACGAGCGCGTCGATGCCGGCCTCGTGACGACAGGCCGGTGACCGATCCGACGACCCCCGGTGACGGGGATCTCACCACGATGCGTCGCTGGCCGGTCAGGCGTCCGAGGCCGCGCGGGTATCCACGGCACCATCGTCGGGCCACAAGCGAACGCCGGTGAGACCGGCATACCAGCGGGCCAGCTCCATGACCGACGCACCGGCATCCAGCGCGTCGGTGGCACGCCGATAGAGGTCATGCCCGAGATCGGTAACCGGAAGGGAGAGTCCGAGCGCGCGCGCCTCGTCGCGCGCGATGGAGACGTCCTTGAACATCAGCGCGAGCTTGAAGGGATCTTCGAACGAGCCCGGCACGATGTGCTGGCCGATCTTGTGGCGCGACACGAAGCTGCCGCCCGTGGACACGTTGAGGACCTCGAGCATTCGCGTCGGGTCGAGACCGCCGGCCTTGCCGATCGACATCGCCTCGATCGTGCCGGCCAGGGTCAGGGCGGTGGCGAGATTGTTCACGGTCTTCATCAGGTGCCCGGCACCGAGGGGCCCGAGATGAATAATCGTGCGCCCGAGCAGTTCGAGCAAGGGGCGCGCTCGCGCCAGATCGTCTTCGTGCCCCCCGACCATGAAGACGAGGTCGGCGGCCTCGGCACCCTCCACCGCCCCGGACACCGGCGCATCGAGCATGCGACCGCCGCGGGCGGCGAGCACAGACGCCGTCTCGCGGGTCAGCGGCGGTTCGGACGAGCTGGTATCGATCAGCAAGGACCCGGGTTGCAAGCCCGCTGCCAGACCGTTCTCACCCTCTACGCAGGACCGGACCACCCGCCCGTTCGGCAACATCGTGAACACGACCTCGCTTTCGGCCGCGAGCTCGCGCAGGCTGGAGGCCACGCGCGCCGCGGGCACACGTTCCAGAAGACGCGCCTGCGCCCGATCGCTGCTGTCATAGACAGTCACGTCGTGGCCGCCAGCCACCAGATGACCCACCATCGGTGCCCCCATGACACCGGTGCCCACGAAACCCAAGCGCATGCAAGCCCTCCTGCCGGCCGGCCAGCGCGCGGCGGCTAATCCGTCGCGAGCTGGTCGCCGAGTCGGCTCAGTATAGCGAGCAAGGACGAGCCGTCGGCGCCGAGCAGGTCGCCGACTTCCCGCTGCGCGGCATCCCAGAGAGGGCGGGCGGCCTCCAGCGCCACGTGGCCGGCGGCGGTCAGCGACACGGCGCGCGCGCGCTCATCGGCGGCGTCGGCCAGACGCACGAAACCGGCCCGCTCGAGAACCCGCAGGTTTCGACCGAGGGTACTGCGATCGAGCCCCACCCGCTCCGCAAGGCCCGTGATCGTGGGCTGTGAGCCGGGTTCGAGCTGGCTGAGCAGATGGAACATCGTCGCGCGAAGGCCACTAGGCGCCAACCAGCGATCATAACGGGCGGTCATCTGACGCGCGATGCGACGCAAGGCGATGCAATAGCTGGTTTCGAGGTCGGACCTCGCTGCGACGGCGTCGTCGTTCGAAGAATCGGACATGACTTCAGGAATGATCTCGCTCATGCGCAACGCCTCCCAGGTTCGAGCCCCTCAGCCGAACCCTGCGGCGGATGGACGATTCGGAACGGAGTTTACGCCCAAACGGGATCTATTTTAGACGGTCGGATTCTCTATAAGACGACTTTGCCAACGCTTTGTCCAGGACAAAAAATCCAGCCTGTTCTTGGTCCACGCAAAAATCGGCGATATCGCTCGAAATAGTTAGGAACATCGACGATCCGGTGCCCTCAACCTGGACGAAATAATTTGTCTTCGGGTCTTTGACCACGGGCACGTCAAGGCCAAAAAGCATCAACGTGCCCCTGGCAGGCTGCCGGCAGGTCGTCAGGGCCTGAGCGTGACCGAACCCGTGGCGGGGTCGATGGCGTAGTACTTGAAGCCTGCCTGCTTCCAGGCCGCGAAGCCTCCTTCCATGTGCGCCAGCGGCGCGACACCGGCTGCATGGCAACGTTCTGCGATGCGACGGCTGCGCAGACCCGATCCGCAGTGGAAAACGATTCGCTTGCCCTCCTGCGTGGGCAGCTTGGCGGCGTCGAAGCCGGACATCGGGTACAGCAATGCCCCCGGAACGTGTTCGAACATGAACTCAGCCGGTGTTCGCACGTCGATCAAGACGATCTCGTTCGCATCGAGCATCTGCTTGACCTCTGCGGCGGTGTAGACATCCAGGGACGCATCATGAAGTCGTTCGGTCTTGGCCAATTGTTCGTTCTCCGGTTCGTCGGGTTGGTGAGGTCGGGTGGGCGCAAACGGACGCGCCGCCTGCGCACCGGCGATGATATTGCGCGCCTGCCGGGCCGGCCCGCCGGCGAGCCCTTCCCGCTTGCCGACAGGTGGCGACGGCCCGCTTCGCCGCGGCGGCCACGGCTCGCCGGCGACGCCAAAAAACCACAGATGGGCGCCCCGCTCATGCCGCCGACTGGCCGCGCCGAGACGCCTGTCGGCACGATTTTGTCGTTCGCGATGCTCTGCCGGCTAATCGCAGTATGGCCTTCCTGCGTCAGCGCAATGCTCGCCCCAAACAACGCCGTCGGCGTCGCGACGACGCGCGTCTGCGCGTCGAGTCGCTGGAACCAAGGGTGTTGTTCTCGGCCGAGTGGGCGGTGCTGGCGCCGGACGACGTCGGCTCGCAGTCGATTCGGATACTGGCCACGGATGACGCCCGCTCCGGATTGACGACGCAGGTCGACGATCCGACCGCGGACGCCATCGAGACCGCCGCGCGCGAACTGGTCATCATCGATGCACGCGTGCCGCAACCGGACGTTCTCGTACGAAGCCTGCGCGATGCAGACCCGACAGGTCGGTTCGACATCCTGCTGATCGCGGACGATCAGAGCGGACTCGCGCAGATCGCCGCCTTCATCGAAGGGCACGAGCCCTGGGATGCCTGGCATGTGTTCTCGCATGCCAGCCCGGGGGCGCTGCAACTGGGCTCGGACACCCTGAGCGCCGGCGCGCTCGACGACATCGGCCCAGCACTGGATGGCTGGCGCACGGCACTGAGCGACTCGGCCGACATCCTGCTATATGGATGCGACCTGGCCGCCTCGGACGAAGGCCTTGCCTTCATCGGGGAAATCGCCCGGATCACCGGCGCCGATGTCGCCGCCAGCGATGACCTCACTGGCTCGGCCGCCCTGGGCGGCGATTTCGTGCTCGAGGTGCGCACCGGTGACATCGAGGCCGGTATCGCACTCGACGCGCACGGCCAGGATCACTTCGCGGGCCTGCTGGCCACCTACACCGTGGCCAACACGAACGATTCCGGCGCGGGATCGCTACGCCAGGCGATCATGGATGCCAACGCCAACCCGGGCGCGGACAGCATCGCATTCGACATCACCGATCCGTTGGTCGGCGGCGCCCACAGCATCGCACTGCTCAGCGCCCTGCCAGAGATCACCGACGTGGTGTCGATCGACGGCATGACCGAACCCGACGCCGTTACCGGGCCGGTCGTGGAGCTCGCGCCCGATAGCGGCACGATGGACGGCCTGGTTCTGCGGGACGGCAGCGACGGCTCGACGATCCGAGGCCTGATCGTCAATGGTTTCGGCAACGGCATCCAGCTCCAGAACTCGTCGGGCCACACGATCGCCGGCAACATCGTCGGGCTGGATGTCACCGCGACCATCGCCCGGCCGAACACGACCGCCGGCATCTGGGTGGGCGATGCGTCGGGATCGACGATCGGCGGGCTGACCGCCGGCGACCGGAACATCGTATCGGGAAACGCCTTCGGGATCGTTCTGACCGGGCCAGCGACGTTCGGCAATGCCGTGGTGGGCAACTACATCGGCACCGATGGCAGCGCAACGCTCGACCTCGGCAATGCGCTGGACGGCATCGGCGTATTGAACGGCGCGTCGGGCAACGTGATCGGTGGCGCCACTGCCGCCGAACGCAATGTCATCGCGGGCAACGATGGCAACGCGATCTCGATCTCCGCCGAGGACAGCGACGGAAACACCGTCGAGGGCAACTGGATCGGCCTCACGGCGGACGGTTCATCGACGCTGCCCCAGGGCGGCCACGGCATATCGATCACCAACGGTGCGGATGACACGATGGTGACCGACAACTGGATCGCCCGCGCGAGCACGGCCGTGACGCTCGATGGGGACACGTCCGGTAGCGTCATCCAGGGCAATCGCATCGGTACCGATCTCACCGGCACCCTGAACTGGGGGATGGATGGCAGCGGGGTCCGGCTCCTGAACCTGGCGCACGACAACCTGATCGGCGGCACCGGCCCGGGCGACGGCAATCTGATCGCGTTCTCGGGACAGGTGAGCGTCTTCGACGACGGCATCACCGTGGACACCACCGCCGGCAGCGGCAATGCGCTGCTGGGCAACATCATTCAGTCCAGTGCCGATCTCGCGATCGACGTCGGCCTGGACGGCGTGGACGCCAACGACCCGCTCGACGGCGATACCGGCGCCAACGATCTGCAGAACACGCCGTCGATCTCGGCGGTGGACGAGATCGGGCCAGACCTGCGTGTGCGCGGCAGCCTGAACTCGACTCCCGGCGCGGCATTTCGGATCGAGTTCTTCTCGATCGCGGCCGGCAACGGCGACCCTAGCGGCAGCGGCGAAGCCGAGGCCTACCTCGGCGCCGCCGACGTGAGTACGGACGGCAGTGGCAACGCAGCGTTCGATGTCGTGCTGGCCGGCCAGGCGGTGGTCGCGGGTTCGCTGGTCGCCGCGACTGCGACCGTCGATCTCGGCGCTGGCAGCTTCGGCAGCACCTCCGAACTGTCCGTCAATGCCACGACCGACGGGAACGATGCACCCACCTTGACGATTGCGGCCTCCCTGCCCGCGTCGACCGAGGGTGGTGGCCCGTCGATCCTCGATGCGACGGCGACGATCGCGGACTCCGATTCGCCGAATTTCGCGTCCGGGCTGCTGACCGTGGCGATCACGGCCAACGGGTCCGCCGCGGACCGCCTGCTCGTGCTCGACGAGGGCAACGGACCTGGTCAGATAGGCGTGTCAGGCGGCGACATCAGCTTCGGCGGCACGCTGATCGCCTCGTTCACCGGCGGCACCGACGGTGCCACCCCGCTGCAAGTGGCGTTCAATGCCGATGCGGATCTGGCGGCGGTACAGGCGGTGTTGCGGCGACTCGCACATCAGGTCGTGGGCGAAGACCCGAGCTTGCTGAACCGCACGGTCGAGCTGTCGGTCACCGATGGCGACGGCGCGGGCAGCGCGACGATCACGCGCACGATCGGGGTCGACGGTGACTCGGACATCTGGGTCACCGGCACCAGCGAAGTCGTCGACGGCAACATTTCCTCGATCCAGGCATTGCACGCAAACGTCGGCGTCGACGGAAGGGTCAGCCTGCGCGAGGCGATTCTGGCGGCCAACAACACGCCCGGTGTAAACCAGATCTACTTCGAGATCGGCGACGCGCTGGTCGACGGTGCTCACACGATCCTGGTCACCAGCGGCCTGCCGTCGATCACGGACACGGTGGTCATCGATGCCACGACCGATGGCGATTTCGCCGGCACGCCGGTCATCGAAATCGACGGCAGCGGCGCCGGCAACGGCCTGACCGCCCTGACGCTGAACACGGGAAGCAACGGCAGCGTCATCCGTGGTCTGGCGATCGGGGGCTTCCTCAACGGTCAGGGCATCTACGTCAACCAGTCGTTCGGACACACGATCGCCGGGAACTACCTGGGTCTGCGCCCGGACGGAGTGTCGGCGGCAGCCATGAATGTGGGCGTGTACGTCGACACGGGCAGCACGACGCCGGTGACGATCGGCGGCAGCACCGTGGCCGACAGGAATGTGATCGTCAGCGGCACCGGAATCAACGTCGCCGGATTCGGCACCGCCAACGTATCGATTCAGGGCAACCTCATCGGCACCGATGCGGCCGGAACGGCCGCGATGGGTCAGGCCACCGGCATCTCCGTGACCGGCGCCACGAACACCGTGATCGGCGGGGTCGGCGTGGGCAATCTGATCTCCGGCAACGACACGGGCATCTTCCTCGATTCCAATGTCAGCGGCAGCATCATCCGCGGCAATGCCATCGGCGTCGACGCGGGTGGCAGCGGCGCGCTCGGCAACTCGCTGACCGGCATGCTGATTCGCGGCAGCAACAACACGATCGGTGGCCTGAACGCCGGCGAAGGCAACACGATCGCTTTCAATGGTTTGGGCATCGGCTTCGACCTCGGCACCGCTACCGGCAACTCGATTCTCGGCAACTCGATTCACGACAACACCGGCCTGGGCATCGATCTCGGCGCGGACGGGCCGAACAGCAACGACGTCGGCGACGCCGACCCGGGAGCCAACGGACTGCTCAACTCACCGGTCCTGACGATCGCGCACCCGGTCGGGACGCTTGGCTCGAACACCCGGATCACCGGGAACTACGACGGTCTCGCGAATACGGATCTTCGCATCGAATTCTTCGCTTCGGCCGCTGGCGATCCGAGCGGCTACGGCGAGGGGCAACGCTACCTGGGCTCGGCCGCGGTGAGCACCGGTGCGGGCGGCAACGCCAGCTTCGATGTCACCCTGGCCTCGGCAGTCGCCGACGGCGAGGACGTATCGGCCACCGCCACGATCGATCTGGGTGGCGGCAGCTTCGGTTCGAGTTCGGAATTCTCGGCGACCATCACAGCGCAAAGCCTGGGGCCGATCCACGATCTGCCAGGCGCACAGATCCTCGCCGAAGACGACACGCTGACTCTCTCGGTCGGCACCGGCAACCCGATCACCGTCGACGACAGCACGCCCGCCTCCGACACGCCTCTGCAGCTCAGGCTCACCGGCACCAACGGCATCCTGACGCTCGCCCAGACCTCCGGCCTGAGCTTCGTCGAGGGCGCCGATGCCAGCGCTCACATGGTCTTGTGGGGAACCGAGAGCGACCTGAACGCGGCGCTGGACGGTGCGACCTTCACGCCCGACGCGCAGTTCTCGGGCGCAGCCAACCTGCAGGTCGAGGCCAGCGATGGCAACGCTCTGGTGGCCGCCTACTCGTTCGGCAACGCCGGTGCGATCGGCCAGGACGACAGCCCGGCCGGCGGCAACGACGGCATCGCGAGCGGCACGGCGGGCCAGTTCGCCGACCCTTCGCGCGGCGACGTGCTGCAGCTGGACGGCGACCGTGATTTCATCCAGGTGACCGGCCGCCTGGGCGACCCCACCGATCTCACGCTGGCGGCCTGGGTGAACCTCGATGCTCCCGACCTGTCCGGTGCCGATGTCGTCAGCATCGGCGGCGTGGTGACCCTGCGTCTGGACGGAGCGGGCGGCGTCGAGGGCGAAATCGCCACCACCAGCGGATTCGAGCAGACCGCCAGCGGTCAGTTCCTCGCCGGCACCGGCTGGCATCATGTGGCGTACGTGGTCGACTCCACCGCGAGCACACAGACGCTCTACATCGACGGCGCCCAAGCGAGCAGTTCGAACTGGAGCGCCATCGACTACAGTGGCGCGTTCGCCGATACGATCATCGGTGCCAGCGGCGATCCAAGCAACGTCGACCGCGACTTCGACGGTCTCATCGACGAGGCGCGCATCTACACACGTCCGTTGGGTGCGGCCGAGATCTCCGCCGTCGCCGCCGACGCACATGGCGAGCTCGGCGACATCGCGATCACCGTCACTCCGGTGAACGACGCCCCGGTGCTCGCGAACCTCGAACCCGGAGCGCTTGCCTACACGGAAAACGACCCGCCCACGGCCATCACTGCAACGCTGACGATCGCAGACATCGACTCGCCGACCCTAGGCTCGGCCACGATCTCGATCTCCGCCGGTTACCGGTCACCCGAAGATCGACTGGCTTTCGCCGATACCGGCACGATCAGCGGGTCCTGGGATGCCGTGACCGGCATCCTGTCGCTGACCGGCGTCGAAACCCTGGCGGCCTATCAGGACGCGATTCGCGCCGTCACCTACGAAAACACGTCGGACGCCCCGGACCTCGGCGCTCGTACCGTGCAGATCACGGTCAATGACGGCGGCGACCCTTCGTTGCCGGCAAGTCGCACGATCACGCTGACCGCGGCGAACGACGCGCCGCTCCTGGACGATTCGGGAACACCGGACTTCGACACGATCACCGAAGACGACACGAGCAACGCCGGCATCGATATCGCGAGCCTGATCGCACGTGGTGCAGGCGGCGATCCGATCACGGATCCGGACCCGGTCGCACTGGAGGGCATCGCAATCACGGCGACCAGCATCAGCGCCGGTGAATTCGAGACCTCCACCGACGGTGGTTCGAACTGGTCGGCCGTCGGTGCGGTCAGCGACGCCAATGCGCTTCTGCTGGCCGCTACCGACCGGGTCCGCTTCCGCCCCGACGGCATCACGGCGGAGACCGCGTCGATCACCTGGCGCGCCTGGGACCGGACCAGCTCCAGCGCGGGAAGCAAGGT
Organism: Burkholderiaceae bacterium; assembly: GCA_041396685.1. Taxonomy (GTDB): domain Bacteria; phylum Pseudomonadota; class Gammaproteobacteria; order Burkholderiales; family Burkholderiaceae_E; genus JAUIAI01. The sequence continues at coordinate 41,377 of JAWKYD010000004.1, forward strand.
CGACACGAGCGTGAACGGAGGAACGAGCGCATTCAGCACCGCCACCGAGATCAGCACGATCACGATTACCGATGTCAACGACGCACCGGTAGTCAGTGCGATCGAAGCGCTGCCCCTGACCTATACCGAGAACGATCCGGCCACGCCGATCACGGCCTCCCTCGCGATTACGGACGTCGATTCGACCGATCTGGTCGGCGCCACGATCTCGATCTCGGCGAACTACGTCGCCGGCCAGGACGAGCTGGACTTCACACCGCTGGGCAATATCACCGGTGTCTGGTCGGCCGTTGCCGGGTCGCTGACCCTGACCGGCACCGACTCGATCGCGAACTACCAGGCGGCGCTTCGCTCGGTGAGCTATCGCAACTTGTCCGACAACCCCGGCCTGGCGCCGCGCACGGTCGCCTTCGTGGTCGACGACGGCTTCGACGTCTCGCTGGCCGCGACCCGCGATATCGCGATCACACCGATCGACGACCCGCCCTCGCTCGGCAATATCGAGGGCAGCGCGCTGAGCTACGTCGAGAACGACCCACCGGCGATCATCACCGGAACACTCGACGTCAACGATCTCGATTCCGCGAACCTGGCCAGCGCCACGATCCAGATCACCGGCAACTATGTCGACTCGGAGGACCTGCTTGCCTACGGTGGTGTCGGCGGCCTGAGCGCCAACTGGGACGCCGTCACCGGCACCCTCACACTGAGCGGCGTGCAGTCCACCGTCAACTATACGAGCGCCCTGCGCTCGGTGAGCTACCAGAACAGCTCCGAGAATCCGAGTAACGCCACCCGCACGGTCACGTTCACAATCAACGACGGCACGAGCCCGTCACCAACGGTCACTCGCGACATCCAGGTCACGGCCACACCCGACGCGCCGACGTTCAGCGGTCTGGCAGCGGACACGCTCGACTACCGGGAAGGCGATGGTCCGCTGACAATCGAGCAAGGGGCGGATGCCGCGGTCGCGGACATCGATTCGGCCGACTTCGACACCGGCACGCTGACCGTGTCGGTGCTCGTCGGCGTGCCGGCCGAGGATGTTCTGTCGATCCGCGACGAGGGCAGTGGCGTCGGCCAGATCGGCGTGGCGGGAGCGGTGGTCAGTTACGGAGGCACCGCGTTCGGCACTTTCAGCGGCGGCGCCGCAGGCGTGCCGCTGACGGTCACCCTCGACGCCGATGCGATACCGGCCGCGTTGACCGCGCTGGTGCGCAACATCACCTACGAGAACACCGACCTCGTTTCGCCGACGATCAGCCAGCGCACGGTCCGCTTCGTGCTGGACGACGGCGACGGCGGCGTCAGCCTGCCGGTCGATGCCACGGTCGACGTCGGCGCGGTCGATGACCCACCGGTTCTGTCCGGCATCGAGGCGGGTCCGCTGTCGTACACGGAGAACGACTCGCCGACGCAGGTCACCACGACGCTGTCGGTGTCCGATGTCGACAGCGTCACGATGACGCAGGCACGGATATCGATCACCGCCAACCACGCGACCGAAGACGCGCTGGGATTCACTCCGATCGGCACCATCACGGGCTCGTGGGATGCGGTGACGGGTCAGCTCACCCTGAGCGGCGTCGACACGCTGGCCAACTGGCAGAGCGCGCTGCGCAGCGTGACCTACGAAAACCTGTCCGACGCACCCTCCACCGCGCCCCGCACGATCTCCTTCGAGATCCACGACGGCAGCGGATACTCGAACGCGGTCACGCGTCAGATCACGATCAGCGCGCAGCCGGATGCGCCGACGATCGTCAACCTCGCCGGCGATGCCGCGGGCTTCAGTGAAGGTGCGCCGCCCGTCGGCCTCGAGCAAGGCGCGGACGTGCTGGTCAGCGACGTGGATTCCGCCGACTTCGACGGTGGCTCGCTGGTCGTATCGTTCCTGTCGGGACAGGATCCCACAGAGGATGCCCTGGCCGTGCTCGACGAAGGCAGCGGGCCCGGGCAGATCGGCGTGTCGGGAACCGATGTCGGGTTCGGCGGCGTGATCATCGGCTCGATCAGCGGTGGCACGGGCGGCACCGCGCTGACGGTGTCGCTCAACGCGAATGCCGACCCGACGGCAGTGGCCGCGCTGATCCGCAATGTCACCTTCGCCAATACGAATACCGACAACCCGACTCTCGGCGTCAGGGCCGTCCGCTTCAGTCTCGACGATGGCAGCGGCGGGCTCGCGACGCCGGCTGATGTCTCCGTCACGGTCAGCGGCGTGAACGATCTGCCGGTGCTGGCCAATGTCGACCCCGGCATTCTGGGCTATACCGAGGGCGACGGCGCAATGGTCGTCACAGCGGGCATCACGATCGACGATGTCGACAACGTCGACGTCGCGTCGGCCACGATCGCGATCACCGGCAACTACGTTCGCTACGAGGACCTGCTCACCTTCAGCAGCGGCGCGGGCATCACCGGCAGTTGGGACGACGCCCTCGGTGTGCTCACGCTGACCGGCCCCGCCGACCTGGCAAGCTTCCGCGATGCTCTGCGCTCGGTCAGCTACCAGAACCTCTCGGACGATCCGTCGAGCGCCCTGCGCACGATTTCATTCACCGCCAACGACGGCCTCGCGGACTCGGCACCGGTCAGCCGCGACATCCAGATCACGCCGGTCAATGATGCGCCGGTGCTGGCAGGCATCGAGGCCGGCTCACTGAGCTTCCTGGAAGCGGGTGCTCCGCTGGCGATCACCGCCAGCTTGACGGTCGCCGATGCGGACACCGCCCTGCTGACCGGCGCAAGCGTGGTGATCTCGGGCAACTACGATCCGGGCGAGGACACGCTTGCCTTCGCCGGCTTCGGCGCCATCAGCGGCACCTGGACGCCGGCAACCGGCACCCTGACGCTGTCGGGAGCCGACACGGCCGCCAACTATCAGTCTGCGCTACGCCTGGTCACCTATCAGAACACCGCCGATGAACCGTCGACGGCGGTCCGCACGGTGACCTTCACGGTCCACGACGGATCGCTGGTCTCAAACGACACCGACCGCGCGATCGACATCGTGCTGGTCAACGACCCACCGGTGTTGTCGGGCATCGAACCGGCGACGCTGGCGCTCACCGAGAACCACCCGGCCACGGCAATCAGCGACACGATCTCGATCGCCGATACCGACTCGCCGAATATGACCGGCGCGTCGGTCGCGATCGCTGGCAACTACCAAGCCGACCAGGATGTCCTGAGCTTCGCGAACACGGCGAACATCAGCGCCAACTGGGACGCCGGCAGCGGCACCCTGACATTGACGGGCTCGGACAGCGTTTCAGCCTACGAGGCCGCGCTGCGCTCGGTCGCTTACCAGAACACCTCCGATGCGCCGAGTCCGCTCACCCGCACCGTCAGCTTCGTGGTCAGCGACGGGGGCAGCAACTCGGGTGTCCAGAGCAGGGACATCACGGTGGCCCCGGTCAACGACGCGCCGGCCTTGAGCGCGATCGAGAGCGGTGCACTGACATTCACCGAGGGTGATGGTCCACGACCGGTCACCGCGACCGCGATCGTCGGCGATCCCGACACCGCGATCCTGATATCGGCCACGGTGACGATCAGCGCCAACCATGTCCCGGGCGAGGACGTTCTGGCGCTTTCACCCGTGGGCAACATCACGGCCGCCTGGGATGGCGTGAACGGCGTGCTGAGCCTGTCCGGCGCCGATACGGTGGCCAACTACGAGTCCGCCCTGCGCGCGGTCACTTACGACAACCTGTCCGAAGATCCGTCGACGGCGACCCGCACGATCGCGTTCACGGTCAACGATGGCCAGTTGGAGTCGTCGATCGCCACCCGCGACATCGCCGTCGTTTCCGTATTCGATCCGCCCTCCATCGCCGGCGTCAGCGGCGACTCGGTCGCGTTCAGCGAAGGCGACCCGCCGACGCGCATAGAGCAAGGCGGCGACGCGGCGGTCTCCGACCCGGACTCGTCGAACTACGGTGGCGGCACACTCACTGTCGGCTTCGTCTCCGGCTCGGACGCGGCCGAAGACGAACTTTCCGTCGCGGATCAGGGCAACGGTCCCGGACAGATCGGCGTCGTGGCTGGCACCGTGACCTATCAGGGCACGCCGATAGGGACTGCGAGTGGCGGCAGCGGTGGTACCCCCCTGTCCATTGCGCTCAATGGCAGTGCCGACGACGAATCGGTCAGCGCACTGATCGGCGCCGTGCAATACGCCAATACGGACCTCGGCAACCCTACGCTCGGTGCTCGTACCGTCCGCTTCGTGCTGACCGACGACACGGCGACGGCCAGCATTCCGGCCAACGCCATCGTCACCGTCGGTGGCGTGAACGATGCGCCTTCCCTGAGCGCAATCGAAGCCACCGCGCTGGGCGTCACCGAGAACGATCCTCCCGCGACCGTTACCGACACCGTGGTCGTCGCCGACGTCGATTCCGTCAATCTGGTCTCGGCGATCGTCGAGATCACAGCCAACTACGTGAACGGAGAGGACGTGCTCGCGTTCGGCGGGTTCGGCAACATCGTCGGCAACTGGGACGCGGCTCTCGGCCGTCTCACGCTGACCGGGGTCGATACCGTCCTGAACTATCAGTCTGCGCTGCGCATGGTGACCTATGCGAATTTGTCGGATCTGCCCAGCGCGGCCACTCGAACGCTCTCCCTGACCGTCAGCGATGGGGCAGCGATATCCGCGCCCGCCACCCGCGGGCTCACGGTCGCCCCGGTCGACGATGCCCCCCAGCTGGCCACGATAGAGCCCGGCAACCTGACGACGCTGGAGAACGATCCGGCCACTCCGATCACGGCGACACTGACCGTGGCCGACGCGGACTCGACATTGCTCACGTCTGCTGTCGTGACGATCTCGGCCAACTACGTCCCCGGCGAGGACCAACTGGTCTACGCACCGATCGGCGCGATCACAGGTAGCTGGGACGCCGGCACTGGCCAGTTGACGCTCACGGGCACGGCCGACCCGTCGACCTATCAGGATGCACTGCGGTCCGTTTCCTACCTGAACTCGTCCGAAGACCCGTCACCGCTCACCCGCACGATTTCATTCGTCGTCGACGATGGCGGCCTGGGTTCGAACGTCGTCACACGCGATATCGATGTCCAGGCCGTGAACGACGCACCGGTCATAAGTGGTCTCGACGGCGATGCCCTCATCTATACCGAGGCGGACCCGGCGCGCCTCCTCGAGCAAGGCAACGACGGTCTGGTCACGGACATCGATTCGGCCGACTTCGCCGGCGGTGTGCTGATCGTGACCATATCGGCCGGCGGGGTGCCGGCCGAGGACGTGCTTGGCATAGACGACCAGGGATCGGGTCCCGGACAGATCGGCCTGAACGGTGCCAATGTCGCGTTCGAGGGCATCACGATCGGTACGGTCAGCGGCGGCAGCGGCGGTGCCGATCTATATGTATTCCTGAACACGAATGCCAGTACCGACGCAAGCGCCGCGCTGATCGAGGCGATCACCTATCGCAATTCGAATGTCGACAATCCGACGCTCGGCGACAGGACTGTTCTGATTTCCATGACCGACGGCGACGGCGGGATCGCCACACCGGCCAGCGTGACGGTCACGGTGACCGGCGTCAACGACGCGCCGACCCTGTCGTCGATCGAGGCGGCGACGCTCACCTATGTGGAGAACGGCGCCGCCCTGAACATCACCGGCTCGCTGGTGGTAGGCGACGTCGACAGCGGCAACCTGGTCGGTGCGACCGTAGCCATCGCCGGTCAGCACGTGCCGGGGGAAGACCTGCTCGCGTTCACCGGCACCGCCAACATCAGTGCCAGCTTCGACGACGCCACGGGCGTACTGACGCTGGCCGGCGTCGACACTCTGACGGCCTATCAGAGCGCACTGCGCGCAGTGACCTATCGCAATCTGTCGGACGATCCGTCCACGGCCACGCGCACGATTGCATTCCAGGTCGACGACGGAAATCTGACATCCAACGTCCAGACCCGCGATATCGCCATCGTCGCTGTCAATGACCCGCCGAACATCGTATCCGACGGCGGCGTCAGCCCGGCCGAAATCGCGGTGCTGGAGAACACCACGCCAGTGACCACGGTGATGGTCGACGATCCGGATTCCGTCGGTCACAGCTTCGCGATCGTCGGTGGCAACGACGCCGCGCTGTTCGCGATCGACCCGGTCACCGGAGTCGTGACGTTCAACAGTGCGCCGGATTTCGAGAGCCCGGTCGACACCGGCTTGAACAACAACTACCGGGTCATCGTGCGCGCGCTCGATGGCGCCGGTGCCGTCGACTTTCAGACCTTGTCGGTCACCGTGGTCAATTCGCAGGAAGGCGGTCCGACGCCGATCGCCGATGCCGACGCGAACCCCGAGGGAATTGCCGAGGACGCCACGAACGGCACGCCGGTCGGCTACACCGCTCTTTCGACGGATCCCGACCACACGACCGACTCGGTCAGCTACAGCCTGGACATCGATGCCGACGGCAGGTTTGCCATCGATCCGCTGTCCGGCGAAGTGACGTTGGCAGACGCCAGTCGGATCGATCGCGAAGCCGACGACCAGCATCTGTTGTCCGTTCGAGCGACATCCACTGACGGCAGCTTCATCACGACCGATGTCGCCATCCCGGTATTCGATGTCAACGACAACGCACCGGTCATTCCCGCGCAAACGCTGCTGGTGGCCGAAGCCAGCCCGTTGGGGGCTGCCGTGGGGGTACCGACCGTCATCGACCCGGATATCACCGGTGCTCTGCAGAACTGGGTCATCTTGGGTGGCAGCGGCGCTTCCGTGTTCGATATCGACGCAGCCAACGGGCTGATAACGGTCGCCGATCCCGCCGCGCTGGATCTCGCCATCAACCTCAGCTTCGACCTGGTCGTGCAGGTGTCCGATGGTGTCTCCGTCTCGAACGCTCAGACCATCACGATCTCCCTGACCAACGTGGAGGATCCACCGGTCCTGACTTCCGACCTGCTCGATATCCCCGAGAATCTCCCCGGCGGTCACCTGATCGTCAGCATGCGTGCGACCGATCCGGACGCTGGCGACACACTCGAATTCTTCGTTCTGGGTAGTTCCTTGCCTGGTGCGATCGCAATCGATGCGGCGAGCGGCGACGTCCGCGTCAACCAGGCCGGCCTGATCAATTACGAGGCCGTGCACGAGATCACGATATCGGTGCTCGTGCGTGATTCGACCGGCCTCGTCGACGTCGGAACCTTGACGCTGCACATTCTCGATGTCAACGAAGCCCCCACCGCCCTGGCCCTGGACAACATGTCGGCGCCCTTGCTCGCCGGGCAGACGATCGGCACCGTCAGCGCCAGCGATCCCGACGCCGGAGAAACACTGATCTTCGAGCTCGAGGACGACGGCAATGGTTCCTTGATTCTCGATCCGGCCAGCGGGCTCCTGAGCATTTCTTCGGCGCCAAGCATCAATGCATCCCCGAGCACACCGATCACCGTCACGGTGACCGACTCGGCCGGCAACACGTTGAAGCGTACCTTCATCGTGAACCTGATCGATGTCTCGACACCGACACCACCGCCGCCGACACCTGCGCCGGCCCCTGCTCCCACGCCCGAACCAGCGCCGCCGCCCGCGCAGACGCAAGCCCCGGAGCCAACTGGCGAGCCGGAGGCAGCGAGCGACAAAAGCGCCGCCGCCTCCGACAGCCTGACGAATACGAAGGAAAGCGGACTGAGCACCCCCGACGAGACCGACGAGGCGACGGCGCCCGAGGTACGTGTCGAGGGCGACACGGACGAGCACGCCGACAGGGTTCGGCGCAGCGCCGAACCGGCCGGCGAGACAGAGCCGGAGACAGTGACACCCAGCACGGCGGCAGATCCCGTTCGGGCCGAGGCCGCGTTGGACGTGGCATCACCGGCCATGCAAAGCCTGGGCACGGATTTCTCTCAATGGTTGCTGGAGCGGATGGCAATCCGCCGCGGCGACGTCAACTTCTCGATCGACTCGCCATCCGACCAGACGACTTTCGAAGAAACCGCCAAGCAAAGCATCGCGACTCTGCTGTCCGACCCCTTGCAGACCAGTGGCGCGATCGTCACGAGCGCGGCCTTCTGGTCGGTTGCGCGCGTCGCTGGTCTGTTGACCAGTCTGCTGATCGGCACGCCGACCTGGCGCTCGATCGATCCCCTGCCGATCGTCTCGGGCGAGGTCGGCGGCGGCGGCGACCCGGACGACAACGGACTACCGATCTGACGTGCTGCGAGCCGATGCGGGTCGGACAGCCAGGTGATCTGCAGGCGTCATCCGGTCGCGCACACCATCACCATCGACGTCATCGGATCCCTGCGCGGGCAGCCGCGTTCAAAGCGAGAGGCGCGCAATGAACCCTTGGTCGATGCGCAGACGCGCGGCACAACGACGCAGTCGCTCGGCGGTCAGCGTCGCGATCTCGGCCGGGAGCCCGAGCGAGCGGCAGAATTCGGCCGCATCCGCCTGGTGCGGCTGGTCGGTGGCCAGTGACTCACGGTTCTGGATCAGTATGAAGCGGATGTCGCCGCCCTCGGCGGCCATCTCCAGGCATGCGTGACCGACCGTTCCCGATCCCGCGAACGGATCCAGCACCAGCCCGCGCCCGCCCGTGAAGGCATCGACCAGCATCCGGGTCAGTCCGACCGGCTTGGGGTTGTCGAACGGAATACCGAGTTCGCGCAGCCGCGCATCGTCGCTGCCACCGTACTGAATCACCGAAGGCAGGTTCTCGTGGGCATGTTCGTCGAGCCAGTACTTGCGCTCGGGTTGTTTGGTCTCGTCGTCGCCGAACACGATCTGCCCTTCGCGCAGCAAGCGCTGCATCGTCGCCGACGGATTGCGCCAGCCTCGCAGAGGCAATGGACACGGTCGCCCGGTTCGCGGATGCAGGAGTGGAACGAAATAATCAGCGCCCGGCCGGCGCTTGTTCGGCCAGGCCATCGACACCGTTCGGTAGACGCGACCGTCGTCGTCGAGGTGGCGATAGGCCCGCACGCCGGCACCGAACCCCTGGGCCTGCAACCACCGCCAGTAGTCGGTCCTGGCGTCATCCAGCGAGTAGACCCGCCGGTGCCGCTCGAGGGAAACACCCAGCGAATAGCGCTCGACCACCGACCGCAAGTCGTCCGGAACCCGCTCGCTGCCCACGCACGCCACCAGCTCCGCTGCCTTGGCGAGCAGTCTGGCCGCGTGGGGCTTGACCCTGCGCAGGTGCCGGTTCGCCTTGAAGGTCGCACGGTTCTTGGCGAACGCGATCAAGGTCTCGTGCTGGGTCGCGACATGCCCGGCGTCGCCCTTCGGATTGAGCTTGTCCCAGACGATATCGCCCAGCGCGTTGCGCTCGCCGAACAGGCGCTCGAGCAGGCCCTTCAAGTGGTGGTGCTGATGCTCGTCGATGTGCACGACCATGGCGCCGTCGTCGGCGAGCAAATCGCGGGCGGCGGCGAGGCGCGGCGCGATGAAATTCAACCAGCGCTGGGCCGAACCGAAGTCGTCGTGATAGGTGAAGCGCCCCCCGGTGTTGTAGGGTGGGTCGGTCAGCACGAGATCCACCCGACCGGCAAGCTCCCCGGTCAATGCCTGCATGGCCGGCAGGCAGTCGTCGCGGATCAGACAGCCGTGTCCGGAGGTTTGCGCACCGCGCCCGTCTGCCGCAATGCCATGATCGGCTCGCATCGCGCGTCCCGGCGCCGGCCGTATCGGTTCAGGAAAGCGCGGCGGCGTTGAAGATCGACGATCGGGCGAGCCGGCCCTCGTGGAAATCGATGATGTTCTGCGCCGCGCCCACGGCCATGCGACGCGTTCCCTCGCGGGTGGACGCGGCATTGTGCGGGGTCAGCAGCGCGTTGGGGGCACGGAGCAGCGGATGCTCGGGCGGCGGCGGTTCCTGTTCGTAGACATCGACGCCCGCCCCCGAGAGATGACCGGACTCGAGCACCTCGGCGAGCGCGAGTTCGTCGACCACGCCACCCCGCGCATTGTTGATGACGATGGCACCCTTGGGCAGACGGGCCAGTTCGCTGGCACCGATCAGGTGCCGCGTGGTTTCGTCCAACGGCACATGGACCGTGAGTACTTCCGCCTGATCGAGCCAGCCACGAAAATCCTCCACACCCTCGCAGCCCTGCTCGCGCGCCAGTTCGGCATCGAGCGCGATGTCGGCCACGATGACCCGCATCCGAAAGGCCTTCAGCAACGGAGCCACGAGTCGGCCGATGCGCCCGTAGCCGACCACCAGTGCCGTGCGACCCGCCAGCTCGAATGCCGGCAGCGACCCGCGCAGGCCAAACCGCCCCTCCCGCACGGCGGTGTCATAGTCGAAAGCGCACTTGGCCAGAGACAGCATCATCATCAAAGTATGCTCGGCGACCGACCAGGCATTGGCCTCGGCCGCGATCGCCACCGGAATGCCTCGCTGCGAACAGCAAGCGACGTCGATCTGATCGCAACCCACGCCGTGACGTGACACCACCTCCAGCCTCGGCGCCGCGGCGATGATCTCCGCCGTGAGCCGGGCACTGCGCACCAGCACACCGTGGGCGTCGGCCAGCGCCGCGCGCAGCGAATCGGCGTCGCATCGGTCGAGCACCTCGATGTCGAAATCCCGGCGGGCACGCAGCAAGGCCAGGCCATCCGGATGAATGGGTTCGGTGACGACGATCTTCTTCATGGTTGAACTGCCAAGGAGCGCCCGCCGGACGCGGGAAAACAGCCGCTAAGCATAGCAAAGCGAACCGGATGCCCGATCACGGCATGACATGTCGGGGCGCCCGTGTCCTCGCGTACCCGGCTCGTCAGCGGCCGTTCGCATCGCGCGATGGGTACGTCGATGTCCACGGCCGGATGCAGCGTGAGGTTCGTCGGCGCCGACGAGCGGGTCCTCATCGCCACCGGCAGCGGGGCCGCCGGCGAACCGCCGTCAGTGAAACTCCCGCAGCACCTGGCCGGCGTCCTTGTCGGTACGCTCGCCGTCACGCATCGCCAGCCGCCCGTTGACCATCACGTGCACGATGCCGGAGGCGTACTCCCGGGGGCGCTCCACGGTCGCACGGCTGGCGATCGCCAGAGGATCGAACACAGTCACGTCGGCCCAGAAGCCGGGCCGCAGCAGTCCGCGTGCCTTGATCCCCACGCGAGCGGCCGGTAGCGATGTGATACGGCGGATACCCTCGGCAAGACTCAGCACGCCACGGTCGCGCACGTACACCTGCAGAAAGCGCGCTGCCCAGCCATAGCCGCTGAGCGAGAAAAGGTCGTCCTTGAGAACCCCGTATGGCGCGAGCGCGGCGGTGTCGGAGATCACCGCGCAATCGGACTCGCGCATCATCATCTCGACGTCGCCGTCTCGAAAACTGCGCGTGGCCCACATCAGTCGTGGCGCGGCGTCGCCCTCCTCGATCAACATGTCCATCAGTGCATCGTAGGGGTCGATGCCGCGCATTCGGCCGATGTCGGCAAAGCTCGCGCCGACGAGATCCTTGTTGGCGCGCGCGTTCAGCAACACGATGTTGTCCCACTGGCGTGCAGCGACGATCAGCAACATGGGGGCCGGATTGGCCTTGACCCTCTCGCGCACCGCAGGATCCTTCAGGCGATCGAGGGTGGCTCGGGTACCCCCCTCCCGCGCCCAGCGCGGCAGGATCGAGATCACGCCGGTATTGTTCCAATCGTGCGGTATCACGTCGAATGCGACATCCACGCCGTGTCGCCGGGCAGCGTCGATCATCTCGAGCGTGTGCTCCATGGCGTAGTCCGGTGCGCCGAACTTGGTCTGGATGTGCGAGATCTGCAGGCGCGCGCCCGACACGCGCGCAGCCGCAATGGCTTCGCCGAAACCGAGGTCGTAATAGCGGTCGCGGTTGCGTACATGGGTCGCGTACAGGCGTCCGGCGTGCGCGGCGGCCGCGCACATGGGCACCAGGTGCTCGGTCGAGGCCATGATGCCCGGCCAGTACTCGAGACCGGTCGAGAAGCCGGCCGCACCCTCGTCGAGCGAGCGCGCGACCAACCGCGTCATCTCGGCGATCTCGTCGGGCTCACCGGCGCGCAGCGCATCGCCCAGCACATGTTCGTGCACGGTACCGTGCCCGACCATGGCCGCGACGTTGACGCCGAGCGGCCTGCCCTGGAGCGCGTCCAGGTACTGACCGAAGGTCGTCCAATCGCGGGCCACCGCGTCGGCATGCGAGGACGCCATCGTCGGAACCTGCGATCGGTCGCGCAGCGGCGCGCAGCTGTGACCGCACTGGCCGACGACCTCGGTGGTGACCCCCTGGTGGACCTGGCTCTCGGCACGCCCGTTCACCACCAGCGTGAAATCGCTGTGGGTGTGCAGGTCGACGAAGCCAGGACAGACCGCCAGGTCTGGCACATCGAAGCGCTCGGCGGCCTCGGCCCGGGAAAGATCACCGATGGCCGCGATCCGGCCGTCTCGCACACCGAGATCCGCGACCACGGGCGCCTGCCCGGAGCCATCGTAAACGGTACCACCACTGAACACGGTATCGAACATGTCGGACTCCTACTGACGGACGGGCAGACGGCCGCCGCCGCGATGCCGGACGCAGGCCCGCAAACCTTCAGATCCGGCTCACGCCATAGAACCAGTTCGGCAGGAACAGCGTCGCCTCGGGCCAAAGGATCATGAACAACAACCCGAGCACATAGGCGAGGATGAACGGCAGCACGGCGATCGAGACCTGTTCGATGCTGATGCCGGTGATGCGCGCGGCCACGTTCAGGTTGCCGCCGACAGGCGGCGTCAGGAAGCCGATCTCGCAGGTCATGACCGTGAACACACCGAACAGGACCGGATCGACACCGAGACTCTTGACCAGCGGCAGGAACACGGCGGTGAACAGGATGATCTGTGCCAGCGACTCCATGAAGGTGCCGATCGCGATGTAGAACAGGCCGATGAGCATCAGCACCAGGATCCGGTTGTCGGTGAGCGAGGTCACCCAGTCCTGCATGGCGGTCGGCACGTCGTAGAACGCCGTGAGCTGACCGAATGCCTGCGCCGGTGCCAGAAGCACCAGCAAGCCGGCCATCAGCGCCGTGAACCGCAGCGACTCGACGATCTTCGGGATCGTCAATCGCCGGTATACGAAAAGGCCGACGAACAGCGCGTAGAAAACCGCCACCGAGGCGGCCTCGGTGGGGGTGAATGCGCCACCGTAGATGCCCCCCAGGATCAGCACGGGTGCGCCCAGTGCCCACTTGCCGGCCCACATCGCACTCAGACACTGGCGCGCGACGAACCGGGCGCCCGCGGCGGTGCCGCCAAAACCACTGCGAACGGAGATCAGGTAGGCGGTCAGCAGCAACAAGCCGGTGACGAAAAAGCCGGGCGCGAATCCGGCCAGGAACAGGCGCGGAATCGAGGTCTCGGAGACCAATCCGTAGATGATCAGCAGATTGCTCGGCGGAATCATGCTGCCCAGCGCGCCGGCCGAAGCCGCCACGGCGGCCGAGAATCGCGCCGAATAGCCGTCCCGGCGCATCGCCGGGATCATGACACTGCCGATCGCGGCCGTGGTTGCCGGGCCCGAGCCGGACAGGGCCGCGAACAACATGCATGCGAGCACGGTCACCATGCTCAAGCTACCCCGATAGCCGCCCACGAACGACTTGGCCACATCGATCAGCCGTTCGGCCATGCCGCCGACTTCCATCAGGCGCCCCGCCAACACGAACAATGGGATCGTCAACAGCGGGAACGGCTGCAGCGCCGTGAAGCCCGATTGACCGAGCAGCGTGTAGGGAATGTCGATCAGGTAGAGCGCGAGCGCCGTGGTGATGCCGATGCCCGCGATCAACGGCACACCGAACAAGGTCAGCACCGTGAACACGATGCAGATCAGCGCGAGGTCACTCACGGCCGGATCCGTGCGAGGGGCCGGGTTGATACTCGGGCGCCACGCCCGGTAGCTCGAGACGCTCGGAGCGCCACCAACGCCAATAGATCTGCACGAGCCGCAGCGTCATCAGCAGGTAGCCGACGACGACGATGGTCTCGGGCCAGAACATATCGATGCCGAGCCCGGGAGAGGTCGATTTGCGAACCCAGAGCACGCTCAGGTATTCGACGCCGACGCGGATCATGAACAGATTGAAGGCCAGCCAGATGGCGTCAGCCAGCACGACCAGCGGCAGGCTGACCGGACGCGGAAACGCGACGATGCCGGCCATGATGCGAATGTGGAAGCGCTCGCGCACCGCGAGCGCCGCTCCCATGTAGACGGCCCAGGCCATCGCGAAACCCGACAGCTCCTCGGTCCAGGTCAAGGCCGAATTGAACACATAACGCAGGATCACCTGCGCGAACACGAAGCAGGCGACCGCCACCAGACAAAGGCAGGCGATCGTCTCTTCGAAGTGGCGATCCAGAAACCGGACGAGCGTCACGATTCGATGGCGTCAACGGGATGCGGGTTGATCGCATCGCGGGTGCGTCAGCGCGCACCCGCGACGCGACCGAAGCACGGTTCAGTCTGCCGCCGCCTGGATCTTGTCGACGAGATCTTTGAACTGCGCCCCGCCTTCGGCGGCAAACTGCTGCTGCACCTTTTGCGCGGCCGCGATGAAGGGTTTGCGATCGGGCGAGGTCATCTTCATGCCGCCCTTCTCCACCAGCCACTGGCGGATCTCGGCGGTCTCCTTGCCGCGAACCTCGGTGTGGTACAGCCCCGCCTCGACGGCGGCCTTCTGCACGGCCGCACGCTGCGCATCCGAGAGCTTCTTCATGAACCGATCGCTGGCGAACATGGGCGCAACGCCCGCGAAGTGATCGAGGATGATCAGGTGCTTGGCGAACTCGTAGAACTTCATGTCCTTGATGACCGAGGTGCCGTTGTCACCGCCGTCGATGGTGCCCGTCTGGAGCGCGGTGGGGGTCTCGGACCATGCGAGCGGCACCGGCTCGGCACCGAAGGCCTCGAACGTGGCGATCATGACCTTGTTCTTGGGGACCCGCAGCTTCAGACCCTTCATGTCGTCGATCGTGTTCACCGCGCGGCGGGAGTCGAACAGATCGCGGTAGCTGGGCGCGCCGAAGGTGAGCAGATGCACACCCGTATCCTGAAAGAGCTTCTGACGGATCGTGTCGCCCACCGGGCCGGTCGTGACCTTGGTGACATGCGCCTCGTTCTGGAAGATATAGGGCAGCACGAACACGTTCATCAGGGGCCAATGGGGCGAGACGTTGTTCTGCGAGATGAAGTAGCCGTCGACCGTACCGAGTTGCATGGCCTTGAATGCGTCGTCCTCGGTGGCGATCTGGGCGCAGCAACGCAGCTTCACCTCGACCGAACCGTCGCTGTACTTCTCCGCCAGTTCCTTGAACTTCTTGGCGATGACCGAGTACGCGGAATCCGCGGGCGTCGACCAGCCCAGGTTCATCACGATCTTGTCGGCCGCCATCGCCGTACCGCCCCACAACAATGCGACGGCGGCGGCGGCGCCCATCAACCTGCGTCGCACGGTGTGCTTGGAATTCATCGTTTCTCCTCCGGTGTTCGATCGAACCGACTCCTGACGCCGTCGGCGGCGTCCGGCCGCATCCGGCATCGTTCAGCCTTCGAAACTATCAGAGCTTCGCGGGCCTCGGATAAGACCAGATTCCCAATTTTTTTGAGACCAGTTAGCATGACCCGGGCAACGAGACCACGACGCGACGACGACCATGGCCGGCAAGACCCGTGAAGGAACCCTGATATGGCAGCGCCTGTTCCGGCGTTTCGACGGACGCGAATCCACGCTGCAACGTCAGTTGCGTGATGCGTTGCTCTACGCGATCCAGGAACACATCATCCGACCGGGCCAGCCGATTCCATCCAGTCGCTGGCTCGCGGCGGCGCTGGGCTTGTCTCGCACGACGGTCTCGATAGCGCTGCAACAGCTTTGCGACGGCGGCACGCTCGTGCCGCGCGCGCGCAGTGCCTATGTCGTCAATCCGGACATGCAGGCCGTCCAGGTCCGCGCACCGGCGGCACGACGCGCGCTCGTTGAAGAACCGGGGCGCGGGTCCGTCGACTGGTCGCGGCGCCTGCAGCGCGATCCGGCGGGTATGCGCAACATCGTCAAGCCGGCCGACTGGCAGTCGCACCCGTTTCCGTTCATCTACGGTCAGTTCGATGCGACGCTGTTCCCTTATGCCCAGTGGCGCGAGTGCGCTCTCGAAACACTGCGCAAGGGCAATGTCGCCCAGTGGGCCCCCGACCACATGGACCGGGACCCGGACGACCTGGTCGAGGCCATCCAACGTCACCTGCTGCCCGCGCGTGGCATCTGGGCGCATCGCGAAAACATCCTTGTCACTGCCGGCGCACAACAGGCCACGTTCCTGATCGCCCAATTGCTGATTTCGCCCACGACGACGGTTGGCATCGAAGATCCGGGCTATCCCGATGCCCGCAACACGTTTGCGATGCACACGCGCAACCTGCGTCTGTTGCCGTTGGACGAACACGGCCTGATCGTCGATACGGGCCTGCGCGGTTGCGAACTCCTGTACACGACACCGAGTCACCAGTGCCCGACGATGGTCACGATGCCGGTGCAGCGGCGGCTCGCGCTGCTCGAGCGCGCCGTCCAGGACGATTTCGTGGTCATCGAAGACGATCACGAAAGTGAGCTGAACCATTCCGGTCGGCCGAGTCCGGCGCTCAAAAGCCTCGACAATGATGGCCGGGTGATCTACATCGGCAGCCTCTCGAAGACGCTTGCCCACGGTCTGCGTCTCGGCTATCTGGTCGGACCGGCAGAGCTGGTCGGACAGCTGCGTGCGATGCGCCGGCTGATGGTGCGCCACCCGCCGACCAACAATGCGCATACCGCAGCGGTTTTCCTACGGCTCGGTCACCACGAGTCGTATGTCCGGCGTCTGAACCGCGTCTACCGTGAACGCGCCCGCACGTTGCGGCAGGCGATCGCCCACCATCTGCCGGGCGCTCGGGTTGCCACGGCCGTCGGCGGGTCCGGCCTCTGGGTGCGCCTGGAAGGTGACATCGACACATCGGAGCTGGCCGGGCGGGCGCTGGGATCGGGCGTCGTCATCGAAGCGGGCGAGGTCTTCTTCGGAGGCGGGAATCCGCCGGCGAACACGGTCCGGATGGGCTTCTCCTCGATCGATGCAAGCCGGATCGATGCCGGCGTGAAGGCCCTCGCCGCCCACCTGAACAAATCGAGAACGGCCCGGTCGCGCCTGGAGCCCTCGGTGAAGCGCACCGATCGATCGGCGGCGAAGGCCATGGGGCTTCCCGGCACTCAGAAAATATCGGGCTCGGGCACCGCCGCGCCGAAACCGGTCTCGAGATAGTCGAAGTCACAGCCCTCGTCGGCCTGCCGGATGTGGCGGGCGAACATCCACCCATAGCCACGCTCGTAGCGCGGTGCCGGTGCCTTCCAGGCGGCCTTGCGCCGGGCCAGTTCGTCATCATCGACCAGCATGTCGATGCTGCGCGCCTCGACGTCGATGCGGATCATGTCGCCGGTGCGTACCAGCGCCAGCGGCCCGCCGATGTAGGACTCGGGGGCCACGTGCAGCACGCAGGCGCCATAACTGGTACCGCTCATGCGCGCGTCGGAGATGCGCACCATGTCGCGCACGCCTTGTTTCACGAGTTTGGTCGGGATCGGCAGCATGCCCCATTCGGGCATGCCAGGCCCGCCCTGCGGACCCGCGTTGCGCAACACCAGCACCGTATCGGCGGTGACATCGAGATCGGGATCATCGACACGGGCCTTCAACTCGCCATAGCTGTCGAAGACGAGCGCCGGGCCGGTGTGCGTCAGGAAGCGCTGCTCACAGGCCGATGGCTTGATCACGCAACCGCCGGGCGCCAGATTGCCACGCAACACGGCCAGCGCGCCGCTGTGATAGACCGGGTTCGACAATGGCCTGATGACGTCGCCGTCGTGCACTTCGGCGCCCTCGAGCGTCTGTCCGAGCGTGCGCCCGCTGACCGTCATGCAGTCGAGATCGAGCAACGCGCGCATGTTCGACATCAGCCCGCGCAGGCCGCCCGCATAGAAGAAGTCTTCCATCAGGTAACGCTCGCCGCTGGGTCGGATGTTGGCCAGCACGGGCACCTTGCGGCTGGCATCCTCGAAATCGTCCAGCCCGCAAGCGAGCCCGGCCCGGCGACCCATGGCGAGTACGTGGATGATCGCGTTGGTCGAGCAGCCGGTGGCCATCGCCACCCGGATCGAATTGCGCACGGCAGCCGCGGTCAGCACCTGGTTCGGGCGCAGGTCCTCCCAGACCATGTCGACCGCCCGCCGGCCGGAGGCCGCGCACATGCGCGGATGTTCCGAGTCGGGTGCCGGTATCGACGATGCACCCGGCAGGGTCAGCCCCATCGCCTCGGCGATAGCGGTCATGGTGCTGGCCGTGCCCATGGTCATGCAGTGTCCATACGATCGCGCAATGCCGCCTTCGAGCTCGCGCCACTGCTCATCGCTGATATTGCCGGCGCGACGCTCGTCCCAATATTTCCAGGTATCCGAGCCACTGCCCAGCACCTTGCCCTTCCAGTTGCCGCGCAGCATCGGCCCTGCCGGCACGAAAATGAATGGCAGGCCGGCGCTGAGCGCGCCCATGACCAGACCGGGCGTGGTCTTGTCGCAGCCGCCCATCAGCACCGCGCCATCCACCGGATGCGAGCGGATGAGTTCCTCGGTCTCGATTGCGAGCAGATTGCGATACAGCATGGTCGTGGGCTTGACCATCGGCTCCGACAATGAAATGGCCGGCAGCTCGATCGGGAAACCGCCGGCCTGCAGGATGCCGCGGCGCACGTCCTCGACGCGATGCTTGAAGTGCGCGTGGCACTGATTGATATCGGACCAGGTATTGAGAATCGCGATGATCGGCTTGCCGGCCCAGTCTTCGGGGCCATAGCCCATCTGCATCGCGCGCGAACGGTGGCCGAAGCCGCGCAGGTCGTCCTTGGCGAACCAGCGGGCGCTGCGCAGTGACTCGGGGCCGATCTTGTGCTTGGGCGA
Organism: Burkholderiaceae bacterium; assembly: GCA_041396685.1. GTDB lineage: Bacteria > Pseudomonadota > Gammaproteobacteria > Burkholderiales > Burkholderiaceae_E > JAUIAI01. The sequence goes on from JAWKYD010000004.1 coordinate 60,365, forward strand.
AACCGACATGGCTGCTCCGTATCTGATGTGCTGATTGGCAAGTATCTTGCATTTCGCCGGCCCTGGAACCGGGCGGGCGCAAGGCGCGCGGACGTTCGCGCCCGGATGGGGGCGCGTGAACCGGCGTCGGGCGAGGGTCCGGCGAGCGAGCCGCCATACGCCGATGCCGCGCGCGAGTCGCGACGAGCCGATTCGGTGGTGCGGGAAGGCCGAGCCGGCGTATCGTTCGCTGACCGTCAGTTGGGCATGCGCTGGGTCAAGGCTCTGGCGAGCGCGCCGATCAGCGCCGAAGCGGTCTGGCGGGGATCGGGGCCGGTCACCGACAGGTTTTCGTCGCTGCCGGCGGCGGCATCGGTCAGGCGCCGGGAACCCGAGCCCAGGACCAGCAACCTGCGCTCGGCGAAACTGGGGTCGCGACGCAGCCCATCGGCCAGCGCCCGGCCGGGTTCCGTGAATTCCCGAACCGCCGACGGTTGCTCCGGCGAGGGCCGCCACTGCCGCCCGTCGTGACCGAGCACCGGCAGGCGCACGGGCGTCAGCCGGGCGTCGATCTCATCGACCGAGCCGGAGCCGATCACGGCGAGCGCGCCGCCGAGTGCACGCCAGACACCGTAGAGGACCGCGGGCAGCGCATCGGGAAGGAGGCCCCGCCCATCGGCGGCGGCCAGTGCGTCGAGATCGACGAGAAGAGAACTGCGCGCCCGGTCGGTGCCCAGGACTGAGACCAGCCGTTCAACGGCCTGCGTCGAAACGGTCATCGCTCGACCCCCTGTCGTTTTCGTTGTCGAACGCGCAGTGTATCCCGGCGGCCGCCTCGATTCATCGCTCCGATATCATTGTCGCCCCCCGGCGCAGATCCGATCACGGTATCGATGCGCGAGCTAGCCCAGGAAATCGCATGTCCGACACATTACAGGCCCTGTTGGCCGCCCACGACGAGAACGCCCCGGCGATCGGCGCGCCCGGCCGCCCGTGGATGAGCTTCGGCGCTTTGCGCGCGCTGTCCACCCGTGTCGGGGCAAGCCTGGCCGGCCACGGCATCGGGCCCGGCGACCGGGTCGGCATCGTGCTGCCCAACGGCCCCGAGATGGCTGCGGCGTTCATGACGATCGCGCAGTTCGCGACCACCGCCCCCCTGAATCCGGCCTATCGCGAAGACGAATACTCCTTCTACCTGACCGATCTCGACGCGCGCGCATTGATCGTCGCGGACGGCGACGATGGTCCGGCGGTCGCGGCCGCGCGCGCGCATGGCATTCCCCTCCTGCGCCTGGCTGCGAACCCGGACGGGCCCGCGGGCGATTTCACGCTCGAGGCGGCGGCTGCGCCGCTTGCCGGCGAGGCACGCCCGGCCGCCGCCGCCGAGGTCGCGCTGGTGTTGCACACCTCGGGAACCACCTCACGGCCAAAGATCGTGCCGCTGCTGCAGCGCAACCTCGCCGCTTCGGCCCGACACATCGGCCAGACGCTGCAACTCGGCAGCGGCGATCGATGCCTGAACATCATGCCGCTGTTCCACATTCACGGCCTGATCGCCGCGGTGCTCAGTTCGCTGGCGGCGGGCGCGTCGGTCAGCTGCACGCCAGGTTTCAATGCCCTGCAATTCTTCGCCTGGCTCGACGAGGTCGCGCCGACCTGGTACACCGCCGTGCCGACGATGCACCAGGCCATCCTGGCCCGTGCGTCGCGCAACGCGGCAAGCCTGGCCAAGGCGAGGCTTCGCTTCATTCGCTCGTCATCGGCCTCGCTGCCTCCCCAGGTCATGACCGCGCTCGAGGACACCTTCGGCGCACCGGTGATCGAGAGCTACGGCATGACCGAGGCCGCCCACCAGATGGCATCGAACCCCTTGCCACCGGCCGAGCACAAGGCCGGCTCGGTCGGCATCGCCGCCGGGCCCCGGGTCGAAATCGCGCACGAAGCCGAGAACAGGCTGCTGAACCGCGGCGACACGGGCGAGGTCGTGATCAGCGGTCCGAATGTCACGCCGGGTTACGACAGCAACCCGCAGGCGAACGAAAAGGCCTTCTTCGAGATCGACGGCGAGCGCTGGTTCCGCACCGGCGACGAAGGCGTGCAGGACGAAGCGGGCTACCTGCGCATCACGGGACGTCTGAAGGAGATCATCAACCGAGGCGGCGAGAAGGTCAGCCCGCTCGAGGTCGATGAAATCATCATGGATCATCCGGCCGTGCAACAAGTGGTCACGTTCGCGATGCCGCACGCCAAGCTCGGCGAGGAAGTCGCCTGCGCGGTCGTGTTGCGCGAGGGTCAGAGCGCCGACGAAAAGTCGCTGCGCGAGTTCGCGGCCCGACGCCTCGCCGATTTCAAGGTGCCACGGCGCATCGTCATACTCGACGAAATCCCGAAAGGGGCCACCGGCAAGCTGCAGCGCATCGGGCTGGCCGATAAGCTCGGTCTGTCATGAAGATCTGCATCTACGGCGCCGGCGCGATCGGTGGCTACATGGGAGCCAAGCTCGCGCAGGCCGGCTCGGAGGTCAGCCTCGTCGCACGCGGGCCGCATCTGGCGGCCATGCGCACGCGCGGGTTGACCCTCGTCGAGGACGGCCACGAGACCACGGTTCCGGTACGGGCCGTGCAGAACCCGGCCGAGCTGGGTCCCCAGGATTACGTCGTCGTCACGCTCAAGGCCCATTCCGTGCCCGGCGTGGTCGCGGCGATGCAGCCCCTGCTGGGCGACGACACCACCGTCGTGATGGGCGTCAACGGCGTGCCCTGGTGGTATTTCTACGCGCTGCCCGGTGAATTCCAGAACCGGCGTCTGGCTACGGTCGATCCCAACGACGCTCAATGGACGGGCATCGGCCCACAACGGGTACTCGGCTGCGTGGTCTATCCGGCGGCCGAGGTCGTCGAACCCGGAGTGATCCGCCACATCGAAGGCAACCGCTTCTCGCTGGGTGAACCCGACGGCAGCCGCAGCGAGCGCGCGCAGCGGCTATCCGAGGCCCTGAGTGCGGTTGGCCTGAAGGCGCCGGTGCGGCCCAAGATCCGCGACGAGATCTGGGTCAAGCTGTGGGGCAATCTGTCGTTCAACCCGATCAGCGCACTCACTCACGCCACGCTCGACGTCCTCTGCACCGATGCCGACACGCGCGCGATCGCGCGCGCGATGATGCTCGAGGCACAGGCCATCGCCGAGCGCCTGGGCGTGCGTTTTCCGATCGACGTCGACAAGCGCCTCGATGGCGGCGCGGCGGTCGGCGCGCACCGCACGTCGATGCTGCAAGACCTGCAACTGGGCCGGCCGATGGAGATCGACGCGCTGGTCACCGCGGTCCAGGAAATGGGCCGACTGGTCGGCGTGGCCACCCCGACGATCGACATCGTGCTCGGGCTGGTGCGCCAGCGCGCGCGCGTCGCGGGCTGTTATTCGGGCTGAGCGCGACGCCGGTCCCACCACACTCGTGTGCTGCCGGCCCCGGCGCTTCGCGGCCGCGCGGCAGCAGCCCCGCCGACGGCGTCGGCACGGTGCGCCATCGGCCGCGGCGCCTGGCGCCGTCAGCCCGGTGGATCCAGCCGGATCGGCAGTTCGACCACCTCGCGCCCGCGGCGCAGGCGGATCGTGGTGACCTGCCCGGGCTCGAGGCGCTCGAGGGCGTCATAGAGATCGTCGACACTGGCAACCGTGCGCTTGCCCAGCCCGATGATCACATCGCCGACGACGATCCGACCGTCCGGCGCACGCCTGAATGAGTGCATGCCCGCCGCCTCGGCCGCTCCGCCCGCGGCGATCCCGATCACGGCCAAACCTTCGGGCAGGCCCAATGCCGTCAGGAAGCCCTGCGGCGCGGTTTCCACGCCGATCGTCGGGCGCGAGAACCGGCCATCCCGAATCAGCCGCGGCACGATACGGTTGACCTCGTCGACGGGAATCGCGAAGCCGATGCCGGCCGACGCGCCCGACGGGCTGAAGATCGCTGTGTTGACGCCGATCAGACGTCCGGCCGAGTCGAGCAGAGGTCCGCCGGAATTGCCCGGGTTGATCGCCGCATCGGTCTGGATGACGTCGCGAATCGTGCGTTCGTTGCTCGCTGGGATCTCGCGGTTGAGTGCGCTGACGATGCCGGTGGTCAGCGTCTGATCGAGGCCGAACGGATTGCCGATCGCATAGACCCGCTGGCCGACACGCAGGTCACGGCTGGTGCCGACCGGAATCGGCACCAATCGGTCGGGCGGCACGTCGACGCGCAGGACCGCCAGATCGCGGTCTGGGAACCATCCGACCAGGCGCGCGTCCCAGACCGATTGATCGGCGAGCGTCACCTTGGCGGCATTGGCGTTGGCCAGCACGTGGTAATTCGTGACCACGTGTCCCTGCGCGTCCCAGACGAAGCCCGTGCCCGAACCGCGCGGCACCTCGGTCACGCGGGTACTGAACAGCTCGCGCCGGAAACGCACCGTGTTGATGTGCACGACCGATGGCGAGAGCCGCCGGAAGATCTCGACATTGCGCCGTTCGTCTTCACCGAGCGACCCGCGAGGAACCACCTCGCGACCGCGTACGCCGCCATTGGACTGGGCCATCGCTCGTGGGCCGAGCAGTGTGCTCGAGACCGTCAGGGCCATTGCCTGCAATGCGTGCCGGCGCCCGTTTCCCGGGCTTGCTTCAGGCGGACCAGCGGACATCGGTTGCGGCCTCCTCGGGGTTTGGTCACTGCCGACGGGACCGGCAACGCCGTTCGTCGCCCGCCACGCGAAACTCGTAAAAAATTCACCGCACGGGATCGATGATCTGACACAATCCGCGCACGATTCTTCGAGTATATCGGCAGCGCCGCAGCAAGCAGGGCATCGATGTCTTCCGTGTCACCTGCCAAGCGGCCTCCGTCGGTCCGACACTCCTCCTTTCCGGACCGGCACTTGGGTCGATCGTCGGGCGCACGCGGTGCGTCTGGTGCGCCACTTCCAGTTCTATCGAGTTGGTCATGATCCGGTCCGTTGCCGCCGTCTCGTCCCTTCTGTCCGGGATGGGCATTCTCCTATTGGGCTCCGGCCTGCTCGGCCTTCTGATTGCGCTGCGCGGCGCGAACGAGGGCTTCTCGGACCTCACCATCGGTTGGCTGATGTCCGGCTTCTACGTCGGCTACATCGTCGGCGCGTGGGTCTGCCCGCGCATCATCGGCGGCGTCGGCCACATTCGCGCGTTCACCGTATTCGCCGCGTGCAGCGCGGCGTTCGCGCTCGCCTACGCGCTGGTGGTCGATCCGATCGTCTGGTGGTTGCTGAGGGTCGCCTCCGGTGTCGCGCTGATCGGCCTGTACATGGTCATCGAGAGCTGGCTGAACGAGCGCACGACCGATCACCGCGGGCAGGTGTTTTCCGTCTACATGATGGTCAACCTGGTCGCCGTGGCCGGTGGGCAGTTGCTGATCGCCGGCTACGGTGCCGACGACATGGCATCGTTCGCGATCGTCGCCATCCTGTTCTGCTTCGGCCTGGTGCCCATTGCGCTGACGCCGGTGGCGCAGCCCCAGACCCCGCGTACCGAGCGCATTTCGATGCGGCGCCTCTACCGACTGGCGCCGGTGGGCGCGGCGGGCGCACTGTTCTCCGGCCTGGTCACCGGGTCCTTCTGGGCACTGGGTGCGGTGTTCGCGCGCAGCATCGGTCTGCACGACACCTTGGTCGCCATGTTCATCGTTGCCACGGTGATCGGCGGTGCGACGCTGCAATGGCCGCTGGGCTGGCTGTCCGACCGTTTCGACCGCCGCCAGGTGCTGATGCTCGCCTCGGTCGGCATGGTGGTCGCCGTGGCCGGTCTGGCGGCAACGCCGGCGCATGCCATCGGCCGCATGTTCGTGCTGGCCTTCCTGTTCGGCGGCTTCGCATTCACGATCTACGCTCTGTCCGTCGCGCAGACCCACGACCGCTTCCAGTCGAACGAAGCGCTGGAGGCCACCAAGAGCCTGTTGCTGCTGCACGGCGTGGGTGCGGCGGTCGGTCCGTTGCTGACCGGCGTGGCGATGACCTTCTCGGAGCGCGGTTTCGGCCTGTCGCTGGCCCTGCTGGGCGTGATGCTGACCGCTTTCACCGCGGTGCGTCTGCGCATCGACGATCCGGTGCCGGCCGCCGAGAAGTCCAGTTTCGCGCCGGCGGAGCAGACATCGAGCGTGGGCCTCGAACTCGATCCGCGGGCATCGGTCACGGCCGAGATCGCGGCCGAAGGACCGGCGCCGTCCGAGCCCCAGCCCATCGAGGCCGCGTCGGTCGCCGTGTTCACCGAACAGCCGGCGACGCTGCAGGGCGCCTGAACCCGCCCGGGCGCCCAGGCGCCGATCGTGCGAAACTTCTCTCCTGTCCGACCCCGGCTCGGACGCCACCCGTGATCCGCCCACCCGGGCGCCATGCGTGCGCGCTCGCCGCCGGCCGCGAGACGTCCCGACGATGATCTGACGCCCGTCTCGCGCCTGGGCGACCCAACTGATTGCAGGAGAGGATTCATGAACGGTGCTCAAGCACTCGTGCGCACGCTGTTGGCCAGCGATCTCGATGTCTGCTTCACGAACCCCGGTACCTCGGAGATGCATTTCGTCGCCGCGCTGGATAGCGTGCCGGGCATGCGCTGCGTGCTGGGCCTGTTCGAGGGCGTGGTAACAGGCGCGGCCGATGGCTATGCGCGCATGACCGGCAAGCCGGCCGCGACGTTGCTCCACCTCGGGCCAGGCCTGGGCAATGGCCTGGCCAACGTGCACAACGCGCGCAAGGGCCGCAGCCCGATGGTGAACATCGTGGGCGAGCACGCCACCTATCACCTCCAGTACGAGACGCCGCTGCGCAGCGACATCGCCCAGCTGGCCGGCGCCTGCTCCGACTGGGTACACACCAGCACCGATGCCGACGGCGTGTCCAGGGACGCCGCACAGGCGGTCGCTCGGGCGCGTGAAGGCGGCCGGATCGCGACCTTGATCCTGCCGGCCGATACCGCCTGGAACGAGGCGCCTTCCGGACCCGCCGAACCGATCGAACCCGCCCCCCTGAACCGGGTGGCCGCCGACCGGGTGGAGGCTGCTGCGAGGATCCTGCGTGGGCCCAGGCGCGCGGCCCTGATGCTGAGCGGCCCGGTGCTGATCGAGCCCTGGGTATCGTTGGCCACCGCGATCGCGCAGCGCACGGGTTGCCGGCTGCTGGCCCAGCAGAGCAACGCGCGCATGTCGCGCGGCCGCGGCCATCCCGATGTCGTGCGCGTTCCCTATGTGGTCGCGCAGGCACGACAGGCCCTGGCCGACATCGATGAACTCGTGCTGCTGGGCGCCAATCCGCCTGCGTCGTTCTTCGCCTACCCGGATCAGCCGAACATGATGGTGCGCGAGGATTGCGCCCTCCATGCGCTGGCCGGCCGCGACGACGACCTGGTCGCCTGCCTGCGCGATCTGGCGGCGGCACTCGATCTGCCCGCCGACGCCCGACCCACGATTGCCGATCGCGCCCCACTGGCGCCGGCCAATGGTGCCCTCGACGCCGACGCCATCATGCAGACGGTCACGGCGCTGCTGCCCGAGAACGCCGTTCTGTGCGACGAGTCGGTGAGTTCGGGCCGCCAGTTGTTCAAGTTCACCGGCCACGCCGTGCCGCACGATTACCTGCAGACCACGGGCGGCGCCATCGGTTGCGGCGCTCCCCTCGCGACCGGCGCGGCAATCGGTGCGCCGGGCCGACCGGTCGTGAGCCTGCAGGCGGACGGCTCGATGATGTACACCTTGCAGGCGTTGTGGACACAGGCACGCGAGCAGCTGAACGTGACGACGGTCATTCTCGCCAATCGGGCCTATCGGATCCTGCAGGGCGAGCTGCGCAGCGTGGGGGTCGAGAACCCCGGCGAGCGCGCCCGCCAGATGCTCAGCCTCGACTCGCCCGCCATCGACTGGGTGTCGCTGGCCCGTGGCATGGGTGTTCCCGGACGCGCGGTCGATTCGGCCGAGGCACTCGGCCAGGCACTGATCGACGCCCGCGGCGAGCCCGGGCCCTTCCTGATCGAAGCGCGGATGCCCTGATGAGCGCGCAGTTTCCTTCTGCCGACGGCGACGGCGATGGCAGCGCCGAGCAGTTCTCGGCCTGGCGCGAAGAAGCCGAGGCGGCCAATGTCTATCGGGCACTGGCCGCGCAGGAAGCCGACCATCGCATGGCCTATATGCTGCAACGTCTCGCCGAGCAGGCGGACGAGCAGGCGGGCCTGTGGGCACGCCATCTGAGCGCCCGCCAATTGGCCCGCCCGATCCGTCCGGGCATGCGGGCCAAGCTGGCGATATGGCTGGCCGGCCACTTCGGCGTCCGGCCGGTGCGAGGCATCCTGTCCACGCTGAAGGTGCGCGGCATGAGCGCCTATGGCGCACCCGGCTACGATGGCCACGTGGCCATCGACGATGTCGGACAGCTGCAATCGGCCACCGGCGGCAGCGGTAATCTGCGTGCCGCGGTGTTCGGCGTCAACGACGGACTGGTGTCGAACACCAGCCTGATCCTGGGCATGGCCGGCGCGACCAGTGATTCCGGCGTGCTGTTGCTGGCGGGAGTGGCCGGCCTGCTGGCCGGCGCAATGTCGATGGCCGCCGGCGAGTACATCTCGGTGCGCTCGCAACGCGAGGTCCTCGAATACCAACTCGCCCTCGAGAAAGCGGAGCTCGAGGAGTACCCGGACGCCGAACGGCGCGAACTGGCGGTGATCTACGAGGCCAAGGGCCTGTCGCCCGAAGAGTCCGACCGAATCGCGCGCAAGCTCATCGCCAATCCCGCGCTTGCGCTCGACACCATGGCCCGAGAGGAGCTCGGCCTGAACCCGGACGAACTCGGTTCGCCGACCGGCGCCGCGCTCGCCTCATTCCTGTCGTTCGCGATCGGCGCGTCGATTCCCGTCCTGCCGTTCGCCGTGAGCACCGGCACCACGGCCATGGTCACCGCCGCCGGCGCGGCGGGCGCGGCACTGTTCGTGGTCGGTGCGACCCTGTCGTTGTTTACCGGACGCGGCGCGCTGCGCTCGGGCCTGCGCATGCTGGGTATCGGCGCCGGCGCGGGCCTGCTGACCTGGATGATCGGCCATTTGCTCGGTGCGCAGATAGGCCTGTAAGGGGCTCGCCGGCCCGCACGGCCGCCGCGCCGGGCCCGCCCTGGACGCGAGTCGTGGTCATTCAGCCACGGCAGTTGCACCAACGCCGCATGCGTTGGACCGCTCATACCCGATTTCACTTCGCCCTTCGGCCACCGATTCGGGTCTCCTTCGTCCACGGCGAACATCAATCGACGAAACACCGCGAATTCATCGTTCGCAGTGGTTTCGATGATTGCGAGTCATGCGAACGTGAACGCCACCCAGCCGGAATCGACCCTAGAAGCGCCTGCGACGCCCGTACCCGATGCCGCCATCGTGCTGATCGGGCGCGATTCGGCCGCGCACACCGCGAGCGTGCTGGCCCGCTGGCCGAGCGCCTCGCGGGTTTCGTCGGCCCTCGTCGACATGGCGCTGCTGGCGCTGGAAACCAATCGGACGATCGAGCGCCGACTCACGCTGCAGGCCGACGCCGAGCCGGTCATGGTGGTCGCCGCACCCCTGCCCATCGGCGACCCTCCGCGCTCCTGCGCCACGGCAATGGTGGTCGAGGGCGAGCGGGCACGCGCCGACCGCAACCAGGCCGAACCACCGGCAGATACCGCGGATCCGCTGGACGACAGCCGTCGCGCGGCGTCCGTCATACAGCTGCTCGACGCGATCAACGAACACGACGATCTCGACGGCGCTTCGCTGGCGCTGGCCAGTGAACTGGTCGCGATGACCGGCGCCCAGCGCGTTTCGCTCGGTTTCGTGAGCGGCGAGTCGGTGCACATCCAGGCGATGTCGAACACGCCGAAGGTGCGCGGGCGCAACCCCTTGATCCGTGATCTCGCTCAGGCCATGGACGAGGCGATCGACCAGGCCGCAACGGTCGTCTTTCCGGTCGAATCCGGCGCCGGGCCCCGCATCACGCTGGCCCACGGCCGCTTCGCCACCCGACACGGCTGTGCCTTGATCTGCACCGTCCCGATTCTGGTCGCCAACGATCGCGGGCGGGCGATCATCGGCGCCGTATCGCTCGAATTCGCCAACAATCGGCGGCTGGACTCGCGGGCCGTGCGCTTCATCGAGAACACCGCGTCGCTACTGGGCCCGACCCTGGACGCCCGTCGCCGCCTGGCGACCCCGATCGCCGGACGCCTGGCCAGCTCGCTCGCCAGCAGACCCCGCGAGATCCTGCGCCGCAGCAGCCGCGCGCGGCGGGTCGCGATGAGCATCGGCGCGCTCGCGCTGGCGGCCTTCGTCTTCCTTCCCGTGCCGTATCACATCACCGCCGACGCGCGCATCGAAGGTGCTTCGCAACAGGTCCTGGCCGCGCCCGTGGCCGGCTACATCGGCAGCGTCTACGTGCGACCGGGCGACCGGGTGCTCGCCGGTCAGCCGGTGGTCGAACTCGATGATCGCGAACTGAGTCTCGAGAAGCGCCGCTGGGCCGCCGAACTCGCGCAGATAGAAAAGCGCTACGGCGATGCGCTCGCGCGCGAGGACCAGACCGACATCGCCGTCCAGCGGGCAAAGATCAATCAGGCCCGGGCACAGATCTCGATCATCGACAAGCAGTTGGCCCGCATCCGCCTGGTAGCGCCCTACGACGGGCTCGTGATCAGCGGTGATCTGGCGCAGTCGCTGGGCGCACCGGTCAAGCGCGGCGAGACGCTGGTGACGATCGCGCCCATCGGCGAATACCGGATCATGGTCGCGATCGACGAGCGGCGTATCGACGGCATTCACGAGGGTCAGAAGGCCCGGGTTCTGTTGCCCGCCCTGCCCGGTGAGCAGATCGAGGTCACGATGCACAAGCTGATCCCGGTCGCCACCCTCAAGAACGGCCGCAATGTGTTCGAGGTCCAGGCCACGCTCGACGCGCCCGTGCCCGGCATGCGCCCGGGCCTGACGGGGGTCGCGAGGATCGAGGCCGGCACACGACCGTTGCTGGCCTCGCTGACAGAGGATCTGCGCGACTGGGTCCGCCTGAAATGGTGGCAACTGGGCCTCTGAGAGATCCGATCCGATCATGAGCGACGGCCTGCAAAGCGAGTTCTGGTACCGGGTTGCCAAGTTGCGCCCGCATCTGCGCGCCAGCACCCAGATCGGCCGTCATCGTTATCGGGGCGTCACCTGGTACGTCCTGCGCGACACCGCCACCGGTGAAAACGTTCGGGTGAACCGGATCACCCACAGACTGCTGCGCCATCTGGACGGTCGCGTCACGCTCGATCAGGCCTATCGCGCCCTGCTCGTCGAGCTCGGCGAGGACGCGCCCGGGCAGGACGAGATCATCCTGGGCATCGCGCAACTCGCCGAGGCCAACATGCTGCAGGCCGACCGGGTCGCCGACCTGGCTCAGTTGCGGCTGGCCTCGAAACGGCGCGGTCGGCGCGAGCTCTCGAATCGCGTCAACCCCTTGTCCTTTCAAGTGGCTCTGTTCGATCCGAGCCCGATCGTCGAGCGCCTGGCGCCGATCTTCCAGCGTGCGTTCTCGCGCGCCGGCGCGGTCACGCTGGCGATGCTGGTGTCGCTCGCCGCGATGATCGCGCTGGTCAACGGAAGCGAGATCGCGGCTCATCTGAACCGCCTGACCGGCTCCGGCGCGTTCGTGTTCCTGATGTGGGCGGTCTATCCGCTCGCCAAGGGTGTGCACGAGTTCGCGCATGCGCTGGCCGTCAGGCGCTTCGGTGGCGAGGTCACCGAGATGGGCCTGCGCCTGTTGGTGATGATGCCCCTGCCCTACGTCGACGCGTCGGGCGCCAGCCTGTTTCCCGAGAAGCGCGAGCGCGCGATCGTGGCGGGCGCCGGCATCGCCGCCGAGCTCGCCATCGCGGCGATCGCCACGCTCTTCTGGCTCGTGCTCGAGCCGGGCCTGCTGCGCGACACGGCGCTGGCCGCGATGGTGGTCACGTCGGTCTCGACCGTCCTCTTCAACGGCAATCCGCTACTCAAGTTCGACGGCTATTTCGTGCTCACCGACCTGCTCGAGTTGCCCAATCTCGCACCGCGTGCGCGCCGCCACTGGGTAAGCATGCTGCAACGCGGGCTGCTGCGACTGAAGCCGACTCACGCCGAGGATCTGGCCCGCGGCGAACGTCCATGGCTGGTCGGCTATGGCTTGGCCTCGTGGACCTACCGCCTCTTCCTGTTCGTTTCGATCGCGGTCCTGCTCGCGACCTATTCCGCGGCCGTCGGGCTGCTCGTGGTTGTCTACGGCGGCTGGCTGCTGTTGGTCAAGCCCGTCGTCGCGGGCGTCGACTTCGTCCTCAATCACCCCGCGCTGAATGGACGGCGCCTGCCGACGCTGGCGGTCGGCTCGGCATTGATCGCTCTTCTCGCCTTGACGCTGACGCTGCCGATGCCGGCCAGCACGTCCGCTCTCGGCGTCGTCTGGCTGCCCGAACGCGCGCATGTGCGCGCCGGCGCCAGCGGCCAGCTGGTGCGATATCTGGCCGAGCCCGGTACCGTCGTGCACGCTGGCCAGCCTCTTCTCGAGCTGGTCAACGACGAACTCGAACTGGCGGTCGCCGACCAAGAGGCACAACTACAGGCCCTGCAAACGGAATTCCTCGACAAGCTTCGGCGCGGCTCGAACGAGGCCACCCTGGCCGAAGATGCCATCAAGGCCAAACAAGACGAGCTCGACCGGGCGCGCGAACGCCTGAGTTCACTGGTGGTTTCCGCCAGCACCGACGGCCGCTTCGTGGTGCCGCGTGCAATCGACAAGCGCGGCCGATGGTTCGAGCAGGGCGAGCCGATCGCCTACCTGCTCGACGCGCCGCGCACCACCGTGCGTCTCGCCCTGCCCAATGCGCTGGCGTCCCGGGTCCGGGATCACACCGAATCGGTCGAGGTGCACATGCTGGAATCACCCGATCGTACGCTGCAGGCCCGTATGCGTCCGGAGACCCAGAGCGGCGGCTCGAAGCTGCCGAGCGCGGCGTTGTCCCGGTCCGCCGGCGGCTGGATCGAAACCGCGGCCGACGATCCCGATCAGACCACCACGCTCGAGCCGATCTACGTGTTCGATGTCGCGGTCGACGGCCTGCCGGTCACGCGTGCCGGACAGCGCGCGGTCGTCCGCTTCCGGCACCCCGACTCTCCGCTGCTGTCGCAAGCGCACGATCTCCTTCGTCGCATGTTGCTTCGCCACTTCGTGTCATGAGCCTGAACAGCGCCCGAGCCCCCTTCCCCGGCCTGGCCTGGGGCTGTTATCCGGAACGCCGCGCGGACGACGCGGACATCGATCCGTGGTCGCGAATGCGCGGCATCGGCCGCCGCGGCCAGGCCCGTGTGCAAGGGCTGATGACCGACGCGGCCGGCTGGCGCAACCTGCGCTTCGCGCGTCGGGTCGCAGGCGAGATGGCGACCCACGCGAGCCGTCCGCGCAACGAGTTGGTCGGCGCCCTGCTGAAACTGCAGCCAAGACTCGCCCGCGACGGTCTGGTCGATCGCCATCTGCTGCGTGCGCTCGCCCTGCTCGGCGAACTCTGCCGCCGCGAGATCGGCCAGGCACCCTACCCCACCCAGATCATGGCGGTCCACGCCATGCTCGGCAACCGGCTGGCCGAGATGGCCACCGGCGAAGGCAAGACCTTGGCCGCCGGCCTGGCCGCGACGCTGGCGGCACTGGCCGGCATACCGGTGCATCTGGTGACCGCCAACGACTACCTCGTGCAACGCGATCACGCCGGCATGCGGCCGCTGTTTGCGGCCCTGGGCCTCAGTTCGGGCGAGATCCTGGCCGGCTCGAACACCGATCAGCGCCGCCATGCCTACGCCAGCGCGATCGTCTATTGCACCGCCCGCGAACTGGCCTTCGACTACCTGCGCGACCGGGTCGGGGCAAATGCCACGCGCGTCGATCTGCGCTGGCTGACGGGCGCCGAAGAGGTTGCGGCTGCGCCGCTGCTGCGCGGACTGTGCATGGCCATCATCGACGAGGCCGACAGCATTCTGCTCGACGAGGCCTGCACGCCGTTGATCCTCGCGATCCGGGCGCGCGATCGGCTGTCCAATGATTCGATGACCGCGTGCATGGCGATCGCGCGCATGCTCTGGGCCGGACGCGACTACCGGATCAACCGCGCCTATCGCCGCGTGACGCTGACCGAGAGCGGACGCCGGCGGATCGTCGATCTGGCCGGCCAGCAAGAGGCGCCGGCGATGCACGGCCGCGAACGCGAGGCGCAGGTGGCCACCGCACTGGCCGCGATACATTGCTACCGACTGCGGCACGACTATCTGGTCGAGGACGACAAGGTCGTCATGATCGACGCGCCCACGGGTCGCAAGGCCGACGGCCGCACCTGGTCCCGTGGTCTGCACCAGATGATCGAGCTCAAGGAGCGCGTGACGCTCACCGGCACCAACGAAACGATCGCCCAGATCACCTATCAGCAGTTCTTCGGCCGCTATCTGCGGCTTTGCGGGATGAGCGGTTCGTTGTCCGAAGCGCGCACGGAGTTGTTCGACATCTATCGGATGCCGGTGCGCACGATACCGCTGCACCGCCCGTCGCTGCGGCGCCGTCATCGCACCCGCATACACACCAGCGTCGGCGCCAAGTGGCACGAGGTAGTGAGGATCGCACGCGAGGCACAGGGCCGCCGCCGCGCCACCCTGCTGGCGGTGGACTCCGTCGAGAGTGCGGCCCGGCTGTCGGAGCTGCTCGCCCGAGCCGGTGTCGCACATCGCCGGCTGGATGCCGGCGAACATGCGCAAGAGGCCGAAATCATCGCCCAGGCCGGACGCGCCGGGGCGGTCACCGTGGCCACCAACATGGCCGGCCGCGGCACGGACATCGTGCCCGCTCCCGAAGTCCTGCGGACGGGAGGACTGCTCACCGTCGTCTGCCACTACAACCGCGAGCGGCGCATCGACCGCCAGATGTTCGGACGCGCGGCTCGCCAGGGCCAGCCGGGTGACGTCCTGCGCGTGGTCTCGCTCGACGACATCACACTGTTCTCCAACGACCCCGACGCGGTGCGGATGCTGCAACGGATCGCCAGACCCCTGCCCGGTGCACTCGCTCGCGCGGGCATACGCGCCGTGTTCAAACTCGCCCAGCGATTGCACGAGGCACGCCAGCGACGCGTGCGCTACCGCATCCTGGCCGCCGGCTACCAGCGCGAGCGCCTGCTCGCCGTCGCCGGCCGTGGCGAGTGACCCATTTCGAAGAAGGTAGAAAGAGCATGAAACCAGCCGCCGCTTCTCTGATCATCGCGACCTTGTTTGCCGCCCCCGTGGCCAGGGGCGCACCGCTCGATTGTCTGATCCAGCCCAACCAGGTGATCGACATCGGCAGCCCGGTTCCCGGCGTCATCGAGGAGATCCTGGTCGACCGCGGCGCCGAGGTCACGCGCGGCCAGCGACTGGCCCGGCTGCAGGACGACGTCGAGCAGGCCGCGCTGCGCCTGGCCAATGCCCGGGCGCGCACCAGCGCGGAGGTCGTCGCCGCAGAGAAGTCGCGCGAATTCGCGGCGCGGGAACTCAAGCGCGCCAACGATCTCGCCGGCGACTCGTTCGTGAGCAGGAACTATGTCGACAAGGCCACCACCGAGGCATCGCTGGCCGAATCCAAGCTGGCGCAGGCGATGGAACGGCGACGTCTGTCGGAGATCGAGCTCGAAGTGGCACGAGCCCAGCTCGAGCAACGGCGAATCGATTCGCCGATCGACGGCGTAGTGCTCGACCGCCTGCTGCACATCGGCGAGTACGTCGACACCGGAGCGATTCTCCGAATCGCACAGATCGATCCGTTGCGGGTCGAGGTCGTCGTGCCGGCCAGTCTGTTCGGCCGGGTAAAGACCGGTCAGATCGGCATCGTCTCGCCCGATTTCGCCGACGCCAAGCCCGTTCGTGCGGAAGTCAGCGTCGTCGACCGCGTGGTCGATGCCGCCTCGGGCACCTTCCGGGTACGCCTGTCCCTGCCCAATCCCGAGATGGCGATCCCGCCGGGCGTGCGCTGCCAGTTGCACCTGGACATGCGGCCGGAAGCATCGCGCGAGCAGGCCCAGGGGGGCGCCGCCGCGCGCGGCTGAGGCCACCACCATGAGCCGACTCTCTCCCGTGCTGGTGATCGCCTCCGGTCTGGCGATGCTCGCATGCGCGGTCATGCTGATGGGCGATTTCTTCTTCAGCTACATGCCCGACCGGCAATCCGAACTCGCCGGCGTGAGGCGACGCGTCGCCGACATCGTTTCCGTACCGGCGATCGACATGCTCAGCCGGGGCGAGCTCGAACGCGCCAGCGAGACCCTCGATCGATTCGTCAGGCAGGACTCCGACATCCTGTCCATCGGCATACGCCGCCAGGACGGCCGCATGCTGCTGAGCACCGCCGAGCATAGAAACCATTGGCCGAGCGGAATCGATCTCGAGCTCTCACCGAATCATGCGGTGGTGCCGATTCGCACACCGGAGAAGGCGTGGGGGTCGATCGAGGTCGCCTTCGCCGAGCAACCGGACGGCATCCTCGCCTTCCTGTCGCGCCATCCGGCGCTGGCCGCAGCGCTGACGATGCTGGTGTTCGGCACCGGCACCTTCGCGCTCTATATGCGTCGGGTGCTGCACCAGTTCGATCCCAAGACCGCGATTCCCGACCGGGTACGCGCCGCGTTCGACGCCATGGCGGAGGCCGTGGTCATCACCGACGATCAGGGCCGGATCGCACTGGCCAATGAACGTTTCCACGGCATCGCCCACCAGCCGGACGACGCCCTGATGGCCCGGCCGCTCTCGAAGGTCAACTGGATCGCCAATGCGATGCCGGGCAACGAGATCGACCACCCCTGGACACGCAGCATGCGCGAGCTCCAGGAGATCAAAGGCATCGAGTTGTCGGTCGACACCGTCGACGATCAACCGCTTCTGCTGATCGTCAACTGTGCACCGATCGTGGATGCGCGTCAGCGCGCACGAGGCTGCATGGTTACCTTCGACGACGTGACCGCACTGCATCGGGCGAACCGCCGCCTCGAGTACACGCTTCGTCAACTGCAGGACTCCCGGCGAGAGGTCGAACACAAGGCCGCCGACCTCGAGCGTCTGGCCAGCGTCGACTACCTCACCGGCGTGTTGAACCGTCGCGCATTCACGACCCAGGCCGACCAGGCCTTCGCGGACGCAATCCGCGATGGCGCACCGTTCGCGGCGATGATGATCGATATCGACCACTTCAAACGGATCAACGACAGCTTCGGCCACGCGGTCGGCGACCAGGTGATCAAGGCGGTCGCCGAAACGCTGATGAAGTGCACCCGCGATGGCGATCTGGTCGGTCGCTACGGTGGCGAGGAATTCTGCGTCGCACTGCCCAACACCAGCGTGGCCGCTGCCACCACGATCGGCCAGCGCATTCGCGAGACGATCGAGCAGACGGTTGCGCCGTCACTGCCGGAGGTCAAGGGCCTGAAGGTCACCACCAGCGTCGGCGTGGCCATCTACGACCGTCGCTTCGAAACCCTGCACGCCCTGGTCAGCGCCGCCGACGAAGCGCTCTACGATGCCAAGGAGTCGGGCCGCAACCGGGTACGGGTGGCTCCGTCCGAGGAAGAAGCAGCCGAGACGGCGCGCAAGGCCGAGGCGGACAAGGCAGCTTCGGACGAAGCGCCGCAAGCGCACGCCGAAATTGCCGCGCAGCCCGTCGATGCAGGCCCGGACCCGCACGCCTGAGCCTCGGCCACGGGCGGATCGCGGCGGCCTGCGACTCAGGTCGGACGCCGCCGCGGCGCCGAGGTGAGCGCCGTACCGGCCACGATCACCACCGCGCCGGTCACCATGGTCGGCGTGATCGTTTCGGACAGGAAGAGCGCGCCCCAGAACATCCCGAACGCCGGTATCAGGTAGGTGACCGTGATCGCGCGCGCCGGGCCGAGTCCGTGGATCAGGCGAAAAAACAGCAGATAGGCGAGCCCGGTGCAGAGAACGCCGAGCACGATCAGCGCCATCCATGCCCGGGAGTCGGGCCAGGCCGTCGGCCATTGCCATAGCCCGGGAGCCGTCAGCCAGGCAGCGGCGGCCCACTGCGACCCGACCGCATTGATGCGCGGATCGACGTCGCTCAGGCGTCGCCGCGTGTAGTTGGCTGCGATGCCGTAGCAGAGTGTCGCCGCCAGGGCGATCATCACGCCGACCAGCGCACCGTCGGGCAGCGTGGTCGAGCCCCGATTGGGCATGCCGAGCACGAGGATCACGACGCCGGCGAAGCCGAGCAGCAATCCGGCGGTCTGGCGCGCGGCCAGGCGGTCGTTCAGCCACACGAATGCGACGATCGCGGCCCAGAACGGCGCGGTCGCATTGAGCACTGACAGCACTCCCGCCGGCAGTCGCAGCGCGGCGAATCCGAACAACAGGAACGGCAGGGCCGAGTTGAACAGCCCGAGCATTACCGCGCGCGCACCGAGCGACCGCAACTGGCCGACGCCGTGGCCGAATATCAGCAACGGCGTCAGCGTCAGCGCGCCGATCGAGCAGCGCAACCACATCGAGGGCGCCGGGCCGAACTGAGGCACCGCGATTCGCATGAACAGGAAGCTGGCCCCCCAGATCGCGGCCAGCAGCACGAACTCGACGGCAAGCGTGCGACGCGCGCTCATCACCCGGCCTCCCTGGTCGCCACGCCGGCCCGGCCGGCCGCCGTCGCGTCGGCGGCGCGAGCCGCCGCGGACCATAGATGCATCACCGCCAGTGAACGCCACGGGCGCCAGCCCTGCGCACGCGCGCTGGCCTGCGCCGCCGTGCGCACGCCGAGCGCACGCATCAGGACCAGATCGCTGGCCGGGAACGCATCGCGGTCGCGCAATGCGCGCATGGCGAGGTATTCGACGGTCCAGGGACCGATGCCCGGCAGTGCCAGCAGACGCTCACGGGTGCGGCCGGGATCGGCATGCGTGGTCAGGCTGACCTCGCCCCCGGCCAGCAGGCGGGCCAGCGCCTGCACGCTCTGCGCCCGCCGTTGCGGCATTCCCAGGGCCGCGATCTCGCGCCAGTCGGCACGGGCGAGCACCGCAGGAGACGGAAACGCGCGCGCCACCGGCCAGTCCGGCAAGCGGCCGCCCCGGCCGGGCGCCGTGTCGCAGCGGGTTTCCCGGCCGAAGCGGGCCAGCAAGCGCCCGGCCAAGGTCGTCGCGGCGGCCAACGACACCTGCTGACCCAGGATCGCGCGTACCCCGACTTCGAAGCCGTCGAGCGCGCCGGGCATGCGCAACCCCGGCCGCTCGCGCATCAGATCGCCCAGGACACGCTGCGGCAGGCCGGGGTCGAGATCGAGGTCGAAGAAGGCGCGCAGGTGGCGCACGACCGCCTCCCGATGCCCGCTCAAACGAGGATCGATCACGATGCTCAGACCGCGCGGCGCGGCCTGTACCCGCACCCAGCCGTCGACCGACTCCTGCGCACCGCCCAGGCTCATGAGCCGCCACCATCTTTCGCCATCGAGACGCTCGAGGCCCGGAATCACACGCCGGGCAAGGAATGCGATCACACCCTGCCAGTCGAACGGCTGAACCGCCGGCAACAGAATCGGTTCACCCGTCACCGGCGGCGCAGGGCTCTTGTGTTCATCCACTCGGCATGACCTGGAAAAAAGCAGTGCGGGAGATCGGCGGGCGACCGACGACGGCACGCGAGCATAGCGCGATCGGATCTCCGGCCCCCTCCGATTCTTGCGGCGCAATCCTGGCCGGACACCTCGGCACACGCATCGACCGGATGTGCCGAACGGTTCTTCCGGGCCCGCTTACTCGGCGAACTCGAGCAGAAGATCGTGCGCTGCGACGGTCTCGCCCGGACGCACGTGCAAGGATTTGATCTTGCCGCCACGTTCGGCGCGGATCTGGGTTTCCATCTTCATTGCCTCGATCGAGACCAGAGGATCGCCGGCCTTGACCTGCTGCCCGGACTTGACCGCGACAGTGACGATCATGCCCGGCATCGGCGCCGCGAGATGACGCGGATCGTCGGGATCGGCCTGCGGCCGGGATGCCGCCTGCACGGCACCGGCACGCTGGGTGCGCATGGTGCGCGGCTGGCCGTTGAGTTCGAAGAAAGCGCGCTCGACCCCTTCGTCCTCGGCCGGCGCGGTGCCGTGCAGGCGCACGAGCAACGTCTTGCCGGGATCGATGTCGACCGCGATCTCCTCGCGCTCGCGCATGCCGTAGAAGAAGACCTGCGTCGGCAACACGCTCACATCGCCGTAGTGGCGACGGTGCTCGGCGTACTCGCGATAGACCTTGGGATACATGAGCCACGAAGCCAGATCGGCATCCGATATCTTGTGACCGGTGGCCTTCTCGGCTTGCGCGCGCGCGTCGGCCAGGTCGACATCGGGCAGTTGATCGCCCGGTCGGTAGGGCTTGGGCGGCTGCGCGCGCAGCACGCGCTGCGACAAGGCCGCCGGGAAGCCGTCGGGCGGGAATCCGAGTTCGCCGCGGAACAGCGAGATGACGGATTCTGGAAAGGTGATCTCGCGCTCCGAGTCGAGGATGTCGGCGGAGGTCAGGCCGTTGGCGACCATGTAGATGGCCAGATCGCCGACGACTTTGGAGGTCGGCGTGACCTTGACGATGTCGCCGAACAGCAGATTGACCTCCGCGTAGGCGGCGGCGACCTCGTCCCACCGGTGATCGAGACCCATCGCCCGCGCCTGCTCACGCAGATTCGTGTACTGCCCGCCCGGCATCTCATGGCGATAGACGTCGGCCGTGCCGGCGCGGATGCTGGCCTCGAACGGCACGTAGTGGCGACGTACGTCTTCCCAGTAGTGCGCGATCTCGCGCATGGCGTCGACGCTCAGCCCGACCGATCCTGGCGCGCCGGCGGACGCGCAGGGATCTCGCTCGGAACCGGCGAGCGCGATCATGATCGAATTCAGGTTCGGCTGGGATGTCAGACCGCTGAGCGCATCCATCGCACCATCCACGGCGTCGGCACCGCCGGCGATGGCGGCCAGCACGGAGGCCGCCGAGATACCGCTGGTGTCGTGGGTGTGGAAGTGCACGGGCAGGCCGGTCTCGGCCTTGAGCGTGCGCACCAGAACCTCGGCGGCGCGCGGCCGGCAGACGCCGGCCATGTCCTTGATGCCGAGCACGTGCACGCCCGCTTGCTGCAGCTGGCGGGCGATGTCGACGTAGTATTTCAGCGAATACTTGGCGCGATCGGGATCGTCGATGTCGCCGGTATAGCAGATCGCGCCCTCGCAGAGCTTGCCGGTCTCGCGCACCGCATCGATCGCCACGCGCATGTTCTCGACCCAGTTCAGCGAGTCGAACACCCGAAACAGATCGATGCCGTTGGCCGCCGCCTGCGCAACGAAATAGCGCACGACATTGTCGGCATAGTTCGTGTAGCCGACCGCATTGCTTGCCCGCAGCAGCATCTGCAGCAGGATGTTCGGTACCGCCTCGCGAATGCCGCGCAACCGCGCCCACGGATCCTCTTTCAGGAAGCGCAGCGCCACGTCGAAGGTGGCGCCGCCCCAGCACTCGAGCGAGAACATGCCCGGCACCATGCGCGCGTAGTAGGGGGCGATGCGCAACATGTCGATCGAACGCATGCGGGTGGCGAACAGCGACTGGTGCGCATCGCGCATGCTGGTGTCGGTCAGCAGCACGCTTTTCTGCTCGAGCATCCATTGCGCGAACTTGTCCGCACCGAGCTCGCGCAGCCGCTCGGCGGAACCCGCCGGTGGCGGCGCGTTCAGGTCGATGCGTGGCAGGCGCAGGTGCAGATGCTCGAGATCGGGCGCCGGCCGACCGCGCACGTCCGGATGGCCGTTGACGGAGATTTCAGTGATGTAGCGCAGCAGGCGCTGCGCGCGATCGCGCCGGCGGGCGAACTTGAACAGCGCCGGTGTCTCGTCGATGAAGCGGGTCGTGACCCTGCCCTCGCGAAAGTCGCGATGATTGATCACGTTCTCGACGAATTGCAGGTTGCTGGACAGCCCGCGGATGCGGAACTCGCGCAGCGCCCGGTCCATACGCTGGATCGCCTCACCCGACGTGGAGCCCCAGGCGGTCACCTTGACCAGCAGCGAGTCGTAGTAGGGCGTGATCACGGCGCCCGAGTAAGCGGTACCGGCGTCGAGCCGGATACCGAAGCCGGCCGCGCTGCGGTAGGCCTGGATGCGGCCGTAGTCCGGCG
The DNA here is from genome assembly GCA_041396685.1 of Burkholderiaceae bacterium. Lineage (GTDB taxonomy): Bacteria > Pseudomonadota > Gammaproteobacteria > Burkholderiales > Burkholderiaceae_E > JAUIAI01. Next base: position 82,565 of record JAWKYD010000004.1, read on the forward strand.
TGAAGTTGTTCTCCGGGTCTTCGGTGGTCACCCGGCATTGCAGTGCGTGACCGTTCAGCCGCACGGCATCCTGGGCCGGCGCTGCGCCGTCTGGTACGCCGATGCGCGCCCCTTCCGTGATACGGATCTGCGCCTTGACGATGTCCACGCCGGTGACCTCTTCGGTGACCGTGTGCTCGACCTGGATCCGCGGATTGACCTCGATGAAATAGAACGCATCGGTGTCGGCGTCCATCAGGAACTCGACCGTGCCCGCATGGGTGTAGTCGACCGCGCGACCGAGACGCAAGGCCGCCTCGCACAGCTCGCGCCGCGCCGCCTCGTCGAGATAAGGTGCCGGTGCACGCTCGACCACCTTCTGATTGCGACGCTGCACCGAACAATCGCGTTCGAACAGGTGGATGAGATTGCCGTGGATGTCGCCGAGCAGCTGTACCTCGACGTGACGCGCCCGCCGGACGAGCTTCTCGAGATAGACCTCGTCGTTGCCGAAGGCCGCACCGGCCTCGCGGCGCGCCACCGGCAGGTTTTCGACCAGCGCACGCTCGTCCTCGATCACCCGCATGCCGCGCCCGCCCCCGCCCCAACTGGCCTTGAGCATCAGCGGATAGCCGATCTCGGCGGCCAGCGCCTTGCACGCGGCCTCGTCGGCCGGCAGGGGTTCGGTCGCCGGCATCACCGGCACGCCCGCCGCGACCGCCGCATGGCGGGCCGAAACCTTGTTGCCGAGCGTGGTCATCACGTCGGGCGTCGGGCCGACGAAGGCGATGCCGGCACTAGCACAGGCGCGCGCGAACTCGGGGTTCTCAGACAGAAAGCCGTAGCCCGGGTGAATCGCATCGACCTTGGCGCGCTTGGCGATGTCGATGATCGAATCGATGTCCAGGTAGGCCTGCAAGGGCTTCTGGCCCTGGCCGACCTGGTAGCTCTCATCGGCCTTGAAACGATGCAGCGCGAATCGGTCCTCGTGCGAGAAGATCGCGACGGTGCGGATGCCCAGTTCGGCCGCCGCACGCATCACGCGAATCGCGATCTCGGAACGGTTCGCCACCAGGATGGATTTGATTTTCTTCATCGGTTTTACAGGATTTCAAAAGATGAAACGATCTGACAGGTGATTCTATTTGAGCCGGGATGGTCAGCCCTGCGCGACGGCGATCCGCGCAGGGTCCCGGTCGGCCGGGCATCGGACGCCGACCGCGCTTTGCCCCGTGGCACACCTCGACCGACGGAAGGCCGGCGCCTGGGGCGCTTTGCCACAGATCAGGGGCGGCCTTGCCGGTAGACTTGACATATGCCGACGTCATGGACAACCACAATCAGCACCAGTCGCGTGCGCCGAGGTTTCCACCTTGGTGCGCTGTCGCTCTGGCTCGCCGTCATCACGGCCTGCGGCGGTGGTGGTTCGAGCAGCAATCCCGACCCCGATACCACGCTCAACGAAGCCTCGTGCGCATTGCAGTACGAATTGCCCTCGCCGACGACCACGACCGGCACCGATCCGCTGCTCAGTAGCCAATGGCACCTCGATAACATCGGTCAGTTTGGTGGCTTTGCCGGCGAAGACGTCAATGCCTTCGCGGCCTGGCAGACGACCCGCGGTCAAGGTGTCCGGGTCGCCTTGGTCGAAGACGCGATCGAGGTCACGCACCAGGATCTGTTAGCAAACGTCGTACCAGATGCGAGCTACAACTACCGACCGGCCAGACTCGGCAACGCCTACCCGTTGCCTTGCAACGGTGAGTTCCACGGCACCTCGGTGGCCGGTCTCATTGCCGCCGATGACAACAACGGCCGCGGTGGCGCGGGTGTGGCGCCCGATGCCTCGTTAGTCGGCTACAACGCGCTGGCCACCGGGCTGGATGCCGACATCGCCGACGCCCTCAATCGCGACCTGCAGGCGAATCAGATCTACAACAACTCGTGGGGCGCCGAGGACAACGGTGTGCTCAATGCATCCGAAGCCAGTTTCCAGGCCGCGATCGCCAACGGCCTGCGCTCCGGGCGCGGTGGCAAGGGCTCGATCTACGTGTTCCCGGCCGGCAACGGCGGCTGCTATTCGCAGACAGCTGGCGGCGCCTGCCGCACCGAGAACTCGAACTACGACGGCTATGTGAACAAACTCGGCATCATCACCGCCTGCGCCGTCGACAACCGCGGCAAGCAACCCTTCTACGGCGAGATCGGCGCCAATTTCCTGGTCTGCGCCCCCTCGAGCGGCTCGAGCGTGGGCATCACCACCACCGACCTCCAGGATTCCTACTGGGACGGCTTCACCGGCACCTCGGCCAGCACACCGATGGTTTCGGGCGTGGTTGCCCTGATGCTCGCGGTCAACCCGCAACTGACCTGGCGCGACGTGCAGCAGGTTCTGGTGCGCAGCGCCCGCCAGAACGACCCCAGCGACCCCGGCTGGAGCACGAACTTTGGACTGCACTTCAACCCGAAATTCGGCTTCGGCGTGGTCGACGCCAAGGCAGCCATCGATCTGGCGACCGGCTGGACCTCGATCGGCAACAGCGACGACCAGCTCATCTGCGGTCCGTTCACCAGCAATCCGAATCTCGTCCTGCCCGACGCGAATCCGACCGTGACCACCATCAGCGACGTGATCACGGTGAGCGGCTGCGCGATCGACTCGATCGAGTTCATCGAGCTACGCCTGACCACCAGCCACCAGTACGACGGCGACCTGCGGATCGACCTGGAGAGTCCGAACGGATTGATCAGCCCGCTGGCGAGCGAGCGTGCCTGCCAGGGCTCGGCGGCCAGCAATCCCTGCGGCGCGTACAACGACTGGCCGTTCGGCCTCGTGCGCCACATGGGCGAGGGCAGCAACGGCACTTGGACGATCCGCATCGCCGACGCCCAGGCGAACGACACGGGTCAACTGGTTCGCTGGTCGCTTCGTTTCTACGGACGCTGACCATGAACGACAGACACCATCGCCCTCTTTCCGCCGCGGGTCGCGGCAGGCCTGCTTCGCTCGCCCTCGCAGCCTGCGGCGTGCTGTTCTCTGCCCTGCCCCCGGCGCAGGCCGCGGATACCGTCACACGTGGCCCGATCGTGACCAAGTCCGCGCCCGACACCAAGCAGGCGGGCACGGTCGGCACCGCCGGGTCGCTCTACTGGTACGACGGCGAGCGTCGCCGCCCGCTGGTGCAGCGACCCAATCAGACCCTGTCGGACAAGGGTCTCAATGACTCGACCAGCCACCCGATCGCGAAGCAGTCACCCCCGGTGTTCGTCGATGCGAACAGCCCGTCGGTGGTAAGGGCGCTGCCCGGTGGCGTGATCGTGCGCGTGACCGAGCCTACCGATGCCGACGGCTTGCGCGAGCTGTTGTCGGGCTTCGACATCGAGATCGAACGCCGTATCGGCGACACCGGCCTCATCTGGCTGCTCACCGGCGATCCCGGTGTGGCCTCGATCCAGCTCGCCAATGCAATCTACGAGAGCGGTCTCGTGAAGTCCGCGTCGCCCAACTGGTTGAACGTGCGCGCGCGCAAGTAGTGCACCGGCCGCCGGAACGACCGAACGCGCCCATGACACGCCGTTGAAAAACCGCAGGCGCCGACGATTCACTTGCCGATGCGGTCTGGAATTCCGCAGGCGCCGACGATTCGCGTGCCGATGCGGTCTGGAATTCCGCAGGCACCGACGATTCGCTTGCCGATGCGGTCTGGCGTCGCGGCGGCCCCGTCCGTGGCCCCGGCTATCATCACGACGACGACCCGATCGACCGCGCGCGCAGCCCTGGGCAGGTCAGCCCTGCGCTGAGACGTGATTGCGTCCGAGCCTCGTCGGCCGATCGCCCCTGCCATGCACATCAACCCGGAAGACATCGATGGCGAATGAAGTCCTGACCGAGGTCCGCGGCCGCACGCTGCTGATCACCCTGAACCGGCCCGAGGCCATGAACGCGGTCAATCAGGCATTGGCCGAGCAACTGGCCGCGGCACTCGATCGCCTGGACGCCGACGATGCGCTGTCGGTCGGCGTGCTGGCGGGCAATGGCCGTGGCTTCTCGGCCGGCATGGATCTGAAGGCCTTCCTGAGCGACGGCATGCCGATGATCGGCGACCGGGGCTTCGGCGGCATCACGGCGCGCGCTGCCGACAAGCCGCTGATCGCGGCGATCGAAGGTTTCGCGCTGGCCGGCGGCCTGGAACTCGCAATGTCGTGCGACATCCTGGTGGCCGCCAACAATGCCAAGTTCGGCGTTCCCGAGGCGGGCGTCGGCCTGTTCGCGGCCGCCGGGGCCTTGCTGCGTCTGCCGCGCGCGCTGCCCTACGGCCTGGCCATGAAGATGGCCTTGACGGCCAAACCGATCGGCGCCGATCTCGCCCACCAGCACGGTCTGGTCACCGACCTGACCGAGCCCGGTGGCGCGCTCGACGCGGCGCTGGCGCTGGCCGAGCAGATCGCGCGCAATGCACCGCTCGGCCTGAAGGCCTCGAAGACGCTGATACGCGAGATGCAGGGTCGCACGGAGAGCGAGTTCTGGGCGCTGAACCGCCGGTTCATCGATGAGGTCTTCAGCTCGGCCGATGCCACCGAAGGCCCGAAGGCCTTCGCCGAGAAGCGGGCTCCGAACTGGCAAGGCAAGTAGCGCGCCACGCGGCCCGGGCGCATCCGAGCGCCTGCCGCGACGACGGCGTGAACGAACCCGGTCGACAAGGGTTCGTTCACACCGCCTCAAAAACCGCTCTCGCGAATCAGCACCGACAGGGCGTGCGTGGCCCAGCGCGCGAGCACGCTGCCGTGCGCGCCCTCGATACGCGCGCTGCCGAGCGCAATACCGTGGCGGGCGAAGTCCTGCCCCGCCTCGGGCGTCAGGCGAACCCGGTACAGCGCATCGCGCGGCGTCAGCGCGCCATCGCTCTCGCGCGTCGTCGCCACCCTGCCGCCGTGCACGTCGGCCAACGCCGGGTCGGGAAGACTGCGAAGCCGCACGCGATCGACCGCCGTCACCGTGGCGTGCAGCGGCGCACCGGCATCGCCGCGCCGATAGAACCCGGCCCTCGCGCCGACCGCGATTGATTCGACGTCTTCCTGAGCGACCAGCGCATCGATCACCCACGACTCGGGATCGACCAGGATCGCCAGCGGCTGACGCTCGCTGACCCAGGATCCCTCGCCGATCAGCGGATCGCGATCGAGCAGGATGCCGTCGAACGGCGCGCTCAGCCGCAAACGGGCCAGTTCCTGCTCTTCGGAGGCCAGTGCCGCCCGCTCGCGTGCCAGGTTCTCGAGGATCAGGTTCCGACGCCAGGCGCCATCGGCGCGTGCCACGGTGCCGGCGAGTTCGGCGCGCAAGGCTTCGGCACCCGCCTGCAGCCGGATCACACGCGCACGCAACTCGGGCGCATCGAGCTCGGCCAGCCATTCGCCCTCGGCCACCGGGCCGGCAGCACGCAGCGACACCACGCGCGCGGCGAACGGGCTGTAGACCGACTGCGCGCGAGCGGCATGGAGCCAGGCTTCGGCACTGACATGGCGCTGCCAGGGCACGAGCAGCGCGGCCGCAGCGACAAGCGCCAGAACCATAAGCAACAAGGCCCGCGCGCGTCCGGTCTCTGCGCGCCGCCGCCACCAGACGGAAGTCTCGCCGACCACCGGCCGCACGATGAACCAGGCGATCTCGACGACGAACAGCAAGATGCCCAGGGCCTTGAAGAAGAACAGATAGACGGCGACCGCGATCGCCACGAAGATCGACAAGCGGTATGCCCAGGTGAGCCACGCAAAGCCGATCAGGAAGCGTCGCAGGCCCGGCGAGACACGCTCGGGATCCGGCTCGCGCCAGCCGAGCAGGCCGCGCCTGAGGGCGGCGCGCGCGAGCGCAAAGCTGCGCGCGTGCAGATTGGGCAGATCCAGCGCGTCCGACAGCAGAAAATAACCATCGAAGCGCATGAACGGGCTGGCATTGATGCCGAGCGTGACGATCCAGCTCGTGGTGGCCAGAAAGAACACGGCGCTACGCGCCGGCCCGTCGGGCAGCAGGCTCCAGGCGAGCGTCGCGAAACCTGCCAGTGCCAGCTCGACCGCGATACCGGCCGCCGCGATGCGGAATCGGTCACCTCGGCGAGTGAGCTTCCAGGACTCGCCGGTGTCGGTATAGAGCATCGGCCACAACACCAGGAATGCCACGCCCATGTGCGCAACCCGCACCCCCAGACGGGTCGCGGTCACCGCGTGGCCGAGTTCGTGCAAGGCCTTGGCGAGTATCAGTGCCAGCGCCCAGCCGAACAAACCGGCCGGCGACATGAAGTTGGTGAACGTGTGGGCGAACGCATCCCACTGGCGCAAGGCCAGCGTGATCCCGAGCAGGGTCGCCGCCAGGGTCAGCAGCAGGAAGGCGCGCGAATAGAAGACATCGCACCATGGTGCGAGCGCCTGCAGCCAGCGCTGCGGCCGCAGCAGCGGCAGCCGGAAGAACAGGTAGTGATGCAGCAACCAGCGCAGCCGCGCGAACCGGCCCTGATGGGCCGAGCGGGTCAGGCGCTGCACGCCGGCCGCATCGGTCGCGGTGGTCAGTTGCTGAGCGGTCATGAACTCGGCGATCCGCGCCACCTGCTCGACTCCGACCTGCAAGGGCGTTTCCTGATTGATGCGACGTGCGACCAATGCCGGATCACGCAGATTCCAACGGCTGAGCACTTCGAACTCGAGCCAGCCCAGGCGGAAGAACCGGTTGCCGACCGGGTCTTCGACCATCCAGGCCGGCGAGCCGTCGCGATTGGGCGCGGCCGGCAGCAGGCGGAGGTCTTCGCGCAGCGGCGGCAACGAGGCGGCGAGCATGGCGTCGAATACCCGTCAGAACCCGAAGAAGGCGCGCAGCGCCGCCAGCGGTCGGCGGAACAGGTAGTAGCCCAGGCTGGCACGCTCTCCGTAGACCTTGGCGGTGCCCTTCAGGCCGATGCGGACCCTGGCCGGATCGAGGTCCTGGTCGCGGTCGAGGTGTGCGCGCAGGCGATACGCCTGCCCGCCGCCGGGCGCTGCGCTCGCCTGATAGCTGGTCTCGAACACCTCGGCCGTCAACGGCGAGAGCGGTGCGACATCGAGAAACAGGCGTACCCGGGCACCCGGCTCGAGATTGATCGCGTCGGCCACCGGCATCCAGAGCAGCACGCCCGCGCGATCGGGATCCGCAAGCGTCGCGACGCGCTCGCCCGTGACCACGGGCTTGCCCTGCCAGTCGCTGATGTCGCCGAACTGGATCACGCCCGGCCCGGGCGAGCGCACTTCGATGCGCGCGAGCATTTCCTGCACCGAGGCGAGTTCGGCCTCGCGTTCGGCCACCTTGCCGCGCAACGACGCGAGTTCGGCCCGGCTCGCGTCATTGCCGAAGGCGCGCTGCTCGGCCGCCAGTGCGTCGGCACGTGCCACCTGCAACTGCTTGGCGGCGATCTCGCGGCGGTTGCGCAAGGTGGTGTCATCGAGCGTGAACAGCAACTCGTCGGCCCCGACCCGGTCGTTCGGCCGGACGTGGAAACGCGCGATCACACCGTCCATCGGAGCCGCCACGGCCAGCGCGTCCAGACCGATGATCTCGGCCGGCGCGAGCACGGAAAGCCGGACCGGTATCGCGAGCGCGGACAGCGCGGCGAACGCCAGCGACCATCCGAGCCAGCGTCGCGCCCGCCGACCGCGCCGCCTGGGCACGAGCGCCGCCCAGGCATGGGCATAGGCAGCGATCGACCGCACCAGCAGCGTCTGCACCGCCTCGCTCGGCGTCACCTCGAGCGCATAGGCGGCGATGCCGAGCAGACGCTGGTCCGGCGCGACGACCGGCTGGACCAGCAGATAATCGGGCATCCACTCCTGCCAGCCGTCGGCGAGCGAACGCGGCAGATCGTCGGCCATGACGAAGAACGGGTCGCGCGCCGGATCCTTGCCGATGCGCTGCGCGAGATAGCGTCCGAACCTGCCCAGCCAGACCGAATACGGCGAATCCTCGCCCAGCCGTGCCAACCCCGACACGGTGCTCAACACCGGCTTTCTGCCCTTGAACTCCCAGACCAGGCCCTGCCGGTAGGGCATCAGCTGCCAGGGCTCGTTGGCCAGCGAAAAGCGCAACTCGGCCACCGATGCCGCCGCGCGCGCGCGCTCCTGCAGATAGGCATACAGGCGCCAGAGATCGGACTGTGCCCCCGCGCGCACGACGGTCGCCGTGACTTGGGCGGGTGACGACGGCGCGTTCATCGGGGCGGTGCGAAACGCGCGACGCCGCTCATCCCGGCCAGCAGCTCCGGATGCTCGCCGACCACCTCGGCCTCGATCTCGATCGACTGACTGACCGCATCGACCCGCGCATTGATCGCGGTGACGCGGGCCTGATAGCTGCGCTCGGTCTCGTCGATGCGGGTCTCGAACACAGTGCCGCTCTTGAGCCAGGACAGCCAGCGCGAGGGCACGTTCAGGCGCAGCTTGAGCGCACCGGCGGCAACGATATCGATCAGGGGATCGCCGGTCTGCACGCCCTGATACTGGCGCACGTGTTGCTTGACCAGACGTCCCGCGAACGGCGCGCGAATCCGGCATTGCGCGACATAGACATCGGCCAGTGCGAGCTCGGCCGAGGCCTTCTCGAGGGCGGCCTCGGCCAGCGCGACCTCGACCTCGCCGGCCGCACGCAATTCCTTGAGGCGACGCTTCGCCTGCAGATTCTGCGTGGCAGCGCTGACCTCGGCCTTGGCGATCTCGCGACGCGCGGCCGGTAGACTGCAATCGAAGCGGATCAGGGTGACGCCTGCCTTGAAGCGCGAACCCAGACCGGAGACCATGTCTTCGACCATCGTCGCGGCCGGTGCGACCAGCGTGGTTTCCTGCTGCGGAATGACGAGAACGCGCGGCGCATCCGAGGCATAGGCGGCGGTCTGCGCGAACGAAGGGGCGGTGATGATCAGCGATGCCAGCGCGGCGACGGCTGCCAGGCCGTGGCGATACCGCGGGCATCGCCCGAAGGAACGGAGCATCGGTCGGAGGGCGGGAACCCGCTTGTCGGTCGAGCGCCTACTATATCAGCGAGCCCGGCGCATCGCCGATCGGCCCACCCGCGATGCAACAGGATCGACCACGGACGCCCGCGTGCCGCAGCGCGCGACCAGATACGCGCCCGGCACGATCGGTCAATGCGCCGCGAACTGCTTGTTCCGCTTGTCGATCTGACCCAGCAACAGCGCCGCCGACGATTCGACCGCTTGCGCGGACATGGTGCGCACCTGCTGGGCGAGATCCTGGCCGCTGATGCGTTGATCGAAACGCGCCCGCGCGAGAACCTTGCCGGTGTCGTCGCGAAGCTGCATCTGCCAGCGGCCGTTTTGCACCGTGCGGCCCGTGCGCTCTTCCATATCGAACGCCACCTCGAGCACCGACGGCGCCTGATCGTCGTTGGTGACCCGGACATCGTGCTCGAGCAGGGCATCGGTCAGGCCATAGCGAACCGCTTGCTCGAACTCGCGATCGATTCCGCTGAGCGACAGCCGCACGCTCGGGCGATCGTCGACGGTGGGCGAGCGTGCGAACACGCCGCGATGCCAATTCTCCATCGACTCGCCGATCGCCTGGCTCAAGGTATTCAGATCGACATCGGGTCGGGTGGGCGTGAGGTCGAGACCCAGCGAGTTGTAAAGACGCCCCCAGGCGGTCTGCGCATTGGCGTAGGCGATCTGACGCTGATACTCGGACAGCAACGAGCGTGCCTCGGTACGGATCAGCTCGAGTTCGGAATCGACGCGCGAACTGGCCGACGCCTGCGCGAAGCTGGCCAGGCGGCGGTCGACCCGCGCGCTGTCGCTGAGCGTGGCCAGTTCGTCGCGCGCCAGCATGTAACGCAGCGACGCCACCCTGACCTGCGTCATGACAGCCATCGCCTGCGCCATACGGCGCGCGTCGTCGACATCGGCCTGGGCGCTGTTGGCGCGCTTGACGGATCCCATCGACGCGAGACGGAACAGATCGGCGGACACGCGCAGGCCCGCCTGCACCCACGAGTTGTTGTACAGGAAGCGGTTGGAGTCGTACTGATAGCCCAGGTCGAACGAGAGATTGGGCAGCACCGAGACCAGCGCGCGACGCGCGTCGTTGGTGCTGATGCGCCGGCGGTAGTCTTCTTCACGCAGTTCGGGCCGCTGGGTCAGCGCCAGCGTTTCGAGCCGGTTCATGTCGGCCGGCAACGGCGGGAGCTCTGGCTCTTCGAGATCGATCAGCCGGAAGTCGGTGCCCGGCGGCAGGTTCATCAGCGCGGACAACTCGGCACGCGCCAGTTCGAGATCCTGGCGGCGGATCTGCAGCAAGGTGGTGGAATCGAGCAGCGCCCGCTGATAGGCGAGCGCCTGCGCCTGTGGCAGCAACCCCTGCTGTTCGATCTGGCGGCCGCGGGCGAGCGCGACATTGGCCCGCTTCATCAGGTCGCGCATGCTGTCGGAAAGGCGCTGCGCGCCAAGCGCGCGCCAATAGGCGGCGCGGGTGTCCTGCATCAGGTTCTGCAGCACCTTGCGCTTGCGTTCCTCGGCGATCAGCGCCTGATCGGCAAGCGACTTGGCACGATAGTAGGAGACGCCGAAATCGAGCACGTTCCACGAGAACTCGAGCCCGCCGAGCGACCGTGTGCGCTCCTGCGAAGAGGAGTTCGAGAGCGTCTCGAGCCCGGTCTCTATGCTGACCGAACGGCCACCGGAATCGTTGTTGCGCGTGACCCAGCCGGCGTTCGCGAGCAGACGGGGGAACATGTCCCAGTTGCCGACCTCGAGCTGGCGCTGCGCCAGCGTGGCTTCCATCATGCGCAGCCGGAAGTCCAGGTTGTTCTTCATGACCCTGGCCACCACGTCGGCGAAGGTCAACGGACCGCTGATCGGCTCCTGGTCGGCGTACATGCGCTCCTGGTCTTCGGCAACGCGATTCCTGATCGCCTCGAGCGACATCGGTTCGGGCGTGACCGCGCAGCCGCCGAGCACGGCCAGGCCGGTCAGGACGAGGGCGGCCAGTCGGATGCGCGGGTGAGCGCTGGCACAAGATTCGGACATGGGCTGAGACATCAGGGTTACTCCGCTAGCATTCTCGTGCAGGTTGACGCGCCTTGACCGGCTTGCGTTGTTTCTTGATCTGATCCATGAAGGATCGTTGTTTGGGCACGAGCTCCTCGGCCAGGCTTCGCTTGACGGCCTTCGGCCGATGCTTGGTCTTCGGCGCGGGCGGGCAGTTGTCGTCGTCGGCCACCTCGGTGCCCGCCTTCACGCGGGCGGCACGCGCCTTTGCGGCCTCCTGCTGCGCCAACCGGTCATCGAGATTCTCGTAGGGTCGTACCGCAGCGATCGGCGAGAGCATGCTGACGAGGCCCGAGTCGCGCAGACCGTCCTGGAAGACCAACTCGTCCTGCTCCAGATAGGGATCGGTGTCGGGCGACGAGATCAACTCGCTCGGATCCTCCGGATCGATCGGCGTCAATGGCGGCACCTCCGGAGGAACGAAGATCGGCGGTGGAAGCGGGCCATCGGGACCGGGGCCAGGATCGACCGGCGGCACCATCGGGGCGGCCGGCTGAAGGTGGATGCGGATCTCGCCCTGCGCGCTGCCGCCGTTGTTGTCATCGACCAAATAGACCAGGGCGCCGGCGGGGATCGTACCGTCCGCAGCCGGCGCCACGGCGACGGTGGGATCCGGCACGAAACTGAGCGACTGCAATTCCTGCTGGGTCAACACCTGGCCGATCACCAGCGGCTGCCCGCCGAGCTCGAAGCGGCCGTTGGCCACGGCCGGCAGGGCCGTCACTGTGATGGTCAGCGGCTGGGCTGGCAGATCGGGGTCGGATGGTGGCGTGAAATCGGGAATCTCGGCCTGTGCGGATCCGGCGGGAGTATCCACCGCCATCGTCACATCGACGAGCGGCGCGATGGGGGGATCGTTGACCGGCGTGATGTCGATGGTCAGGCGGTTGGGTGCCGGATCGATCAGCGAGGTGGAATCGATGACCGAGAAATCGATCGTCGGCAGGGTCGCCAGGTTCAGATTGTTGGCCCCGGCCGCCGGCATGTAGCGAAGCCCGCCCAGATCACCGACCGCGATCACCTGAGCGGCCGTGACCGGCACACCGCCCAGGCTCAACACGCCGCTGGTCGGCAGGACGTCGATCCGCACCGCGCTCATCGCGTCGCCGGCGTCCGGGTCGGTGAAGCCGAAGTCGGCCGCCGCGATAGACAGGGGTACGCCGTTCTCGAGGGTCAGATCCTCGCTGATCGTGAGGCTTCGATCCGTTCCGTCCGGCGGATTGGCCAGCCCCTGAATCGAGATCGTGATCGTGGTACTGGCGCGATTGCCGGTATCGTCCTCGATCGTGTAGGTGAAGACATCGGTCAGTGTCTGGCCGACCAGCAGGCCGTTGACGGCCGGGTTGGCGGTGTCGGCGACATAGGAGTAGGCACCGTTCGACTGCAGGGTGAGCGTGCCATAGTTGCCGGCCACCGGTGCGCCGACGCCGGTGATCACCGGGCCTGCGAGCGTGCCGGATGCCACGCCGATCGCGTCGATCGTATCGCCGGGGTCCGGATCGTGATCGGCCTGATCACCGGGCGCCAGCCCGTTGATCGCATCGCCGTTGGCCGGTGTGCCATCGATCAGGGCCGTATTCTGATCGGGCATCGCCACCGGCGGCTCGGCGACATCGGTCACGTTCAAGGTGACGCTGCCCACCGCGACCAGGGCGTCGTCGACGCTCTCGTGGGGAATCGCATCACCATCGGCGTTGCCGAACTGACCGAGGTCGTTGATCTGCAGGTTCAAGGTGTCGGTGCCGCTGAAGCCGGCCGCGGGCAGATAGGAAAGGCCGTCGAGCGTGGCATTCAGATCGGCGATCGTGCCGGACAGGATCAACGTGCTCGTGCCCTGCCCGGCCACGTTGGCCGCACCGGCCGCGGTCGCGTCCAGCACGCCCTGCCCGACCGAGGCGGTGACCTCGAACAGATCGTGCGGCCCGGCAGGATTGAAGCCCTCGCCCAGATCGGGATCGTCGACCGTGATCAAGGTGGCGCCGGTGAAGCTCACCGAAGTGTCTTGATCGAGCGTGGCCGAGGCCGGCGCGATGAGCGTGGGACTGGCATTGAGCTTCAGATAGCCGAAATCATGATCGTCGCGGAACTCGCCTTCCGACACGACGATGTCCATGATGCCGTCGCTGATCACGCCCGCGCCGCGCTCGAAATAGACCTCGAGCGGACCGCTCTGTGCGTCGCTGGTCGCGCCCGGTACGGTCAGACGATAGTTGCCGGCAGCCATCATGCCGAAGCGGAACTCTCCGTCCAGCCAGGTCGACCCGTCGTCGGTCGCCACACTGAAGCTCTGGTCGTCCAGGTTGCCCCAGATTCCGTCCAGACCTGCGTAGTCGAGCGTGACATTGATACCGGAGAGACGGTTCTCGCCGGCATCGATCACGCCATCGGCACTCAGGGTGTCGTCCCACAGACGGCCACGCGCCACGGCGATGCCGGCCCCGTCCGCATCGCGGTAGACATTGGCGGCGCCGCCGTAGTCGGCAGGCTCACCGGTACGCTCTCCGGTCGTGGTCAGCGTGATGATCGAGCCGGAACCGCCCGCATCTTCGACCGTGACCGCGAGTTGCTCCCCGGCCGTGTCCAGGCTGGTGTAGGTGACGACCGCATCGCGCTCGAGCACCTCGGCGAGGGTATCGGTGACCGTCGCCGTGTACTGGATCGTGACCGAGGCGCCCGAACCGAGCACGGCAATGGCAACGTCGAGTGCACTGGCCGTGCTGTTGTCGGTGGCACCCAAGGGCAAACCGCTCACGCCACCGGGACCGTTGAAGCCGATGTTGGCCAGCCCCGCGAAATCATCGAGCAGGCGCACGTCGTAGGCGTTCTGACCGCCGGTGTTCGAGAATGTGACCTCGAAGGTCACCTGGTCGGCCGCCGTCGCGATCACGCGTTTGTCGACATCGAGGATCACGGGCTCGTCGACGTTCAGGGTGACGGTGTTCGAACCGGCCTGTACCGCACCCTGGGCGTAGAAATCGAACCGGGCATCGAGGCTCTGGCCCGCGACATTGGCTGCCTCGTTCTCGACGATCGCATTGAATTCGACGACCACGAACTCCGCATCGGCGTCGTTGTCGGTGTTGAGCAGATTTCCCAGCAGAAAGCGCGGATCGACACCGCTGGCGAGGATCTGATTGGCCAGCAGCGGCGACCCGCCGGCATCCACGATCGCGGCCCCGTCCAGCGCCAGCAGCGGCGTGATGCCGACGATGGCGCTCGCATCGGCACCGCCACCCGTGATGTCGAGCGACGCACCCGATATGGTCGAGGAATCGATGCCGGTCGCACCACCGTTGGCGACGAACGCGATCGTGGTCGTGCCGTCGTTCACGTAACGGATGCCCGTCGGCAGATTCGGTCGGACCTCCACGCCGCTGGCGCTGCCCTGGGGCAATTGCACGACCGCCCGATAACGGACGATCTCGCCGGGCACCACCGCCGGCAATGCACTGCCGGCCAGTGAGCTGTCCACCACCGACAGCACCGGCGTCGGGACATCCACGGTGACCGGCGCATTGTCGGCGCTCACATGGTCGTCGACGCCGCCGGCGCCCGTGCGTTCCTGGTCGGCCGACGTGGCGAACGGGGAAAGATCGGTGGCAACGCCGGGCACCGAGGTCCAGGTCGCGCTCGCGGTCTGGTCGAACACCTGGCCCACCGTGGCGCCGGCGTCGATGCTCGCCTGGAACTGCAAGGTGACGACGTCGCCCGGATTCAGCGCAGCCCAGTCCGCCGTGATGGTGCCCGCCGATTCACCCAACGAACCCGCGGCCGGTCCGCCGGTCTGCGACAGACTCGCCGCGACATAGGTCATGCCGGCCGGCAGCGCATCGCTGAACGCGACGTCGAACGAAGGCTGGTTGCCCGCGACCGTCAGCGTGACCGTGTAGGTGATGGTCGATCCGACGTCGGCAACCGACTGATCGGCGCTCAGGCTCACGGCCAGCGCGGGCTCGACGACGCGCATCGGCGTGGCCGCCGCGCTCTGGGTGCCGGCCGTATCGGTCAGCGTGGCCGTGCCGTCGACCAGATCGCCAACGTTGTTGATCGCGGTGTCGAGCACAACCGCGGTGTAACGCAGCGTGATGGTCTCGGCAACCGAGTTGTCGGCATTTGTGTTGTCGATGTCGCCGAACGCGAAATCGATGCGATTGGCCTGGCCACCGCCGGAGTCGCCTGGCACCACGCTGGTGAACGTGCCAGCGCTGCTGAAGCTCAGATCGCCGGAACTGGCGGTCAGGCTGTCAAGCGAAACGAAAGCGTAACGCTGCGGATCGAGGATCTCGGTGAAGCCCGCCCCCGTGATCCTGCCCTCCGGAACCTGCAGCACGACCTCGAACTGCACGGTCTCGCCGATGCTGACATCGCCGAGCCCCGGTGATGCGCCGTTGTCGTCGGCGGTGTGCGCCTGATTGGTGGCCACGATGGTGCGGCTGATCACCGGCAACGGCGTGCCCACGCTGGCCGCATCGGTGAGATCGACCGCGGTCAGATCCGAACCGCCCTCGGTGGCCGCGTAGTGACCGAGTGTCGCCGTGCCGATCTCCGCGACCCCGGCCTCGGCCGTGGCCGCGACAGTCGCGTCGTATGTGAGCACGATGATGTTGCTGCCGGGTGACGCTGGCGTGCCACCACTGTCGAAGCCGCGGGGCAGCGCGCCACCGGCCCCCGGGCTTGCCTCTTCCGGATCGACCAGTTCCAGGCCGACACCAAACAGGGCGGCGAAGGCGTCGTTCTCATTGGTGATGGCACCACCGCCGACCGCGCGCAGATCGCTGGTGATCGACAACACAGACCCGTCGCCACGCACGAGACGCAGATTGGCCAACGACGACGGATCGATATTGGCCGGCAGAGTGTCCGTGAAACGCAGGTCGAATGCGCCGCCGGCATTGCTGCCGTCGTGGCGCAGAACCAGCGCGAAACGCAGGCGATCGCCGGCATCGACGTCGGCGACATCGGTGTCGAGCAGACTTGCCGTGCCGTGATCGAGCACGCCGGTCAGCGGATTGGCACTGGTGTCGCCGGCCGGGCGCAGCAGGGCCGGGGGGCCTGCCGGCGAATAAACGGGATCGTAGGTGGAACTTGGCTCGTCGACGTCGTCCTGCACCGCGCCCTTGATCAACGAAACCTGGTTCCAGGCATAGCTGAACAGGTCGATGTCGGTGGACTGAAGCGTCTCGAGTGCCGTGGTCTGCATCGTCTGCACGCCCTGCACCGCAATCGGCAGGCTGGCCGGATAGGTATCGGCGGTCAGCGTGAGCGTGAAGAAGACATCGATCGTCAGCGGCGCATTGGCCGAATCGGTGCGACTGCCGAAATCGAAATTCAGCGCGTTCGAGCCGGCATTGACCGATAGAGACGGTGCGCCGGGCCCGCCGCCGTCGCCACCGACCACCTGCAGCGCATACTGACCGGCCGCCGGCGTGGTCGAGAACACGCCTGCCGGCGTCCAGGCACCCGGATTGCCGTCGGCGTCCGGGTCGGCCGCGTCGAACAAGGGCGCGGGCAGATACGCGTCCAGACGCAGGTTCTCGAAATCGGCCGCCGGCACGGAGGCTCTGAGCCGGAAGGTCAGCGTATCGCCCGCCGAGGCCGTCACCGGCGAGAGCGGATTGTTGACGATGGGCGAACCGTTTCGTCCGACCACATCGATCGTCACGTCCTGCACCGGCACCTGGTCACGCACGATCGCGGCTCCACGCTCACCGAACAGGCCGGGTACGTCCGGATCAAGCGACCCATCGAGTACCGTTCCTTCGAATGTCGCGAAATTGACGCCACGATCGCCGCCGTTGAGTGCCAGCTGGCCGGATCCGGCGAGCGGATTGCCGTCTTGGTCGACCGGCGCGACCCGGTACTGGTCGAGCACGACCGCCTGGAATTCCAAGCGCGCCGACATCGGGCTCAGCTGGGTGACGTCGGCACCGAACAAATCGCCCACGTAGCGATCGCCGCCGGCGCCGCCGAATGCCGTGCGCAGATCGAAGAAAACCGTCTCGGCACCATCGAAGTCGACGCTCACCGCGTAGTTCACGCCGCGCGTCAGCGTCAGCGAATCGACCGTGCCGTCGGCACGCGTCACCACCAACGTCGGGTCGGCGCCCAGCGGCGCGGTGCCGGAATCGATCAGGCTCAGGCCATCGGAGAGCCGATCGATGATCTGCATGTCCAACGAGAACGGATCACTGGCCGGTGTCGCGTCGCCACCGAAGGCGAAGTAGTCGGAGACGTCGAGCTCGATCTCGTAGCCGACCGTATCCCCGGGCGAGAAACCGCTGGGTCCGACGTCATTCGCGATCGACTGCCGCTTGTGCACCATCGCCGAGCCGGTCAGGAGATGGAAGTCACCGCTCAGGCTCACCCCCGGCGACTGCCCCGCGTCGCGACCATCGGTCGGCGTCCAGGATGCGGTGCTCGAGGCATCGGCGAACAGCGACAGCAGGTCACCGGTCGCCGGGTCGACCGTGGGTGCGCTGCTCGCATCGAACTCCGGGACGTGCACTTGCACCACCATCGACGCGTCGACACCGACATTCGCCCCGGTCAGCGACGCGAACGAGCGCGTAACCGTGCCGCCGGGCGTGATGGTCGAGGCGGTCGCGCTATCGCCGGCCGCCGCGCTGACCAATACGCCGTTGACGTTGGTCCAGGAGCCGCTGGGCGAGGCACCGATGTCCTGGCCACCGATGGTCGTCGGCGAGCCGACGATCGGCGTGAACAGCATCGCTCCGTCCAGCGCCGCGGACAGATCCACGCCGCTGAGCGTCTGGCCGTCGGCAACGTCGATGTCCACACGCAGGCCGACCGGCCAATTGGGCCCGCTGGGTGCCCGGCCGTCTTCCGCAATCAAGGTGGTGCGCAGACGGTAGGGCTGGGGACTGACCGTGAACGATTGATCGGCACCGAGCAGCGACGGATCGCCACTCGGATCGGACCCGGCATCGGCGCCGAGCGCGAAACCGGCGCGCGCAAACGTCGTCAACGGCGTGCCGGCATCGGCATCGCTGCTGACTAGGAACTCGAGGTCGATCGGAATCGCCGGCGCGTCGGGCCCGAGACTGGTCATCGGCAACTCGATCACCACCAGTTCGTCGCCGGCCTGCATGCCGGCCGGGATCGACACCGCGGCGCTGCCACCCGCATCCCGAAACAAGGGATGGTCGACCGTGCCCGCGAGGATATCGGCCCCGGAGAGCGTGATGCGCTGTACGTCGAGTATCTGACCGAACCAGCTGGCCGACTGCAGCGTCAGACCGTCCGGGGTGGCTCCGCCGTCGGCCCCCATCACCGGTACGAACACATCCACGTAGGGTCGGAAACCCGAGTCGACGGTATCGGTGTTGTCGATCGAAACGGAGACGTGGAAGGTTTCAGCGAGCAGCGGATCCCGGGCGATGCCGCTCGGGTTCGCGCCCTCTCCGCCATCGGGGACGACCGCCCCCAGGGTCAGCGCCGGCGCCGGCGCCAGAAGTGCGTCGAACGATTGGCGGGCGGCATCGGACACGATCGGCGCGCTCTCGATCTGGCCGATGGTGGCTTCGAGATCCCAGTCGCCGCCCATGCGACTCGCGCCCGTGGCATCGACCGAGGCGGCGACGTCGGCGCCGGTCGCGCCGGCCAGCGCGGTCAGGAATTCGATGCCCTCGGCGCCCTGGCCGATGTCACAGCCGTAGAGCAGAAGATCGGCCTGGCCCACGAGCGCCCGTCCGATGTCGTGTAGATCCTGTTCGTGCGCCGCGATGGCCTGCCGATCGATCGTCGACGAGCCGAGGGTCAGCCGGCCGGCCTGACCGTGCGAGATCACGTGCAAGGAAGCGACCTCCCCCTCGGTCGCGAGCATCGCCTCGGCGATCTGCGAGATGCCGTCACGATCGGCATCGAGGCGAAGCACGCGCGCGTCGGCAGGCAGACCGTCGATCAGCGTCTGCCAGTCCCGCACACCGGCGTCGATGACGACCAGTGCCGCGCCCCCGCCGGTTCCGACGGCAGCCTCGATCGCCACGCCCTCGTGCGAAGCTTGTTCGATGTGTTGCGCGAACGCATCGTCAGCGAGCACATCGATGGCGGCCGTTGCTAGCGCGCCATCGAACAAGAGCCGTGGCTCGAGCGCAATCGGCCCTCCGGGCTCCCGCAGGACCGACGATCGCCGGCCGCGGGAACGCGGCCGACGGCGTCCACCGGAACGTGCAGCGGCTAGCCCAAGCCAGCCTTTGACCTTATGAAACACTGAGTTGGCGTCGCTGTCCCCACGAGGAGACGACAGCTTACTCGGCCCACCCGAAGGCCCGAAAGCGAAGGCGACAAAGGGCCCTGGCGGCGTTTCTAAGAAACAACAGCCTCGAGAGCAGGCTCATGACTGTGTGGTCAACCAGACCACAGAATCGTCAGCAATCGATGCCGCGGGCCTGGTTTCGCTTGACCGGAGCCTTCAGGCGCTTGCCCTCGTGCTCCAGTTGGCTACTGAAAGCCTTGGTCTTGGGTTTGACGATCTCGCCGTCGGCCAGCGCCGCGCGCTTGACGGCCTTGGGCTTGGGCGCCGGCGCACATTCGTCGTCGGCCTTGACGGCCTCGATACGTGCACGGCGTAGTTCCGCGGCCTTCTGTTCGCGCTCCGATTCGATACGTCCGAGCACGGCGGTGGGCGAAAATGGTGCGAGCATGGAATCGGACTGCACGCCGGTATCGAGCGGCAGCAAGTCGGCACCGCCGACATCGGCGCGGTTCGCCATCAGCACCGGCGCGGCCAGCCCGAAGGCACTTGGCGGCAAGATGGCGGCGGGCGATACGCCCGGAGTGCCGCCGTCCGGCGGCAACGGCGTCGGGCCTGGATCGCCACCGTCTACCGGTGGCTGCGGGGGCACCGGCAGCAACGGGCCGGGATCCGGCGGGCCCACCACCACCGGCGGCGGCGGCTCGACCGGCGCCTTGGGTTGTTCTATCGGTGCCCCGGCGAGGTCGAACGAGAGCAGGCCGACATCGCGGCCGCCTTCGGGATCGGCGAGCAGGTAGCTGAAACGATCGACGGCGGTCTCGCCGGGCTGCAGAGCGTCGGCCGCGGCGCCGGTAACGTATTCGAAGTTGCCGAAGCAGTCCATCCGCAGCTCGCCATAGCGGCCCGCCAGCACCGTGCCGACCCCCGCGACCGGCACCTCGAGCACCTCGCCGACGGCGATACCGATCACGCCGATGGGATCGCCGTCGGGATCCGAATCGGCGCCGACCCCGTTGGCGTCGCCGAGGATGACATTGCCCTCGATCGCGCCACGGGCGCTACCGAGATCGATCGCATCGTCGACCGCCACCGGCGCGGCATTGTCATTGAGGACATGGACCACCAGCTCGATGGCTTCGCCGGACCCGTTGGGCTCGACCACCGTCATGCGCACCACGGTGTTGCCGTTGTAGTGGACATCACTGGTGAAGGTCAGCCCGGCCAGTGCCCGATTGATCTCGTCGAGGCTGCCCTCGACCGCCATATGATTGGCGTCCCATCGATGGATCGTTGCGGTGGAGCTGGTGTCGACATCGACCGCACCGTGAAAGCCGTGGATCGTCAGCCAATAGTCACCCGGCGGATTCGGGCCGTCCGGGTCGGCCACGACCACGCGCGTTGCCGCCCCTATCTCGGACGAATAGCCGTCGTCGTCGAAGCGCAGTGTGTCCCCCGCCCAGGTGGAGGGCTGCTGCCCGTTCCAGACGAACGCCGGTGGCTGACCCTGCCCCGACCCGTCGCCGACCGGCTGCATGAGATCGGGTAGCGGCGGCTCGTCGCCGCCGATGTCGATGCAGGCCAGTGCCGCGCCATCGAACAACATGCGCGGCTCGAGCGCCATGAGCGTGTTTTGCGACCCCATGGCCGAAACGGACTGCCGAGCATTCATGACCAACCTCCCGATGAACGTGGTCATTTTGCCACTGAGCGGTCGAATGAAACTTGACGAATGACACCGGAGCGGCCAGGGAAGTCGTCCAGGATTGCGTCGATGAGCACCGGCAGGGCATCGGCGCCGGCCGGGGCGCTGCCGCGATTGGTGGCCGTCGCCTTGTAGACAGGGCGCGGAGTGCCCGACCGGATGTCGGCCATCTGCAGCGTCAACGTGCGATCGTAGTAGTCGATCTGCCGGACCACGTCGGCGTACGGGTAGCCCCAGAACAATGGGAAACCAAAGGAAACGCCGCCGTGGCGACCCCATGAACCGATTGCCAGATGTGAACTCACCGCCGGCACCTGCTCGACCACCTGGCCGGAGCGACGCATCTCTTCGTAGTCGAACGTGACCTCGAGCGCCGGTTGCGGCGAGAGTTCGAAGCCCGCCGCGCTCAGACGCCGTTGGACGATGCCGCGAAACGTGCGATAGGCGAGGTCTTCGGCCCCATCCGGCGGATCGGCGATGCGAAACGTGCGCGCCTGCAGCGACTGCGGCCAGTCGTGATAGACCGCGACCTCGTTGCGGATCGGGCTCGCCGCGCAGGCGGCCAGCACCGCACCGAGACAGGCCAACAGCACCAGCCTACTCAGGATTCTCGTAAAAGACGTAAAAGGTTGCATAGTCACTGATCTCGAAATAGACCTTGCGCTCGTCGGGGTCGGCCTTGCCGTTCAGATTGGCATCGAGCACGCCGTAGCCGAAGCGATAGGAGCGCGGCAGGCCGTCGGTGGTGCCGAGTGCGGTCGAGAGCTTGTCGATCTTCAGGAAACGCTTGACCAGGGTGCTGCCGGCATAGATCTCGAGCACGCCGTCGGTGCCGGTCCAGTTCTGGATGCTGCGCGAGATCATGTTCTGCGACTCCTGCGTGCACGCACCGGCCAGCAGCGTCGCAGCCAGCACCGAGACCGCCGCCGCGCGCCGCCTCCGACCGGCTTCGAACAGCCGTCCAGACTGCCCGAGCCCGGGCCCGTCCGTCGTTTGCCCACCCGGTCGGATGCGCCCTCTCCCTACGAGATGGCCCAGGCTCGTAAAATCCGTCATTTCCCGCTCTCCCGCCGATGGAAAGATCGCCACCGTGACGATACGCCGCGAAGACTATCAGCCGCCCTCCTGCCTCGTCGAATCGGTCGAGCTGTGCTTCACCCTCGATCCACAATCCACCCGCGTGCGCTCACGCCTGCAGATGCGCCGACGGCCGGGGGCGCCGTCGGCCGAATTTCATCTGAACGGGCTGTCGCTCGAGATCGTTGACCTGCGCATCGACGGCGTGCCGGTCGACGACCCGGTGTTCGTCGACGAACGTCTGGTCCTGACGGCTCCGGCAGAGCGCTTCACGGTCGACAGCGAGGTCGTGATCGCGCCGGCCGAGAACTCGACCCTGAACGGCCTGTACATGTCCCAGGGCAACTACTTCACCCAGTGCGAGGCCGAGGGTTTCCGGCGCATCTGCCCGTTCCCCGACCGGCCCGACGTCATGGCCCGCTATCGCGTGCGCATCGAGGCGCCGCGCGACGCGGCGCCGGTGCTGCTCTCGAACGGCAACCTGCTCGAGAGCGGCGACATCGCGGGTCGCGAGGGCTGGCACTACGCGCTCTGGGAAGACCCGTTCCTGAAGCCCAGCTATCTGTTCGCGCTGGTCGCCGGCAATCTGGTCTGCACCGAGCGGCGTCACCGCACCGGCAGCGGCGACGAAAAACTGCTGCAGGTCTGGGTCGAGCCCGGCAACGAGCACAAGACCGATTACGCGATGACCAGCCTGATCCACGCGATCGACTGGGACGAACGACGCTACGGTCTGGCGCTCGACCTCGAACGCTTCATGATCGTGGCGGTGTCCGACTTCAACATGGGCGCGATGGAGAACAAGGGGTTGAACATCTTCAACACCAAGTACGTGTTCGCCAATCCGTTGATCGCCACCGACACCGACTTCGCCCATGTCGAGTCCGTGGTCGGACACGAGTATTTCCACAACTGGACCGGCAACCGGGTCACCTGCCGCGACTGGTTCCAGCTGACACTCAAGGAAGGCCTGACGGTCTTTCGCGATCAGCAGTTCTCCGCCGACATGCACGCGGCGCAGGCCGGATCCGCCGATCGCGCGGCGAGCGCCCGGGCGGTCAAACGCATCGAAGACGTTCGCCTGCTGCGCACCGTGCAGTTCGCCGAGGATGCGGGCCCGATGGCGCATCCGATCCGGCCCGACAGTTACTCCGAGATCAACAACTTCTACACGGTCACCGTCTACGAGAAAGGCGCCGAGGTCATCCGCATGCTCGATACGCTGCTCGGCGAGGCAGGTTTCCGCCGCGGCATCGACCTCTATTTCGAGCGCCACGACGGTCAGGCGGTCACCTGCGACGACTTCGTCGCCGCGATGGCCGATGCCAACGGTCGCGATCTGAGCCAGTTCTCACGCTGGTACGAACAGGCCGGCACGCCGATCCTGCAGGTGCAACGGCGCTGGGATGAAAGCGCGGGCGAGCTGACGCTCACGATTCGTCAGTTCAACCCACCGACGCCGGGCCAGTCCGACAAACCACCGCTGCTGATTCCGTTCGCTATCGCCCTGCTGGACGACCAAGGCAACGAACTGCCGGTGCGCCTGGCCGGCGAGCCTGCGTCCGCGGCGGTCACAGGCACGCGCGTCCTCGAGCTCACCGACGCCGAACACGAGTTGCGATTCACCGGTCTCGGCGTCCGACCAACGCCGTCTGTGTTACGCGGCTTCTCGGCGCCGGTGCTGCTGCGCCAGCCGATCGACGAGGTCGAGCTCGCGCGCCTCGCCAAGATCGACGGCGACGCCTTCAACCGCTGGGAGGCAGGCCAGCGGCTTGCGGTGCACGCGGTACTTGCCGTCCTCGGCGGCGCCGATCCGGCGGCTGGCACGGACCGGCTGATCGACGCAATGGGCCACGGCCTGCGCGACGACCGGCTCGATCCCGCCTATCGTGCGCTGCTGCTGACCCTGCCCAGCGAGGGCTATATCGCCGAGCAGATCGACGAGGTCGATCCGCAGGCCCTGCGCGCCGCCCGCGCCGACGTCCGGCATCGGCTGCACGAGTCGCTCGCCGCCGACTTCGAACGTTGCCTGAGCACGATGGCCGACGCCGGCCCCTACAGCCCCGATCCCGCCTCGGCGGGTCGGCGTGCTCTGCGCAACACCGCCTTGAGCGCACTGGTCGACATCGGTCGCGACAGCGCCTGGCGGGAGGCCGACTCCCAGTTGCGCCAGTCGCAGAACATGACCGACCGGGCCGCCGCCATCGGCGCGCTGATCAACAGCCTTGCGCCGCAACGCGAGGCGGCGCTGGAGTGGTTTCGCGCAACCTACGCCGACGAACCTCTCGCGCTCGACAAATGGTTCACCATGCAGGCCACCATGCATCGCCAGCCGGGCGACGCCCCCGTACTCGAGCGGGTGCGCGCGCTGATGGCGCGCACGGAATTCTCGCTGCGCAATCCGAACCGTGCTCGTTCGCTGATCAGCGCGTTCTGCTCGGCCAACCTGGCGGAGTTCCACGCGCCCGACGGCAGCGGCTACGCTTTCTGGCTCGAGCAGGTTCGCGCAATCGATGCGCTCAATCCGCAACTGGCCGCACGCCTGGCGCGTGCACTCGATCGCTGGCGCAAGTACGAACCGGGCCGCCGCGAGTTGATGCATTCGACCCTGCGCAGTCTCGCCGCGGCCCCGAACCTGTCACGCGACGTCGGCGAGATCGTCGACAAGGCGCTGACGGGCGGCTGAATCCCGACCGGACCGCGCCCCAGAATCCACATCCACACAAGAGAGCACGATGGCACGCCTGACCCTCACCGAACACCTGATCACCACCGCTGCGCCGGCCGAACTGCGGTTGCTGATCGAAACGGTCGCGCAGACCTGCGCGCGCATCGCCGACGCGATCGCCCAGGGCGAACTCGCGGGGGTGCTCGGCGAGGCCGGTTCCGGCAATGTCCAGGGTGAGCAACAAAAAAAGCTCGACGTCATCGCCAACGACATGATGCTGGCCGCCAATGCGGGTAACCGCACGCTGCGCGGCATGGCGTCCGAGGAGATGGACGACATCAGCCCGCTCGAGGCCACGGACGCCCCTTACCTGCTGCTGTTCGACCCGCTCGACGGATCGTCGAACATCGACGTCAACGTATCGGTCGGCACGATCTTCTCGGTGCTGTCGGCACCGGCAGAGACCCGCGCCGTCTCGGCCGCCGATTTCCTGCAGGCGGGCCACCGGCAGGTTGCCGCCGGCTATGCGGTATACGGCCCGGCGACCATGCTGGTGCTCACCACCGGCAGCGGCGTCGACGGCTTCACGCTCGACCGCCACACGGGGGTCTGGTGGCTGACCCAGCCGGCCATGCGTGTGCCCGAGCAAACCAAGGAATTCGCGATCAATGCCTCCAACGCCCGCCACTGGTTCGAGCCCGTGCGCGCCTACGTCGATGCCTTGCTGGCCGGCAAGAGCGGCGCGCTCGGCAAGGACTACAACATGCGCTGGGTGGCCTCGATGGTGGCCGACGTGCACCGGATCATCAGCCGCGGCGGCATCTTCATGTACCCGCGCGATGCACGCGATCCGGACAAGCCCGGCAAGCTGCGCCTGATGTACGAAGCCAACCCGATGGCCATGCTGATCGAGCAGGCCGGTGGCGCCGCTCACGACGGCGTGCAGCGCATTCTCGACATCGAGCCGACCGGCATACATCAGCGCGTGGCGGTGTTCCTCGGGTCGCGCGAGGAGGTCGAGCGCGCGCGCAGCTACGGCTGAACGGCTCAGGCGTCCGCAGGCCAGTCGAACAACTCGAAGGAACCAGCTCCCGATCCGCTCGACTGCGGCAGAGGCGGACGGCTTCGCGACGGCGTCGCCTGCCGCGGCGGCGGTGGCAGCATGGCTGCATCCGGCGAGACGTCGGCTGCAGCATCTTGCAGGATCGCCGGGGCGACCATTCCCGCTCGCCGGGCCGACCCGGGCTCGCCGACGTGGCTCGCCTGCCGTCGCGGCGCCGGCGGTGGCGTGATGCCGCGCTCACGCGCGGCCATTGCGACAAACTCTGTTTCGCTCAAGGGCTTGGCGAACAAGTAGCCCTGAAACTCGGTACAGCCCGCTTCTCTCAGCATCGCAGCCTGCGATTCGGTCTCGACGCCCTCGGCGTTCACGCACATCGACAGCCGACGACCGATGTCGATCATCGCCTCCACGATCGCCCGGGTTCTCGCGTTGGTCTCGATCTCGCTCACGAACGAACGATCGATCTTGAGCTTGTCGATCGGCATGTCGCGCAACGCCACCAGCGAGCTGTAGCCGGTGCCGAAGTCGTCGATCGCCACCCCAAGGCCCAGCTGCTTGATCTGCTCCAGACGCGTGCGCGCGCGCTTCGGATCACGCGTCAGGGCCGACTCCGTGACCTCGAACATCAGGGATTGCGGATCCACACCGGTGCGATCGAGCACACCGTTGACGCGTGCCATGAACTGAGGATCACCGAGCTGCACCGGCGAGACGTTGACACTGACCACGAAGCCGGGCGGCAGCAGGTCGCGGTGTTCGAGCACGAGCAGGGCCGCGCGCTCGAGCACCGACTCACCGAGTGCGTGGATCAGGCCCAGACGTTCGGCGACCGGGATGAACTGATCGGGACCGATGCGACCGAGCACCGGATCGACCCAGCGAACCAGTGCCTCGGCGCCCACGATGGATCTCGACCCGGCATCGACCAGCGGTTGGAACTGTACGTCGAGGGTTCGCGTCTTCACCGCCAGACGCAGGCGCGTCTCGACCTGCAGCGAATGCGCGGCGATGTCGTTCATCGATTGCTCGAAGAAGCGATAACCGAGCCGGCCGCTCTGCTTGACCTCATACATGGCCAGGTCGGCCAGACGGATCAAGCGCTCGCTGTCCAGGCCGTCGTCCGGAAACAGGCTGATGCCGATGCTCGCACCGACCAACAACTCCTGCCCCTGCACCACGACCGGCTCGCGGATCGAATCGATCAGACGTCGAGCAAGTTGCGAAATTGCATCGCGCTCGTCGAAACCATCGATCACCACCAGAAACTCGTCGCCACTGATTCGCCCGACCAGATCATGCTCGCGAATGCCCGATTGCAGACGCTGGGCGACCGTGCACAAGACCGAATCGCCGAAGGCATGGCCGAACAGATCGTTGATCTGCTTGAAACCGTCGAGATCGATGAACAGCACCGCCGTGGACCGCCCATCCCGCGCGGCACGCTCGAGCACACGCGCCAGACGATCGTCGAGCGTGCGCCGATTGGGTAGCCCGGTCAGCGGATCGTAGTAGGCGAGATGTTCCATCGCCCGCTCGGAGGCCTTGGCCTGCGTGATGTCCCGGAACACACCCGATGCGGTCTCGAAGCGGCCCCGGTCATCGGTCCGTACACCGCGTCCGCGCGCCTCCAGCCAGTAGATCTGTCCGGTTGGTGCCTTGATTCGAAAGGTGACACCCTGGTCGGCATCGATGCTTCGAGACACTTTGCGAAACCAGCGCACCACCGCCGGCCGGTCGTCGGCAACCACCAGATCACTCAGGCGTCCGGGGTCCCTGCCAACGGGCTCGTGCAGCCCGAGCATGGCCAGGAATTCGTCGCCGATGCGCAGGGAACGTCGCCCCCGGTCCCATTGCCAGACGCCCTGGCGCGCGCTGCTCATCGCCAGCCGGACACTCTCGCCATCATCCGCCATCTCGTGCTGCAGGGCCACGAAGTGGGTGGGTCGTCCACCATCGACCGAGACCGGCTGTACCTCGAGGCCGATGTGTCGGGCGCGCCCCTCGCGGTCGTAGTTGAGCACGGTCGTGCTGAAGCCGAGCCCCTGCTGCAGTCGCCCGCGCATCAGGCGTACCGTCTTTTCGCAGGTACCGGGGCCTTGCAGGACCTCGCCAGGCGAACGACCGGCCAGATCCGCCAGTTCGAAGCCGGTCAGGGTCGTGAAGGCGCGATTGACCCACAGCGTGCGCCCGCCCGCATCGGTCACGACGACCGCGGTGGGCAGATGCTCGACAATCGTCTGCAGCCAGACTGGATCGGTGTCTACGGTCGACATCGGGCCGGCGTGATACGCCTGGGGTTGGTTCGATGTCGATTCTTTTCGGCGCGCAGGCCGCATACCTTCGCGGCGGCCCGATCGGCGGTCGATCCCGCCGAAGCGGCGCGCGCGAACGGCGCGAAAACCTGGATGTGTTTCGAATCTGCCGGGTGGCAGGCACTATCGGGTCAGGCCTCCCATGTCGGCCACGGCGAACGGCTGCAACCGTCCATCATCGCCTGCATCAACTGCCAGATCAGCGCATGGTGCAACTCGCGAGCACCGGGCTCGTCCCAGAGATTGACCCGCTCGAGCGGATCTTCCTGCAGATCGTAGAGTTCGCCCCAGCGCTCGCCGAGATAGGTGGTCAAGCGGTAGCGCCCGGTCTGCAGCGTCCGCGCGCGATACTGACCATTCAGACCGAACAGATCCACGTCGTAACTGTCCTCCTCGATCAGCAACGCATCACGTGACGGCGTCGCGCCATCGAGCACGGGACCGAGGTCGATGCCCTGGATGTCGGCAAAGGGCGTCAGCCCGGCCATGGCCAGGATCGTGGGTGCCATGTCCAGGGTACTGGCCAGCGCCTGCGTGCGCGCGCACTGCGCGACGCGACGCGGATCCTTGATCAACAGGGGTACGCGGATCAGGCTCTGGAAGTGCGGGCCGCCCTTCAGGATCAGGCCGTGATCGCCCATGTAGTCGCCATGGTCGCTGGTGAACACGATGATCGTGTCGCGATCCTGGCCGTTGCGTTCGAGCGCATCGAGGATCTCGCCGACCGCGTCGTCGATCATCGCGGTCATACCGCAGGTCAGCGCCATCGCCTCGCGCAACTGGCGCTCGTTCAGGCGCATGGCTCCCGTCACGAACGTCTGCGGCATCAGCGAATCGGGCCCGTCGACCACTTCCTGCGCGAATATCCAGTCCAGCGAGCGCGGTGCGCGGACATGACCGCCGAGGTTGTCAGGCAGCACCATGTCCTCGGGGCGGTACATGTCCCAATAGCGCCCGGGTGGCGTAAACGGATGGTGCGGGTCGGGAAACGACACGAACGCGAAGAACGGCCGCTCCCGGCGCGCCGCATCGTTCAGGTATTCGAGCGCCCGCATCTTCACGTACGACGTGGAGTAAAGCGCCTCGGGCAAGGCCGTTCGCAGTGCCTGCGGACACGTGTAGTCGTGCGGCAATCCATTGTGCGGCCCGCGCAGCGCATCGAGGTCGGGAACCTGCTGGCGCAGCCAGTGCTCGTGGGCTCCGCCCGTCATATCGCCGTGGAACGTGACCAGATCGGCATGGTCGAAGCCATAGTAAGGCAGACGTACCACGTCCGGGCCGCGCGCACGCCAGCCCGCGATCGACTCGCTGACGAAGCCCGTGTCCGGCCCGATATCGACGGCGTTGGCCAGCCGCCCAGCGCCCGCCGGATTGGACCCGATCGGCGCCGGGATCTCGGTGAAGGTCTGAAAGTGGGCCTTGCCGATGAGTGCGGTGTCATAGCCACCCGCGCTCAGCACCTCGGTGAACGTGGTCATGAACGGCGGCAACGGGTTGCCGTTCTGCCGCACGCCGGTGACCGAACTCAGCCGCCCGGTCATCAGCGAGGCCCGATTGGGCATGCACACCGGATTGCCGACGTAAGCACGATCGAAGACCGTGCCGCCGGCCGCGATCCGGTCGATGTTCGGCGTGCGCAGCACCGGGTGTCCGGTGCAGCCCAGCCAGTCGGCGCGCTGTTGATCGGTGATGATGAATAGGATGTTCGGGCGTTCGGTCGTACGGGTCACGGGCATGCGGTCTCGTTGGCGGTCGGGGACGGCCCCGCAGGAGCCGGTCTCACCCCGATGCTATCCGGAACAATGTCCGGCCACCCCGTCCTCGTCACCGTACGAGCGCAACCAGCCCCACGGCGATCACCGGGAAAACCAGGATCAGCCCCAGCGCAACGAGGTCGGCGATCACGAACGGAGTGACCCCGGCGAATATCTTGCCCAACTCCAGGTCCGGCACCACGGTCTTGACCGTGAAAACGTTCATGCCGATCGGCGGCGTGATCAGGCCGAGTTCGACCACCACCACCATCACGATGCCGAACCAGACCAGGTCGACCTTCAGATCGATGAGACTGGGCAGGAATACCGGCACGATCAGCAACAACAGGCCGACGGCCTCGAACACCATGCCGAGCACGATGCAGATCGCGCAGACCGCGAGCACCACGCCCATGCCCGACAGCTGCGCGTCCTGCACCAGGTCGACGAGATCGTAGGGCAGGCCCGACAGATTGATGAAGTTGGCGAACACCAGGGCGCCGAACACCACGCTGAACAGCGCCGCGGTGGTCATGCACGTTTCCTTGAGCGACTGATACCAGTCGGTCCAGGATCGCAGCCGACCCCGGAATATCGCGAAGGCGGCGGCCCCGGTGGCGCCGATGCCGGCCGCCTCGGTGGGGGTGAAGACGCCGAAGTAGATGCCGCCCAACACCAGTACGAACAAGGCGAGTATCGGCCAGACCCGCAGCAGCGCCTGACGGCGCTCGGGGCCGGGCATCGGGTCACCGGCGGGGCCCAGGTCGGGTCGCAACTTCACGGTGAGATAGACGGCTGCCAGGAACAGTGCGACCAGCAGCACGCCCGGCAAGATGCCGGCGATGAATAACTTGCCGACGTCTTCCTGGGCGACCAGCCCGTAGATGATCAGCGGTACCGACGGTGGGATCATGATGCCCAACGTGCCGCCCGCCGAGACCACACCGGACGAGAGCCGGTCGTCGTAGCGATAGCGGCGCATATGGGGCATCGCTACCTTGGCCATCGTTGCGGCCGTGGCCAGCGAGGAACCCGACACCGCCGAAAAACCTGCGCAGGCAAGCACGGTGGCCTGCGCGACACCACCCGGCAGATGGCCGGTGACCGCATAGGCGGCCCGATACAGATCTTCGGAGATCCGCGACCGATGGATCAGCACGCCCATCAGGATGAACAAGGGGATCACCGACAGGCCGTAGCTGGCTCCGGTTTCCATGATCTGCTGCGACATCATGGTCAGGGCCCCGTGCCAGTTCCAGTCCCGCAGAACCGCGAAGCCGACCAGCCCGACGGCCAGCGTCGCGAAGCCGAGCGGGAATCCCGCAAAGCAAAGAGCGAGCAGGATGGCGAAACCAATCGAGGCGGAGATCATTCGATGCTCAGGGCCTGAGGATCGTGATCGGCGAGCGTACGTGGCCGGCCACGGCTGTGAATGACGGCGCTGATCAGCAGCACAAGGCCCACCGCCGACAACAGCGCGCCCGCCGCCGGCTGCCACCACTGCGGCAGGTCGAGCACCGGCGTGCGCTTGCCACTGCTGAACTGGTCGAGCGCATGGACGGCGAGTTGCCAGGCGATCAGCGCGTAGACCGCGACCGAGAACACGATCACCGTCCAACGCTGCAGATCGGGCGCCAGCCGTGCAATCTGGCGCTCGAAGATCGACACCTCGATGTGCTCATGGGTAGCCGTGATGAAGGCCACACCGGCGAAGATCGTCACGACCATCAGGAATTCGACAATCTCGGCCGTACCGAAAATCGAGCGGTGGAAGCCGTAGCGGCCGATCACGTCGGCAAACGAAAGCAGCATCATGGCGAGCAGCCCGATGCAGGCGATCACGGCCAGGATCGCACTGGTCCAGCGGAACACACGTTCGAACATCCCGCCTCCGATCGGCGGCTTGGCGGCGCGCCGGTCAGCGCCCCGCCCCTATGATTGCCAGGGACCCGCAGTGCCGGCCCGGCGATCGCCGGCCGACCGGGCACGCCTGGCAGGATCCGCGCGGAGCTCCGGTCCCGGGTTCAGCGGGCGCTCAGCGCCCGTTCCTCCTGGGCGAGCATGCCGCGGTAGAAGGCCACCGCCTTCCTGCCATCCACGCCCATCTTGCCGACACGCTCGACCCAGGCATCGATGACCGGCTGGCCGTAGGCATCCAGTGCATCGAGCATTTTCGGATCGCCGTCGACCATGGCGATCTTCTTTTCTTCGAGGTGGCGGCGCCCGGCCTGCTGCGCCTTGTCGGCGCGCCGGCCGACGAATCGGGCGAAGTCCTCGCCGAGCGCCCGATCGATCGCTTCGCGGTCGGTCTGGGATACCGCGGCCCACTTCTTGTTGCTGACGAAGAAAGAGAAGGTCGGCGTGAACACCTTGCGCTTGAAGACGGTGGCACTGCGCGTGTAATCACCCAGCTTGAACTCGAGCACCGAGCTGATCGGCACGCCGACATAACCGTCGACCACGCCCTTGGAGATGATCTCGAGCATCTGCACGGCCGGCCCGGCCACCACGGGCGAGCCCGTGGCCTTGACCAGATTGGCCGTCACGCCCGGCAGGGCCCACATCTTGCGTGCGGCGATGTCGTCGACGGACCCGATCGGCTTGTCGGTCATCGAGTAGAACTCGGCGCCGTTGGACGCATAGACGCTCAACAGATGGACGTCGCCGTACTCGTTCTTGTCGGCGAAGAACTGTTGGTACGTCTTCCAGAGCGCCACGGAACCGGCCTCCGAACTCTCGATACCCACGAACGGCAGTTGTCCGACCTGGATGCCGGCGACCCGGTTGCTGATGAACTGGTTGAACTGCAGCGCGCCGTCCATGACCCCGTTGACGACACCGTCGAACTGGTCGGGCGGGGCGGCCAGCGACTTGGGCGGGATCGTCACCCGGACCCGCTTGCCGGTGGCCGCTTCGACGCGGTTCTTCAGCTCGGGCAGCACCTCTGTGCAGATGTAGTGCTGAGGCGGGAAGAAGCAGTTGAACAACCACCGCTCGGCTGCCTCGGACGGGCCGGCGAACGACAGCGAGCCTCCGGCGAACACGATGGCCGCCAGCAGCGACTTCTGGGTCTTCATGGGGGATGTCTCCGAACTTGCCCGGACAGCGCCGGCCCGGGACATTGGCTGCCCGGCCCCCCGACGCTCACTCCGAGGGCGCGGATCATAGCGCCACGATCGGGCGATGCGCAATTGAAATCTGTTGCCCGAACTCCGGCCAGGGCGGGCCGGCCAACGCAGGCGCGGGCCATGCGCCCGCGGGGCGTTCAGGCCATGCCCACCGGCTCGTGCAGGGGCCCCTCGTCCGCGGGTCGACGATCGAGGTAGCTCTGGAGTTCGTCGCGCAATGCGCGGTACGCGGGATCGTCGAAGCGGTTCACCATTTCGTGCGGGTCGTCGGCGAGGTCGTAGAGTTCGCCGGCGCCTGACCGGCGGTCGATCGTCAGCTTCGCGGACTCGGTGCGCACCGTACGCAGGCTGAGCGCCACGCCGGCGCGATTCGGATGAAGCTCCCATTCATTGAGCGCGAATTCACGGCTTGCACGTTCCGATTCGAGCAGCGGCCGCAGGGACTGCCCGTGCTGGGCGAGACCCGGTTGCACCCCGGCATAGTCGTAGAACGTGGCCGGCACGTCCAGCGTGCTGGTCGGCGCGGTGATCGTCCGCCCCGCGGCGATGCCGGGCCCTCGCGCGATCATGCCCACGCGTAGCAGACCCTCGTAGTGCATCGGCCCCTTGAGCATCAGGCCGTGATCGCCCATCCAGTCGCCGTGATCCGACGAGAAGATCACGAGCGTGTTGCCGGCCATGCCGAGTTCGTCGAGTGCGATCATCAGGCGGCCGACCTCGTGATCGATCAGCGAGATCTGGCCATAGTAGTTGGCGATGATCTCGCGAAGCTGCTGGTCGGTCTGCGGGCCGATGCGGCTGTAGCTCTTGCGGGTTTCGGCATTCTTCGGGTTGCCGGCCGGTTCATTCTCGATCGCCGCCCGGTGCCACCAGGGACGCCGATCGAAATCGCGCACCCGATGCAACGGCAGATCGACATCGTCCGGCCGGTGCAGGCGCGACCACGGCTCCGGCGCATCGAAGGGATGATGCGGATCGGGGAAGCTGATCCAGGCGGCGAACGGCGCGTCTCCGCGTGCCCGCAGCCAGGCCATGGCCCGGTCGGCCGTCCACTCGCTGTTGTGCCAGGCCTGCGGCAGGCGTGAGTGCCAGGTCTGCGCAGCCCCGTGAGTGTCGCCGGCGTTCTCCCAGTAGAGGCGGATCTTTTCGTCGCCGCGTCCGTCGGCATGGAACCAGCGCTCGTAGTGCTGACCCGCCGGCGGCTTCTCGGGCGGAAACCAGTTGTGCCCGACCAGCATCAGCTCCACGTGCGAGAAGCCCATGTACGGACCGAACCAGTCGGGCCCGTAATCCGATGACGAGCGCAGGCACTCCGGCGTGCCGGTGGGCGCGAAGCTGTGATACGTGGCGAAGTGCGCCTTGCCGAAGAAGGCCGTGTCGTAGCCGGCGGCACCCAGTGTGCCGGCGAAACCCCGCTCACCGATGGCGGGATCGAGATCGATGCCGTTGTCGTGCACGCCGTGCGTCAGCGGCAGCTGGCCGGTAAGAATCGAGGCCCGCGCCGGCTGGCAGACGACGCACGGGGTGATCGCGTTCTGCAGCCATGCGCCCTGCGCGCGCAGCCGGTCGAGATGCGGCGTATGGACGTTGCGCCCCATGAAACCGTAGCAGTCGCCACGGTGCTGATCGGAGGTGATGAAGAGCAGATTGGGGCGCGTCACGGGGTCAGTCTCCGTCGGGATGTACGGTGCGAACCAGCCAATGGTAGCGGCTGGGCCGGCCGGACCGTAACGGTGTCGCGAGCCGGATCCCGGACAACCGCCCGGATGCGCCCTGGCTCTCGTGCATCAACAACGCTGAACCGAGGCGCACGGTTCGCGCCGTCGGGCGCCGCCGCCGCGTAAACTCGTGTCCGCGCGTGATCGAAGACCGGCATGCCAGGCTGTCACCGGGCACCGATGGCGCACCGCCGCGTCCTTGCGGCGGACATCCCAGGAGAACACATGCGCCAGACCGCTTCCGGCTCGGCGCCGCTCGCCGGCGAGGGCGAGCGGCTCTGGGCCCCGTCTCGAGCTCGCATCGACGCGTCCGGCCTCGCCGCCTACGAGCGCTGGCTGGCCGGCCGCCGCGGCCTGCAATTCGACGACTACGCCGCCCTGTGGCAATGGTCGGTCGATTCGCCCGATGCGTTCTGGGACAGCATTCGCGAACACTTCGACATGCTCACCGACGGTGACCCGGTGCCGGTCCTGGCGTCGCGCGAGATGCCGGGTGCGCGGTGGTATCCGGGCCTGCGACTGAACTATGCCGAGCATGTCTTTCGGCATGCAACCGAGGATCGCCCGGCCCTGATCGAACGCCGCGAAGATGCCCCGGCCAGGGCGATCGGCTGGAATCAGCTGGCGGCGATGAGCGGCGCGTTCGCTCAGACGCTGCGCGAGCTGGGTATCGCGCCGGGCGACCGGGTCGCTTCGTACCTGCCCAATCGCGCCGAGACGGTGGCCGCCTTCCTGGCCTGCGCGAGCATCGGCGCGATCTGGACCAGCTGCGCGCCCGACATGGGCCCAGGCGTCGTCATCGATCGTTTGCGCCAGGTGGCGCCACGCGTTCTGCTGGCCACCGAGAGCTATTCGTACAACGGCAAACTGCACGACCGTAGTGAAAGCGTCTCGCGCTTACTCGAGGCGCTGCCCAGCGTCGAAACCGTGATCCACGTCCAGGGGCCACGCGAGGGCCGTGGTGCCGAAGGCTGGCGCGGCCTCATTCCGTGGGAGGTTGCCACGGCCTCGGCATCGCCCCTGAATTTCGAGCGCCTGCCCTTCGACCACCCGCTCTGGATCGTCTACTCCTCGGGCACGACCGGTCTGCCCAAGGCGATGGTGCACGGCCACGGCGGCATCGTGCTCACCCACCTGAAGACAATGGCGCTGCAGCACGATGTGCGCCGCGGCGATCGGCTGTTGTTCCTGGGCGGCACCGGCTGGATCGTCTGGAATCTGGCGCTCGGCGCCCTCCTCACCGGCGCCACCACGGTGCTCTACGACGGTAACCCCGCCTGGCCGACGCCCGATGCCTTGTGGCGCTTCATCGACGAGCAGGACGTGACGCTGTTCGGCTGCGGCGCGGCCTATCTGATCAACTGCGCGAAGCAGGGGCTGTCGCCGGGCTCGTTCGCGGACTTGCGCTCGCTGCGCGCGATCAACGCCACCGGCTCCCCGCTGCCGGTCGAAACCTATCGGTGGGTCTATCGCGAGGTCAAGGCCGATCTCTGGCTGGCCTCGATCAGTGGCGGCACCGACATCGCATCGGGCTTCGTGGCCTGCGCGCCGAATCTGCCGGTGCATGCCGGCGAGATCCAGTGCCGCGAGCTCGGCGTGGCCGCCTATGCCTTCGACGAGCAAGGTAAGGCGGTCGTCGATCAGGTGGGTGAACTCGTCATCACCCAGCCGATGCCGTCGATGCCCCTGCACTTCTGGAACGATCCCGGCGGCAGCCGCTATCGTGAGAGCTATTTCGAGACCTACCCCGGCCTCTGGCGCCACGGTGACTGGATCAAGTTCACGCCCCGTGGCACGGCGGTCATCTACGGGCGCTCCGACAGCACGATCAACCGCTTCGGCATCCGCATGGGTACCGCCGAGATCTACCGCGTGGTCGAGGCGATCGACGAGATCGCCGACAGCCTGGTCGTGGATCTCGAATACCTCGGCCGACCGTCGTTCCTGGCGCTGTTCGTGGTGCTGCGCCAGGGGGTCGAGTTGGACGATGCGCTGCGCGCACGCATCGCCGACGCGATCCGACGCACGGCCTCACCGCGCCACGTGCCGGACGATATCTTCGTCATCGACGACGTACCGCGCACGCTCACCGGCAAGAAGATGGAGGTGCCCGTTCGCAAGATGCTGCTCGGCATGGCCCGTGACAAGGTGGCCAGCCCCGAGGCGATGGCCAACCCGGCGTCGCTCGACACGATCGAGCGTCTGGCGGCACTGCTGGCCGCACGCCTGGGCCGGTGAGATCCCGACCGGCCCGCGGCGCGGGCCGGAGGGAGATCACTACTGCGCAATCGCCTCGATCGCGATATCGATGCGCACCTCGTCGCCGACATACGGCGCGTACTTGCCGGCGTTGAAGTCAGTGCGCTTCACGTTGGTGAACGCATTGGCACCGAGCGCCGGCTTCTTGGCCATCGGGTGCGGCATCGACTTGAAACTGGTGACGGTCAGGCTGACCGGCTTGGTGACGCCCTTGATCGTCAGGTTGCCATCGATGCGCACCGGTTGGTCGCCCTCGAACACCACCGAGGTCGACTTGAAGGTCGCGGTCGGATGGTTGGCCGTATCGAAGAAATCCGCACCCTGGAGATGGCCGTTGAACAGATCCGAGCCGGTATTGACCGCCGTCAGGTCGATCATGATCTCGACGCTGCCGGTCTTGGCCTCGGCATCGTAGACCACCGTGCCCTTGGTCTTTTCGAAGCTGCTCAGCTGGGTGCTGTAGCCGAAATGCGAATACGAGAAGCGCGGGAAAGTGTGATTCGGGTCGATCGTGTAGGTGACCGGCGCGGCGACGGCACTGGTGGCCAGACCGGCGGCGAGAACGGCAGCGAACGACAGTTGCGAAAGCTTCTTCATCGGGTTTCCTGACGGGGGGTTAGTTCAGCTTGAGGGTGAAACGAACGGTGATCTCGTTGGCGACGACGTCGAACGATGCCCACATGCCCTCGCCGATGGCGAAGTCGCTGCGCTTCATGGCGAAACTGCCCTTCATGACGGCATCGGGTGTGAGTTCGAATGGCGCGCGCACCTCTTGCGTTCGCCCTTTGATCGTCAGCTGGCCGCGCGCCTCGTAACGACGCGGGCCGGTGGCCTGCAAACCGTCGAGCACGAAACTGGCCTTCGGATGGCGGGCGGTATCGAACCAGAGCTCACCCTGCACCTCCTGATCGGCCTCGGACAGGCCGGTGTCGATGCTGGTCAGGTCGATATCGAAACGGCCCTTGGCCTGGTCCGGCCGCTCGGGGTCGAACGTGAAACTGGCGTCGAAGCGTTTGAACGAGCCCTCGGTGCCCACGCCCATCTGCTGGACGTTGAACGTGACCTGGCTGCGGTCGACGTCCACGGCCTGGAACGGCTCGGCGACGGCCGCCACCGGCTGCAGGACGGCGACGGCGACACCGATCGAGATAGCGAGCGAGGAGAGGAGATTCTTCATGAGATCCTGTGGTGGTCGTTTCAGCGCATGCGGCGCATCAGATCGTCCTTGATCACGAACTGGTGCCAGAGGGCGGCGACGAAGTGTCCGAGCACCGCCAGCATGAACAACTGGTTGAGCCGCTCGTGGACTTCCTCGAGCAGGTCGCCCGCGGGCTTGCTCTTGGCGAGCAGATCCGGCAGGGGCACCACCCCGAACCAAACGGTCTGCACCCCTTTGGCGGAACTCATCAGCCAGCCGCTGAGCGGGATCACGACCATCAGCGCGTACAGCGACCAGTGGCCCGCGTGTGCCAGGAAGCGCGCGCGCGGCGACATCGACTCAGGCAGCGGCGGCGGCGGATGCGTGATGCGCCAGGCCAGACGCAACCAGACCAGCACGAACACGGTGACGCCGGCCCACTTGTGCCATGAGTACAGTTGCAGTTTGCGTGGCGAAAATGGCAGTTCGTGCATGGTGACGCCCAGCACGAACAGGCCGAGAATCAACACGGCCATCAGCCAGTGCAGGCCGCGCGCCACGAATGAGTAACGGGTCGACAAGGTTCGAAGGGTCCGCTAGAAACAGCGCGCCTAGTCGTGCGGCACGGCACTTCCTTTCACATCCCCGCAAATTTTTTTAGAGGATGCGAAGGAAGCCGCCACACGGCCGATCCGGCGGACTCGTCGTCAGCCCCGTGCGGGTGCGACAGAGGGCTCGGCGCCATTGCCGGTGCTGGCGTAGTGACGGATCCAGCCGAGCAGATCCTGGACCACCGGTGTCGGCGAGGCCTCCCTGCGACGCACGATGTGCACGGCCAGATCGGGCAGCAGATCCGGGATCGGGACGGCCTGGAGCGGCCAGGCAGGCCGCATCTGCCGAAAGAAGCCGGCCGGCAGAGTGGTCATGTGGTCGGTGCGTGCGACGACGCCGAGCAGCACGAGCAGCGACTCGCAGACCATGGCGACATTCGGATGAGGTAGATCGTGTTGACGGAACACTCGCTCGATGACCGCACCCGGTCCCGGGCTCGGCGTGGCATAGACCCAGGATACGTCTCGCAGTTGCGGCAGTCTGGTGGCGGCCCGCAGCGGATGCCCCTGCCGGCAGACGATCAGCACTTCGCCCGCGAACAGCGGCTCGCAGACCAGATCGGTGTGAAGGTCTCGCTCGGCCACCGGCGTCAGCGCGAAATCGAGCGCGTCCGAGCGCAGTTGCGGCGCAACGTTCGGGAAAACACCGTAACTGCATTCGACGCGGACCTCCGGATGGTCACGAAAGAACGATTGCAGCGCCAGCGGCACGATGGTCATCGAACTCGCCGGCGACGCGGAAAAGCGTACCGTGCCGGTCCATTGCCCGCGCATGTGCGCAATGTGCTGACGGGCCCGTTCGACTTCACCGAGGATGCGCTCGGCATGCTCGAGCAACTGCTCGCCATAGCGCGATGCCCTCACCCCGCGATTGGTTCGCTCCAATAGCTGGACACCCAATTCGTCCTCGAGCTGGCGGATTGCCACGGTGAGCGCCGGCTGGGTCAGGTTCAGTGTCTGCGCGGCAGCCCGCAGGCTGCCCGACTGCTGGATGACGCGCAGCGCATTCAGGGTCTTGAGCTTCATCGAGGATCTCCATCCCGTCGGCTAATATTATTTTTATTTATCACGAGAATAACATTTCATTGGATCCGATCGACGACTGGCGATACGCTCGGCTTCCCCTGGACCATGATCCAATCGAGAGACAAACGATGAGCGCCTTCGTCAGGAATTGCTGGTATGTCGCCGCCCATGCCACCGAATGCACCGCAAAACCCCTGTCGAGGCGGATTCTCGGCGAGCGGGTGGTCCTGTTCCGTGCGCCCGACGGGCAGGCGTCCGCACTCGAAGACAAGTGCTGCCATCGGCTGGCGCCGCTGTCGATGGGCGATGTCGAGGCCGACGGCATCCGCTGCCGCTATCACGGCATGAAATTCGCCCCGTCGGGCCGCTGCATCGAGATCCCCGGTCAGGAGGAAATCGGTCCACAGCTGCGGGTGCGCAGCTACCCGCTCGTCGAGCGCCACGGGCTGCTCTGGATCTGGATGGGCGAAGCCGCGCTCGCCGACGAGGCGCAGATCGTCGACTGCCACTGGCACACCGACCCCGCCTGGACCACGACCCACGGCTACATCCACTATCGGGCCGGCTTTCAGCTGATCGCCGACAACCTGCTCGATTTCTCGCACCTCACCTTCGTGCATCGCACCACCCTGGCCAACAGTGCCTTTCCCGATGCGCGGCCGCAGATCGAGTCCTTCGAGCGGGGCATCCGCCTCACGCGCGAAGTCCGCAACACCGAACCATCGCCTCTGCACAAAATGGCCGGTCGATTCGACTGCAACGTCGACTTCTGGAATCGCCAGGTCTGGTGGGTACCGGGCATCTTCGAGAACTGGGCCGGCTCGGTCGCCACCGGCGGCGAAGGCCCGGCGCACGAGCGCCCGGGCGGCTTTCACCTGCGGCACTTCTCGCTGCTGACGCCCGAGACCGAGAACAGCACGCATTACTTCTGGATTCAGCCGTGTCGCTTTCCGCGACCCGACCCCGAACTGATCCACAAGGTCAAGCAAGGCATCGACACGGCCTTCGACGAAGACCGGCAGATCATCGAGGCTCAGCAGCAGGTGATGAACGAGCATCCCGAGGCACGCCCCAAGGGCATCGCAGCCGACCGGGCGCTGAACATCGTGCGTCAGATGAACCAGCGACTGCTGCGCCTGGAGGCGCACACCACCGACCCGACCACCGAGGCTTGCGCATGAAGGCCGACCACTCCCTGCAGGTGCGCGCCGCCGTCCTGCACCGCCAGCACGGCGAGTTGCAGCTCGAGACCCTGACGCTGAACGACCTGCGTGACGACGAGGTGCTGGTCGAACTGGTCGCCACCGGGGTCTGCCACACCGACCTCTCGTTCATGCACCGGCCGTTCCCGGTCGACAAACCGATCGTGCTCGGGCACGAGGGAGCGGGTTACGTCAGGGCCGTCGGCGCCTCGGTTCGCGGCCTGAAGCCGGGCGATCCGGTCGTGCTGAGTTTCGACGCCTGCGGGCATTGCGAGAGCTGCCAGGACGATCACCCCGCTTACTGTCACGACTTCGTCCGCTACAACTTCGTGTCGCAACGGCTCGACGGCAGCACCGCCTGGCAAGGCACCCACGGTCCGGTTCGCCATGCCTTCTTCGGCCAGTCCTCGTTCGCGACGCATTCCGTCTGTCACGCGCGCAATGCGATCAGACTGGAGGACGACCGTGACCTGGCCTTGTTCGGACCGCTCGGTTGCGGCTTTCAGACCGGGGCCGGCGCGGTGCTGAACGTGCTGCGCCCGGCCAGCGGTGAATCCGTCGTGGTGTTCGGCGTCGGCTCGGTCGGCCTCGCCGCCATCATGGCCGCCAAGGCGATGGGCGCGGCGCCCATCATTGCCGTCGACCGGCTGGACAGCCGGCTCGAGATGGCGGCGCAGGTCGGCGCCACCGACGGCCTGAACGCCGCCCGCGAGGCCGATGTCGTCGCCGCGATCAAACGCATCACCGGCGCGGGCGCGCACCACACGCTGGACACGACGGCGAACATGGGCGTGTTACGCCAGGCCGTCGAGTCGCTGCGCCCGCGCGGCGTCTGCGGTTTCGTCGGCGGCGCCGAGGCCGGCAGCGAACTGACGGTCGACGTGCGCGACGTGATGATCAACGGCAAGACGATCCGCGGCATCATCGAGGGTGACGCCCTACCCTCCGAGATGATCCCCCGACTGATCGGCATGTTTCGCGACGGCCGATTCCCGATCGACCGGCTGATCCGCTTCTATCCGTTCGACGACATCGGCCAGGCGATCGCCGACTCGGCCTCGGGCGCGGCGATCAAGGCGGTGCTGCGGATGCCGGTGGCATCCTGAAGGCGGCGCTGAACGGACGATAATCGCCATTGCCCGTCGTCCGCGCGGTGCACCGCCACGAATCCGTGAATTCGCCACCGCGGGAAACCAGGAGAACCCCGATGTCCACCGTCCCAAGCGCCGAGAGCGCCGTTCCCGTCTACGCACCGGACATCTTCGACGACGCGGCCATCCTCGACCCGATGCCGCACTACGCGGCGATCCGCGAGCTCGGGCCGGTCGTATGGCTGCCGGCGCAAGGCGTCTACGCGGTCGGCCGCTATGCCGAGGTCACACGCGTGCTGCGCGACCCGCTCACCTTCGTGTCCAGCAAGGGGCTGTCCCTGCAGCCGAAGGTCAACGACATCCTGGTCGGCAGCACCTTGAACTCGGACCCACCCGCGCACGACGCGACGCGCGCGGTCACCGGCGCGCCGCTGCTGCCGGGAGCGCTCGGCGAGCACGCGCAACGCATCGAGAATGCGGCCGAGCGGCTGATCGAGTCGCTGGTCGAGCGCGGCAGTTTCGATGCCATCGCCGATCTGGCCCAGTATCTGCCCGTGACCATCGTCGCCGAACTCGTCGGCCTGCCCGATGCCGGGCGTGGCCGTCTGTTCGCCTGGGCCTCGGCCACCTTCAATCTGTTCGGTCCGGACAACGCCCGTGCGCGCGCCGCATTTGCCGATCTCAAGGAGTTGCGCGCGTTCCTCGAGGTCTACGGCAAGCCGGGCAAGCTCAAGGAAGGTGGCTGGGCGGACCGCATCTTTCGTGTCGGACCGCAGCGGGGCATCGCGCTCGAGACCTGCGCCCAGCTCATGCGCGACTACATCAATCCGAGCCTTGACACGACGATCTCGGCCACCG
Organism: Burkholderiaceae bacterium; assembly: GCA_041396685.1. Classification (GTDB taxonomy): domain Bacteria; phylum Pseudomonadota; class Gammaproteobacteria; order Burkholderiales; family Burkholderiaceae_E; genus JAUIAI01. The sequence goes on from JAWKYD010000004.1 coordinate 125,438, forward strand.
GTCAGGCGATTGCCTTGTTCGCGGAAAATCCCGACCAGTGGGACCTGCTGCGTGCCCGGCCCGAACTGACCGACAACGCGATCGAAGAGGTCGTGCGACTGTCCACCCCGATCCGTGCACTGTCCCGACACGCGATCCGCGACGCCGAGATCGCCGGCGTTCCCATTCCCGCAGGATCGCGGCTGCTGGTCATCTACGCCTCCGCAAACCGCGATCCTCGCAAGTACGCCGATCCCGACCGATTCGACGTGCGCCGCGACGTGCACGACCACGTCGGCTTCGGCCACGGCGTGCACATGTGCATGGGCATGCATCTGGCCAGGCTGGAGATCCGTTGCCTGCTGCGCGCGCTGGCCAGACGCGTCGAGCGCTTCGAGTTCGCGGGCGAGCCGACGATCGCCATGAACAACACCATTCGAGCCTTCGCGACGCTGCCGGTGCGGGTCGTGCCGCTCGCGGCCGCGCCCGGCCGGATCGGCGATGCGGCGGTGGCCGACCCATTGGCCGGCCACGCCCTGGTGCGGACGGCTGGTGCTCTGGCCGGCGAACGGCAAGACGACCCTCACTGGCTGCAGGCCGTGGTCTGCGAACGCCGGCTGCTGACACCGGATATCGTCGAACTGACGCTCGAATCGACCACCGACGCCGTGCTACCGCCGTTCACCGCGGGCGCCCACATCGACCTCGAAGCCGCGCCGGGCCTGGTGCGCCAGTATTCGCTGACCGGCGATCCCGGCGTCGCCGGCCGCTATCGTCTGGGAATTCTGCGCGAGCGCGACGGGCTGGTCTCGCCACGCGTGCACGACGAACTGGTGGCGGGCCGGCTCGTGCGCATCAGCCGGCCACGCAATCACTTCGCCTTGAACGAGGAGGCGCGGCGCACATTGCTGTTCGCCGGCGGTATCGGTCTGACCCCCTTGCTCGCGATGGCCTTCCGGCTCAGATCGCTCGGCAGGCCGTTTCACCTGCACGTGCGGGCGCGCGACGTTCGGGCCCTGCCCTTCGCGTCGGAACTGGCATCGCTGGCGCCAGACGTCACGGTCTCGACCAGCGCCGACGCTCCGAGCGGGGCATTCAACTACGACCGCGACCTGGCATGCCCGGCCGCCGACGATCACCTCTATATCTGCGGTCCGGCGCGCTTCATGGCCTTCGTCCAAGCCAGCGCAAGCGCTGCAGGCTGGACGGACGGGCAGGTCCACGCCGAGCATTTCGGCGCCGAGATCGACACCGAGGGTGAGCCCTTCGAGGTCGTCTGCGCGCGCAGCGGCAGGATCCTCAGCATCGCTGCCGGCCGCACGATCGCCTCGACCCTGCTCGAGGCCGGCATCGATGTGCCGATGTCATGTCAGTCGGGTGTCTGCGGCACCTGCCTGACCCGGGTCATCGAAGGCCGCCCCGATCATCGCGATCTCGTCCAGACCGAGGCAGAGAAGGCGCGCAACGAGCGCATCACGGTCTGTTGTTCGCGTTCGCTCTCGCGCCGGCTGGTGCTCGACATCTGACATTTGCCCGGCGCCGGGCACGCGACTTGCCCTTGTCCGCTGGCCGGCCCGGGCCACTGACGAGGCATCCGGGCTGGATCGAGATCACCCGGACGCCGGTCGACGGTGCCGATGTCGGTCGAGGGGCGAGGCCGCCTGCCGTGTCCGCCCCGCGGTCGCCCGGCTGCGGTCGGCCGGGCCGACGACCGTCAGAGCATCATGATCGAAAGCTTCGCCAGCGAGTTCGGCGCGAACCTGGATATGCCCTGGCAGGTCTGGCTGTCGCGACTGCTCGGTGCGGCCGTGTTCTGCGGGCTGATCGGCTTCGAACGCGAGATCGATCGGCAGCCGGCCGGTCTGCGCACCCACATACTGATCGGCCTGGCCGCCGCGACCTACTGCATCATGACGATGCATATCGTGCGCAGCGTCGACTTCAACGACGACCAAGTGCGTACGGATCCGGTTCGGGTCATCGAGGCGGTGACCCAGGGTGTCGCTTTCCTGGCTGCCGGACTGGTGGTGTTTGCGCGCGGACGGGTGCGCGGACTGACGACCGGGACGACGATGTGGCTGTCGGCGGCGGTCGGTGTCGCGTGCGGGCTGGGACTGTGGATGCTCGCGCTGGCCGTGACCGCGATCGCGGTGGCGGTGATCACGTTGATCCGGCTGCTCGAGAAAAAGACGGGCACTTACGATGGCGGTCACCAGCCGCCCGAGCAACAATGAGTTCGAGTCGCTCCGGATCTGGCAGCCTTGCCCGCGCGCGGCGCCGTCCACTGGGCGGCGCTCGCACCCTGGAATCGATCGCCGACGCCAACCACCACCGCGGCGGCGACGCTCGCACCGATGGCTTGGTCCACGAGTCGGCCGTCCCCGAGCAACGGCGTCCGCGGTTCGAGATCCGTATCACTCGCCCCTGGCAGCGTCAGTGCCCGATTCGCGGCAATCTGTGCCGCCTGCCACCGCCGGCCCACTGCTCACCGACCCGGTGCCTGGTCTGGCACGGTCGTCCGACGACACTCGGTCGCCGCTGCAAGATCCGTCGAATGGCCTCCCGCTGTCGTCCGCTGTGCCGATGGCTGGCGAAGTGATCCGGTGATCCGAACCGCCCCCTCCTGCGTATAGGAGAGGAGCGCGTTCGGATTGCGCGCGGACGACGACCGGCCCGACCGGAATCGAAGCCATGCCCGACACGCATATGGCAGCCCAACCAATCACGAAATCTTCTCCCCGCGCGCGAGCCATACTCCTCGTTGCCATGACCATTGCCGGCAACGTTCTGGGTGGCACGCGGTCCGAGGCGGGCGACCTGACGGCAGGGCCCGCGTCGATGCGGACGCAGTGGGACTTCACGGTGCTGCTCGACGACAAGGTCGTGGGAACCCACGGCTTTTCACGGACTCGGGCGGCCGATGGCGACGGCGGGAACCTGAACATCAGCAGTCGCGCCGATTTCGCAGTTCGCTTCCTCGGCCTGACCGTCTACCGATATCGGCACGAGGCCACGGAGCGATGGCGAGACGGCTGCCTCGAATCGATCGAAGCACACACGAACGACGACGGCCGGTTGAACGAGGTCAGCGGCCGGCGGCTCGCCGCCGGCTTCACCATCGAAACGCGCGATCCATCCGCGTCCACGCCGCCCGGGCGCGACAGCGCCCCCGGTTGCACCTCGAGCTTCGCCTACTGGGATCCGCGACTCGACCGGCATCGGCTGCTGCTCGATCCGGGCACCGGCCAGATGACCGCGGTTTCCTTCGAAGACCTGCCGCCGCGTGAGATCGAGGTGGCCGGCAGGCCGATCGCCGTACGCGGCATGCGCATCCTCGGGGCGGCTCAGCCGATCGACGTCTGGTACGACGCGAGAGGCTGGGCGGGCCTGGACACCACCGTCGCCGGCGACCGCCGGCTCAGCTATCGATTGAGGTGAATGCGATGTCGGACGGCAAGCGGCTTCGGGCATCCGGCGTGGTCGTCGCCTTCGTCACGGGCGCGGTCGTGTTCCTGGCCCTCGACGCGGTGTGGTTGACCACCATGGCCGATCGTTTGTACCGGCCGGCCCTGGGTCATCTGATGCGTGAGGATTTCGACGTCTGGGCGGCGGCAGCCTTCTACGTCATCCATCTGGGCGGCATGACGTATTTCGCGGTGGCGGGCGCACGCAATACGGCCGCAGCGGCGGGCCGTGGCGCGCTGTACGGCCTGGTCACTTACGCCGCGTTCGACCTCACGAACCAGGCGACGATGCGCGACTGGCCGTGGCACGTCACGCTGGCCGATCTGAGTTGGAGTCCGGTCGTCACGTCCTTGAGTGCGGCCGCCGCCTGGCGCGTTGCACGATCACGAGCGCATTGACGCCGCCGCGGCAACCGTCGTTGAGCCAATGCGGCGAAGTTCGGGTTGCCCATTCGTCGCTCGCTGCTCGCCCGCGCAGCCAGACAAGGCAGCGCAAGGGCTCACATGCCGATCAGTCGGCCCACCATCGACGCCACACGCCCCTCGAAGACAAGCGGGCCGCCGAGATACGCGAGGCAGACACAGTCACCGCCGGGCTGAACCACCGGCTGGTGGAGGACTTCGTGATCGGTGTCATCGAAGTCGCCCGCGGCGTACACCGAGCGGCCGTCGTCGAACGAGCCGCACAACACCTGGGTGAGTTCGACATCGCGATGCGAGTGCCGCGGCAGGCTGCGTCCGGCGGCGATGCGCAGCAGGAACAGCGATGCACCGGGATCCACCGGCATGTAAACCCGGCTGAAGCGAACACCAGGGCCAGCCCAACGCCAGCGGCCTGCACGACAACCACGCAGCGCACGCGGCCACTGCAGGCCGGCGACCGGCTCGGGCAGCGTCTGCTCGGGTGTCGGTCGAGCGGCACCGGTCACCGGGACGACCTCATCCGAGTCGATACGCTCGAGCGTGCGGATCCAGGCATCCGCTGCCAGGGGCATCGGCTCGACGTCTTCCAGCATGACGCCTCCGACGGCCTGCAGCTCGTGCAGACGCGCGCGGCAGTGCCCGCACCCTTCGAGGTGGACGGAGAGCACGAGCGCCTGCCCGGCATTCAGGCTCGCGGCCGCCAGGCCAAGGAGCAGATCATCGCCAGGATGGTGATGAATCATGATTCGAACTCATCGAGAAACCGACGCAACTGCGCAACCGCCAGCCGCACGCGCGACTTGACTGTCCCTAGCGGCACACCGAGTTCACGGGCGATCTGGGATTGCGGGCGTTCTTCATAGTAGGAAAGACGCAAGACCAATGCCTGTTCGGCCGGCAAGCGCTCGACGGCCGCACGAACGCGGCGTTCTCGTTCGGCGGCCAGCGCCAGCGCATCGGGCGACAGGCCCGCATCGGCCGGCAACAGGTCCGCGTCCCACGAGGCCTCGTCGGCGGCGGCGTCCAGCCCGTCCCGGCGCAAGTGATCGATTCGCAGATTGCGCGCGATCGTGAACAACCAGGTCGAGAGACGGGCGCGAGCGGGATCGAACGACGATGCCCGTCGCCACAGGTTGACCATGGTTTCCTGAGTCAGCTCTTCGGCGACTGATTCGGCGGAGCCGGTACGGACGTAATAGCCCTTGATGCGCGGCGCGAAATGTCGGAACAAGGCCGCGAACGCCCGCCGGTCGGCCGACTCGACGACTGCCTGCATCCACTGATCGAGTTCGGTCGGGGTCGGCATCGGGGAACCGTCGGTTCGGGGTCTCACCTCTCCCACGTGCGCACCGAGACGGCGACCCGGAAAGTGGCTGAAAGTGCTCGAATCGCTGCGGACAAGGCTCATGGACCCTTTTACGTCGATCATCGGAGATTGGATCACAAAAGCTTCGCGGCGCCGACCGGCCGCGCGCGGTGATCCGAACGGCCCGGCGATCCGTACAAGTGATCGATGCGTTCCGGACGTGCCGCCGCGCGCCTCGGCGCGCCCGGGTTCAACAGGAGGATTCGATGGCCGTTTCGTCGTTAGCAATCGCCGCCACCGAGCGCGGCGTACTTCCGGACAGGCTGGTCCGCACGGGCATTCGCAGGCTCCTGCAGCACCGCTTGGTCGAGATTCAGGATCGGGACGCCGAGTCTTCGTCGGGCCTGACGGAGCGCTTCGTGAGCGCCATGCGTGAAGCCCCGATCGCACTGTTGCCCGAGCGGGCCAACGAGCAGCACTACGAGTTGCCCGCACGGTTCTTCTCGCTGGTTCTCGGCCGGCACCGCAAATACAGTTCGGCCTGGTGGCCCGAGGGTGTGGACACGCTGGATGCCGCCGAGTCCTGCGCCCTCGCCGAGACCGCTCGGCGAGCGGGCCTTGCCGATGGCCAGCAGATCCTGGAACTCGGCTGCGGCTGGGGCTCGCTGAGCCTGTGGATGGCGCAGAACCTTCCCGAGGCGCGCATCACGGCCGTGTCGAATTCGCACTCGCAGCGTGCCGCCATCGAGGCGATGGCCCGTGAACGCGGACTGACCAATCTCGAGGTCGTCACCTGCAATGTCGCGGACTTCGATCCGCAGCGGCGATTCGATCGCATCGTCTCGGTCGAAATGTTCGAGCATCTGCGCAACTGGCCGCGAATGTTCGAACGGCTGGCCGGCTGGCTGCGACCGGACGGCCGATTCTTCATGCACGTATTCGTGCATCGCGACACGCCCTACGCCTTCGAGGAACGCGACGAAACCGACTGGATGACCCGCTTCTTCTTCGCGGGCGGCATGATGCCCAGTGACGATCTCGCGCTCCGCTTTCAGGACGATCTGCGCCTGCTCGAGCGGTGGCGTTGGGACGGCACCCACTATGCCCGGACCGCCGAGGCCTGGCTGGCGAACATGAGCACCCATCGTGCCGAGCTCTGGCCGATTCTCGAGCAAACCTACGGCGCCGATCGCGCGGGTCTCTGGTGGATGCGCTGGCGTCTGTTCTTCATGGCCTGCGCGGAATTGTTCGGTCACTCGAACGGTCAGCAATGGTGGGTTTCGCACTATCTGTTCGGTCCACGGACCGGCCGGTGATGGTGGTGAGTCCGGGTCGCCGGCAGCGAGCGCCCGCCCGGACGCTCGTCCTCCTGCTTGCCTATCAGGCAGCCTGGTTCGCCTGCGTGATCGGCGCCGCGAACGATATGGCCGATGCCGGCATTGCTGCGGTGGCCGCGGTGATCGTCGTCCATCTCGCCTGGAGCAGCGACAGACGTGCCGACGCGATCCTGATCGGCGCGGCGATCGCGCTCGGCGCGCTGCTCGACGGCTGGCTGTCGCGCACCGGCCTGGTCGTTTACGCAGGGGCCGGGCCGAGCGCCGATTGGCCGCCGGTGTGGATTCTCGCGATGTGGGCGCTGTTCGCGATCGTGCTGCGCGAGCCACTGCGATGGATGCACGGCCGCCCCTTGCTGGCGGCCTCGTTCGGGGCCGTTGGCGGACCGTTCGCCTACGCCGCGGCGGCGCGGCTCGACGCCTGCCGGTTCGGCGATGGCGCGCAACCCGTGCTCGCGCTTGCAATCGGCTGGGCGGTCGCGATGCCGCTGCTGCTCGCGCTCGCCCGGCGCGTGCAACGCCCTGCCGAACCACTACGGGAGGCCAACGCATGATCCCCGACGCATCCTTGATCGAATCCGCGCTCACCGGACTGGCCGCGGTGGCCATGCTCGCGATCATCGTCTGGTCGATCAGCGTCGCCAAGCACGACGTCGGCATCGTCGACGTCGTCTGGCCGATCTTCATCTGTCTGCCGGCGGTCGTCGTGGTGTTGCTCGAACCGCCGGGTCCTCGCGCCGTCGCCGTCCTCGCGCTCGCCCTCGCCTGGGCGGCACGCCTGAGCGGCCACATCGCGCTGCGCAGCCTCGGCGAGCCGGAGGATCGGCGCTACCAGGCGATCCGTCGTCGCAACGAACCCGGCTTCGTCATCAAAAGCCTCTATCTCGTGTTTCTGTTGCAGGCTGCGTTGGGCTGGATCGTGGCCACCCCGTTGATGACCGCGGTCGCGGGACACGCTCCCTGGTCCTTCATCGACACCGTGGGCATCGCGCTGATGGCGTTCGGCATCGCCTTCGAGGCGATTGCAGACTGGCAGTTGCGTGCCTTCAAGCGGGACCCGTCGAGCGAAGGCCAGGTGATGGACAAAGGCCTGTGGCGTTATTCCCGCCATCCGAACTACTTCGGAGAGTTCTGCATCTGGTGGGGTGCCTGGCTGCTGGCCACCGCCACCGGCGCCTGGTGGACGATCGTTTCGCCGCTGCTCATGAGCGTTCTCTTGCTGCGCGTGTCCGGCGTCGCGCTGCTGGAGGAAGACATCGGCAAGCGACGGCCCGGCTACGACGACTACGTACGCCGCACCAATGCGTTCTTTCCCGGGAGACCCGGCCCATGAACATCGGCGAACGGCTCGTCCGCGTCCGTCGCAGCGTGACCGCCTGGTTCGACGCGACCGCATCCGATGTCGCGTCGGGCAGCGGACGGCGTATCGACCCGGTGCGCCTGCTGCCGTTCATCGCGATTCACGCCGGCTGCCTGTTCGTACCCTGGGTCGGCGTTAGCACCGCAGCGCTGGCCGCCGCCATCGCCTTGTACGCATTGCGCATGTTCGCGATCACGGCCTTCTACCACCGCTACTTCTCCCACGCCGCGTTTCGTGCCGGCCGCATCGCGCAGTTCCTGTTCGCGGTGCTCGGCGCATCGGCCGCTCAGCGAGGTCCGCTCTGGTGGGCCTCGCATCACCGTCACCATCATGTCCACTCCGACGAGCCCGCGGACAGTCACTCCCCGCTTCGCCACGGCATGCTGTGGAGCCACGTGGGTTGGTTCATGGCCGCCGAGAACTTTCCGGCTCGTGGCGCGCTCGTCCGCTCGCTGGCGCGCTTTCCGGAACTTCGCTTCCTCGATCGCTGGGATTCTCTCGTCCCGCTGAGCCTGGCCGGCTTGCTTTGGGCGGGCGGCGAATGGGCGGCGGCGCGTGCACCCGGACTCGGAACGTCCGGTGCGCAGATGGTCGTGTGGGGCTTCTGCATATCCACGGTGGCGCTGTATCACGCGACATTCAGCATCAATTCGCTCGCCCATCGGTTCGGCAGCCGCCGCTACCCGACGCGGGACGGTTCGCGCAACAACCCCTGGCTGGCAGTCCTCACGTTCGGAGAAGGCTGGCACAACAATCACCATCACTACCCTGCCTCGGCTCGCCAGGGATTCTTCTGGTGGGAGGTCGACCTGAGCTGGTACGGATTGAAGCTGCTCGAGGCGCTGGGAATCGTTCGTGATCTGCGTCCGGTTCCGCGCGAGATCCGGGGCAGCGAACGCAAACATCTGGAGGCCTGACGATGCAACGACGAAGGATTGCCATCGTTGGCACCGGCATCGCCGGCAACGTCGCCGCGAACGCGCTGTTCGCGGCCGGTCACGAAATCACCGTGTTCGAGGCGAACGACCACGTCGGCGGGCATACGCACACCCACGCCATCGACATCGGCGACGAGCACCAGCGCATCGATACCGGCTTCATCGTGTTCAACGATCGCACGTATCCGAACTTCGTGCGCCTGCTGGACTCACTGGGCGTCGCGTCGCAGCCGAGTTCGATGAGTTTCTCCGTGCGCAACGATCGCCGCCAACTCGAGTACAACGGCACTTCGATCGATGGCCTGTTCGCGCAGCGCCGCAATCTGCTGAATCCCGGCTTCCTGCGCATGATTGCCGAGATCCTGCGCTTCAATCGACTGGCGCCAACGGTGTTGACCGACGACGGCCCCGAGATCACCCTGCGCGAACTACTCGAGCGGCACGGCTTCGGCGGCCGCTTCGTGGACGACTACCTGGTGCCGATGGGTGCCGCCATCTGGTCTACCGAGCCGGCGAGGATGTTCGACTTCCCGGCCCGCTTCTTCGTACGCTTCCTGCACAACCACGGCATGCTGAGCGTCGACGACCGGCCGCTCTGGCGGGTGATTCGCGGCGGCTCCGCCAGCTATGTCGAGCGACTGATCGCCCCCTGGCGCGAACGAATCCGCTTGAACTGCCCGGTGACACGACTCCTGCGCCTGACCGACCGGGTTCTGGTGTCCACGCCCGAGGGGCCGACCGAAACCTTCGATCACGTTTTCATCGCCTGCCACGCCGATCAGGCCTTGCGCCTGTTGGGCGATCCGTCGCTCGAAGAGCGAGAGGTCCTCGGCGCGCTGACCTATCAGACCAACGAAGCCGTGCTGCACACCGACACGTCACTGCTTCCGCGCAGCCGCCGTGCATGGGCGGCATGGAACTACCACGTGCTGCCGGACACCGGCAGGCCGGTCGCCCTGACCTACGACATGAACATTCTGCAAGGCCTGCGATCCCGGCACAGGTTCTGCGTGACGCTCAACGCTACCGAGCGCGTCGATCCCGCCCGCATTCTGCGCCGACTGTCCTACGACCACCCACTGTTCACGCCGCGCGCCGTGGTCTCGCAGGCGCGCCACGGCGAGATCAGCGGTGTTCGGCGAACCTACTACTGCGGCGCCTACTGGCGTTACGGCTTCCATGAAGACGGCGTGGTCAGCGCCCTGGCGGCCTTGGCGCACTTCGAGCGAGCGATCGATGAACAGCGCGATCTACGTCGGGTGGCTTGACCACCATCGCGTGTTACCGCGCGCCCACGCCTTCCGCTACCGGCTGTTCATGGTCTACCTCGACCTGGCCGAATTGGAGCGCGTGTTCGCCGGGCGCTGGCTGTGGTCGACCACCGGCCGGGCGTTTGCGCGGTTCAAGCGTAGCGATCACCTCGGCGACCCGGCCGTTGCGCTGGATCAGGCCGTCCGCGATCTGGTCGCCGAGCGAACCGGCTGGCGACCCGACGGCCCGATCCGCCTGCTGACCCATCTGCGGATCCTCGGGTATGTCTTCAACCCGGTCAGCTTCTACTACTGCTTCGACGCCGCGGGAGAACGCCTCGAAGCGGTCGTCGCCGAGGTCAACAACACACCCTGGGGAGAACGACACTGTTATGTCATGCGCCGCCCACCCGATGCGGGCAGGCGGTGGCGTGCGCGCAGCGGCAAACGCATGCACGTGTCGCCCTTCCATCCGATGTCGCTCGACTACGACTGGCAATTCGGCACGCCGGGCGACGCCTTGAGCGTGCACATGAGCCTGCGGTCGGCGACGTCGGCGGGTACGCCCGAGACGACGGCTACGCCGCCATCCGCCGATGCGGCGGCGTGGCCCGCGGCGACCACGACGGCCGACGGCAACGCCCGGGATGCCGAGGCGTCATCCAGCGGTTCCGTGCTGTTCGGCGCCACGCTGGCGCTGCAGCGCCGCCCGATCTCCGGCACCTCGCTGGCCGCTACCCTGGCGCGCTTTCCGTGGATGACCGCCCGCGTGATCGTGGCGATCCACTGGCAGGCGCTGCGGCTCTGGCTGCGCGGCGTGCCCGTGCACGACCACCCGGACAAGCATCCGCACGCAACCGTTCCCGCCGGGCCGGCCGCGCCTGGCCCGCGACGGCCGGCCAAACCCTCGCTTTCCAACCCCCACCCCGAGAACCGCCCATGAAAGACGCCGCCATCACGCTGGCAGACCGCCTCCGCGCGAACGATCCGACACGCGCCGCCGGCGCGTCGTCCTCGAGCTGGCTGGCCGCGCTGGGAGAACGCGCGCTACGCGCCCGGCTCGAGCGTCTGGCGCACGGCCGGATCACGGTCGTCGACGGCGGCGTCGCCAGCCACTTCGGCGCGTGCAGTGCGCGCTGCGACCAGCAGTGCACGATCACGGTCCACAATCCGCGCTTCTACGGCGAGGTCGCATTCGGCGGCTCGGTCGGCGCCGGCGAGTCGTTCATGGCGCGCGACTGGACCTGCGACGACCTGACCGCGCTGGTGCGCATCCTGCTTGCCAACGAGGGCCTGGTCGACGACATCGACAGTGGCCTGTCGCGTCTGGCGGAGCCGGCCCGACGGGCCCTGCACGCGTTGTCGCGCAACTCGCGACGCGGCAGCCGCCGCAACATCGCCGCCCACTATGACATCGGCAACGACTTCTTCGCCGCGTTCCTGGATCCGACCATGATGTACTCGTGCGCGCTCTTCGAGCGCGACGACATGTCGCTGGAAGCGGCGCAGATCGCCAAGCTCGACCGCATCTGCCGCAAGCTCGACCTGCGCAGCCACGACCACCTGCTCGAGATCGGCACCGGGTGGGGCGCCATGGCGATCCATGCGGCGCGCCACTACGGCTGCCGGGTGACCACCACCACCTTGTCGCGCGAACAGCACGCACTGGCCAGCGAGCGGGTCGCGGCGGCCGGCCTGGCCGACCGCATCACCATACTGACCGACGATTACCGCGACCTGCGCGGCCAATACGACAAGCTGGTCTCGATCGAGATGATCGAGGCGGTCGGGCATCAGTATTTCGACACCTTCTTCCGACGCTGCGGCGAACTGCTCGTGCCGGGCGGCACGATGCTGCTGCAGTCGATCACGATCGACGACCGGCGCTATGCCGCCGCGCGCGATTCCGTCGATTTCATCAAACGACATATCTTCCCCGGTTGCTGCATCCCCTCGATGGGCGCGATCGCGCAATCGGTGGCGCGCGCCTCGACCCTGACGATCGTCGACACCCAGGACATCGGGCCGCACTACGCCACCACCCTGGCCGCCTGGCGCGAGAACCTGTTCGCCCGCGCCGACGATCTGCGCCAGGCGGGCTATCCGGATGCGCTGCTGCGCATGTGGCACTTCTATCTGGCCTATTGCGAAGGCGGTTTCGCCGAACGCACGCTCGGCAACCTCCAACTCGTGCTGCAGGACAACCGCCGCGCCGTGACTCCGCCGCCGCGCATCTGATCGAAGACAGGCGACCGACCATTTGCAGGCTACGGCGCGGCAAAGCCAGGGCCGGCGGGCCCGGCGAGCCTCGCGCGGACCCCGACGCGCGCCGGCAGAGCGGCTCCGGGCGCCGCCCATGCCCGGATCAGCCGATCGCGTGCAGCATCCGCCATTCACGAGCGGGCAATAAGACTTCCCTATATCTGGCCCGGTAAATTTACTACTGATCGATGCCTTTGCTGGCTAGACTTCGGCAAAGGCTCACGAACGGGCACCGGATTTCGGAGGAAGACATGAAACTGTTCAAGACGCTGTTCGGCTGCGCGCTGGCGGCCGGCCTCGCGCTTGCTGCGCCAATGCCGTCGGTGGCGGCCGACAAGCTGGTCATCACGATGGACACCGCGCCGGGCCACCTGCGTACGCGCATCATGAAGGAATTCATCGCCATGCTCGAGAAGCGCAGCGGCGGTGCCATGACCTTCGAACTGTTCGACAGTTCCCAGCTCTACTCCAGCCGCGACGCGGCCAAGGCGGTGGCCCGCGGCGACGCCGGCATGACCGTGCTGGTCACCCCGATCCTGTCGCGCATCGTGGCCGACTTCAACGTCTTCGATCTGCCGGTCATCAACGGCCTGAGCGACCCGCAACGCGCGCAGATGCTCGACGACGGCCTGGGCGAGTTCCTCGGCACGCAGCTCGAAGAAAAAATGGGCGTGGTCGTGCCGGGCCAATTCTGGTCGATGGGCAAGGTGCTGATCTTCTCGACCCAAAAACCGATGAACTCGTTCGAAGACCTCAAAGGCATGAAGATCCGCATTCCCGGCGGCGCGGCCCTGGTGATGCGCCTCGAGGCCATCGGCGCGGCCTCGGTCGCGATGCCCTCCACCGATCTGCCGCTGGCGCTGCAACAAGGCGTGGTCGATGCCACCATGGCCGGCGCCGAAAGCGTCATGACCATGAAGCTGACCGATGCCGGCGTCAGATACGGCTTCTGGGACCAGGGCATCATTGGCTATCTGGCCCCGCTGGTCAGCCGGAAATACTGGGCCAGCCTGAGCCTCGAGCAACAGGCGATGTTCACCGAGGCCTGGAACCAGGTCACCACCGAGCAACGCAAGGCCGTTCTCGAAGAAGAAGCCGAGCACTGGCGGCAACTGGCGGACCTGGGCGTGAAGATGGCCACCGCCAGTGACGAGGACGTGGCACAGGCCAACAAGGCGATGCTCGCCGTGCAGGACAAGATGATCGCGAAGCTCGGCATCTCGGCCGATGCCGTGACCATGGCCACCAAGGCCGCAACCGACGCCCGCGGCGGCCGGTGAGCCGCTTCTTCGACGGCCTCGATACGCTGATCGGCTGGATCACCGCGACGCTGCTCGCGCTTGCCTATCTTCTGTCGGTGTTCAGCGTGTTCGAGCGCTACGTCATCGCCGGTTCGGGCATCGACTGGATCTGGGAGGTCGTGGTGTTCGGCATGGTGTGGGCCATCCTACTGTCGGTGGCGCGCATCGAACACCGCCGCGCCCACATCCGCATGGACATGGTCTGGCGCCGCTTCGGCGAACGCGGCCGAATCCGGGCGGAGTTCGTCTCACTCGTGCTCGGACTGGCGATCAGCCTGTTCCTGGTCTATGCCGGCTATTTCGTGGTGCAGGACGCCATGATGTGGGACGAACGCACCGACAGTTCCCTGCGCCTGCCGTTCTGGGCCTACTACCTGTCGCTTGGCAGTTGCTTCGCGGTGCACGCCCTGTTCGTGATCCACCGCCTGATCCGCCTGGCCAGAGGCGAGCTCGTTCTGGAAACCGGGGATCTCACCAATTGAGTCTGCTGCTGTTGCTCGTCGGCTTCGTGGTCGTCTGCGTGCTGCTCGTGCTGGCCGTGCCCATCTATGTCGTGCTGGCCAGCGTCGCGATCCTGCTGTTGCTCGGCGAAGGCGTGACGGTCGCCGGTCTCGGCCAGCACGCGCTCGATCATCTCAATACGCCGGTCCTGGTATCCGTCCCGTTCTTCCTGCTCGCCGCCATCACCATGCGCGGCGGCGGCATCGCCAAGGTGCTGTTCGATGCCGCACTCACCTGGATCGGCGCGATGCGGGGTGGCCTGGCCATCGCGGGCGTGGTCGCGACCGCGGTGTTCGCCGCCATCAACGGCTCGTCGATGGCCACCGCGCTGGCGATGGGCACGCTATTGGTGCCGATGCTGATCGACAACGGCTACCGGCCGTCGTTCGCGATGGGCCTGACGGCCGCCGCCGCCACGCTGGGCATCCTGATTCCGCCGTCGCTGCCCATGATCCTGATCGGCATCATCGCCGAGGAGTCGGTGCCGCGCCTGTTCATCGGCGGGGTGGTGCCGGGTCTGCTGCAGGCCACGCTGTTCGGCCTGTACATCTATTTCGTTGCCGAGCGTGTCGGCGGGCATCCGCTACCCCGTGCCAGCCGTGAAGCCTTCATTCGCAAGAATGTTCACGCCCTGCCGGCCTATGCGATACCGGTGGTGGTGCTCGGGGGCATCTACGGCGGCTTCGTCACGCTGACCGAGGCCGCCGTGCTGGGCGCCACGATCGCGATCATCGCGGTGCTGTTCGTCTACCGTACCGGCAGAATCCGTGATCTGCGCGGACTGTTCTCGGAGTCGATCGACCGCACCGGCGTGGTGGTCGTGAAGATCATCGGCGCCACCCTGCTGTCGTTGTGGATCATCAAATCGGGGCTGCCTCAGACGCTTGCGCGCACGGTCGCCGAGAGCGGTCTGCAGCCGTGGCAGTTCCTCACCTTCATCAATGTCTTCCTGATCCTGATGGGGATGTTCCTCGAGGGGGTCGCGATCATCCTGATCGTGCTGCCGATCGTGGCGCCGATCGTCAAGACGCTGGGCATCGACATGACCCACTTCGGCGTCATCATGATCATCAACATCGAGCTCGCGCTGCTGTCCCCGCCGATCGGGCTGAACCTGTTCATCATGGCCAATGTCACCCAGCGACCGGTGGGCGAGGTCATTCGCGGCACTGTGCCGTTCTTTCTGCTGATGCTGGTGCTGTTGATCGTCGTCACCTACGTGCCCGCAGTGACCACCTGGCTGCCGAATCTGGCCTTCGGCAAGGGCGGCTCCTGAGCCGACGGCGGGCCCGCCGACGGCCCGTCGGGCGCGGGGAGGGGTCGGATCAGCCGGCCGGGTGGCCCAGAAAATCCAGCACCCGCGCGTTGAACTCGCCGGGCTGGTCGCTGGCGACCGAGTGGCCGGCTCCCGCGACGATCGCCACCCGCGCCTGCGGCATCGTGCGGGTGATACCCGAGAAAATGGCCTTGAAGATCGGCCCCGTGTTCGCGCCCGAGACCAACATCACCGGCATGGCCAGCGCCGCCAACGCGGCGGGCTCGAGCAGCGGGAACTCGTCGGACGACAAGGCCACCCGTCGGCCGGCCATCACGTTCTGCATGCGCCTGATCATGACCTCGGTCGGCAGGCTGTCGGCCGGGCGATTGGCGATGCCGCCGGTCAGCAGGGCCGTGCCGAGTTCATCGTCGCCACGCGCGAAGGCCGCCCGCGAGGTGACCACCGTCTTGGCGCGGAACGCGGCCGCCACCGGTGCCGTGTCCGCGAACATCTCGGCGTACTTCATCATCGGCGGCTCGACGGCGACCAGCGCCCTCACCCGCGCCGGTGCCCGTACCGCCATCGCCAGTGCGGTGAACCCCCCATACGAGCTACCGACGAGGACGGCCGATTCGATGCCCAGCCGGTCCATGAACGCTTCGAGGTCGGCCGCGTTCTCGACCGCGCTGTGATGCGGCGCCTCGTTGACGTTGCCATTCGGGTAGTTGAAGCGGCAGCTGTACGAGATGCAGTCGTAGCGAACGGTGAACGCCGGCCACTGCGGCCGCCACGAACGCCAGTCACCGAGCACGCCGTGCACGAAGATCAGGGTCGGGCCGCTGCCCTCGCGGACGTAGCTCAGAACGGCGCCGTCATCGAGGGTGACGGCGCTGGGCTTCTCGAGGCTGAACGGCATGGACACTCCGGATTCATGGCGGCGGGCGATCGACCCAGTGTAGAAACCCGGGCCATCAACCACTAATATTTTCGCCGGTGAAGCCATAAGGATGTCTTATTCGATGAATCCCGAGTCCGAGGTACTGTTCAACCGGTTCACCGCCAAGGCGAAGTTCCGCCACATGCTGATCCTGATCCGCCTGATCGAACTGGGCAGCATGAAGCGGGCGGCCGACGCGATCGGCGTGTCGCAACCGGCGATGTCGCTGATGATCTCGGAACTCGAGAAGCTGCTGGGTGTGCCGCTGTTCCTGCGCCACGCCCGCGGCGTCGAACCAACGCGCATCGCCCAGGAGCTCGTGCCGGTGGCCCGCCGCGTGATCGCCGCACTCGGTGACGGTGCCGAGATTCTCGCCAGTCTGATACAACAGGGCGACGGCTACGTGCGCGTGGCGGCGACGCCGGCCGCGGTCGGCGGACTGCTGCATCCGTTCCTGGCCGGTTTCGCCCGACGCTTTCCGAGAATCCACGTCGACGTCAACGAGACCACCCTGGCCAATCCGCTCGACCTGATCACCGATGATGCCTGCGACATTCTGTGCTCGCGCGAACCGTCGGTGGTGCCAGAAGGTTGGACGTTCCACGCCTGCCGGACCGATTCGCTGATCGTCATCTGCGGTGTCGACAACCCGCTTGCCGCGCAGGCGCAGGTGACGCTCGCCGATCTCGGCCGCCAGCGCTGGCTGCTGACGCGCACGGGGTCGGTGGCACGGCGGCACTTCGAGTCGCTGGCGCGCGAGGCCGACTGGCCGCCCGGGCTGCGTGGCGGCGTGATCACCCACACGCCGGCGCTGACCCTGGAGCTGCTCAACGACGGCGGCTATGTGACCCTGATTCCGCACAGTGTCGCGCTGCCGTGGATTCACGCCGGTCGCGCCAAGGCAGTGCCCTCGCCCGCCTCACAGCGCTTGCCCGACCTGGGCTTCCTGCGACAGGCCACGGGCGGCAGCCGCGCCAGCGCGGTCTTTGCCGAGGCCCTCAGCGCCGGGATTGCCGGCGCCGAGGGCGGGCCGGATCAGACCACGCGGTAGCCGCCGTCCACCATCACGATCGAGCCGGTCACGAACTGCGACAGATCCGAGGCGAGGAACAGCGCCGGACCGACGATGTCCTCGGGCCTTCCCGGTCGGCCGAGCGGCGTGTGATCGATGAGCGTCTGCCAGGCCTGCGGCCGCTTGCTGCGCGTGTCGGCATTGATCGCGGTCTCGATGATGCCCGGCCCGATCGCATTGACCCGCACGCCTTCCTTGCCGAGTTCGGCCGCCAGCGCCCGGGTCATGCCCAGGATGCCGTGCTTCGATGCCGTGTAGGCGATCGAGGTGGGCACCGGCAGGTGCACGAACGACTGGATCGATGCAATGTTGACGATGCGTCCTTTCGCCGCACGCAGGGCCGGCAGATACGCCTGCGTGACGTTGAAGGCGCCGTTCAGATTGACCGCCAGAATGGCATCCCAGTCGACCCGCACCGTGTCGGCGTCGCCGGTGATCCCGGTGCGGCGGGTGATGCCGGCGTTGTTGACCAGCACGGACACCTGGCCGAGCCGCTCGGCCACCTGGGCGGCCACCGCGCCGCACGACTCGGCGCGCGTGACGTCGAGCGCGAAGGATTCGGCGCTGCCGCCGAGCTCACGGATGTCCTGCGCGGTCTGTTCGAGCGCCGCTTCGTCGAGATCGCACAGCGCCACGCGCGCGCCCTCGCGGGCGAAACCGATCGCGATCGCGCGACCGATGCCGCGCGCCGCACCTGTGACCACCGCGATGTGTCCAGCCAGCAATGCCATGTCATGTCTCCTGTTCGGGCGTGGGGCCGGCGCCGGGCGCCTCGCCGACATGCCGGTCCCGCATCAGGTTGCCCGGTCGGCACGCCGGTGCCGGCCGACGATCATACGACGGCGGCCAGCTCGCTCGCCTGCTTGATCGCCCGCTTCGCATCCAGTTCGGCCGCCTCGAACGCGCCGCCCACCAGCGTGGAGGTCACGCCCAGCGCGGTGAGTTCGTCGTGCAGGCTGCGCAGCGGCTCCTGGCCGGCGCAGACGATGATGGTGTCGACATCGAACAGGCGCGGCTCGCCGTTCACCCGGGTGTGCAGACCCTCGTCGTCGATCTTCAGGTATTCCACGCCCGCCACCATGTGCACGCCGCGGCGGGCGAGCGTGATCCGGTGGGTCCAGCCGGTCGTGCGGCCGAGGGATCGCCCCAGCGCATCGGGCTTGCGCTGCATCAGATAGACGGTGCGATCGGCGCGCGCGACCTGCGGTACCACGCCCGTGACACCGCCGCGCGGGTGGTTCTCGAAGTCGATGCCCCACTCGCGCGCGAATACGCCGATGTCCTGCGATGCCGAGGTTCCTTCGTGCGAGACCAGCTCGGCGACATCGAAGCCGATGCCGCCCGCGCCGATGATGGCGACGCGCTTGCCGACCGGCTCGCGACCGAGGATCACGTCGATGTAGCTGGCCACCTTGCGGTGGCCGATGCCGGGTATCGGGGGCGTGCGCGGCGAGATACCCGTGGCGACGACCACCTCGTCGAAGCCGCCGTCGGCCAGCATGCGCGCCTCGACCCGGGTGCTCAGCCGCAAGGTGATGCCCAGGACCTCGATCATGCGCGCGTAATAGCGCAGGGTCTCGTAGAACTCCTCCTTGCCGGGAATGCGTTTGGCGTAGTTGAACTGCCCGCCGATCTCGGCAGCGGCATCGAAAAGCGTGACGCGGTGGCCGCGCTGGGCCGCCACCGTGGCGTAGGCGAGCCCGGCCGGCCCGGCGCCGACGATCGCGATCGACTTCGCGGCCGCCGTAGGTCGGTACTGGAGCTGGGTCTCGCGGCAGGCGCGCGGATTGACCAGGCAGCTTACTTCGAGACGGCCGCCGAAGGTGTGGTCCAGGCAGGCCTGGTTGCAGCCGATGCAGGTGTTGATCTCCTCCTCGCGGCCCTCGCGTGCTTTGTTGACCAGTTCGGGATCGGCCAGCATCGGCCGCGCCATGGAGACGATGTCGGCGTGGCCGGCGATGAGCACATCCTCGGCGACCTGCGGCATGTTGATGCGGTTGCTCGTGATCATGGGCACACCGAGTTCCCGGCGCAGCCGGCCCGTCACACGCGCGAACGCGGCCCGCGGCACCATGGTGGCGATGGTCGGCACCGGTGCCTCGTGCCAGCAGAAGTGCGTGCTGATGATGTTCGCGCCGGCGGCGACGATCGCCTTGCCCAGCGAGACGACCTCATCCCAGGCCAGCCCGCCGTCGAGCATGTCCATCGCCGAAATACGGAAAACAACGATGAAATCGCTGCCGACGGCCTCGCGAACCCGGCGCACGATCTCGACCGGGAAGCGCATCCGGTTCTCCCACGAGCCGCCCCAGCCGTCGCTGCGCAGATTGGTCTTCTGGACCAGGAAGGTGCTGATCAGATAGCCGGCGGAGCCGATGATCTCGACGCCGTCGTAGCCGGCACGCCTGGCGAGCACCGCGCAATTGACGAAGTCGCCGATCTGCTTCTCGATGCCCGCTTCGTCGAGCACCTGCGGCGTGAACTGCGCGATGCGCGATTTGACGCCGGACGGCGAGACGCAGTCCGGCGTGCGCGCCAGCGGGCCGGAGTGCAGGATCTGCAGGCAGATGCGCACCTCGGGGTCGGCCGCATGCACGGCCTCGGTGATCACGCGGTGGCGGTCGGATTCGGCCTCGGTGGCGAGCTTCGAGCCATAGCCGCCTTCGGCGTTGGGCGAAATGCCGCCGGTGATGATCATGCCGACGCCACCCCGGGCCCGCTCGGCGAAATAGGCCGCCATGCGCTCGAAGCCGTCGGGTGCCTCCTCGAGCCCGGTGTGCATCGACCCCATCAGCGCCCGGTTCTTCAGGCGCGTGAAGCCGAGGTCGAGCGGCGAGAACAGATGGGGGTAGCGTGGCTGTCCGGTCATGGCGGGTCGTATGCTGGAGTCGTGGATGATCGGCGCGCGGGCGGGTCGGCGTGGCGCCGCCGCCGCTCGCCAGCCCCGGAGCATAAACGACTCAGGTGCCCGACGGCTTCATGCGCAGGGAAGCGGCTGCCGCCAGCAGCGTCACGGCCCCGATGGCCAGAAAGGTTTCGGCAAACGCGCGGTCGGGTGCCCCGCCCAGTGCGGCTGCCGACGACAGCCGCCACTCGAGCAGGATGCCGACGATGCTGATGCCGATGGCGCCCCCCAGCTGGCGGGCCACGCTCATGGTGCTCGACCCGTGCGATACCTCGTGGCGCCCGAGTTCGCGCAGGCCGGCAAGACTGAGCGACGGCATCACCAGCCCCAGGCCCGCGCGCCCGATCATCGTCCACACGATCATCTGCGCGATCGCGGAGGTACCGCCCACGGTCGCGATCAAGACGAAGGATACGGCCAGCATCGTGAGACCGATGCCGACCAGGCGATGCGGCGCGACGCTGTCGGCGAGCCGCCCGCCCAGGGTGATCATCGCGGCCAGCACGAGTCCCGCCGGCATCAGGGCGGCACCGGCGGCGGTCGGTGACTCGTGCAGCGCGCTCTGCAGAAAGATGGGAACCAGATAGGTCGAGCCGTAGAGCGCCATGCCATAGACGAAGGCAATGAACGCACCGGCGCCCAGACTGCGCCGGCCCAGCAGACGCAGCTCGACGAAGGGCGTCGGCGAGCGCCACTGCCGGCGCGCGAACACGGCCAGGGCGAGCGCCGCGATGATCAGCAGCAGTGCGGCAGACATTGCCGAGCGGTCGTGCAGGTGCACGAGGCCGTTCAACAGCGCGATCACGCCGACCGCCGCCGCCAGCAGGCCCGCCCAGTCGGGCGCCGCCGCCGGTCGGTTGGGCCCGTCGCCCGCATGAAATGGTAGATGGCGCCACGCCATGGCATAGGCGACGGCACCGAACGGCAACACGATGAAGAAGATCGATCGCCAACCGAACGCATCGACCAGCACACCGCCGATCGTGGGGCCGAGGGCGGGCGCGAGAACCACGCCGAATCCGAAGATGCCCATCGCCCGTCCCTGGGTGCCGGACTCGAACACGCGCAGGATCACGACCGCGGGAATCACCTGCAACACGCCGGCGGCCGCGCCCTCGGCCGCACGCATGAGAAGGACCGCGGTGTAGGTTGGCGAGAAGCCGCCGCCCAGGCCACCGGCCATGAGGCCGACGAGCGCCGCCAGGAACACCCGGCGCACGCCGAAGCGCGACAACAGCCAGGGGGTGGGCAGCATCGCGATCACTGCCGCGGCCATGAACGCCGTGGCCACCCAGTGCGCGCGTTCCTGGCCGATGCCGAACTGCTGCGACATCTCGGGCACCGCGACATTGACGATGGTCGAGGACATCACCGAGGCGATCGTGCCGAGCATCACCGTGGCCAGCAACAGCCATCGACGGGGCGGCACCCGCGCGGTGCCTGGCGGGTTCGTTGCCGACATGGACTTCGGGACGCAGGGACGATTGAGTCGACGGATCTGCCTGCACCCGCCGTCGATGAAAATTGTAGCCGCCGTCGACGCGATCGCGCGCGGCTGTACCTTGCGGCCGGCGGGGCGAAGCGGCGGCGGGCGGGCCCCGCGCAAGCGTCGCTCCCGGTGGCCGGGGCTACACTCGGAGGCACCGCCGGCCGATGCACCGGCCCGCCACCGGAACCAATCCATGAATCGTGCCCACCTCGACTTCCTGCTAGACGACTGGCTGCAGCTCGCCTCGCTCACCGGACGCGCGCGCTATGCCGATCACGCTCCCGACACGTTCTCGGCGGTTCTCGATCTGGCCGAACGCCTGGCGGGGGACAAGTTCGAACCCTGCAACCGCCTCGTCGATACCCAGGAACCTTCGTTCGACGGCGAACGGGTACACCTGCCCGAAGCCACCCGTGAAGCCACGCGCGCCTACGCCGAGTCCGGCCTGCTGGCGGCCGGCCAGGACGCCGCGGTCGGCGGCATGCAATTACCCTACCTGGTGGAGACCGCCGCCACGGCCTACTTCTTCGAAGCCAACATCGCCGTCGCCGGCTATGCGCTGCTGAGCGTGGGCAACGCCAACCTGTTGATGGCGGCCGGCAGCGACGCGCAACGCCGTGCGTTCGCACAAGGCGTCTGGGACGGACGCTTCATGGGCACCATGTGCCTGAGCGAGCCCCAGGCGGGCTCCGGCCTGGCCGACATCGCGACGCGTGCGACGCCGGACGGCGACGATTTCGAGTCCGACCTGCTCGGGCCGCGGTACCGCCTGCGCGGCAACAAGATGTGGATCTCGGCGGGCGAGCATGAACTCGCCGAGAACATCGTGCAGTTGGTCCTGGCCAAGATTCCCGACGAACAGGGCCGCTTGCCGGCCGGCGTCAAGGGCATTTCCCTGTTCATCGTGCCCAAGCACCTGGTCGACGAGAAAGGCGTGCTCACCGGCGAGCGCAACGACCTCTCGCTGGCGGGGCTCAATCACAAGCTCGGTTACCGGGGCACGGTCAATACGCTGTTGAACTTCGGCGAAGGCCGCCATCCGGTGCGTGGCGCGGCGGGCGCGATCGGCTACCGGGTCGGTGCGCCGGGCGACGGCCTGCGCCACATGTTCCTGATGATGAACGAGGCGCGCATCAACGTGGGCCTCGGGGCCACGATGCTCGGCATGGCCGGCTACCGGGCCGCGCTCGAGTATGCACGCACCCGCCGCCAGGGCCGCGCGCTCGACGGCGGCGGCCACGAACCGGTGCCGATCATCTCGCACCCCGACGTGCGCCGCATGCTGCTCGCACAGAAGGCGTATGCCGAGGGTGCGCTGGCGCTGTGCCTCTATGCCGCGCGGCTCGTCGACGACCGCCGCACGGGCACGCCCGGGTCGGCCCGCCATGCGGCACAGCTGCTCGAACTGCTGACCCCGATCGTCAAGAGCTGGCCCAGCGAATGGTGCCTGGAGGCCAACAGTCTGGCGATCCAGGTGCACGGCGGCTACGGCTACACGCGCGATTTCCCCGTCGAGCAGTACTGGCGCGACAACCGGCTCAACATGATCCACGAAGGCACGCACGGCATCCAGGCGCTCGACCTGCTGCGCCGAAAGTTACGCGCTGATGACGGCCGGGCCTTCGCCCTCTGGGGCGAACGGGTCGAGGCGAGCTGTCAGGCGGCGGCGGCCGACCCGGCGCTCGCCGGCTACGTGCCATCGCTACGCGCGGCCCTCCAGCGCCTGCGCGAGGTCGCCGAAGCGGCGTGGCGCGCGCCGACGCCGGCCGAATCGCTGGCCAATGCGACCCCCTACATGCAGGCGTTCGGCCACACGGTGATCGCCTGGATCCTTCTCGACGTGGCCCGCGCGGCGTCCGCCCGGCTCGCCCACGACGGCGGCGACGACGCCATGTTGCGCGGGCAGTTGCACAACGCCCGCTATTTCCATCGCTACGAGCTGCCCAAGATCGGCGCCTGGTTGATGCCGGTCGAGACCTGCGACCGCACCTTCATCGACCTGGACGAGAGCTGGTTCTGAGCCGATGGTGGCCGTGACGGCCGGCCGTCAGCGGTCGAGTTCCGCGATCAGCGCGGCATCGCGTTCGTAGACATCGTTGAGCAGACGCAGCGAGCCGTCGGGATCGACCACCGCCGTCAGATACAGGAGATACACCGGCACGCCACCCGGAACCTCGAAGCGCGTTTCCTTGCCGGACGCGGTCACCGTCTCGATGCGCTCGCGGGTGACCCCCGCGCGGGCCTCGAGCAACCATTGGGCCAGACCGAGCGCATCATCGACACGTACGCAACCCGACGAGAACGCCCGCTGATTGCGCTCGAACAGATCGCGCGACGGCGTATCGTGCAAATAGACGGCGTGCTTGTTCGGAAACAGCATCTTTACCTGCCCGAGCGCATTCTTCGGCCCGGGCTGCTGGCGAAGGCGGAACGGAAAGTCGCGTGCGGTCACCGACCACCACTCGATCGACTCGGGGTCGACGGTCCGCCCTTCCCGATCGAGCACCTGGAAGCCCAGGCGCTTGACCGCATCGGCGTCACGGCGAAACATCGGCAATTTGTCGAGCCGCGCGAGGCGGTCGGGCGTCTCCCACCACGGGTTGAGCACCACGCTTTCGATGCGCCCGGAAAACACCGGCGTCTTGCGCTCGGTCTGGCCCACCACCACGTCGTGGACACGCGCGATGCGGCCGTCCTCGCGGGCCTCGAGCCGGAAGTCCGGAATGTTCACCCGCAGGTGACGCTTGCCGAGATCATCCGGAAGCCAGCGCCACCGTTCGAGATTCGCGCGAATCTGCGCGACCCGGTCGGCCGCGCTGCGGTTCAGCTCGCGCAATGTGATCGCGCCCACGACGCCGTCCGCTTCGAGGCCGATGCGCCGCTGGAACACCAGTACCGCAGCCTCGAGCGACTCGTCGAATTCATCCGACCAGCTCAGCGCCGGATCGGCAAGCCCGGTCGCCTGCAAACGCTTTCGCAAGGCGGTGACGCGCGCGCCACGGTCGCCGCGCTTGAGCGCCGGACCCGCCGAGATGACGGTCCATCCGCCCTTGCCGAGCGCACGCCGGTAGACGGCGAGCATCGACTTCAATACGCGATACTCGGCAGCCCTGGGCTGAAGCGCGTCGAGACTCGCCGGGATGCGGCCATCGGCGAGCGCGGCCTCGAGATGCGCGGCCAGGTCGCGCGCACGGCCACGAGCCGTCCAGTCGGGTTCGATCGATTCGGGATCGACCTTGCCACCGAGCAGGTGGGCGCCCAGCGTCAAATACGCATCCGTGGCAAGTAATTCGAGCGCCAATCGGTCGCCACGCTCGTGCGCGGACTCCAGCGCCCGCAGGTGATAGTCGCCGGGGCGCAGACCGTGCGCATCGGCGCTGGCGATCGCGGTGATCAGCCCGTCGATCGGGCCGCCCCCGCCGTTGCCCGCCCACACCGGCAGCAGACCCCGCGCGGTGTAGAAGCGCTGCAAGGTCTCGAACGAATGGAGCGGTTCGCCGGCGAGGCGTGACGCCGCTGCGGCGCTTTCCAGCGCCACGCGAAGCGCCGGATCGGCATCGCGAGCGGTCCGCGCCGCGAACTCCGCGTCACCCGCCGGCGCCGTTGCCGGCGCCCAAGCCTGCGCGAGTGGCTTGCCGAAGCCGGCCGGAATCCGTGACGGTTGATCCGCGTGGCCGATGAGCGGTGTGATCGCGACGAGAACGACCAAGAGCGAGCGCGCGAGCGGGAATCGGGGCATGGAAAGGAGACCTGCGGTTGCGACGGCAGCGTTGTACCGCAACGGCAGAGGCGACAGCAATCGCCATGCGCGATCGAGACGATCGACGGTGGACCTCGGTCTATGACCGTCAGTTCCGACGATCGACTTGGCCGGTGGTCCCGGCCCGACACACCGGAACGCGACCAGTCTCGCGACCGGGAGACGGCTCGATACGATCACAGAGGAAAACGCAATGGACATCTTCCTGACCGGCGCACGTGGCTATATCGGCGGCAGCGTCGCAAGGACGCTCGTCGATACCGGCCATCGCGTACGCGGACTGGTGCGCGACGCCGACAAGGCCGAGCGGGTCCGCGCGGCCGGGCAGGCAGTCAGCGCGGCCGCCCGGCGTTCACCACCAGCGGCCCGCTTGCGGCAGGCGGTCCATCGCAAAGCCCGATGACCAGACCGTCACGCCCGAGTACGAATGGGCCCGACCAGTTCGGCCGCACCTCGGCGAGCCAGTGATGTTCGTTCACGGCAGGGTCGTCGGCGGGAATCAGGTGGTGGAACACGAGCATGCCGACATCGCTCGCCTGCGCGAGTCTGGCCGCGTCCGCGGCACGCGTGTGTCCGTTCAGCCAGTGGCGCATCAGGCCGTCTCGCGCATTGCCGATGCGGTGCGCCAGCGCCTCGAGCGATGACGACAGCATCGCTTCGTGCACCAGCACGTCGGTGCCGCGAAAAAGCTCCGCCAGCTCCGGCGCGTAGGCGGTGTTGCCGGAGAAGCAGATCCGCCTTCCACCGGCCGCGAACGAATACGCGAACGAATCGGTGAGCGGCGGATGACGGTTGCGCATCGCACGCACCTCGAGACCGTCGGCGAACGGCACGGTGCCGTCATCGACAACGTGGATGCGTACCAGCTCCGCGAGCGCGGGACGACCTTCGTCGCGCTCACGGCTATCGATCTCGGCCGCCATCGCCTGCAGCCAGCCGGCCCAGTAGCGCCCGAGACCGGCGGGTCCGTGGACGTCGATCGGTGTCTGCAAGCCCGCGAGCCAGGCGGTGTGCAGCAATGGGCCCAGCTCCAGGTAGTGGTCGGCGTGCAGATGCGTGATGAAGATGCGGCTCAGATCGCGCAGGGCCAAGCCCTGATCGACCAGCCCGCGCGTGACCCCGAGACCGCAGTCGACGACGATGTTTCGGCCACCCAGTCGCAGCAGCGTCGCGGTCGGCATCGCCGAGCCGGGACGGATCGCCGCACCGCCCTTCGTGCCCAGAAGGGCGAGGCAATCGCTTGCCACGCTCATGCAGGACAGCGCCGGAAACGCATTGGCGACGAAACGGCGGCAATCGGTCTGGGCGACATCATCATGGCACGATGATGCCGGAAGTCGCGCGGCCAGGCGAGTGAACGCACGGCGAGAGCGCCGGTCGCAGCGGCCGGCTCGCGGCCATCGGTTCGCCGTCCGAGGCGCCCGCGGATCAGGCGAGTTCGAATCCGGAAACGGTCTCCACCAGCTCGTCAGCGCCGGTCTGCAGGGCCTCAGCGGAGCGCGCGGTCTGTTGCGCGTTCGCGGCGTTCTGCTGCGTGCTGTCGTCGATCGACGAGAAAGCCAGATTGATCTCGGCCAGGCCGGTTCTCTGCTCGTTGCTCGCCTTGCTGATCTCGTCCACCCGGTTGCTCACGTCGGTGATGATGCCGACCAGTTCCGCGACCGTGTCACGCGCCAGCTCCATCTGTTCGGTGCCCGACTTCACCTGCTCGACGCTGTCCGTGATCAGCAGCTTGATTTCCTTGGCCGCGCCGGCCGAGCGCTGCGCGAGCGCACGCACTTCGGCCGCGACCACGGCGAAGCCACGCCCTGCCTCGCCCGCGCGGGCCGCCTCGACCGCCGCATTGAGCGCGAGAATATTGGTCTGGAAGGCAATGCCGTCGATAACCGCGATGATGTCGCCGATCTTGTCCGAGCTGGTGCTGATTCCGGTCATCGTCGCTTCCAGACCGGTGACGACGTCGCCCGTGCGCCGAGCGATCTTCGCCGCATCGCCAGCCTGGCTGCGCACGTCGGCAACCGACTCGGCGTTCTGGCTGACGCTGACCAGCATCAGATCGATGGCCGCGGTCGTGCGGTCGAGTGCCGCGGCGCTGTACTCGATGCGATCGGAAATGTCGGTCGAGGCGCCGGACAATTCCCGACTGCTCGCGGCGACGGCGTCCGCGCGTTCGCGTACCCGTGTCACGACGCCGGCCAGAACCTCGCGCGTATTCTCGATCTCGCGCAGCAGGGCACGCAGTTCGTGACCGCCGCTCGGCACGACCTTGCGACTCAGATCGCCTTGTGCGAGCGCGGCAGCGCCGGCCATGGCCGAACGCAGGGGCTCTGCAACCGATCGCTGCAGCGACCAGGCGACATAGCCGAGCACGACCAGAAAGGCGAGCAGCAAGCCCAGCGTGGTCAGCCGCGGGACGGCCGCGCGGGCCGCTTCCCCGCGAAGAGCATCCGCGAGTGCATCGGCGCCGGCGCGCGCCAGCGCGCTCACGTCGTCGGCGCCCTGCGCGGCGCCCGACTCGTGCGCGGAAACGGCGGCGCCCGCGATGTCAGGGCCGATCTTTTCCAGCAACTGCGAAAGGCCGGTGAACGTCGGCTCGAGCGCGGACCTGAGCGCCGCCGCGACTTCCGGATCCGAGTGCCTCAGAACCTTACGCAGGGACTGGTGCGCCACGGCCGAATGAAATGATGCCGATGCATGAGCGCGGATCGGATCGAGTCGACCGTCGGGGTCGGAATCGCCACGCGCGCGGGCCTTCAGGCCCAGCTCCAGGCGGGCCAGGTGCTCGGCCAGCCAGGGAAGATGCACGAAGGCCGCCTGCGCGAGCTGGTACCGGGTCGGATCCGATTCCAGCGACAACCGATAGTGATCCATCGCCAGATCGGTCGACTCCAGCAGCGACGAGACCAGGGCGGTCATTTCGTGCCGACTCTCCGCTGCGGAAATGGCCGCATCGAGCACGCGCGGCGCCAATGCCTGCCAGCGCGACTCGAAATCGGCCAGCGTGCGCGACAGTTCCGCAGGGCCCTGCTGCACGGCACGGCGGGCCTCCGCCAATGCCGTCAGGGTGGCCTGCATGCGCTCGGCAAGCGCATCGCGCGTCGAGCGCCCGCCAGCCAGAACGTCGGCCGCGGCGGCACGAGCGAGCTGCGTCGCGCGGGCCAGATCCGCGATCCTGCGCATCGGTTCGATGCCCTCGAGCCTGCGATCGGCCTGCTCGATCCGCGTCGACTGCTGGACGAGCAGCGAGGCCGAGGGCGCCAACGCACCCACGCCCGCGAGCGCGGCCAACATCCACAGGACGTGAACGAGATTGAAGCGGGAAAGCAGACTCACGAAAGACTCCTCTGCAGAGGCACACGACAAACGGCGCGGAGACATCGACGATCGAACTAAAGCCGATGATCGCGACTGCCGTGGGGACCGATCGCGCGATAACCACCGGCCTGCCCGCCCATTCGTGCGCCTCGCCCCCCGCGCCGCCGCCACCGGCCCCGACGGTCGCCTACCGGTCGTGAACGGCCAAGGTCAAGGCGACGGCCGCCGGGCCAGACGCCGACATCGGTTGCAGAGATCCAACGCTGGCCGCAACGCGAAAGCCGCGCCGCCTGCTCAGGCAGCGCGCCGGCGGGTGGCTCTCCGCACGACCGCGACGATGAACAGCAGCATGGCGATCACGATGCTGAGCGTCGTGTCGGGTTGCCCGAGGACGAGCGCCGCCGCCGCGGCGAGCAGGAACCAGGCCAGCGGCCCGAGCGTCAGCAGGATTGCCGTGCGCCAGGGCAGCACCGCGGCGGCGGCCAGGGTGGCCATCGCGGTCGGGGCCGGCGCAATGCCGAACCATTCGACGCCGGCCCAGGGCCGGTCGGCGACCAGCGGCGCGGTCGACGGATGACCCACGATCGCCCAGAGCAACAGGAGACCTGCCGGGACCGACACGTCCGCAAACGGTCGCGGAGAATGCGCATCGAGCGCGGCGACAGGTCCGCGCCTCGATGCCCGATCGCGTCCGAGAGAGAAGGCGAGCGCGATCGGCACCGCCGCGAATGCCACACTGGCCCAGGCCAGTTGCGGGCCGATCCAGAGCAACGAGGCCAATTCGCGACCGAGAACGCCGCCGGCCACCATCGTCCAAGCGCCGCCGAGCGCGATCAGACCAGCGCGCCATGCCCGACGTGAATCGACGAGAAAGGCGCTCAGCAACAGCCCGGCGAGCGCGGCAGACAGCAGATGCCACGGCCAGAGCCGGGCATTGGCGATCACGTACAGACGCTCGGCCGCCTGCCGATCGAACGGAATGAAATCGGCGATCGCATACGTGGTCCAGTCGAGCATCGCCCTGTTTTCAGACCAGCTCGGCGACCACGCGCCCGATGCGTGCGCGCAGCTGCGCGTCGGGCAACGGCCCGAGGCCCGCTGCCATGTTCTGAATCATGTGGTCGACGCGCGAGGTGGCGGGAATCGCACAGGTGATCACCGGGTTGGCGACGATCCACTTCAGTAACACCTGCGCCCAGTGCGCACAACCGATGTCGGCAGCCCATCCCGGCAGAGCGACGCCACTCAGCCGGCGTGGAAGCCAGCCACGCCGGAACGGCCGGTTCGCGACGACCGCGATTCCCCTCTCTGCCGCCAGCGGCAGCAGGCGGGCCTCGGCCGCGCGATCGATCGCGTTATAAGTGAGCTGCACGAAATCGATCGGGCTGTCGCGCATGATCCGTTCGAGATCGTCATGCCGACGGCCGTGCGATGTGGTCACGCCGACGAAGCGCACCCGCCCCGCGGCCTTCTCGTCGGCGAGCCACGCCAACTGCTCGCGCCAGGCCAGCAGATTGTGAACCTGCAGCAACTGAAAGCGATCGAGGCCCCAGAGCCGGCGGGACTGCTGCCATTGCTCGCGACCTTCGGCCACCGAGGACGACCAGGTCTTCGTCGCGGCGAACAACTCCGCCGGTTGCCCAAGCATCTCGAGACACTTGCCGACGACCGCCTCCGAGGAGCCATACATGGGCGAGGAATCGACCATCCCCCCGCCCCGCGCAAAAAATGCGCGCATCACCTCGGCCCGTGATGCGATCGCCTGGGCATCTCCGCCGACATTGAAGGTGATCCAGGTTCCCATCCCGATCACCGGCAGGCGACCGCCACCGTCCGGTAGCGGGCGGGTGACCCCCGGCCCGGGAACGGATGCCGGCGCGCCCTGACCCATTGCCAGGACCGGGAGGCTCGCGACGCCGGCGGCGACGCGAAGCAGATCACGTCGTAACGTCATTCGTTTCATGGATCGACTCGCGTTGCGGGCGGCGTCCGTCGTTCATCAGGGCACCGCTCCTCGGTCAGCCTGGTCACGATATCGCAGGGTCGCCATTCCATGCCGGCGAACGGGGCAATACGCCGCGCCCGGCCCGATCGCGAGCGACCTGCAGACCCTGGACAGGCACGCGGCCGCCCGCTGACGGCCGCGCAGTGCGCCGGAGCGCCGGAGCGCCGCGCGTCAGCGCGCGGGCGGGCGGCCGAACTCGGGTCGCAACGGACCGATCGGCAAGCCCGCCTCGCCCTCGACGATCCGCTTGTTCGCGACGCGCATGGCCGGATAGGCGCCGTCCTCGTCCGTGCCCGACTCCACCGCCGAAGCGACCGCGTGCTTGACGATCGCGCCGACGATCAGGCCGGCCAGCCCGCCGCCCGAACGCCGCTGCTCGTAAGGGTCGAACTCCGCGGTGGCCTCGCCCGACCAGATCTGTTCGCCCGTATGCGCGTCCACCAGTCGCGCCCTGACGTGCGCCTGGTTGGTGGAGCTCACGAGCTGGAACCTGCGGCCGTAGTCGACGATCGTCGCATACAACACGGCATCGGGGCCGATGATCTCGACGAGCTTGGCCAGCGGCACCTGGTGCATGTCGGCCGCCGTTGGCAGGCCATTGGCCTGCATCAGTTCCTGGATGACGGCAACCGGAAAGACGTAGTAGCCCCGTTCGGCGATGGGCTCGGTGATGCTCGCCAGGAAGGCCGCATCGCCGCGCACCTCGACGCTCTCGTTCAATGGCGGCAGAACCAGAATGGAACGCGGCGGCGTTCGCTGGTAAATGGGCATGTCCGGCGGCTCAGGGGTGGCACAGGCGGCCAGCACCAGGCTTGCGGCGAGGCCGGCGATCGTCAAGCCCCGGCGCACGACCATGGCAACGGGCCTCATGGTTTGTCCCGTCGACCCAGCCCGTCGATCAGGCGATCGACCAGCCGCTCGCTGCTCGGGAAGTTGGCTTTCTCTTCGAGCAGCAGCGAGCGCGCGAGATCGGTGCGGCCCTGCATTTCATAGAGCATGGCCAGATGTACGCGCCAGCCGGGCGGAAGTCTGAGGCCGGCGTTCCCGGCGGCCGAGCGATCGCCTTCGATCGCCTGGATCTGCTCTTCGAGCGGCATTGCGCCGGGCCGCCAACGGGAGTCGTGAATCACATGTGAATACCCGCCCCAGGCATACATTTGCGGCATGGGTGCCTCGCACGCCGCCAGCCACAGGGTCGCGCCCAGCAGGCAGGCAGACCTCGCGCCGGCGCGCACGCACGCGCGCACCGACCGCCCGCCGGCGGCCGCGTCGTTCATTGGGAACTCACCGTCCAACGCCCCTGCTGCAGGCCCTCGACCAGCCGGTCGACGGCCTCGCGGATCGCCAGGTCGAGCACCTTGCCGTTGAGCGTGCTGTCATAGGCCGCCGTGCCGCCGAAGCCCAGCACCTCACGATTGCTCAACGCGTATTCGCCGGCGCCCTGAGCCGAGTAGACGACCTCGGCGGTCCGCACATCGACCACGTTGAGCGTGACCTTGGAGTAGGCGATCTGCGTTTTACCGCGACCCAGAATGCCGAACAACTGCTTGTCGCCCTCGGTCTTGCGACCGAAATCCGTCACGTCGCCTGTGATCGCGACGCTCGCGCCGCGCAGGGCCTGCTGCACGCCCGACATCTTGGCCTCGCGTGCCAACGTCGCCATGTCGTCGCGCTCCAGCACGCTGAAGCGGCCGGTCTGCTGCAGATGGGAGACCAGTATCGTCTTGGCCTGGCTTCCCAGGCGGTCGTTGCCATCCGAGAACATGCCCCGCAGGTAGGTCGAACGGTTGTCGAAGTTGCCGACCACCAACGGGCTCTTCGGACCCACGTAGGGAGTCCTGGCGGCCGCTGTCTGCGTGGCCTCGATTGCACGATTGGATTCGGTGGCGCAGCCGGCGGCCAACAAACCGGACAGGCAGGCGACGGCGACGTGGCGGACGATGGAATGGCGGGTCATCAGGGGTTCTCGACAAGGGAACGCGGTCATCGAATCGGTGGCAGAAACGGGAAGCCTGCCTACCTCTCCTCGATGCCGATCACGATCAGAACGGCATAGTCCTGCTGGCGACACCCCGTGACGGCGGGCATCTGGGCGCCCGGGTCGACGGGAAACTGGGCTGGGTCGGCGTGCGCCGGCGAGCAGGAACCGGCATCGCCCGCCGGCCGGTAGCGCGCCGCCCGGCAGGCGAGATGAGTGACGTCGCGCAGCGTGGCACCGCCCGAAAGGCGCCACGCCACCCGACCGTCGATCGAGGGCGGATCAACGGTCAGCACAGCCTCCCGACCCCGATCGCCGGTAACCCGGTAGCGGCCCGACGGCAACGGAAACGACGGCTGCTCCATGATCAGGCCGTGCTCCTCGAGCCACCAATCCGAGACGTCGAAGCGCCACCCTGCCGACGCCAGACCACCGTCGCGCACGAGAATCGGATAGCGGTCGAGGTCGACCCCGCGCATGCCGGGGTCCGTCGACCACAGGCCCCACTGACCGGCGTTGGTGCCGGACTGGGCGTGATCGGCGCCAAGCGCCGCGATGAACTGCGCCGGCACGGGTTTGAAGGTGACCTCCTGCGCGACCGCCTGGCCGCAGATCAGCCCGGCCACGCAGATCGACAGCGCAAGACGCACGCCACTTGCCGACGTCTTCTTGTTCTCGGACACGATGGCAGCCCCCGTGGCGCTCAGCGAGGTGCCATACGAATGGCGCCGTCCAGGCGCACGCTCTCGCCGTTGAAGTAGCCGTTGGTGATCATCAGCTCGGCCAGGGCCGCGTATTCGTCCGGTGCGCCCAGCCGCTTCGGAAACGGCACCGACGCCGCCAGCGAGGCCTTGACGTGCTCGGGCGCACGCTGCAGCAGCGGCGTGTCGAAGATGCCCGGCAGGATCGTGTTCACACGGATGCCGTCGTTCATCAGGTCGCGTGCGATCGGCAGGGTCATGCCGACGATGCCGGCCTTCGAGGCCGAGTAAGAGGCCTGTCCGATCTGGCCGTCCTGGGCAGCCACCGACGCGGTGTTGACGATCGCGCCGCGCTCGCCGTGTTCGAGCGGTTCGAGGTCGAGCATGCCGGCGGCGGACTTGGCGATGCAGCGGAACGTGCCCACCAGGTTGATCTGCACCACCCGGTCGAAGGCATCGAGGGGGAAGTGCTTGGGCGCGCCGGTCGATTTGTCGCGGCTGGCGGTCTTGACCGCGCCGCCCACACCGGCACAGTTGACCAGGATGCGCTCCTGGCCGTGCGCCGCACGCGCCTTTGCCAGACCGGCATCCACATCGGCGTCGGACGTGACGTCGACCTTGCAGAACACACCGCCGAGTTCGGCGGCCAGCGCCTCACCCTGTTCGACGCTGACGTCGAACAACGCCACCTTGACGCCGTGCGCGGCGAGGCGGCGCGCCGTGGCCGCGCCCAGGCCCGAGGCGCCGCCGGTGATGACCGCCGCGACCGAGGAATCGAGTTTCATATATTTACTCCGATGGGAAAGAGTTTGCGAGCCGCTCAGACGCGCTCGATGATGATCGCCGGCGCCATACCGCCCGCCGCGCACATCGTGACCAGACCCCGCTTGAGATCGCGGCGCTCGAGCTCGTCGAGCAAGGTGCCGATCAGGATCGAGCCGGTCGCACCGATGGGATGGCCCAGCGCGATCGACCCGCCATTGACGTTGACCTTGTTCCGGTCGAGCTTCAGGTCGCGGATGAACTTCTCGGACACCACCGCGAACGCCTCGTTGATCTCGAACAGGTCGATGTCGTCGACGGTAAGACCGGCCTTGGCCAGCGCCTTCTTCGCGGCCGGCACCGGTGCGTTGAGCATCAGCGTCGGGCAGTCACCGACGTTGGCCATCGCCACCACGCGCGCGCGCGGCTTCAGACCGTGCTTGTTTGCGTAGTCGGGCGAGGCCAGCAACACCGCGGCCGCGCCATCGACCACGCCGGACGAGTTGCCCGCATGGTGGAAGAACTGGATGTCGACGTCCGGGTAGACCTGGTTGATCAGGCCGCGGTAGGTGGTGCCCTTGTCGTCGATGGCGACGTCGGCCATGGCCGCGAACGCCGGTTTGAGCTGGGCCAGGCCCTCGAGCGTGGTGTTCGGGCGCGGGTACTCCTCGTGGTCCAGCGCCAGCGTGCCGTCGGCCTTGTAGACCTTGATCAGGCTGCGCTCGAAATGACCGTTGGCGATCGCGTGCGCGGCGCGGCGCTGGCTCTCGACGCCGGCCGAATCGAGGTCGGTACGGCTGAAGCCTTCCATCGTGGCGATGGCATCGGCGCACACCCCCTGGTGTGACTGCGGATGCAGGGCACGCAGGCGCAGATTGCCGCTGTCCATCATGGGCGGGCCATCGCCCTGACGGCGGCCGGGCATCGACATCATCTCGGTGCCGCCGGCAATCGTCAGGTCTTCCATGCCGGCCATGATCGAGGCGGCCGCGAAATTGACGCTGGTGATGCCCGAACCGCAGTAACGGTCGAGCGTGACCCCGCTGGCCTTGGTGCTGTAGCCGGCGTCGAGCGCGGCCATGCGGCCGAGATCGCCGCTCTGCGTGGCGACCTGGGCCGACGTGCCCCAGACGATGTCGTCGATCTGGGCGGTGTCGATGCCGGTGCGCTCGGCCAGCGCCTTGAGCACGGCGGCGCCCAGGTGCTGCGGGTGCATGTCGGCCAACGCCCCCTTGCCGAGCTTGCCGATGCCGCGCGGAGTGCGGCAGGCGTCGATGATCAGGGCTTCGGGCATGATGAATCCTCGTTCCAGGCAGTGGTGACGGGTTGGCGACGGCCTTCTGTGCGGCCCCGATCGCAAACCAGAGACCGCCGATGTTACGGCAACTCGGTTCGCCGGGCGGGGCCGGGCAGACGCCGCGCGCACGCCTCTGCAGGCCACGCGGGCGGGTGGCACCAGTACGCGCGGCGGGATAGCAACGCCCGGGCGCGCGGGCGACCCGGAGCGCGATCGGCCGGCGTAACATCGAGCACCGTCGGGCAGCGCCATCCGGCCGCGCCCGCCCCCGATCCCACCTGAACCACATCGCGGGCCGCAACCCGCGCCCGTCCCCTTTCCATGAGCGTGCGCAAGCAACGCGGCAAGCGAACCGTGAACCGTGCCGTCGGCCAGTTGCGCCACCGGGCCGGTGAACTCAATCCGGTCACCCGGGCGATGCTCTGGAGCGTCGGCGCCGGTCTGAGTTTCTCGGTGCTCAATGCCATCATGCGCCAGATGGCGACCGAACTGGACCCGATGCAGACGCAGTTCCTGCGGTACTTCTTCGGCATGGTCGCGATGCTGCCGATCATGCTGCGCCGGGGCCTCGGCAAGTACCGGCCGAACAGCATGAGCGGCCAGGTCTGGCGCGGCGTCGTACACACGCTGGGCCTGGTGCTCTGGTTCACCGCCCTGCCCCACCTGTCGCTCGCCTACATGACCGCGATCGGGTTCACGACGCCCATCTTCATCATGCTGGGCGCGGCCTGGTTCTTCGGCGAGAGAATGGTCGCCGCGCGGTGGGCCGCGGCGCTCACCGGCTTTGCCGGCGTGTTGATCGTGGTCTGGCCCAAACTGGCCGGCGGTGAACTGCTGTTCGCGATCATCATGCTCGCCTCGGCGCCCGTGTTCGCGAGTTCGTTCCTGCTCACCAAGGCGCTCACGCGCCGCGACGGCCCGTCGGTGATCGTGGCCTGGCAGGCGATCACCATCACCTGCCTGTCGCTGCCCCTGGCCCTGCCGTTCTGGCAATGGCCGCAGCCCGCGCAGTGGTTCTGGTTCGCCATCGGCGGCGTGCTCGGCAGTCTGGGTCACTACTGCCTGACCCGATCCTTCGTGAATGCCGACATCTCGGCCACCCAGCCTGTGCGCTTTCTCGATCTGGTCTGGGCCGCCCTGCTCGGCTATCTGGTCTTCAACGACGTGCCGGTCGTCACCACATTGATCGGTGGCTGTGTGATCCTTGCCGCCACCGTCTGGATCGCTCGCCGGGAAGCCCGCCTGCGCACTGCGCCCGGCTGAGGAACGGCCGGGGTCGGCTCACTCCGGCGCGAATCCTCGGTTCAGACCACCAGCCGGTCGGCCGGTCGACCGGCCCTGACCCAGGCCTCGAACTCGGCGACAGCCTTCTCGTTGGGCGGATAGAGGCCGTCCAATGGTTCGCCGCGACGCAGACGCCGATGCACCCACTGCTCGATGTCCTCGAGCGCGGCGCCGGCCTCGGCGACCGCACCAGCCAGATGAGCCGGGATGACCACCACGCCGTCGGCGTCGCCGACCAGGATGTCGCCGGGGAACACCGGCACGCCGCCGCAGGCGACCGGCTCCTGCACGGCCACCAGCATCAGCGTTGGAAAGCTGGTCGGCACGACGATTTCGCGACAGAACACGGGCACGCCCAGGCCGCGCATCTCGTCGCGATCCCGCATCCCACCGTCGGTGACCACGCCGGCGACCCCGCGCGCGATCATGCGCGCCCACAGGTTGCCACCCAGCAGGCCGACCTCCGGATGGCCGCCGCAATCGAGAACCGGCACCACGCCGGCCGGCATGCCGTCGATGGTCGGGCGGATGAGATTGTCGGGATGACCGAGCCACTGCTGCGGCAGCAGGTCCTCGCGCCCGGCGATGTAGCGGAAGGTGAATGCGGGCCCGACCATGCGCGGGCCGTCGCCACTGAGCCGCCGGGTATCACGGATGCAGGTGTTGGCCAGCCCGTGGTTCTTGAGCAGGATGGTGGATAGGGTGGCACTGGAAACCTGCTCGAGCAGCGACAGCACGGTCTGATCGGTCGGCATCACCGATGTCTCCTTCGAATGTTTCGATCGTCCTCTGAGTATGCATTGCCGGGCGATCAACGCCGCCCTGCGTTCTGATGGACAATGCCGCCAACGGGAGGAACCGACGATGAGCGGAACGCACACCGACAAGCGGCCGGCCGGCGGCGATCGCGGCATGGTCGTCACCAACCACCCGCTGGCCTCGGCCGCCGGCGCCGAAATGCTGGCCAGCGGCGGCAACGCGGTGGATGCCGCCGTCGCTGCGCTTTTCACGCTCACCGTGGTCGAGCCGATGATGGTCGGGATCGCGGGTGGCGGTTTTGCCCATTTGCGTCTGCCCGACGGCTCGCACACGGTCATCGAGGGTCAGGGTCGCTGCCCCGGCAGCGTGCACGCCCGCACGTTCGAACCGCTGCCCGACGCGCCGCCGGCTTCGCTCGACACGGTCGGCCGGCGCAACGCGGTCGGTCGAGCCTCGGTGGCCGTGCCCGGCAATCTGAAGGCATGGTGCGAACTGCTCGCGCGCCACGGCACACTGAGCCTGGGCGAGGTCACCGAACCGGCCATCCGCCACGCCCGGCGCGGCTTCGCGGCCACCCGGTACCTGGCCGAGTGCGTCGCCGAGTGCGCCGGGGATCTGGCTGGCGACCCCGAGATTGCGGCCGTGTTCATGCCGCGCGGCCGGGCCATCGAGGCCGGCCAGCGGGTGGCCAATCCCGCCTATGCCCAGGCTCTCGAAACGATCGTGCGCGATGGCGCCGACGCGCTCCATGCCGGCGCCATCGGGGCGGCGATCTGCGACGACATGCGTGCCCACGACGGCTATGTCACGGCCGCCGACCTGGCGGGATACCGGACGAGCGAGCTGGCGCCACTGCGCGCGCACTACCGTGGCTTCGAGATCATCGGCCCGCCACCGCCCTGCTCCGGCCCGCTGCACATCGGCCAGATGCTCGCCCTGCTCGAAGCCCTGCCGGTGCGCGAAGCGGGCTTCGCCACCGCCGACGGCATCCACCTGATCGCCGAGGCGCTCAAAATTGCGTTCGCCGACCGCATCGCGGTGACGGCGGATCCGGATTTCGTTCCCGTGCCCGTGCAGCGTCTGCTGTCGGCCGGCTATGCCGCGCAGCGGCGGGCCCGGCTGGAAATGTCACGCGCTCAGGCGTGGACCTCCGGGCTCGGTCCGGACACCGACTCGCACACCACCCACGTGAGCGTCGCCGACCGCGACGGCCTGATCGTCAGCGCCACGCAGACGATCAACTCGCTGTTCGGGGCTCGCTACATGGTGCCCGGCACGGGCGTCATCCCGAATAACTACCTGTACGTGTTCGACCCGCGCCCGGGCCGCGCCAACTCCCTGGCCCCGGGCAAGCGGGTGACGTCCTCGATGGCGCCGCTGATCGTTCTGCGCGACGGCCGGCCGCGATTCGCGCTCGGCCTGCCGGGCGGATTGCGCATCTTTCCGTCGGCATTCCAGGCCTTGTTGAACCTGATCGATCACGGCATGGATCTGCAACAGGCGGTCGAGGCGCCACGGGTCTGGACGCAGGGCGGCATGCTCGAACTCGAACCGGGGATCGACGACACCATTGCGCAGGCGCTCGAGGTCCGGGGCCACGAGGTCATGCGCGTTCCCAACGTCGGGGGCGGCATGTGCGCGATCGAATTCCACGACGACGGCACGATGACCGGCGCCGCCTGTTGGCGCGCCGATGGCACGCCGGTCGGCATCGGTGGCGGGCTCGCACGCCCGGGCGTTCGCTTCCTGCCCGAAGCGGTTCGGCACAGGAATTCGAATCCGACATGACGATCTTTTCTGCGCAGATCCTGCGCATCGACCCCGTCGAGGTTCGTATCGACGGTGACGGCCCGCGCACGATCCTCATGATCCACGGCTGGCCCGACACGCAGGCGTTGTGGGACGCCCAGGTCGAGGCAATTTCGGCGCGGTATCGATGCGCCCGTTTCACACTGCCCGGCTTTGCCGCCGGCGACGAGCGCCGCGCCTGGTCACTGGCTGAGATCAACGATCTCGTCACGCGGGTCGTCGACGCGCTCAGCCCGCACGGGCCGGTGACTGTGCTCGTGCACGACTGGGGATCCCTGTTCGGCTATCACTTCGCCATGACACTGGGTGATGACGTGGCGCTCCGAAGCGCTGAACGAGGCGATCCTCGATTGGCTGGCGTCCGGCTGAGCCGGTCACGCCCCTCGATTCACGCGGGTCAGATCGCCGGCCACGCCTGGCAGCGCCAGCAATCGCGGATTCATCACCCGAAACCACAAAGGCGGCACGTAGGCCAGCAGAAACATGCCGAAGTACCCGGACGGCAGCCGCGGCAGGTCGGGGAAGTCGCGCAGGCTCTGGTATCGGCGCAGCGGAAACGCATGATGATCCGAATGACGCTGGAGATGGAACAACACCAGGTTCGAGATCAGGTGGTTGGTGTTCCACGAGTGATGCGGCTTGGGTGTTTCATAGCCGAAACGCCCGGGGCGTTCCTGCCGTTCCCGCAGCAGGCCATAGTGCTCGACATAGTTGGCCGAGGTGAGCTGCCACCAGGCCACGGCATTGTGTATCGCCAGAAAAGGCAGCATCACAAGGCCGAAGGCCGCGATCAGAGCACCTTGCATCACGAGCGTCACCGCATACGACTGGAGAATCGTGTTGTGCCGGCTGAGCACAGGATGGCCCGCGTGCGCCAGACGTTCACGCTCCAGGCGCCAGGCACGCGCGATGCCGCCCGGTAGTTCGCGCAGGGCGAATTGGTAGATGCTCTCGCCGTAGCGTGCGCTGGCGTGATCCTCGGGGGTCGCCACCCAGCGATGATGGCCGCGGCCGTGTTCGACCGTGAAGTGGCCGTACGCGGGAACCGCCAGCACGAGACGCGCCAGCCATTGTTCGATGCGCGTGTTCTTGTGGCCGAGTTCGTGACCGGTGTTCAGTCCCAGGCCCGATGCCGCGCCGGCCACGTAAGCAAGCATCAAGAAGGCCCAGGCGGGCATGGGCGCCACCGCCGCCCACCACGCACAGACGATCAACACCACGAAATGCAGGGGCACCGTTATCCAGGTGAGCCAGCGGTAATAGCGATCCGCCTCGAGCTGGGCCACCACCGCCTCGGGCGGATTGCTCGTATCCTCGCCCACCAAGGCGTCGAGCAAGGGCATGAGGCCGTAATTGATCAGGAGCGGCAGGCCCAGCGCGATCGGCAGGCCGGTCGCTGCATGCAAGCACACCCCGAGCAAGGGCTCGAGCGGCAGGAGCACCGAGGCCAGCCAGGCGAGACGCTTGCGGTCGCGGTAGCGAATCTCGACACCCGCGCTATCGGTGGCAGTGAGAACCGGCATCGCCTGTCGCCTCGTGGTCGGGTGGTCGGGTGGTCGGGTGGTCGGGTGGTCGGGCAACCGTACTGCGCCGATGAGCCGACGTCAATCGACCATCGGCGCACGCAGATGCGCCACCATCATCGCGCTCATGCGGGTGACGAAGGCATCGCCGTCGTCACCGCGCGGCACGGCATCCAGCAGCGTCTTCTCGATCAGGCTGCTCAGCGACACCTGCAACCCGAATTCGAGCCTTTCACGGGCAACCGGTGGCGACAAGTCCGCCGTCACCAGGGGCAGCAGGGCCTCGACAGCGCGTGCCTGGAAGCGGGCACGGACATCACGCAGACCTGCCCCCGCCAGCGCCCCATGCTGTAACCGGTGCAGGGTGAGCCCACGCATGAGCCCCCGATAGCGAGTGAAGACATCCAGCTCGAACCGCACCACCTGTTGCACGGCGCGGTCGAGCCGGGCGTGCTGGCCGGGCAAGGCGTCGGCCAGACCATCGATCTCCCCGATCAGCCGCGCGCGAACGGCATCGACGAGCACGCTCAGAAAGGCTTCCTTGCCGGCGAAGCGCTTGTACAAATTGCCCACCGAGCAGCCGGCCGTACGGGCCACCTGCTCGATCGTGATCTCGTCGAGAGCACGGTCCTGCAACAACCGCAGGCCGGCGTCGATCAGATCGCGCTCACGGGCATGGCCGCGCGCCTGCTTGGGCGGATGCACGAGCCCCGCGCCCGGCGCGGGCCGGCCACGACGGACGTCGGGTGAACGATCGCGTGCCGGCGGGCCCGCCACGGCTGCGGCCGCCTGGTCGCGGGGGGTGGATCTCGACCGCGCAGTCATGTCAGGAAGCCCCCTCTGGCGAGACCTGGACGGCTTGACAGCCGACGAGGCTTGAATTCTACTAACGAAAAGTGAATTTGCATTCACAAAAACGGAGACCCGATATGCACGCCCCGATGCTCACCCCGGAAGCACGCGCCAGCCTGCAGGCGCAGGCGCGCGCGGCAGCCTATGCCATGCCGATCGAGGACATCGATCTGTCCGATGGCACGCTCTATGCGCAGGACACCGTCTGGCCGTACTACGAGCGCCTTCGCAAAGAGGCGCCGGTTCACTATCGGCGAGTCGAAGGCGCCCGTGCCGGCACCGGTTTCTGGTCGGTCACCCGCTACCAGGACATCATGTCGGTCGACATCAACCACAAGGTGTTCTCCTCCGAGGCCGAACACGGCGGCATCGTGGTGTTCAAGATGCCCACGCGCGCGGCCAACCGTTCGTTCATCGCCATGGATCCGCCCGACCACGACGCCCAGCGCCGGGCAGTGAGCCCGGCCGTCGCGCCGGACAACCTGCGGCGCCTGTCGGGCCTGATTCGCGAACGCGTGCGGCACATCCTCGACGACCTGCCCCGCAACGAGACCTTCGACTGGGTCGAGCGGGTCTCGAAAGAGCTGACCACGCAGATGCTGGCCACCTTGTTCGACTTTCCGTTCGCGGAGCGTCACCTGCTGCCCTACTGGACCGAGGTGATCACGATGATCCCACCGGTTTCCGACGAAGCCGCCTGGCAGAAGCGCGATGCCGAGATGAACAAGATGTGGGACTACTTCACCGGGCTGTGGAATTCGCGCGTCAATGCCGCACCCGGCAACGACCTGATCTCGATGCTTGCGCACTCGCCGGCCACGCGCAACATGAGCCCGTCGGAGTTCCGCGGCAACATGGTGCTCCTGACGGTGGGTGGCAACGACACCACCCGCAACTCCATCACCGGCGGGCTGCTCTTCCTGAATCAGAACCCCGACCAGTACGACAAGCTGATGGCGAACCCGGCGCTGATCTCGACGATGGTGCCCGAGATCATTCGTTACCAGACACCGCTGGCGCACATGGCGCGCACGGCCCTCGAGGACATCGAGTTGGCCGGGCAGCGGATCCGCAAGGGCGAGCGTGTCGTGATGTGGTACGCCTCGGGCAACCGCGACGATACCGAGATCGACCAACCAGACCGGTTCATCATCGATCGCGCCCGGCCGCGCAATCATCTTTCATTCGGATTCGGTGTGCACCGCTGCGTGGGCAACCGTCTGGCCGAGATGCAGCTGAGCATTCTGTGGGAAGAGATCCTCGCGCGCTTTCCGCGCATCGAGGTCGTCGGTGAGCCGGTTCGCGTGCCCTCCAGCTTCGTGCACGGCTACGCATCGATGCCGGTGCGCATCCCGGGCTGAGTGCCCGACCACGACGCGGCTCAGGGATCAGTGGCCAGCGGGCCCGGATCACGCCAGAGCCGACGCGGATACAGCACCGCCTCGCCCTCGTCCGGGAACGGCGCGAAGCCCTGCGCCAGAAAGAAGCCCTCGGCCGCACGTTGCGCCCGGGTGGCCAGGGCATCGTGGCCGGACGCGACCACGATCGAAGCGGCCTCGGCCAGCAGGCGGCGACCGATCCCGCGCCGGTGGTGATCCGCGCGCACGTACAGACCGTGCAACAGGACGGCATCCTGCTTGCCGGCGGGCGTGTCGCCAGGGCCCGGTGCGGTCCAGGTCGCGACGGCGACGATTTGCCCACCGATGCGGGCGACCAAGCCATTCAGCTCACCAAGCTCGTCCGCACGCAGGCCGAACATCGGCAGCGTGCGTGCGAGCACCGCGGCCGGCAGCCCCCAGGTGCCGACGGCATCGGTGATCACTGCATTGACGGCGGGCAGATCATCGATCTGCATGGCGCGGATGGAGAGGCCGTCGGGGCAGATCTTCTCTGGTGTCATGGCACTGTGCTCGGAGTGTTCCCGCGCGTGCCGGACCATTCCGGAAACGAGCATCGCGCAACGAGTTGTTCGAACCGCGTTCGCTTCGTATAGTCGGCCGGACCGCGCCCTTCCGGACTCTCTCATGAAATCCGAGACCTCCCAAGCCACCGTCGCCGACCGCGAACTCTGGCTATCGCTGGTTCTCGATGTTCCGTGGCCGATCGCCAGGCTCGCCGACGTCGGCCGCGACCGATCCGCATACAGCGCGACCGCACGCCGCTGGCATCTCGAAGATCGTGATGCCCACGAGCGACTCGGCTTCGCGGCCGGATGCACCGCCGCGGCGCGCCGGCTCGCGACCCTGACCGCCTCCCTTCGTTGAGCAAGAAAGGACAGCCCCGACCGCCCGGAGGCGCGAAGCGCGGGCCGCGCCTGACCCATTTCGTCTACGTCATCGAGCTCGACGACCGGGTCTGGAACCAGCCGCGCTTCCGCACGGCCAATCCCGACTACCGTCTGGGCATGCCGTTCGTCTATGTCGGCATGACCGGGCTCGATCCCGAACTGCGCTTTGCGCGCCATAAGGCCGGCGTACGCGCCAATCGCTATGCCCGCGAGTACGGGCTGCGCCTGCTGCCGGATCTGTACGCGGTCTACAACCCCATGCCCTACCAGGCCGCCCGGGAGATGGAAGTCGAACTGGCCATCGCCCTGCGCGAGGCCGGCTATGGTGTCTGGCAGGCATGAGCGGGCTGTCGGGCCCCGGCCCGCCACGGTAGCAAGGCATCGACGCGATGTGCTGCGCCGGGCCACCCGGGTGCAATGCGCCGCCCGCGCGGTGCGCCATGCGCTAGCGCCGCGCGCAACGCACTAGTTCACGAGCCAGAGGCTCAGTTCGGGCACGTAGGTGACCAGCATCAGCACGGCGAGCATCAGCGCGATGAAAGGCAGAACCGCACGCACCACTTCGGCGAAACCGGCCTTGAACGCCGACATCGCGACAATCAGATTCAAACCGACCGGCGGCGTCAGAAAGCCGATCTCCAGGTTGATGACCATCATGATGCCGAAGTGGATCGGATCGATGCCATAGGCCATCGCCGGGGCCAGCAGCAGGGGCGAAACCACCAGCACGGCCGAGATCACGTCGACCAGACAGCCCAGTACGAG
The DNA here is from genome assembly GCA_041396685.1 of Burkholderiaceae bacterium. GTDB lineage: Bacteria > Pseudomonadota > Gammaproteobacteria > Burkholderiales > Burkholderiaceae_E > JAUIAI01. The sequence continues at coordinate 170,314 of JAWKYD010000004.1, forward strand.
CAAGAGCAGGTTCACCACGAGCAGGAATGCGACCTTGCTGTCGACGAGGCCCGTCACCCAGGCGGCCAGGTCCTGTTGCACCTGATTGATCGTCAGCAGCTTCTGCAGACTGAGCGCCACCGCGACGATCGGCATCAGTGTGCCGAGCATGCGCGCCGTATCGACCGTCAGGCCGATGAACTGCGCGGGCTTCAGCTCGCGATGAATGAAGATCTCGACCAACAGCGCGTAGAGGACCGAGACGGCCGCCGCCTCGGTCGGCGAGAAATAGCCCGAGTAGATGCCGCCGAGCAGGATGACCGGCAGCAACATCGACCAGACACCGCGGCGCAGTGCCCGCACGAATGCGGCCCGATCGAACGGCTCGGCCGGCATATGGCGGTTGCGCACGTACGAATAGGCGGCGAGCGCACCGGCCAGCAGCAATCCAGGCACGAGACCCGCGACGAACAGATCGACGATCGACTTCTCGTTGACGATACCGTAGAGAATCAGCGGTATCGACGGCGGAATGATGATGCCCAGGGTACCGGCCGACGTGATGGCCCCGAGCGCGAAGCGACGCGGGTAGCCCGCTTCGAGCAGGGCCGGCATCATGACCGTGCCCACGGCGAGCATCGTCACGGGTGACGAGCCCGAGATCGCGGCAAACAGCGCGCACGAGAGAATCGTCGCAATCGCCATGCCGCCGTGAATCCACTGGGTGCCGACGCGCACGACATCGATCAACCGCTGAGCGATCGAACCGCGGGTCATGATGTTGCCCGCCAGCAGGAACATCGGGATCGCCAGAAGCAGATCCGTGGTCGTGCCGTACCAGATGTCCTCGATCAGGTAGGTCAGCTCGCCGTCGCCCCAGACCAGCATCGCGTAGCCCGCCACCGAGAGCAGCAGCAGCGGAACACTCTGCCTGAGAGCCAGCATGACGACGACCAGCACGACGAGGCCCGCTGAGGCCATGATCAACCCACGGTCCGGGGCGGTTCCGGCTTCAAAGACGGGTAGATCGCAAACACGAGATGTCGAATCGCCGACGACGCGAATGCATAGACGAGCACCAGCTGAAACGGCCACATCGGGAGATAGAGCACGGCGACCTGTTCATTGCCGTCGTAGCTTTGCCAGACGAAGATCGCCGCTGCGACGGCGAATATCGTGTGCAGCGCAAACGAGAGCAGATCGCCGAGGCGTCGATGCAGCCCGGTCCAACGGCCGGGCACCAGCGAATCGAACCCGGCGACCCGCAGATGCGCATCGGCGTGCGTGACCAGTGCGAAGCCGGCAAAGGCGGCGGCCACGGCCGCCAACACGGCCATTTTCTGGGCGCCCCAAATCGAACCGCCGACCAGCTCGCGTGCGAGCACGTCGCAGACGAGAAGGCCGGCGACGATGACATACGCGATCGAGGTGATCAGCTTCTCGAAGGTCTGCAAGCCAGCGATGATCCGCCCCGCGATCGGCACGGCTCAGCTACCGCAGTCTTGCTTGGCGGACTGGATCTTCGCCCAGACGGCCTTCGCATTGCCGCCGGTTTCCTCGACCACCTGTTCGGTGACCTTGGCGGCCTGCAGACGCCAGGCCTTGGCCTGCGCACCCGAGATCTCGTGGACGGTCGCGCCCTCGGTGGCGGCCTTCTGAAGGAGACCGGCCTCCGCCTTGCGGATCTGCGGTCGCAGGCCCGACAGGGTCGTGGCCGCGGCATCGGTGATCCACCCTTTCTCTTCGTCGGACAACGACTTCCAGGTCTTGGCGGAGACGAAGTAGCCGCCGGTCTGATGGGAATGATTCGTCACCAGGATGTTCGAGGCCACCTTCTGATAGCCGACCGCGAGTCCGTACACGGCCGGGAACGTCACCCCGACCACGCCACCGGTCTTGAGCGCGGGCATCGAGTCGGCCAGCCCGAGCGGTACCGCCGTCGCGCCGGTCGAATTGATGAAGATCGTGTCGGTGCGCACCGGCGCCGTGCGGATCTTCTTGCCGGCGATGTCCGCGGGCACCGACACCGGCGACGTCGTGAACAGGATCTGATTGCCGATCTCGGTCCAGGAGATCGGCCGCAGGCCCTTGTCGTCGAACATCGGTTCGTAGACCGTCATCAGATGCTTGTCGGTCACGCAGTCGCCCTGCGCCTGGGTGTCCCAGAGGTAAGGCGCCGCCAGCAACGCGAATTCGGGAACGATCAGCGACGCGGCCGTGTTCGACGCGCCGGTGATGTCGATGCGCCCTCGCACGGTCTGGCGAATGGTTTCCTGCTCGTCACCGAGCTGGCCACCGGGAAAGGTCTTGAGGGTGAGCTTTCCGCCAGACAGCTCCGCGACCCTGGCGGCGAAGGCATCGAGCGCCTTGCCCCACGGCGTGGCGGCCGGCGCGGCATTCGAGACCCGCAACTCGCGCGCCTCCAGGGATGCCGCACTCACGCACAGCACGGCCGCGAACGCCGCGGCGATTCGGGTCTTGGTCATCGTCAGTCTCCTCTTGGATTCAATGACATTCGAAGGTCGGGATGTTCAACGGTGCAACCCGGAGCCACAGGACCGATCAGCGATTCATCAGCTTCGCCGGCAACCGGCTGTCGTTGCCTTGCGCAACCCGTACGACCTCGGCACTGCCCGACGGCTGGTGCCCGACCGGGGCGCGTGGCGCGGGTGCGGCCACGATCCGGTTCGACAGCCGGCCGATGCCGGTGACTTCGACCTCGATGAGGTCACCGACATCGAGGGGGCGCGAGTTCGCGGGCGTCGCGGTGAGAATCAGGTCGCCCGGCATCAGCGTGATGTGTCGCGCGAGGTCGGCCACGATATAGTCGAAACCGAAGATCATTTCGTCGGCGAGCACCCCTTCCTGCACGAGTCTGCCGTTGCGATAGGTGCGCAGCGTTTGCTCACGGATGTCGATGCCGGACACGATTCCCGGTCCGATCGGGCAGAAGCCGTCGGCGCCCTTGACCCTCAGCATCGATCCTGCGTCGGTGTCACGCATGTCCTGCAGCCCCATGTCGAGCGCGCAGGTGAAGCCGGCAATGTGGTCCCAGGCTTCGTCCGGCGTGACGTTGCGCGTCGGTTTGCCGATCACGATGGCGATTTCGCCCTCGTAGTTCAGATACCGGTAGCCCTCAGGACGAACGATCTCGCCGCCGTGGGCGTTCAGCGTCGTGACGGGCTTCTGGAAGTAGGTGGGCGTGCCGTAATCCGCCCGGTTCTCGGGGCGCCTGCCGCGCAGCTCGTAGTAGCGCGAGGCATAGTTCAGGTGCAGGCAGATGATGGTGGCCGGATCACACGGCGGCAGATGGCGGACCTCGTCGAAACCGACCAGGCGCCCGTCGGAAAGACGCAGTCCTGCGGCCTCTGGCACGGCCCAGTACGCCGAGCCGTTGTGGAGCACACGTCTGAGCTCGCGGCGTGGTCCCTGCAAGACGTTCATGGCCTTATTCCGTTGGTCGAGACATCGAACCAGATGTGCACATTGCCGGTACCCATGGCATTTTCGTACTCGGACAATGCCTGCCCACGGGCGCCGCAATCACGTCCCCCCAACGCGCCGACCATCTGCAGATAGTGACCGCCAAAGCCCTCGAAGGCCGCAGCGCGCAGTTCCGGGTAACGGTCGATGACCGCCGCATGGTCACCGTGCGACCAGCTTGCCATCACCTCGTGATCGAGTTGCACGTGGGCGGGATCGCTGATGTTCGCGGGATCCCACCAGCGCGGGTGTCGGGCCTGGAAGTCGAGATCGACCATCCGATGACTGAGCGCACCGGATGCCAGCAGCACCACCCGCCCCTCGCAGCGGGCGATGGCATCCCCGATCAGCCCGCCCATCTGAAGGAAGTGATGCGCGCGGGCATTCTGGCAGATACCCACCGCCAGCACCCGCTCACCCCGCCAAAGCGGACCGAGCAGGTTGACGGTCGGGTACTCGGGACGAACGTGCGCGTTCGTGCAGTTCTCGACCGGCATGCCACGCTCGGCGCCCAGCCGTCCGATCTCGGCCGCCAGTTCGGGCGACCCTGCATAGTCGTACGGGATGTCGTGCAGGATCCAGGGCATCTCGTTGGACGTGTAGATGCCACGGTAACGGGCCGCGCCGGCAATCACGTGCCGGCCACTGGTGAACCAATGCGTGTCGAAGATGACCAGGGTGTCCGGCGCAACCGCGTCGATGTGCTCGCGGACCCGGGCATAGCCTTGCACCAGATCACTGTCGCGGCCATTGCCCATGGCGATGCGCTCGGCCGGCTGCCGGAACAGCCCCGGATGATGCGACACGATGGCCGCGCCAACGACTTCTCCCATGACCAGTGCCCTCAGCCGCGCCGCGCGCCCAGGCTGGCGGGCAACGCGAACGGACCATTGATGAAATTGCTGCGCAGGCGATCGATCGGGCCGGTCGCCCGCACGTCCGGGTAACGTTTCAATAGCTCGGTGTAGGCGATGCGGATCTCGAGCTTGGCCAGGTGCGAGCCCAGGCAGAAATGGGGGCCGGCCCGACCGAATGCCATGTGGTGATTGGGGCGACGAGCAATGTCGAACCGATAGGGATCGACGAAACTCGCTTCGTCGAAGTTTCCGGATACGAACCAGAGCGCGACCTTGTCGCCGGCCGCGATCGCCTGGCCGCCGATTTCGGTGTCGCGCGTTGCCGTTCGACGCATGTGCATCGTCGGGCTCGCCCAGCGAACGATTTCTTCTGCGGCGCTGGCTGCGTGGCCGTCGATGTCAGAGAGCCAGCGCGCCTTCTGGTCCGGAAAGTCGGTCAGCGCGCGCATGGCCTGGCTCAGCGACGAGCGAACGGTGTCGGCACCGGCCGCTCCAAGCAGGCCGAAGAAGGATCCCAGTTCGTCGGCACTCAGACGCTCGCCATCGATCGTGGCGTGCGCGAGCGCGCTCATGACGTCCGACGCGGGCTCCAGCAAACGTTTTTCGGCCAGCCATCGACCGTAGGCCTGGATTTCCCGGCCGGCCTCGCCTACCCCTTGCTGGTCACCACCGAAACGCGGATCACCGGAAAAGAACGTGCGATCGGCCAGTTCGAGCATGCGTCGCTGATCCGCGACCGGCACGCCCATCAGGTCGTAGAAAACACCGAGCGGTAACGGGGTGGCGAAATCACGCACGAAATCGATCTCGTCCCGGTCCGCCAGATCGTCGAGAATCTTCAGCACACGAGCGCGAATCTGTTCGGCCATGGGCGCGACGCCAGGCGGGCTGAAGGTCTGGCTGACCAGCCGCCGGAAGCGCGTGTGCTCGGGCGGATCCATTTCGATCATCGACGACTCTGCCGCATGCGGCAGATCGCCTTCGAACATGACCTGAATGCCGTCGCGGCTGCTGAAGGTGGCCGGATCCTGGTTCGCCTTGATGATGTCGGCATAGCGCACCAGGGACCAGAAACCCTTCCTGCCCGAGTCGTCATGCCGGTGCCACGAAACCGGCGCTTCACGCCGCAGCTTGCGGAACTGACCGGCGAGGTCGGGCCTGAGAAAAGTGTCCAGCGACGCCAGATTGATGTCGCCGACCGCCAAATCGGTATCCGGCGCCAACGCGTTGTCCATAGTCTCCGCCCTTCGTCGCGTGCACATCAGGTGGCACGGTCGGCCCACGCACCTGCGTCGTTTGACACGATACTTTCAAGCAGGTCGACTTTTGAGACAATCAATCTTTTCTGATCGATTTTTAGAATTCCGTGAACAATCTGACACTGCGCCAGCTGCGCGCTTTTCGGGCGGTCACCGAGGCCGGCAGTTTCTCGGCCGCCGCCGAGGCCCTTCATCTGACACCGGCGGCGTTGAGCGGACAGATCAAGGAACTGGAAGCCCAGCTCGGCGTCAAGCTGTTCGATCGCAACACGCGCAAGGTGAGCCTGTCGGTAGTGGGCCGCGAGTTCTTTCCACTCACCGAGCGTGTCCTCCAGGACCTCGACGACGCGGTGACCAGCATCTCGAGTCTCAAGGCGAAACGGCGTGGAGTGGTCCGGCTCGCCGCCCCCGAGGTGGTCTCGTGCACCCTCGTGCCGGCGGCCATGGCCGTGTTTCGCGAACAGTATCCGCAAGTCGAGGTGCGCTTTCTCGATGTCCCACTCGAGGAGGTCGTCCAACGCACGATGCGTGGAGAAGTCGATCTGGGCATCGCGCCCGGCCACATCGAGCAGTCTGACATCGACCGAACGCCGTTCATGGAGGCGCCACTGCACCTCGCCGTCCGACGCGACGACCCGTTGGCCACACGGCGGCAGGTCGGTTGGGAGCAACTTCGCAAACGTCGTCTGATCAGCTTCTTTCGCGAGTTCGCGCGTTGGGCCGCCCCGCAGTTCGATAGCCGGGCGGACGACCTCTTTCCAACCGACATCGTCGTCGTACGTCGGATCAACACGGCACTGGCCATGGTCCAGGCACGATTCGGCATCACCCTCTGTCCCGCGTTCGCGAACGGCCTGGCCAGCGGTTTCGATCTCGTTCTGGTGCCGTTGGCGGGACCGTCGATCGTGCGCGAGTATGCCGTCCTGCAGCGTGCAGGGCACTCGCTCACACCGGCGGCCGAGGCGTTTCGGGCGTTCTTGCTCGGCTTCGCCCCGCAATGGACCGCGAACGGCAATGGGCTACCGATGTCGTCGGGCCGGCGGCGCGGCCGGCCTCGCTCGGCCCGTGGGTCGCGCGAACCGGCGTGAGCCGCCATCTGCGCCGGCGAGCGGTCCGGCGATGCGCGCGAACGCGTCGCCGAACCGCCTGCGCCCCGGCTACGACCTGCCCGCGGCCACCCGCCGCCGGCTGAGTTGCACGGCGAGGATGCCAAGCATCACGATGAGCACGCCGACCACGTCACGCGAGGTGAAAGGCTCACCCAGGATCAACGCCGCGATCGCGACGCCAAAAAACGGATTCAGGAAGTGAAAGGCCGCTGCAGCAGTCGGGCCGATGCGCCCGACCAGCACGAACCACACCAGCGTCGCCAGCAAGCCCGGTACCAGCGTGGTCCAGGCGAATGCCACCGCCAGCGACACGGTCGGCCGCACGACCCAGGATTCGAACAGCCAGGAAACCGGCAGCACGGTGACGAAGCCGACCAGCATCTGCAGGCCGACGAGCATCAGCGTGTTGGGATTGCCCGCGAACCGGCCACCGACCAGCAGCGTGGCCGCCGCCAGCGCGGTGACCCCGATCAAGGTGGCCACGACACCGCGCAGATCGATGCCGCCGGCGATCTTGCCGGCCATGATCACCGCCACGCCGATGACCCCGGCAGCCAGACCGGCGAGCCCCAGCCAGGTCCGGCGTTCGCGCAGGAACACCCAGCTCGCGACCGCCACCAGCAGCGGCAGCAGGCTGGCGATGATCACGACGACTCCGGCGGCTACCCACTGCACGGCCACGAAGCACAGACCGAGATAGATCGTGTTCTGGCAGACGCCGAGCACGACCAGTGCCCGCCACTCTGCGGGCGACAGTCGGATACGCTGGCCGAGCAGCGCGGCAATACCCACGCCGAGCATGCCCGAGATCAGGAACCTCGCGCCCAGGGCCAGAAACGGCGGCGCATCGAGCACGATCATGCGTGCGCTGGTGAAGGCGCTCGACCACATGACCGAGAACAAGACGCCCATCAGGGCGGTGCGCGCATTCATCGTCAGCGCGGGCCGTGCGTCAATGCCTTGTCCATCAGCATGTACCGCGAGCGCGCACCATAGCCTTGGCGCGCATAAAAGCGTTGGGCGCCTTCGTTGAGCCGCGCCACCTGCATGGATGCGTTGATGCAGCCCCGCGATCGGAATTCATCCTCGGCCGTAGCCAGCAGCGCGGCGCCCAGGCCCCGCCCGCGCTGATCGTCTCGTACGAAGCACTCGTCGATCTCGGCGGTCATGCCCAGATGCTCGAGGCTGAGCACGTAGACCGCCAGCAGATACCCGACCGGACGCCCGTCGGCGATCGCGAGCCAGCAGGCGCAGTGCTCGGTCATGGGCAGCAGTCGTGCCAGGGTTTCGCTGATCTGCGAGCCGTGCGGCGCGGGAATCTCTTCGGCACGCCAATAGGCGCGCACGAGCGGCGCCAGACGATGCACATCATCGATCGTGGCACGCACAATCTGCCAGCCCGGGTCGCCACCATCCCCGGCGCGGTCGGATACCTTATCGAGAACACTCATGACGCGGAGTTTAGTCAACTCCCGGTCTGCCGACATCTGCCCGATGCATCACGCGCGCTGGAGCACGATCGTGAACTCCCGGCTCGGGTAGCGGCACGGATCGCCATCGAGATCGATCACCAGCAGTGCCGGCACATAGCCCGCCCGTTGCGCGCGCAGATTCAACCTGCCGCCCCGGTCGATATCCAGATCGCAGAAGCCGAGCGGATCACAGGAATCGGTCCGCGAGCGACCGCCATCGACCTGCCAGTCGATCAGCACGCCATCGAGCGGGCTACGGAGGCGGTCGATGACCGTCAGGCGAATGATCCAGCCGTCATCGCGGACGCAGAACGCGCCCAGGCTCAGCGAATAGTCACCGCAGGCGGCCGGTAGCATCAGCGCCGATGTCGCCACCAGGCGCACGACGCAACGACGCATCGCGAGGCCTCGGCGCGCACGGCGACTGCCAGACCTGGTTCGCGCATGCGGCCTGACGCGCCCGAGTTCGGTCAGCTGTCTCATGTCTCCTCCGCTGCCAGCAAAGCAGGCAGGTCTGCCATTCGTTCGAACACCCGATGAGCGCCCGCCGCGCGCAATCGCGAAGCGGGCGACCGCTCGCAATAGCCGAAAACCCGCATCCCGGCCGCGACTCCGGCTGCGACACCGGCCGGCGAGTCCTCGACCACCACGCAGCGGCCGGCAGGAACGCCATACGTGCGCGCGGCGAGCAGATAGATATCGGGCGCCGGCTTCGGCCTCGTCACATCGGCGACGCTGAAGATGCGACCTTCGAACCTCGGCAGCAGGCCGGTTCGACCGAGCGTCAGTCGGATCTTCGCGTGGGTCGCGCTCGAGGCCACGCAACAGGGCAAGGTCAGCCCGTCCAGCACCCGCTCGATGCCGTTGACCGCCAGCACTCCCGCGTCGAGCGCCATGCCCGCCCGACGGTGGTACTCATCGACGAAGCCCGGCGGCGGTGCACCGTGCATCCGGGTGATGATCTCGACACACTGGGGCTCCGAAAGGCCGACGAAAAGCTCGAACATCCGCTCGAGCTCGATCGTCATGCCGATCTCGTTGAGCATCTCGCAGAAAACCTGGTTCGTGATGACTTCGCTGTCGACGAGCACGCCGTCGCAGTCGAAGATGATCAGATCGAAGCTGGACATCGAATCGCGCTCCCTTGCGCCACGAAGCATTGTCGCCGCAAACCGCGCCCCGCCGACGAATAGTTGGGTCGGGTCGTGCGGACACCGTTCGAGCGCCGGCGATCGGTTGATGAGCATCGAATCGGGCTGCATCGCCCGGACGGGCTGGCAACCACCCGTTCAGCATCCGTTAATGCTCGCCCCCTAGGATCCCGCTCCATGGGGTGCGCGTCCGCACCCCGGGCGCCCCCGCTCGCGCGCCGCGCCGCGCTGGCAACCGGCGGCGATGCCCGTTCGACGGCGCCCGACGGGCCATGCGTCCGAATATCGTCCGAAACCCTCCGATCGTGACTCGTCCCCCACATGCGCTGAGCCCCGCCGCCCAGGCCGATGCCGTTTCATGGACCTCCGCGGCCTGCGCCCTGTTGGCACTGGCCCTCGCCACACCGGCGCTCGCGGAGCGCGAGCGGCGCTACGAGCCCGATCACGACCCGGCATCGCGGCCCTACCTCGACGTCGAGGTCGAGCACGGCAGGGACAAGGGCTCGGCCCGGCCCCGCTCCGAGTTCGCACTCGGCATGTCGTTGACCTCGTCGCCGGAGTATCTCGGTTCGTCACGCCAGGGGCTGTCCCTGCGCCCGATCGTCGCCTACCGCTACGGGCGCTTCAAGCTGACCTCCTCCGGCGGAAGTTCGGTCCTCAACTTCGGCTCGCAGGTCGATGATTCGGGTGCGAGCGCCGAACTCATCAAGACCTCGCGTTGGAAGATCAAGACTTCGGCGCGCATCGGCGGCGGACGCAGTCCGTCCGACTCCGTGGACCTGGCCGGCCTGCCAGCCATCGACCGTACGATCTTCGCGCGACTGTCGGTCAGCTACAAGATCACCGAGAACCTGTCATTCGACAACACGGTCGCCTGGGATCTGCTCGGGCACGGAAACGGCGCGCTTCTATCGAGCGGAATCGGCTATACGTTCCGGTCTTCCCCGTCGACACAGTGGACACTCGGAGCGGGGCTCACGGTCGCCAATGCCACCAGCATGCAAGGCTTGTTCGGCGTTCCCGAATCGGCCGCCCGGGCCGACCGCCCCGCATACACGCCGGGAGCCGGCCTGCGCGACGTCGGCATCGGTGCCGGCTTCATGACCGCCCTGAGCAAGCGCTGGATCGCGTTCGGCAGCGTCGGTCTGAACAAGGTGGTCGGCCCGGCGGCCGACAGCCCGCTGACGAAACAAGCGCTCGGCCAGCGCGCCACGATCGGCATCGGCTGGCGCTGCTGTCGCTGATCAGAACGGCAGGGAGAACGAAAGCATCAGCGCGCGGCCGATCTCGCGGTGGACTCGCGGTTCGAGTACCAGGCCGTAGAGCGTCGCACCGATGTCGATCTGCAGACCCGAGGGCCTGTGCTCGAGCGTGTAGCCCAGGCCGACGAAGGGGTCCGGTATGTGCTTGCCGCCGCCGACATCGGTGGTGTCGCCCGAGACATCGAACCCGGGCCCTGTCAGACGCCCCTTGAATCCGACGCGGGGTAACGGCCACGCCAGCCGCACGAGCCAGTGGCCCTGCCAGTCTTGCGACAGCGATCGTGGGGACGACTCGGCCGATACGAACGGCGTGAAGATGTCGTAGACACCGGCATAGTCGACCGCGCCGTCGAAATCCTGCGCAAGCCCGGTCGTGCGGAAAGCGGCGCGAAAACGCGCCACGTCAAGACGCTCCACCGCCAGGCCGAATTGCAGCGTTCCGCCTGAATCCAGGCGATGTACACGGGCCAGGGACAGGCCAACATGATCGGCCGAGCCGTCGACGGCGCGAATCTGCACATCGAACGCCCCCGGCAGCGACGGTGCATTGCCGAAGCTTGGCGCCATCGAAGCGGGGCCCGCATCGCCAGAGAATCGGTAGCGATCGAAGAATCCAGCAAACAGCCAGCCACCACGCGGCGACGCCGGAATGTATCGCGACAGACCGAGCATGGGCACGGTGTTGCGCAGATTCGCGCCGGAAACCCGACCCAGGCCGAACTGAACCCGCCATTGCGGCTCGAGCAGATCCTGCGGTGCGTGGGCGAACACACCGTAGCGCATGTCCATCGGGACTTCGAGAAGGTGCTCGGCAACGAAATCCACCGATTGGCCAGCCATGGCGCTCGTAGGGCCCGCCAGGACGAACGCAGCCGCAATGCGCCGCCAACGAGCACCGATACGAAACGACATCGTCATCGGTGCGCGTTGCGCACCGCGCCCCTTGCCTTGGCGGCGCGGCGCTCGACCCAGAGCTTGTGACCGACAGGCAGCACGGAAAGGACGACGATCAGAATCGTGAGCAGACCCAGATGATCGCGCACCCATTCGATGCGACCGAGCCAGTAGCCCAGCGACAAGATACCGCCCCCCCACAGGACCGCGCCAAGCAGATTGAACGTGCCAAAGCGGCGCGCATCCATTTGGCTCAGGCCCGCCATGAACGGGGCAATCGTGCGTACGACGGGCACGAATCGCCCCACCGTGACGGCAAATCCGCCGAAGCGATCGAAGAATTCCCGGGTCCGGTCCATGTAATGCGGTTTCACCCAGCCCTGGCGCAGCAGCAGTCGACCCACGCGCGAGCGGCCGATGCCGTAGTTGGTCAGATCGCCAAGAAAGGCGGCCAGCACCAGCACCAAGACGGGCATCACGACGTTCGCCGTGCTCGCACCGAGGAACGCACCTGCGGTGAACAGCAGAGAGTCTCCCGGCAGGAAAGGCATCATCACCAGGCCGGTTTCACAGAAGATGACCAAGGCCACGATCGCGATGCCGACAGGCCAGTTCTGCGCCACCAGCGCCATCAGACCATCGCTGGCCGTCAGCCAATGAAATGCATCGAAAATGGACAAGGGTCTGCAATCCGCAAGCCCGGAGATTCCATGAATGCTCCGGGCAGGAAAATCGGCAGCATAGGCGAGCCGCCTTAACCGCGGCTGAATAGCCAGGAAGAGCACCCGGCCGCGAGCGAGAGAAACGAGCCCGAAGCGACGCTAACGCCGATCGAAGGCTAGGGAGACGCTACCGCCGACGGGCGCTTCGCCAACCGCGCCGATGGTCGCACCGGCCTCCATCAGCAATTCGCGCAGCACCGAGCGATGACATCGTGATTCGTCCTCGCAGTAGCAACCGACCGAGAACGAAGTCTGGTGCGAGAACGCGGCCAGCAGTTCGATCGAGCGCCGGGCGTCCTGCGCGTTCATTTCCTTGCGGTAGCGGCGCTGGAATGCGCGTCGTTGCGCGTCCGTTTGCGCCGAGCGGCCCATCTCGACGGTCTCGGCCGTAGGTGAAAGGTTGGGATACCAGAGGTCGTACCAGTTCTGCGCCGCGAACTGCTCGCGCGGCACGCCGCGCGGCGGACGGCGCACGGTGCCGATACGCAGCCCCTCGTCTTCGAGCCGGGGGGTTCCCAGGCGCACGATATGAACGGCCATGGCGGCTCCCGTCGCGACCAATCGGCCATATTAGCCCGGATCATTCATGAGCATTCCCTGGCAGGCCGATCAGTCCTTCAACAGCAATTCGGCCTCGATCTCGACCGGGATGCCGAACGGCAGCTCGGCCAGGCCCACGGCGCTGCGCGCATGACTGCCAACCTCGGGGCCGAAGACATCGACGATGACTTCGGTGAAGCCGTTGATGACCTCGGGCATCTTGTCGAACCCCGGAGCCGCGTTGACCATGCCGAATGCGCGCAACCAGGCGGCGATACGGTCGAGGTCGCCAAGTTCGCGCTCGAGACTGCCGAGCATTGCCAGGGCGGTCAGCCGCGCCGCATGGCGCGCCTCGCCCAGCGACACTTCGCGACCGACCTTGCCGCGCGGCTCGGCCAGTGCGCCGTCGGGCTCGGTCGGCCCGTGCCCGGAAACGAGCACGCGCGAGCCGACCACGCGCACCCACGGAAACGGCAGCGAGACTTCCGGCGGCATCTTCAGGGGCGCCGCGGGGACGAGGCCAAGCGCGTTCATCCGGTCACGAATTTTCGACATGGATCCTCCTGGGTGCTTCGACCCGTCTTTCTCTGGCTCCGGGCGGACTGCGTCAAAGCAGCCACTCGATCGGCAACATCCCCAGCAGGCCGATCATCGCGCGCTGCCAGGCATTCGTCCCCGGTTCGGTCTCGTAGGTACGAACCGACCCGTCCGGCAAGCGCTCATTCCAGACCACCTGGCCCTCGGAAGTCAATACCGGTCGATAACTGACCTGGAGCATGCGCGTGTCGAACGCGTCGCTCATCCGAGCCGCCATCGCCGGACTTTCGATCAGGAATCCCATCTCGCAATTGAACAAGGCCGAGCGTGGATCGAAGTTGAACGAACCGATGAAGATTCTCTCGCGGTCGATGGAGAACGCCTTGGTGTGCAGGCTCGCACCGGAAAAACCGAGCGGTTGCACCTGCACGTCCGCGCCGCTTGTCGTGAATTCACCCGCCTTGAGTTCGTGCAGTTCGACACCGGCGGCCAGCAGGGCGCGACGATACTTCGCGTAGCCGGCGTGCACGATGACGACGTCGGTCGTGGTCATCGCATTGGTGAGCACCCGGACGCGGCGATCCGCTCCCGAGATCCCGCCAAGATATGCAACCCCTGCGCCCGCCGGCACGAAATACGCCGACACCAGGTCCAGCCCTTGCTCGACGCGACCGAGGATACCGGCGAGACGGGTGATCAGGAGCTGATCACGACGGGCCTCGCCACGTCCCTTGGCCGGATCGTCGACGACCAATTGCACGTCGGTCCATTCGAGCGGCAGCACGCCCGCGATGTAACGCGCCGAACTGATGGCCGGATCGGCGCGCAGACCCGCGCTCTCCGGACGCCCGCGAATGCGTTCGACCCGGCCTCGCAAGGCGTCGAGCGCAACATCGCGATCGAGTACCTCGTCGACGTCGATGGCCGACGGGCTGTTCCAGTAGCGATCGAAAGCGGCGGCGGTTTCGGGCACCACGGCTCCGGTGGCCAGCACATCCAGATCGATGAAGAAACCGCTGTCAGCGACGCGGAAGTACTCGTCGCCGATGTTGCGGCCGCCCACGATCGCCGCCGCGCCGTCGGCGATCAGCGCCTTGTTGTGCATGCGCCGGTTCATGCGCGAGAAATCGAACGCGTAACTGACCAGCTTGGCCCATCGGATCATCGACGGATTGAACAGACGCACCTCGAAATTGGGTTGGGCATCGAGCGCCGCCAGCGCATCGTCCATGCCCGAGACCCCGATGTCGTCAAGCAGCAGACGCACCCGTACGCCGCGACGGGCGGCGTCGAGCAAGGCACCGAGCATCAACGTGCCCGAGTCGTCGGCATGCCAGATGTAGTACTGCGCATCGATGGAGTGACGGGCGGCGCGTATCAGCGCCAGGCGGCTGGCCAGCGCATCGGACGCCTCGCGCAGTGCGGTCACACCGGACTTGCCCGGATGCTCGGCCAGCCCCGCGGCCATCAGCCGGCCCAGCAATGTGTCGACGTCAGCGGGGATTGCGACATCGTGCGGACGCTCGTCGGTATCGGGCGGACGCACGAGCAACGCCGCCAGCACCAGCGCGGCGATCAGGGCGAGGATCAGCGTGAGAAACGCGCGGCCCAGGTGCATCAGATCGACCATCGGTGCGCAGAAGCGCTACGGCTTGCGCCTGGCCGCGCGTCGATGCCCGAGGCCCACCGCACCCGTTGCTCAGGCATCGCCGATCTTCGCGGCGGCGTTCAATTCGGCGCCCAGGCGCTCGTCGATTTCTTCGGCCGTGCGATAGGCCTCACGCCCGACCAGTCTGGCCGCGTAGTCCTCGAATTCGGCGCGCTTGGGCAGCGAACCGAACTGCAGACCCCAGATGACATGCGAACCGACATAGACGTCGGCGGCCGAGAAGGATTGACCGGCGATGTAAGGCTGGCGAGCCACCGCCGCCGCCAGCACGGCGACTGCGTGCTCGTAGTTGCCATAACCCACCATGCGCTGCTGTTCGTCGCTGACCTGCACCTTCAGCGCGCGATCGACGAGCGCGGATTCGACCGGCCCGGCGGCGAAGAACAGCCAGCGGTAGTAATCGGCGCGGTCGGCCGGTGCAGGCGCCAGGCCCGCGGCCGGGAAGGCATCCGCGAGATAGGCACAGATAGCCGCGCATTCGGTGACCACCCTGCCCTCGTGCACGATCGCCGGTACCTTGCCCATCGGATTGATCGCCATATATTCAGGCGCCTTCATCGACGTACCGTAGGCAAGGATCCGTTGACCGTAGTCGACCCCGGTTTCCTCCAGCATCCAGCGCGCGATCTGACCGCGCGACCAGGGGTTCGTGTACAAGACGAGCCCGCAATCGGGCGAATCGGTGAGAGCCATGTCGCAAGTTCCAGAGGACGATTCCCTGCCGGCGCAGACGAGGCCGGCGCGCTCATCTTCCCACACTGGCGAACAAGCGACCATTGCCGCGGCCGCTCCCGGACGGCCCGGCAGCGGCGCGGAGCCGATTCACCGGGAGCCGACCTATTTGAACTCGATCAGGATCTCGCGGTAGGGCGTGGCGCTGATGTTCTTTGCCTTGTGGACGGCCGGGAACAGCACGCTCGGACCGTTGCCCGAGACCACCTCGAGGCGGTCGCCATCGCATTTGATGTTGAACACCGCGCCGGTCGGTACCTCGAACACGCCCAGGTCGTTTCCCTCCGGGTCCTCGGCTTGCAGCGACCCACCCGCAATCGCATACCAGATGTACGAATGTTCGTGCCGATGCATCGGCGTTTCCTCGCCGGGTTGCAACACGAAATCCCAGACCTTGACCTTGTCGTTCTCGAACACGACCTGGCTACCCACGTTCTTGGTCACGCTGCTCATTGCTCTGTCTCCTGCTTGGGTCTTCGTTCATTGTGCGCTGCGCGCTACCATCCTGTCACGGGGCGGGCGTCGGCGAGGCCCGTTCGTCGCGCGCTTGCGGCGGCCTGCCCTGCATGCGCCGTTGGCGTGTCTCACATCTAGTTTCGTGAGTCCGGAATTCGCGGCGGCGACCGGGGCGACGAGCGCGAATGGCGGTCGAAAGGCGGGCCGATGGCCGATCTGCAGGCACTCTTGATACGCAGGTTCCGGCGCACACTGCGCCAGCCCAACGGGTTCCTCGTCGGGGCAGCAGTGGGTGCCGGCATGACGGCGCGCGCCGCCGAGGCCGGTGGCGCCGATTTCCTTCTCGCCCTGACCGCCGGCCGCATGCGAATGATGGGCGCTCCGTCGATGGCCAGTCATCTGCCCCTGGCCGACAGCAACGAGCTGTCCGAGAGCTTCGCGGCCAGCGAGGTGCTCAGTCAGTGCAAAGTACCGGTGTTCGTAGGTCTGTCGGCGATGAACCCGGCCCAGCGACTCGACGACTGGATCGCACGCAGCGCGCAGGCAGGCTTCCCCGGCGTCGTCAACTGGCCGACCAGCGTGCTCTATCCACCGCGTATTCAACAGATGCTGGAAGACGCTGGCGTCGGCTTCTCACGCGAACTGGCCTTACTGGGGTCGGCACGGGCGGCGGGTCTGGCCGCCCTCGCCTACGTGGGCACTACCGGCCAAGCCCTGCGCGCCCTCGGCGCCGGCGTCGAACTGATCTGCGTGAACCTGGGCTGGACCACGGGCGGCCGCACCGGGGTGCGCAGCGAAGTCGTTCTCGAAGACGTGGCGCTGCGTGTGCGGTCGGTGTCGCGGGCAGTGCGTCGAGCGGCACCGCGCGCGCTGATCTTCGTCGAAGGCGGCCCCCTCGAAACGGCCGCGCAGGTCGGCAGCATCCTGCGCGATGCGCACTTTCACGGCTTCGTCGGCGGTTCGTCGCTCGAACGACTGCCCATCGAGGATGCGGTCGCAGCGCGTACCTGGGCGTTCAAGTCGACCGCCATCCAGGTGAAGATCGCTCGTGAGAACAGCGATGCCCTGGAGTCCGTGGCCGGCGACCACGGCCTCGGCGGCGTCAGCGAGGCATCCCGCCTGCTGATGGCCGCCTTGCGCCGTGCCGCCGCCCACAGGTCCGTGGTCCTGCTCAGCGGTGAACCCGGCACACCTCTCACCGAGGCCGCGCGGGCCATCCATCTCGAATCCGGCCACGATCCCGAGTCGCTGGTGATCGTTTCGGCACGCCATGCCACGCCGGTGCAGTTGGACCGGCGCCTGTTCGGCGCGCCTGGCGATCCGGGGCCAGGTGAACTCGCCAATCCCGACGTTCATTCGGTGGTGTTGCAGGACATCGAACGTCTGCCCGCGCGTCAGCAGAGCCGGCTGGCCCGCTACATAGGCAATGGCTGGTTCAGTCAGCCAGGCTCGCGACGGCGGGTGCGCGGCCACGCGCGGCTGATCCTGACCGCCACCGAACGCGACCCGGCCGCGCCACCACTGACGTCCCTCGATGCCGAACTGGCCGCGGCGATCGCCGACAACGAAATCCGGGTGGCGCCGCTGCGTGATCGGCACGCCGACGTCGATCGACTGCTGCAGCGCACGCTCGGCAAGCTGCTCGGTGAATCCCGGCCGCTGACGATCGACGACGATGCCCGACGGGCGCTCGAGGTCGCTCCCTGGCCGGGCAACGACGCCCAGCTGCGCGCGTTTGCCGCCCACCTCGTCGCAAGGGGTGCCGACACACGGATCACCATGCTCGACGTGGGCGCAATCGACAATGCGGCACCCGCGCGCGCCGGCGCACGCCGCGTCAGCGAACGCGACCTGGTCCTCGACGCCCTGTGGCGCCATCGCTTTCATCGCCAGGAAGCCGCACGCGCACTCGGCATTTCGCGCAAGACGCTATACAACAAGATGCGCCGCTACGGCCTGTTCGACCCGTAGTGAATGGCGCCGGCCACCGGCGCCTCGACACGGGCGAATCGCTCACCAGTGAGCATCAGCACCGGGCAGCGACCGTCCGTTTCGGTGGCGACCGAACGGGCCAGTCCGATCAGATCATCCCCTGTCTGTCCGGCCTCGAAGGAGCGCGCGACGATGATGCCGGCCGGTACGATGCCCGCGAGCATCTGCCATCCGTGCCAATCGGTGATCACCGGGAACACCTCGAAGCCGAGCCGCGCGAAATCCGCCAGACGTTCGCGCTCGCGCGCCGGACCGAGATTCACATCCCCGGACATCCCGGTCAGTGCCCTGCCCAACTGCGCGATTGTCGGCAGATTGCAGATCCGGCCAAAGCCCTTGGCACGCAGCACGGCGGCGAAACTGGCCGGATTCAGGAATGGGTCGGCCATGAAGCAGGCGGCGATGTCCGCCTGCTGCGCCCACGGTGGGCGATCGATCAGGGCCTCGGTCAGCTGACGATTGAAGGCATGGTTCGGGAGCAGTGCGGCGAACTCGAACGGCAGGCCCGCCGGCGCCGGGAAATCCGGCACGACGATGGCCCGCGGGCGAGTACCGCCAGCCGGCCCACGCTCGCGCCAATCGATCGGCCAACGACGCACGCTTTGCATATGCCGCCAAATTTCTACCCGTTATTACACATTTCGAGTCTATCTCGAAGCGATTGGTCCTGATAGCTTTCGGTCTCAGGAGACAACTCGCACGGGAACTCAGTGAAGTTCACGAGCTCTGACAGCGCCGCCCAGCGGCCAGCCTGCGCACTGCCCGGCGCCCACTGCCCTTGCCGGCCGCGGACAGCCGGCGACACGTCTGCGAGCCCCCGGCCGCCTCGCGGCGAATGCAGACACGCTTCGAGACCGTCATGACCGACGTCATCGCGGCCAAGATGATCATCGAGGTAGACGGCGACGATTCGGCGCCGCCAGTGGTGATGATCCACGGCCTGGGGGGATCATCGAACGCGTTTGCGCTTCTGATGCCCGGCTTGCGCGGCTTTCGCGTGATCCGGCCTGACCTGCTCGGCGCCGGCCGCTCGCCCACCCGGCGCGGGTCGCACCGTCTACCCGAACTCGGGCGCCAGCTGGTGCTCGCGCTGTCGCTCCTCGGCGTGAAGCGCGCCCATCTGGTCGGCCACTCGATGGGCACCTGGATCTGCCAGTGGCTGGCCGCAGAACATCCGGATCTGGTCGAGTCGATGGTCCTGTTCGGGGCGATCACCGAACCTGCCCAGGCCAGTCGCGACGCTCTGCGCGAGCGCGCGGCCGCGGTCCGCCACGGCGGTCTCAGTCAGGTGGCGACCCAGATCGCCACGCACACGATTGCCGCGCGCAGCCTGGATACCCAGCCTCTGATCGCGGCATATGTCCGCGAAAGCGTGATGCGACAGTCGGCCGAAGGCTACGCGGCGCTCTGCGAAGCCCTGGCCGAGGCCGTGCGTATCGATCCCCTGCGCATCCGTTGCCCGGTCACCCTCGTCACCGGCCGCGATGACCCGGTCACGCCGCCGTCCATGGCGCATTCCCTGGCCGACCGGCTCGGTCACGCGCGGCTGCAGCTGATCGACAACTGCGGCCACTGGACGCCGATCGAGGCGCCGCAGGTCTGCGGCGAGGCGCTGCGCCACCACCTGATCCGACACGCGCGTGCAGGAGCCTGACATGCCAGCCGATTCCCCGCCCAGGACCCTGTTCACGAACGTACGCGTGCTCGACAGCAGCGGTGAGTATCCGTACTCCGGCGAAGTCATGGTGCAGGGCCGGCGCATCAAGGAGGTTGCGCGCGGCAGCAACCGCTTCCCGGGATCCGGCCACGACCACGCCGTCGTCGACGGCCGCGGGGCCACGCTGATGTCCGGCCTCTGCGACGCCCACACGCACTTCAGCTGGAACGACGCGGCCAAGCTCGAAGACATCATGCTGATGCCGCCTGAAGAGCACACGTTGGTCACCGCGCGCACCGCGGCACTGCTGCTCGACATGGGCTACACCATGTGCGTCGGCGCGGCATCGGCCAAGGAGCGGCTCGACGTCGTCATCCGCAACGCGATCGAGGCCGGCGACCTGCCCGGGCCACGCTATCTGGCCAACGGCCCCGAGATCGCGACACTGGGCGGCCTCGGCGACACCTCCCCGCCGCATCTGATGTTCCCCGAGCTGAACTTCGGCTGTGTGATCTCGGGCCCCGAAGAAATGCGTGCGGCGGTCAGACGCTTCATCAAGTTCGGTGTCGATCTGATCAAGCTGAATCTGTCCGGCGAGTCGCTTACCGGGGTCGGCGCCGAGGAGACCTGATGGCCGAAGACGAGATCGCGATGGCGGTCCGCGAGGCCAAGTCACGCGGCAAACGCGTTCCAGCAAATGCCCGATCTGACCAGTCGGTGCGCTACTGCCTGCAGTACGGCATCGAGATCATCTACCACGCGTCGTTCGGTGGCGATCGCACCATCGACGAGCCTGCTCTCGGCGACGACGAATTCTTCGTCGCCCCGGGCTGGCCTGGCTGCGCAACACCGGCTACCACGCGGGTGCCTATGGGCTGTCAGCGGAGGTCGCGGGGTCAGATGGGCTATCACGCCGAATACGAGCGGGCCATCGAGACCAAGGGCAAGATGAAGCAGGCCGGCATCCGCGTGCTGCCCGGTGGCGACTACGGCTTCGCCTGGACGCCGCATGGCACCAATGCGAACGATCCTGAGCATTTCGTCGACCTGCTTGGTTTTACACCGATGGAGGCGATCGTCGCGGCCACGCGTCTGGGCGGCGAGATCATGGGGCGGCCGAACGAACTCGGCCAGGTGAAGCCCGGCTTCCTGGCCGACCTGATCCTGGTCGACGGCGATCCGATCGCGGATATCCGCGTGCTGCAGAAGCGCGATCGGATCCTGGCCGTGATGAAGGATGGCCGTTTCCACAGGGAAATGGCCGGCCGACGGGCCACGAACGGGATTCGCGGCTGATGTCGCGCACGGCCCGCACCTGGCTCTGGCTGCTGCTTGCCGCAGTCCTGGCCTGGCTGATATTCGCGCCATGGCCGGATTGGTGACCGGACTCATTGGCCGGAAGAAACTGTTCGTCAACGCGCTGTTGAACGCAGGCGTGACGCTCGGCGGCCTGTACTTTCTCGTGGCCAGCGGTTTCACGCTGGTGTTCGGTCTGATGCGCAACGTCAATCTCGCGCACGGCTCGCTCTACCTGCTCGGCGCCTATCTCGGCTACGATCGCAGAGGACCAGTGGCTCCTGGTATCTCGGCCTGATCGCAGGCGGCTTGAGCATGGCTGTCGTCGGTGCCCTGCTGCAGGTGATCGTGTTTCGCTGCATGGAGGGTGACGACCTGCGCTGGACGCTCGTCACGATCGGCATCTCGATCGTGCTCGCGGACCTGATGCTGGCGGCCTGGACCGGCACCACCTATCAGTTCGCGCCCCCGGAGTGGCTGTTCGGGGCAACCACCCTGCCGATCGTCACCGACTTCCGATCCAACGGGACGGCCATCTACCTGAAGTACCCGACCTATCGGATCGCGGTCCTGGTCGCGGCGGTCGCCATCGGCATCGCGCTCTGGTGTTCCTGAACAAGAGCCGGGCGGGCATGATGATCCGCGCCGGCGTCGATGACCGCGACATGCTGGCGGCCGGCGGCGTCAATGTCCAACGCTTGTTTGCCGGGGTGTTCGCCATCGGCGCGGGCCTGGCGGGTCTGGCAGGTGATCGGCGGAACCGCCTTGTCGATCGCGCCCGGCGAGGACGTCCGCTACCTGCTGGCCTCGCTGGTCGTGGTGATCGTCGGCGGCATGGGCTCCGTGACCGGCGCGGCCATCGGCGCGCTGCTGATCGGCGTGGCCGAGAACATCGGCCTGGCCTACTTTCCGACTTACGGCGTCGTGCTCACCTTCGTGATCATGGTGGTGGCACCCGCCTTCCGGCCGCAGGGCATCATGGGGCAGTCCTCGGGAGTGTCACCGACTCGCCACCGCTGGCCCGCATCGCCGGCCTGCATCCCGGCCACAGTGGTTGGTTATTCTGCTGCCGCTCGTCTACCCCTGGATCGTCTCGCCGTTCTTTGCCTATCAGATCGGCGCCTACTCGCTGATCCTGGGCACGGTCGCGCTGTCGCTGATGATGCTGGCCGGGCTTGCGGGCATGGTCTCGCTGGCCTGTTGAGCGTGGCCGGCGTCGCGGGCTACACGGTCGCGATCCTGAGCGCGAACAACGCCAACATCGGCCCCGAATGGCCGTGGTGGCTGGTGGCGCCCCTGGCCACCTGATCGGCGCGGTCGCCGCGGCGCTGATCGGCGCGATCTCGGTGCGCACCGAAGGCATCTACACCATCATGATCACGCTGGCCATCGCGGTGGCGTTCTTCTACTTCGTCCGCCAGAACTACACGATCTTCAATGGCTTCTCCGGCTTCAACGGCATTCGCGCTCCGATCAAGCTTTCGGCGTCGACTGGCGCGAGCCGGTGCTGTTCTACTACCTGGCGCTCGCCGTGGCCATGCTGTCGTACGGCTTCAGCTCTATGTACGCCGGTCGACGTTCGGTCTGAGCCTGCAGGCCATCCGCGACAATCCTCGCCGCGCGCACGCGCTGGGTTTTCACGTCAATGCCCATCGCATCGCGGCCTACTTCGTGGCCGGCATCATCGCGGCGTCAGCGGGCGTGCTCGGTGTGGTTCAACGGCCGTATTTCGCCCGGCTCGGTCGGCGTGGACGGTCATCGACATTTTGGTGATCGCGTGGTGGGCGGGCTCACCCATCCGGTCGGCCTGTTCGTCGGCGCACCGTTGTTCGTGCTGCTCGAGAACTTCGCGCCGGGCCATCGACCTCATCGATCGCGAACGATTCAACACGGTCATCGGGCTCGTTTTCCTGCTGATCATCTTCTTCTCGCCGGACGGTCTGCTGGGTCTCTGGAAGCGTCTGAGACCCCGATTGCTGCCCGGCGGGTCGACCACCCCGTCGTCACCCTGAACGATGTCGGACAACGTCTTGCACACGGAGGAGCACCCATGAAAGAGCAAAGAAGACTGCTGGTTCGGTCCACGCTGACGGCCGCGATCGCGACTGCCCTGACCCCGCCCGTCGCAGGCCATGCGCAGGACATCATCAAGGTCGGCGGCCTCGCCACCCTCGAGGGAGCCTTCACGGTTCTCGGCGAGGACTCGATGCGTGGTCTGAAACTCGCGCTCAAGGAGTTCAACTACGAAGTCGCGGGCAAGAAAATCGAACTGATCACCGGCTCGTCCGATGCCTCGCCTGACAGCGCGATTCGTGCCACCCGCAAGCTGGTCGAACAAGACGGCGTGGACATCATGATCGGGCCGTTGTCCGGCTCCGAGTGGGTCTGGCCGGGTCGTCAAGGACTACCCAAGACCAAGCCGGGCGTCACCTTCATCAACGGTGTTTCCGGCGCCCAGGACACCACGCTGCGCGATCCCTCGCCGAACTTCTTCCGATACAACATGGAGGGCGCGCAGTGGATGTCGGGCCTGCCCGAGTACGTCTACAACGAAAAAGGCTACAAGCGCATCGCGGTGCTCGCGGAGGACTACTCCTTCCCGTACACCCAGGTGCTCGGATTCATGGTGCTCCTCTTTTGCAAGATGGCGGCAAAGTCACGGCCAAGTTCTGGGTACCGATCGGCAACAAGGACTACTCCTCCGTGATCGCCGGCCTGCCGGAGACATCGATGCAACGGCGTCGCGCTCGCCGGCGGCGCGGATTCGGTCAATTTTCTGACCCAATACGAACAGGCCGGCGGCGAGAAGCCCCTCATCGGCGGCACGATCACGGTCGACCAGACCGTGCTCGGCTCCAAGGGTCGGACCCGCAAGTTCGTGATCGGCACGCCGGCCGCCGGCCCGATCGCCGACACCTGGGACGATCCGAACTGGAAGGCCTTCGTCTCCGCCTACAAGAAGGAGTATCCGAACGGCTTTCCGTCGCCGTCGCTGTTCGCGCACGGCTACTACGTGAACACCAAGGCCGCGCTGCTGGCCCTGAAGCAGGCCGGTGGCGATCTGTCCGACGGCCACAAGAAGTATCGCGAAGCCCTGGCCAAACTCGAGTCCCAGACCCCGACGGGCATGATCAAGCTCGACAAGAACCGCCAGGCGATCGGCGACAACTTCGTCACCGAGGTGATCGAAGGGCCGGACGGCAACCTGGTGAACAAGGTCGTCAAGGTGGTCAAGGGGGTCGATCAGCGGCTGGGCATGACGAAAAAGGAGTTCCTCGCGCTGGGACCGGTCAGCCGGGACAATCCCGGAGTGCGCGATGCCCGTCACGCACGCCACGGCATGTTGCCGTCGGCCGACTCATGGCTGAGTCGGCCGCCGGAGCGGCTCGCGAGCGCCAACACGCAGGCGCTGCAACTGGACGGTGTAAGCCGCCGGTTCGGCGCCCTCGCTGTGGCGCTCGACGACGTGAGTCTTCGGTTCGCGCCGGCGAACGACGCGCCGACCCGGCAGGCAATGGCGCCGGCAAGACCACCTTGTTCAACGCGGTCAAGATTTTCCTACCGCCGGCCGATCCGCTTCTTTTGGCGAGGACATCACCCGGTTTCCGCCCTACGAACGGATCTGCCGCGGGCTGGGTGGCGCACCTACCAGATCTCGCCGCTCTTCAAGGGCCCAGCGTGATCGACAACGTCTTTCTGGCCTGCCGCTGCGGTGTCACGCGGGGACGCTACTCGCTGTTGCGGCCCCGCCAGGACGACCCGGACGCACGAGGCGGCGCGACACATCGTCGAACTCGTGCACCTGGACACGGTGCGCGACATGCTCGTTTCTGCTCAGCCACGGTCAGCAGCGTCAGATTGAGATCGGCATGGCGCTGGCCGGTGCGCCGCGCTACACTGTCTTCGACGAGCCTGCTGCAGGCTTGTCGCCGAACGAACGCAGCGATCTGGTGCAGATACTCACCGCGCTGCCCGAACACATTGGTCGGCCATCATCGAGCACGATCTCGACGTCGCTCTGCGTGTGGTCGAACGGGTCACGATGATGCACAACGGGCGCATTCAAGGAAGGATCGCCCGAGGAGATCGAGAAACGGACCTCCGCGTGCAGGTGCAGGAGATCTACCTGGAGGTGCGCGTGAAGCCGATTCCACGAGCGGCCGTGAGCCCACGCTTCCATGCTGGCGATTCGCGATCTGCAGGTCTACTACGGCGAATCGCACGCGATCCAGGGAGTGAACCTCACCCTGCCGCACGGTGTGATGTCGCTGGTCGGTCGCAACGGCATGGGCAAGACCACGCTCTGCAACGCCATCATGGGTCTGGTCCCCACCCGCGGGGGCTCCATCCGCTTCAACAACCGCGAGATCCGCGGCCGCACGCCGAACCGGATCGCCAATCTGGGCATCGGCTACGTGCCCCAGGGGCGGCGCATCTTCCCGAGCCTGACGGTCGACGAGCATCTGCGGCTGGCTTCGCGCGGCGACGGCGAAGGCGCGTGGAGCATCGAACGCATCTACAGCACCTTTCCGCGCCTGGCCGAGCGCCGCAATAACGGCGGCTCGCAGCTGTCGGGTGGTGAGCAGCAGATGCTCGCGATCTCGCGTGCCCTGCTCGGCAATCCGCACCTGCTGATCATGGACGAGCCTACCGAGGGCCTGGCCCCGGTCATCGTGCAGCTGGTCGAACGAATATTGCGCGAGATCGCCGCCGATGGCGACTTCGCGGTGCTGCTGGTCGAACAGAACATCGGTGTCGCCACGGAGGTCGCCGAGCAGGTGGCGATCATGGTCAATGGCCGGATCAACCGCGTGATGCCCGCCGCCGAACTCGCCGCCGATCGCGCGCTGCAGCAGCGCCTGCTGGGCGTCGGGCGACACGGCGCCGACGACGGTATCGCGGACGAAGCGCCGTCTCACGATGCCGATCGCTCACGCTCGAGCGACTCACGCGCCGACGGCCGCGGCAACGGCGGGCACGGCCGCCGGGCCGACACCGAACCGCGTGTGTTCACGGCGCCCATGCGTGCCCACACGCCGATGGCGGGCCCCGCCGGCCGTGGTCAGGGTGCACCGACCCGCTGGGGCACCTCCTTCGCCCCTCTGTCGGAGCGCATCGGCGCAGCCTCGCGCACCGCGCCCGCGATGGCGCCGCCACGCCCCCGGCTGGTCGCCGAGCAACTCGGCCGCACGGCGCTGGTCGCCGGAACTTTCGACACCAAGGGCGCGGAGTTGATGTTCGTTCGCGACCGGCTTCGTGAACGCGGCATGGTCACGCGCACGGTCGACCTGTCCACGACCCGCCACGCGACGCATACCGACGTCAGCGCTGCGGATGTCGCCTCGTGCCACCCGCGCGGCGGACGTGCCGTGTTCATCGACGATCGCGGCGCCGCGGTCACCGCGATGAGCGAGGCATTCGAGATCTGGGTCACGCGTCAGCGCGACATCGGCGGCATGATCTCGGCCGCAGGATCCGGTGGCACCGCACTTGTCTCACCCGGCATGCGCGCCCTGCCCGTCGGCGTTCCCAAGCTGATCGTCTCGACCGTCGCCTCGGGCGACGTCGGGCCCTACGTCGGTCCGGCCGACATCACGATGATGTACTCGGTGGCGGACATCCAGGGCATCAATTCGGTCACCGAGACAATTCTCGCCAATGCGGCGGCGGCGCTCGCCGGTATGATCGCCGCGGCACCCACGCCCGAACAGCGACGGGCACGCCGGGCAGCCGCCAAGCCGGCGATCGGTGTGACGATGTTCGGTGTCACCACACCCTGCGTGCAAGGGGTCGTGCGCCGCCTGCGGGGCGAACTCGACTGTCTCGTGTTTCACGCCACCGGCGTCGGCGGGCGCTCCATGGAAAAGCTCGTCGACGCCGGAGACATCGCCGCCGTCATGGATCTGACGACCACGGAACTGGCCGACCGCCAGGTGGGCGGAGTGTTCGCTGCCGACGACGACCGCATGGGCGCGATCATCCGGACCGGTGTTCCTTACGTTGGTTCGCTTGGCGCGCTCGACATGGTCAATTTCGGTGCCATGGACAGCGTTCCCGAGCGCTTTCGGGCGCGCCGACTCGTGGTCCACAACCCCAATGTCACGCTGATGCGCACCACCGTCGACGAATGCCGCGCGATCGGCGAGTTCATCGCCTCGCGGCTGAACCGGATGACCGGTCCGGTTCGTTTCCTGATTCCCGAGGGCGGCTTCTCCGCGATCGATCGTCCCGGCCAGCCGTTCCACGATCCCACGGCCGACGCGGCACTGGTCGATACGCTCGAGCGCCTGTTCGAACCCTCCCCGAACCGTCGTCTGGTCCGCGTACCAGCCAATATCAATGACGAGGCCTTCATCGAGGCTGCGGTCTCCGGCCTGCGGGAGATCTACCGGCCGACGCCGCAGAGGAGGAGTGCCTGAATGCCCAGATTCGAACGAACCGAGCTGCTGGAGCGCTTTCGCGGCATGATCGCCCGGCGCGAGCCGATCGTCGGTGGCGGTGCCGGCACCGGCCTGTCGGCCAAGTGCGAGGAAACCGGCGGCATCGATCTGATTGTCATCTACAACTCCGGGCGCTACCGGATGGCCGGACGTGGATCCCTGTCCGGGCTGCTCGCCTACGGCAACGCCAACGAAATCGTGCGTGAGATGGGGCGCGAGGTGCTGACGGTAACACGGCACACCCCGGTGCTGGCCGGCGTCAACGGCACCGACCCGTTCTGCCTGTTCGATTCCTACCTCGACGATCTCAAACGCATGGGGTTCTCGGGCATCCAGAACTTTCCGACCGTGGGCCTGATCGACGGCGTGTTTCGCACCAACCTCGAGGAGACCGGCATGTCTTACCGGCAGGAGGTCGATGTGATCGCCCTCGCCCACGAGAAGGACATGCTGACGACCCCCTACGTGTTCGGCGCGGACGACGCCCGCGCGATGGCCGAGGCCGGCGCCGACATCATCGTCTGCCACATGGGCCTCACGACCGGCGGCTCGATCGGCGCGGACACGGCGCTGCGCCTGGAACAGTGTCCTGCGCTGGTCGATGAATGGGCACAGGCCGCGCTGGCGGTCAACCCCGAGGCGATCATCCTTGTGCACGGCGGGCCGGTGGCCCAGCCCGAAGACGCCGCCTACGTGCTGAACCGATGCCGCCACTGCCACGGCTTCTATGGCGCTTCCTCGATGGAGCGGCTGCCCACCGAGGTCGCCCTCACCGAACAGACGCGACGCTTCAAGCAGATACGGTTCGACTGACCACGGCCACCGGCCGGCACTGAACGATACGGAGCCCACTGACGTGGGCCTGGTTTGACCCTGGAGAGACCTCAATGGACGCGTCCACCATCGGCAACCTGATCCTTTGGTTGATCATCCTCGTCATCGTGATCGCGATCGCGGTCTATCTGCTGCGATGGCTGTACCGGCGCCCGACCAAGGAAACGGCGTTCGTGCGCACTGGTTTTCTCGGCGAGCGGGTCGCGATCAACGACGGCGCCTTCGTCGTGCCCGTGTTGCATGAGGTCACTCCGGTCAACATGAACACCATGCGCATCGGTCTGCGCCGCGCCGAGCACGATGCGCTGATCACCCGCAACCGAATGCGCGTCGACATCACCGCCGAGTTTTTCATCCGCGTCCGCCCGGATACCAAGTCCGTATCGCTGGCCGCCCAGACGCTGGGCCGCCGCGCCATGCAGCCGGATGGCATCCGCGATCTCTTCGAAGCCAAGTTCGCCAGCGCGCTGCGGACCGTGGCTGCCACCATGACGCTCGAGGAAATGCACGAGCAGCGCAGCGAATACGTGAAGCGGGTGTCGGCGCTGGCTGGCGAGTCTCTCGTCCACAACGGCCTCGATCTCGAATCGATGGCACTGTCCGATCTCGATCAGACCAGCACCGAGTACTTCGACCCGAGCAACGTCTTCGACGCCGAGGGCCTGACACTGCTCACGGAAACCATCGAATCGCGACGCCGGCAGCGCAACGACGTCGAGCAGCAAACCCTGGTGGAGATCCGCCACCGCAACCTGGAGGCCGAGCAGCAGGTCCTGCAGATCGATCGCGAGAGCGAGTACGCGCGTATCGAACAGGAACGCCAGATCCAGGTCCGGCGCGCGGTCCAGCAGTCGGAGCTTGCCCGTGAACGGGCACTGCGCGAGCAGGAGGCCGAGCAGGCGCAACTGGCGGCGCGCGAAGAAGTCGAGAAGAGTCGCATCGCCCAGGCGCGCGCGCTGGCCGAGGCGCGCATCACCAACGAAGAAGAGACCCAGAGACGCGAAATCGCCCGCCGCCAGGCCATCGACGAGGCCGAGGTTCGCAGCCAGCAGCACATTGAGAGTGAACGCATCGCGGTCGAGCTGGCGCTGGAGCGTGAGCGCATCGCGCGAGCGCAGGAACAGGAGCGGCTCGAGATCGAACGTCGCCGATCCAACGAGATCAGCGAGCGCGAGCGCGAGATCGCCCTCTCGCAAAAGGCGCTTGACGTGACCGCCGCGAGCGCCCAGGCACGCAAGGCCGAGATCGAAGCCAGTCTCGCGGTCGATCGATCGCGCATCGCCCAGGAACGTGAACTCGACCAGGCGCGCATCGAGCGCGAGCGCGCGCTCCAGGATCTCGAGATCGCCAAGCGGCAGGCCTTCGAGCAAGCCGAGGTGCTCGCCAACCAGGAGGTCGAGCAGGCGCGAATCGCGGCCGAGCGGGCGCTGCAGCAGGCCCGGATCGAGCGCGAGCAGACCCTGCAGAATCTTGAGATCAGCAGGAAACGCGCAATCGAGGAATCCGAAGTCAACGCCAGTGAGGCCGTGGAGCAGGCGCGCATCGCCTCGGATCGCGCGCTCCAGGAGGCACGCATCACCCTGGAACGCGAGGTTCGGCTGCTCTCGGTCGAGCAACAAAAGGCGATCGAGCTGGCGGAAATGAAGAAGACGATCGATCTCGCCGAGGGCTCGAAGGCTCCGTTCGGCCGCCATGGCGGCGGCCGACGCCGAGCGGGCAAAGGCGATCGAGGCCGAGGAAAAGGCGCTGACCGCCCGCGATCGCGAGATCGCCGAGCGCCGCAAGATGCTCGACCTGATCGCGGCCTCGATCGAGGTCGAACGCGAGGGCTGAAGATCACGGCCCGGGCACAGGCCGAGCGCGAGGCCGCGAGAGCCAGGCCGAGCAACAGCGAGTCGGAGCGCGCGCCCGCGCCGAAACCGAGAAGCTGCTCGCCGATGTCGCGCAGATCCGCTACGCCATCGACGCGGAGGGCCAGCGCGTGCTCAACGAGGCCGAGAACGTGCTCACCGACGAATCGCGGATGTCGCGCCTGCGCCAGAAGCTGCTCGACAAACTCGAAGGCATCGTGCGCGAGAGCGTCAAACCGATGGAACGCATCGACGGCATCAACATCCTGCACGTCGATGGGCTGAACGGCGCCAGCGGTGGCGGGTCGGGCAATGTCACGGACGACGTCATCAACTCGGCGCTCCGCTACCGTGTACAGGCGCCGATGATCGACAGCCTCATGAAGGACATCGGGCTCGACGGCGGCAAACTGGGCAACCTGAACGACGTGTTCCGCAATGCGCGCGACATCGATGCGCTGTCGCGCGGCAAGACCTCGCCGGAACGTCCGTCGGGCGGCGCCTCCGGGTCGGCGCCCAACGGCTCGGGCGGCTGATTGCCATGGCCTTCGTTTTCGTCTCCAGCGTGATCCCGGCACCAGCCTCCACGGTCTGGGCCACGGTGCGCGACTTCAATGACATGCCGGCCTGGCACCCGCTGATTGCCCAGAGCCGCATCGAGCACGGCAAGGCCTCAGACCAGATCGGCTGTGTGCGCAATTTCTCGCTGACCGACGGCAGCCGCCTGCGCGAGCGGCTGCTGGCGCTCTCCGACTACGAGTTCAGCCAGACCTACGCCATCCTCGACAGCCATATGCCGCTGAGCGACTACATTGCCACCTTGCGCCTGCATCCGGTGACCGACGGCGACCGCACGTTCGCCGAATGGACGGCGCGCTTCGAATGCGCGCCTGCCGACGAACACGGCCTGGTCACGAACATCGGTTCGAACGTCTTCCAGGCCGGTTTCGATGCGCTGAAGCGGCGCTTCGGCTGATGCGGGTGCCGTCCGTCAGCGGTTGGCCGATGCGCGCCCGTCGCGAACCAGAGCCGTCCCGCATCGTCCCACGAGCCCTTGCATGGTCCATATTCGTCGCAGCACCGTGATCCACGCGCCGATCGACCGGGTATGGGCGATCCTGCGCGACTTCAACGGGCACGACCGCTGGCATCCGGCGGTGGCAGACAGCGAGATCGAGGGCGGTCTCGAGACCGACATGATCGGCGCCACGCGCAGCTTCCATCTGGCCGGCGGCGAACACTTGCGCGAGCAGTTGC
Source organism: Burkholderiaceae bacterium (assembly GCA_041396685.1). Taxonomy (GTDB): domain Bacteria; phylum Pseudomonadota; class Gammaproteobacteria; order Burkholderiales; family Burkholderiaceae_E; genus JAUIAI01. The sequence continues at coordinate 201,762 of JAWKYD010000004.1, forward strand.
TGGCACTCTCCGATAGCGACTACAGCTTCTCGTATTGCCTGGTCGAAACGCCGATTCCGCTCGACGGCTATGTGGCGCATCTGCGCCTGATGCCGGTGACGGATGGCGATGCCACCTACTGGGACTGGCAATCGCGCTTCGTTCCGCCGCCGGGACGCGAACGGGAGTTGGCCGAACTGGTCGGCGACGGTGTCTACGAGGCGGGCTTCGCGGCAATCCGCACGCTGCTGGAGCCTGCCCCTGCCGCGTCACGACAGGCGGCAGGCGTGGCACCGGCTTCCGCCGTTCGGCCGGGTCCCACGCGCGAATCCGTCCCTGGCAGGACACCGTCCCGTCACGACGAACGAACCTCGGCCGCCAGCGGGCGCGAAGCCGCCGCACAGGCGACGGCCGCCCTGTCGAGTCCCCCGACCGTGATGTCCGGATCAGTGACCGCCACCACGATGGTGCTCGAACGCTTCGGCGGACCCGAATGCCTGCAACCCGGCTCGAACGACGTACCGGCGCCCGCCACGCACGAAGCGCGCATTCGCCACACCGCAATCGGCCTCAACTACATCGACGTCTACAGCCGGGAGGGACGGTTGCGGCTCGTTGAGCCGCCCGGCGTGCTGGGCCTGGAGGCGGTCGGCGTGGTCGTGGATGGCGGTGAATCCGCCGGACTGCGACCGGGAGAACGGGTCGGGTACGCGACGCTGCCGGCCGGCGCCTATTGCACGGTGCGCACCATGCCTGCCGACCGCCTGGTCCGGCTGCCCGACGACATCGCCGACGAAACTGCGGCGGCCGTACTCGTCAAGGGTCTGACGGCCGAGTTTCTGCTCCATCGGGTCCACCGGCTGCAAGCCGGCGAGACCGTGCTCGTGCATGCGGCTGCGGGCGGCGTCGGCAGCCTGTTGGTGCAGTGGGCGAAGGCGCTGGGCGCGCGCGTGTTCGGCACGGTCGGCAATCCGGAGAAAGCGGCTCTGGCGCGGGCGAACGGCTGCGACGCCGTTATCGAGTATCGAGACACAGATTTCGTCGAGGCCGTTCTGGCCCTCACCGATGGCCGCGGGGTCGATCTGGTCGTCGACGGTGTGGGCCGGGCGAGTTTCGCGGGCTCGGTCGCCGTCTGCGCCAGGCGCGGGCATGTGATCAGCTACGGCCAGGCGTCGGGCGACATCGGCGCCTGGAACATCGACAGCCTGGCCACGCGTTCCCTGACGATCTCCCGTCCGAACTTCGCCGACTACACGAGCTCGCGCAGCGACCTGGCCAATGGTTCGGAACGTTTGTTCGAAGCCCTTCGTCGCGGCATCATCAAACCGCAGATCGGCCGCCGCTTCGCCCTGAGCGAGGCTGCCGAAGCACACCGCTGGCTCGAAGGCCGTGACAGCGTGGGCGCCAACTTGTTGATACCCTGATCTCCGCGGCCGGGATCACTCTGGAGAAGATCATGACGAGCACGCTGATCAAGAACGCGCGGGTGTTGGATGCCACGGGCGACAACCCTTACCGGGCGGACGTGCTGATCGAGAACAACCGCATCGCGCGCGTTCAGCGACTGGGCGGAGGCGGCGCGGCCGCCGGCGGCGCCTACGGAGCGCGCTATGCCGGCGGCACGACATCCATCGGCGGCGGCGCGCAGACCGTCGTCGATGCCAACGGGGCCACCCTGATGCCGGGTCTCGTGGAAGCCCACGCGCATCCGAGTTTCCTGAATTTCGAGCGGGTCGAACAGGTGGGTGAGATCCCCCCGGAGGAACATGCGTTCGGCACGCTCAAGAATGCCGAACTGATGCTCATGAACGGTTTCACCAGCCTGTTCTGTGCGGCATCGGCGCGCAAGCGTGCCGATGTGGTCGTGCGCAACGCGATCAATGCCGGTCAGTTCGCGGGCCCGCGGATACGGGCGGCATCCCCCGAGCTCACACCCACCGCAGGACTCGGCGACGTGAGCATGGATCACCTCGAACGGCTGAGCTTCGCGATCGTCTGCGACGGCGCCGACGAGTTCCGCAAGGTTTCGCGTGCCATGGTGCGCGAAGGTGTCGACGTCCTCAAGATGAACCCCTCGGGGGACGAATTCGTGCCGCACAACCGCGCGCAGGTCACCTGCATGACAGAGGCCGAGATCGCCGCGGTCTGCGAGGTCGGGCTGACCCATGGCGTTCACGTTGCCGTTCATGCACGCTCCTCGCAGTCCGTGAAGTGGAGTCTCAAACACGGTGCCGACATCATCTATCACGCCAACTTCGCCGACGATGAAGCACTGGCAATGCTGGAGGCCCAGCGTGAACGAATCTTCGTGGCGCCTGCAATCGGCATCCAGATCACGACCCTGAACGAAGCGTCGGGCTGGGGCGTCACGCGCGAGATGGCCGTCGAAATGGGCGTGCAGGACTCCCTCGAGGGTGCCGTGCGCAACATGCAGCATCTGCTGCGAGCGGGAGTGCGGGTTCTGCCCGGTGGCGATTATGGCTTTGCATGGAACCCGATCGGCACGAATGCGCGCGACCTCGAACACTTCGTGCGCTACCTCGGCATGTCCCCCAAGGCCGATTCACCGGGAGCCGACCACCTTCCGCGGCTTCGTCGGTGGCTCGTCCCTCGAGAGGCTGCCAATCGAGGTCGCGGTCGCGGCACGTACCTGGGCGTTCAAGTCGACGGCGATCCAGGTCAGGATCGAACGCGAGACCGTCGATGCCCTCGAAGCCATGGCCGGCGATCATGGCCGCGCCCCACTGAGATGACGCTCAACGAGCGCAATCACCATCCGTTCCGTTCTGCCGCCTGACGGACGCGCGGCCACCGCCGCACGCAACGACGCCTCACACGAAGCCTAGTCAGCGCGCAAAGCGCGTCAGCCGGAACGGTTCGATCGCAACGGCCGGCTCGCGGCCCGCCACGATCTGCGCGGTGACCAGACCGGCGCCGGGACCGAGCCCGAAGCCATGACCGCTGAAGCCGGTGGCCAGGGTCAGCCCGGGCAGCGCGGCGACCCGCCCGATCACCGGCGTCTCGTCGGGCATCACATCGATCATGCCGGCCCAGCGCTCGGCCACCTCGCTCCCGCCGAGCGCCGGCACCGCCAGGCGCGCGCTGGCCAGAATCTTGTCGAGCAGGCGCTGGTCGGGTACCGGATCCATGACCCGGACCTCCTCGAACGGGCTGCGCTCGTCGGCGCTCCAGCGCCGATGTCCGAGCGGCCCGAAGAAGCCGCGGCCCAGGCGCAGACTGACCGTGCGCGCCGGATCGCGCCATACCGGCCAGAACCGGCGCAGATGCGTGAACGCGGCCGGGATCAGCTCGAAGCGGCCGGTACTGGCCCGCGCCAGCGTGGCGCCGCCGTCCATGCGCCCGCGAATCGCCACCACCGGTGAATTGACCGCGCTCTGGAACGGTAGATCGACCGGGGTCGTGCGCTGGGCCGACGAAACGAAGCCCAGCTGCGGCAGCGCCTGGCCATGATTCTCGAGAAAGGTGCGCGACCAGACGCCGGCCGCCAGCACCACCTCGTCGCAATCGACGACACCGTGCTCGGTGGCCACGCCCGTCACCCGGCCGTCGCGCAATACCAGGCGCCGCACCGCCGTCTGCTCGCAGACGCTCACGCCCAGGCGCGAGGCCAGGCGGGCCATGGCCGGCACCGCGAATGCCGGCTCGGCACAGGCATCGGAAGGCGTATGCAGGCCACCGGCGACCGGCAGCCCCAGGGGACCCAGCATCACGCCGAGCTCGCCCGGCGACAAACGACGGGTATCGAGGCCGAACTCGCGCGCGGTCTCCATGAATGTCGCATGGGCGGCCAAGCTACGCTGATCGGTTGCCAGATAGGTGCAGCCGATCGTGCGAAAGCCGATGTCGGCATCCAGCTCGGGCACGATCTGCGCCCACTGCCGCCGGCTCTCGAGCATCAGCGGCACCTCGGCCCGCGATCGCCCCTGGATGCGCACCCAGCCCCAGTTGCGTGACGACTGCTCGCCGGCGATGCGCCCCTTCTCGAGCAGCACGACCGAGATGCCCCAGCGCGCGAGCGACAGCGCCGTGCACACGCCGATGATGCCGCCGCCGATGACGACCACCGATGCCCGGGCCGGCAGCACGGCCTTGGCAGGGGCGCCCGACGTCGCCGTGCCCATTTCAGAGGAACTCGCGCAGCAACGGATTGCACTGGAACAGCGGCGCGACCAGACGCCTCTGGTCGTCGATCACGACGATGTCGTGAGGATGATGCAGCCCATCGTGCACCCGCAGCTTCCCGCTGGCGGGAAGCCGCCAGCGCCGCCCGGCGATGCCGGTGACCTCGCGCGCCAGCGCCGGCGAGATCAGGATCGTCAGCCCGTCGTATTCCGCTTCACGGGTGAGCTTCTCGTTCAAGTAGGGAAACCGCGGGCTGACCAGTTGGAAACCGCAGCCGAACGCGGGAACCAGGAAGTGCTCGGTGCGCAACGCCGGCTCACGATAGTGGTCCCAGAATTCCGTGGGCACGACGAAATAGAGCGCGTTGCTCCAGTACGGCTGCTCGCGCACATTGGACACGGTCTCGACATAGAAACTGCGCGAATGCAGGTAAACGCCCTTGAAGGCCGGATTCCGTGGCCCGGCGAACACCGCCCGATGACCGGCGGACTTCCACGCCTGCTCGACCACCTCCAGGAACGGATCGTTCATGTAAACCGGGAACATGACGTGATCGATGATCAACTCGTCAAGGGTCTCGGCGGCGCCCGGCGCCGCCGTCGAGCCCAGGGCGGTGGTCGCGGTCACACGCAGAAAGGCCCGGCGCCCGACGATGGCAGCGTCAGGTTGCACCGCCCGGCCCTGCGCCACACCGCTTGGGTTCGACCGCGCGCGATCTGCGCCATCATCGGGAGCGCTCATTCGGCGGCGATCCGATCGAGCATGTCGGCGAGCGTTTCGGGCACCGTGATGTGCGGATTGTGCGAGGCCTGGATCTCGTCGTAGCCCCAGCCCGGCTCGCTGCGCGCACGCTCGGCGAACTGGCCGAAAACGTCACCCAGCATCGGCGACAGACAATAGATGTAGTGGCGCGGCAGGCGGGTTTCACCGTTGCGCAGATGCAGTCGCTGGCGCACGGTCTCGATCGGTTGCGGATGACGCCGCGGCATGATCCAGGCGACATCCTCGGCGGGCGTGTCTGCCGGCAACGGCGTGCACGGCACCCGCCAGCCCTCGCCCTGCTCGGCGGCGCCACGCAACATGTTCTCGCGCGCCGCTGGCGACAAACGATCGAACAACGATTCGCCGTCACGCGGCACGAACGCATCCAGATAGATCACTTTGCGCAGACGCTCGGGCATGTGATCGGCAACCCCGGTCGCGACCATGCCCCCGTAGCTGTGGCCGATCAGCACGACATCGTGGAGATCTTCGTGGAACAGCACGTTGCAGACATCGCGGATGTGCATCTCGAGGTCGACGGACGGGCTGGTCTGATGAAAGCGCTCGCCCAGACCGGTGAGACTGGGCGTGAACAGCGAGTGGCCGCGCTCGCGCATCAGCGGATGCATGCGCTTCCAGGCGAAGCCCGACGACCAGGCTCCATGGGCGACGACATAGGTGGTCACGATCGAATCTCCTCGCTGAACAATGCTTCACATCCGGTGCCGTCGAGAATGCCGTCGACACATTCCCGTTCCGCCGGCCCGAGGGCAGCGTGCGCCTCGCGCAACCAGCGCAGACACTTGCCCTGATAAGGAAACGCCCTCTGCCGCCAGAGCGCACCGTCCACCGTGGCCTCGACCGTGTCGCGCCCGGCGTCCAGGGCTCGGGCATTGGCGAGCATGACCGGCACGTAGGTGCGACCGATCTCGGAGAGAATCGGTCGCCAGGTGGGCGGCGGCGCCTCTGTGCTCGCCCAGTCGTGCGCCTCGGGCTCGATGCCGCTCAGGTCTTCGACCAGACTCACCCAGGCAAAGACGCGCGGCGCTCGCTCGAGCGTGATCGCCATCGGCGTCGGGTCGAACTGGGCGAGCTGCGTAAGCTGGCCGAAGAACGCGAAATCGGACGCCCCGGGGCGCGCACCCGTCAGATAGGGCATCGCGCGCAGGTGGGCATCGAAGGCGGCGAGAAAGCGCGGATAACCGGCCTCGATCACCGCTGCCGTGGTTTCGTTGGAACCGACCACCCCGAGCCGGCCGATCTGGCGCTCGGCGAACTGCAGGCTGGCCTGCGCAATGACCTCGTCGGGCCGCGAAAGCCCACGCCAATGTGGCAGCACGCGGGCCGCGCGGTCGATGTCGGCCTCGAACGCCCATCGGAAGTGGAACATGAATTTGGTCAGCCACTCGTCGGCATAGTCCTCGAACAAGGCATCGAGGAAGGCGAGCGCCGGATCCGGTGGCACCACGGCACGACCGGCGAAGTCACGCTCGAAGCGTCGGATCAGGGGGCTCGAATCCGTGACCGGTTCGAGTCCGCCGGCCGGACCGGGAAACCAGAACGTCGGCAACAACGGAACCTTGGCCCACGACAGTCCCCGCCGGGCCACCTCGGAGGGCGTCAGGAAGCGATACGAGAGGCGGCGGTAGCGCAACACGGCGAGCATCTTGCGCGTGTACGGCGAGCCAGGGGCCCCGCCGATCAGCAGGGGTTCGTTGTCGACGGAATCGGGCATCGCGCAGTCTCCGGGCGATTCGTCGGAGCACCGATGCGCTCCGGATCGAAGGCGAGATTAGCGCGAATTGCGCGCGAGCGCACCGACACCTCAGGGACCCGGCCGCCGTGCCGCTCGGGCGCTGCAGTTCCTCGCGTCTGCCACCCCCGGCGCCTGCAACCGTCGGGGCCGGCCCATTCCCAGGCCCCGCAGATCGAGGCTCGCCGCCTTCAGTCGGTGCCGGCCAGGGCCCGGATCGCAGCCATCCGCCCGACCACGCCGACCGCCTTGTCGTTGCGTCCGATGACCAGCACCGGCATGTCGCTCTGGGCGAGGTCGATCAGTGATTCCTCGATGACCGCATTGGCCTTGACCCGCGAGACATCGGGCAGATTGGCCGGTTCGCGCCACCATGAGGCATCGCGGTCCTGGTTGGCGTCGACGAATGCACGCGACACCACCGCCTCGACCCGGTCACCGCCCATGACCAGCACGACGCCGACGCCGTCCATGGCATTGCGAATGCTTTCGACCCCGGCCTCGGCCAGCGGCAGCCGGGGCGCGGGCGACGCGATCGAGCCCATCGTGACGACGCGCGCGCGATTGACGTCCTGCACGAAGCGGGCCACGTAGTCGTCCGCCGGATCGAGCAGGATGTTCGGGCCGGTGTCCACCTGACGCAGCTCACCGTCCTTCAGGATCGCGATGTTGTCGCCCAGACTCAGCGCCTCGTCGAGATCGTGCGTGATGAACACGATCGTCTTGCCGAGCTTCTTCTGCAGTTCTTTGAGCTGATCCTGCATATCGTGGCGAATCAGCGGATCGAGCGCACTGAAGGCCTCGTCCATCAGCAGGATCTCGGCGTCGGTGGCCAGCGCCCGAGCGAGGCCGACCCGCTGCTGCATGCCTCCCGAGAGCTGACGCGGGAAGTGACTCTCGAAGCCCGACAGCCCGACCAACTCGATCTGCTGGGCGGCCTTCTCGTTGGCCTGCCTGCGGCCCATGCCGGCCGTGACGAGACCATAGGCAACGTTGTCGAGCACCGTACGGTGGGGCAACAGGCCGAAGCGCTGGAACACCATCGAGATCTTGCGCCGACGCAGGTCGCGCAGCGCGCTCTCGGAAAGCTGCAGAACGTCCTCGCCGTCAACCAGGATTCGCCCGGCCGTGGGCTCGATCAGGCGGTTGATGTGGCGGATGAGCGTGGACTTGCCCGACCCGGAGAGACCCATGACCACGAAGGTCTCGCCCTCTTCGATATTGAGGCTGACATCGCGAATACCAACCACGTGATTGTGCTGCTCGAGAATCTCCTGCTTGCCCAAGCCTTGCTCGATCAGCGGCAGAACCGACTTCGGGTCGACCCCGAAGACCTTCGACACGTGCTCGATGACGATCTTGCTCACGGACGCCCCTCAGCTCTTGATGCTCAGATGCTGCTGCATGCGCTTGCCATAGGACTGCGCGATGCGGTCGAAGATGATGGCCAGGAATACGATGCCAAGGCCGGCCAGCAGACCGCGGCTCACCTCCAGACGCTGAATGCCCTGCAATACCTGGTAGCCCAGTCCGCCGGCGCCGATCATCGAGGCGATCACCACCATCGACAGCGCCATCATCGTGGTCTGATTGATGCCCGCCATGATGGTGGGCATGGCCAGCGGCAGTTGCACGGTGAACAGGCGCTGGCGCGGGGTGGCGCCGAACGCTGTCACCGCCTCGATCACCGCCGCATCCACCTGGCGGATGCCGAGGTTGGTCAGGCGGATCATTGGTGGCACCGCGAACACGATCGTGGCCAACAGCGCCGGAATCTTGCCCGGCCCGAACAGCATCACGAACGGGATCAGATACACGAAGATCGGCAGGGTCTGCATGATGTCGAGCACCGGCAACGCGATGCCCTGCAACTTGTCGGATCGCGACATGGCGATGCCCAGCGGCAAGCCGATGATCACCGCGAGCAGCGTGGCCGTGACCATCAGCGCGATCGTCGCCATCGCCGGCTCCCACAAGCCGAAGAAACCGGTGGCGAACATCATCAGCACGACCGCCAGGGCGATCTTCCATTGCCGCGAGGCCAGCCACGCGAGCGCGCCGAATGCGATGATCACCAGCCACCACGGAATCGCGAGCAGACCGTTCTCGATGCCGTTGAGCAGACGCAGCACCGGCAGAAACGCCAGTTCGAGCGCCTCGCCGAAGTTGATCACCAGCCACTCGAAGCCGGCATCGATCGTCTTGCGCAATCCGCGCACGTCGATCAGTTCGGGAAAGCTGCTAGCCATGGTCGGTCCTCCGGTTCGCAGTCGACGGACGACGAATGCGGTCGAGACACCTCGACCGCATCGTCTGCCGGTGTTCGCGATCCGAGGCATCTGCCCGTGCTCGCGTTTCGAGGCCATGGCGCGAACCCGCCCCGAATGAAAACGGGAGGAAGCGCCGACCGACCGGTCGGCGTCGTTTCCCTTTGCTTGCGGCCGCTCTTGCCGCGGCGCAATCGGCAAGGCCCGGCGGCGAGCGCCGGCCCACCGTCACAGCGAGGCCTTCACCTTCTTGGCCACATCGGCCGGCACCCACTTCGTCCAGACGTCTTCGTGGTTCTTCAGGAAGTAGGTCGCCGCCTCCTCCGGCGAGGCCGACTGATCGTCCGCCCAGGCCAGCACCGAGTTGACCACCTTGTTCGGCACGCTCATCTTGGACAGGTACTCGATCGGTTCAGGCGCCTTGTCCTTCAACGACGTGACCACGGCCACCGCCACTTCGCCGGGCTTCCATTCGCTGACCTGCGGGTTCTCGCAATCCTTGTCGGTCAGGCACTGGAACTTCTCGGCGTCGTACTTGGGCATGTCGAGCCGCACGAGGTTGTACTTGCCGATGACGGCGGTCGGGCCCCAGTAGTACGCGACCAGCGGTTGCTTGCGCGTGACCTTGCGGGCGATCGAGGCCTTCAGGTTCGCGCCCGAACCCGGCGAGAACAACTCCCAGCCGTGGTCGTCGAGATTCAGCGCTTTGTAGAGGTTGTTGGTGATGATCTCGCAGCCCCATCCCGGCGGGCAGCCATAGAGGCGGCCCTTGCCGTCGGATGCAGCCTCGGTGAACAACTCGGGATGGTCCTTGAGGTCGCTCACCGACTTGACCTCGGGATGCTCCTTGGCGAAGTAATCAGGCACCCACCAGCCTTCCTTGCCCCCCTCGGTGAAGATGTCGCTCGCCTTGAACACGTTGCCCTTCTTTTCCATCTTCTTCCAGATGGCTTCGGCGGTCGACAACCACAGCTCGGGGGCGATCATCGGCTCGTTCTTGGCCAGCATGCTGGTGGCCGTGGGCACGGTGTCGCCCGGCACGAGTTCGACATTGCAGCCATAGCCTTCGTCGAGGATCCGCTTGGTCGTGTGCGCCAGAACGGCGGCGCTGAGCCAGGTCATCTCGGCGATTGTGATCTTGTCCTTGGTGCCGCACTCGGCAGCACTGGCCGCGGCCGGCGCGAACGCCACGGCGCCTGCGAGGGTGGCTGCCGCCAGCCACTTTGAATGGATCGGTTGCTTCATAGGTCCTCCGGATGAATGGCCCGCCACTGCGATGAGCCACGTGTCGAGGGTCTATGCTAAACGATGAATTTAATCGAATTTAGAAATGCAGAATCTGATTTCAGTTTTTCTGAATTCATAGATTGTCGTCGAGATCGGCACCGGCCCCCCGGGCTCGGGAATACTCGGATGTCGGAACCGTGGTTTCCGTCGCCCAGCGAAGCAGATCGCCAAGCGCAGCGTCTCCCAGGCTGACGCGATCGGCCCGGGCGCATCGCCACGCCTCGCCGCGACTCGCACGCACGCTCACGGCCCCCCTCGAGCGCCCCGCCGCACCACGCAGGCAGCCTTCGGGATCGAGCACCTGACCCGTTGCCGCGCCCGTTTCGGCCGCCCCGAGCCCGTGCTCAGCGGTCTCGGTGCCGGCACCCTCGCTCTCTGCCGAGACCACGAACTCGAGCCGTACCGGCGCTGCCAGCGGGCGGCTACCCACGTAAGCGGCCAGCCAGGCGAGCGGGGTTCCGATCGGCAGCCTGACGGCACCGCCATGCGGTTCGGCCAGCGCAAGGTCGATCGCCGTCGGCGCCAGGCGCACGATCGGCCCCGGCGCGAGCGTCCACTGTCCGTCGCCGGTGCGGGTCGGCGCCTTGGCAACGCCCTGCTCGAGCAGAGCCGCGACCACCGCATCACCGATGGTGTCCGGTTGTGCCGCGGCAAGCGCCGCCGCCGCGTCGGCGAACTCGATCGCCAGACCGTGCTCGAGACCGGCGCCGAGCGCCGCCTTTCGGACCAGAGCGGTGAATTCCCCTGCGGACATATCCAGCATTTGTAAATCCAGAACGAGTCAGGTGACCACGGACGCCGCCGGATCGTCTCCCGCAAAGCTCTCCGGCACCACCGCGAACGACCAGTCGTCCGCGCCGGCAGCGGCGAGTGCCTCCGGCGGCGGCGCGCCGTGGAACAGCGTGATGCGCGTCCACCGATCGGACTTCGGGTCGAAACGACTGGCACCGAACATCGCGAGCTTGCAACGCAGCAGATCGATCGGCATGCAGGCGCGATCGATCAGGTTGTCTTGAATGTCACCGTAGGGATACGCGCCCAGGGACTGCAATCGCATGACCACGTGCCGTAGCGCCGGATGTTCGGCCAACCAGAGCGCCAGCGACATGCCGGGAGGAGCGGCCGCCAGCGCCAGGTCCAACGTTTGATAGTCGCGCGCGATCGCCAGCGGCAACTCGCGATCGCAGCCGGGTTCGGTGGCCCGAAAACCCAGTCGCGGCTCGAGCTTGTCTTCGCTCACGTACCAGAACAAGGCCTGCGCATCGCGCGCCTGCATGTCGATAGCCAGGGACCAGCGCGCCTGGCCGTGCAATTGCGCGCGCAAGGACGCGCAGGTGCCACGGGGATCGACGCCCAAACGCTCGTCGGCGTCGCAACAGGAGGCCAGCCCGTCGACTGATACCGGATGCGGCTCGAGCAGCAGCGCGACCACCAGCTCCTGGAATTCGAGCGAGCCGGTGCAAGCGACCTCGTAGATCGCATCCCAGGGGTAGCTACGCGACCAGACCCCCACAATGGCCTCGCGAAGCCCGGCGAGTTCGACCCGCAGGGTTTCCAGTCGGGCGTGCTGGCGCGGATCATCCACCTGCCATTGCCCGACGTGGGCCCGGGCGCGCTCGACCAAGGCCTCGAAGCAATCGCGCGTGTTCGGCGCCGCAGTCTCCATTGCACGCACGCGGGCGAGCGCGGTCTCGCGCGCCAGCATCCAGTTGTTGAACAACTGCGCATGGGTGACCACGAAAGGCGCCATGCCCAGGCCCGTGGCGTTGCCGATGCCCAGCGCGCGCCTGGCGGGCTCGGACAGGCGCACCGCACGCTGCGGCGCGCGCGCCGCCGCGATGTGCTCGACCAGGTCGTGCGTGAACACACGGATCAGATAGACGGTCAGCATCTCGGGGCGAAACGCGCCATGCAGCAACGCGCGCCCGGCGATGCGCGCGCGATCGGCGAGACCGAACTTGCCGTTGCCGTAGACGGCGGTCGTGCGCATCAGATAGCCGACCTCGCGGACGAACGCGGCTTCGGGCTGACGGCCTTCGGCGAGCGCCTGCACGACATGGTCGAACAAACGGACACTCCGATTGGCGCGCGACAGAACGAGGTCCGTGGTCGCGAAGCGGCCGGCCTCCTGCAACGGGGCATTCGCCTGCAGGCGGGCCAGCGCCCGGGCATCGGGTTCACCGTCGAACAGCACGAAGCTCGCGTCCCAGGCCTCGGCGATCACGCGGTCGGTCCGCTTCCCGGGTGCCAGCGGTGTCGAGAAGCAGCACAGGCTGTAGCACTCGTCACCGGCACGCACCCGATATACGACCGAGCCGAAGCCCTGATGATCGAGCTCGAGATGGGGGCGGTCGATCACGGCACCGAGTGCGATCAGGTCACGGATCAGCACCCGTGAGAAGCTGAGGCGGGTGGCGAAATGCGAGCCCAGACGGGCCAGGCGCATCGCCTCGGCCGGTGCTCGAAGGGCCTCGGGACGCTCGATCGCGCAGGCCGGGTTCATCGTTGCGCAGCGCCCGGTGCGACCATCGGCCCGAACGATTGGTCGAAGAAGCGCAGCCAGTTGCCCCCCATCAGGGCGGACACGTCATCGGCCGAAAAGCCGATTGAGCGCAGCCCCTGCGCGATGTTGCCGAAATCGCGGTTATCGCGAAACCACGCCGGCTGCGGCGGGAAACCGGCGTCGCCGGCCGAGCCTTCACCGTAGTCGATGTCCTTGGTCCAGCGACCGTTGCGCATCCAGGCGACGACGCTGTCGGGTTGGTCCTGACAAAGATCGGAACCGATGCCAAGGTGATCGACACCATAGCGCTCGGCGGCCTCGGCCACCATCGCGCAAAAGTCCTCCAGGCTGCAGTCGGACTTGTCTTTCAGATGATGCGGATACAGTGAAAAGCCCAGCATGCCGCCGCGCCTGGTCAACGGTTGCAACACCTCGTGGCGCTTGTTGCGCAGTGCCGGCGCCCACCAGTGCGGGTTGGCGTGGCTGATCACGATCGGCCGCTCCGACAAATCGATCGCCTCCAGTGTCGAACGCTGCGCGGAATGGCTCATGTCGATGACCAGACCGACGCGGTTCATCTCGCGGACGACCTGTTTGCCGAAGCGCGTGATTCCGGGATCCTCGCTCTCGTAGCAACCGGTGGCGAGCAGTGACTGGTTGTTGTAGCTGAGCTGCATGAAGCGCACGCCCAGCGTGTGTGCGATCTCGACCAAACCGAGGTCGTCCTCGATCGGCGACGGATTCTGAAAGCCGAAGAAGATCGCGGTGCGGCCTTCGCGATGGGCGCGGCGCACGTCATCGCCGGTGCGACCCGGAAAGATCCACTGCGGGAAGCGCTCGAACCAGCCGTTCCAGGCCTCGAGGTTCAGCACCATCTCGCGAAACGTTTCGTGGTACGCGATGGTGACGTGCACGGCGCTGAGCCCGCCGGCATGGATCTGCTCGAAGATTCGCTCGCTCCAGTTCGCATACTGGAGCGCATCGATGATCAGCGGACGGGCATCGGCAGGGTCGGACATGAGGGCTCCGAAGGTGGATCCGGGACACTAACATAGCCCGCCATGCGGTCGCGGACGCACCGCATCCGTGATAGGCGCGCGATCCGGTGCAGTGGCTTCCGGACTCGTGCGCCGTGCCGACAGGCCGCAATCGGCGCCATCGACCGGGCGCTGCCGACGGAGCGCGCTAACATTGCCGGACGGCGCCCACGCGACGCCAACCGTTGGCAAACCCGAGGACCCAGACCGTGGCCCGCCTCAAGCTCGAGCAACTGCGCGTGTTCGCCACCGTGGCCGAGCTGGGCAACATACGCGACGCCTCGGCCAAGCTCGGACGCACGCAATCGGCCGTTTCCATGACCCTCAAGCAGCTCGAGACCGAGATCGGTGACGCGCTGTTCGAACGCGATCGCAAGAGCGCCCTGACCGCCCTGGGCCGCTTCACCCTGGAGACCGCGCGTCGTCAGCTGGCGAGTTTCGATCTCGCCGAACAGAACATTCGCTCGTATGCCGCCAATGCCATCGGCCGGGTCACCGTCGCCTGCGTGCCGTCGGTCGCGTCGCGCGCAATGCCGGCAATCCTGCAGCGGTTCATCGCCGAGAACCCCCGCATCGAGCTCGACATGCGCGATGCCGACAGCCTGACCATCGAAACCCTGGTCGAGCACGAGGAAGTCGACTTCGGCATCAGTCTGCCGCCACGGCGGGGCAGCCCACTGCGTTTCCAGCGTCTGTATCGAGATCGCTTCTTTCTGTTCTGCCGGTCCGACAATCCGTTGACCCGGTTGGACCGACCGGTTCGTTGGGCAGACCTCGTCGATGAGACCCTGATCCGCAACGTCGGACTGGACCTGGTCGAGAACGCCAGCTACCGGGCGTTGGCCGAGAACAGCCGCCTGTTCGTGCGCAATGCCACTTCCCTGCTGGCGCTGGTGCAGGCCGGCGTCGGCGTCACCGTGTTGCCGGTCCTCGACGTCGCCCGCCGATCACCCGAAATCGCCGTACTGCCGTTGGCCGACCCCAATGCCCGACAGCAGATCGGCCTGCTGACCCGCGCACGCACCGAGCAGGCACCGGCCGCGCGCGCCTTCATAGACTTGGTACTGCGCGAACTGGGCGAGCCCGAACCCTGACCATCCCGCTCTGGAGACCACCGCATGAGCACGCAACGCACGACTGCCGGCTTCATGGCCATGAAGGGCGCCGGCTACTACTCGAAAGCCACGGCCGGCGCGAAGATCGTGATGGACAACGCAGCCGACATGGTGCTCGACTCGGTCCGTGATCTGCCCATCCCCGGTGGGGGTGCGAGCCTGCGCGTGGCCGACATGGGTGCCGCCGATGGCGGCACGTCGGTCGACCTGTGGCGGCACGCGTTGAAGGCATTGCGCGAGCGCGCGCCCGGCGTACCGATAGAGATGGTCTACACCGACCTGCCCCGCAACGACTTCTCGCAGGTGTTCCAGCTGGTGCACGGCCTGACCGATACGCCCAGCTACCTGCCGGAAATCGACGGTGTCTACGTGTTCACGTCAGGCACCAGCTTCCACCAACCGATCTTTCCGCCGCAAAGCCTGCACCTCGGTTTCTCCGCCACGGCATCTCACTACATCTCCGAGATCCCTTGCGACATCAGCGACCACGTGCACATGGTGGGTGCCAGCGGCCTCGAACGCGAGGCCTTCACGGTCCAGGGCGCCAGGGACTGGGCCAACATGCTCGCTTTGCGGGCGCGCGAGCTGGTGCCCGGCGGACGGCTGTGCCTGTTCAATTTCGGCATCGACGAGCAGGGGCGCTACCTGGGCCACACCGGCGGCGTGTCCATGTTCGACACGTTCAACGAACTGTGGACCCAGCTCCGTGACGAGGGCCGGATCTCCGCCGACGAATATCGCAAGACGAACTTTCCGCAGCACTATCGGACGGTGGCGGAGTTCACTGCACCACTGAAAGACGAAACGAGTCCGGTCTTCCAGGCCGGGCTGCGGCTCGTGCATGCCGAGACCCGCGTCGTGCGCTGCCCCTTCGAGCAGGACTTCACCGAGAACCATCGCGACGCCGAGCGATTCGCCAGAGAGTACCTGCCCACCCTGCGTTCGTGGTCGGAGGCGACATTCGTCAATGGCCTGGATCCGGCCCGCGCGCCCGAGGACAAGGCCGCGATCGTCGACGAGTTCTACGGCCGTTATCAGAACCGAGTGGCCCGCTCGCCACAGGGGCACGCGATGGACTACGTGCACTGCTATCTGGTGTGCGAGAAGCTCGGCTAGCCTGGTGAGTCCGAAGTTCGCGGTCAAAACAAGGGCGCGGCTGGCGTGTGCCGGCAAGGCGCAAAGCGCAGCGATACCGGCATGAACGACGCGTTGGGGCGGCTTCGCAGCATCAACCTGAACCTGTTGCCGATCCTGGCCGCGCTGCTGCGTCATGCCAACGTGACGCACGCGGCGGCGGCATTGAATCTCACCCAGTCCACGGTCAGCGGATCGCTGCAGCAGTTGCGCGACATCCTGGACGACGACCTGCTGGTGAGGCACGGTCGCGACATGGCGCTGACCGAACGCGCACGGCGTCTGGCGCCCGAGGTCGATCGCCTGTTGAACCAGGCCGATCGGTTGCTGCAGCAGCGCGAGTTCGATCCGGCCACGTCGGACGACCGCTTCTCCATCGCCACGGCCGACTATGTTTCAGCGCTGGTAGCGCTGCGGCTAGGGCCGGTGCTGCAGGCCGATGCACCCCACATCACGTTGAGTCTGCGCCCCACGCCCGGCTCGTCGGCCCGCGACCTGCAGGCAGGGTCGCTCGACCTGATCATCTGCCCGAATCTGCCGGCAAACTGGAAGGCCTGCGGCATCACGCCGGCAAACCCCGAGTTCGCGTTCGAAGTGATCCTGCGCGACGAGTTGGTGGCGATACAGTGGTCGGCTCATGGATCAGCGGGCAAGCGCATGAGCCGCCGCGAGTATCTGTGCCGACCGCATGCCACCTACGTGCGCACCGACGGTCAGAACACCATCGAACAAGACACGCTCGAGCGGCTCGGGCTGCGCCAACGTGTGCAGTTCGAGGTGCCCTACTTCACCTTGCTTCCGCAACTTGTCACCGGCACGGATCTCATCAGCCTCGTGCCGCGCTCACTGACCGAGACCTTCGCCGAGGAGCTCGAATTGCAGGTGTTCGCACCGCCGTTTCAATTGCCGCGCATGGATCTGGCCATGATCTGGGCGCGCGGCCGCGAGCAACAGCCCGAGCAGGAATGGCTGCGCGCCGCCATCAGGCGGGCGGCCGCGATCCCCGCAACTGGTCTGGGCCAGCCATCGGCGACGCCGATGGCTGGCAACTGAAGACTCCGTTTCCCCACCCAGCCCACGCCCTGTAGATTGACGGGTGCAATCCCGCGCGAACCCGGGTTGCCGGTGCTCGGCGGTCAGGACGGACGCACACCACCCGGCACCCACGACCCTCGTCACCAGCATGCAACGACTGACCGCCCACGACATTCACGGTGCCTGGGTGATCATGCCCACGCCGTCCACGCCCGATGCCGCCGACTGGCGCAGCGAGCACACGGTCGACCTCGACGAGACGGCCCGCGTCGTCGAGGCCCTGATCCAGGCCGGCGTCGACGGCATCCTCGCCAACGGTACTTTCGGCGAGGGCGCGACCCTGACCTGGGAAGAAAAACGCGACTTCGTCGCCTGCGTGGTCGAGACGGCACGCGGCCGCGTGCCGTTCTTCTCCGGCACGACCGCGCTCAATACCCGTGAGGTCGTGCGCCAGACGCGCGCGATCATGGACATCGGCGCGCAGGGCACGATGCTTGGCGTACCCATGTGGTGCAAGATGGAAGTACCCACCGCCGTGCAGTTCTATCGGGACGTCGCCGAGGCCTGTCCCGAGGCCGCGATCGCGGTCTATGCGAATCCGGAGGCCTTCAAGTTCGAGTTTCCCCGGCCCTTCTGGGCGCAGGTCGCCAGCATTCCGCAGGTGGTCACCGCCAAGTACCTGGGCATCGGCATGCTCGACCTGGACCTGCGACTCGCGCCGAGCATTCGCTTCCTGCCGCACGAAGACGATTTCTATGCGGCCGCGCGCATCGACCCCGATCGCATGACGGCGTTCTGGTCCAGCGGCGCGATGTGCGGCCCCGCCACCGCGATCAAGTTGCGCGACAGCGTGGCGATGGCCCGCCGGACCGGCGACTGGTCCGAGGCCAAGACGGTGTCCGACGCGATGCGCAACGCCGATGCAACCCTGTTCCCGCGTGGCGACTTCGCCGAGTTCTCCAAGTACAACATCGGCATCGAGAAGGCCCGCATGGATGCCGCGGGCTGGCTGCGGGCCGGCCCACCCCGGCCTCCCTACCATCTGATGCCGCAGGAGCACCTCGAGGGCGCACGCAAGTCCGGCCTCGCCTGGGCCGCGCTGCATCAGCGCTTCTCGAAATAGCAGGCTGGCGCTGACACCCGTGGATCACGGTCCGATTCCAACGACAGGCAGCGATCGATGAACGCCGGTGAACCCCGCAAGCAAAAATCAGCCGGTCCAGGATCCCGCGCTGGAGACCCGCCGCGGGTCGCCCTCTATTTCGATTTCCTGAGCCCCTTCGCCTACCTGGCGCAACACCGGCTGCGTCAACTGGCCTCACGCCACGGCTGGAGCATCGAATACCACGCGATCGACCTCGGCTCAGCAAAGCTCGCCGTTGGCAATACGGGGCCATCGAATCGCGACATGCCGATCAAACTCGCCTACCTCAAGAACGACCTTCAGCGATGGGCCGGCTTATACGGCGTCCCGCTGCTGTTTCCGCCGAATTTCAATAGCCAGCGGCTCAATGCCGGCCTGACCTTCCCCGATTGCGCCGGCCACGAGGCCGACTATGTTCGCCTGGCGTTCGAGCAGGTCTGGGCGCTGGGACGAGCGCCGGATTCCGACGACACCGTCGATACGGTGGCCGCCGCGATGGGATGGGAACCGGACCGCTTCGTCACGTTCGTCGACGGTGACGGCCGTGCCGCGCTGGCCGAAGCCACCCGGGAAGCGATCGATCAGCAGATTTTCGGTGTCCCCACGATGGTGGCAGACGGCCAGATGTGGTGGGGCAACGATCGCATCTTCATGCTCGAACGGCATTTGTCCGCCGCGCCGCCCGACGCGGTCCGATAGCGAGCGGCAACGCGGCTCAGTCGACCACGGCCGTGGCCTCGATTTCGATCAGCCACTCCGGGGCAGCGAGCGCCGAGACACCCACGAGCGTGCTTGCCGGCGGCGGGCCGTCGCCGAAGAAGGCCGACCGCGCCCGCCCGATGACGGCCCGTTGCTCCGGCTGATAGTTCACGACATAGGTGGTGATCTTGACGATGTCGGCATAGGTGGCACCACACGCCGCCAACGCCAGGCCCAGGTTTCTCATCACCTGTGTGGTCTGGGCCGCGAGATCTCCGGCGCCGACCAGCGCGCCGGTTTCGTCGATGGAGACCTGCCCCGAGACGTGGATCGTCCGTTTGCCGGTACTGACCACGACCTGCGAAAAGCCAGCGTTGTGCAGCAGACCTTGCGGACGCAGAAACTCGATCTTGCTCATCAGACGACCTCCCTCGTCGGCGAACAGACAAACCCGTTCCTGCACACCGGCCGGCGGGCAGATCAAGGGCCGGATGGCGACTCCGTGGCGCCGCCGGCGGCGATGTCACGCCGGAACACCACCGGCCGGCCACCGTGTTGGCGTTTGAACAGCCACGCCGCCAGCGCCGAGTCCAGGTAATCGGCGTGACCCGGGAACCAGTCGACCAGAGCATCGACGAAGCCGCGGCCGACCGCGACATCGCCGGCGGCGACGCGTTCGCGCACCTGCCGTAGCGACTCGAGCACCGCCGCATGCTCGCCCATGTGGCAGTCGCGCGGCGGGAATTCCGTCTCGCGCATCCAGCGATCCTCGGCGCCGAAGTGGTCGTCTGCGTGGCGGGCGAAATCATCGAGCCGCGCCAGCAATTCGGCATCGCTTGCGCGTTGCATCGCCGCGACCACCTCGACGAACTCCCGATGGGTGTCATCGATCGGGCCGTAGCCCAGTTCGAAAGCGTCGGTCCAGGTCAGGACCTCGTTGGCATCGTCGGACTTTGGCGGATTCATAGTGGTCACCATTCTGGCCCATTCTCTGCGCGAATGCGAATGAAATACCGGCGTCGATGTCGGACGATCCATTCATACGCCTGTGCTCACCCTCAGCGATGCGGTGGTTCAGGCGGCGCCGGGTTCGCGCACCGGGGCCGGATGCTCGCGCAGCCCTTCGAACACGTCGAGGCGATCGCGCGCCGGCCAGCCGTTACCGGCCAGGGAATCCGACAACACGTCGAGCGCGAGCCGGCGCCCGCCACCGACCGCCGCCGCATGCGTGCGCGCCTCGTTCTCGTACAGAGCCCAGGCGATCGACAGTCCGCTGACCGGCGACCAGCGAATCGAATCCCCCTGGCCGGCGACCGCGCTGGCCGGGATGACCGTGGACCCGACTCCCTGCCGGGCGAAGTCCAGACACAGCGCGAGCGTGTCGGTCTCGACGGCCAACGCGAAGCGGGACTGTACCCGCGCCAGAGATGACTCCACCTGGTGCCGCACCAGGTTGCCGCGCGCCGGCAGTACCAACGGCAAGCCGTCGAGCCGGGTCACCGGCACCGCTCGGTGTGCGTCGAGGCCGGACGACGCGGAGCCGACCAGAACCAGCGGTTCGCGCAATAGCGGCATCTGCCGGATACCCGCACCGCCGCCCTGCTCGACCGGCACGACACACAGATCGAGCAGCCCGGCCAACAGGGATTCGCGAATGACATTGCTGAAGCCCTCATGGAGCCGCAGCTTGACGGCGGGAAAGCGCGCGATGAACCGAGCCGCGAAATCCGATGTGAACAGCTTCTGCCACGACGTCGGCACACCGATCGCCAGTTGGCCGCGGGCATGCTCGCCGATCTGCCCCTTGAGCGTGTCGATCTGGCGCAGCACCGGACGCGCCCGGTCCGCCAGCAACATGCCGGCCCCCGTGAGCCTGACACCGGCGCGCGTGCGGGTGAACAGCGACGCGCGCATTTCGTGTTCCAGCGCGGCGATGTGGCGCGACAGTGCGGGCTGCGACAGGCCCAGATCGCTGGCGGCACGGTTGATCGAGCCGAACTCGGCCACACGCAGGAAGTATTCGAGTAGTCGGGAGTCCACGGTCCGCCTGGCAACGGGCTTCTTATCCGATTTCCGTTGAAGCAGTATATTGCTTTTGCATTATGCGGATAAACGCAGCGCCGCTAGTGTGCGCTCATGCGCCGCCGACGTGCGGTCGGCCGCAGAAACGAGAGGAGAGCAACGGATGAAGATCTCGATCATCGGCGGCGGACCGGCCGGCCTGACCTTCGCGTCCCTGATGAAGCGCGCCGATCCGGCGCACGACATCACCGTCTACGAGCGCGGACCGCGCGGCGCCACCTGGGGCTTCGGCGTGGTCTTCTCCGACCGTGCGCTCGATTTCCTGCGCGCCGATGACGAGCCCCTGTACCAGATGCTGACGCCTCACATGGAGACCTGGGCCGACCTGACGATCGTCCACTCCGACGTGCGCATCCCGATTTCCGGCAACGGCTTCGGCTCGATCGGCCGGCTGGCGATGCTCGAGATCCTCTACGCACACGCAGAGTCGCTCGGCGTCCGGCTCGAGTTCGACCACGAGATCGATGCCTCGCTCACCGGGTTTGCCGACTCTGACCTGATCGTGGCCGCCGACGGCGCCAATTCCGCAATCCGCCAGCAGCGCGCCGAGGCCTTCGGCACCTCGATCGAGATGCGACCGAACCGCTTCATCTGGTATGGCACGACCATGCCCTTCGAGACGCTGTCGCTGACGTTTCGCAGCGATCCGGCCGGCGTGTTCTGCGCCCATCACTATCGCTATGCGCCGGACATGAGCACCTTCCTGGTCGAGGTCGATGCCGCCACCTACGCCAAGGCCGGCTTCGAAGCCATGTCGCCGCAGGACACCATCGCCTACTGCGAGCGCGTGTTCGCGAAAGACCTTCAGGGTCACCCGATTCTGTCCAACAACAGCTATTGGCGCGAGTTTCCCCTGATCTGGAACGAGCGCTGGCACGACGGCAACATCGTGCTGATGGGCGATGCGCTGCGCACCGCGCACTTCTCGATCGGCTCGGGCACCCGGCTCGCGATGGAAGACGCGATCGCGCTGTACAAGGCCTTCGTCGAGTGCGGCAACCGCGACGGTGTCAGGCCGGCGCTCGAGCGCTACCGGGAATTGCGCCTGCCGCCGATGAAGAAGATCTGGGACGCGGCCAACGTCAGCCTGCGCTGGTACGAAGGCATGGGCGATATGATGTCGCTCGACCCCTACGAATTCGCCTACCGCTACATGACGCGCAGCGGCCGCGTCGATCATGCCGCATTGAAGAAACGCGATCCGCTGCTGGCGCAGGCCTACGAACGCCTGCATCCGGAAATGCGGTTCTGATGTCAGCGGTTCGAACAGGAGACTACCGATGAGCACGCTTGGAACGATGGCTGAGTTGCCGACCGAATACGTCGACGGCCTGCGCTCGCGCAACACCTTGCCGCTGTGGCCCTCGCTGCGCACCGTGCTGCCCTACGGCCGCCCCGTGCGCCAGACCGAGCCGGTGATCTGGCGCTATGCCGAGATCCGGCCCGACGTCATTCGGGCCGGCGAACTCACACCCATCGAGAAGGCCGAACGGCGCGTGATCGTGCTGGCCAATCCGGGGCTCGGGCTCGAGAACATGCAGGCCACGCCCACGATCTATCTCGGCCTGCAATTGATCCAGCCCGGCGAGACCGCACCGAATCATCGCCATTCACCGTCGGCGGTCCGCTTCGTCATCGAGGGCGAAGGCGGCTTCACGGTCGTGCATGGCGAAAAGCTGCCGATGCATCGTGGCGACCTGATCCTGACGCCACCGACCCTGTGGCACGAGCACGGGCACGACGGTCAGGGCCCGGTCATCTGGCTCGACGCGCTCGACCTGCCGTTGGTCTACGGCATCGAGGCCTCGTACGCGATCGAAGGGCCATCGCAGAAAATCACGCGCGCGCCGGGAACCTGCTCGACCCGCTTCCGACAGGGCGGCGTCGTGCCCTATGCCTCGCTGGGGCCGAAGGTGGATCGCTATCCGCTCGTACGCTACCCGTGGGTGGATGTGCGTGAGTCGCTGATCGCGCTCGCCAGCGTGACGCCGAAGGACGAACTTGTCCACCTGGCCTACGTCAATCCCGAGACCGGCGAGGAATGCCTGCCGACGCTCGGCTTCTCGGCCATGATGCTGCGCCCCGGCGAGGAACGCCGCCTGCGCCGCCGCTCGGCGTCGGCCGTGCTCCATGTCATCGAGGGCGATGGCGAGGCGCGTATCGATGCCGCCGAGCATCGCTTCACGATGTCCGACACCATGGCGGTGCCGACACACGCCGAGGTCACCGTGCGCAACGGCGCGTCGGCGTCGCCGTTGTTCCTGTTCATGGTCGATGACGCACCGCTGCACCGCAAGCTGGGCTTCTACGAGGAATTCGAATGAGCCGGGCGCCGCTGCCGGGCTTCGTGCCGTGGCCCGAGGATCTGGCCGCACGCTATCGCCGTGACGGGCTCTGGGAGGGCCTGACGATCGACCAGATGGTTGCGCGCACCGCGAGTCGCGATCCGGATCGGATCGCGCTGATCGACGGCGCGCTACGCGTCACCTACGGCGGCCTCGTCGCCGGCGTCGAGCGGCTGGCCGCGCGCCTGCATGCGCTCGGCATCGGCGCGCGCGATCGGGTGGTGATGCAACTGCCCAACGGCGACGCGTTCGTGTTCACCTACCTCGCGCTCACGCGCATCGGCGCGATTCCGGTGATGGCGCTGCGCGCGCACCGGCACAACGAGGTGCGGCACTTCATCGGCGCCTCGCAGGCGAGCGCCTACCTGATCCCGGATGTGATCAGGGACTTCGACTATCGGGAAATGGCGGCCGAGATGCAGGGCGAATTCGGCCACCTGCGCCACGTGCTGGTCGACGGCCATCCCGGCGCCGGCCAGACCGCGCTCGGCCCCTTGCTGGAAGAAGCCGGAGAAGTGCCGCCGGCCCCGCCCCGGCCGGATCCCTCGGAGGTGGCCACGATGCTGCTCTCGGGCGGTACCACCTCGGTCTCCAAGCTGATTCCGCGCATCCACGATGACTACGTGCTGAACGCACGCCTCTGCGCCGCCGCCGGCGGCTTCGGCCCCGACACGGTTTTCATGGCGATCCTGCCGCTGGGGCACAACTACAACCTCGCCTCGCCCGGCATCCTCGGCACCTTCTACACCGGCGGCACCGTCGTGCTCGCGCCCGCTGCCGATGCCGACAGCGTCTTCGCGCTGGTCGAACGCGAACACGTCAGCGTGATCGCCGCCGCCGTGCCGCTGATCGCCAACTGGCTCAATTCGGATGTCGAGCAACGCTTCGACCTGGGCTCGCTGAGGGTCATCCAAAACGGCGGCGCGCGCCTGCCGCCCGAGTTGCGCGCCCGGCTTCGCCAGCGGTTCGGCTGCACGCCGCAGGAGATCTACGGCACCGCCGAGGGCCTGATCAACATGGTGCCGCTCGACGCCCCCGATTCGCTGCTGCTCGAAAGCTCTGGCTGCCCGGTGAGTCCGCTGGACGAGATCGTCGTGCTCGACGACGACGGCCGGCCGGTGGCCGATGGCGAGCCGGGCGAACTCGTCACCCGCGGGCCCTACATGATGCGCGGCTACTTCGACGCGCCTGAAAAGAACGCAGAGGCGTTCACCGCCGACGGCTTCTACCGAATGGGCGACATCGTCCGCAAACAGGGTCGCTATGTCTACACCGAAGGCCGGCGCAAGGACATCATCAACCGGGGTGGCGAAAAGATCAGCTGCGACGAGGTGGAGAACCTGATCTTCGCCCACCCCAAGGTGAAGGCGGTCACCCTGGTGGCGATGCCCGACCCGATCTTCGGCGAGAAGGCCTGTGCCTGCGTGATTCCGAAGCCGGGTCAGTCGCTCGACTTCGATGAGTTGATCGGATTCCTGCGCGCGCAACGCATCGCCTCGTTCAAGCTGCCCGAGCGGCTCGAGATCATGGCCGAATTTCCGGTCAGCCCCGTCGGCAAGATCCTCAAGCGCGAATTGCGCGAACGGGTGGCGGCCAGGATCGCCGCCGGCGGCTGAGCACAACGCCCGAATCGAAACGGGGCGGGTCCCTGGGTTGGCGGCCGATCCGGCGCCGGTCGCCACGTGCCGATGGCAAACTACGGCCCTTCACACGAGGCGACCGTCGTCGATACCGATGGGTCTTCGACGCTGCGGACACGAAACCGACGACGACCGTCGGCGATCGTCTGCAATCGCCAGCGAAACACGATGAGCCGCACGGGTGCATTCATGGCCAGAGACAATTCCCCGATTCCGCTCGTAGCCGAACGCCTGTTGCCGAAGCTCTTGCCCGGCACGGCCGGGCGCCTGCTTCGCCAAGCCGCCCGTGTGGCGGCCCTGCTGCTGTCGCTGATCGTGCCCGGCATATCGCTGGCCGCCGCACCGCTGGACCTCTCCCCTCTGCCAGCCTCCGAGTGGAGCCGTGCACATGCCCAACACCTGGCATCGCGCGCCGGCTTCGGGCTCAGCGGCGAGGCACTCGATCGGCTTGCCGCGCTGCCGATGAGCGCCGCCGTCGATCACTTCCTGCAGGGCGGATTCGAGCCGCTGGCGCCGCAGCCGGCGTTCGAGCATTCGGGCGTCTTCGAGCCGGGGCTGGACCCGTTCCCGCCGAGCCGGCCGGCCACCACCGATCTGGCCGAACGCCAGGGCCACGCCCTGGGCATTCGCGTGCGGCCGGGCGGCAACCGGCCGCTGCAGCCGATCGTCAACCAGTTCTTCTATTGGCTGCGCGCCAGCCGGCTCGAGACCGACCGGGTGGCCTGGTGGTGGGCCAACCGGATGCTCGGCGGGGGCGATCCGCTGCGCGAGAAAATGGCCTTGTTCTGGCACGGCCACTTCGCCAACAACGAAGACAAGGTTCGCGACTATCGCAAAATGCTGCAGCAGCTGCAGTTGTTCCAGCGCGCAGCCCTGGGGGGTTTCCGCGACCTGCTGATCCAGGTGTCGAAAGACCCGGCGATGCTGGTGTTCCTCGATGCCGCCGTCAACACCAAGGAATCCCCGAACGAGAACTTCGCCCGCGAGATCATGGAGCTGTTCACCATGGGCGTCGGGCACTACTCCGAGAAAGACGTGCAGGAGGCGGCGCGGGCGTTCACCGGCTGGAATTTCAAGGGCCTGGCCTTCGAGGTCGTGCGGCGCGACCACGATGCCGGCGTCAAAACATTCCTGGGCCGGCAGGGAAACTTCGACGGCGACCAGATCATCGACATCATCCTCGCCCAGCCCCAGACCGCGGAATTCATCGCGGGCAAGCTGTATCGCTATTTCGTGAACGACGAACTCGACGGCGAAGGGCAGGCGCAGCTCGGGCGCGCCCTGAAAGAGCGCGATTTCGACATCGGCGCCTTCCTCGGGCTCGTCTTCCGCTCGCGCGAGTTCTACCGCGCACAGAACCGCGGCAGCCACATCAAGAGCCCGGTCGAAATGATGATCTCCACCTATCGTCACCTCGGTCTGAGCCGGGTACCCGGCGTGCCGGACATCGTTCAGGTCGGCGAGGCGCTCGGCCAGCGTCTGATGCATCCACCCACGGTGGCGGGCTGGTCCCAGGGTCGGAGCTGGATCACGCCCAGCCTGTTGTTCGAGCGCAGCAACTTCGTGCTGGACGTGCTGTTTCCCGATATTGGATTCATCCCGCCCGACCGCTATCCCGGTTATCCGAGCGACGAGATCGTGCAGGTCCAGAACCGGCTTCGCCAGGGACAAAGCATCTCGGCGGCGACCCAACCGACCGGCGTCGACAGGCAGACGATGTCGGCGTCGAACCTGCAGGCCGACCGCGACGAGGCCTTCAACACCCGGCTGGGCAGCATGCGTGGCTGGCAGATGGCCATCGAGAGGGTCAGGCCCGTCGATCGGTCACCGGCCCGGCTCGATCTGACCGGCCTGGTCGTGCGGGCCGGCGTGCGCAACGCGCGCGAGCTGGTCGATCTGTTCGTCGATCGATTCTTCGTCGTCCGGCCCGATGACGCCACATTGCAGGGACTGGCGCAGGCGCTGATCGCCGAACTGGGCACCGACGACATTCGCGCCAACAGCAGCTTCCTGGAGGAACCCTTGCGCAAGCTGCTGCACCAGTTGTTGAGCCAGCCCGAATACCAGTTGGGATAGCCCGCCGATGAAGCCGAACGCCATTCCGTCTCGCCGCCGACTGATCCGATCGGGCGTGGCTGCCACCCTGGCGCCGTGGGCCACCGGAGTGCCGCTTGCCCGTGCCGCAGACGAGGGCGCCCGCGAATCCGCCTCCCGCGACGGCCGCCCGCCGATTCTGGTCGTCGTCGAACTGTCCGGCGGCAACGACGGGCTCAACAGTGTCGTTCCCTTCGGCGACGACGCGTACTACCGGCATCGCCCCAATATCGGCATCCGCGAGGCCGACACGCTGCGCCTCGATGACCACTACGGCCTCAACCCGGGCATGCTCGGATTCCACCGGCTCTGGCAGGAATCGCGGCTGGCCATCATCCACGGCTGTGGCTATGCGCAACCCTCGTATTCGCATTTCACGTCGATGGCCTACTGGCACACGGCGGCCCCCAACCGTGGCGATGCGCTCGGCTGGGTGGGGCGGCTCGCCGATTCGATGGCCGGCACCCGCCGCGACAACATGATCATCAACATCGCGGCGTCGCAATCGCTGGCGGTGCGCAGCGCCGTACACACCCCGGTCGTGTTCCAGGACCCGCGGCGGTTCGCGCGCTATCAGTGGATGCAGGCGCCCGTGCACGCAGAGGAATCCGCCCCGACCGGCAATCCGGCCCGCGACTATCTGCGGGCGGTCGACCTCGGCGCGCGCGCCTCGTCGGCGCAGATCGGCGACGCCTGGAACCGCTACCAGACCGATGTCGACTACGGCATCGTACCGATGGACCTGCCCAAGGTGGCGGCCTGCATCGCGGCCGGCCTGCCCACGCAGTTGTACTACGTCTCGTATCGCAACAATGCGTTCGACACCCACGTGAACCAGCCGGCGCTGCACCGGCGCCTGCTCAGCTATGCCTGCGACGGCGTCTTTGGCTTCATTCGCGACATGCGCCGACTTGGCCAGGCCGACCGGGTCGTGGTGATGGTGTTCTCTGAATTCGGCCGCCGGGTGACCGAGAACGCCAATCTGGGCACCGACCACGGAACGGCCAACGTGATGTTCCTGGCCGGCGAACCGGTGCGCGGCGGCCACTACGGCCAGGCACCCGGCCTCACCGACCTGGCCGACGACAACCTGCGTCACACGGTCGACTTCCGACGGGTGTACGCAACGCTGATCGGGGGGTGGCTGGGCGCGGACTCCGGCCGTGTGCTGAAAGGCGCGTTCGAGCCGATCGCGGACGTCATTCGGGAGTCGTAACACCCCTCCAACCCACCAGGGCGCTGAGCGGCCTGACGGCGGTCTCTCTGACGCTCACGATTCGGATGATGCGAACGACGCCGCTCAGGATCGTGAGTTCGCGATCAACTCGCGAATGCGCGGCAGGTGTTCCCGCCCCCAGTAGAGATCGCCATCAGGCAGTAGAAAGCTGGTCACGCCGAACACACCGGCGTCTTCGGCCTCGCTTTGGAGCTGCTCGAGCTGGCGACGGCCCTGCCCTTGCAGGAACGACTCGAATCCCATCGTGTCGGCTCCCGCCTGCGCGAGCACGGCGGCCAGCACCTCTGGCCGCTCGATGTCGAGTTCGCGTCTCCAGAAGCGTTCGAAAACTCGGTCGTGATAGCCGCGAAAAACATCGCGCCCCTGCGCCTTGGCGAACAACATGCCGATGTTGGCCAGCGAACTGTCCCAGATCTTGCGTGTGCCGCGGATGGTGAGACCGCGCAGATTGGCCTCCCGCCGGCAGTCCATGTAGCTGTACCTGACCCGCCGCCACTGGTGGGCGTTGCGGCTTTGTTCGAGTACGCCGCCATCGCCGTCCAGCCTCGCGCTGCCCAGATAGGCCGGGATGTCGAGCGTATAGGGCAGCCAGTCGAGCACCACCCCGGTATCGCTCTCCAGCGCGTAGGCGAGATCCTTGGCCAGATAGGCATAGGGGCTCTTGTAGTCGGAATAGACCTTGATGGTCTCGATGCCCATGATCGTCAATTCCCCTCAGATCGGTGCGCGAGCGCATTTGCAGAAGCCCGATGTGTCGCGCGGATCATGTCGCCCCACCTCCCGGCGACCTCGCCGCAGGCCGTTCGTGAACCTCGCCCTGCCGGTCGCCGGCGCGCAACAGGTACTTCTGGATCTTCTGACTCGGCGTTTTCGGCATCTGCTGACGGAACTCGATGAATCGTGGCACCCAGAAACGCGGCATGTGTTCGACCGAGAATTCCCAGAGATCTTCCGCGCTCGCGCTCGTGCCGGGCCGCAGCACGACGACCGCCTTGACCTCGTCCTCGCCCATCTCGGAAGGCACCGCCACGACCGCGCATTCGAGCACGGCAGGATGGCGGTTCAGCACCGCCTCGACCTCCGATGACGAGATGTTCTCGCCGCGGCGACGGATCGCATCCTTCTTGCGATCGACGAAGGTGAAGTATCCGTCCGCGTCCATCCGCGCATTGTCGCCGGTGTGGAACCACAGATTTCGAAACGCTTCGACCGTCGCCTGCGGGTTGTTGTAGTAGGCGCTCAGCATCGTGAACGGGCGGCGCGGCCGTACGAGGATCTCGCCGACCTCGCCGGGCGCCACCGGCTCGTCGCGATCATTGGCGATCATGACCTCGAAGGTGTCCGTGTTCGCCAGTCCGCACGACAGCGCACGCCGGGGCGCACCCGCCGGAGTGGCCGTCACGATGCCGGTTTCGGTTGCGCCGTAGACCTCGATGATCCGGCAACCGAAGCGCCTCTCGAAGGCCTCGTTCACCTGCGCGAAATAGAACTTGCGCGCCGGCTGCCGGGCATCGTCGGGGCGTTCGGGTTGCTTCAGCAGGATGGGTACCATCGAGAAGATGCCGTGCGCCAGGTCGGCATCCGCGCGGCGCACCTCGTCCCAGAAGGTCGCCGGCGAAAATCGCGTCCCGAATGTGATGCGTCCCCCCGCGATCATCACGGGGACCACGCCGAGCCAGGCGGCCACGGCGTGAAACAGAGGCAGACACGAGTAGATCGACTGCCCCGTGCCGAATTCGCAGGCCTTGATCCAGTCGAGCGCGAACGTGATCACGTGACTGTGGCTGGCCAGGACCCCCTTGGAAGGCCCCGTCGTGCCCGATGTGAAACTGATCGCGAGTGGATCGCACGCGGCCAGATCGACCTCCGGCGCGACCGACGGCGCGGCCAGCAACTCGTCGAGCGACGAGATGACGGCACCGCCCGCCAGGTGCACGGGGGCGTCGGACGCCGGACCCGTGAGTATGACGTGCGCGAGCTTCGGCAGGGACGGCGCCACCGCTGCCAGCCGCTTCACGAACGGCGGATCGATGACGATGTGCGTGACGTCGGCCTTGTCGAGCTGATAGCGGAGGATGTCGCCCTTGTAGTCGGTGTTGATCGGCACATAGACGGCGCCCGCGCGTGCCGCACCAAGCCAGGCGTCGACGAAGGCCAGCGAATTTACGGCCATGATGGCCACCTTGGCGCCCTTGCCCACCCCGAGGTCCGCCAGGCCGTTGGCCACGCTGCTGGCCGCTGCATCGGCCTGCGCGAAGCTGCGTGATCCCTGCGCGAAGGCGACGAAGGGGCGATCCGCGAACGCCTCTGCAGCCTGGCGCAGCAGTCGCGGCAGTACGTAGTCGGTTGGATCGGCTTCGATCATGCGTGTTCGTCCGTGGTGGCGCAGCAAGCGCCCGAATGGTCAGCGAGTACCATGCGAACCTGCTCGACACCATGAAGCGGCGGACTCGGCGGTTCTGCTTCCATGGTATTGGATCTGGATCCCATGCACCCGATCTCATGAATGCGTCCTTTGCCGGATCCGGTCACCGAAGGCCGGTAGCCATGGCCGCGTCCG
Organism: Burkholderiaceae bacterium; assembly: GCA_041396685.1. GTDB lineage: Bacteria > Pseudomonadota > Gammaproteobacteria > Burkholderiales > Burkholderiaceae_E > JAUIAI01. The sequence goes on from JAWKYD010000004.1 coordinate 232,578, forward strand.
GCATCCGTGGCTTCGAACCCGAGGTGCATCGTGAAAACACCGGTGCCAAGGTGGGCGCGCCATAGAACCCACCACCCTCGCCAGCTTCGTCGCGCTGTCGGTGAGCATCGTTTTCGCGCTGGCCAACCAGGTTCAGCACATCGCGCTGCGTCACATGAACGTGCGCATCGGCACCATCGTCAACGTCAGCACGACGTTCATCCTGCTGCTGTCGATGGCGCCGTTCTATTTCGATCCGGCCTGGCTGGGCAATCCGGCACTCGCCTGGTTCGCTCTGTCCGGCCTCATCGTGCCGGCCCTGTCGATGACCTTGCACACCTGGAGCATCCGCTTGCTGGAGCCGGCCATCGCCGCGGCGCTGACATCGACCTCGCCGGTGTTCTCGATCCTGGTGGCCTCCACCTTCCTGCAGGAAAGTGGCGGCTGGCATCTGTATACGGGCACGGCGATCATCATCGGCGGCATCGCGTTCATCGCCCTGCGCTCGCGACGCATGCGCGCCACCTGGCCGCTCTGGGCCCTCGCGATCCCGCTGGGCGCGGCCCTCAGCCGGGGCATCACGCACAATCTCGTCAAGTTCGGCCTGGCCGATCTGCCCAGCCCCGTGACCGCCGCGCTGGTCGGGTCCGGCGTCTCGTGCCTGCTCCTGACCACCCGCCAGGCTTTCGCGCGCCAGGCCATGCCCCGCGACCGTGCGGGCTACGGCTTGTTCGCCGTTTGCGGGCTGCTCAACGCCGTGGGTCTGGTGGGTCTGAATCTGGCTCTCGGCATGGGAACGGTCTCACGAGTGGCTCCCTTGATTGCGACCACGCCCGCCTTCACCCTGCTGCTGGGCCGGTTCTTCTTTCGCAACGCGGCGATCGGCTGGCCCACGATCGCGGCAATGGCCGTGATCTTCGCGGGCTGTCTGCTGATCATCCTGCACTGATGCCATGAGAGCGGCGATTGCCACGACGCAGTTGCCGGCGGCACTCGCCTTGCTGGCTGCCCTGGCACCGATCGCAGTGGTGGCTGGGTGCCTGATCCTCGGCATAAGATTCGGCGCGCTGCCGGATTGCAATCCGCTGCTCGACGGCTGCGTTTCGATCAGCGCCACGGGCCGGGCCGAGCCGTCGCTCTATCTGTTCAAGCCAGCGTTCACGCTGCACGCGGTATTGCTGGCCCTGCTATGGGCCATGAGCGCCCGCTGGCTGGCGCTGCTGTCGGCTGCCACGGTCGGGCCCCTGCGCGAGCCCCCCCGTCGCGAGACGCCGCCGTGTGCTTCCGGCCTGCCAAAGCGCCGGATCGCGATGCTGGCACTGGGCCTGCTCGCGTCCCTGTCGCTGGTGCTCTATGTCACCGTGCTCGGCTCGGACACCCACCTCTACCGGTTCATGCGCCGCTTCGGCATCTACGGTTACTTCGCCGGCACGGTGTTCGCGCAACTGATGCTTGCAAACATCGTGATCGCGCTGGCAGGCATGCTCCGCCAGTCGGCGCTGCGCCATGCGGGTCGCGCCATGCAGATCCTCGCCGCCGGGCCGCTGGCGCTGGGGATCCTCAACCTCGTGCTCAAACAAACGCTCGCCGACCCCGACGCGGCCGAAAACGTCATCGAATGGTGGGCCGCCGCGATGATGCAGGCCGGCTGGCTACCGGTCGCGGTCGCCTGGCGCATCACGCGTTTCTCGTGGCGCGTGGACGCTTGCGTCCGGCCATAGGCGGGCCGGCCGCTACAGCGCCATCTCCTTGCGATACCAGTTCCAGAACGACCGGATCATCACCTCGGACACCATGTAGTCGGTCGGCTCGAGATCGCGCCCGCCCATCTCGATCGTGCTGTTGCGCTCGGGATAGGAGGCGGCACCGGTCTGCACCTGCTTCAACATTTCGCTGTCGTCGATCGAGACCAGGCCCGACGGCCCCACCAGGTTCGCTTGTTTCAACCGAAGGCGACGCAGTTCTTCGTCGTCGTCCTTGAAACCGAACAACGTGAAGACCACCTCGACCGATTGCGGCGACTTCGGCACGAGATTGCGGATCTGGAAGGAATTCGCCTGCACGCCCATGGTCGCGGCCGGAAACACCCAGGGACCGCCGACACGGCCGGCATTGAACTCTTTGCGCGGCGTGACGGTCTCTTTGTCGCGCAATTCGAACTCGCCACGGAATCGTGACATCTCCGGCGTTGCCGCCGTGACCTTCTTGCCCTCGTTGTGCGAAGTCATCACGCTGTGCTGACCACCGCCCTGCGGAATGCACGCGCTCTGATTATCCGCACGCCACAGCCCGAACGTGATGTAGAAGGTGTGCAGCAGCGTCGCGTGATAGGGATCCTTGAGGTTCTCGAGATACGTCTTCCAGTTGGCCGGTATGAGTTGGCGCATGTAACCGAGCACCTCGATGTCGCGCCCCGAGAAGACATGGTCGATCTCCTCGAGCACCATCGGGCCGCAATATTCCTCGAAGCCGGGCGTTTCGTCGGAAAACGTCGCCCAGATCGAACCACCACGATTCACGGTTCGCAGCCGCTTCAGGCCATGGCCGGCCATGTCGAAGTCGGCCGGCATGCCACCCTTGCCGAGGGCGCCCCGCTTGAACGGCATGCCCTGCAGCTTGCCGTCGAGCGCATAGTTCCACTGGTGATAGGGGCAGGTGAAGTCCTTGACCTTGCCGGTCGGCTGCCAGCACATCAGCGCCTGACGATGCGCGCAGCGATTCTCGAGCACCGAGACCTCGCCGCTCGCATCGCGCACCATGATGACCGGCCGCGTGCCGATCCACTGGCGCCGGAAGCTGCCGATCTCGGGCACTTCGCAATCGAGGCCGATGTAGTTCCAGGCCTTGCCGGCGAACATCTCGTCCATCTCGCGACGAAAAAGCTCTTCGTCGGTGTAGACCCAGTTCGGGACACGGGTGAAGCCCTCCGCGGGCCAACGACGTTCATTCATACGCGCCTCACACGGGGATGACGAGCGAGTTGTTGATGCGCCAGTTGTCATAGACGCACCAGCGGTCTTTGAAGAGCAGACGATCGCCGTCCTGAACCACGGTATCCAGATAGCGCCCGACGGTGTTGATCTGGGGCTCCTGGTCAGCGATGCTCTCGATGATCAGATAGTTGGCGGTCGTGCGGACCGTCTTGGCATCGACCCGCTCGACGATACGCGTGCCGCTGATGAAATGCCGCAGCGAACGCGGTTCGAAGAAGGTCGTCTCACGCAGCGCGACGACACGGTCGAGCAACATGTCGCGCCCGTCGCAATAGATGATCGACAACGGCTGGCCCGCCGAATAGTTCTCGGCCGAGGTCACACGATAGCGACAGTCGTCGACGAAGAACTCGGGCCAGCGGTCGAGCTCGAACGCATCGAGACAATCAGCATAGTCTTCGTAGAGGTCGCGCAATGCCGCGCGCAGATTTGCTTCCCCGCTCACTCCGTTTCTCCGTGCATGAACGCCCCGCCTCGCATGGGGTCGATCGGGACCGCCCCGGCCGCCTTCGCGGTGGGCAATATCGAGGCGCGGCTTTTCGACCCCGGGCAGGCGCAAAGCGCGGCTGCCCGGGCCCCATTGCTCACTCGCCGGTCGTACGGGGGCTGACGTAACCGGTCTGGCCGCGTTGCGAACCAAGCGCGAAGATCGGACCGTTCATCTTTTCCTGCCATAGCAGCGACCCGAGCGCGATGTGCATCGGATGATCCTGAACCGTCAGCGCGGTCGTGCCTTCCTCGCTGTGATAGTGGGCGTGCTCCGACCAGGTCGGCGCGGACAACAGCAGATCGCCACCCTTCCAGTCGAGCCGATGGCCATCGACGACGCTGTAGCCGCGCCCGGTCAGGTGGTAGTTGATCGACGCCGAAATGTGCCGGTGGCCACGCGTGCCGGTGAACGGCGCGGAGTTGGCGGGCACCCGAGCCATCGTCGCGAAATACGTCGGCGTGGTGCCCGCGCGCCGCTCGGTCACCGGATGGTAGAGCAGCATGATCGTGCGACCGCCGTCACCGGCAGTCTTCGACAAATGCTCGCTGACGATCTCGAACGGCCAGTGCAACGGCGGGTTGCCGACCACGGGAATGTCGGTCAGGTACTCGTAGCCACGCAGGCGGGCGCCGGCGTCGCCGATCTGGAGATCGGGCGCGTTCTGCCACGCGTAGACCTCTCGCTGGTGATCGGTCAGCCCGTCGCCCTCGGTTTCGCTGGCGCCGATGGCCTCGCCGTCCTCTTCCCACAACGCACGCAGATGCGACAGCAGCGGCGTGTTGCTATAGGTGAGGCGCACCCACAGATCGCGACCGTCGTTGCGATGTGAATAGGACTGCATCGGCGGCAGCGTCGACACACTGTGCAGGCCGACCCGGAAGCCGCCGTCGGTTTCCAGGAGGCCGCCGCCGCGGATGCAGATCTCGAGCTGGTTCGCGTTGGTGCGGCGCGGGACCGTCTGCTCGCCCGGCTTCAACACCTGGATCTGCACATCGGTGCCCGGAGTGATTCCCATGGCGTCGGAGGCTTCCGGATGGACGATACGCGCGATGCGGCGGCCGTTGGCCGGCAGCGGCTCGTCGGCCAGACGCTCGACCTCGGCCTCGATCTGCTCACGGGTGACGATCATCGGTGCCCAGATCTTCGGCTGGCGGGCGGTCTGACCGCTGGTATTCTCAAAAGGGCCGATCGATACGGCTTTTTCAGGTGCGTTCATGGCGTGTCTCCTCGGGATGCCCATCAACGAGGGCAGAGCGTACATTCACGAATGAATGTGGTCAAGTATGGCAGTCGAAACAAACATGTCTTCAGGGTCTTTTCAACCGCGAATCAGCGCCACGCTGGCCGAACGAAACCAGGCGCGCAGCCAGGAGACGCGTGGCCGTCTGGTCGCCGCGGCGATCGACTGTCTCTCGGAGCGCGGTTACTCGGGCGCGACGACGCCGTTGATCGCCAAGCGTGCCGGTGTGACCCGTGGGGCGCTGCAGCACCACTTTGCATCGCGCACGGATCTCGATGTCGCGGTCATCGATTTCGTCTCCGAGGCGCTCAACTTCTCGCTCGACGTCGATGCGCTGAAAGACGCCCCGCTCGCCGAGCGTGTCGCCCATCTGGTCGACGCATACTGGAGCACCTTCGGCGGCAAGCTCTTTCGCGCGGCCCTGCACATCTGGCTCGCGGTGCTGCACGATGAGGCCCTCGCGCAACGCATGTCCGAGCAACTGTTCGCGCTGCAGGAACGTATCGAGCCGCTCTGGCGGGCCCTGTTCCACGACGTCGGGCTCAGCACGCGCGAACTGCGCACGCTGCGCCACGTGGTGATGGGCGCGGCGCGCGGCTACGCGGTCGAAAGGCTGATCACCGGCACGGGCGCCGGCGCTCCCGAACGGAAAATGCTGATTCGCATGACGCTGCGCGAGCTTCAGTTCGTCGCCAAGACCGCACGCACGCAAGCAGCGCTGGCCTGCGTCGACCTGCCAGGCGGAGAGGAAGGCTGAAGACTTCGCGGCCGGGGTGCCGAGCGATCCAGCGCCGGGCCCGGCGGCCCTGACGGCCGGCGGCTGCCCTCTCAGAGCCCCATTGCCTTGCGGTAGTACGAGTAGAAGTCGCGAATCTGGTTTTCGGTCAGCATGTGGTCGGCCGGCTCGGTGTCGCGCCCGCCCATCTCGATCACGCTGATGCGATGCGGATAACCGCGTGCGGCCGCCTGGCACTGCTTGAGCACCTCGCTGTCGTCGATCGAGACCAGGCCTGCCGGCCCGACCAGATTGGCGTGCTTGACACGGCGCAACGTGATCTCGTCGCCGTCGTCGGCGAAACCGAAGAAGGTCCAGACCAGTTCGGTGGCATCGGTGCCGCGCGGGATCACGTGCCTGACCGCGAGGCTGTTGGCCTGCTGCTGGAGAACGACGGACGGATGCATGGTTCCGCCTTCGATGCGGCCGTCCTCGAACTCCCGGATGGGGGTGACGAGCGACATGTCCTCGAGCGTGAGATCGTGGTCGAAGCGGGTCAGGTGCTCGGTCGCCTCAGAGGTCTTCTTACCCGTGTTCTCCGACACCATGATGCCGTGACGTCCCTGGTTCGCGGTCGACATCGAAGAGCGATTGTCGGCCCGCCAGAGACCGAAGGTGATGTAGAAGGTGTGCAGCAACGTCGCGTGATAGGGATCCTTGAGGTTCTCCATGTACATCTTCCAGTTGCAGCGCAACATCTGCCGCTGGTAGCCAAGGAGTTTCAGCGGCCGGCCGCTGAACAGCCGGTCGATGCTGGGCAGCATGCGCTCGGTGTAGGCTTCGAACGAGGGTACCTCGGGCGAAAAGCTCGCCCAGACGATGCCGTTGCGTTCGGTGACCTGCAGACGGTTCATGCCATGCTGCTTGTTGTCGAAGTCCGACGGCATGCCGCCTTTGCCCTGCACGCCCCGCTTGAGGGGCAGGCCGACCAGATCGCCCTTGAGTGAGAAACACCATTGGTGATACGGACAGGTCAGATCCTGGGCATTGCCCCGCTCGGCCCAGACGACCTGGCTGCCCTTGTGCGCGCAGCGGTTCTCCAAAACCGACACGCTGCCGTCCTTGTCGCGCACCATGACGACATTTCGCTCACCGATCCAGTGCCGCTTGTAGTCGCCAGGATTCGGCACCTCGCAACTGAGGCCGACGTAATTCCAGGTCGGCCCGTAGAAGAACATATCGAGCTCGCGTGCGTAGAGCTCCGGGTCGGTATAGACCCAATAAGGAATGCGGGTAAAGCCTTCTGCAGGCCAGCGACGCGTCGCCAGAGAAGACTCGTTCATAGTCGCTTGCATGATGATGTCTCCGCGCTCGGTCACAAGGGAAAGACGAGAGAGTTCAGGATCCAGGTGTGGTCGTAGACGACCGTACGCTTGCGAAAGCGCAGGCCGTTGCCGGTCTGGACGACCACGTCGTACGAGCGACCGGCAGAGAACAACACCGGCGGGTCACCGACGATCGACTCCACGGCCATGTAGCCGAGCTCGACCGGAATCGCTCCGTCCTGCATTGCCTGGCCGACACGCAGCACGCCCGGGAAATACCGCAGCCGGCGCGACTCGTAGACCGATGTCGCCTGCAGCGCCTTGGACCTGTCGCGCATCATGGCCGCGCTGTCGCAGAAGATCTCGCCGATCGGCAGACCGAGCGAGTGGTTCTCCGCCGACTGCACCAGATAGTGACCGTCATCGGTGAAGTACGAGGGCCATCGGTCGATGTCCTGATCCTCGAGACACGCGAAGTAGTCGTCGTAGAGATCGCGTAGCGCAGCCCGGAGCGAAACCCCGGGCGCAAGGTCCAATCGAGCGGATGACATCGTCAGTCTCCTTCGTTGATCGCGTCACACTCAATCGTACGACTGTGAGACCACTCCCGACCCCCTCCGTCGGCGAAAAAATGCTGTTCCGATGCGGACACAATCGGGTCCGGCGACGCGGATTGCGGACGTTCTACCGCCCGCCCTGGCCTTGCCGACGGCCAGGCCTGTGAGGCGGCAGCCGGACTTCGCTGCGAGACGCGCTTGTCGAACGGTTCGCCGCTGCCACCGGTGCGCTATCGGAACAAGATCTGTTCTCATGTTGCGATTGTTCTAGGCTTTGGACGCCTCTTAGAATCGTCGGACATGGCCGTTCGGCCCGGTCCAGGCGCGGGCGGGCCGAACGGCGATCGACATCCGTTCCAGGAGCACACAGCAATGAGCGAAGAAACAAGCGATGATCGGGGCGTGATGCTCGTCACCGGCGGCACGCGCGGCATTGGCGCCGCGATCTCACAGCTGGCCGCCGCCCGGGGTTGGTCGGTTGCGGTGGTCTATCGCGAACGCTCGGCCGATGCCGATGCGCTGGTTCGCGGCATCACGGCCGCCGGCGGCCGCGCCCGTGCCGTGCAGGCCGACGTCGCAGACGAAACGGCCATCATCGAAGCGTTTCGCGTCGCCGACGACATGGGCCCCTTGACCGCGCTGGTCAACAACGCGGGCATCAGCGGCGGGCTGACGCGCGTCGAGTCGATCACCGCCGAGACGCTGGACCGGGTGTTCGCGGTCAACGTGCGCGCCGCATTCCTTTGCGCGCGCGAGGCCATCCGCCGAATGTCCACGAGCCACGGTGGGCGCGGTGGTTCGATCATCAACATCGGCTCCGGCGCATCCCAGCTCGGCTCGCCTGGCGTGTGGGTGCACTACGCCGCCACCAAGGGCGCACTGGATGCGATGACGATCGGCCTCGCGAAGGAAGTCGCGGCCGAGGGCATCCGGGTCAACTGTGTGCGTCCCGGCCTGATCAATACCGAGGCTCATGCGGCCAGGCCGCCCGGCCAGCTCGAGCAGATGGCCAAGACCGTGCCAATGGGACGCATGGGCACCGCCGACGAAATGGCCCGCTCGGTCCTCTGGCTGGCCGACGAACGCGAATCGAGCTATGTCACCGCGACCTTGCTCGATGCCCGCGGCGGATTCTGATCGTCATACCGCCCCGGCCCGGCAAACCTTCGAAACCCAGACGAAAGGAAAACGTCATGAGCTCATCCACACCCGCCCTGGCCGACGAAGCCGCTTGCTTCGCGGCAACATTGCGCTTCTTTCGCTCGCTCGACGCACGCGACCACGAGACCTGCGTCGCGGCCTTCGCATCGGGCGGCGCCTGGCACCGGCAGGGTAAGCGTCTCGACACCGCCGAGGCCATGCTCGCCTCGCTGGAGGCCCGCCCCAAGGACCGCACGACCAGTCACGTGATCACCAACCTGATCTCCGAGGCGATCGACGCCGATCGTCTCGTGGTCCGGTTCATCCTCACCGCTTACGATGGTGCGATCCCGGCCGATGGCTCGGTTCCGGTCGGCCGCCTTGCCGGCATGATGGACGGACGTGACGAATACGTCCGTACTGCCGAAGGTTGGCGTCTCATCGACAAGAGCACCCGCGGACTGTTCAAGGGCGCCTGAACGCACCCCGGCTGGTGGCGGCGACGCCTCGCCGGCCGGGGGGCGCCCCAGGGTGAAAGCCCGCTCCGATCAATCGTTGCCGGGCTGCCCGCGCCAACGGAGCGCGGCCCGGCTCTGACGCGGAATCGGCTTGCCGAGCCGTTCGCCGGTGGCGCGCTCGAACACCAGCTTGGCGACCGCCAGATCGGACAACCCCATGCCAACCGATTTGAACAGGCTGATGTCTCCGTCGCGCCGCGGCGGGCGCTCGCCCGAGCGGATCACCTCGCCGATCGCGCGTACGCCTTCCCAGGCCGACACATCGGGCCCGCCAAAGCGCTCGATGAGTTCCCGGGATGCCTGCTTTGTGTTGGGAACATCATCGACGACGATGCAGCCGATCCGTTCGAACACGTCCTGGTGAAACTCGGCATGCGTCGGCAGGATGGCGCCGACGGCATTCAGATGGGCATCGCGGGCAAGCATCGATGACGCGAGGAACGGCTCGCGCGCGCGCGTGACCAGGGTGACGAGTGGCGCGCCCTGAACGGCAGCCGCGACCGAATCGGCCTCGACGACATCGAAGGTGAACGCCTCGCGCACGCGCGCGGCGAAAGCCGAACGCCGCCCCGCGTCGGGACCGAAGACTCTCAGCCGGCGCAGCGGCCGGACGATGTTGACGGCCGCCACCTGTGCGATTGCCTGATTGCCGGTACCGATGATTGCCATCTCGTCGGCGCCGGGATCCGCCAGCCAGCGCGTGCCCAGGCCGGTCATCGCGGCGGTTCGCAACTGGCCCAGCGCGCCGGCCTCGATGACCGCCTTCAGCGCGCCGGTTTCGGTGCTGAACAGCGAGAAGATCGCGCCGCCGCCCCTGGGTGTGAAGTTCCAGGTCTTGAAACCACCATAGCCGAGTCCGGGCGCCACCGACCCGAGCGCCTGCAGCGCCCCGCCACCTTCGTACGTGCCCAGCGCCTTGGGCACATTGAAGGCCTGCGCGTCGGCGGCAATTGCCTCCAGGGACTCGACCGCGTCGTCCAGGCTGACCAGCCGGACGACGTCCTGCTCGGTGAGCCAAAGCAGATTCTCTTGCTCGCTCATGCTGCCTCCGCCGAAACCGGATTGCGCAATACGCCCACGCCGTCGATATCCACCTCGAATACGTCGCCGGGCTTGAGCCAGACCGGTGGCTTGCGCGCCGCGCCCACGCCCGCCGGTGTACCGGTGGAGATCACGTCGCCCGGCAGCAGTTCTGCAAAAGACGACGCGTAGGCGATGAGCTCGGGAATCGAGAAGATGAGGTCGCCGATCGTCGAATCCTGCATCACCTCGCCGTTCAGACGGCCGATGATGCGCATCGAGCCGGGATCGGCGATCTCGTCGGCGGAGACCATCCAGGGGCCGAACGCACCGCTGTGATGGAAGTTCTTGCCCGGCGTGGCCTGCGCCGCATGCTTCTGGAAGTCTCGAACCGAGTTTTCGGCGAAGCACGCGTAGCCGGCGACATGCGCCATTGCGTCGGCCGCGTCGATGTGCCAGCCGCCGCGCCCGATCACCACGGCCAGTTCCGCTTCGAAGTCGTATTGCTCCGACGCGCGCGGCGCCACGGTGGTCGTCTCGTGACCGACCTGGGATGCCGGAAAACGAACGAACATCGACGGATACTTGGGAATCCCGACACCGGCTTCCTGAGCGTGCAGGCGATAGTTCAGTCCTACGCAGAGGATCTTGTCCGGGTCGGTGACCGGCGGCAACCAGACGTAAGAGCCCGCCCGAACATCGGGCCGTGCCGAACGGGCGCGGCTCAGCAGACCGTCGATGCCCCAGGAGGCCAGCGCGGCTCTGAGCGTCGGCACGTCGGGGGTGGACAGATCGCCGATGGCGAGGCCGTCGAGGACGACGCCGAACGACGTGCGGCCGCTGGCGTCTCTGAAACTAGCGAATTTCATGTTGAGGCCTCCTGTTTCGGACCGTAGTGTCCCGCGGCGCCACGCTATCGGCAACGACCGATCGGAAAAAACAGTTGTTCTCTCCAGGCACAAGACGCTACCTGGTGCGCCGATCTACTTGAGATCGGCGAGAACCTCGCGCAGGAAATCCACGAACAACCGGACCCTGACGGGCATCGGACCGCGTCGCGCCAATACCGCCCAGATCCAGCGTTTTTGGACGACATGCTCCGACAGCACCTCGACCAAACGCCCGCTCTCGAGATCGGCAGCGACACGCCAACGGGGCTGCATGGATATGCCGAGACCAGCGATGGCGGCGTCGTAGACCGCGTCGCCATGATTGGCGACCAGCCGTCCGTTCACGGGAACCGCGTGCAGGCCGTCGGGCCGATGCATAGGCCATGTCAGCCCGCCGTACGCGCCGGGCACGACCAGACAGTCGTGGCCCGCCAGATCCTCGGGCGACTGTGGCACGCCTCTCGCGGTCAGATACTCGGGCGCAGCGCAGAACACGTGCCAGTAGGGTGCAAGACGAATTGCGATCAGGCCGTCGGGAAGCGACTCGGCCAGACGAACGGCGATGTCGACGTGCTCGCCGAGCATATCGACCTTCTCGAACGACAGATCGACACTGAGATTGATGCCCGGATACTTCTTCAGGAAAGCGGGCATGGCGGGCGCGATCTTGCGCGCGCCCAGTGCCACGGGGAACGAAACCCGCAGCTGCCCGCGAACCTCCTGATCCATCGAGGAGATCTCTTCGCTGGCCTCCTTGAGAATCTCGATGACTTCGCGATAGCGCTCGTAGAGCTTCGCACCCGCCTCCGTGACCGAGACGCTGCGCGTGGTCCGGTTGAACAACGGGGTACCGAACTGCGCCTCGAGGGCGGCGATCCGCTTGCTGACCGTCGAGGGAGTGGTTCCCGCACGTCGGGCAGCCTCCGAGAAGCTCTCGGATTCGACCACGCGCGCGAAAATGCGCAGCGATACGAGATCGTCGAACGTGGGAGCGAGATCGTCGGACAGGGCCAGTCGATGCCGGGTGAGTTTTCGTGCCGGCGGGCGACGGTCGGCCTGTGTCATGCCGAGCCCGTCGCCTGCCGACTGTGCACCGTGGTCGTCGGCCCGTCGACGGCCATCATCGGTACTTTCTCAGTTCGAGCTTGCCGATCTGCTGACGATGAACCTCGTCTGGACCATCGGCCAGGCGCAGAATGCGCGCGAGCGCGAAAGCGCGTGCCAGGCCGAAATCGTTGCTCGTGCCGCCGCCGCCGTGAGCCTGGATCGCCCAGTCGACCACCTTGTTCGCCATGGCAGGCACGGCCACCTTGATCATGGCGATGTCGGCCTTGGCGACCTTGTTGCCGACCGTGTCCATGCGGTGCGCCGCCTGCAGGGTCAGCAGCCGCGACTGTTCGATGGCGATCCGGCATTCGGCCAAGCGCTCGAGCGTGACGCCCTGCTCGGCGATGGGCTTGCCGAAGGCCACCCGGCTCATGGTGCGCTGACACATGCGCTCGAGCGCACGCTCGGCCAGACCCACCAGACGCATGCAGTGGTGGATGCGGCCAGGGCCGAGCCGGCCCTGCGCGATCTCGAAACCCCTCCCCTCGCCGAGCAACATATTGGACGCCGGGACGCGAACATCGTCGAACACCACCGCCGATGCGCGGTCGGGCATACCGTAGAAACCGAAGATCGGCAGCGGTCGCGTCACGGTCACCCCGGGAGTGTCCATGGGTACGAGGATCATCGACTGCTGCCGATATCGGTCCGCGCCGTCCGGATCGGTCTTGCCCATGAAGATCGCGATCTTGCAGCGCGGATCGGTGGCGTTCGTGGTGTACCACTTCTCGCCGTTGATCACATACTCATCGCCATCACGCACGATCGAGCTCTCGATGTTGGTCGCATCGCTAGACGCCACGTTGGGCTCGGTCATCGCGAAGCACGACCGGATCTCACCGGCGAGCAGGGGCCTGAGCCAACGCTCCTGCTGCTCGGCCGTGCCGTACCGAGCCAGCACCTCCATGTTGCCTGTATCAGGGGCCGAGCAATTGAAGACCTCGGGCGCGAGGAAGCTGCGTCCCATGATCTCGCACAGAGGCGCGTATTCCAGGTTGGTCAGACCGGCGCCGTACTGCGTCGCATGGGGCGAAGCATGCCCATCGGCGGACGGGGGCAGGAAGAGATTCCACAAGCCCGCCGCACGCGCCTTCGGTTTCAGCTCCTCGACGACCGGATAAACCTTCCAGGGCCCCAACTCCTCGGCCTCATCGGCATGACGCTGCTCGTTCGGATAGATGTGCTCGTCCATGAACGCGAGCAGGCGCTTCTGGAGTTCTTGGATCTTCGGGCTGGGATCGAAAGGCATGATCGTGTTTGTGCGGGCCTACAGGCCCATGGCCTCACGGTAGTATTTGTAGAACGCACGGATCAACACCTCCGTGACCATGTGATCCTGCGGCTCGATCTCGCGCCCACCCATTTCCAGGACGGCCTTGCGGTGGGGATACTCGGCCGCGCCGAGCTGGGACTCCGCGAGCACCTCGCCGTCTTCCATCGCCACCAGACCCGCGGGACCGTAGAGATTGGCATGACGCAGTCGGCGACGCGTCAGCTCGGGCGATTCGTCGGCGAAACCGTAATAGGTCCAGGACAACTCGAAGGCACCCGGCCCCTTCGGAATGATGTGACGCATACCCAGGGTATTGGCCTGCTGGTGCATCACCACACTCGGGAAGATCGTCAGGCCGACCACCTTGCCGTCGTCGAACTCGCCGATCGGGGTGACCGTGTCGGTGTCCTCTAGCACCAGGCGCGCCTTGTTGCGGGCGATCTCGGAAGTTGCTTCGGACACCTTGCGACCGACATTGCGCGACACCATCACGCCGTGCTTGCCGCCCGCCACTGGCCGGGATTCGGACTGCGTGTCGGCCCGCCACAACCCGAAGGTGATCAGGAACGCATGCAGCAAGGTCGCGTGATACGGGTCCTTCAGATTCTCCATGTAGAGCTTCCAGTTGCCCGGAATCAGCTGGCGGCTGTAGCCGAGCAACTTGAGCGGGCGACCGGTGAAGATCCGACGCACGTAGGCGGTCATCTCGGGTCCGCAATACTCCTCGAAGCCCGGGCCATCCTGCGCAAAACTCGCCCATATCGAGCCGCCCTCGACATGCACGCGCAACCGCTTGAGGCCATGCTGCGCATTGTCGAAATCCGCCGGCATGCCGCCATTGCCCGACACGCCACGCTTGAGCGGCACGCCCTGCAGGCTGCCATCGGTCTTGAAGTTCCACTGGTGGTACGGGCAGGTGAACGAGTCGACCCTGCCCTTGTTCTGCCAGACCACGCGCGCGCCACGGTGCGCGCAGAGGTTCTCCCAGACGTGGATCTGATCGTCCTTGTCGCGCACCACCACCACCTGGCGCTCGCCGATCCAGGATCGCTTGTAGCTGCCGGGCTCGGGCAACTCGCAATCGAGCGCCACGTAGCACCAGCCCGGGCCGTAGAAGAAGGTGTCGAGTTCGCGCCGATAGATCTCGGGATCGGAGTAGACCCAGTAGGGAACCCGCGTCCAGCCCTCGGTCGGCCAGGCCCGGATCGCGCCCTCGGATTGAATGTTCTTGCCCATCGAAGCCTCCGTGCTCCGTGCGTCAGACCGGCGCGATCAGCGACCGTACCACGCGGTAATTGTCATAGACCACGCTGCGTTCGGAGAACCACAACCGGCCCTCACGTCGTACCAGGCGGTCCTCGTAGCGACCGACCAGCAGGATCGTCGGCTCGGCATCGGACATGGCCTCTGTCAGCATCACGTTGGCGGTCGCGCTGATCACACCGTTCTCGACCCCCGTGACCCTCACGCCCGACACGAAGTGGCGCCAGTGCCGCGGCTCGTAGACCTGGGTTTCACGCAGCGCGAGCACACGGTCGCGCAACATGCCGATGCCGTCGCAATACAGGGTTGCCTGCGGCAGACCTTCGTCGTAGTTTTCGCGCGAGATGACGCGATACAGACAGTCGTCGACGAAGTAAGCGGGCAAGGCCTCGATCTGGTCGCGATCCAGCAGGTCGGCGATCTCGTCGTAGAGCTCGCGCAATTCGGCGTTCAGCGCACGGACCTCGGCACTGAGCGGCCCGGGCCGCTCGATGAATTGGGCGATTTCGTTCATCCCGCGCTCCCGCCTCAGGCCGCCCGGACCATGTGGCCGATGTTGGTGTCGAAGCCGCGTTGTGACCCGAGCTTGATGATCGGCGACTTCAGGGTCTCCTGCCAGACGAGGGAATCCATCGCGATCTGCAGCGGGTGATCCTGGATGGTCAGGGCACAAAAACCCTGCTCGCGCGAACCATGGTTGTGCACAGCCCAGCCCGGAGCGGAAAAATGCAGGTCACCGGCCTCCCACTCCATGCGCTCGCCCATGACCGCGCTCTTGCCGTGACCGAAGAAGTAATAGTTGATCGCGGCCGAGGTGTGACGGTGAGGCTGATCGACCTTGCCCGGTGGATATTTGGCGATCGTGGCGAAGAAGCTGTGCGAGGTACCCATGCGACGCTCGGTGGCCGGGTTGTAGAGAAGATAGAGATGCCGACCCGTGTAGCTCAGGTCACGATGGTAGACGTTGCCGAGATGCTTCTCGACCTCGGCCCATGGCCACAGCAGCGGGCGCGACTCGACCACGTCGATGTCGACCAGGTATTCGTAGCCAAGCAGCTTCGCACCGTCGCGGCCTAGGTCGATCGATTCGGCCGCATCACGCGCACGCGGCCCACCGGCACCCTGGGACTCGTTGGCCGCGGCCGGTTTCGGATCGGTGTCGACCAGATGCACTTCGAGCTTCTCGAGCAGCGGCGCATTCGAGTACGACAAACGAACGAAGGGTGCACCGCCTTCGTTCTTGTAGGACACCGGCTCCATCGACGGCGTGTTCCAGACATCGAACTTCGCCACGCCGAAGCGGTGCGCCCCGATGGACGCCACACCGGTACCACCGATGCACATGTCGACCGCGCTGGCGCTGCGCGCCATGGGCGGGGTGGACTCGCCCGGCAGTACCACGTGCAAGGTGACATCGATGCCCGGCGCGAAACACGCGACCTCGTGGGTGTTGTTCGGATGCGAGATCGCCGAGGCACGCACACCGGCGGCCGGCATGGCCTGATCGGACAATCGCTCGATCTCGGCCTCGATCGCCCGCCGGGGCACGATGATCGAGGGCCAGGGTTGCTGCTCACGCGGCGCGCCTACGGGCACGAACCGGAATTCACTGCTCATTTCGAATCTCCTTCGTCGAACGACCGCGTGGCACGCCTGCGCGCCGCTTGCGATCGGAACACCCTGCGCGCACGACGCAGCACGGCGCGCACACGGTTGGTCATTAGAAACCCATCTGCTCCCGGTACCAGGAATAGAAGGCTCGGATCATGACCTCCGTGACCATGTAGTTGGCGGGCTCGAGGCTCTTGCCACCCATCTCGAGCACACCCTCGGATTCGGGATAACCGGCGGCGCCCAACTGCACCTGCTTGAGCATCTCGCTGTCGTCCATGGACACCAGCCCCGCCGGCCCGAGCAGATTGGCGTGCTTCAGGCGCAGCCGCTGCATCTCCTCGTCGTCGTCCGCGAAGCCATAGTGCGTGAAGACCAGCTCGTGCTCGCCGGGGCTGCGCGGAATCACATGACGCATCTTCAGCGTGTTGGCCTGGACACCGAAAATCGCCGACGGGAAGATCGATGCACCTCCGACGCGGCCACCGGAGAATTCGCGCCGCGGCGTGACGGTCTCCATGTCCAGCAGTTGGAAGTCGCCACGAAAGCGCGACATCTCGGGCGTCGCCTCGGTCACGCGCTTGCCCATGTTGCGCGACACCATCACGCTGTGCTTGCCACCACCGATGGGGATGCACTCGCCGCCGGAATCCGCCCGCCACAGGCCGAAAGTGATGTAGAACGTGTGCAGCAGCGTGGCGTGATACGGATCCTTCAGATTCTCGATGTATGTCTTCCAGTTCGAGGGAATCAGCTGGCGGGTGTAACCGAGCAGCCTCAGCTGCCGGTCGGCCGGAAAGACGTGGTCGACCTCGGCCAGCACCTCGGGGCCGCAGTATTCCTCGAAGCTCGGCGTATCAGGCGAGAAAGTCGCCCACACCGAGCCGCCCCGACGCGTCACGCGCAGCTTCTTCAGACCATGCTTGGACATGTCGAAGTCGGCGGGCATGCCGCCCTCGCCGCCCGTACCCCGCTTGAACGGCAGACCCTGCAGCTTGCCGTCGAGGCTGAAGTTCCACTGATGGTAGGGGCAGGTGAAGTCCTTGACCTTGCCGGTGTTCTGCCAGCAGATCTGGGCCTGGCGATGCGCGCAGCGGTTCTCGAAGACATTGATGTCGCCATCCTTGTTTCGAACCACCACGACCGGCCGCGTGCCGATCCACTGCCGCTTGAAGCAGCCGGGCTCGGGCACCTCGCACTCGAGGGCAACGTAATTCCAGGTGTCGCCGTGGAAAAAGAGTTCCATCTCCCGGGCGAAGACCTCGGGATCGGTATAGACCCAGCTCGGTACCCGCGTATGGCCCTCTTCGGGCCATCGGCGATCGAGCCTGGCGGACGGTGTTGCGAGTGTTTCCATCACGGATCCCTCAGACAGGAATGATCAGCGAATTGCGGATGCGGTAGTTGTCGCAAACGCACCAGCGGTCTTCGAGCAGGAAACCGTCGTCGGTCTCGACCAGGGTGTCGATGTAGCGCCCGACCATGTTCACCTCCGGCTCGCGATCGGAGATGCTCTCCATGATTGCGAAATTCGCCTCCGCACGAATGCGTCCGTCTTCGACCGAGACCGGCCGCACGCAGCTGATGAAGTGGCGCAGCGAGCGCGGCTCGTAGACCGTGGTTTCCCGCAACGCGGTGACTCGGTCCTTGAGCATGTTGCGGCCATCGCAATAGATCAGGGACAGCGGCAGGCCTGCATCGTAGTTCTCGCGCGAGAGCACACGGTAGCGACAGTTCTCCACGAAGAAGTCAGGCCAACGCTCGAGTTCGAGCGCATCGAGGCAGATGGCATAGTCGTCGTAGAAGTCGCGCAGCGCCGCGCGCATCAGGGCGCGATCGGATCGACTCTGATTCATGATGCCACCAACGATGCGCGGTTGCTCTCGAACCCCTTCTGGCTGCCGAGCGCGCTGATCGGCTCTTCCATGCGCTCCTGCCAGATCAGGGATTCCATCGCGATCTGCAGCGGATGATCCTGGATGGTCAGCGCTGAGGTGTGCACGTCCTCGGTGTGATGCGCGTGCATGACCCAGCCCGGCGCCGACAACAGCAGATCACCCGCCTTCCACTCGATGCGCTTGCCATCGACATAGCTGTAGCCGTGTCCGCGCAGGTAGTAGTTGATGGCCGCTGAGCTGTGGCGGTGCGGAATATGGTGGCTGCCCGGCGGCGTCGACGACAGCGTCGCGAAGAAGCTGTGTGTGGTGCCGATGCGGCGCTCCGTGGCCGGGTTGTACAACACGAACAGGCGCCGACCGTTGTACGCCATGTCGAGCTCGTTGACCGAAGGCAGGTACTCCGACACCTTGGCCCACGGCCAGTGCAAGGCCTTGGATTCGATCACATCGATGTCGATGAGCCACTCGTAGCCCAGCAGCCACGCGCCGTCGTCGGTGATCTGCTTGCGCAACGCGAGCGAGCGGGCCGAGGTCGATCCACCGCTCTCTGCCTGGGCCGCCGGCTTCGTGAAGCGGTCGGCCGGCGGCACGTCACCGTCGAACTCCTCGACGTAGTGAACCTCGAGCTTCTCGAGCAACGGCGCGTTGGAGTACGACAACCGAACCCAGGGCGCCTTGCCGTCGTTGCGGTAGGTGTGAACCTGCATCGACGGCGTGTTCCAGACGTCTTTGGGCTCGACCCGGATGTCGCGCCCGGCAACCGTCGCCGTGCCGGAACCCGACAGGCAGATCTCCACCATGTTGGAATTCTTGCGCAGATTACGTGTGCGTTCACCCGGCATGACGACGTTGATCGTGACGTCGATACCCGGCGCGAAACCCAGTCCCGGCGCCTTCGCACAAGGGTGGGTGATCAGCGACGCGCGACGCCCGTTCTCGGGGGGCGGACTCGCGGCCAGACGCTCGGCCTCGGCCGAGATCGCCTCGCCGGGAACGACAATCGAGGGCCAGGCGTCCTGCTCGCGCGCGGCGGCACCCGAGACGTCGACGAATCGGTGGGTGGATGATGTCATGTTAAGCCTCCATAGGGCCAAGACTTTCAAAGTCTGTAAAGGCGCCTGGCATTGTCGTGAAGAATCTTCGCGCGCTCCGCGCCACTGCAGCCGGCGTCGTCGAGCAAGGTGCTGTGCGTCTCCCACACACGCACATACGAACCCGCCAACGACTCGACCGGGAAATTCGACCCGCACACGACGCGATCGGGCCCGAAAGCCTCGATGCAGTGCAGAACGAACGGGCGGACCTGATCGATCGTCCAATCGGCGCCGAACAGCCCGTAACCGGACATCTTGATGTACGCGTTCGGCAGCTCGCCATAGCGTTTGATATTGCGCCGCCAGGCGGCGATCGCGTCATCATCCCGCCACAACGACAGGGCCAGGTGCGGAAAGACGAACCGCACACTCGGATGCTCACGAATCAGCCGGATGACGTCTTCGGTCTGCTCCGGCGATGCCGCACGAACCTCGGACACGAGGTCATGCCTTTCCAACAGGGAAAAATTGCGCAGCCAGGTCTCGTCGGTCAAGGGATCGAAGCCGAGCGCGCCATGACCGCCGCGATGCATCTCGGTGCGGATGCCGCGCATGTTCGCGAATGCGCAATGACGCTCGATGCACTGTTCGGCGTCAGCCGCGCGCAGATCGACGCTGGCGACAAAGCCCTGCGGCATGCCGTTGCCGGTGGAGTCGGCCACCGACTGCAGCCATTCGGACTCGCGCACGGTGTCGGCAGGATCGATATCGGCCTGCAGGTGAACCGCGGCAACCACGTTCAGACCGCCATGATCGCGACGGAAATCCTCGATCCGATAATTCTTCATGATCCGCGAGTAATCACCGCAGACCCTTCTGACCGCCTCGTTTGGCTTGTCGGTCAGCCACGGATAGTAATTGGCGTCCAGATCCCAGATGTGGAAATGGCAATCGATCAATTCATCCATGGCCAACCCCAAGACATTGGTGCGGACGGCTGACGACCGCGACGACCGCACGGCCGTGTAAACAACGAAAATTCCCGGGTGGGCCGCCTGACGGCAGCCGACCCGGGACGATGCATCGCCTTATTTCGCGGTTCTCGCGGCAGCAGCCTTCAGCGCCTCGAACATCTCCTTCGTCTCCGGATCCTCGAGGTAGATCGAATCACCGATGTCGACCGCCATCTTGGTCAGCTTGGCCTGGTCGTCTTTACTCAGATGGATGATCTCCGCCCCGGCTGCCTTCCAGGCGGCCTGGGCATTGGCGTCCGTCTCGACCGCGACCGGCGCCGCGTTGTGCTGGGCCTCGGTACCGCAATCACGCACCTTCTGCTGGAGATCGGCCGGCAGCTTGTCGAAGAACTTCGTGCTGATGAACGCGCCGATCGGAATCATCGACTCGTTCGTCAAGGTGGCGTACTTGGCCGCCGTGTACCACTTGTAGGCGGCGGCGAGGCTGATGTTCGAGTGCAGGCCATCGATCTGGCCGCGTTGCATGGCCGGGACGAAATCCGGCACCTCGACCTGCAAACCGGCGGCACCCAGTGCGTCCATCTCTTTCTTTTCGACATCGGACGCCAGGATGCGGAACTTCTTGCCCCTGAAGTCTTCGAGAGTGCGCATCGGCTTGACCGTCTGGAACGACGTCGGGCCATAGGCCAACATGGAAATGCCGAGCACCCCCTTGTCCTGCGCCGCCTGCAGATACTTGTCGCGGAAGCCCGGGTCCCAGTAGGTGGCGTTCGCATGCTCGAAGCTGTTGAGAAGCCCCGGGGCATCGACGATGCCGAAGCGCTTGTCCACGCCCTTCAGGTGTTGGGTGGCAAACGTGGACATCTCGATCGTGCCGTTCTGCATGCCCTGGATGTGCGAGCCCACACCGCCGAGCTGCGAGCCCGGGAACAGCTGGACCGCGATCTTGCCACCGGACGCCGGCTCGATGCACTTCTTGAACTCCTTCATGAGGGAGTTCATCGGACCCTTGGTGGGCTCACCACCCGCGAACTTGATATTGAAGTCGGCCGCCAGCGCGGAAGAGCCCAGCATCAGTCCAACGGAGGCCCCCAGCAGCGAGGCGGCAACACGGCCATGTTTCCTGCGATTCATCTTCATTGTCTCCTCAAAAGGACATTTAACAAGCTCAAGCCAAGCCAACATGTGAGAAATTCACGCCCCGGTCTTCTTGCTCAGAAGCCGGTCAGGCGAACCAGAAACAGGGACAGATCCGGCCAGTAGGTAACGATCGTCAAGACGATGAGGTTTACGAACAGGAACGGCACCAACCCCCGGTAAATGACCTTGAGCGGGGTGTTGAACATGGCTTGGGCCACGAAAATATTCACCCCGAACGGCGGCGTGAACAAACCGATTTCGATGTTCACCGCCATGATGACGCCAAAGTGGATCAGATCGATGCCCAGATGCTGGGCGATCGGCACCAGAAGCGGGGTCAAAACCAGAATGGCCGATGCCGGGTCGACCAAGGCCCCCACGATCAACAGGAAGATGTTGATGATCAGCAGGCCCATCCACGGTGACACGTCCAGGGAGTTGAATACCTCGACAAGGGTCGCCGGTATACCACTGACCGTGAGGATCCAGGAATAGATCGCGGCGGCCGCGACGATGATGAAGACCTGACCGGCGAAGTACATCGCATCGCCGGCGATCTCCCAGATCCGCTTCCAGGTCACCGACTTGTAGACATAGCGCGTCACCAATACCGCATAGACACTGGCGGCGCCGGCAGACTCCGTCGGCGAGAAGATGCCGGTATAGATGCCGCCGAGGATGATGATCGGCATCATCAGGGCCCAGATGCCATCCCGGGTGGCCGCGACAACCCTTTGCCAGTGAAACGCCTGCAAACTTCCGAGCCCGCGTCTAACGGCCGTGAAGTACACATACAAACCCATCAGGAACGCCAGCAGCAGGCCAGGTAGAAAGCCGGCGATGAACAGCAGATTGATGGCCTGCTCGGCCGACATACCATAGAGGATGAGCGCGACCGATGGTGGTATCAGCGCCGCGATGCCGCCGGAAGTCACCAGCAGGCCTGCCGTGAAGGTCTCGTCGTAGCCGTTGTCGCGCAGCGGTTTATGCATCAACCGCCCGACCGCGGCGACGGTCGCCGGACCCGACCCGGAAATGGCACCGAACACCGAGCAGGTCCCCACCGTCGTCAGCCCCAGCCCGCCCCGAACACCGCCGATCAGTGACATCACCCAATTCACGATGCGCTGCGAAATGCCGCCCTGCCCCATCACCTCGCCGGCGAAGATGAAAAACGGCACCGCCATCAAGGTGAACGAGTCCATGCTCGAGAACATCTGCTGATGCAGCAGCGACAGCGGCACATCGATGTAGAACGTGAGCGTGACGATGCAGGACGTCAGCAGGATCAGGAAGATCGGGAACCCGAAGACCAGCATCGCCACCGGCAGCACGACGAGTGACAAGACCATGTCAGCGCTCCGATTCGACAGGTTGACCGGCAGCTCGTCGCTGAGGGTCGGCGCGTGCGCTTCTGAAGTCCCTTATCGATGTGAACACGCGGTAGAGAGCCGCCACCGCCATCAGGCTGAAGCCGACCAGCAGAGCGGAGTGCGGGACGATCAGCGGGAAGCCGCTGACGGCCGTTCGCTGGTCGGTCGTGAAGATCATCGACGCAATCTCCCACGACTGCGGAATCACGATGCAGAGAACGATCACCATGCCGACCGAGCTGATGATGCGCAGCGCGGCCTTCCACTTGAGGGGGAAGATCGTATAGAGAAGATCCATGTTGAGATGCCGTTCGTCGTAGACGACGACCGCGGCACCGATGAACACCGACCACATCATCAGGTAGGTGATGACATCCTCGGCCCAGTGTATTGGCGCCTGGAACACGTAGCGCGCAAGAATGCTGGCGAAGTTCACCGTCACACTCGTGATGATGAAGGTTCCCAGCAGCAGCTTGATGCCGTACTTCACACGCTCTTCCAAGCTCGGTCGCGGCGCTTGGTCAACTTCTGTCGTCTCTGTCACTCGAGTCTCTCTGGCTACGGGTGGCTAGGCGGGCAACGATCTCCCAAGCTTCTCGAACCTGCCCACCTGCGCCGTGGCCGGGCGGGTGCGCATGATCAACAGGCGGATCATGGCAGGAACCCAAACATCCGTCGACCGGGGTGGCGGGTCCTGCGATCAATGCCTCTCATTCATCAGGCCGAGCTTCAGATCCGCGGTGCCACCATTTGCTGTGCATCGATCTTACGGCCAAGACCCTTCTCGATCGCCCGATGGTAGGCCACCACGGCCACCGACAGATCGGAGATTCCCATGCCCATGGCCTTGAACAAGGTCACGTCCGCAGCCGCCGGCCGGCCCTCGTCCCTGGCCACGATTTCCGACAATGACACGACCGAGTCCCATCGGCCGGGCCCTTGCTCGCAGTATTCGATGAACTCGCGCGACGCGGCCCTGAGATTGGGCAGGTAGTCGCAGACGAGTTTGTCGGCGCGCTCGAACACATCCGCGAAAAACTCGGCACGCGGCCGCAGGATTGCGCCCACGGCATTGAGATGCGCCCCTTTGGCCAGCAGACTGCCGTGAAAGAAGGGCTCCTCGGCGCGGGTGACGAGTGTGACGATATCGGCACCATCGGTGGCGGCTTCGAGCGACGGCGAATCGACGACCTCGAAATCGAAGGTCTTGCGGGCCTCGGCGGCAAAAGCGGCCCGGCTCTCGGACGTTCGGCTGTACACGCGCAAGGCCTTGAGCGGACGCGCGGCGGCAACGGCGGCAACCTGCATCATCGCCTGACGCCCCGTGCCGATCAGCGCCATGGTGTCCGCCTCGGGCCTGGCCAGGTAGCGAGTCGCCACCCCGGAGATGCCCGAGGTGCGCAGTTGCCCCAAGGCGCCGGCTTCGAGCACGGCCAGCATCGAGCCGTCATTGGCATCGAACAGAACGAAGATCGCCGCAGCGCCGCGCTTGGTATTGACCCAGGTCTTGAAGCCCGCGTACCCCGCCTCGGAAAAGCACGAGCCCAGCGCGTGCATCGAACTACCGTCGCCCCAGGTACCCAGGGCCTTTTGAAGGTTCTGCGCGCTTCCCTGACCATCCTGGCGCAGCCCATCCACGAGCGCATCCATGGCCTGGCGCAGGTCGACGACGTCGACGACGTCCTGTTCGGTGAGCCAGACGAGAGGTTTCTTCGCCACCGTGTCAGCCCTCCTCGGCGACGAGCGGATTCGACAGAACGCCGATTCCCGAGATCTCGATCTCGAGGCGATCACCCGGCTTCATGAGAATTGGCGGCTTGCGGACGACGCCGACGCCGGACGGCGTGCCGGTGGCGATGACATCACCGGGCTCGAGCGCGGTGAAACCGCTGATGTACGAGATCAGGTAAGGAATGTCGAAGATCAGATTCGAGACGCTGTCGTGCTGCATCTGCTCGCCGTTCAGGCGCGTCGTGAGTTCGAGCCTGCGCGGGTCGGGGATCTCGTCGGCGGTCACGAGCCAGGGCCCCATAGCGCCGCTGTGCCAGAAGTTCTTGCCCGGCGTGATCTGGCGTGAATGCGCCTGCCAGTCACGCGCCGAGTTTTCGGCGAAGCAGGTGTAGCCGCCGACATAATCCATGGCATCGGCCGCGCTGACGTGGCGCGCGCGACGTCCGATCACGACCGCCAATTCGCCCTCGAAATCGAACTGGGCGACATTCTTGGGACACACGACCGGCTGCTGGTGCGCCACCTGCGACGAGGGAAAGCGGACGAACAAGGACGGCTTCTCCGGGAGCGCCGCAACGCTCGCCTCGTCCGCATGGGTCTTGTAGTTCAAACCCACGCAGATGATCTTGTCGGGATTCGGGATCGTCTGCTCGAAAGTGAGGCCATCGACCGGCCGCGCCACGCCGCCCTGGGCAGCTGCCTGCATCTCGGCGACGCTCGCATTTGCGAGCGCGTCCTTCAAAGACGGCCAGCGTTCCGACAGATCGATGATTCCGGCCTCGGTGACCATGCCGAACCTGGCCTTACCACCCTCTGAGTAACTCGCGAGCTTCATGTGGGAAATATCCTTCGATAGAAACGACGTCGGTGCCGCGCACGGATCGGCGTGTCGGAAACCCATGGATCGATGCATGAACTCCCGCGTCAATCGCGTGACCGAGCACACGCGGGGCTTGGCGCGGCGGCGTCGCGCCAATCTGGCCACACCGCCAGAACCGGCCCCCCGACGTCCGTCGATGAAACCGGCTGCCAGGGTTCGAGTGTCGGGTGATGCGCCAGTGCCATGGCTGCGGTCATGCCAACGCCTCCTTCCTTTTGATCAGTATGGTCCCAGTCGTTCGATCCTGACAATCTCAGAGAGGGAAATTGATCTTTTCCTTTCCGGAAAAAATGGTGCGCCGGCGCGTGGCCTCGGCGCGGCACGCCGGAAGCAGAAATTCGGCGTCGACGAGCGGATCCAGTCGTGGCTTGACGGCTTCGATCGGCGTGTTCACGCTATGCGTGCTGACCGCGGCGAGACCTCGCCAGGCACGACACCCTCTCCAAACATGGGAATGACAACGATGGCAGATCAGGCGGCACCACGCGCACCGGCACGAATCTACGTCACGGGCGAACCGCAGGACCCGCTGGCGGCCAGGATTTTCGAAACCATCAGGTCCCGGGGTGCACCGATCGGCACGATCCATCGGGTGCTGGCCCTCGCCCCGAAGATCTTCGAGACCACCTACAACATGGCGATTGCGAATCGCACCGAAACCAAGGTCGATCGCAGCCTGAATGAACTCATGATCCTTCGGACCACCCAGGTGGAAGGCGGCGAGTACGAGTACCAAGCCCATGTTCCGATGGCGCTCGCCATGGGTCTGACCCAGGCGCAGATCGATGCACTTGCGCACTGGCGGGAATCCGATCTGTTCGACCAGCGGCAGCGTGCCGTGCTCACCTATGCCGACGCTCTGTTCACGCGCAAGCACGTTCCGACGGACGTGTTCGAAGCGTTGGCCCGCGAACTCGACCCCCAGGAAATCGTCGAACTCACGATGATCAGCGGCTTCTACACGATGGCCTCGAGGCTGAGTTGCGGGGTCGATATGAACCCCGCGGTGTTCAGCCCCGAGTGAGTCGATCGCTAGTCCGGACCAACCATCTGAGTCATTCGGACTAGTCCGGCAACCACAAGCGGTTGTAGCGGGCCACCTCGTAGGGGCCGATATCCGCAAAAGCGGCGTTCGAACCGGCATCGAGTTCCCGCGCGCGACCAATCAGTGCAGCCGGGGCAGTGTCCGACCACTTGCCGTCCTCGATCCGGCGCACCATTCGATCGACCGCGGTCGAGATCTCGGCGTTGGTGAAGTTGCAGTGACCGGTCCTTCGCACGAACGCGATCCTCGCCAGGTCCGTCCCACCGTTCTTTTCGAGTGCTTCGCGGTAGCCGAGAACCAAGGAGTACGGAACCTGATAGTCGCCGACCATGTGCATCCGGAATACCGGGATCTTCGGATTGCCGAATACATTGCGACCGGGCTGCTTCCAGAATTCCTGGGCATACCCGGAAGCGGCGATTCTCGGCGCATCGTTGATGGCGGCGATGTCCTGCTCGAGGTTGGCACCGGCCTTCGCGTATAGCGCCTCGACCGTCCGGCACATGGCTGGTGCGGCGTTGCGGTAGCTTTGTTGATAGTCGACACCCTCGTTCCACGAGGGTTGCCGGCCCTGCGCGGCATTCTCGAACATGATCCGAGCCTCTCCGCCGGGACTCTGAGCGATCTGCAGCGCCGACTGGAAGATCGATTGCTGCAACGCATCAACGTCATCGAGATCCGGCTCCGAGGACTCGAGTTGCAGCCAGGGCGACCACTGCCCGATGGCGAACGACAGGGCCAGGCGGGCGCGTCCCAGCGGCGAATCCTGCGCCGCCCGGAACGCGTTGCGCCAGGCCTGGGGGATCTTGCCGTTCATGCCGTGCCCGGTCGGGTCCGAACTACCGTCGTTCGGAAGCCCCGAAATTCTGAGATCCGCGGCGTCACCCAGGCCGGCGGCGACATAGTGCTCGGACAGCAGCGTCTTGAGTGCGAACCAGCCATCCAGGAATGTGTTCATCAGCCACACCGGCGTGTGGGTTCCCATCGCCACGGTGCCGTCGATCCGGTCGTGGAATGCCTCGGACACCGCCAGCCCGACATGGCCGCCGCCCGAGCATCCGAACTGCACCACCCGATCGGCCCTGCTCCATTGCCGTTCGAACAGATCGACCACTTTCTCCAGGTTGCCGATCTCGCGGACGGGATCGTATTGCCACTGCCGAAGCGGGTGCCGGGCGGTGCCAGCGAGCGCGTAGCCCTGCGCCAGCAACGCCTGATAACGCCCTTGCCGCTCCGGCTCGTCGATCCATTGCGCGAAGTCGAGATCCCGAAGCAGGATCTGGTTCCAGTTTGCCGGCATGCGCAGCACGTAGCCCGTGCCGTCCGGCAGTTGCCCACGGAGCTCCTTATCCTCGATGGCCGCTGTCATCGAAAATCCTCGTTGAAAGTTGGTTTGTCATGAACACGAAACCCGTTCTTGAGTCCGGCGTTGCCAGGCCAGCGCCCTGAGATCGAACCGCGGCAGATTTCGCCGATTGCGATTGCCCTTCTCGATTCTGCCTAGTTTCATGGCCTGGCGAGGATTTTCAGGATCCTACGGCAGAAGCCTGTCACCCGTGTCGGTTCAAACGGGAACGAAGCCTGCGTGCATGGCTTTCGGTCCAACCCCTTCAATCGGGAGTCTTTCATGAGTCAACCGAGTTCTCGCCGCCGCGTCGAATCGCCGGCACCGACCGAATCCGAACCCACCGCCGATTGGGAGGCCGAAGGCGGCAGCGCGCCGCAGGAGATCTCCGCGGTCGATGCCGACGGCATCCCGCAGAACGGCATCCCGATCGTCGAGGAGGACCGCGAAAGCGTGCTGCCCGTGCCGCCCTATGGCGGAGACTGACGACGAACCGGCGCTCGAACGACGACATTCCGGGGCGCAGCGCGCGGCCGATGGTCTCCTCGATACGCCTGGCAACGGCTCACGCTGGCAGTCGGCTGGCGACCATGTGGGCTGGGTGACGACTTGCGCGCCCGGGTACGGTCATTGCTGCCTGCGCTAGCGCGCACCGTTGGCGACCGTGCTTGAACCCGTGTCGCATGGGCGCACTTCGTCGACCGCCCGCGCCACGGCACGAGCGGGATGTTTGCCTGATCCCCCTGGATACGACCACCATGAACGACCTGCCCTCCGACCGCACGACCGAGCACGACGATGCTCACGCTTCGGACCGGCCTGACGATGCGCGGGCAAACGATGCCCGTCCCACCCCCGACGACGATCCGCGGGCAGAACGGACAGGGTCCGCACCAGACGACGAACCCGACATGATCTCCAGCATCATTTCGGCGGTGCGCGAGCGTCCGGCGACTGCGTTTGCCGTCGGTGCCGCTCTGTTCGTGTTGTCGCGCACACCCATCGGGCGCGTGGCGCGTCCGGCGATACGGCTGGCCATGCGCACCGGCATCGCCGCGTCGCTGGTGGCACGAGCCGGCGAGCGCCTGCGCGGCTCACGCCACTGAGCGCGTGCCGTCGCCCCACTGACGAATGACCGAGACCGGCGAGTCGGAGCAGACCGAGGATCCGAGCGATCGAGCGTCACGGTACGAGGAATCGATCGAGGTCAGCGAGGGCGAAGAGCGCCGGATCCTCGAGCAGAGCGAACCCCGACTCCCGGTCACCTTCGAGGTGGTGCGCCGCGATGGTGCCTACGAGCAGTATCGACCTGCGATCTCGCTCTGGTGGTCGGGACTCGCGGCGGGATCTTGCATCGGCCTGTCCGTCCTGGCGCAAGCGATACTCGCCTCGTATCTGCCCGAGACGGACTGGGCCCGCTTGATCGAAAAGGCCGGCTACAGCCTCGGCTTCCTCGTGGTGATCCTGGCAGGTCAGCAGTTGTTCACGGAAATCACGCTGACGGCCGTGGCCCCGTTTCTGCTTCATCCGTCGCGTGGCGGCTTCTATCGACTGATGCGTCTGTGGTCGATCGTGCTGCTCGCCAATGTCTGTGGCGCGACGCTGTTCGGCGCGCTGGTGGTGCTCGGCCGCGCGATGAGCGACGAATTGATCGCCGAAATCCTGGTCGTCAGTGAACATGCGATGTCTTTCAGCGGTTCGGAACTGGCCTGGCGGGGACTGGTGGCTGGATTTCTGATCGCGTTGCTGGTCTGGATCCGGGCCCGCACGGTCGACGGCCAGGTGCTGATGATCGTGCTGATCACCTGGTTGATCGCCGCGGGCGATTTCGCCCACATCATCGCCGGATCGGCGGAGGCCGCGATCCTGTTGCTCAGTCAGCGAATGTCGCCCGGGGATGCCGTTTTCGGATTCTTCGTCCCGACACTCGTCGGCAATGTCATCGGGGGAACGGCCTTGTTCGCAGCGCTGGCATATGCCCAGATCAAGAACGAGATCCGGCACAAGAAGCCGCCCGGCGACGGCGCCCGAGCGAAGCGCTCGGTTTCCGACACCAGGACCCGCTCCTGACACCGAGCCGTGCGGCCCGTGCGCCGGCTCGCCGTCGCGACGCGGCACGCTCTCAGGAAGTCGGCTCGATGTTCTCGCGCGCTCGCCGATCCCCTCGGCGTCCAGACAGTCGTCGCCTGCCCGCGAAGTAGAGCGACGCGTACGCCGGCATGATCGTCATGACGAAGACGGCGCCCGACAGCACGCCGAATCCCAGCGACACCGCGGTCGGAATCAGGAACTGTGCCTGCGGGCTCGTCTCGAGGATCAATGGCGAAACGCCGAAGAACGTGGTCAGCGTGGTCAGCGCGATCGGCCTGAAACGCGACGCCACGGCATCCGCGATGGTGTCCTCGATCGCCTCGTCCTCGCTGCGGGTCGCATCGATCTCGTTCAGCAACAGCAGCGAGCTGTTGATCACGATACCGGACAACCCGACCATGCCGAACATCGACAGCAAGGTCAGGTTCAGACCCAGCAAAGCGTGCCCGACGAGCGCACCCACGAAACCGAAAGCGATGGTTCCGACGATGAGCGCAGGCTTCGTATACGACTGGAACGCCATCGCGAGCAGCGCGTAGATGCCGAATAGAGCGATCAGGAAGTTGACGGCCAGTGCCGGTCCGAAACGACTCTGTTCTTCCTGCTCGCCCCCGAGCGATATCGTCACCCCGGGGTAGTCCTGCCGGAGCTCGGGCAGAACCGATGCGACGATCTCGCCGGTGACCTGGGATCCCGTGGTGAGCTCGGTCTGCACATCGGCCTCCACCGTCGTCGTCTCGCGTGTGTCCACGCGGGTGATGCTGGTCGGTGCGGGCTCTTCATCGAGGGTGGCGAGAGCCGACAACGGAACGAAGGCCTGGTTCACCTTGACGCGATAGTCGGCCAGATCGGCACGGCTGTCGCGTTCGTCCTCGGGCAGGCGCACCCGCAACTCGACCTCCTCGCCGTCACGATTGATGCGCGTCGCGGTGGCGCCGAACACGGCGGCGCGAAGCTCTGATGCCACCGCGCGGACCGGCACCCCGAGCGCCGTGGCCTGCGGCCGAAGCCGGATCGCGATCTCGGCGCTCCTGCCGGCGCTGGCCACGCGTACGCCATAGACGCCTCGTCGCTCCTCCAGCGCCCGACGAACGGCCGCCACGGCCGCCTCGCGTGCCGCCTCGGAAGGCGCGCTGATCTGCAGCGAGATCGGTGCGCCGACGCCGACCAGCGACGCCGAGAAGCTTTGCTGTCTCGCCCCGGGAATCTCCGTCGCGACCTCACGCCAGACATTCGAGAACGCCTTGGCAGTGAACGAACGTTGCTCGGCATCCAGCAACTTGACGTCGATCGTCGCCTGGTTCGCCGCACCGGCCGCAGGCGCTCCTCCCGAATCCGGATCGCCGCCACTGCTGGCGGTGAAGCCGACCGAGACGGCAATCGCGTCGATGATCCGATCGGCGTCCAGCCCCTGCCGGCGCGCTAGCTCCGCCGCTGCCCGGCGGGCGTCGTTTACCAGCGTTCGAGCATGGCGGTCCGTGACCTCGGCCGCCGTTCCGGCTGGCATCTCGAGCCGTGCGGCCACGAAATCGCCCTCGATCTCCGGGAAGAAGACGAAGCGCACGGCGCCACTGGTTACCAAAGCCAGCGAGGCGGCCAGCAGGCCGAAACAGACGAGCACGACGAAGACGGGCTGACGAGTCGCCGCCGCCGCGTAGCGACGGACGGGGCCGCTGGCAAACCGGTCGAGTCGACCGCCGACCAGGCCTCGCACGCGATCGGTGACCCGCCGTGGCGAGAACCGACGCGGCGGACCGGACCGGATCTGCGCGAGATGATGCGGCAGGATGAAGAAGCTCTCTAGCAGGGACATCGTCAGCACCATGATCACGACGGCAGCAACGGGGGTGATGAACGAACCCGAGGTGCCGGGCAGGAACAGCAGCGGCACGAATGCGGTGATCGTGGTCGCGACCGAATAGAAGACGGGGCGCGCCATTCGGGCCGCACCACGCTCGGCCGCGCCTTCGCTGTCTTCGGCCGACTGTCGCTCCGAGTAGATCGCCTCGCCTACCACGATGGCGTCGTCGACGACGATGCCGAGCGCGAGGATGAATCCAAACAACGACAGCTGATTGATCGTGATCCCGAACACCGCCATCAGGCCGATCGCGCCGGAAAAGGCGATCACGATACCGGCTGAAACCCAGGCCGCGATACGCAGATCGAGGGCCAGCGTCAGCAGGAGCAGGATCAGCAATGCACCGATCACGGCGTTCTTGGTGAGCAACCGGATCCGGTCACGAAGGCTCTGCGCCTCGTTGCGCCACTCGACCACGCGGATGTCGTCGGGCAGGCGCGGCCGCAGTTCGCTGTCGAGATAACGTCGCGTCGAATCGACGATCTCCAGCGTCTGCTCGTCGCCGTTGCGAAGCACGTTGACGAACACCGCGGGCGCCCCGTCCAGACGCGCATAGAGATCCTGTTCGGCCAGCCCGTCCGTGATGCGGGCGATATCGGCGAGTTCGACGGTGGAGCCCTGGTCGCCGCTGAGCACGACGATTCGGCCGATCTCGGCGCCGCTGAGCCGCTCACCCAGTGTTCTGAGCGACAGTTGGCGTTGCGACCCGCGCAGCACACCACCGCTGAGATCCAGAACCTGGGCGCCGACCCTGTCGGCGATCTGCGTCAGGCTGAGATCGAGCGCGCGAAGCTGCGCTCCTGGGACTTCGATGGCGATTTCGTCGGCCGGCACGCCCACCAGATCGACCGCGCTGATGCCTTCGCGGCTCAGGAGTTCGTCTCGAATCTGGCGGGCGAGATCCTTGAGCGTCGCATAGTCCCGTTGGCCGGCCACGATGAACTGGATCGCCACCTCGCGTGGCTCGATCTCGGTGACGATGGGTCGCTCGGCCAGCTGTGGCAATGCCGTGATCTCGGCCAATCGGGTCTCGATCTCGTCACGTACGTCCCGAATGTCCGCGGCTCGCGTCAGAGAGGCGTTGATGCTGGCACGCGACTGGGAAGCAACCGAAATGATCCGCCGGACACCCTCCACCGAGCGAATCTTGTTCTCGATCGGCGCAATCACCGAATCGGCGACTTCGCGCGGCGCCGCTCCCGGATACGCGACCGAGATGTTGATCGTCCCGAGCGCGATGTCGGGAAAGGTCTTGACGGTGAGCTGGGTCAGCGCGACGGCTCCGGCAACGATCAGGCCGACCATCAGCAGGTTCGCGAACACCCGCCCGCGGATCGCCAGAGCGATCAGTCGGTTCATGGCGAGGCCACGCGCTCGGGCTCGCCAGCGGTGCGCACCGGCATGCCGGCCACGGGCACGTCGATGCGGGTCGTCATCACCCGCGTCGCGGCCGCCAGTTGCTCGCTTCGAATCAGGATGGACTCGTCGCGCCTTGCGATCAGCTCGAATTGCAGGGGCCTCAGCCGACCCTGCTCGTCGACCATCCAGACGGACTGGTCCGCCTGCAGGGCAGTGTCCGGCAACGCGAAGAGCCGGCCTGGCCCCTGCGCGAAGGGCAGGCGCGCCACCGCAAGTGCATTGAGTGTCAGCGGCGGCTCCCGGGAGAATGGATCGGGAACGCTGATCAGAAGCTCGCGGGTACGGGTCTTGGCGTCGAGTTCGGGTGCAATGGCGGTAATCGTGCCCTCGGCAAGCTTCCGATCGCTGCGCGAATCATGGATAGACACCGTCGTTCCCAATGCCTGGAACGAGCCGATGCGTTCGAACACCTCGGGGCGGACCCGCAACGGCAGCTCGGCATGATCGGCCAGTACGAGTCTTCCCAACGGCGTGCCGGGCTGCACGAACTGCCCGCGGGACGCCCGCTCCTCGACCACGAGCGCATCGAACGGCGCCGCGATCGTCATGCCCTCGTGACGCTTGCGCGCCGCCTCAACCGAGGCACGGGCGGCGGCCACGTCGGCCCTGGCAGTTTCGGCCTCCGTGCGCGCCGTATCCAACGACGCGGCCGAGCGAAAATTTCGTTCGACCAAGCGCCGCTCGCGCCGTAGCGCCGCGACGCTGCGGTCGCGTGCCGCCGTGGCCCGCTCGAGCTGTGCCTGCGCGCGCGCAAGGTCCGCCGCGAGTGTGGTGCTCTCGAGGACGATCAGCTCATGGCCCATCTGGACCCGTTCGCCGGGCACGAAGCTGGGCGAAACCCGGGCGATGCGCGCTGCGATCTCGCTGGAGACTTCGGTCGACTCCGAGGCGCGCAGAAAGCCGGTCTGGCTGACATACGGAAGCTCGGCAACCGGCCGTGGCACCGCCACGTCGATCCGAGGGCCGACCGGACGGGCGCGGCCCTCGGACTCGTCCGAGGGCCGCAGCCACAGCGCCAACCCGATTCCGCCGATGAGCACGCCGACGCCGGCCAGCGTGAGCAAGCGTTTGCCGGCCACGTCGGCCCGGTTCCTATCGGGTCTCGACGATGTGCACGACGCGGCCGGGCGCGGCGTCGGTCAGCACGATCAGGGAACCGTCGCGCAGGACATGGACATCGCGTACGCCACCCAGTTCCCGAAACAATCGCTCCTCGCCGGCGACCCTGCCATCGTCACCGATCTCGAGCCGGACCAGCCCCTTGGCGACATATGCCGATATCAGCAGATCGCCGTTCCAGGAGCCGAACATCTCCCCGTGGTGAAACGCCGCGCCACCGGGGGCGATGACGGGATCCCAAAAATAAACGGGTTCGGTGATGCCCGGCGCCCGCGCCTCGCCGGTTCCGACGGGCTCGCCGGAATAGCGCTCGCCGTAGGAGACGAGTGGCCAGCCGTGATTCTCCCCGGCCTGCGGCCGCTGCAGCTCGTCACCCCCTTGGGGCCCGTGCTCGATCGTCCAGAGGGCTCCGTTGGCATCGACGGCAGCGCCTTGCACGTTGCGGTGCCCGGTCGACCAGATCGAGTCGCGCGCATCCGGATCGCCGACGAAGGGGTTGTCTGGCGGCGCGCTGCCATCCGGGCGCAAGCGGACGACCTTGCCGTAGGTCGTCGACTTGTCCTGCGAGAGCTGACGCTCCTCGAGGGTGAAATGTTCTCCCGTGGTGATGAACAGATTGCCATCGCCCGAGAAGACGATTCGACTGCCGAAGTGCTTGGCCGTCGGCGAAGGGGGCTCCTGGACGAAGATGTCCGTGACCTCGTCCAGGCGGCGCCGGTCGGCGGACAGGCGCCCACGCGCAACGGCGGTGGCGGTCATGCCATCGTCAAGCGGTTTGCTGTAGCTGAGATAGACCGTCCGGTCGCGATCGAAGCGCGGGCTCACGGCGACATCGAGCAAACCACCCTGCCCTTCGAAGAGCACCTCCGGCACGCCGGCGATCGGTTCGGAGAGCTGACCGGACATGGACAGATGGCGCAATTGTCCGCTGAGTTCGGTCAGCAGCAGTCCGTTGCCGCCAGGCAGCGCGTCGACGCCCCAGGGCTGATCCAGCCCCTGAGCGAGCGTCTTGAATTCGGCGCTCACCGACGAATCTCGAACCGGCGCGCGGAATTGCTCGGCGAAAGCAGGCTCGAAGGAGGTATGTCGCTCTCCCCATTCGAAAGCGGCGCCAAACGCGGTCGGACAGATCAACGACAGGCCGAGCAGGCCGACGAGCAATGATTTCATGGGGCGCCGCCTCAACGTGAGTAAGATCGTCTCGATCCGCAATCGGCGTGCCCGGACAGACGCTCACCGCATGCCTGAACGACCGTCGACCGATCGCCCCTGGCCAGTGTCGTGAGTCCGATGCCTCAAGCCGACCGGCCAATAAATTCGGCACGCACGATCGGCCCACTCAGGCGATCCTGACCCGTTCATGCGCAATCAGCGACGATAAGGCGTCTTGGGCGGGGCCGCGTCCTGACCGCTCGTGTCGTAGCGATCCGTGTTTTCCTGCTCGCTTTCGGCGTCCTGCCGTGCCCGCTCGCCCGTGGCGCGGTGCGCGTCGCTCGGCTCGGCGTCCGACAACTCGGGGCGCGTGGTGTTGCGGCCGGTTGCGGTGCCGGGCGGCGACTGCCTGACCGCCTGCTCGTCGTCGAGCGTGTCCGTGGCCGGCACCTTGCGGTTTTCGGGATGCGCTTTGCCTGGATCGGCCTTGGCTGGATCCGCCTCGGTGGGATCGGCTGCCGTGCTCCGGGGATGTTCTCCGGGGGAATTGCGCTTCATGCCGGAATCCTTGCCTCTTGTCTCAGTGCCCGCGCTCGTTGATACCGAGCGGACTGCTCTTCAGGTCGCGGTTGTCCTCGGCGACCAGTTCCTCGATGATCAGCAACCCATAGGAGATGCCCTTCATCGGCCGACCGCGCTCGATCAGCGATGCGCGCGCGTCCTTGGGAATGCCGTCCGATTGCACGATCAGGAACAAGGCGCCATGGGTCTGCGCAAGATCGCGCAAGATGTCCATCTGCTTCAGTTCGGCGGCGGCGATCTCCGCGGCCGCGCTGGCATCCGCGTGGCTCTTTCCGGCCAACTCCTGCATCTGCTCGGACGTGAGGACGACGGCCTGACCATCCTGCCCCGCCTGGGCAGGCAACGCGGCCCAAGCGGCGTCCAGATCGTCTCTGGTGGCGAACGCGTACACCTCGCAACCTCTCGGGTAGAACACGCCGTGCCGGGTATGCAGCAGCGACGATTTCGAGTCGAGATCGTTGGCGAAAGGCAAAGGACGATCAGAGGGTGTAGCAGTCATATCCGGGCCTGTCCTTGATTGTCGTAACCGACGACCTGCAAGGCCCGTACCCGGGTGCCGATCCGACCATCGAGGGATCCAGCCGGTTCGGAACTGGCGAACAGACAGCTGCGCGAAACGCCGGATTGGGCGCACCACATGGGGTCGTCGCGAGCAGAAGGTCGCAAACCAGGCGGTCGGGCTGGTCGTCGGTCGTGCCGACGCTGAAGACGTTCGAGGCGGGGTTCTGGCCGGCCAGCGTGTGCACGATGGAGCCGCGTCCGTTGAGCTCGATCGGGCGGGTCGCCAGTTTTAGCGTGGGCAAGGCCAGGCGCGGGGGTCGAACTCGGAAATCGTAGCGATTGTCAGTTGGCCAGATTGATGCGATCAGCGCATCCGACGATAGCGCGGATGACGCGCTCCGCAAAGAATGCAAGCGAGAACCAGCGAATGATCAAGCCCTGGGCATTCGAGTTCGTGTATTCACCCAATGCTGACGGCGAGGAGATTGCACCCGGCCGGGCCATCGACGAGCATCCGGTACGCGCGGTCGAGATGTTCGGTGAGCAGATGGTTCCGGTTCTGCGCAAGGCGCATGTGGCCTGAGAGGTGCCATGCCGGTCACCGAAACGCCGTCCTCGTTGTATCCCCAAAACTTGATCTTGACCACGACTGTCCTTGTTTATCGCCTCCGGCAGGTTTAGATTGATGCGAAAAACGCTTACTTGATCTGTGGAGGACGACCATGACTCGTACCGTCAAAGGGCTTCAGGCGCTTTCGTTTATCTTGGCTGTTGGCCTCGGCCTTGCCCAAGCAGCGCAGGCGGAAACCCTGCTGCGCTGGACCGAAGGCAGTGCCGATCGCGGAACCCGTGCGCAGGCGTACCACTGGTTCGCCGATACGGTCTCCAAACGCTCCAACGGCGACGTTCGCTTCAAGTTTTATTTCGGTGGAGCCTTGATGGGCCATGCTGCCAATGTGTCGGGCATCGGCAGCGGGACGGCGGATATCGGCCAGATTATCGGCGCCTACAACCCGAAAGAACTGCTTGCCTATGCGGTCACCGATGTTCCCATCGTCGGGATCGATGCCTGGGTGGGCATGATGGCGGCTTACGAACTCGCCACCACGAACCCGACCATGCAGAAAATGTTCGACGGTCTCAACCTGACCTACATCGCCAACCAGTCCACCGGCCCGGTCGAGATGGTCTGCAAAAAGCTTGATTTCAAGTCGCTGGACGACATCAAGGGGGCCAAGCTACGCGGCTCGGGGCCGTTCTCGCCCATCATGACGTCACTTGGAGCCAACGTGATCTCGCTGAGCCAGGAAGACGTCTACTCGGCGCTGGACACCGGCCTGGTGTCGTGTAATCAGCAATACATCCAGGGCGTCATTCCCTATCGCCAGTACGAAGTCACTGACCAATTGATCCTGATCGACCTCGGCCAGATCTTCGCTTTCGGGCTGGTTATGAACAAAGATTCCTATGAGCGGCTTCCAGAGAAAGACCGAAAGATCATTCGCGAGACCGGGCGCGAGTTCATCGACCACTACGGCAAGCTTCTGTACGACGCCATCGACGGCGACCTCGCCAAGATGAAGAAGGAAGGCTCCGAATTCCACATGACTGTGACTAGCCTTTCGGATGCCGACAAAGCCAAGCTGAGCCAGGCTGCCGATGCCTACGTGGGTACTTGGATCAAGCAGGCGAACGCAGCGGGTCTGCCCGGCCAGGAATTGCGCGAGGAGTTCGTGCGCCTGGTCGGCAAGTACGACGCCATCCGCGAGCAAAAGGGCTATCCGTGGGCGCCCAAGTGATAAGCAGGCGCGGCTCGGCGCCGGAATCTGGCGCTCATGGAGCTTGACTACGGACGGAGCGGCCGGCGGTTCCCCCGCGTGGAACGAATGTTCCGCCTCCTGGAGTCGCTCGGTCTGTGGGCCTCGGCACTTGCCGTCGTCGTGCTCGGCTCGCTGGTCATCGTGTCGATCGCCGGGCGGGTCCTGATCGGAAGGATCGTTCCCGACGACAACATCCTGGTTGGCGACCTGATGGTAGCCATCGTGGCGTTGTCATGGGCCGTGGTCATTGCCACCCGCGGAAACATCGCTGTCGAGGTATTCACGAACTGGGTCGGTCCGCGTGCAAGGCACCTGCTTGATGCGTTCGGCTCGCTGATTGGTCTGGCAATGGTGTTGCCGCTCACATGGGCGTCGTGGTTGATGCTCGGCAATGCGCTGACACGCGGCACTTACCACGACGGCCTCCTGCATGTGCCTCAGTGGCCAGGCCGGCTGCTCTTCTTCTATGCCTTCCTGATGATGAGTTGTCGTCTGGTCTTACTCATCGTCGACGATCTATTCGGGTTCGCAAGCAAACGCGCCGACGATTCAACCGCCAGGTGACCGATGGAGCCGTTCGAGTTGGGCAGCATAGGCATCGCGCTGGTGCTGTTGTTCCTAGCGCTTCGCGTACCGATCGCGTTCGCGTTGGGGGCGGTGGCGGCCGGCTGCACCTTCGTGTTCTATGCCTGGCCGGCGGGTGAATCCTTCGACCCGGCGTTCGGTCTGCGCGCGATCGTTCCCCTGCTGACGGCAAACAGCTTCGATTTCGTTCATTCGTTCGTGATGTCGATGGTGCCGCTGTTCATTGCGCTCAGTCATATCGCCTATCACGCCGGCATCACGACCAACATCTACAACGCAGCCCGGGTGTGGCTTTCGGGAGTCCCCGGGGGACTGGCGATCGCCTCAATTCTGGGCTGCGGCGGCTTCTCGGCCCTGACCGGGTCGAGCGTGGCCTGCGCTGCCGCCATGGGGCGAATCTGCGCACCCGAGATGCTCAGTCGGGGCTACGGCAAGCGGCTGTCAACTGCCTCGGTGGCCGTCGGCGGCACCCTGGGTTCCCTGATTCCGCCCAGTGTGCCGTTCATCCTGTATGGCATTTTCACTGAGCAGTCGATCGCAAAGCTGTTCCTCGCCGGCATCCTTCCGGGCCTGGTCTCGCTCGTGGCGTTCGTGATCGTGGTTCTGGTTTGGGTGCGCAGTGATCCGACCGAAGCTCCAGCGATAGAGGAGAAGATCGGGTTTGATCAACGCATCCGCGGACTCATCGGCGCCTGGCCGGCGATTCTGCTATTCGGCATCATCGTCGGTGGCATCTATGGCGGCATCTTCACCACGACCGAGGCGGCAGCGGTCAGCGCCGTCGCCGCATTGCTCATCGGCGTCGCCTTGCGGCGGCTCTCCTGGGCAGCATTCATCGAATCCATCCGGCTAACCGCCTATCAAACGGCCATGATCTTCCTCATCGCCTTCGGTGCGAAGATGTTCGTTTCGTTCGTGGCACTGACCGGCGTGGTGCCCTGGTTCCTAACGCTGGTGCAGGGCTCGGATCTGTCGCAGTGGCAATTGCTGACCACCCTTTGTCTGTTGTACCTGGTGCTCGGTATGTTTCTGGACCCGATCGGCATCCTGTTGCTGACCCTGCCCTTTACGGTTCCGTTGGCGGAGTCCATGGGCTGGAACCTCATATGGTTCGGCGTCATCATCGTCAAGCTAATCGAGATCGGGTTGATCACGCCGCCCGTTGGCCTCAATGCGTTCGTGATTAAGAGCGTATTGGGCAAAGACATCGAGGTGCACACGATCTTCGCGGGGATCCTGCGCTTTCTTGTCGCCGACCTGATCGTTTTGGCCCTGATCGTCGCTTTCCC
This sequence comes from Burkholderiaceae bacterium, assembly GCA_041396685.1. GTDB lineage: Bacteria > Pseudomonadota > Gammaproteobacteria > Burkholderiales > Burkholderiaceae_E > JAUIAI01. Next base: position 272,538 of record JAWKYD010000004.1, read on the forward strand.
GGCGTTGTCGCTCATCATTCCCATGTCGATGCGGTAAGCGACTCTGCCAATCCCTCACGCTTAGTCGACACGACCACCGAGGAGCCATAGCATGGCAATGCGCCTTCTCTCCAAGACTTACTGGCACGGTTCGCAGATCCGCTTTCGGTCGCCTTGCGATGCACTCGGAACGCCGGTTCGGCTCACTTCGGCGAGCGGCGTCGAGGTTCGCGGGGTCTTCTGGACCCCGCGCAACAATCCCCGACCCCGTGCGGCCGTCATCGCATCGCATCCGCGAGTCGATTTCTCGGACCACCACACGTTTCCGGCACTTCTCGACGCCGGCTATGCCTGCCTGGGTGCGAACCTGCGCTCGAACCTGAACGACAGCAATTGTGTACATGAGCAACTTCTGCTGGATATCGCGCTCTACATGCGCTGGCTCCGGGACGAATGCGGCGTCGAGCGCATCGTTCTGCTGGGTAACTCTGGCGGCGGTTCGCTCTTTTCGTTCTATCAGTCGCAGGCGACGTCCCCGCCCGCCGAACGTCTGACGCACACGCCCGCCGGGCGACCCACAGGATTTGCCCAGGCCGACATGCCGCCGGGAGACGTCATCGTCTTCATGGCGGCCCATACCGGACAGGGGCTGATTATCAACGAAACCATCGATCCTGCCGTTGTCGACGAGAGCCAACCGCTGCTCACGGATCCGGACCTCGACATGTACGACCCGGCCAATGGCTTCCGTCCCGCGCCGGAGTGTTCGCACTATTCACCGCAATTCGTGGCCCGATATCGCCACGCACAGATCGATCGCGTACGGCGCCTGGATGCGCTGGCCAAGGCCATGATCGCTGAAAGCACACGGGCCGAAGCCGTACACGCCAGCGCCGGCTTCGCCGAACTGGCGCCGTCAGTCCGGCGTGACGTCCTCATCCGCGAGGTTTTCGAGCCGGTCATGGTGATCCATCGCACTATGGCCAATCTGCACTACACGGATCCCAGCCTCGATCCCTCGCCGCGTGGCTACGGCTCGCTGCTCAGCAATCGGCCCGATCTCATGAATTTCCAGCTTCGGGGCTTCGCGCGCATACAGACGCCTGATGCATGGCTGTCGACCTGGTCGGGCCTCTCTTCGAACGCGAACATTCCCAGTACGGCACCCAAAGTGACGATTCCGGCCGTCGTCATTCACGCTGGCAGGGATCTGGACGTCTTCCCTAACACTCACTCACGACGCACATTCGCTGCGTTGGGGTCCACCGACAAGGAGTACTGGGATTTCCCGGACGCGCTCCACTATTTCGAAGCGCCCGAGGACGATCCCAGCTCGACGGCTTCGCTCGATGCCCTGATGAGGCGGTTGGTCCCCTGGTTGCGGGCCCGCGTCCCGATCTGAGCGATCGACCCGCCCCGATTGGGATCACGCCATCGTCGATCGATAGCAGTCGAGATAGGCGCGAGCGGGGCCCGCCCAGCCGAGTTCGGCCCGCATGCCGGCCGCCACCAGACGCTGCCAGCGCTGCGGGTCGGCGAAAGCATCCCGGGCGCGAAGCACCGTTGCGGCCAGCGCGTCGGGCCGCTCGAAAGTGAAACCATTCGCGCGTCGCGCCGGATCGTCCTCGGTTTCGTCCACAACCGTATCGGCAAGACCGCCCACCCGGCGCACGATCGGGACCGTGCCGTAGCGCAGGCCGTACATCTGCGTCAGACCACAGGGCTCGAAGCGGGACGGCACGAGAATCGCATCGGCACCGCCGAAGATACGGTGGGCGAGTTGCTCGTCGAAGCGGGTGGTGACGCTGAGCAAGCCAGGGTGGGCCGCCACGGCCGCCCGCAATGCGTTTTCCAGGGCGGCATCGCCCGACCCCAGCACCACCAACTGGCAACCGGCGGCCAGCAACCCGGGAAGTGCGCTCAGGACGGTGTCCACGCCCTTCTGTTCGCTCAGCCGGCTCACCAGAGCGAGCACGAAGGCACCGCGCTCATGCAATCCCAACTCGCGTTGCAGTTCGATGCGGTTTCTTTGCTTGCCGGCGAACGAATCGAGGCCGTAGGTCTGGGGTAGCGCCGGATCGGTGGTCGGATTCCAGAGGACCTCGTCGATACCATTCAGAATGCCGCTCAGCAAACTGGCGTGTTTGCGCAGTAGCCCGTCCAGACCCTCGCCGAACGGCGGTTGCAGAATCTCGCGGGCGTAGGCCGGACTGACGGTCGTAATGCGATGTGCGCCGACGATGCCGCCCTTCATGAACGACAGTTCGCCATGGAACTCGAGTCGTTCCGGCGTCAGCCAGTCGGGTGGCAGTTGTAGCTCGGTGGCCGACTCGAGCGCGAAGCGCCCCTGGAACGCGAGATTGTGGATCGTGAATACCCGCCTCGCATCAGCCGCCGGATGCTGCGCAAGATAGACGAGCGCAAGCGCGGCGTGCCAGTCATGGGCATGCACGACTTGCGGGCGCCAGTCGGGTACGAGGCCACCGGCCGCGATCTGAGCGGCGACCCAGCCGAGCAGCCCGAATCGACGATGGTTGTCCGCCCACGATCGGCCACTGCCGTTGACATAGGGATTGCCGTCCCGTCCAAAGTACCACGGGGCATCGAGCACGAACAGCGGCAGGTCCGTGCCGGGCATCGGCGTGGCGAGCAGGCACACGCGCCCCGCTCCCATCGCGGGCCCGACGTCGATCACGGTAGGGGCGCGAGCGCCCGCGTTCCGGAGAGCGGCGAGGACCTCCGGATAGCCGGGCACCAGCAGGCGTGCATCGGCACCGAGCCGGCGTTGCGCCGCCGGCAAGGCGGCGGCGACGTCCGCGAGGCCGCCGGTCTTGATGAGCGGAAAGACCTCCGCCGCGACGTGCAGTACTTTCATAGCGACCCGCTCACCTGCCCGCCAGTCATCGCCACGGTCAGTCGGACGATGCACCGACCTGGGCCAGCATCGGAGGCGTGACCAGGGTGATGCCGTCGGGAGTGCGGTGAAAGCGGCGCGCGTCCAACTCCGGGTTTTCGCCGATGACCATGCCGTCCGGAATCTTGCATCCGTGGTCGACGATGCATCGGTTGAGCCGGGCGCCCTGGCCAATCTCGACCTCGGGCAGCAGCACGGAGGATTCGACGCTTGCATACGAGTGAACGCGGCAGCGCGAGAACAACAGACTGCGATTGAGCGCGCCGCTGATGATGCAGCCCCCCGACACCAGCGATTCGATCGCAATGCCCCGCCGGTTCTGCCAGTTGTGTACGAACTTCGCCGGCGGCAATTGCTCCTGGTAGGTCCAGATCGGCCAGGTTCGGTCGTACAGGTTCAGCGCGGGTGTGGTCGCGGTCAGATCGATGTTGGCTTCCCAGTAGGCATCGAGTGTGCCGACATCGCGCCAATAGGCCTCTTCGCTGGTCTGGTCGCCCACGCAGCTGAGCGCAAACGGCTGGGCCACCGCATCGCCTCGGGCGACGATCGCCGGAACCACGTCGCGACCGAAATCGTGCTCGGACGCAACCAGCGCGGCATCCTGAGCGAGTACGTCATAGAGATAATCGGCGTCGAAGATGTAGATGCCCATGCTCGCCAACGATCTCTCCGGCTTGCCGGGCATCCCGGGCGGATCGGCAGGCTTCTCGAGAAACTGGACGATGCGTTGCTGGTCGTCGACCGCCATCACGCCAAAACCACTGGCCTCGGCACGTGGCACCTCGATGCAACCGACCGTGCACGGCGCGCCGCTTTCGACATGATTTGCCAGCGCGACGCTGTAGTCCATCTTGTAGATGTGATCGCCAGCCAGCACGATGATGTAGCGTGCACCATAGCTGCGCACGATATCGAGGTTCTGGTAGACGGCATCGGCGGTTCCCCGATACCACGACGACGCATCGATGCGCTGCTGCGCCGGCATCAGGTCGATGAACTCGTTGAACTCACTTTTCAGGAACGCCCAGCCGCGCTGCAAGTGGCGCAGCAGACTGTGCGACTTGTACTGCGTCAGCACCCCGATCCGTCGGATGCCGGAATTCATGCAGTTCGACAGCGCGAAATCGATGATCCGGAACTTGCCGCCGAAGTAGACCGCCGGCTTGCAGCGGATGTCGGTCATCTGCATCAGCCGGCTGCCGCGGCCGCCGGCCAAAATGAAGGCAAAAGCTTGTTTGGGCAGCGGCAGACGCTGCAGTTCGTCGGCTTCCATGACCTCTCCGTGTCGCGTCGCACCGCGAGATTCGGGCGATCACGACACGGAAAATGATACGGCTAGACAAGGGCGGGTCCAGCCGCCGCCGGCACGTGCTGCGACCGCGCCGCAACGGTGTCGCACCCGCATCCGACGAACGGCCGGTGCACCAACCGCCGCGCGACGGCGGCCAGCCGACGCTCGGCGGTCCGTGTCACCCAGCCCACAATCGGCGCGCGCTTTTGCCGCACAATGACGCCGCTCCCCGACAGCGAGTCGAATAAAGATGAATCCTCCTCAGCCCGGCATGCCCACGCGCTTCCCGCTCGATCCGCTGCTGGACGACGCCGACAGCCTGCAACGCGCGATTGCCGCCAAACTGCTGTATACGATCGGCAAGGACCCGGCCACCGCCGACGGCCAGGACTGGTACCAGGCCCTGGCGCGCGTCGTGCGCGACCGCCTCGTCGAACGCTGGATGGACACCACCCGCGCCCAGTACGAGGGCGACGTCAAACGGGTCTACTACCTGTCGATGGAATTCCTGGTCGGCCGGGCGCTGTCCAACGGCCTGCACGCGCTCGGTTTGTACGACCGCATGAGCGACTCGATGCGCGACATGGGCCTGGATCTGGACGAGGCTCGCGTCGAGGAACCCGATGCGGCGCTGGGCAACGGCGGCCTCGGTCGACTGGCAGCCTGCTTCCTGGATTCCATGGCCACCCTCGGCCTGCCCAGCTACGGCTACGGTATTCGCTATGACTACGGCATGTTCGCGCAGCACATCCACGACGGACACCAGGTGGAGCAGCCCGATGACTGGCTGGCCAATGGCAATCCCTGGGAGTTTCCGCGCCCCGAACGCGTGTTTCCGATCCGCTTCGGCGGCTGGGTGCGCCACGAGGGCGGCCTCGCACATTGGGTCGACACCGACGAGGTGCAGGCCATGGCCTACGACACGATCGTGCCTGGCAGCGACACCCGCGCGATCAACACCTTGCGGCTCTGGCATGCCAAGGCCTCCGAGGCGCTCGATCTGCAGATGTTCAACGCCGGCGACTACATGCGCGCCGTGGAACAGAAGAACCTGTCGGAGAACGTGACCCGGGTGCTCTATCCGGACGACTCCAGCTACCACGGCCGCGAGCTGCGCCTGCGCCAGGAATACTTCTTCGTCAGCGCTTCGGTACAGGACATCCTGAACCGATACATGTTCGACCATGCGCGTTTCGAATCACTGGCCGACAAGGTCGCGATTCACCTGAACGACACACATCCCGCCATCGCGGTGCCCGAGCTGATGCGCCTGCTGGTGGACGTCCACCGATTGGAGTGGGACATCGCCTGGGGCCTGTGCAGCCGGATCTTCTCCTACACCAACCACACGATCATGCCGGAGGCGCTGGAAACCTGGCCGGTGCCAATGATGCGCAGCGTGCTGCCGCGCCACCTCGAAATCATCTTCGAGATCAACAAACGTTTCCTCGACGACGTCCGCAAACGCTTCCCGGATGACGATGCACTGCTCTCGCGCGTCTCGCTGATCGACGAGCACGGCGAACGTCGCGTCCGCATGGGCTGGCTATCGGTGGTCGCCAGCCATACGGTCAACGGTGTGTCGAAGCTGCACAGCGATCTGATCCAGGAAACGCTGTTCGCCGACTTCGTGAAGATCTTTCCGGACCGCTTCTGCAACAAGACCAATGGCATCACCCCGCGCCGCTGGCTCGCGCATGCGAACCGTGGCCTCGCGGCCCTGCTCGATGCGCGCATCGGCCCGGCCTGGCGTGGCGACCTCGACCGGCTCGAGGGCTTGCGTGAGCACGTCTCGGACCCTGCATTCCTGGAAGCCTTCGCCGCCGTCAAGCATGCGAACAAGGTCCGTCTGGCCGATCGGCTGCGCGAGATCGTCGGTGTCTCGGTCGATCCGACGTCGATGTTCGATGTCCAGATCAAGCGCATGCACGAGTACAAGCGCCAGCTGCTGAACGTGCTCCACGTGGTGGCCCGTTACCAGGCGATCCTGGCCGATCCGGCGGCTGGCTGGGTGCCGCGCACCTTTCTTTTCGCCGGCAAGGCCGCCTCCGCGTACCGCATGGCCAAGTTGATCATCAAGCTGATCAACGACGTCGCCGCGGTCGTGAACCACGACCCCCGCGTCAACCACCTGATGAAGGTGGTGTTCGTGCCCAACTACAGCGTGTCGCTGGCCGAGCTCATCATTCCGGCCGCCGACCTCTCCGAGCAGATCTCGACCGCGGGAACCGAGGCATCGGGTACCGGCAACATGAAACTGGCCCTGAACGGGGCGCTGACCATCGGTACCCTGGATGGCGCGAACGTCGAAATTCGCGAGCAGGTCGGCGACGAGAACATCTTCATCTTCGGCTTGAAGACACCCGAAGTCGCGGCGCTGCGCGCGGCCGGCTATCGGCCAACCGAGTTCTACGAGCGAAACGCGCAGTTGCGCGCGGTACTCGACGCCATCGGTGGTGGCCTGTTCTCACCCGACGAGCCCAACCGCTTCGCGCCCATCGTCGATGCCTTGCTGCGCCATGGTGACACCTACATGCTGCTTGCCGACTTCGAGTCCTATGTCGAGTGTCAGCGGCGCGTCGACGCGCTGTTCGCGCAGCCCTCACAGTGGCATCGCCGTGCGGCGCTCAACGTGGCCGGCATGGGTGTGTTCTCCAGCGACCGCACCGTAGCCGAGTACGCCCGCGAAATCTGGGACGTGCACCCGATCAAGCCATGAGTGCTCACGCGACGAAGCGCGACGCGGCATGACTGACCACGACCTGGCCGCGATCGTCGCTGGCCGGCATGAAGATCCCTTTTCGATCCTGGGTCCGCACGCAGATGCGGGCGGCCAGGTGACGATCCGTGCCTGGCTGCCCGGCGCGGCGGCGGCCGACGTCGTGTTACCGGATCAGGATCGGCCACTGCCGATGCAGCGCATCCACGAGCTAGGGTTCTTCACGGCGCCGGTGCCCTCCGTCGTCGGTCCGATGGGCTACCGGCTGCGCGTGCAATGGACCGGGGCAACGATGCTGGTCGATGATCCCTACCGCTTCGGCCCCCTGATAGACGCCACCGACATCTGGCTGCACGCGCAAGGCCGGCATGATCGGCCCTACGCGTTCCTGGGCGCGCATCCGTGTTCGCTCGGGGCGAGCGACGGCGTGCGTTTCGCGATCTGGGCGCCCAACGCGCGCCGGGTTTCCGTGGTCGGCGATTTCAATGCCTGGCACGAAACCCGCCACCCGATGCGCCGTCGGCCCGAGGCGGGCGTCTGGGAGATCTTCGTGCCGGGCGCGCACGCCGGCGACCGATACAAGTTCGCGCTGCTCGGAGCCGAGGGCAACGCCCTCCCCTGGCATGCCGACCCGTATGCCCGACAGGCTGAACTGCGGCCGGCCACCGCATCCATCGTCAGCGCGTTGCCATTGCGCGGCCGGGCGTCCGGAGCCGGCGAGGCCGTGCCCGGAGAGCGCGCAGCGAGCCGCATCGCCGGCCACCGACATGCACCGATCAGCATCTACGAGGTCCATCCCGGTTCGTGGCGACGGGTGCCGGAGCACGACGACCGCTTTCTCGACTGGGACGAACTCGCCGAACAACTGGTTCCATATGCGGTGGACATGGGCTTCACGCACATCGAGCTGCTGCCGGTGTCCGAGCACCCGTTCGACGGATCGTGGGGCTATCAGCCGACCGCCTTGTACGCACCCACCGCGCGCATGGGCGAGCCGGCCGGACTGAACCGCTTCATCGCGGCCTGCCACGCGGCCGGCCTGGGCGTCTTGTTCGACTGGGTGCCGGGGCACTTCCCCGCCGACGCGCACGCGCTGGCGCGCCTGGACGGCAGCGCTTTGTATGAACACGCCGATCCGCGCGAGGGCTGGCATCCCGACTGGCAGACGTTCATCTACAACCTCGGTCGCCACGAGGTGCGCTGCTTCCTGGCCGGCAATGCTCGTTACTGGGTCGAGGAGTTTGGTGTCGACGGTCTGCGCGTCGACGCGGTTGCCTCGATGCTGTATCGCGACTACAGCCGCGAGCATGGCCAGTGGGTACCGAATCGCGACGGCGGGCGTGAGAACTACGAGGCGATCTCCCTGTTCCAGGAAGTGAACGCCTCGCTCGGGCGCACCGACCCGGCGGTGGTGACGATAGCCGAGGAGTCGACCGCCTGGCCGGGAGTCACGCGTGCGACCAGCGCCGGCGGCCTGGGCTTCCACTACAAGTGGAACATGGGCTGGATGAACGACACGCTGCGTTTCATCGGGCGCGACCCGGCGCACAGGCGTTTCCACCTGAATGAACTGACCTTCGGCATGGTCTACGCGTTCAGCGAGAACTACGTGCTGCCGCTGTCGCACGATGAGGTGGTCCACGGCAAGGGCTCGCTGCTGGGCAAGATGCCTGGCGACCGCTGGCAGCGCTTTGCCAATCTGCGAGCCTACCTCGGCTTCATGTTCGCGCATCCGGGCAAGAAGCTGTTGTTCATGGGTGGCGAATTCGCACAGGTCGGTGAGTGGAGTCACGACCGGAGCCTGGACTGGCACCTGCTCGACGACCCGGCCCATGCTGGGATACAGCGGCTGGTGCGCGACCTCAACCGCCTGCTGCGCGCCACGCCCGCACTGCACGAACTCGACTGCGTCAGCGATGGCTTCGAATGGCTGGTGGCCGATGACCACCAGAACACCGTCATTGCCTTCGCCCGTCATGCGCACGAGCGCCGCGCAAGCGTGGTCGCGGTCTGCAACTTCACGCCGGTCGTGCGTCACGGCTACCGGATCGGTGTGCCGCAGGCTGGCTCGTGGCGCGAGCGCCTCAATTCCGACGCGGCCTGCTACGGCGGCAGCAATGTCGGCAACTTCGGCGCCGTGGTCAGCGAGGCGGTGCCGATGCACGGCCACGCCCAGTCGCTGAGCCTGACCCTGCCGCCGCTGGCAACCCTGATACTCGGAGCTCCCGAATGACCAAGACCCAGTTCGCGAACAGCCTGGATGCGGGGCGCAGCGCGCCGCTGGGTGCATCGCTCACTTCCGACGGCGTGAATTTCGCAGTCTTCTCCGCTCACGCCGAGCGAATCGAGTTGTGCGTTTTCGACGATTCCGGCCAGCACGAGATCGCGCGCATGCCCCTGCCATCGCGCAGCGGCGACATCTGGCACGGTCATCTGCGTGGTGTCGGCCCGGGTCTGGTCTACGGCCTGCGCGCCCACGGACCTCATGCGCCGGAAGCCGGCCACCGTTTTGCCCCCGCCAAACTACTGCTCGACCCCTATGCGCGTGCGCTGACCGGTGAGTTCCGCTGGACCGATACCCACCTGGGCGACCAGCATCTCGCGTTGGACAGCGGGGCGGACGCCTACAAGTGCGTGGTGGTCGATGAGCGCGATTTCGACTGGGGTGATGACCGGCCGCCGGCAACGCCGTGGTCGGACACGGTGATCTATGAGGTGCATGTCAAGGGATTCAGCCAGACCCACCCGGAAATCGCGCCCGACATGCGCGGTCGCTACGCCGGCCTGGCCTCGGAAGCCGCGATCGCGCATTTCCAGCGACTCGGTGTCACCGCGCTCAACCTGCTGCCGGTTCATCAGGCGCTCGATGAAATGCCACTGGCCCGCCGGGGCCGCGTGAACTACTGGGGTTACAACACCTTGTCGTTCTTCGCGCCAAGCATGCGCTACGCGCAGTCGGACCCCCGGCACGAGTTCCGCGCAATGGTTGCGGCCCTGCACCGCGCCGGCATCGAAGTGATCCTCGACGTGGTCTACAACCACACCGCCGAGGGCGATCATCGCGGCGCCACCCTGTCCTGGCGCGGTCTGGACAACGCGAGCTACTACTGGCTGCGACACGACGACCGCCGACACTACGAGAACCACAGTGGCTGCGGCAACACGATCGATGCCAGTCACCCGCGCGTCGTTCAGATGATCATGGACAGCCTGCGCTTCTGGGTGTCCGAGATGCATGTCGACGGCTTTCGCTTCGACCTTGCCACCATCCTGGGGCGAACCGAGACAGGCTTCGACGCGCGAGCCCCGCTGATGACCGCAATCGCCCAGGATCCGATCCTTGCCAACGTCAAGCTGATCGCCGAGCCCTGGGACACGGGCGCCGGAGGATACCAACTCGGACGCTTCCCGTTGACCTGGTCCGAATGGAACGACCGTTACCGGCACGCCGCCCGCGCGTTCTGGATGCGCAAGACCGCCGACCGCGGCAAGCTGGTGGCGCGTCTGGCCGGCTCACAGGACATCTTCGGCAAGGGCCTGCGCGCGCCGCGCGCCAGCATCAACTACGTGTGCTCGCACGATGGCTTCACGTTGCACGACCTGGTCAGCTACGACCAGAAGCACAACGAGGCCAATGGCGAAGACAACCGCGACGGCGAGCTCGACAACCTGAGCTGGAACTGCGGCCACGAGGGGCCGACCGGATTGCTGCGGGTGAACGCTCTTCGGGCGCGTCTCAAACGAGCTCTCCTGGCCACCTTGTTCCTCTCCCGCGGCGTCCCGATGATCCTGGGCGGCGACGAGATCTCTCGCACGCAGCAAGGCAACAACAACGGCTACATCCTCGACAGCGCACTGAGCTGGCACGACTGGTCGACCGCCGACGGCGAGATGCTGGCCTTCGTTTCGAAGTTGATCGCGCTGCGTCGACGCTATCCACAGCTGACCGCAGAACAGTGGTTGACCGGAGCGATCGGCGACGACGGTGAACCCGACGTGTGCTGGCTGAACCGACGCGGCGAAATGATGCAGGGCCATCAGTGGGACGAGGCGAACCGGTTCGTGCTGGGCATGGTGCTCGCCGGCCAGCCGGCGCTGGCGGTGCTCATCAACGGCGAGGCACGCGACTGGCCGTTCCCGCTGCCCGCCGGACGCTGGCGGCGCGTGATGGACACCGGCCAGGCAGCCTCATTCGACGTCGCCGCGGACGAACTGGCCGGCGGCGAACCGTTGGTGTTGAAGGAACGCAGCGTGACCGTACTGGAACGGGTGGTGGCCTGAGCGATGATGATCGAACGCACCAGCGGCATCCTGCTGCACCCGAGCTCGCTCCCCGGCGCGCTGCCCCACGGCGATTTCGGTCCGGCCGCCTTCCGCTTCATCGACTGGCTGGTCGAGGCAGGACAACATCTATGGCAGGTGCTGCCACTATCGCCGCCGGGCAGCGGTCATTCGCCCTACATGAGCACGTCGGTGGCTGCGGGCAACCCGGCCTTCGTGTCGCCGGAGCAGCTTGCGATGCAGGGCCTGCTGAGCCCGGACGTCGTGAACGCGGCGCTCGCAGGCATCGACACGGCGGCGCGGGTCGACTTCGATGCCGACGCCCGCGTGCGCAACCGGCTGTTGCGCCAGGCGGCGGCGCACTTCTTCGAAGGAGGCGGGGCACTGGCCGGGCCGACTGCCGCGTTCGACCAGTGGTACGCTGTCAACCGCTCCTGGGCCGATGATTACGCCTTGTTTGCAGCACTGGCCGAATCCGGCCTCGGTGCGAACTGGCGTCGCTGGCCGGCGGCGTTGCGCCGCCGCACGCCGAACGCGCTCGCCGAGGCCCGCGGCCGGTGTGCCGACGAGATTCGCTTCCAACTGTTCGTGCAGTGGCAGTTCGATGAGCAGTGGCGAGCCATCCGGCGCTATGCCAATGAGCGGTCGGTGTCCATCGTCGGCGACATGCCGATCTACTGCGCATTCGACAGTGCCGACGTCTGGCAGCACCCTTATCTGTTTCAACTCGACGACGCCTTCGAGCCGCACGCGGTCGCAGGCGTGCCGCCGGACTACTTCAGCGCCACCGGGCAGCTGTGGGGGAACCCTCTCTACGACTGGGACGCCCACGCGCGCGACGGCTTCGCCTGGTGGTGTGCGCGCCTGCGGCGCACGCTCGACCACGCTGACATCGTTCGCATCGACCACTTCCGCGGCCTGGCAGGATACTGGGCGGTGCCGGCGACCGCCGACACCGCGGTTCAAGGGCAATGGCGTCCGGGCCCGGGCATGGCTTTGTTCGATGCGCTCGGGGATGCGCTCGGCGCAGTGCCGGTCATCGCCGAAGACCTGGGCACGATCACACCCGACGTCACCGCCTTGCGGGATGCCGTCGGCCTGCCGGGCATGTGCGTGCTGCAATTCGCCTTCGCCGACGATGCGGCCAATCCGTACCTGCCTCACAATCTGCGCCCGAACCGCGTTCTCTATTCGGGCACGCACGACAACGACACGAGCCGGGCTTGGTTCGCTACCGCGCCCGCCGAGGAGCGAACCCGTGTCCAGATCTATTTGAAGACCGATGGCCGCGAGATCGAATGGGATTTGATTCACGCCGCGAGCAGCTCGGTGGCCCGCCTCGCCATCTATCCGATGCAGGATGTCCTCGGCCTGGGTGGCGACGCACGCATGAATCTGCCTGGCGTGGCCGACGGCCAGTGGTCGTGGCGCATGGACTGGCACCAGTTGCATGCTTGGCAGACCCGCCGGCTGTTCGAGATCTCGGTTGCGCACGGCCGCCATCCGCCACGGCCCCTCGCCGTCGCCTGACCTTCGCCCGACCCACGCAAGGTCGGACGACCCGGCCGCCGGCGCCGCCCGGCGAGCCGCCCCGACTCCCGCCCCGGTAACAGGCAGCGACAGGCCTTGCGCGTCTCAGCCGAGCCGGCGATCGACCGCGCGCTGCCCTGAGGCCAGCGCACCGACGTGTGCGACCACGCTGCGCCCAAGGGCATCGAGATCGTATCCGCCCTCGAGCATCGATACGATTCGGCCGTGACCGATCGATTCGGCCAACGACACCAGCGACGCGGTCAGGTAGGCGTAGTCGTCCTCGTGCCACTCGAGCCCGGCCAACGGATCGTCGGCGTGCGCATCGAAGCCGGCCGAAACGATGATCAACTCGGGCGCGAAGGCACGCAACGCGGGTAACCAGACCTGATCGCAGGCTTCGCGCACCGCCCGCCCATCGCTGCCGCCGGCCAGGCCTACGTTGCAGATGTTGGCCGCGCGCGGCGTCTCGCCCCAGCCAGGGAAGATGCCGCGCTGAAAACTGCCCACCATCAGGAAGTGCTCGTCGCCCGCCAGGAGATCCTCGGTGCCATTGCCATGGTGCACGTCGAAGTCGACCACGGCAACCCGCGACAGACCGAGCGCATCGGTGGCATGACGTGCCGCGATCGCCACGTTGCCCAGGAAACAGAACCCCATCGGCCGGGTGCGCTCGGCATGATGGCCCGGTGGACGCACGCAGCAGAAGGCCCGATCGAAAGCGCCGGACACCACCTGCTCGACGGCCAACACGCCGGCTCCGGCAGCGTGCTGAACGGCGGTCCAGGTCTGCGGACACATCTCGGTATCCGAGTCGAGCATCGCCAAGCCTTGCTCGGGCGACGTCTCGATGAGCCGATCGAGCAACTCGCCTGGATGGACCCGCCCGGCCTGCTCCCGGGTGACCGCGGGTGCGAGCAAGGAGGTCATCCGCTCCAGCAAACCCGCCGCCGTCAATGCGCGCTCGATGGCCTGCACGCGTTCTGGTCGCTCGGGGTGGCCGGCGCCCATTCGATGCTCTAGCGAACTGGGGTGATGGATATAGGCGACGCGAGATGCCTTCATGGGTCCGATCGGGCGGGAAAGACAGCCGAGGGTACCAGGGCAGACACAGTTGCCAGACGAACGACCGATACTCCCGAACGGTCACGGTTCGACGATCTCCGCTGCCGCCTGTAAGGACAGGCCGTGTTGCCAGACGCAGCCGAGGGCCAACAGGCTGGTGACGCGCCGCATGAGCCCATCGTCCCGTCGCTGCGGCCAGGCGGGACGCCGGTCCACGACCGGTCGCCACTCGGCAATCCAGTCCGCGAACCGGAGGAAAATTCCATGAAGCATCAACGCAGCGGCGGTCGACTCCTGATCGCCACCCTGTTGGCGGCATGCTCGATTACCGCCACGGCGCAGAACGCCGACATGAGCTTCTTCGTCACCAGCGCCGGCCCGGGTGACGGCGCCAATCTCGGCGGCCTGGCGGGTGCCGATGCCCACTGCGCCCGCCTGGCCGCGGACGCGGGCGCCAGCAAGAAGCAGTGGCGAGCCTATCTGAGCATCGTGTCGATTCGCGGTGACAGCTCTCAGAACATCAGCGCCCGAGACCGCATCGGCACGGGGCCCTGGCAGAACGCCAAGGGCGAAACCATCGCCAAGAGCGTCGATGACCTGCACTCGGCCGACAATAATCTGACCAAGCAGACCGCCTTGAACGAGAAAGGCGAGCCCATCTCCGGGCGCGGCGACCCGGTCAACCGCCACGACATCCTGACCGGTTCCGATACCGCCGGCCGCTATCTGGTGGCCAACGGCGACACCACCTGCGGCAATTGGACCAAGAACGGCGAGGGCTCGGCGATCGTCGGCCATTCCGATCGCGTGGGACTCAACGACACCAGCCACATGAAGTCCTGGGTCGCGGCTCACGGCACGCGAGGTTGTGACCAGAAATCGTTGCAGAGTACCGGCGGCGATGGGCTGTTCTATTGTTTTGCGACGGATTGAGATCGGCAACCGGTTCGTGACCGCTTTGCGGTCACGAACCGTGCTCCCGACTTGCATCACTTACCCCGATCCTCGAAGCCTCTCTTGGCCCCCGGCGTCACGCAAAACACTTTGGGATAGCCCGGATAGAAGGCCAGATGCGACAGCATCGCACCCGCTTCGTCCACGCTTCGTCCCCGGTCAGACCGTCGTCCATCGCGCGATTCAGGCGACAAGTCATCTGTTCGGGCCGACCGGCCGCGATCAATGCGACAACCGTGACGAGACTGCGACCCCGAGCCGTCAGGGCCGGGCGTCGCCACAAGTCGAGGAACCGTAGTTTCTCCATGTTGTCGACGACACCCTGGCTCACACCGCCATAGGTGTCTTGCATGGCACTCCGCCGGGCCGCCTCGGCCCCATGCGCGCTGCGGACGACGCGCCGCCGGGCATCGACATTGCTGCGAACGAAATTCCGTCGGCCGGGGCAACTTCCCCCGCCCGAGCGGAAAAATCTTCACTGGTCAAGGAAACGCTGATCCAGTCGCCCTGCGCATCGCGTGAATAGGTCAGCGTCGCCGAAACGGATGGCAAGGGTCGATCTCCCGCCCGGCCGAACTCTCAAGGAGGTAACGACATGCTCCCAGCCATTCTCTTCGAGATCAGGCGCCGAACGTTCCTGGCGGGGGCGGCGATCGCGGCAGGCGGCACGGCATTGCCCAACTGGGTTCGCGCCAGGGTGTCGACCACGCGCGATGCCGCCGATCCGCAATCCTCGACGGTGACGATGACGGTCAATGGCACCGAACGCGAGCTCGTCCTCGACAACCGCACCACGCTTCTCGACATGTTGCGCGAGCACCTGCAGCTCACGGGCACCAAGAAAGGATGCGACCACGGCCAGTGTGGCGCCTGTACGGCGATCGTCAACGGCCAGCGGATCAATTCCTGTCTCACGCTCGCCGTGATGCACGACGGTGACGAGGTCACCACCATCGAGGGCATCGGCTCTCCGCAGAACATGGATCCGATGCAGCTCGCCTTCGTCGAACACGATGGCTACCAGTGCGGCTACTGCACGCCCGGACAGATATGCTCGGCCAAGGCCACGCTCGAGGAAATCCGCGCGGGCATTCCGAGCCACGTGACCACCGATCTCACGGCGCCGATACAGGCAACCCCCGACGAGATCCGCGAGCGCATGAGCGGCAACATCTGCCGCTGCGGCGCCTACTCCAACATCCTGACGGCCATCCAGCAGGTGGCGGGGGTAGCGAAATGAAGGCGTTCAGCTACGAGAAAGCGACCAGCCCCGCGCAGGCGGCCGCACGCGCTGCCGACGTGAAGGGCAGCAAGTTCATCGCGGGTGGCACCAACCTGCTCGACCTGATGAAGCTCGAGATCGAGACACCCGCGCATCTCATCGACGTGAACGGACTGGGTCTGGACGAGGTCTCGCAGACTGAGGCGGGTGGCCTGCGCGTCGGCGCGCTGGTCACCAATACGGCGCTGGCGGCCCACGAACGGGTGCGCCGCGACTACCCGGTGTTGTCGCGTGCCCTGGTGGCGGGCGCGTCAGGGCAACTGCGCAACAAGGCGACCACCGCGGGCAACCTGCTGCAGCGGACCCGATGTCCGTACTTCTACGACACGAACATGCCATGCAACAAACGCCGACCGGGGTCGGGTTGCGGCGCGCTGATGCCCGGCGCGACCTCGCGCCAGCTGGGCATCGTCGGCACCTCGCAGGCCTGTATTGCCACACACCCATCGGACATGGCCGTCGGCATGCGTGCGCTCGACGCCGAGGTCGAGACCGTGCAGCCCTCGGGCGAGACGCGGTCGATCCCGCTCGGCGAACTGCACCGGCTGCCGGGCGACCGACCGGACGAGGAAACCGTGTTGCAGCCGGGAGAGCTGATCACCGCCATGATCCTGCCCGCGCCGACTGGTGGCTTCCAGAACTACGTCAAGGTACGTGACCGGGCCTCGTACGCATTCGCATTGGTGTCCGTGGCGCTGGTACTGAACGAGGACGGCGGCGGCGCGGTCGCCCTCGGCGGCGTCGCGCCGAAGCCCTGGCGCAGCGCTGCGGCCGACGCGCAGATCCCCGATGGCGCGCGCGCCGTGATGACCAGTCTTCTCGGCGGGGCCGAACCTACCGAAGAGACCGCCTTCAAGATTCCGCTGGCCGAGCGCGCGCTCGCCGGCCTGCTCAAGAACGCCAAGGGATGAATCATGGAATTCAGCACCCCAGCAGGAACGAACCCGGCCGATCGGTCGCGCGTCCTCGGCAAACCGACGCCGCGCATCGACGGACCGCTCAAGGTGACCGGCACGGCGCCATATGCCTACGAACGACATGACGTCGCCCAGGGGCAGCTCGTCGGCTACCCGCTCGGTGCCGGCATCGCAACCGGCCGGATCAGCACCATGGACACGTCCCGGGCCAAGGCCGCGCCGGGCGTCGTGAGCGTGGTCACCACGCTCGACATGGACGCTCTGCCGATTCCGTCCGAGCATCACCAGGTCAGGCTCTTCGGTGGTGACCGGGTCGACTACTACCACCAGGCCATCGCCGTGGTGGTCGCCGAGACCTTCGAGCAGGCGCGCGCCGCCGCCGGCTTGATCGATGTCGCCTACGAGCCGGCCAACGACGCCTTCGATATCTCGAAAGCGCAGAACCGCCTGGGCGACGGCGCGGTCGAGCCCGAGGTTTCCGTCGGCGATTTCGAGTCCACGTTCGCCAATGCGCCGCACAAGCTCGATCGCATCTACCGCACAGCCGCGCAAAGCCACGCACACATGGAGCCCCAGGCGAGCATCGCGGCCTGGGACGGCGACGATCTGACGCTCTGGACCTCGAGCCAGATGATCCAGTGGGCCAAGGAAGCGATGGCAACCGCCCTGGGCATCGACCCCGAACGCGTTCGGGTCGATTCACCCTTCATCGGCGGCGGCTTCGGCAACAAGCTTTTCGTGCGCTCGGATGCCATTCTGGCGGCGCTCGGCGCGCGGGCGGCGGGACGGCCGGTCAAGCTGGCGCTGCCGCGACCTTTCATCATGAACAACACCACCCACCGGGCCGAGACGATCCAGCGCATCCGCATCGGCGTCGACGATGACGGACGCATTCTCGCGCTCGGCCACGAGTCGCTCTCCAACGCTGTGCCCGGCGGCGAGGGCGAGGACGCTACCTTGCAGAGCCCGCACTTCTATGCGGCCAAGTCCATCCTGACGGTGAACCGGGTGTTCGAGACCCATCTGCCCGAAGCGAACGCCATGCGCGCGCCTGGCGAGGCACCGGGCCACATGGGTCTGGAGATGGCGCTGGACGAGGTCGCCGAGATGATCGGCATGGATCCGGTCGAGTTGCGGATCGTCAATGATACGAAGACCGACCCGTCGAACGGCAAGCCCTTCTCTGAGCGGCACTTCGTCGAGTGCCTGCGGCGCGGCGCCGACACCTTTGGCTGGGGCGAGCGCAACGCCACACCGGGCTCGCGTCGGGACGGCGACTGGTTGATCGGCCATGGCATGGCCGGCGCCTATCGCGACGGACCGGCCATGACCTCGGCGGCCCGTGTGCACCTTCAACCCGACGGACGCGTCGTAGTCGAAACCGACATGACCGACATCGGTACGGGTTCGTACACCATCATCGCCCAGACCGCCGCCGAGATGCTGGGCCTGAGCCTCGACCAGATCGAGGTGCGCCTGGGCGACTCCGCCTATCCGATCTCGGCCGGCTCGGGCGGCCAATGGGGCGCGGCCAGCGCCACGGCCGGCACCTATGCCGCCTGCGTGGCGCTGCGCGACCGGATCGCCGAACGCATGGGCGTGGACCCCGACACCGTGACATTCGAAGACGGCTCGGCCCGCGCGGGTGACACCGTTCGACGCCTGGCCGATCTCGCCGCCGACGGTGAGATCGTCGCCACGGAAGGCATGAGCTTCGGCGATTTCCGATCCGAGCACATGACGGCGACGTTCGGCGCCCACTTCGTCGAGCTGGGCGTTCACGCCACCACCGGCGAGATCCGCGTACGCCGCATGCTCGCCGTCTGCGATTCGGGACGAATCCTGAATCCGGTCACTGCCCGCAGCCAGGTGCTGGGCGCCATGGTGATGGGACTTGGCAGCGCGCTGCTCGAGCATGTGGCCGTGGACACCGGCAAGGGCTTGTTCGCGAACCACGACCTCGCGTCTTACGAAGTGCCGGTACACGCAGACATCCCGGAACAGGAGGTCGTGTTCCTGGACACCGTGGATCCCGTATCCTCGCCGCTCAAGGCCAAGGGCGTCGCCGAACTCGGCCTCTGTGGCTCGGCGGCGGCGGTGGCCAATGCCTTTTACAATGCCACCGGCATTCGGGTGCGCTCGTATCCGATCACGCTCGACAAGTTCCTCCAGGATCTGCCATCGGTTTGAGTGGCTTATCCTGCCAGGTCCCCGACCCTGGCCAATGCAATTGGGTTGCCCCGACGATGGTTGCTTTCATTGCCCTGGCACTATCGGCAGGCCTGCTCCTCGCCGACCCTGCGCTGGCCGCAAGCGGCCAGAGCGACGCTCGCCACGAGACAGCCATGACCCGCATCCGCGTCATCGTCGACAACCAGATTCTTCCCGCCACACTGGACGACAGCCCGGCGGCGCGCGACTTTGCGTCCATGTTGCCGCTCGAGCTGACCCTCACCGACTACCACGGCATCGAGAAGGTGGCCGATCTGGGTCGCAAGCTCGACGCCACGGATGCGCCCGGCAGCTATACGCCGGCGGCGGGCGACATCACGCAGTATCGACCCTGGGCCAATCTGGCCATCTTTTTGAAACCGTTCCGCGATTCGGCGGGTCTGCTGCGGCTGGGCCGGTTCGATCGCTCCATCGACGCGCTGCGCCGGGACGGCGAGATCCGGGTCCGCATCGAGCGAGTCGACTGAAGCCTGCTGCAACCGGAAGGCCGGCATGGCCGGGTGGGGAGCCGGATTCCGTCGGTCGACGCCCGCCTGAGCCACCGGGACGTTCGTTGCCGAAGCCTCGATAAACTACTGTGTCGTCAAGTCGTCGACCTCGACCGTCGGCCTGTTTCGTGCCCCAGCCCCGGAGATCTTCAGTGTCCCAGCCCTTAGTGATCGGCACGCCGCTCTCGCCGTCCGCCACGCGCGTCATGCTGCTCGGCGCCGGCGAACTCGGCAAGGAAGTCATCATCGCGTTGCAGCGCCTCGGCGTCGAGGTGATCGCCGTCGACCGCTACGCCGATGCCCCGGGGCACCAGGTCGCGCATCGTGCGCATGTCATCGATATGACCGACGGCGCGGCCTTGCGTGCGCTGATCGCGCAAGAACGACCCGACCTGGTCGTTCCCGAGATCGAAGCGATCGCCACGCCGACCCTGGTAGAACTCGAACGCGACGAAGGCTTGCATGTGATCCCCACCGCGCGTGCTGCCTGGCTGACGATGAACCGCGAAGGCATCCGGCGGCTCGCCGCCGAGGAACTCGGCCTGCCGACCTCCCGCTATCGCTTCGCCAGCAGCCTGGACGAACTGCGGACGGCGATCGAGTCGGGCGATGATCCCATCGGCTATCCGTGCATCGTCAAGCCGGTGATGTCCTCGTCGGGCAAGGGCCAGAGCAAGGTCGATTCGCCCGCCGAACTCGAGGCTGCCTGGGACTACGCGGGGCGTGGCGGTCGGGTCGATGCCGGCCGGGTGATCGTCGAAGGGGTCGTCGACTTCGACTACGAGATCACGCTGCTCACCGTCCGCTCGCGCGCGCACGAAGGCGAGATCGAGACCTCGTATTGCGAACCAATCGGCCATCGCCAGGTCTCCGGCGACTATGTCGAGAGCTGGCAGCCCCAGCCGATGTCGGCGGCGGCGCTGACCGCCGCGCGCGACATCGCCAGCCGCATCACGACCGCGCTGGGCGGCACGGGTCTGTTCGGGGTGGAATTATTCGTTGCCGGCGATCAGGTCTGGTTCTCGGAAGTCAGTCCGCGACCCCACGACACCGGCATGGTGACCATGGCCACCCAGCACCAGTCCGAGTTCGAACTGCACGCACGGGCGATCCTGGGCCTGCCGGTCGATGCGTCGCTGCGCAATCCCGGCGCCAGCGCGGTGGTGTATGGCGGCATCGCGGAACGCGGAATCGTCTTCGACGGCGTTGCCGACGCCCTGACGGTGCCCGGCACCGACCTGCGCCTGTTCGGCAAACCCGAGTCGTTCGAGAAGCGCCGTATGGGCGTGGCACTGGCTCGCGGGGAGAATGTCGAGCAGGCGCGCAGCCGTGCCGCGGAGGCAGCCGCTCGAGTGCGTCCGCGCCGCGCCGGGCCCTGACGAGCGCAATGCCGGGATTGGGCCGGCTCGTGTCGGGCGGGCTGCCAATGTTGCAGCGCTATGCTCGAGATGAGTCCACGCCCTGCACGAACTCGCGGATGATCGCGTTGACCGTTGCCGATGCCTGCAGCGGGCCCATGTGGCCGACGTCATCGATCAGGACCGTGTTCGCAGCTGGAATCCGACGACCGATCAGATCGGCGAGCGCGTGTGTCGAACGATGCGACTGTGCCCCCTTCAACACCAGGGTCGGGCAAACGATAGCGCCGAGGTCGGTGGGCGTGATTCGATCCTCGAAAAGCTTGTCCCACTCCAGTTTCAGGCGCGGCGCCCAGTCGAGCGACGCCTGCCTGGCGGCATCGGACATCATGTTCCAGGCGTGGTCACCCGCCCAATAAGTGATGAATCGCTCGGCCGCCAGGGCGAACGCGCCTTGCTCGATCAAGCCGGCGATGTCGGCACGATGCCGGATGATCTCCTCGGCTACCACGGGAGGCGGTTGCTCGGCCACCAGCAGCCGGAACAGGGTCGGCTCGTACAGGACGAGCGATCGAATACGCGCGGGCATCGCCAGCGCCAGTTTGATCGCCAGCGCGCCGCCATACGAGTGGCCCACGAGGTGGAAGACGGGGCCGGCTTCGTCGACGATCGGCGCCCAATGGATGACATCGTCATCGACCGACAAGCCGTGTCCCTCGGGCCAAGGTGGGCTCCTGCCCATGCCGGCAATGTCACCAGCGATGACGCGGTAGTCCGCGCACAGGGTCTCGCCGAGTGCACGCCACTGGCGCGACGACCCCATTCCCGCGTGTATGCAAACGACAGCCGCACCGCGATCTCCCCAACGAACGGAGTGAGGTCTCGCCATTCGATCGAACGTCATCACCACTCCTTCGTCGCGAAGCCTCACCCGCTGATGATGGTTGCGGCCGGGTCGATCCGCCAGCCAACGACTTGGTCGGTGTCGGCAACCGAGTCCCTCGAGACTACGTCCGTCGCCGAACCCTGACATCCACCAGATCGGTGATGCGCGGGCGCGCCGCGAGCGGCTGCCTCGGCTGCATTCGGCGATCGCGGATCAGCTCGAGGCGATGCGCCGGGCAAGCGCCATCCGATCGACCTTGTCCACGGTGGTGCGCGGCATCTGCTCGACCACGGTCATCGTTTTGGGCACCTTGTAGTTGGCCAGGCGCTCCCGGCACCAACCGACCAGCTCGGCCACCGCAACGGCTTCCTTGAGCTCGACGAATGCGTGCCCGACCTGACCCCAGTCGGCATCATCGACACCGATCACCGCCGCCGCGCGCACCGCCGGGTGTGTCTCGATCAGGATCTCGACCTCGCGCGGATAGACGTTGTAGCCGCCCGACTTGAACATTTCCTTGGTTCGGCCGCAGAACACCAGATAGCCGTCCTCGCGGATCCTGGCGACGTCGCCGGTTCGCAGAAAGCCGTCGACGGTGCGCACAGCCACCGTGGCCTCCGGGTTGTCGAGGTAGCCGGCGAACGGATAGGGTTGACGCACCTGGACCTCACCCTCGGTCCCGGGCGGCAGCGGCCGGTCATCGGCATCGGCGATGCGCAACTCGAGGCGTGGATCCGGCTTGCCGGTCGTGCCGAGCAGGATGTCGATGTCGCGCGTCGGCGGCGTGTAAACGATGGGCCCGTTGCTCTCGGTCATGCCGTACTGCTGGGTGAACTGGGCGTCGGTGGCACGAAGCAGGCGCTCGAGCACCCGGCGGCCGATCGGCCCTGCCCCCCAGTTGACGAACTTCACCGAGGACAGGTCGGCGCCGTCGAAATGCGGATGCTCGACGATGCGACCTAGCATCGCCGGTACACCGCTGAGCACATCGAGTCGTTCGTGCGCAGTCACCGCCAGCGTGAACGCCGGATCGAACTGCTCGGCCATCACCATCATGCCACCGGACACCAGTGAGACACCGATCCCACTGGCCAGCGCGCCGATGTGATTGACAGGCAGGTCGAGCAGTTGGCGCAGATGCGCGAGCCGGTAGCGGTCCTCGTGCAGGGACCAGGACCGGAACGCAAGCCCGGCGTGCGAGATCAGCGCTCCTTTGGGCCGGCCGGTCGAACCGGAGGTGTAGATGACGACCGCCGGCACGGCCGGGTCGAAAGCGGCGAGCGCCTGGTCCCATGCCGCCGGCACGGCCTCGCGCGGCAACGGCGCCGGTAGATCACCTTCCCAGAAGCCGGTGCCAAAGCGCAGCACGGCGATACCCAGATCGGCGGCATGCGCATCGAGGTCGGCGGACAGGTCGTGCGTGCCGTCACGGACCATCGAAAGCATCGCCCTTGCGCCGCTGTCGACGAGGATCTGCCGCTGCTCGTCACGCTTGTAGCGCGGATTGATGCCCACGGATATGGCGCCGACAAGCCAACAGGCGAGTAGGCCGATCACCGCCTCGGGGCGAGGCGTGAGCAACGTTGCGACACGCGAGCCCTGGCCCAGGCCCATGTCGCGCAGCGTTGCCGCGAGCGCGCAAGCGTGCGCGGCGAGATCGGTGTAGTCGAGCCGGACGCCACCGAACACCGCCGCCTCGAGGCCGGCATGGCCGGATAGCCAGGGGCGCGCAGCATGCAACAGGGAAGGAGGTGGATTGTGCATCGCGACGCCTACATCCGGAACGAACGGCCCTTCGGACCGAGTTGCTGCGGGATCAGCCGCCAAGTGTCATCGAGCCAGTCATTGAGAATCGCGCGGGTGTCGCGCGGGTCGATGATGTCGGGAATGCGAAAGCGCTCGGCGGTCAGGAACGGCGACTCCATGTGGTGGAAATGCGCCTCGATCTCGGCAACGCGCGCCGCGCGCGCCTCGGGCTCGAGTCGCTCGAGCTCGGCCTTGAATGCAGCCTCGACGCCGCCGCTGACCGGAATCGATCCCCACCGGCCCGACGGCCAGGCGTAGACGAGGTTCAGGCCCTGGACCCGGTTGTAGGTGCTGCCGGCCAGGCCGTAGCAGCGGCGCAGGATCACCGAGCAGAACGGCACGCGACTCTGCTCGATCGCGAAACACACCCGCACCGAGCCCTTGACCGCACCGGTGCGCTCGGCCTCGGGACCGACGATCGTGCCCGGCTGGTCGACCAGATGGATGATCGGCAGGTGGAAGGTGTCGCACAGATCGATGAAACCTTCCATCTTCTCGGCAGAGGCGCGCGTCATGCCGCCACCATATTGATACGGGTCGGTGGTGATGACGCCCACCGGCCGTCCGCCGAGCCGTGCGAAGCAGGTCACGATCGAGCGGCCGAAGCCCCTGCTCAACTCGAATACCGAACCCTGGTCCATGATCAGCTCGACGATGCGACGCGACTTGTAGACCTTGCGCCGGTCGCGGGGGATGATTTCGAGCAGTTCTTGCTCACGACGGTTCGGGTCGTCATCGCAAGACACGACCGGCGGCATCTCGTTGATGTTGGCCGGCAGGTACGACAGGAAGCGCCGGGCCATCGCGAACGCCTCCTCCTCGCTCGCGGCCTCGTTGCCGATCACGCCGCTTTCGCGCGTGTGGATGGTCGAGCCGCCGAGCGCCTCCTTGTCGATCTTTATGCCCATGCCCCGCTCGACCACGGGTGGGCCGCCGGCAAACACCTGTGCGCTGCCCTTGACCATCACCGAATAGTGCGCGGCGGCGGCCTTGATCGCGCCCAGGCCGGCGCAGGGACCGAGAGCGATACCGACGACCGGAATCGTGCCGAGCATTCGGGCGCCAGTCCAGGTGGGATACGACGGCAGCTTGGTGGCGGCGTTCTGATCGAGGATCTTCACGCTGCCGCCCGCGCTCTCGACCAGCCGGATCAGCGGCATCTGCATCTCGAGCGCATAGTTTTCGGCGAAGATCCATTTCTCCGAAACGGTTGCTTCTGACGAGCCGCCACGAATCGTCCAGTCGTCGCCATCGATGGACACCCGGCGTCCGTCGATTCGGCCGGTACCGATCACCGCATTTGACGGCGTCACCTTCACAAGCTTGTGGTTCTCGTCGTAGGTGGCCCGGCCCGTTAGCGCGCCGATCTCGCGAAAGCTGCCGGCATCGACCAGCATGTCGATGCGCTCGCGCACCGTGTAGCGGCCGGCGGCATGTTGGCGGGCCACGGCATCGGCCCCGCCCAGCTCCTCTGCGAAACGCTTGCGCGCGGCAATTTCGTCGACCTCGTCCTGCCAGCTCATTCGTTGCCTCCTTCGTAACCAGCTCGGGCCGCTCACCGCCCGCATCGCTGCCCCAGCGAAATTGCCTGATTGTTGACAATAAGACATCACGGTGTCAACGTTGGAGGGTTCGCGCCGGCACCGATGATGAGAACGTCGACGGGATCGTTCAATGGATTCGGTCTCCGAGGGGGTCCGATATCCATCCTCGAGAATCCACCGGAGAAAAGCCCGGAGTCGGTCCCGGATGAACGCTCAACCGGCCATGTGCAGCCGTGACTCGAGTGCCAGGACGAGCGAGCGCAGATCGTCGGGGGTGGAGGCCGCACCGAACAGATAGCGATCGGGCCGGGCCAGCAACGCAACCGCCGGCACGGTATCGAGGCAATCTGCGAACAGGCCGCCGCGCTCCTCGAGGCAGAGCACGCCGTCGACCGGCATCGGCGCGGGATCGCCCTGGCCACGAATGAGCGCGATCCGTGCACCGAGCGATCGCCACCGCGCGAGCACATCGCCGTCGAGCGCCGCGAGATCATCTGGCATGCGCGCCAGGATTGCGAACACCGGCCCGAGAACGTCGTCCAGACGCCGCCACGACCCTCCGGTTTCGCGGACCCAGGGTTGCACCAGAAGCTCGCCGGCGCCGGGCGCGGGCCGACCGCCGACGTCGCGAGCGACCAAGCCGGTCTCCAGGCCCGGGATGAAGCGCTGACGGATCGTTTCCGCACGCCCGGATTGCAATTCGTCGCCAAGGCGACGATCGCGTTCGCGCGCCGCGTCGATGTCGAGTTCGCCGATGATCAGGCCGAACGACTTGGTGTGCGCGACCACGGTACGCACATGCTGCTTGCGCTCCTCGCCGTAAGTGTCGAGCAGCGGGCTCGATAGGGTTCCCGCCATCACCCCGTCCAGTTTCCACGCCAGATTGAATGCATCGCGCACGCCGGCACACATGCCCTGGCCCATGAACGGCGGCATCTGGTGCGCGGCATCGCCAGCGAGAAAGACACGTCCCTCTTGCCAGCGATCGACCACGAGGGCGTGGAACCGGTAGACCCCCGTTCGGCAATGCTCGAGCGCACTGGTGTCGACGAACTCGCTCAGCGCCCGCCACACCGCCTGATGCTCGCCAAACGTTTCGGGACGCTCGTGCGGCAGGATCTTGATCTCCCAGCGGCGCAAGGTGCCTGGCCCGACGATGAAGGTGCCGGGTCGCGACGGGCGGCAATATTGCACGCAGCGATCGGGGAGATCCACCGGCCCCCGGATCCATGCGTCGATGACGAGCCACCACTCATCGAAGGCCAGATCCTCGATGGCCGGCGCCATCTGCTTGCGAACGACGCTGCTCGCGCCATCTGCACCGACCAGATAGCGCGCATGGATCGCCACTTCCTCGCCCTCGTGGCCGGTATCGAGCCGGCGCACACGCGCACGAATCCGTTGCGAGTTCTGGTCGTAGGCGGCGAGTTCATGCTCGAGCAGCACCTGCACATTGCTCATGCGCGCGATCGCCCGACGCAGCGTCGCCTCGAGCTCCGGTTGCACGAACATGAAGTTGGGTGTCCAGCCGAGCGGATGGGGCGGTGGCGCAGGATAGAAGCGCTTGATCACCTGCCCGTCCAGGCCGATGTAGTCCGTTCCGGGATGCGGCAGCGCGGATTCGAAGATCTCATCGGCGACGCCGATCTCCTGGAACGCCCTCAACGCCTCGTGATCGGCGGTGATGGCCCGGGGCTTGTCGTAGATGGCCGGAGCGCGGTCGAGCACCGCGACCCGCCAGCCACGCCTGCCGAGCAACCCGGCCAGCGTCGCGCCGGTCGGGCCATAGCCCACGACCAGCACGTCGACATCGCGTGGCTTCGAGACCTTGTTCATTCGGGATGATCCAGGTGGATGCACTGTCGCGGACGGCCGCAAAGCATCCACTCACGACCATGGGGCAATGCGATGACTGCGCGGACTCGGGCCCGCCATGCAAGTCCTGCGCCCCTGCTGTCGCGCGAAAAGAGCGACGAGCGCCCGCCGAACCATTTTGCTTGCCTCTGATCAAAAGGAGAAGCGGATGATCAAGGGAGACGCTGAACTATTCGCCACACGCGTCGCATCCCTGTTTCGGGCTGTCTACGGCGTTGCCAATGATCGCGATATCGCCAGGTATCGCTGCGGTTTGCGCCTCGCCGGCACGCGCCAGCCGCGCCCTCGTTCTGGCCGCGAACGTCGGCTTCACTAGCGGCGACGCGCACCGGGTCCGACTGCCGTCTGGCCTGGCGCGTCGTCGACCCTGATGGCGATGCGATCACACAGGGGCAACCATGTGCCGTTCGGCTTCCACTCCCAGGCGATGACCTGCTCGCGATTGCCGTTGCGGAACTCGATCGTCGCGCGCTCCGTTGCGCCGGCAATCACCCAGGTGTCGCCCTGGTGTTGCACGTCGTAGTCCCGGTAATAGCCGTGGTTCTCGAAGGTGCGCGCGAACAAGCGGTTCAGACGCGCGTCCCAGCCCAGGATCCAGAGCATGTCCAATGTCGCGCCGCCAGGCCGCGCGCGCTCGTCTTGCACCAGAAAGAACTCGCCGGTGTACCAATAAGCAGAGTGCTCGCTGACCCACGGTACGCCGTTGGCCCGGGGTTCGGCTTCACTCTGATCGGCGCCGCCATATGACATGCCGGTCGCATGCCATTCGCCCACGAAGACATCGAGTTCTGTCGACTTGCGCGGTACCTGCTCGAGATCGCTCATGAGGTCTGAATCCGTGAACGAGGGCCCTGCCGCCGATCGACCGACGATCGGGCAACGCCCGGCGGCCAGTGTCCATTGCAAGAGCTATGCCCGAAGTCTCGGCCGACGACCGACATACTGCAGGTTCCAAAGGTCCGGGCGGGCCTTGGGGATTGCCGTCACCGACCCTAGTCTGACGGCGATCGTGCAGCGGCGGGCGCATCCGCGCCCCGGGGGTGGAACCACAACCACGAGGCCGTCAGTGCCAGGAGCACCGTGGCCAACGCATTGGCCCACATCAACGCATTCCAACCCCACCAAGTATCCGCGCCGATCGCGCGTACCGCCAGTGGGCCGATGATCTGACCGACCGCGAAAGCGCCGGTCATGCGGGCAAGCAACCGCGTCGGATCGGCAGGGCTCCGCTCGCGGGCCAGTTGCAGGCCGGCCATCGTTGCCACCATGAAGGTGCCGCCTACGAACACCGCCGAGAGCGCCAGCGCCCACAGCGACCGCGTCGTCAGCGGCAGCGCCGTGCCGAGCGCCATCGCCGCCTGCGCCAGAGCCCAGACGCGCTGCCGCGGCCACGACCGCAGCCAACGAGCGGCAGCGACCACGGAAAGCGCGGCCGAGAGGCCGAACAAGGGCCATGCGAGCCCGAATACGAGCGGATCCGACACCTGTTCGCGGGCCATCGCCGGCAGGAACGTGGCGGGAACGATGTAGCCGAACCCGAAGCTGCCATAGCAGAACACGAGCCCGACTTGGCCCCACCACCTGCCGCCCTTCGGGCGATGCGGGGCCGCTGCGACCGGAGGAGACCGTTCAGGCCCGGCCTGCCCCGACCACTTCCAGACGAACCAGGACCCCGCCGCTGCGAGCACCCCGAACTCCGCCCAGAGCCACGTCGCCCGCTGCAGGCCGCCCAGCCAGGCAATCAGGCCGGCGAGCGTGATGCCCAAACCCACACCAGCGTAGATCAACGCGCCGAGATGTGACACGTGTCGCCGCGCCAGTTCCGACAGCCCCCAACTGCTCACGCAGACGAGAACCCAGGCACTGAACACGCCGGCCGCGGCACGCAGCATCGCGCCGACCAACGCCGCCGATTCGCCACCCACGAACGCCACGGCCAGCGTGGTCACGGTGACACCCATCAGTGCCAGGTGGAGGCCACGAACCGGATTCAGGGAGTATCGGGTCGCGGTCAGTGCGCCGAGCAGATAGCCGACATAGTTTGCCGCCGCCCACTCGGCGCCGGAGGCGACGGCCAAGCTGCCATCGCGGAGCATCAGAGGCAGCAACGGCGTGAACGCGAAGCGGCCGATGCCCATGGCGACGGCCAACGCCACGACACCGATGACGACGATGCGCCAGGGAGGCGGCTCCGGAGAATGCGAAGACGGGATCGGCGTGTTCATGCTGCTGCGGATTAGATGCGATATCGGCAACTTCCACAATTGCAGCGACTTGCCCCACGCGCCATTGCTCGGGCGGGCCTTCGATCGGCCTCCCTTTGGCGAAGGGTTGGCACCGTGGTGTCCCTCCCGTATCCTGTCCCTGTCGCTACGGAGGGGCATAGCCATGTTCAAACGAGTTCTGCGTGCCGCGACCCTGATCGTCGTCGGTTCGATGGTCCTGTCCAATGCGCATGCCAACGAGCCGGTCGTCGACTTCTCTTACCTTCTGAGCGGCACGCAGCTCGGTCAGGCCGACAAGACCTTCCTACCGGGCATGCCCGATCTCTATCGAGCCGCCTTTGCAAACGGCGAGATCACCGCCACACTGACTCGCAAGGGTGATGGCAGACCCATTCGCACCTACTCGTACACGCCTCGTCAGTTGAAAGGAGCGATCAGCGGTCTTTTCCTGAACGACGCCGGCAATTTTCTCAAGCTCGACACGATGGGACAGGGTGATTTCACCCTCACCTTCCGCTCAGACGGCAAGGCCATTACCGTGATGGAGTTCAACCTTCGCACGGAACGAACGGGCGACACCTTCAATCCGCTCAGCACCGCCGTGCTGGACGGTCCCTGGGACGACTGGGCGCTGCTGCGCATTCCGTTCGGAACCGGGGAGCGAGACGATGCCAGGGCGACGGAAGCACTGCAACTCGTCAGCTGGGCGCAGAACACGGGCGCCGACCAGATGTTCGCCGAGATCCGGCTCGATGGCGATCTGATCGCCAAAGGCGACTTCTATCTGCAGCGCCGGCCGTTCGAATGGCAACGCGCCGAATTCAAGCTCGCGTTTCCCGACGACAAAGGAGGCACGAATTTCAAGATCGGCGATCTGCTGGCGCGCGACGGCGTCTACGACGTGTTCTTCCGCTTGGGCGATGAGCTCGTCTCGGCGTTTCAATTCGAGATCAAGGGCGGTCGTGAGGTCTATCATCCGCGGCAGGCTGCGAATCACCGCCCTCGCACCGAATACCTGATTCCGCGCCAATACGTGCTGTCCGCCGGCAGCGGCACCGCGCGCGGGTTCGACGTCGTCTACATGCGTGCGCTTTCGGGCGATCAGGCGAAAGCCCGATTCGCGGCCGGCCCCGAGGCGACCAAGACCGTCGACGCGCAAACACTCCGGAAATGGCAATGGCAGCCCACGGGTGATGCCGCGCGCCAGACCCGCCTGACCTTGACCGACATCGCCACCGAGGCCGATTCGACACTGCGGGCGGGCGACGAGATCATCGTCTTTGGCAATGGTTATCCGGCCGGAGTCTCCTGGATGAAGGTCGGAGATACCCAGGCACGGAGCATTCCCGAGGGCGAGACATTCGACTCCCGCGTGTTCGGCGTGTGCGGTCGCAAGGTGGTCCTGACGCGCGACCACGCGCTGTTCGTGTTCGATACCGAGGCCGGATCGTTGACACCGATACCAACCGATCAGGTGTTCCTCAAGGACGTGCGTGGTGGCCTGCACGGCAACAACTTTCTCGCCTGTGACGGCCATCTCGCCGCAACCATCAACGACACGCGCCGGGTCACCGACAAACTGACGATCAAGGTGCTCGATCTCAGTGGAGCGCGCCCGGTCGTCATCCCGATCAAGAACGGACCCTACCAGGACAACCGGCTGGACAACATCGCCGTGGATGCGGCCCAGGGAATGGTGGTGATGGGTTCCTCCAACGACGACGCAATCTATTACGCGCCGGTCGTACCGATGGCGAATCAGATCACGGTGAATCTCGCGAAGTACAAGGCGATCCGAGCGAGCCAGCCACAGATCGTCGATGGCGGCGTGGTCTACGCCGACGATGAATACAAGCTGCGACTGCTGCCCTTCGGTGCCACCGAGCCGCGGCGCCTGACGGATCATGGCTTCGGTCGGAGCAGCAACGGCTTCTTTGCCGATCATGGGCGCGTCGTGTTCGTCACCGAAGAGAAGTTCGGCGACCGGCACGAAATCGCCGTGGGTGGGCTGGACGGCAAGCCCCGCGTTCTCGACGGAACCGGTTCGAAGATCGAGGGCACCAGCGGCGCGCTCGGCATGGCCGGGGCCGCCGCGATCGTGCCCGATGGCTCCGTCTTTCTGGCCGGTACGCCGCGCGGTGGCATCGGCACGGGTGAACACCTCCAGGTACTGGACTCGGCGAACGCGCGGTGGCTGCCGGTCACGGACGAGAACGGCACTGCATTCGGCGCCATCGACGTCGTGGCCAGCGAGCGCTTGGTTGCTTTCAAGGTTGGCGAGCGCGGCGACACCCGGATCGGCTATGTGACGTTCGGTCGTTCGCTCGACGTCGACGAACTGCTCGGCCCTGCACGGGCCAAGGCTGCGGCCCGGACGAAAGCCGCCGAGAAATCCGCATCGGACGCGGCGGTGAAGGCTCAGGCCATGGAACAGGCGAAGCAGTCGATCCAGGCGAGCCAACAGGACATGGCGTTCATTGCGGCCTATCTCGAATCCCACAAGAGCGTGGAAGGCTCACTGATCGCCGCGTTCGGCGAGCAGGAGGGTCGCCAGAAGGCGCGCGAGATGACGGTCGGCGTCATGCAGGGCAACGGCCACGGGCATCTGGTACCGTTGTTCGAGAAGATGCTGAAATAGGCGCCGCCTGGCGGCGCGAACCAGGGCGCGGCGTGGCGCGGTCAGGCAACCCGACACAGACTCGGAACATGAAGATCTGCATCATCGGCGCATCGGGAAAACTTGGCCGCTATATGGTGCAGCATGCACTCGACCGCGGCCACGAAGTCGTCGGCGTGTGCCGCGCGCAAAGCGTCGCCAAGCTCGACGCGTTCCAGGGCCGAATCACGATCGTGCCGGGCGCAACCAATGATCCCGAGGTGATCCGCCGCGCGCTCGAAGGCTGCGACGGCGTGCTCACGGTGGTCGTGCCCTGGGGCGTGCAGCAGTATGCCGTCGGCACGGTTCAGGCAGTGCTGGATCATGCCCGGCCCGGCGCGCGCCTGGTGTTCTCCTGCGGCTGGCACATCACGCGCGACGGCAAAGACGTCTATTCGCTGGGCCTGCGTATCATGGTCAAGCTATTCGGCTTCATCGCCCGGCTGACCCGCTTCGCCGATCTCGGCGATCAGGTCGACGCTTTGAACCGGGTGTTCGCGAGTGACACCCGCTGGACCGTCGTGCGCGGCAGCGATCTCGAAGAAGGCCCGAGCGAGGGCCTGCCCGTCTGGAGCCGCCACGTGGGCGACCCCATCCTGGCCAGCAACCGCACCCGGCGGATCGACTTCGCGTTGTTCATGGTGGTCGCGCTCGAGAACGATGCACTGATTCGGGAAGCGCCGGCGATCGTCAGCTGTAAGAGCCCGTCGGCCCTCGCCCATGCACTGGATGGCGGCGCGGCTCAGAGCCCGTCTTGACCCCCCCGACCATGCCGCACCTGGCGCAGGCCGATTCCGCGCAGTCCGAAAGCATTCGCAGCGGCGTGCTTTCCGATGTCGCCGATTACCTGATTGCGCTCGGTCACGACCCGACGCCGGTGTATGCGCAACTCGGAATCGACACACCAGCGCTAGCCAATCGCGACAACCGTGTACCGACGAGCGCCGTCATGACCCTGCTGAACCGCTGCGCCGAGATCACCGGCCAGGACGACTTCGGCCTCCGTGTCGCCGAGCGCCGCGGCATGCCGGACCTGGGGCCGATCGTGCTGCTGCTGAATCGGGAGTCCACGCTCCGCGGCGCGCTGCATACACTGGCCCAGGCCCTGCATCTGCACTCCAACGCGCTCTATATCTCGTTCGACGAGGGCGAGCGCTCGGCGGTACTGGCGATGGACGTCATGACGGGTGGGGTCGGCCTGTCGCGACATAGCGCGGAAATGGTGGTCAGCGCGATGCTGTACATGGTGCATTGGCTGCTGGGGTCGGATTGGCGCCCGCAGGCGGTGTGCTTCCGGCATGAAGCGCGACTGCCGGAGCGTGTCTATCGGCGCTATCTGCGTTGCCGGCCGGACTTCGGTCAGGAATTCAACGGCGTGGTCATCGACCGCGCGGATCTGGACCGGGCGCTCGATCATGCCACCGGCAAGATCCGCCGCCAGGCCGAGCACTTCATTGCAACCCTGGCCGACGAAAGCGAGACCTTCGTCTACCGGGTCCGTCAACTGCTGGTGCTGACCCTGCCACGCGGCGATGCGCGTGCCGACACGATTGCCACGCTCCTCGGTGCGGATCGCCGAACGATCCATCGCCGCTTGGCACGCGCCGGTTTGAATTTCTCTACCTTGCTCGATCGGGTGCGCCGTGAGCTCGCCATGCAGTACGTGACCAGCAGCGCGAAACCCTTCAGCGATATCGCACTGATACTCGGCTTCGAAAGCCTGAGCGTATTCAGCCGCTGGTTCAGGCAGGCGTTCGGCAACTCCCCCACCGCCGTGCGGCGCCGCGCAGCTTCGGAGTGACGTCGCCCGCTATGGCAGCGGCGTCACGGCGTCCGAGCCCGCCGCATCAGGCTGGCGAAAATTCGACCAGATCATCGATCGGGCAGGGCTTGTGTATTGCGTATCCCTGCGCATAGTCGATGCCAATCTTGCGCAGATACTCCAGGATCTCGCGTGTCTCGACGTACTCGGCGACCGTCCGCATTCCAAGAGAGCGAGCCACATCATGCATCGACTTGACCATTGCCTGATCGGTCGGGCTGTTCAAGATGTCTTTGACGAACGCGCCATCGATCTTGAGCGTGTCAACCGGCAGATTCTTGAGATGCGCATACGACGTGTAGCCGCTGCCGAAGTCATCGAGCGCGAATCTGCAACCAAGTCGTCGCACCCGATGAATGAACTCCTGCATGACGCCGTAGGTCTCGATCGCCGCGGTTTCCGTGAACTCGAAGGTGATCTTCGATGGCGGGAAGTTCGGCTTTGCGAGTCGCTCCTCCACGAGTTGCAGCAGGCCTGGGTGGCCAATCGACAGCGGTGAAAGATTGATCGCGATACCGCCGATCGACTCGAACGCCGAAGTGTTCATCTCGATCCAGTCCAGGGTCGTTCGTATCACCCAGATATCGAGGTCGTGGGATCGGCCGAGACGCTCGATTGCAGGAACGACGCTCATCGGCGAAACATCGAGGCCAAGCTGCGGCTTCACGCCCAGCAAGATCTCGTAGTACGGTTTGAGCGTCTGATCGGAGATCGGCCTGATCTGCTGGGCTCGCAGGAACAGATCCGACCCTGCCAGCAAGCCGTCGATCCGTCCTGCCCATTCGAGCAAGGTTTCGTGGCTGCGAAGCCGGCTTCCGCCCTGCTCATAGATCTGTACTTGGTTCTGGCCGAGCATCCGCGCAGCGCCACAGGCCAGATTGGCGCGCTTGATCGCGACTTCCGGCTCGAATTCGCCGGGCCGCCAGATCGCCAAGCCAACGTGCGTCCCCACGTTGAATCGCTGGTCTCCTTGTGCGAAGCGATAGTTGGCGAGCTTGGAAAGCAGCGCCTCGACTGGCCCGCTGCCGACTGCAGCTTCTGGCGAGGTTTTCAGTAGCAAGGCGACCAGTGAATCGTCGCGCAGTCTGCCGATCTGGGATCCATCGCCCAGACAGGCGCGGACGGTCGACACCAGTTCGCTGGTCAGCGCCTCCGCCGCCGCCATGCCGCACGCGTTCCAGACCAAGCGCATGGCATCGAACTCGAGAACCGCGACTACGTGTGATTCATCAAAGGGATCACACGGCTCATCCTGAAGCACCATCGGGTCGGCGCGGACGATTTGCGCCATCATTCGGAGAAATCCGGTTCGATTCGGCAGACCACTGACAGGATCGTGCAAGGCGCGGTCGAGCAGGGCATGACGCTCAGCGTCTAGGAGGGCGATCTCCGATCGCTGCAGAAGTGGGCTCTCCTGATCTGTCAGCGGTCGGATCTTGCCGCACTCGACCTGTCGGAGGAACTCTTGGAGCGACAGTTCAAGTCGATCACTGGCCGATCGGCTCGCGAAGGCGCACTCGCCCGCCGGCCGGCTCATCCAGATGAGCTGCATTGGTCGAGCGCGTGCTTGGTCAGGGATGAGCCACCAGTCACCGATGCGAAGGCGCGCAGCGGCGCGCTCTAGTCCCGGATGCTGTTTTATGCGAGGCTCGTATTCGGGCAGTTGAGAGCGGTAGACCATCGTTGGCGGTCCGTCCCCACGCCCGATCGCGGCAAAGACCTGCGTCAGTTCTTCGATGCAGCCGTCGCGTACTGAAGCATCCACGCTTACCCGGGCAAGAGCGGATTCGATGCGACTGATGAGCGTGCGCCAGTCCTGGCCCAGCGATCGCTCAGGCGACGCACCACCGTCGAGCGCCTCGAGCAGTTGATCGATCACCAACACCGCCTCGTCGAACTCCGCCGCTTCCTCGGACCGCCGCATCGCGGCCAGCACCAGATGCTGGCTCCAGCCCGCGTTCATCAGTCGAAGAACGCATTCCGGGACATTCCGGCCGGCAAGGAGTGACGACAGCACCTCAGCAACGTGCAATCGGGCCCAGCGGATTGCGAAACGGCTCTCGCAGGCTACCTGGAGGCGCGCGACGCGTCGCGCCCGAGTCTCCCGAACCGGTGCCAGCAACCGCAGAAGAACGTCACGCGCGCTCTCGTAGACGGTCGAGTCATCGTCGCCTCGGTCGACCACTCGCTGAACGATTTGATCAAGATAACGCCGTAACCCATTGTCGAAGAAGCGACCGTCCTGGTCCGTGGCAATCGAGTACTGCTCCAGGAGATCGACCATCGAACGCGCGGGATGGTCGGCAACCTCGAGAAAGCGTGAGTCCCTGAGCGACAACTTCAGCAGTTGACGTTCGAGGCGGTTGATCAGGTTATGGACTTCCGACTGGCCGACAGACTCGAGCAACGCGCGGCTCAACAGTTCGGCTGTCAAGTTCAACGACTGACGAGCCGGTTGCGGCATTTTCAGGGAACCGAGCACGCCAACGACGCGAGAACTCAAGGACTGCTCGGTATCATCGCCGCTGGTATCGCCGGCAGTCAGCAAAACATCGAAAAGTCTATCCAGTGACTGCAGATCGGTGATCGACGGAATCGACTCGATCGGTATTGACGGCACCGCCGCGGCCGCTCTCGTGGGCAGAGCGTGCGCAAGCCGGCCAATCACGCCTGTCAAGCTCGACGCGGCGGATCGCGCCGGCCGCGACGCGACGGCAGGCGCAATCGACGGCGCGGTGCCCGCGGACGAGGAACCTCGTCGACTCACCGAAGCAATCAGCCGCTCAAGGCTGTATTCGATGCGTGCCGCTGCTGGTTCTGACTGCTGAGGGCGATGAGTCGCTTCAAACACCTCGACCGGTTCGGCGTCGGTCGCAGCACCATTCCTGCCCGCCGATGAGTCGCGCAGGTCCGCCGCCTGCTCCGGTGGGCGCCCCAAAGGAGGATTCGTCGAAGACCTCTGGGTTCTCGAAGCCGGTTCATCGACGTCGAACTCGACGAGTGCCTCGTTCATGGCGGCGTACAAGGCCTGGCACTTCGGGCGCAACATCGCGCCGAAAGTGCGGTACATGACGTTTCGGACCGGCGTCGGGTAGTCGAATGGGTCAAGGGCCTGCTGGAATGCGTTGCCGATCGTCGCCGGCCCGAACGGCAACGACGATCGATCGACGGATAGGCCGTGCAACGAACTGTAGCGCCGGGTCAGATCACTCAACACCATGCTGGCATCCGACTCGATCTGATGCGCGAGGGTCGACAGGCTCAGCCACTCTTCGAATTGATCATCATCGACGATCGTCAGCTCCGAAGTCTGTAAGGTGGTCGTTTCCGGGACGGTCGGCACCCGGCGTTCGAGAAACGCAACGCGCAGTGCCGCGCTAAAACGCTCGGCGATTTCCACGCGCTGGCTTGCCTGGTCCCGGGCCGCGTTGCCGAACTGGGCACGCTGGGTCGTACCCACCGCGAGATCCGAGGCTTCAAACAAGGACGGTGCAATTGCGCCAAAGTAGGCGTCGAGCACCTCATTCATCGCGGCATCGAACAAGCGCTGGCAGGCATGCAATGCTTCATTGATCGATTTGGTCGACGCGCCCGCGGGTCTGGTTGCCGCCAGCTGGCGAAGATCCCCAGCGGCATTCCCGGCACCCGAGCGGCCCAGCGCAGCCAGGATATCCGCGCCCAAGGCGTCGGTCTGCAGGCCGACGCCCGTGGGCAATGCGCGAGCGACCTTTGCCGAGACGACGAATTTTCGCGCACCGACGGCGAATTCCACGTCCACCAGTGCGGCCGGCGTCAGATCGCGAGTCGCTTCAGCGGACAAAGGACTCTCGATGGCGACGTAAAGGCCTGACTGGCAGAAGTCACGGATTTCGCCTCGAACGCTTTCGCCGCTCAATCGGACCACTGCCGCCTGCCGGGCTGCCATGCGCTTGTAGCGACGCTGCTCTTTCTGGTGCATATATCGAATTCACTCGACAAGTAAGGCGCCCAAACACGAATTGCCGGTCCGGGATTTCGATTATGCGTAGCGGGGATATACCCCAGCACCCGATTTGGTGATATTTGACATTCTTATGTCTCGTATCGGACCAACGGCAAGATCGCAACCTTGGCCGGCGCACTCAACGTTGGGTTGCAACCTGAGAATCGGCCAAAGGCAAGTCGGAGCTTCGGTCACGCACGGCCTCGAGACGCCTTTCCTCGTACTTGGGCTCGTCCTCGATCGCTTCGGAAAGACGAGCCCGAACTGTCCCAGAATGTCAAACGCGGGCCTGGCCCTTCGGTACAGTCCCCGCCCGTAGGCGGACGGCGATTGCCACGTCGCCGCCACGCGGGTCTTCGCCTGCCGAGCCCCTGCCCATCTCGATCGATAAGGAGACTCCCGATGCGCAAGCTGTCATCCCTGATTGCGTCCATCGCCATGTCGGCAACGGCCCTGCTGAGCCTCGGCGCCGGCATCGCCCATGCCCAGAACTATCCCCAAAGGCCCGTGACCCTGATCCACGCCTACCCGGGAGGCCCGATGGATGCGGTCATGCATGTGGTGGCCGAACGGTTGCAGGCGAATTGGGGCCAGCCCGTGCTGATCGAGACCCGGCCGGGCGGCAACGAGATCATCTCCGCCGATGCGGTGGCCAAGGCCGCACCCGACGGCTACACGATCTTCGTCGGATCGGAATCGACGTTCTTCAACAATCCGTATCTGTACAAGAGCCTGCCCTATGACCCCGACAAGGATCTGCTGCCGGTGACCCAGCTGTTCAACATCCCCTTCGGCCTGCTGATCAGCGGCAAACTGCCGGTCAGGGACATCGGCGAGTTCGTGGCCCTGATGAAACGCGAGGGCGAGAAGCACACCTACGGGTCGTTCGGCGTGGGCAATACGATGCATCTGAACATGGAGGCGTTTCTTCAGGCGGCCGGCGTCAAGATGCGTCACATACCCTATCGGGTGGCGCCGCAGTTGATCCAGGACATGCTCGGGGGCACGATCGATGCCGCGGCCGGCAGTTCGGTGATGGCCACACGCTTTGGCAAGGACGGCAAGATGCGCATGCTGGCGATCGACGGCGACCGCCGTCAGTCGGTATTGCCCGACGTACCGACGTTCGCCGAGGCGGGCTACCCCGGCATCGAAGTGCGGGCGATCCTCGGCCTGGCGGTTCCCGCAGGCACGCCGGCCGATGTGCAGGCGAAAATTCAGCAATCGTTCTCCGAGGTGATTCACGACCCGGCATTCATCCAAAAGGTCGTCGTGCCCAACGGTTACGAGATCGTGACCAGCACACCGGCCGAATTCGCCAAGTCGATCGCCGCCATCCGCCCGAAGATGGAAGCGCGTATTCGCGCCCTGGGCGTTCAACTGGAACAGTGACGATGGCGATCGCGTGCACCGAGCTGCCGGCCACGGGCTCCGATCGGGCCATGATCGAGCGTCTCCTGCAGGCCGCCCGCAGCGGCAACGCCTACCGGATCCAGGGCGATGCCACGGCGATGCGGGCGGCCACCGACCGGCTACTGGCGATGCCGTTCGTTGGCAAGGCCGAGCCCAGCGTGTCAGTGGTGCCGGGCTCGCTCGGTGGCATCGGCGGCGAGTGGCTCGTGCCTCCCGCCGTCGGGTCCGATGCCACCTTGATATTCCTGCATGGTGGCGGTTACGTGCGCGGCAATCTGGCGCTCGGTCGCGGCAACGCCACCGAGCTCGCGGCCCACACCCGGGCGCGGGTCTTCGCGGTCGCGTATCGACAAGGACCCGAGTATCCGTTTCCAGCCGCGTTCGATGACACTATCGCGGTGTGCCGCGCGATCGAACTCGAGGGCCGGCCCTACGTCTTGATCGGTGAATCGGCCGGTGGTGGTCTGGTGCTGGCGGCGGCCATGGCGCTTCGCGATCATGGCCTGCGCCTGCCCGCTGCGCTGGTCGGCATCAGCCCGTTTCTCGACCTGACGATGTCCGGCGAGAGTTGGGAGTTCAATGCCGACAAAGACATGGCCACGCGCGCGATGGGCGAGGACATGATCCGTCTTTACATGGGGGCGCAGGACCGACGCGACTGGCGGGCCTCGCCGCTGTTCGGCGAGTTCCACGACCTGCCGCCGACGCTGATCACGCTCGGCGGCGCCGAGGGTCTGTATAGCGAGGCGGCAGAGGCGGCCCGGAAGGCAGATGCGGCCGGCGTCGCCGTCTGGCTGGATGTCTTCGAGGGCATGCCGCACGGTTTTTCAAAGTACACGCTCGACGCCGCCAGATTGGCGATCAGCCGGGTGGCGGACTGGGTCTGCGAGCGGCTGCGGGCCGGGTGAGCACGCCGATGAACGCGCGCGCGGACCCGCCGTCGGGCGATTCGGCATCCGGCAGACGCGATGTCGTCGCTGGCGCGGCGATCGTGGCGTTGGGTTCGATCGTCGTGGCCTACGCACGATTGCACTATCGTGTGGGCACCCCGGCGGTTATGGGGCCTGGCTTCTTTCCGGTCGTGCTGGGTGTGATGCTGATCGGTGTGGGCGCGGCGATCGCGGTCACCGGATGGCGCTCGAACCCGCACGCGATGGCCGACGGTCCCGATCGCGCCGCACCGAGTCATTTGCCGACCTCGGCCTCCGGCGGCGGCGCTTCGCTCGCCTCATCGGCAACCATCGCAGGGGCTGCGACGTCACGCGCCGGCTTCCGGCCGCAAGACTCGTTCGATCAGGAGCCGACGGATGTCGGCAAGCCCAAGTGGCGAGCACTCTGCGCGGTGACCGTGGCCGTCTTGCTGTTCGCGGTCTCGGTCCGGTCACTTGGCTTCGTTCCCGCCAGCCTGCTGCTGGTGGCCACCACCGCCCTGGCCGATCCGGCCAATCATCCGTCGCGCATCATTGCGCTGAGCGTCACGCTGACCCTGCTGGCCTGGCTTGTGTTCGTCGTTGCGCTGAAAATGCCGCTGCCGGCGCTTGCAATCTGAGCGCCCGATGGAGATCCTGAATGCATTCATGGCGCATCTGGCGCTCGGCTTCGCAGAGGCAGTCTCGCTGGCCAATCTCTGGTATTGCTTCGTTGGCGTCTTCCTCGGCACCCTGGTCGGCGTGATTCCCGGCCTGGGCGCGCTGATCACGATCTCCCTGCTGTTGCCGTTCACCTACTACCTGCCGGTCGACGGCGCGCTGATCATGCTGGCCGGCGTTTACTTCGGTGCCGACTACGGCGGCGGCACCTGTTCGATCCTGCTCGGCGTTCCCGGCCATCCGTCTGCGGCGGTCGACGTGCTCGACGGCTACCCGATGGCGAAGGCCGGCCGCGGTGGGGTGGCGCTGTTCATCAAGTCGATCGCGTCGGCCTGGGGTTCGCTGTTGGGCATCCTGTTACTGATGATGTTCGCGCCGCTCCTGGCTGAGTTCGCGCAGCGTTTCGGGCCGGCCGAATACACGGCGCTGATGGCGCTGGGCCTGATGACCTGCTCGACGGTGGGCCGCGGCTCGCTACTCAAGGGGGTGGCGATGATGATCGTCGGCCTGTTGATCGCCACCGTGGGCACCGACGTGAATACCGGCCTCTCGCGCTTCACTTTCGGCTTCCCCCGGCTCTCGGAGGGTGTCAGCCTGATCGCGCTGGCGATGGGATTGTTCGCCCTGACCGAGGTAATCATCAGCGCGGGCCGGTCGTCGGTGGCACCCGTCGCGCAGCGCTTCGGTCTGCGCGACCAGCTACCGAGCCGGTCGGACTGGCGTGATGCCGTGCCGGCAATGGCGCGCGGCTCCGGACTGGGCGCGCTTTTCGGTGCCCTGCCCGGCACCAGCGGCGGCATGGCAACGTTCATGGCCTATGCGATCGAGAAGCGCTTCTCGAGGCATCCGGAACGCTTCGGCACCGGCGCG
Source organism: Burkholderiaceae bacterium (assembly GCA_041396685.1). Classification (GTDB taxonomy): domain Bacteria; phylum Pseudomonadota; class Gammaproteobacteria; order Burkholderiales; family Burkholderiaceae_E; genus JAUIAI01. The sequence goes on from JAWKYD010000004.1 coordinate 314,216, forward strand.
ATCGAGGGAATCGCAGCGCCGGAGGCCTGCAACAACGCCGGAATAGGCACGGCCATGATCCCGACGCTCACCCTGGGCATCCCGGGTGACGCGGTGATGGCACTGTTGCTCGCCGCCATGATGCTGCACGGCATCCAGCCAGGCCCGATGGTCATGACGATGCAACCAGAGCTGTTCTGGGGGCTGATCGTCAGCTTCCTGATCGGCACCGTGTTTCTGCTGCTTTTGAACATACCTTTGATCGGCCTCTGGGTGCGGATATTGAAGATTCCGTATCCGCTGCTGTTCCCGGGCATCGTGCTGTTCACCTGCGTGGGGATCTACAGTACCGGCAACAGCAGTTTCGATCTCGTTCTGGCGCTGATCTTCGGCGTTCTCGGCTACCTGCTGCATCGATTCCGGTTCGACGTGGTACCGCTCGTCCTCGGGGTCATCCTTGGACAGCCGTTCGAGGAAAACCTGCGCCGAACGCTGTTGTTGTCCGAAGGGGATTTCTCGGTTTTCTTGACGCGGCCGATCAGCCTCACGGCGGTGCTCTTGATCGTGGCGATCGTGGCGTGGTCGGCGCTGCTGCGCGCCCGCCGGGCACGCGGCGCCTGAGGGGTCGTTGCCAGCGCATGCGGAGCTGAATTTCGACGACAGCGAATCACGCTGAACATCATCGCCGCCGCGCGGCAATGCCGTTCGGGCGTTCAGCGAAACCTCTCCCGGTGCGTCCGGACGGCCGCAGGGCTCGCCAGCAAGGACAGAAAGCGCTCGCCAACCGCGTCCCAGGTGAAGCGCTCGGCGTAGGCCCGGGCCGTCAGGCGATTCAATTCGACCGCTCTCGAGCAGGCCTCCCGGAGATCTTCGTCGATCGCACCCACCGTCCGGTCGAGCAATGCCATCGGTGCGTCCGCCGGGAACGCGGCAACGGGCGTGCCACAAGCCAGCGCCTCGAGCATCACCAGACCGAAGGTGTCGGTGCGCGACGGAAACACGAACACGTCGGCCGCCCGATAGAACGGAGGCAGGAGCTCGTGCGCGATCGGCCCGAGGAATCGGACCTCCGGGTAGCGCTCGCGCAGTCGACGTGCACGGGGACCGTCGCCGATGACGACCTTGCTGCCCGGCAGCGGCAGATCCAGGAACGCTTCGAGATTCTTCTCCGGTGCCAGCCGGCCCACGGAAAGATGGATCGGCCTGGGCAGCCCGGCCAGAGCATCCGATCTCCCCGGGCAGAACAGTTCGGTGTCCACACCCCGGCCCCAGATGACGACATCGCGCACGCCACATCGGCGAATCTGCCGCATCCGCCCCGGCGGGCAGAGCGCCAGCCGCATTCCCGGTTCGCACGGCACCGGAATGCCGAAAAAGCGATCGGGAGTCACCATCAACACCTGGTGGGCACGATCCTGGAGAACACCCACCAGGCGCGAAAGCGTCGTCGCAACGCCGTTGATCTGCGGCCGCCACGCATCGGTGACAATCGCGATCTTCACGCCACCTCCTCCACTGCCCGCTGTTCGCGCCGGGTGTCGGCCACGGCATCGACTGCCGCACAGTCGGACCAGGCCAGCAGCGACAGACGGCCATCGTGCCACTCGACCAGGGCGGTCAGACTTTCGACCCAGTCGCCACAGTTGGCGTAAGTGAGACCGTCGAACTCGCGCAGTTCGGCCTTGTGGATGTGCCCGCAGATAACGCCGTCGACCCCGCGGCGCCGCGCTTCTTCGACCAATGCGCGCTCGTAGTCGCAGATGAACGATACGGCGTTCTTCACCCGATGCTTCAGGTACTGCGACAGCGACCAGTAGCCCAGGCCGAGCGAGGCCCGAGCACGATTGAAATGCCGATTCAGCCACAAGGCACTGGTATAGAGTGAATCGCCGAGCAGGGCAAGCCATCGCGCGTGGCCGACGATGCCGTCGAACTGGTCGCCGTGAACCACCAACAGGCGTCGTCCGTCCACGGTCTTGTGAACGGCCTCGCGCCGCACGACGATGCCGGCAAAGACCATGCCGTCGAACGGCCGTGCGAACTCGTCGTGATTGCCTGGCACGAAGATCACACGGGTGCCGCGCCCGGCGGCGTCGATGAAGTGCATCAGCACGCGATGCTGGACCGGATCCCAGACCCAGCGCCTGCGCAGCTGCCAGCCGTCGATGATGTCGCCGACCAGGTAGATCGTCTCGGCCTCGTATTGCTCGAGAAAATCCAGCAGATGTTGCGCCTGACATCCGGTGGTTCCCAGGTGGAGATCGGAAAGCCAAAGCGTTCGAACCCGCTTCGCGCTCGAGAGACGACACGTGTCCGATGCCGCCTTCACCGGCCCGCCGGCACCGGCTGGCCGCAACTGGTTCGGCTGGGCCATGGGTTCGTCGCGTCGCCGCGCGCGTACGAGCACGCGCGGGTCAGGGTTCCGGGCAAACCGCGGCGCGTGGTCCAGCATCGACTCTCCGTTGGGCAGCAACATGCCTGTGATTTCAAACAGCGAAGATGACAGGCGCATGTAGGGTCGATGAAGAAACGGTGGATCGCGACCGACCTGATACCCGATCGTTGCGCGGGCGACTCGATCGACGAAGCCCGCAATCCGATGAGGGCCGCCAGGCCTGACAGCCGACTAGCGCGCCGCTGTTGCCGTGTCGCCCCGTACGACGGCCGACGCCGATGCGCCCGGCGCTATCGGTGCGTGTGTATGCAGCAACGCACATCCGGGACGCGAGGCCAGCAACAGGACCGCGTAGTCGCGACAGATCGGCCGAAACCTGATCGCGGCGAGCCCGAGCTTGCGCGCCCTGTGTTCGAACACGGCGTCGAGATCGTCACGTGGTGTGACATGGAAGCGCGCCAGCCAGGCCCTGAACAGGCGGTCGAAGACGGCCGGGTACCCGCTGCGTGATCCGAAGTCGACGACGGCGATCATGCCTCCCGGCGCGAGTTGGGCGATCGCACGCTCGAGAACCTCCTCCCAGCCTGGCACCATCGACAACATGTAGGACACGAGCACGCGATCGAAGCGCATGCGGGCGAAGGCTTCCTGGGCGACGAAGCGGCGTGCATCACCCTGGACAATGCGGATGCGGCCATCCAGCCGCGCGCGCGCGATATTGCGGCGGGCCGTCAACAGCATCTCCGACGACGCATCCACGCCAAAGCAGGATGACCGAGGGTTCATTCGCGCCGCGCGCACCAGATTCCTCCCGGTACCGCACCCGAGTTCGAGCAGATTCAGCGGGCCGCCGTGGGCCATCAACTCCTGCAAAGCAAGGTCGCGCCCCAACAGATAGCCGCGTCGGGTCAGGTCGTAGATGTGGCGTTGCCGACGATAGATCTCGTTCATCAGGGCGCCGTGGGCGCCCACATCGGTTCCTCGGAACACCGAAAGCACTCCTTCACGAAGATCTCGAATCCGCGTCGGCGAGCGCTCAGGCGCCTGCGGGCCTCGCCTCGCGCCGGTACAGGTGCACACCACCATAGATGGCCGAACGATCGGCCTCGAAGGCCCGTTCCGATGCCTGCGCGTCGTAGCGCCAGCCACGCGTGCAATCGGCCTCGAGACCGGGTGGACGCCCGGCGGTTCGAAAGAGGACGCGCGCACCGAGTCGGGCCGTACGGTCTATCTGGCGCCACAACGCCTGGCGCTGCGCCGGGCTCATCCAGTCCTGCGCATCGAGCAACACGTAGATGTCCAGACTCGAGGAGGGTTGAGCCGACAGCGCCGCGGTCATCGAATCATGCACCGTGGTGACTCTCCTGGCCGCGCGTCGCACGGTTTCGTAGTGCCTTGCCTGCAGATATGGCGGCATGAAAGCCGGCTCGCACCCGCGGTAAGTACGCGCAAAGGCCTGCATGGCGAAATAGTTCTGGCTCAGAGGGCGCTCGCAGGCCAGGCGCCTCAGCCGCGCCCGAAGCACCGGAAGAACATCGTCCCCACCGGCGAGCAGTGCGGCCTGCGCCGGCGGAATGCCAAGCCCGAACAACATCACCGGCTGCCTGGCCAGCACCTTCAGCAGCGGGGAATCGAACAAAGGGTCGATGGCTTCGTCGAAATGACGCCGCTGAGCGTCGAGGTCAGGCTGGATCGACAGATCGGGCAAACGCACGCCGTGCAGGCGCGCAACCCGATGGCAAAGGCCGATGAAGCGGCCGAGCACGCCGTGCCGCGTCAGACCGCGTTCGAGCATGCGCAGGCGCCCGCGCGGCCGCGACCAGGATGACTCCCAATAGTGACGGTCGCGAATGTCGAGCTTTCCGCGCAGATACCGGTGATAGTGCTCGCGAAGACTGGCGTGACCAGCGTCGCCGAACATGCCGACGAGCGCATCATGATCCGGTAGGTGCGCCGCCGCCGCGAGCCGCAGTCGAAGCAGGGCCAGATGATGTGCGTTGAGATCGACAGCCATCAGCGCTGCCGGATCCGCACTCAGATACGACATGACGTTGCAGCCACCCGAGGCGATCGCGGCGATGCGGTCATCGGGGGTGATCTGCAGCGCCTGCATGTCCGCGACCGGATCCTCCCAGATCTGCGCGTATACCAGGTTCGAGAAGACCCGCGAGAAGAGGCCATTGAGCACCGCATGCTGACCGCCGCGCCCCTCCGGTGCGACCGCCGTCGCGATCCGGCTGCGCGTGCGTGCCGACCAGATGCCGCGTACCGCGTGAGCACCGGCACGGCCGATATCGGCCGCCCCTCTTTGCGACGGGCGCAGCACGCCTTTGGGCATCATCCTCGTTCATCCGCAGGTTTCGTCGACAGGAAGGCGTCTCGGCTTGGGACGCCCGACCAGCCAACAGCGTATCGGTGCGGGATGACGACTTCGAGACAGGCAACGCTCGTCAGGACGAGCGCCCCTGAAGCGCCGACCAGACCCGGAACGGCGTCGCCGGCATGTCCAGGTGCGGAACTCCGGCGCGTGCCAGGGCATCATTGACCGCATTCATGAGCGCCGGAAGCGCACCGACCGACCCTGATTCACCAACCCCCTTGACCCCGGTGGGATTGGTTGCCGTGGGCACCGGATGGCTCGAGACCGTGAAAAAAGGCAGATCGGTCGCCCGTGGCATCGCGTAGTCCATGAACGACCCGGTCTGAAGCTGGCCTCCGGCATCGAACGCGATGTACTCGAGAAGTCCCTGGCCGAGCCCCTGCGCAGCCCCGCCATGCAACTGTCCCTTCACCAGGGCCGGATTGATCTCGAAACCGACGTCGTCGCAGATCCCGTGGGCGACGACCTCGACCACCCCGGTTTGCGGATCGATCTCGACTTCACAGATCTGACAGCCATTCGGAAAATTCCGACTCTCCAACCGAACCATCCCTTCGGCGCCGAGCCCGGGGCCGCGACCCGGAGGAAGCGCGGCGGTATCGAAGGCCGCGCGCGCGACCTCCGAGAATGCGATGCTGCGACCGGTCTTGTCGTCACGAAAAACCTGGTCTGAGAAGACGATATCGCCTGGCGGGGTGTTCAACAGGTGCGCGGCGATGGGCAAGCCGGCATCCACCACATTCGCGATCGCGTTCAGAATCGCGCCCGAAACGAACGCGGCGCTTCGCGAACCTCCGGTACCGTAGCCCATGCGGACCACGCGAGTATCGCTCTCGATCACCCGCACCGCTGCCGGCTCGATCCCGAGCCGACCACAGACGTACTGGGTCAGGATCGTCTCGTGACCCTGCCCGTGATTGGTGGTGCCGGCCAGAATCGTGACCGTACCGTCTTCGGAGAAGACGAGGTCGGCAATTTCCACGCCGGGTGCGCCGGCCGACTCGATGGCGAAGGCGACACCGAGTCCGCGCAGCTTGCCCCTTGCCTCGGTACCGGCCCTGCGCGCGGGAAACCCCTGGTAGTCCATGGCAAACATGACCTTGTCGAGCACCGACTCGAACTCGCCGCAGTCATAGGTGAACGTAAGCGCCGTCTTGTACGGAAAGGCGTCCTTCGGAATCAGGTTCCGGCGACGCATCTCCGCCGGATCGAGCCCGATTCTTGCGGCCGCAAGATCGACCATCCTTTCGATGACGGTGGTCGCTTCGGGCCGCCCCGAGCCGCGATATGGTGTATTCGACGTGGTGTTGGTACAAACCCCGGTGACGTCGACGAACGCAACGGGAATGGTGTATGGCCCGACGTGACCGCCGATGTTGTTGGTCGCCGGTGCCAGACCGTAGTAGCTGACATGGGCACCGATGTTGTTGAGATTGTGGGTACGAAAGGCGTGAATGCGACCCTGGTCGTCGAAGGCCAGCTCGGCATCGGCGATCATGTCGCGGCCATGGTCATCGGCCAGCAACAGCTCAGAGCGGGTCGCGGTCCATTTGACCGGCCGCCTTGTACGTCGGGACGCCCAGGCGACCAGCGCCATCTCGACCGGAACACCCCCCCTCAATCCGAACGAGCCACCGAGGTCACCCGGCACGACATCCATCTGCTCGGGCCCGATACCGAATACATCCCGGGTCAGCATGTCACGTGTGCCGAACGCCCGGTGGACACCGCCCCAGATCGTGCAATGATCACGCTGCGGATCCCAGAAGGCGTTGAACGATCGCGGCTCCATCGTGTTCGCGTACACACGCGAAATCACGATTCGTTGCGAGATCACGTGGGGCGCGCCATCGAAGGCGGCCGCGGTCGCCGCTTCGTCACCCCAACACTGCCGAAAATAGACGTTGCCGGGTGCATCATCGCGAATATTCGGCGCACGCGGCTCGAGCGCGGCAGCGATGGTCACGGCGGCCTCGAGTTCCTCGTAGGCAACATCGATCAACTCGGCAGCATCGAGCGCTTCGATCAGGGTTTCGCCAACGACGACGGCGACCGCCTCTCCGGCGAAGAGCACTCGCGACAGCGGCAACCCCGGACGAGGTGGGTTGACGAATGGGACGCCATCGGTACGCAGGGGCGGTGTCGGCAACATGTGGCCGGGGCCGGTCAGACCGCCCAGTCCGTCTCCTGCCCAGTCCTGGCCAGTCAGAACGGCCAATACCCCCGGCATCTCACGAGCGGCGGCCGAATCGATCGTTCCGATTCGGGCATGCGGATAGGGCGAGCGCACCATGACCGCATAGGCCTGACCGGCGAGCACGACGTCGTCGGCGAAGCGGCCCGTTCCGGTCACGAAGCGTTTGTCTTCGGTCCGCGGAGCGGGCTGCCCGGGACTGAACTCGATCGGCTCGTCCATCGTTCTCATATTCGCGCTGACGGGGTTGGACACGGTTTCGAGATCACACATCGGCCAAGCATCGACAACGACGCATGTCATGGCGATGAACGATGATCACGACAGGGGCACCTGATCCGAACCCGACCCCGGGTCCAAGCGGTACACGCGCTGAGCGGTGCCGCTGTAGATCAGCCGCTTTTCGTCCTCGGAGCAGCCCGCGGTGATGCGCTTGAACATGTTCCATACGGTGCCATAGGGAAACCCGACGCGATCGACCGGGAAATTCGACGAGGCCATGCAACGCTCCGCCCCGAAAAACTCGATGCACGGCTCGATCCAGGGGCGCCAGAGCGCGGCGAGTTCCTCGGAGTTCAGCGGCCGTGCGGCCTTGGTGAAATCCCAATTCGCGACGTTCATCAGAATGCCGCCCATCTTCACCGACACGTTCGGGCAGGTCGCCAGTTCCTTCATCCAGGCGAGCCAGTTGGCGTGGTTCTCGGCGTCGCGCCCGGCATAGGAACTGTGTCCGACCGGGCTCGCAGAATGAATCATGACGATGTTGGCGTCGGGATTGGCTCTCGCCATCGCAGTGACGTCGGGAATCTGTGGGTGATAGATGCTGGCATCGAAGCTCAGGCCCATGGCGGTCAGGCGCGCAAGCCCTTCGGTGAACGGCTTGGACAGATACAGATATGGCTGGTCTTCGCTCCACTTGCCCTTGACGACCGGGTCGGCATCCCACTTGGCACGCTGCCTGACGCCCCGAAGACGACCGTTGGCGGCATCCCGGTGCGCGACCAGGGTTTCCTCGACCCGGGCGCCCAGCTTCAGATCGGCAAAGGCAACGATTCCCTGAGCGACCTGCGATCGGGTGAACACGCCGCTGGCCGCAATGGCCGCCTGGCCGACCGCGAACTCCGTCTCGCCCACGGGACGCAGATGTTCGGGCCCATCGGCCCGGTAGAACGCGCCACATTCGACATAGACGGACCCGCTCACATTGTGCCCGCTCGCCGCAATGTCGCGGGCATGCTCAGGAACCAGGTACGGGTGCCCCGAGAACAGGTTCCAGAGGTGCAGATGCGTATCGATGATCGGCCGCTCGGGGTCGAGCGCCGCTTCGGGCAACGCCTTCTGCAGAAACGCATCGTCCGGACACATGACCGTGCCCCAGATTCCGGTGTGCGGATCCATCCCCTTCCCTCCTGTCGTGGCGCCGGCATGGCGTCCAACAACTGACAGCACTTTTCATGCCGAAAAGTCGTCACTCGCCGGGACGTCGAAGAATCGGCGGCCGAACGCGCTTCACGGATGTTGGCACGGCGAGTGCGGGTTGCAAGCCGCGGCGGATGCCGCGGGCGGCCCGGATCCGGAGGAGGGTTTGCCGCCAGTCGAACATGGTCGACCTTTTCAAACCCGAAGGAGACGTGAGATGAAGGCAATGCTAAAACTCGGTGCGCTGGCGGTCGCGGCGGTACTTGCTCCCGCTGGCGGTGCGGCCGCTGCCGGTGCCATTTCGGACGGTGTCGTGCGCATCGGCGTGCTCAACGACCGCAGCGGGATCTATGCCGACATGGCAGGAGAGGGCTCGGCTGTCGCGGCACGCATGGCGGCCGAACAGTTCAAGAACAAGGTCGCCGGAGCACCGATCGAAATCATCGTTGCCGACCATCAAAACAAGGTTGACGTCGGCGCCTCCATTGCTCGCAAGTGGTACGACTCCGATGGTGTCGATCTGATCACTGACATCACGAACTCCGGTGTCAGCCTGGCGATCAATGCGCTGATGAAGGACAACAACAAGTTGTTCCTCAACAACTCCGCCTCAGGCGCGCTCAGTGGCAAGGGCTGTGCACCGCGGGCCGTGCAATGGCAGTACAGCGCCTACTCGGCGTCGGCTCACGCGGTCAGCAAGGAAATGATCGACTCGGGCATGAACACCTTCTTCGTGATCGCGGTCGACTATGCGCTCGGCAAGTCGATCACGGCGACGTTCACCAACGCCGTCGAGAGCATGGGCGGCAAGGTCGTCGGCGTGGTCAACCACCCGCTCAATACCGGCGACATGAGTTCCTACGTACTGCAGGCGCAGGCCTCAGGCGCGAAAGGCATTCTGATGGCCAACGCGGGCTCCGATCTCGGCAATACCGTCAAGGCCGCACGCGACTACGGCCTGGTGCCGGGCGTAACCCTGATCGCGGCCGCACTGACCACGGACGTCATCGACTCCTTCGGTTTCGACGTCATGCAGGGCGTGCAGATGCTCTCGCAGTTCAACATGTATCGCAACGACGATGCGAAGGCCTGGGTGCAGGAGTTCATCAAACGGCACGGCAAGTCGCCGACCAGTCTGCAGGCCGCCACCTATTCGGAAGTCCTCTGGTATCTGAAGGCCGTCGATGCGCTCGGTACGGATGATGCTGAGAAGGTCATGGCCTGGCTGAAGGCGCAGACCATCAACGACGTCTTCGCCGACAATGGCAAAGTGCGCGCTGACGGCCTGATGTCGCACGACATGTATCTGGTCAAAGTGAAGGCGCCAGGCGAATCCAAAGGCCCAGGCGACTATTTCAACGTCCTCCAGGTGCTGACCGGCGATCAGGCAAACATCCCGCTCTCCCAGAGCGACTGCCCGCTAGTCAAGAAGTAAGCCGGCGTGACCTCGCGGCGGGCGGATAAACCCGTCCGCCGCTACCAGGCTGTTGAAACCCTCCGGGGCCCATGACGCCGATCGGGCGTGATGAGACGCGAGGCATATCAACGGCCTGCCTTGGAGCGGCCAGATGCCTGGATCGAACAATCAGCCACAGCCGGTTCTGTCGGTACGGGGTCTGACACGCCGGTTCGGGGGATTCCTGGCCGTCGATGGCGTCGACCTGGAAATCGAGGCCGGAGAAATACATGCGCTCATCGGCCCGAACGGCGCCGGCAAGACCACGGTTTTCAGCATGCTCTCAGGGTTCTTGCAGCCGAGCGCCGGGACGATTCATTTTCGTGGCCACGATATCACCAGGGATGGGCCAGCACGCGTGGCACAGATGGGTATGGTGCGCTCGTTCCAGATATCGGCCACCTTCGGCCGCCTCAGCGTCCACGAGAACGTCCGTGTCGCCTTGCAACGCAAGGCTGGGCTGACCTGGCAGTTCTGGCGGGCCGGTTCGGTTCTACGGCGACTGGACGAGAGAGCCGACGAACTGCTTGCCGAGGTCAATCTGACGCCGTTTCGCGATCGTCTGGCCGAAACACTCGGCTATGGTCAGAAGCGATTGCTCGAACTTGCAACCACCCTCGCGGTAGACCCTCAGATTTTGCTGCTGGACGAACCAATGGCCGGCATTGCACACGAGGAAATCGAGCCGGTGTCGGAGCTGATTCGCCGCAGCGCGCGCACACGCACGGTTCTGATGGTCGAACACAATCTCTCGGTCGTGCGCGACCTTTGCAGCAGAATCTCGGTCCTTCAGCGCGGCGAAGTGATCTCTCAGGGATCCTATGCGCAGGTCTCGGCGGATCCGCGCGTGCGCGAAGCCTATATCGGCACGGAGGTCTGATATGGTCGCTGCCCAGCCGATTCTCTCGCTCGAGAACGTCAACGCCTGGTACGGCGCCAGTCAGGCCTTGTTCGATGTGTCGCTCGACCTCGACAGGGGCGAGACCGTCTGCATCCTGGGCCGCAACGGCGCCGGCAAGTCCACCACGCTTCGCTCGGTGGTCGGCCTGATACGGCGCCGCACCGGTCGAATCGTCATGAACGGCCGGGACCTTCTCGGCATGCCGATACATCACATCGCGCGGACCGGCATCGGCTATGTACCCGAAGAGCGCGGCATCTTCACCAGCCTTTCGGTCGACGAGAATCTGTACCTGCCGCCGACCGTGTCGCCCAAGGCCCTGTCGCTGAATACGATCTACGACATGTTTCCCAATCTGGCAGAGAGACGCGGCGCGATGGGCGGTCAGCTCTCAGGCGGCGAACAACAGATGCTGGCCATCGCCCGGGTGTTGCGGACGGGCGCCGAGCTCTTGCTGCTCGATGAGCCGACCGAAGGGCTAGCACCGGTGATCATCCAACGAATCGGCGAACTGCTGCAGCAACTGAGATCCATGGGACACACGATTCTGCTGGTCGAACAGAACTACCGGTTCGCCCATCGGGTGGCCGATCGCTTCTACGTGCTGGAGAACGGGCGCATCGTAAACCACCTGACGCGCGACGGGCTGAGCGATGGCGCCGACTCTCTCAGTCGCTTCGTGGAGGTCTGAAGCCTTGAACTCCACCATGCTCGTCGGGCAGCTGATGGTCGGCCTGATCAACGGTTCCTTCTATGCGATGCTCTCCCTGGGCATGGCCGTGATTTTCGGCCTTCTCCATATCGTCAACTTCGCTCATGGCGCGCTGTACATGCTGGGCGCCTTTGCCGCCTACCTGGCAATGCAGTGGTTCGGAATCGGCTATTGGCCGGCTCTGATCATCGCCCCGTTGCTGGTCGGTGCCTTCGGAGCGCTATTGCAGCGAACACTGATCTCCCGAATCTCCGATCTCGACCATATCTACGGCTTGTTGCTGACGTTCGGCCTCACGCTGATCATCGAAGGCATGATCCGCTATTGGTTCGGATCGTCGATTCGTTCGTATCCGACGCCCAGGGCGCTGACCGGCGCAACCCAGATAGCAGGGGTCTACATTCCCATCTATCGCATCTGGATCATCGCGGCGTCCCTGGTGGCATGTACGGCAACCTGGTACTTCATCGAGAAGACACGGCTAGGTGCCTACCTTCGTGCCGCGACCGAGAATCCGTCGCTGGTGCAAGTGTTCGGCGTCAACGTACCATTGCTGATCACGCTGACGTTCGCCGGCGCATCGGCCCTGGCCGGACTGGCAGGAGTGCTTGCAGCGCCGGTATTCCAAGTCAGTTCTGGCATGGGCGCGCAGATTCTGATTCTGGTCTTTGGCATCGTCGTCATCGGTGGTATGGGCTCGATTCGCGGCGCCATCATCACCGGGTATTCGCTGGGTTTCATCGAAGGCCTGACCAAGGTGCTTTACCCAGAGGGGTCATACGTCGTCATCTTCGTCGTCATGATTGCCGTGTTGCTTTATCGACCGAGCGCCCACGCGGGTCGGGAGGGCTGAACCATGGCGAACACCACTACCAGCATCGAAAACGGGAAATTCGACTGGGCAGCCCTGCTCGGCTCGTTGGCCATCTTCGCCCTGCTCGCGATCGGACCGTTCTTCATCTATCCGGTCTTCCTGATGAAGCTGATGTGCTACGCGTTGTTCGCGGCCACCTTCAATCTCGTCTTCGGCTACGCCGGCCTGATGTCCTTCGGTCACGCGGCGCTGTGGGGCGCAGGTGCCTACATGGTCGCGCAGTCATCCAAGTTTTGGGGGTTCGGCCCGGTCGAAGCCTTGTTCGCCGGCATGGCCATCGCCGGTGTGCTCGGCGCCATCATCGGCTGGCTTGCCATACGCCGCAAAGGCATCGAGTTCGGCATGATCACGCTCGCCCTGGCCGAGCTCTTCGCGTTCCTGATGCTGCAGATGCCCTTCACCAACGGTGAAGACGGCATACAGGGCGTGCCGCGCGGCGTGGCATTCGGGGTGTTCGACCTCGCTGAACCCGCCAACATCTACGTCTACGTGATGGTGGTGTTCGCCATCGGCATGTTCGCGCTGTGGCGCACGGTTCATTCTCCGTTCGGTGCCATCCTGCGCGCGATTCGGGATCACGAGAATCGTGCCGTCTCGCTCGGCTACGATGTGGGCCGCTTCAAGCTGATCGCGTTCGTCATCTCGGCCGTGATCGCCGGCCTGGCCGGCGGCACCAAGGCCCTGGTGTTCCAGTATGCGGTTCTCGATGACGTCAGTTTTCACCTGTCGGGCCAGGTGGTCATGATGGTTCTGCTCGGCGGCCTCGGGCGATTCTTCGGCCCCTTCGTCGGCGCGGCCATCATGATCGCGCTCGACAGTTTTCTGGCCGAGTCGGCGTTTCCGGCACCGGTTATTGCGGGCGTGGCCTTCGTGCTCTGCGTCCTGTTGTTCCGCCGTGGTGTCGTCGGTGAAATCGGGGAGAGATTGCGATCATGAGCAAGGAAGCGAGACTGCAGGCGGGTCAGGTTGCAGTCATCACCGGCGGCGCGGCCGGCATCGGACTGGCGCTTGGCAAGGCGCTTTTGCAGCGCGGGCTGAAGGTGGTGCTCGCGGATTGCGACGAGGATGCCCTGTCCACGGCGGCGGCAGCGTTGTCCGCGGACGAATCAGACGTCATCGGTGTGCCGACCGATGTGTCCCGGCAGCCGGACCTGGTCGCGCTGCGCGGACGGACTCTCGAGGTCTTCGGACGGGTGGACCTGCTATTCAACAACGCCGGCATCTACCCCGGTATGCAACCGGTTTGGTCCATCGAGTTGGACGCCTGGCGCCGGTTGTTCGACATCAACTACTGGGGTGTCGTGCACGGCATCCAGGCCTTCGTCCCCCACTTCCTCAGCCAGGGCCGGGGCACGATCGTGAACACCGCTTCCATGTCCGGGCTCTCGACGGTGCCGGGCTCGGCCGACTACGGCAGCGCCAAGCACGCGGTCGTGGCAGTCAGCGAAACCCTGCGGGCCGACCTCGACATGGCCGGTCAGAGCCAGATCGGGGTCACCGTGCTGTGTCCGTCGGTCGTGATGACCGACATGGGGCGTCGTGCACTGGGGCTTTTCGAGACCTCGGGCGAGCACGAGAGCCGCAAACAGATCGGCAGCGGCCCGGATCTTTCCGCCGTCATCAGCGCCGACGATCTCGCCCAGGCCGCCATAGCCGGCATCGAGGCTGGCCACCGCTATGTCATGCCGACACCGCGCTCGCGCGATCGCTTCCTGGGCCGGATCGACCCGATCTTGGACGCGTTCGCGGCCTACCCTGTGTCGCACGGGTTGCGCTGACGATGCACGCCAGCCGCACGCAATCGAAACCAGAAACGGAAGACAGCGACATGGACAGAAACGCAACGGTCGGCTTCATCGGCTTGGGCATGATGGGGATCCACATGGCCACCAATATCGCCAAGAAGGGTTTCCCGCTGATCGTGCGCGATATCAACGCCGCGCCTTGCCAGCAGATGACGGCATTGGGCGCCGCTATCGCCGACGATCCGCGGGCCGTCGCCGAGTCGGCGCGCATCGTCGTGTTGATGGTGGACACCACGGCGCAAGTCGAGGAAGTCATCTTTGGCAGCGATGGCATCACCGCGGGCGCACGCGCGGGCGATCAGGTGCTTTGCATGAGCACGGTCGATCCCTCGGCAGTTCGCGGCTTCGCGAAGCGCCTCGAGGCGCTCGGCATCGGGCTGGTCGATGCCCCGGTCAGTGGCATGGAGAAAGGCGCTCGCGCGGGAACCCTCAAGGCGTATGCCGGCGGCAGCGATGCGAATCTCGCCGCCTGCCGACCGGTTCTGGATGCGATGACCGCCGAGGTGCATCACATCGGCCCGGTGGGTCAGGGCCTCGCTATGAAGCTCATCAACAACATGCTTTGCCAGGTTGGCTGGGTGGTGGCAGCCGAGGCGCTCGTCCTCGGGCAGAAAGCCGGGCTGGACCCGCAACGCATGGTCGATCTGATCGGCAATGCCACCGGCAACAGCGTCGCCTTCCAGTATCTCGGGCCGCGCTGGCTGGCACGTGATTTCGACGGCATTCGGCTCGACATCACCTTCAAGGACATGCAGCACCAGATCGACCTCGGCAAGGCCATGGGCGTGCCCATGCCAATGGCCACCCTGGCCCAGCAGATATACGAAATGGCCCGCTGCAAGGGCCTCGGCAGCGAGGACGGCGTGGCCGTCGTCAAGGTCTACGAGGATCTGGCCGGCAAGCGGACAGACACGACCGACTGATGCCGAGAGCGGGCGTCGGCTCTACAGATGCCCTGTCAACGTCCCCGAAGGCTTCATGGGCGCCGGCCGGACGTCGTCGCCGGCGCCCCGCGACCCTATAACGGGTTGGTCGTCGACCAGGCCAGGTCCTTCCAGCGCTCCAACTCAGCCGCCACGCCCTGTACCTCCTTGACGATGGCTTCGTGGGCGTCGCGGCCGAGGGGCAGGCGGATTGGAGGGTTCTCCGCGTCGGCCAGCCGTACCAGCGCCTTGCCGAACAACGCAGGGTCGTTCGGCTGCTTGCCGTGGCGGCGCTCGCTGTACCCGGAAATGATGTCGGCCACCGGTGCATAGTCGGGGCCGAGCGTGTTTACGTCCTGCACCAGTGACGGACCGGCGAAATCACTGCGGAATCCGCCCGGCTCGATGATCGTGACCTTGATCCCCAGGTGCCCGACCTCCTTTGCGACGGCCTCGGAGTATCCCTCGACCGCGAACTTCGTCGCTGCGTAGAAGCTGAAGCCCGGCGTCGCCATGAATCCGGCGTACGAGGAAAGGTTGATGATGTGGCCTGATTTCTGGCGCCGCATCACCGGCAGAACCGCGCGCGTCATCTCGGCCAGGCCAAAGAAATTGACCTCGAAGATCGGCCGGTACTTCTCGGCGCCGGTGGCCTCGGCCAGGGCCACGAGTCCATAGCCGGCGTTGTTCACCAGCACATCGATACGACCGAAGGCGGCGGCGGCGGCCGCGACCACCGGGCCGATCGCCGCATGGTCGCGCGCGTCGAGATACAGGGCACGCAGTCTGTCCGGATACGCTTGCGCCAGGTCGTGGCGACCATCGGACGCAAGAACGGTCACCACGACATTGTCGCCGTTCTCCAATGCTGCCTTGGCGGTTTGGAATCCAAGACCTTTGTCGGCGCCGGTGATCAACCAGGTACGCTTGGCTTGGGATGTCATGTTCACTCCGATCGAAAAAATGAAGTCATGCGCCTATTGAGCCGTGATCGCGATCGGCGCAGGTGGGGGGAACGCTCGGCCGGCCGTCAGGTGCCAACATCCTCCAACACCATGTCCGCGCATTTCTCACCCACCAACATGCACGGAACGCTGGTATTGCCGGACGGCATGGTCGGTATGACCGACGCATCGGCGATGCGCAGGCCCTCGAGGCCGCGCACCCGCAATCGCTCGTCGACCACGGCCATGTCATCCTGGCCCATCCGGCAGGTGCCGACCATGTGATGCGTGATCTGGCCGGTATTACGAATGAAGTCCAGGATCTGCTCGTCGGTCTGCACCGATGGGCCGGGCTGCAATTCTTCTGCAATCGTGTCGGCGATGGGCTGGGCCTCGACGATTCTTCGGGCCATGCGAATCGCCTCGATCGCGACGCGTCGATCGTTCTCGGTCTGTAAGAAGCGGAACTCGATCTTGGGTGGATCGGCCGGATTCGCGGAACGAATGTGGATCGAGCCAGTGCTTTCGGTACGCTGAACATGCGAATACATGAAGAAGCCTTCCACGGGAGACATCTTCCGGCTCTTGCCCGCCTTCATTTCGATCAGGTAAGGCGCCACCACCATCATCAGATCGGGCTCGCCAAGCTCAGGACGCGACTTCGCAAAGACCCGCATCGTGCCGATCCCGTGTGCGATGAAGCCACGCCGAAACAACGCGAAGCGCAGGATCTCGCGCACCAGGCGCCAGCCGCGCCCAAGTCTGGCGATCGAGATGCCGGGCCGGTTGAAACGCCATTTCAAAATGCCGGCGAAATGGTCGCGCAGATTCTCCCCGACCCCCGGAAGACAATGGAATGTTTCAATACCGTGCGCAGCCAGGATCTCTGGATTGCCGATACCCGACAGCTCGAGCAGCTTCGGTGTGTTGGAAGCGCCGCAGGCCACGATGACCTCGCGGCTCGCGCGTGCCTCGTGCGTCTGGCCGCCGCGTTGGTAGCGAACGCCAATGCAGCGCTTGCCCTCGAAGAGCAGAGAACTTGCCTCGGCGCCGGACCGGATCGTCAGATTGGTCCAGCGCCTTGCCTGCGCGAGATACCCTGTCGCCGTACTTTCGCGCAGACCCCGGCGCACGGTCTGCTGCGCCATGGCCACGCCCTCCTGCGACGCGCCACTGTAGTCCGGGTTCGATGGAATGCCGATGGCATTGGCCGAGCGAATGAACAGGTCGTAGAACGGCGACAGTTTCTCGGCTTCATTGACTCCGATCGGCCCCGATCGACCGCGGTATCGATCCTCGCCGAGTGTCGTGCTTTCGAGCCTGCGAAGGACCGGAAGAATCTCGTCGTAGCTCCAGCCTCGATTGCCCTGCTGCGCCCAGGTGTCGTAGTCGATTCGCTGACCGCGGTTGTAGACCACGCCGTTGATCGAACTGGTGCCGCCCAGCATCTTGCCGCGGGGCACATAGATGGGACGCCCGCCGGTCGATTCGTGGGGCTCGGCGTGATAGCGCCAGTTCACCTTCGGATTGTCGATCAGGAAGACGGTGCCCGCGGGCGGCCGGGTCCAGATGTAACCGGCGTCGGGTTCACCCGCCTCCAGGCAGAGCACCTTGAAGCGACCGCCCTCACTGAGGCGCATGGCGACGATCCCGCCTGCTGAGCCGGATCCGACAACGATGAAGTCGAACTGATCGGTGTGCATGTGCAGGACTCGAAATGGGTCAACGGCCGCTGTTCACGGCGCCGAGCAGAGCGATTCGGGCAGGTGATAAGCGCGCACGGCCGTGGCCGCGAACAGATCCGCCTTCTCGGAGGCCGACGCCCCCGCGGCAAGCCGTTTGAAGGTGTTCCAGAGCACGCGATAGGAGACGCTCGTGCGATCGACCGGGAAATTGCTCTCGAACATGCATCGACCCGGGCCGAAAGCCTCGATGCAGGTTTCGACGAACGGCCCCCAGGCCTGGGCCAGTTCCTCGGAGGTCGGCGGCAGGTCGCGATCGATGAAGTCGAAACCCATGCCGCGCATCGCCATGCCGCCGATCTTCATGAAAACGTTGGGCCGCCTGGCAAGCTCGATGATGCTCGCCCGCCAGTCGCGAAACGTCGCGTCGAGATCCCGTGCGTAGGGCCCGTGACGGACCAGGCCGCCAAGGTGATTTACGATGACGCGCGTATCGGGAAACGCATCGATGAGATCGATGAGCTGCCCGAGCTGGGGGTGATAGCAATGCGCATCGTAGCTAAGCCCCTGGGGCGCCAGTTGCGCGTAACCCTCGCGAAACATCGGATCGAGCATCAGGTCCTTCGGCGGCGGGCGCATCAGCATGTTCACCTCGGGGTCGGCATCCCAGCCCGCCATGTGCCGGATGCCCCGAAACCGATCGGGTGCCCGCGCCACGCATGCGGCCAGCACCTCGCCTGCGAACGCGCCAAGGGTCAGATCGACGCGGCCGACGATGCCCGCGCAAACGCGCAGGTCACCGTGAAAGCCGCTGGCAAACACCGCGCCGACGCCGTTGGCGAACTCGACCTCCCCCAGACTGGCGAAACGCAGGTCGCCCTCGGTACGGTACATGGAACTGCACTCCATGTAGACCGTGCCGCGAATCCGGTGGCCGCTGCGGATGTCGGCCAGGAGTTGCTCGGCGAAGTATGGATCGCGGCGCTGCCAGAAATGATGGTGTGCATCGACGATCGGCAGCGACGGATCGATGACCTCCTCCGATCTGGAGTTCAACCAATCGTCGTCCCAGAGATGTAGCGGAGGACGCCCGCGACTGCTACCGGATTCAGACATCTTGACGCCTCATGTATACCGTTCCGCCCAGACCATCGCCAGTGCGGGCGACGCTACTCCATGGTCGATGGCAGCCAGGTAACCAACGCCGGAAAGGCCACGAGAACCGCAATCAAAAAGAAATGCGCGATCACATGTGGGAACGATCCGCGGAACACATCCTGCACACGCAATCCCGTCGTGCTCGAGATCACGAACACGTTCATGCCCAGTGGCGGGGTCAGCACGCCGATCTCGCCCATGACGATCGTCAGCACTGCGACCCAGATCAAGTCGTAACCGAGATGGTCCATCAGCGGCACGACGATCGGGATCGTCAGGATCAGCATCGAGATCAGTTCCATGAAGCACCCGAGGATCAGGTACAACAGAAGAACGATCAGCAGGATCGTGAACGGTGCCAGGCCCAACTCGCCCACGTAGGCGATCAGGTTCTGCGTCACCTGGGTCATGGTCAGGAAGTACACGAACAGGTGAGCTCCCATGATGATCAGCGCGAGCATGCAGCTGGTCTGAGCCGTGTACTTCGCCGCGAGCACGACCTGTCGCCACGTGACGCCCCGATACTTGGCCAGCGCGAGCGAGGTCAGCGCCCCGAGTGCCGAGGCCTCGGTCGGTGTGGCGATGCCGGTGTAGATGACCACGGTCACCAACGTGAACAACAGGATGAACGGCCAGGCCAGGCGCAACGAGGCGAACTTCTCGCGCATCGAATAGCTTGACGCGCGGGGCCCATGATCCGGATTGCGCCAGATCAGGAACAGCACCGTCAGAATGATGGTCAGGGTCACGAGGATGCCCGGCACCACCCCGGCGATCATCAGACGGGCAACGCTCATGTCGGCCAACAGCGCGTAGATGATCATCGCACCGCTGGGCGGAATGAGCATCGACAAGGTGCCCGAGATGGCCACCACGCCGGCAGCGAGCTTCGGGTTGTAGCCGAGCTTGGTCATCCCGGGAATGGTCGTCGATGCCAAGGTGGCGGCGGCGGCGGTGCTCGAACCGGAAATCGCACCGAAGGCCGCGCCGGTCACGGCCGTGGCATGCGCCAGTCCTCCGGGCAGACGCCCGACCCAGGTCCGCGCAATCGTGAACATGTCATCGCCGACGCCGCTGACCATGATCAGGTTGGCCATGAAAATGAACATCGGCAGCATGATCCATTCGTAGCTGCTGATCGCGCCCAGCGGCGTCGAGGCGATCATGCCGGCCGCGAGCCCCGCACCGCCCACGAAATAGAGACCCACGGCGCCCGCCAGCGTGAGGGCGAAAGCCACGGGCACGCCGATGATCATCAGGAAGAACAGCAGGCCGAAGCCAATCGTCGCAGCCATCAGCCTGCCTGCTCCAGAGGTGAATCGTGGCTGTTCAACGCCGAGATCCCGAGCTCGGCATGGCCGGTGACCGCGGCAAGGATGTTGGTGATCGCGACATGCAGCAGACGGGCGAACACCAGCCAGAGGATTGCGACGTAGATACCCTGTTCGGCCCACAGCGGCCAGGGGATGAGCCCGAACGACACTTTCCCCTGCTGAAAGCTCTCGATCGAAGCCGACGTGACGTGCGTCGCCATGATCCAGACGACCGGTGCCACCGCAAGCAGCGACATACCGTACAACGCCTGGAACAGCCGCACCGGCATGGCCAGCGCGAACATATCGACGGAGATATGTCCGCCCCGTCTCAGCACATAGCTCGCCGGCAGCAGCATGACGATGGGAAGCAGATAGTGCGACACGAGTTCGACCGTGAAGATGACGGGTCTGTTGAACAGGTATCGGCCCAGCGCATCGGCGGCCACGAGGAACATGCTCGCGACGACGACGGCGACCACGAGGCCGATCATCGTGCGTTCGATCGCCGAAAGGCCCCTGTCGACGGCGCCGAGCAGCCCCGATAAGGCCGCCGGCGCGCCGGCTCTGTTGTCGTTCTCGACCATCTCCTCCTCACCGGACGTCGCATCGTCGATGGCGCCCCCGACAGCCCTGTCGGGGGCACGAACGGCGCCTTACCGCACCTTCTTGATAGCCGCCAGATAGGCCTTCAGGGCATCACTCGCCGGCACGCCTCGGGCATCGAGATCCTTGACCCAGTCGTTGAGTACGGAGGAACTCTTCTGCGCCAGTTCGGCGACCTGGTCCGGGGCCCAGGTATGGATGTGCATGCCGTAGCTCTCGGTCTGCAATGCCTTGATCGCGCTTTCCTCGTCTTTCTCCATGAACTGGCAGAAGTTTTCTTCCGCGCGACGGCCGGCTTCGAGCAGCGCATCCTGGATATCTTTCGGCATGGCCTGGAATTTGGACTCCGATATTGCGGCGAAGATGCCAGGGGTGCCCATGCTGAATCCGGTCGCACCGTTCTTGGCGATCTTCCAGTACTCGAAGTCACGCACCGAAGAATAGGCACCCATCCAGGAATCCAGCGTTCCTCGCTGCAGCGACTGGAGAACTTCCGGGCCCGTCAGTGCGACCGGCACCGCGCCGAGGGCGGCAACGGTGCGAGCCATCAGTCCACCGGCATTGCGCATCTTCAGGCCGACCATGTCCTCGACCTTGGTGATCTTGCGGTGCGATGCCGACGGACCATAGGGCGGATAGACCTGCCGCGCCAGCACGCGAATGCCCAGGGGCTTGTACATGGCTTCCCACAGGATGCCGCCGGGTTGATCGATCTCGCGCATGGCCCGGGTGCCGTCACAGACCTTCTCGATCATGTTGGGCGCTTCCAGCAGCCCCCAGAGCGGCGCGTCGGCGCTGAAGTAGGCAGTTCCCAGGCCATAGATGTCCACCGCGCCGGACCTGACGAGCGCCAAGGCCTCGCGCGCCTTGCCCGCCTGCTGCGCCGGATAGTGTTCGACTTTCACACGGCCATTGGTGAGCTTTGCGAGCTCCTGAATGAAGATCGTGTCACCGTGCTTCACCCCGTTGTTGGTGGCGGGAATGAAGGCGCCGAAGCGCAGCGTCATCGTGTCCTGTGCCAGCGCGGCCCCGGACAGCCCGAGCACCGCGGCGACCGCCACGGTGAACTTACTGAGTTTGGTCATTGCTTCCTCCATGGTTTAGCGAGCCTTCCGTGTCAAAGTTCCGAAAGTACTGACCGGGCTCGCAACTTCAGTGCCAAACGATTGCAAACTCGTGCCTTGCGGTATCCGACGCCGGCACGCGGCGGTCTGCGAAGAACCTCGCCGCAGTGCACAAAACGACCCCCGGTCGCTTCATGGACCGCCAAAGCAGCCGGCCAGAAGCGAGACATCCTCGACGTATTCGAGATCCCTGGCGATTGCAATCGCGCGCGACACGTCGCAGCCGCCGAGGTTCTCGCGCCACTTCTGCTCCAGATCCTGCCAATCGATTCGCCCTTGGGCGTCATAGCCACGCGAATGATCCACCACTCGCGAGACTCGTCCGGCTCTCCCGCGCGAGATGGTTAGCTCCGCGCCCAGTCGATTGACGGCGTCATCGCGAAACCTTGCGTCGTCCACGATCGTGATGACATCGCGCAGCCGGCGAAACCTCGGATCCGACAACATTGCCGGAAACGGATCGTCCCCCAGCGACGCGCCCCGGCCCAGCAGCACGGCCGCCAACATGTCTTGCAGACAGATGTTGTTCATGGCTCGTGAATCGACGATCCGCCGGGCGCTCGGGTTCATCGCCACCGTCACCGAGCCGATATCGGCCGCATCGATCGCATGATCGCGCACCAGCGCCAGCGCGGCCTCGAGCGCTGCCTGGATGGGGAATCCGGCATTGAAGAACTTGAAGCAGGCATTCATGATCGAAAAAGAGCGCCCGAGCCCCTCTATGACGATGTCCCGGCCACCGTCGACGCCCCAGGCTTCCAGAACGCCCGAGCGCGCGCCGACGATGTCCGCGTGGCCTTCCAGACCGGCAGCCGCCATTTGCGCGCCGCTGATACCCGCATGGGCGTACAGCCCCTCGCAGAACGATTTGCTGACATGCCTTTGCTCGGCGTAGATCGCGTAGAGGCCGTTGGCCTGCAGTGTCGTCAACGCCAGCGCATGGCCAATGGCACGTGCATCGAGATTCATCAACCGGCCTGCCGCGGCGGCGGCGCCAAGCGCGTACAGGAAATCGGCATGCAGATGAAGCTTCTCGCGGGCATGAAACGATCCGCCACAGGCCCACCGCAGCCGCACGCCGACGTCGTAGCCCGCGACCACGGCCGCGATGACGTCGGCGCCGGTCTTGCGCCGGGCCTCGCCGAGCGCCATGGCCGCATTGACCACCACCGAACCCGGATGTCCGCCCGCCGTGTGGGCGCCATCGATCTCCTCACCGTGGCCGGCCGCGCCATTGGCCATCGCCGCGAGGGCCGCTGATGTCTTGAAACCGGAACCGAACACCTGCGCCTCGGGAAGGCCTCGCGCGCTATCCACATAGCGGGTGGCGAGCGTGCCGGCGATGCTGCGGCGCCCAAAATGCGCGCTCGCGATCTCGTCGAAGATCACCTGCTTCGCCTGCTCCACGACCGCCTTGGGCAGAGCCTCACAAGACACGGAGGTGGCATGGGCGGCCAACCGTGCTGTGAGATCAGTCATCGCCGTTGCCGCCCGGCCGCGGACCGCTCGCCCGCGGCGCCGTCACCGGGCAATCCGATCGGCGAGATGACTTCCGGCTGTTCGGTCGTAGAGGGCCGCCAGCCGATCCACGGTGCCATCTCGGCCGAGTTCGAACGCCGCCGCTTCGTAGAACGTGCGCACCTGGCCGAGCATCACGCTCGCGACACCCAGAGTCTGATTGCGCCGCTCCAGCGCCTGCAACGCGTCCACGGCCTTGCCGATCGTGCGGGTCGGCGCCGGTGCCTCGCCCGCCAGCTCGGCGAGAATCGTCTCGCATTCCTGGCTCCACGATGAGCCGTTCCTGACGATCTCGCCGAAGTTGTCGAGTTGCAGGCCCATGCGCGCCGCGAGTGTCAGGATCTCGTAGACCGTGGCGCGGTTGCTCGCCGCGAGCGCGCAGACGATTTGCTCGGTGACGCGTTCGCGCTCACCCGCTTCTTGCACGGCCGGTCGGTCCGCGCCCCGATACCGGACGCCGGTGACCTTCTCCATGAAGACGATCACGTCATCGAGCTTGGCCTGAGGACCGCTGATATGAATGTTCTGCTGCAGGACGCCCCGTGCCAGCGCGGACAGCGGCATGGGCACCTGCGCATCCATGCCGAGCATCAGCGCCTGATTGGCGTCCTTCAGCATCAGGGCAAGCGCGAAGTCGCCCGTGGTGCGCCCTTCCATGATGCAGCGCAAGACGGTTCGGCAGGTGTGATTCGACGCGATGCCCTCGACCAGGGCCTGCGTGATATCGGGCAACGGAACCCCGAGCTTCACGGCCAACGCGACCGTTTCCAGCGTGGCGACCCGAAACACCAGGTTCATCATGTTGTTCAGGGTCTTGACCGTCTGTGCCGTGCCCTGCTGCTCCCCGGCGCGAAAGACCTTCTGCGTCATCGCATTGAAGGCCGGCATCGCGAGATCGATCGCCGCCGCGGGGCCCGACACCATGATGGTGATCGTGCCGGCCTCGGCGCCGACGACACCGCCCGCCACCGGGGCATCCAACATCATCACGCCCCGCTCGGCGAGCCTCTGGGCGAAGCGCAGCGTCTGTGCACCGATGCCACTGGTCTGGTCGATGACGAGATTGCCCGCCGTAAGTCCGTCGAACAGGCCATCGTTGCCGAACAAGGCCATCTCGACATCCTGGCTGCGCGGCAGACAAAGGAAGACCACATCACAATGCCGCGCCAACTCGGCGAGCGACCCCGCGGCCCGGCCGCCCTGGCCCGTGAATCGTTCGATCGCGGCCGGATTGATGTCCCAGACCCACAGCTCGTGGTCGGCAATCAGCCAGCGCGCCAATGCGCTGCCCATCGCGCCAAGCCCGACATATCCGACCTTCATAGCCCCTTCCCGCTCACCCGATCCAAGCTTCGATATCGGTCCGGCGCGCCGGCGATGAAACGCCGACGCCGCGACCGCTCCGGAATCTTCGACGCAAACAGCGTGCCAAGGTGCGACAGACGCGATCCGTGTCGGGGCCCCGCCAGGCGACGGACAGGTGACCAGGACATCAAGAATCCGACCGGGATGCGGCCAGTGAAGGCGAGATCTGTCGTTTTCGCGGACAGTGTGTCCTCCGTCTGGAAGTCGGAGACGATTGGAGCGATGGTGTTTGCGGCGATGGCGGCATCGCCGACGGCGGCATAGACGGCCTGGCTCGCCGCCACCGGGTGGAACCGGCGCGTAGGAGCGGCGCGGCAGATGGAATCGCTGCTGCGAGCGCCCCCGCGCACGCTCCTCTGCGCTTTCGATGCCACAATGACCGCGATGGGTGCCTGACGGGCCACCAATCCTGAACACGATGACGCAGGGGTCGCCATCATGCAGTCATTCCGCCATATTCAGGCACCGCTACGTGTGTTCGCCGGAGACGACAGCCTCGCGGCTCTGGACAAGGAGTTGGCGCGGGCGGGTTGCCGACATGCGGCGATCCTGTGTGGCAACACCCTTGCCGCCGCCGCCGAACTGGACATGCTTCGAGCCGCCGCCAACAATCGCCTGGCCGGCGTCATCGCCGGCGTGCGGATGCACAGTCCCTGGCAGGCGGTGCAACAGGTCGCCGCGCAACTGGCGGACATGCATGCCGATGCGGTGATCGCCGTCGGCGGTGGATCGGCCATGGTCAGCGCCCGTGCCGCGGTCATCGCGCTGGCCGAGCGCAGACCCCTGCAAGCACTTTGCACGCAGAGGAACGCTCAGGGGGAGATGATCAGCCCTAAGCTCACCGCGGCCAAACTGCCGATCTTCGCGGTACCCACAACCCCGAGCACCGCGATGATCAAACCCGGTGCCGCGGTCCACGACGAGGCCAGCGGCGCACGCTGCGCCTTGTTCGATCCCCGGACGGTGTCGCAGGCGGTCTTTCTTCACCCGGGCATGCTGATGACGGCGCCACCGGCCCTGGTTCGCAGTGCCGCACTGAATTCGCTGACCAGTGCGATCGAGGGTCTGATGTCCGCCGCCTGTGACCGGATCTCCGAAGCCATGCTGATCCAGGCCACGCGTGTGACCGCCGCATGCCTGTCATCGGATGCGATCGACACGTTGCGCGGCCGCGCAGATCTGGCCGCCGCCGCGATCCTTGCCGGGCGAGGCACGGAGAACACGGGTGCCGGCTTGGCCACGGTCATCGGCCATGCGATGGCGCAACCGCTCGGTATCGACGGTGGCATGGCCAAGGCAGCGTCGTTGCCACCCGTCCTGCGCTTCAATCGCGGCTTCGTGCCGGAGGGTCGCGAGCGCTTGTCGCTGGCGCTCGGCGGCCCGGACGGGGATATCGAAACGACGCTCGCTGGCGTGCTGGCCGAACTCGGTGTGCCCACCCGGTTGCGGGATCTGGGCGTACCTTTGGAGACCCTGCCCGCGATCGCCGATGCCTGCCTGTCCGACTGGTTCATCCGCACCAATCCGCGCGCGATTCACGAGCCGAGCGAGATCCTTGCCCTGCTCCACGAGGCCTGGTGAAGGGTCAGGGAGCCGACGCCGAAAAGGAACTGGATGCCCGTGGCGAGCGTGCGGTGCGTTCTTGGCCGGCAAACGTCGGACCCACGCCACTCGCAGCCATCAAGCGCTGTCGGGCGCCGGGAATTCGACGCCCGCCTGCATCGCAACCAGGCGGGTGACCTCGTAGTAATTCGCGTCGGGCCCGAAGGTGTTCGAGGCCGTCTGCAGCATCGCGCGCGTCAAGTGCCCGTAGTGCAGCGGAACGCCGGAGTCCACGCCGAGTTGCGTCGCGAGGTTCAGATCCTTGAGCATCAGCGACAACAGAAAGAAAGAATCGGGCCGGCCACGAATGACGGCGGGCAACAAATTCTCGGAAACCCTGCTGCGCGCGCCGCCACTATTCAACACATCCGTCATCGTCTGCAGGTCGATCCCGTTGCGCACGCCCATCGCGACGCCCTCCAGCGTGACCATGCGAATGGTCGAGCTGACCATGTTGTTGATGAGTTTCATCACCTGACCGGCGCCGATGCCGCCGCAGTGAAACACGTTCGGGCTGATATCGGCCAGGATCGGACGCACCGAGGCGAGCTGCGCTTCCCCGCCGCCGACCATGATCGCGATCGTGCCGGCCTTGGCACCCGCCGCGCCACCGGACACCGGCGCATCGACCATCTCGATGCTACGCCCGGCGAGCTCCACGGCCATGCGGCGGGTCTCGTTGGGATCACCGCTGGTCTGGTCGACCACGATCGCGCCGGCCTTCAAGCCCTCGGCCAGGCCGCGCTCGCCGAAGATCGCCTCGCGAACATGGGCAGAGGTGGGCAGGCAGAGCATGACCACATCGCAGTCTCGCGCCAGGCTCGCCGGGCTGTCCGCGGCCGATGCCCCGGCGCCAACCAGGCCCGCCACCGCATCCGGGTTCAGGTCGTAGACCCGCAGATCGCGCGATGACTGCAGGCGTCGCGCGAGCGCCCCGCCCATGACGCCGAGGCCTACATAGCCGATCTTCATCTGACGATCCCAGAGCATCGTGTCTCGAAGGGCATTTGCGATTCGCTGGCTCGCAAAACGAGCGCGCCGACCGGCCCGCCCCCGGCCCCGACTATTCCTTGGTTTTTTCTGCCGATGGCATGCCATCGGAGAAACCGGCGCGCTTGGCCGCGGCCTGATAGTCGGGCTTGCGCTTCTCCACGAGCGCGGCCAGACCTTCGCCGAACTCCGGGCCGCTCTGCGCGAGAACCTGCGCATAGTCTTCGTAGTCCATGATCTCGGCGAGACTGCTCTCGAAGGACTTCAACATCAGTGTCTTGGCCATGCCCATGACCTCGGCCGGGCCCTGGGCGAAGCGATGCGCGGCCGCCAGGCCTTCGGCATCAACCTCGTCATCGGGCACCACTTTCGACACGATGCCGTGCGACCGCGCCTCCTCGGCGTTCCAGGTGGCGTTCGAGTACAGGAAGTCGCGCGCCTTGGCCAGGCCGAGCAGGCGCGGCAATGTGAACAGGGTCAGGCAGTCGGGCACTACGCCGAGCCGGAAGAAGCCCGCCGAGAACTTGGCGCTCTCGCCGGCGATGATGGTATCGGCCATCAGGGCCAGGCCCAGCCCGCCGCCGATCGCCACCCCGCGAACACCGCAGACGACCGGGCGATCGAGCGCGAGCAGTTGCGGCATGAAGGTGGCCGCATGACGAAAACGGCGATGCCTGGCGGTGGGATCGCGTGCCTCGGTCAGCATGCGCAAGTCTCCCCCCGCGCAAAATGCCTTGCCCTTGCCGGTCAGATAGACGGCTCGGATCGAGTAGTCGTCCTGAATCTCGCGGGTCACGTCACGAAGCGAGAAGCGAATCTGACGGGTCAGCGAATTGAGCGCGGCCTCGTTTGCCAAACGAATGACGAGGACGGAATCCTGCCGCTCGGTTTCGAGATGCGGATATTGCTTGATCATGGGTGACTCACTTGTTCGGAACGGCCACGATCGGGCTCGCTCGGCCACGATTGCGCCCGCCATCGACGACGAAGTCCGCACCGGCGACATAGGCGCCGGCGTCGGAACAGAGAAAGATCGCGGTGTTGGCGATATCGGTTGTCTTGCCGAACTCTCCCAGGGGAATCGACGACAACTCGATCTCGCGACGCCCGGCATCCTCGTAGATCCGCTTGACGCCCTCGGTGTCGCCGATCGCGCCGGGCGCGATCGTGTTGCATCGGATGCCGTCCTTGCCCCATTCGCCGGTCAGCGTCCGGATCAGGGACATGATGCCGGCCTTGGCCGCGCCGGCATGGGCACATCCTGGCCAGCCCTCCAATGCACGTGTCGTGGAAATCGCAATGAAGCGACCGCCGAACCGGCTCTGCTTCAGGGCAGGATACGCGGCGCGGGCGCAATAGAAGGTGCCATTGAGATCGATATCGATCACGGTCTTCCAGGCATTGGGCGACATCTCGGCCGCCGGCACCACGAAGTTGCCGGCCGCATTCGCGATCATGATGTCCAGCGCGCCATAGGTATCGGTGGCCGTTTTGACCGCGCGCTCGACATCCTCGTAATTGCGGACATCGGCCTTGACCGCCGTGATTTCACCGCCAAGTGCCTGGATCTCTTGCACGGCGCCCGCGAGGCGTTCCTCGTTCCGACTCGCGATAACGAGGCGGGCGCCCACCGAAGCAAAGGCCTTGGCGATACCAAAACCGATGCCGCCGCCGCCGCCGGTGATCAGCGCGACCCGGCCGGCCAGTGCATCCTGAGTAAATGTCATGTCGGGGTTCCTCGATTGCCTGCGCCGATCGGAGAAGCATGGGAATCGACGCGATTCACCCCGTTTCGACGCACATCCCGTGCCAACTCCCCCGACCGGAATCGGTGCCCGGATTCCCCGTTCATCTCGACCGACCGCATGGACGGTCGTCGCGGGGCAGCGCGCGACTCAGCCGGGCTTTCGAAACGCGCTGTAGAGGTTCACATAGCCATGCTCGACGCGCTTCCTGGCATGACTCGCGGCGACCGCCGGGTCGAGCGGCGCGAAGCCATGGCCGGCCACCAGCCGATGCATGAAGGCCGCACGCGCGGTGACCGCGGTGGCATCATGAAGCGCGTGCTCATCCCAGCCCGCCGCGAAGACCGCGTCCACGTCTGCCTGACACACCTCGTTCGGCGTCGCGGCCAGCTTGCGAACGAAGGCGAGCAAGGGCTTCAGTTTGTCGTCCACGGGCGCGCTATCGATATCCTTCAGCAACGCATCCAGCGCTCCCCGCGGCACGCCCCAGGCATAGGCGACCTCGCTGTGTCCGGTGAGCACGAACGTGCAACCCATCACGCCGGCCGCGAAGGCGAGAACGATCTCGCGCTCGGCCTGGCTGAGCGGCGACGGCCCGTTCATCATGGCCTGGCTCATGTCCGAGAACGGGCCGTAGATTTCCGGGTAGCGTTTGAAGACATGGGGCGGTCCGGCGTCTTCGGGCAGGCTGGTCAGGAAAGGCATTCACGGCTCCGTTTTTAGAGTCTTGTCCCGAGTCCGAAGTGTGCCGACTTGAACGCGGACTCCGGACCCACGACACCAGCTTTCAGCAGGCCGCCGGCCCGACCGACATGTGAGTCGCGCGGGCTAGTCCGCGGCCTGGCCGGGTTCAGGTCGGATCATATTGTTCATCGGTGACATGCGTCATCCAGGTCACCGCGTCCCCCTGCACCGATTCCGTCACCGCGATGTGGGTCATTGCGGTGGTCATGGTCGCGCCATGCCAATGCCTTTGGCCGGCGGGTATCCAGACGCTGTCGCCCGGCGCTCCTCGTGGCGTTCCTCGCCTCGGCCTGCATCTCCAGCCACGGCCGGAGACGATGATCAGGATCTGCCCGGCCGGGTGGGTGTGCCAGGCGGTGCGCGCACCCGCTTCGAATGTCACCAGCCCGGTGCGGACGCGGCCTGGTAGCTCGGCCGAGATCAGTGCATCACGGCGCACGCGACCTGTGAACTGGTCTGCGGATGCGAGGCTCGACGGTTCCGAGCCGGCCTTCTTGACCTTCATTTGGAGCTCCGAATTCAAGGGTCGCGAGTCGAACGACCATTCGCCCAGGGCGCGCCGGGTGCACGCGAACCGAGCTTGCCAGGCAGCCGAGTCAACGCACCGAGCGAGCGTGCGCGACCACCGCAGCGCGCGCCGGCGCATAGGCTGCCAGGCCGGTCATCTCATGGATGGCTTTCGTCACCCGATAATGGTGCGCCAGGCCGCCACGCGTGACCCGCTCGATCGGGCCATCCGGGTAGCCCAGGCCCATGCAGCAGGTCTTGTCCATATCGGCAGCGCTCGCCAGGCCTTCGTCCATGAAGCGAAGCGCATCGTTGTATTTCGGACGCACCAGACGATCGACGATGCGGCCGGCGAGATCCTTGCAGACCACGACATCGAAGCCCGCGACCTCGAACACCGCGCGCGCGGCATCGAGGGCACCGGCATCGGTATTGGGCTGACGCACCAACTCGATCAACCTCGATGGCGCGTCGTCGCCGTTGCGATACCGGGCGAAGCCCACGACGTTCGACCCTTCCCGACCCATATCCTCACCGGTGTGCACACCGAGGCATTCGGTATCGAGTTCGACCAACACGGCCGTCTTGCCGGCGTCCGCCCGATAGCCGCCGCCGAGATGAATCGTCACCGGCCCGCTGGATGTGGCCGTCGCGAGGAAGGCATCGCCGTCTGGAAACGACCGGCTGGCGCCCGCGGCCTCGATCGTGAACGCCGGTGCCGTGCTCGCGCGTTCGCGTGCGGCGCCGCTCAACAGGCCCTGGCCCGACTTGTTGCCCAGCAGGCCGGCGGCGACCATCCGGCGCAACAGCGGCGGCACCGAGGCGCGAACATCGAGCGTGATCGGATAGAAGGCCTCGCCGAGCAAGACCTGGGTATCGAGGCCGATCAGATCCAGCAATGTGCACGGCCCCATCTTGTAGCCGAGCCCCGACCTGATCGCGGTGTCGATGTCCTCGGCGGTGGCCAGACCGGCCTCGATCGCGCGAATCACGTCATTGTTGAACGGCACCAGCAGCGCATTCAGGATGAAGCCGGGCTTGTCCTGGGTTTCGACCGGCACCTGCGCCACCGCCTGCGTCCACGCCCAGGCATCGGCGAACACCGCATCCGACGTATTCAGACCCCGCGACATCTCGATCAGCTTCATCACCTGGGCGGGCAGGCAGAAATGCATGCCCACGACGCGGTCCTCGCGGCCGCAGCCGCCGGCGATCTGGGTGATCGACAGGGTCGATGTGTTGGAGGCGAAGATCGTCTCGGCCTTACAGAGCGTGTTCAGCTTGCCGAACAACTCGCGCTTGACCTCGAGGTTCTCGAAGATCGCTTCGATGATCAGGTCACAGTCGGCAAGCGCAGCGAGATCGGTGGCATCTTGCATGCGCGCCAGCGTGGCATCGCGCGCCTCCGCGCTCATGCGCCCCTTCTCGACCGTGCGATCGAAGAACTTCGTCGCCGCCTTGCGTTGGCGCGCAAGCGCCTCGGCGGAAAGATCGAAACAGACGGTGTCGAAACCACCGCGCGCCGCGACCAGCGCGATGCCGGCGCCCATGGTGCCGCCGGCACCGCAAATCCCGACCTTCTTGATCGTTGTAGCCACCTTCGAACTCCCGTGTTTCAACCGCGCGCCTTGGACCGAAAGCTCCGGCCGATGAGCTGGCGATGAATCTGATTCGTGCCTTCCCAGATCTGCGTGATCTTGGCGTCGCGCATCAGGCGCTCGGCGCGATAGTCGCGGATGTAGCCATAGCCGCCGTGAAACTGCACATTCTCGGTGGTCATCTTCATGGCCAGATCGCTGGCACGCATCTTGGCGATAGAGGCCTCCATGCCAAAGTCGGCAGCACCCGCATCGACCAACTCGGCGACATAGTCGATCCAGCGCTCGAGCATCAGCAGCTCGCTGGCGAGGTCGGCCAACATGAACTGATTGCCCTGGAAATCCAGAATCGCCCTGCCCGACTGCACGCGCTCGTTGGCATAGTTGACCATGTCGCGAAACGCGGCCCTCGCGATGCCACGCGCATGCGCGGCGACCGATGGCCGCGACTTGTTCAGTGAGGCGAGCAGGATGCGCAGGCCATCGCCGGGCCTGCCCAGCAGATTGGCCATCGGCATGCGCACATCATCGAACGACATCGCACAGGTGGCGGAGCCGCCGTGGCCCATCTTCTTCTCGACCTTGTCGATGATGTGACCGGCGGCGCCCTTTTCGAGAATCAGCGCCGAGATCGCCGCTTTGGGATCGTCGATGCCCTGCCACTTTCCGAACAACAGGTAGAGATCGGCCACATTGCCGTTGGAGATGAAGACCTTCGACCCGCGGATGATGATCTCGTCACCGTCGGGCGTGAACGTGGTGCGCATGCCGGTGGCATCGGAGCCGGCGTTCGGCTCGGTGATCGCGAGCGCCCCGAGCCCGCCCGCGGCAATGCGCGGCAGCAGCCGCGCACGCTGCTCATCGGACCCGAAGTCGATCAGCGGCTTCATGCCGTGGTAGTTCGTGGCGTAGATGATGCCCGTCGAGGCGCAGGCCTCCGAGATGATCGATACCACCTCGAGGTAGAGCCGGTAGGACAACGGGGTGCCGCCAAAGGCCTCGGGAATGAAGATCCCGTTCAGGCCGAGCTCATTGAGCGTATTGACGTTCTGCCACGGAAACTCGCAGGTTTGGTCGGTGTGTTCGGCATTGGCCGCGATCACCTCGTCGGCAACGCGCTGAACCTGGTCAAGGACCATCCGCTCCTCGTCGTTCCAGACCCGCGCCGCGATCACTTTGTCCAGCAGATTCATCAGTGGTTCATTCCTTGTGCGCCGTCGATGTAAATCGTCTCGCCGGTCATGAAGCCGATTCTCTCGGTGAAGATCGCGGCGACGAGTTTCGCGACATCCTGCGCCTTGCCGGGCGCCCCCGCGGGAATGCGGCTCTTCATCCAGGCCTGGACCTTCTCACGGGCCAGATAGTCGCGGTTCAGATCGGTTTCGATGTAGCCGGGCGCGACATTCATCACCCGAATGCCATCCCGGGCCCACTCCACGGCCATGCAGCGGGTCATCGCGGCCACCGCCGCCTTGGAGGCGCAGTAGGCCAGGTTGTCCGGCACCCCGAGTTTGTCGAAGAACGAGCCGATGTTGACGATCGTGCCCTGGCACTGACGCAGATACGGATACGCCTCGCGCGCGGCGACCATCACCGCCGTGGCGTTGAGCGCGATGGTCTTGTTGAAATCGGCGGTGCTCAGCTTGGCGATCGAACCGCCGATATGCACGCCGGCATTGTTCACCAGGCCGCAGATCGGGCCACGCTCGCCGATCGCCTTGAATGCCCGGCAGACATCGGCCTCGTTGGTCATGTCACAGGCCATCGCATGGCCGACCTCCGATATTCCGGTCCGCGACAGACCCACGACCTCGAACCCTCGTCTGGCGAGTTCGACCGCGATCGCCGCGCCGATACCCTTGGAGGCTCCCGTAACGACGACTTGAGACTCAGCCATCCTTGAACTCCGCCTTGCGCTTTTCCTCGAACGCGGCCATGCCCTCCTCGGCATCACCGAGACGATAGGCCAGGGTCGACAGATCGGCCTCGACCTGCAAACCATCTTGCAGCGACAGATCCGCGGCACGCTGAACCGCGCGCCGTGCGAATTCCAATACGGGCAGGCTGTAGCGGGTGAACCGGGCGGCGAACGCAAGCCCGGCCTCCATGAGGTCACCGTCGACCACCGCATTGACCAGGCCGATGCGTTCGGCCTCGTCCGCCTTGACATTGCGCCCGGTCATGATGATCTCGAGCGCCCGCCCCTCGCCTACCAGGCGCGGCAGTCGCTGCGTGCCGCCGTAGCCGGGAATCAGGCCCAGCTTGATCTCGGGTAGACCGAAAACCGCATTCGGTGAGGCCAGGCGGAAGGTCGAGGCCAGAGCGAGCTCGGCACCGCCGCCGAAGGCATAGCCATTGACCAGGGCCACCGAGGCGATCGGCAGGCGATCGAGCTTGGAGAACACGGCCTGGCCGAGCTCCGCGCCGCGCTTCTGATCGATCAGCCGCCGATGGCGCAACTCTTTGATGTCGGCACCGGCACAGAAGGCCTTGTCACCGGCGCCGGTGATCATCAGCGCACGAACATCGGCCCAGCCGGCGACCTCGTCGATCGCGGCACCAATCTCGCCCAGAATCGCGAACGACAGCGCGTTCAGCGCCTCGGGCCGGTTCAGGGTCAGGATGGCGACATCGCCATCGCGTTTCAGTTCCACCGCCATGAATCACTCCGTGGTTTGTTCGACATAGCGCACCGACTCCGGCGCCAGATCACCACGCTTGACCATCTCGGAAAGCTCGCGCTTGAGGATCTTGCCACTCGCCGTGAGCGGCAGCTCGGCGACAGCCGCATACCATTCCGGCATGTCGAACTTCGACAGACCCGCGGTCGCGAGATGCTCGAGCATTTGCGCGGCGCTCAGCGTGCCGATGACCGCCAGGCAGACGCGTTCGCCGAGACGGTCATCGTGGACGCCGAACGCGGCCGCCTTCTCGACACCGGGATGGGTGAGCGCCAGCGACTCGATACGCGACGGATAGATGTTGTGCCCGCCCCGAATGATCAGATCCTTGATCCGCCCTTCGATGCGCAGATTGCCGTTCTCGTCGAACGAGCCGAGATCGCCGGACAGCAGATAGCCGTGCCGGTTGAAGGTTTTCTCGGTCGCCTCCTGATTGGCGAAGTAGCCGAGCATCATCGCCGCGCCGCGCCCGCCGATGTTGCCTGACTGCCCCCGGGGCAGTTCTTCATCCGGGTTCTCGGGATCCCAGATCCGCACCTCGTAGGCCGGGCCGCCGCGCCCGCAGGTGGAGATCCAGACATCCTTCGTATCGGTGGGATGGGTGTACTGATGCGACGAGCACTCGGTCATGCCGTAGATGTTCTGCGGCGTGATGCCCTGGTCGACGAAGTCTCGCGCGACCACTTCGGGAATCGGTGAGCCGGCCATGTAGAAGATCTCCACCTGCCCGAGACGGCTCAGCCCCGCCCGCTTCTGCTCGGCGAGAATGTCCATCGCGTGCGTGGGCACGCCGAGCACATAGGTGGCGCCGGCCTCGATGACCCACTGCATCGCCGTCTTGCCCTGCGGCGGATCATTGGTGACCAACTGCCCGCCGCAAACCAGCCACTGGGCGATCGCGACCCAGGCGATATGATGCGAGAGCGGGCTCAGGGTGAGGATCGTGCTGCGTTCGGTCAGGCCCCAGTCGCGCACCAGATCGCGCGCGTTGGCGAGCAGCGTATTGCACGAGTGCATCACGCACTTCGGCCGGCCCGTGGTTCCCGAGGTGAACGCGAGATAGACCACGCTGTCCGGGTTCGCATGTGGTGCGCGAGCGCCATCCGGGATGTGCGTCGGAAAGCCGGCCGGCTTGTAGACCCGTTTCAAGAAAGACAGTTCGCCGAGCATGGCGTCGAAGTCGCGGGCATTGCGATCAGCTCCCCAGCCGTCTTCGGTGACCAGGGCGCGTGCCTGCAACTCGCTGAGCAGGTCGATGATCTCCGCGCAGGTGTAACTGCGATGCAGCGACGGATTGCAGGCAATGCCTTCGCGCGAACAGGCCAGGAAGGCGATGACCGCCTCGACCCGGTTCGACATCCAGATCGCGATGCGGTCGCCGCCATGGATACCGGCCTCACGAAGATCGTCGGCCATGGCGTCGACCCGCGCCTGAAGCGAGCGCCAGTCCAGGGTGGTTCGTCCGTCTCTGAGCGCGGTCGCGTCCGGCCGCCGCTCGGCGTGGGCCGCCATCAGCGAGTAGAACGTATCCGCGGCCCACAAGCCGCGGTCGTAGTACGACCGGGCCGGGCTCGGGTCGTGCAGAGTCAGGAACGGTTTCACTGCCGGGTCCTCAGTGTCCGAACGTGGAGGGATCCGGCTTGCGACGCTCGCTGAAGCTCTTGTTGAGTTCCTTGTGCTCTTCGGTGCCCAGGTACTGCGCCAGCAACAGATCGTGGGTCACACGCGAAAGCCCGGCGACACCGCCGTGACGCGCGAGGAACGCACCCTTGATCGACGCCAGCGCGAAGGCGCCGCGGTCGGCGATCTCGAGCGCGAATTCCCTGGTCTTCTCGGCCAGTTGGTCATCGGGAACGACCCGGTTGATCAGGCCGATCTCGAGCGCGTAGGCGGCGCTCATCTTGGTGTTGCAGTACCAGATCTCCTTGGCGCGCTTCTTGCCCACCAGATCTTCCAGATACCAGGTGCCGTAGCCCGCATCGAACGAGCCCATCATCGGCCCCACCTGCCGAAAAATGGCGCTTTCCTTGGCGATCGTCACGTCGCAGACCATCTGCAACACGTTGCCGCCGCCGACCGCAAAGCCGTTGACACTGGCGACCACCGGCTTTTGCAGGCGATCGATCGCCTCGTACATCTCCAGCGTGGGCAGCGTGCCGGCATAGAGCTTGGTCTTCTCCATGCCGTCTTTCCGGCCACCGATGCAGAAGAAGCGATCGCCGGCACCGGTCAGCACGACGACGCGGGTACGGGTCTCGCGGCGAATCGCCTCGATGCAGTCACGGATCTCGTGGCACATCGTCTCGGTAAACATGTTGCCGTCGTCTGGTCGATTCAGCGTGATCGTGCCGATCGGACCGTCTTCTTCATATTGAATTTCGGTGAATGCCATGTTTGCGTGTCCTCTCAGATCTGTGATTGAGTCGTGTCTTCGGTGGCGCGCAACGCGGCCAGGATCTCTTCGGTGTGCTCACCGAGAACCGGCGGCGCCAGGCGCGCGGTGCTGACCGCATTATTCACCCGGATTCCCAATCCGATCTGCGGCACCACCCGACGCCCATCGGTGCAGACATAGAAGAGCCCCCGCTCGCGCAGCGCGCCATCCGCGGCCACCTCGTCGATGCGGTTGATCGGCCCGGCCGGCACCCGGGCCTCGGCGAGAATAGCCAGCCATTCGTCGCGCGTCTTCGTCAGCAAGACCTGCCGGATATGCCCGACGATCGCCTCGCGCTGCTGACGCCGATCCACGTTCGACTTGAATTCCGGCCGCGCCGCATAGTCGGGATCGCCGACCGCACGCCAGAACCTTGCCCAGATACCGTCGTTGCCGAGCCCGAGCGTGATCGGCAGATCGGCGGTGTCGAAGGCCTGGTAGATCGCGATCACGCTGTCGGTGCCACCGCTGCGCGCGGGAACCTCGCCGGACCCCAGATACGGAGAAATACGGCAGGTCAGGAAGCGGGTCATGCTCTCGACCAGGCTGACATCGACCAGGTGACCTTTGCCGGTGCGCTGCCGGTCGAACAGGGCCGCCATGGCCGCCATTGCGGCATCCTGTCCGGCCAGCATATCGGCCGCCGGCGCACCGATTTTCTGAGGTCCGCTGTCGGCCGCGCCGGTGATGTCCATGACACCGGAATAACCTTCGGCGATCAGGTCGTAGCAGGTGAGGGATGACCGCTCGCCGGTCAGACCGAAGCCGGTCACGGACACGAAGACGATGTCCTCACGGACCGCGCGCAGGCTATCGTAATCGAGCCCCAGTTTGCGCTGTACTTCGGGGGGCTGATTGGTGACGAAAACGTCGGCCGTGCGCACCAGGGCCATCAGATCGGCGCGCCCCGCCTGGGTCTGGATGTCGATGACCACGCTGCGCTTGTTACGGTTGACAGCGGTAAACCACAGCGACTGCCCGTTCAGGAACGGCGGGCCCCAGGCACGGGCATCGTCACCGTCCGGGCGTTCGACCTTGACCACCTCCGCCCCGAAATCCGACAACAACATGGTCGCATAGGGTCCTGCGATCGAGGTCGTGACATCGACGACACGAATGCCTTCGAACATGCCGAAGGTCTGTCCGCCCTGCACGATATTCAGGTCACGAAACGGCAAGCGTTCCGGGTCTTCTGCCATGTGGGCACCGCCAGAAATCATGATTCCATCCTTCGATCGCCATCACGGGAAGGCGCTCGCAATTGCTATGCCACTACGAAGCCGCGCGGCCGCGGGGGTGCGTCGAACACCTGCGGCCGCCCCGTTCACACGCGGTTGCCGGGCGCAGGCAGGTCTTTGCCGGACCGCTTCAGATCGGGAGGCGCGATGACCGGTCAGCCGCTTCGGCCCATGCTGCGCAGACCGGTCCTGCCATGGTGGCGATCGGCGACCTTGTAGCCGAGTGCATCCTCGGCGATCAGGATCTTCTGCACATTGGCCGTGCCCTCCCCGGTGAACATCAGGTCAGCATACTTCTTGTAGCGTGCGATCCGATACTCACTGGAGAGCCCGTAGCCGCCGTAGATCTGCTGGGCGGTGTCGGTACAGAACTTCGCGGTCTGCGATGCATGGAACTTCGCGATCGACGCAAGTCGATTCGTCGGCAGTTCGAGGTCCATGGCACGCGCCGACTGATAGACCAGCGCCCGGCTGGCCTCGATGGCCACCGCCATCTCGGCAATCTGCGCCTGGATCATTTGAAAGTGGCCGATGGGGCTGCCCTTGATCGTGCGCTCGTTGGCGTAGCGCACCGCATCCTCGAACGCACCGATCGCGATGCCAAGCGCCTTGGCACCGATGATCGCGCGGCCGCCCTGCAGCGCCCGCATTATGATCTTGAAACCATCGCCTTCAGCGCCCAGCAGGTTCTCGGCGGGCACGACGAAGTCATCCAGGAATACGGCACAGACCCGAAACGCATTCGACAGACCGACGTCGATCGGCTGCGCGGTGAAACCCGGAAACCTCTTGGGCTCCACGATGAAGGCCGAGACACCGCGCGCCCCCGCTTGCGGATCGGTCTTGGCGAACAGGATGCCGACATCGCACTCGTCGCCCAGAGTGGCCCACATCTTGGACCCGTTGATCCGATAGACATCGCCATCACGCCGCGCCACGGTCTTCATGGCACCGGCGGCATCGGATCCGCCGCCCGACTCGGTCAGCGCCATCATGCCGACCGTCTTGCCGGCAAGAAGGTCGGGCACGTACTTGGCGATCTGCGCCTCGCTGCCACCGAGATAGATGCACGCCGGGCAGTTGCCGCCGTTCTGATTGAAGCCGCCGTAACGGACGTCCATCCGGGCGATTTCCTCGATGACGACCGCGGCTGCCAGATAGCCCATGTCGCTGCCGCCGACCGACTCCGGGAACGTCGCGCCGTAATAGCCGGCCTCGCCGGCCTTGCGGATGAGTTCGCGCGGCAACTCGCGGCGCGCCTCGTAGCCATCCATCACCGGGATGACTTCGGTTTCCATGAACCGACGAATCGAGTCGCGAACCGCCGGGATCTCGTCGGGCAGCATTTCATCCATGGCGGTCTGTTCCCCCTCACGGGCTTGATAGGTCGGACGAGGCGAAACACCGATGCCTGAAGGTGCTCGGCCCACCCGGCTGACTCACGCAACACGCATGCCAAAACGGGGCGGCACGAGCACGTCTTCGGTCCGCGGCGCCCTTTTGGCACGGTTTGTGCGGCGATGGCCTGGACGACGCCGCAGATCCGGCGGCCCTCCGACCGGACGGGGCCGATCGATCATCCGGCCCCCTGACCCAGAGGCTCGAATCATGTCCGACGAACTCTTGCTCGAAGTCGAGAACGGTGTTGCCACGATCACGATCAATCGTGCAGAGAAGCGCAATGCCTTCACCGACGAGATGGTCCGGCAATGGATCCGGTGGCTGGACGACTGCAACGCGCGCGACGAGATCAAGGTCATCGTGTTCACGGCCGTGGACAAAACCTTCTCGTCCGGAGGTGACACAGGCGGCCTCGCCGAGAAGGCGCAGCAAACCCCGTTGCAGGCCAAACAGCGGATGGTCGCGAATTCTCAGGCCCTGACCCGCAAGGTAGCGGAGATCGACAAACCGATCATTGCCGCGGTCAATGGCGCGGCCGTCGGCGGCGGCATGGATCTGGCGCTGATGTGCGACGTCCGGCTCGCCACCGCCTCGGCACGCTTCGCCGAGACATACGCGAAGATGGGGCTCGTGCCAGGGGTCGGCGGTGCCTGGTTCCTGCCACGGCTGATCGGCACCGCGGCGGCACTCGACATGTTCTGGACCTCGCGCTGGGTCGATGCCGAGGAAGCCTTGCGCCTGGGTATCGTCAACCGGGTATTTCCGGATGATGAATTCCGTGCCGGCGTGAAAGCCTACGCTGAATCGATCGCCAAAGCCGCCCCCCTGTCGATCCGTACGATCAAGCGACTCGTCTACCAGGGCATGTCGACCGACATGCCGACCCATCTCGACGCGCTGAGCTCGCATCTCGCCCTGATTCGGACGAGTAACGATCACCAGGAAGCGGCCGCCGCGGTCCGCGAAAAACGCCCGCCGAAGTTCACCGGTACCTGAGCGCAGGCAGCTGATCATCCCGCCCGATCGAACGCCCGAGACGACTCGATGAAACACTACGGACATTTCTACATCGCTGGCGAGTGGGTGGATTCGTTGGATTCCACGCCGTTCGAACTCGTCAACCCGACCACCGAAGAGCCGTTCGCGACGGTCGCGCTCGGTTCCCCGGCCGATGTCGATCGAGCGGTGGTGGCCGCACGGCGTGCCCTGCCGGCCTTTGCCGCTTCGTCGAAGCATGAACGCATGGCGCTGCTCGATCGGATCATCGCCGTCTATGCGACACGGCAGGCGGAACTCATGGCCGCCCTCACCGAGGAAATGGGCGCACCGCGAACGCTCACCCAACAGACCGGCGCCGGCCTGGCCGCACTGAAGCAGGCGCGCGCCACGCTCGAGCACTACGCATTCGAGACCCGCGAAGGCATCAACATCATCCAGCGCGAGGCGATCGGTGTCGCCGGGCTGATCACGCCGTGGAACTGGCCGGTCCAGTTGATTTGCAACAAACTCGCATCGGCCTTTGCCGCCGGCTGCCCGGTGGTTCTCAAGCCATCCGAGTTCACGCCGCTCAATGCGTTCGTGCTGGCCGATATCCTGCACGAGGCCGGCGTTCCGAAGGGTGTGTTCAACCTGGTCAACGGCGACGGTCCGGGGGTCGGCGCGGCGATTGCCGCCCACGAGGGTATCGACATCGTGTCGTTCACCGGTTCCACCCGCGCAGGCATTCTGGTGGCCGAAGCGGCAGCGGCCTCGGTCAAACGGGTCACGCAGGAACTGGGCGGAAAGTCTGCCAACCTGATCCTGCCCGACGGCGATCTGAAGGCCGCCGCCGAATACAACGTGACACGCGGCTATTCGAATTCCGGCCAGTCCTGCCATTCGCCGACCCGGATCCTCGTCCAGCATGACAGACTGGAAGAACTGCTCGGCCATCTCCAGGAGGGTATCGCGCAGCACATCCGGCTCGGCGATCCGACGGTCGAGTCCACGACCCACGGCCCGGTCGTCAACCGTGCCCAGTTCGAGCGCATACAGGGCTACATCCGCACCGCTATCGACGAAGGCGGCCGGCTGGTTTGCGGCGGGCCCGGTCGGCCCGACGGCCTGGCGCGCGGTTTCTTCGTCAAGCCAACGGTCTTCGTCGTGACCCCGGACATGACCATCGCCCGGGAAGAGATCTTCGGCACGGTCACCGCGGTAATGACCTATCGCACCGTCGACGAGGCGATCGAACTCGCCAACGGTACTTCGTACGGCCTGGGCGCCTATGTGTTCGGCCAGGACCGCGACCAGGCCCTGGCGGTGTGCCGCCAGATGAAGGCGGGCCGTGTCTTCTACAACGGCTGCGCGGCCAACACGTCGGCGCCGATGGGTGGTTACAAGAAATCCGGCAACGGCCGCGAGATGGGTACCTACGGCATGGAGGAGTACCTCGAGATCAAGGCGATCCTGGGCTTTTAGTGTCGTGAGTCCGTGAATCCGTGAGATCGCTCGCGCCCTGGCGAAATCCCTGATTCCGGGCCGAATTGCGCGCGCGATTTAGCGGTTCCAGTTGCTATTGCGCGGTTCCGGTTTCGGCATCGCGCAGGATCGACGGCACGTCCGTGGCCCGCCGGGTCGCGAGATCGACGATCACGAGCGACTGATCGACGGCGGCCACGACCGGGCCGCCGAACTCGAACAGGCGGTGCCGCAGCACGACGTATCTCGCGCCGCCCGATGCCACCCATACCTGACTGCCAAGCCGGGTGCCGGCGGGCACCCGGCCGAACCGGGTGAACTTCGTTTCGACCCCCATGCGGGTCAGCCCGTGGGCTTTCATGAAGTCCGGATCGAATCCGATCCCGTGCAGCAGGAAATTGGTGGCCGCGGCGACCCGGCCCATCAGGCAGTCGATCGCGATCGATCCCGTGTGGTCCAGCTCGTGCGGCTGCACGAAGCCGTGCTCGATGACCTGCGCGTCGCCGGCCGCAGCGACCGCCGCCATTGCATGAGGCCGGCCGTCGACACCCCGCGGCAGGGCCGGGCGAACCGCGTCGGCGCTCACCCGCGGCAGTACGTCGGTGACCAGGCCGGGCTGCAGCAATGCGGTGGCCGACAACCGGCCGCCGGACGACAGCAGGTGCACCATCGCCCCGGCATGATCGCCGTCGGCCAGCACTGCGGAGCGCACCTCCACGGCCGCGGTCAGCAATAACTCGCGGTGATATCTGGTGTGCTGGGCGAGCCCGCCTTCCGTCGCCAGGGCCGTCCCCGCGATGCCCGCCACGACATGGCTTGCCTGGTCGAA
The DNA here is from genome assembly GCA_041396685.1 of Burkholderiaceae bacterium. Taxonomy (GTDB): domain Bacteria; phylum Pseudomonadota; class Gammaproteobacteria; order Burkholderiales; family Burkholderiaceae_E; genus JAUIAI01. The sequence continues at coordinate 357,193 of JAWKYD010000004.1, forward strand.
GCAGCGCATGTAGTTGCGAACATTCCAGTGGTCGTTGTGATCACACTGCCACGCCTCGACGCGCGCATGAAAGGTGGGCCGCCCCAGCGAACAGATGTCCGCATCGGCGCTCATGCGGCCAGCGCCTGAGCCTCGAGCCTCGCGGCGCGGGCCTGGCGCTTGCGCATCGCCGATGACGGGATCCCAAGCATCTCGCGGTACTTGGCCACCGTGCGCCGTGCGATATCGATGCCGGAATCCTTCAGGCTGACCATGATTGCGTCGTCGGACTGCACCTCGCCGTCCGACTCCGCCGCGATCAGGTCGCGGATCCTCATGCGGATGGTCTGGGCCGAATAGTCGTCGTCGCCCTCGGTCGACGTGATCGCATTCGAAAAGAAATGCTTGAGCTCGAACAGCCCGCGATTGGTCATGATGTACTTGCCGGAGATCGCCCGGCAAACGGTGGACCGATGCATACCAAGGGTCTGCGCGACGTCGCCCTGGCACAAAGGCCGCATATGCCCGGCGCCGTGCGTGAAGAACGCCTTCTGACGTTTGACGATCTCGGTCGCGACTCTGAGTAGCGTCTTCGAGCGTTGATCGAGGTTGCGCGCCAACATGTTCGCGTCCTTCATGCAGTCGGTCACGAATCGCACCTCGATCTCGTCGGTCGAGAGTGCACGCATCTCGGCGTAGTAGTCCCGATTGACCAGCACCCTCGGGAGGAAGGACGCATTCAGCTCGACATGAAGGCTGCCGTCATCACGGATTTCGAGCGTCACGTCGGGTATGGCCATCACGACCGGTTCGGCATCGAACTGCCGGCCGGGTCGTGGATCCAGCTTGCGGATCTCACGAATCATGGACGCGATCGTGGCCTTGTCGACCCCACAGGCCCGGGCAAGTGCCGGCAGTTCATAGCGCGACAGCAGTTCGATGTTCTCCAGCAGCAACGCCATGGCCGAACTCAACAGATTTTTCTCGGCCAGCTGCAGTCGCAGACACTCCCCGACATTGCGCGCCCCGATTCCGGCTGGCTCGAAGCGATGAACCGTCTGAAGCACTGCTTCGACGCGCGCCGGATCGACGCCGAGAACATCCGCCACGTCGCCGAGATCACGACGCAGATAACCATCGGGCTCGATCGATTCGACCAATTCGGTGGCGATCATGCGGTCGACGCGATCCAGTCCGCACAGACCGACCTGGGCAAGCAAATGCTCCCTCAGCGACACGGACGCGAAACAGGTTTGGTCGACGCCGGGCAACTCGGCACCGACAGTGCCGGGTTGGCCCCATGACGCCTGCGAGCGCGCCACCGCGGCCATGCCAGAGCCGGATTCGCAGGCTTGTGGTGAAGCTGCGGACGCCGGCTGGGCGGGTCGGGCCGCTGCCTCCTCGCCGCCGATCTCCGGTATCAGTACTTCGATCAGAGGATTCCGCTCCTCCTGCTCTCTCAGAAAGTCGCAGAGTTCCTCATGCCCGAACTTGAGCAGGTTGATCGACTGTATGGCGCGATGCGTGATCGTTGCGAATTGCTTCGCCTGCGCACCGATATGCGGCCTGAGTTCCATGTCTCCTCCTCTCCAGGGCTTGCGCGAGAAACCCATCCCACTCGATGGATTCGCGCCGCCCGAGCCGACAAAAGCAACAGTCGTGCCAGCAACTGCGAGGCCCGATGCAAGCGCCTCGTGCCGTGCCTCAGGGGGCTTCAACCGCCAACCAATCTTGACTGCGTGTGTTCGGTGCGTACACTACCGCCGACCAAGTGATCCGATCGGGTACACACCCAAGGGTCAGAGGAGACACCGGTGGCCACCACTGTGGAAAAAACGATGGGTGTGAAAGGTCTGCTCCTGACAGACGCCGCTGGCAAGAACCTGGCCAGCGTCGGCGTCGGCGCGGACAAGCGCATCAAGGCCATGGTCAGCGAGGCTGACTGGCGCGACGAGGCACTGAAGCGGCGGATCATGCCGATTCTGCTCAGCGACGCAAAGTATTGCGCCTTCGTCACCGCGGTCGATGGCGGATGCCTGGTCTTGCTGTCGGAGTCCCCCTCGGACACGGTCCTGGATTTCATCGTCGGGGTCGACTTCGCCTACGACATCCTGAACCACTTCCTCGCCGACCCTTACGACGCGATGGCCGTGGTCGATGCGAATGCGCGGGTGGCCTTCATCTCGCCGGTGCACGAGAAGTTCTTCGGTCTGCAGCCTGGCGAGGCGATCGGCAAGAAGGTTCGTGACGTGATCGAGAACACCCGCCTGCACCATGTCGTGCGCACGGGCGTAGCCGAGGTCGGCCAGGTCCACCATATGCGCGGTCGGGTTCGAGTCGTTTCGCGCCACCCGATTCTGCATGACCACAAGATCGTCGGCGCGATCGGCCGCGTGATGTTCAAGGGCCCCCAGCAACTCGAGGAAATGGCCCGGCGCATCAATGATCTCGAGGCCGAGATTGCCACCTACAAGGCCAAGGCCAGCCACGAACTGAGCGGCCAGAAGTATCTCGACGCCATCGTCGGGCAGAGCATCGCGATCCAGGCGGTAAAGGATCAGATTCGCCGCATCGCCCCGCTCGAGATACCCGTCCTTATCCAGGGCGAGAGCGGAACCGGCAAGGAACTCGTGGCCCAGGCTCTGCACATGTTCAGCCCTCGCCGGGACGCGAGACTGGTCACGGTCAACGCGGCGGCACTGCCCGCGTCATTGGTCGAGAGCGAACTGTTCGGATACGAGCCGGGGTCGTTCACCGATGCCGACCGCAAGGGGCGTGCCGGAAAGTTCGAGCTGGCCGACAAGGGCACGATCTTCCTGGACGAGATCGGCGACATGCCGCTCGAGGTGCAGTCGAAGCTGCTGCGGGTGCTGCAGGATCGCATGGTGGAGCGGATCGGCGGCGACAAACCCAAGCGCGTGGACTTCCGCCTGATCTCGGCGACCAACCGCGACCTCGAGGCGTTCATCGAACGCGACCGGTTCCGACTGGACCTGTTCTATCGTATCAGCCCGGTCGTGATCGCGATGCCGACCCTGGAGGAGCGCATCGAAGACCTGCCACTGCTGGTCGCCCATTTCGTTTCGGAGCTCGCGCACCAGTATCACCGTCCGGTGCCGGAGATCGGCATGGACGTCCATGATTTCCTGATGGATCAGCGATGGCCGGGCAATGTGCGCCAACTCCGGCATGAGGTCGAGCGCGCGATGATTTTCGCCGACTCGGGAAAACTTCGCGTCGAGGACTTCAAGAAGCGCTCAGGCCTGCCGGCCAAGCAAGAACGGGTCGAGTCTTTGGAAATCACTGCCCCTGCGAAGAGTGGAAGTCTGAAAGACTCGCTCGATTCCCTCGAGATGAAGCTGATCAACGATGCGATCATTCGCTTCAATGGCAACAAGAAGAAGGCGGCCGAGCACCTTGGCGTATCGCGCTCGTACCTATATAAGAAGTTGGAAGTGTTGAACTGATTGCGACCGGTAATACGACCGCTTGGCAACGGCCCGGCCCGGACACGGCTCAGAAGCGTTCGTAGCCAGGTTTCTTGTAGATCAGGCTGGGAGACCCGGCGATCTCCGGGTCGTAGACCTTTTCGGTCCATTCGTCGGGATCGACGTCTTCGATCGCGACCGAGATCGAACTTTCCGAGGCGCCGATCGAGTTCATCACCGCCAGCGCGATGCGGTCAGCAAGGCGCTTCTTGTCTTGCTCACTGCGGCCGGTAAACAACTTCACATTGATATGCGGCATGGATCACCCCTCGAACGCGTTGGCTCGGCACACGCACTTGCTGCGCACTTTCCATGCCAATGGCCTGTCGAAGGGCTTGTTCGGTACCGCACGGTCGAACATTGGCGAAGAGGCGGTCGATAACGGTCGCGCTCCGACGACGGGCGTCCGGCGTCATCGGCCTCCAGGGTCGACCTTCGACGCCTGATCCGCGCGAAAGACCGCCAACCCCGCCTTGGCGGAACTGACCCCGCATGGCCAGCCCGCGTAGAACGCGAGTTGAACGACAAGACCGCGCAGCTCGTCGGGTGTCACCCCGTTTTCGACCGCTTTGCCCATGTGGAACTCGAGTTCGGCGTTCTTGCCCAGCGCCCCCAGAATGGCGCATGTGACCAGGCAGCGGTCACGCGAGCTCAGCTCGGGCTGCTTCCAGACGTCCTGGTAGAGAACGTCTTTGCGCAGGCGCGCGAGTTGCGGCACAGCCGCATAATGATCGGGTTCTTGCATAGCGGGCTCCTGAGAGAGGCGGCCGGTCGGGCCGCAGTTGGGTGGCGAAGCGCGATGATCGCCCACCGATTCCACGGGGTTGGTTACACAGGCTCGACCACCACCGGCAACGATCGACGCGCGCGCTCCCACCAAAGAATCATGGCTCCGGCGAAGATCACGATCGCGCCGCCGATGAGTGTGTGCAGATCGGGCACATCGCCGAACACGACGAAACCAAGCCCGATCGCGAAGAGCAGCGACGAATACTCGAACGGCGCGGTGGTCGAAACCGGCGCCACCCGCAGCGCCTCCGACATTGCGATCAGCGAGGCCGAACCCAGCAGGCCGGCGACGGCGAGCAGACCGATCTGCTCCAGCGAGGGAACCACCCAGCCGAAGGGCATCGTCAGGGACAGAAACGCACAGGCGAGAAAGCTGAACCAGAGCACGATCGTGACCGAGGACTCCGTTCGCACCAGGCGACTGCACAAGATGATGTTGGATGCATAAACGGCTGCCCCGGCAAGGGCCGCAGCGGCACCCACGAGCTCGGCATGCGACAGGATCGCCGCCGAGCCGCCGAGCATGGTGAGCTTTGGCCACGTGATGATCATCGCCCCCGCGAAACCGAGCGCTACGGCCGTCCAGCGAAACAGGCCCACCGGCTCGCTCAACAGCACGGCCGACAGCGCGACGACGAACAGCGGCTGGGTGTACTGCAGCGTCACGGCCTCCGGCAGGGGCAGCGATCTGACGGCCAGGAAGGTCAGCCCCATGGTCAGTAGAGACAGTACCGCGCGGGCGAGATGGCCCTGCGGTTTGCGGGTGCGCATCGACTGGCGAAGCCGGCCCCGCATGAGCAGATAGACCACGACGGGCAAGGCCGCGAACAGGGAACGAAAGAACATCAGCTCGAACAGCGGCAGGCCTTGAACCGACTTGATCACCGCGAGCATCAACGTGACCAGTAGCGCGTTCAGCACCTTGTAGGCTATGCCGAGTAGCGGGTGGCTAGCCACCATGGCAAACGACCCACGACGGGGTCCGGTGGTTTCTGGCGATGTGACGAGGCGTCATCGGCGGCGGCAGGAGGCTGTCGACGTGACGACTACGTCCGGCCCACCACCTGCTTGAGCTCGTCCGGCGACACCTTGATCGCGGCGATACCGGCCCGCTCCTGCTTCAAAAGCAACGCCGACTGGGCATCACGCCGGCCCCAGCCCCGGTTCACGGCTTCGGTGAGATCATCGAGCATCGCGTTCGCCAACGGCGCGGGCGCATCGACCATGCGCGCGAGTTCGACACCCAGGCTCACGTCCTTGTGCAAGAGTTCCAATGCAAAGGTGGGCGGATCGAGATTGTCGACCAGCCAACGCGACTGGACATGATCGAACGCCCGGATTCGGCCCATGGCACCCGAGCGAATCGCCTCGTAGAGTTCGAGCGGGTCCATGCCGGCCTTGACGCCCACGGTCATCATTTCGGCCACCGCGTGGTTGATGGTCGCGGACATGGTGTTGTGCACGAGCTTGGAGATCGTGCCGGCGCCGATCGCACCCACGTAGCGCGCACGATCGGCCATGTGCCGCAATACCGGCTCGGCCGATTCGAAGACTGCTCGGTCGCCGCCGATCCAGATCGCCAGCTTTCCACTGGCCGCCCCGGCCGGCCCTCCGCTCACGGGGGCATCGAAGAAGTGCACCCTGATCTCGGCGAGCCGTGCATGAATGGCGCGCACGACCGCCAGAGAATTGGTCGAGAGATCGAACCAGACGCACCCCTCGTTGAAGCCCGCCGCCAATCCGTGCGCACCCTGCATGACCGCTTCGACATCCGCCGGCCGCGGCAGGGAGGTGAAGACGATGTCCGAGGATGCAGCCACCTGCGCTGGTGTTTCCGCCCAGGTGGCGCCCTGCTCCAGCAGGGGTGCGGCGGACGCCGGACGCAGATCATGCACGACCAGTGGGTTACCCGATCCCAGCAGATTCGCAGCCATGCCGCGCCCCATCAGACCCAAGCCAATGAAACCGATCTTCAAGTTCGCCGCTCCGGCAATGACATCAGTTCAAACAGGAACATACGTTCGCCCACCATCGCTCAGGCGAAACGCTCGGCCACCGCCCTGGGAAGGCTGATGGACTTGATCTCGACATAGGGCTCAAAGCCCTCGCGACCGCTTTCGCGGCCCAGGCCGGATTCCTTGACACCGCCAAACGGCGAACGATAGCCACGCGGCGCGCCATTGACCTCCAGCGTCCCGGTCTGGATCCGATCGGCCACCGCGATCGCGTGCTCGATGTCCTGGGAGAAGACAGAGCCGCTCAGCCCGTAGGACGAGTTGTTGGCGATGGCGACCGCGTCGTCTTCGCTCTCATAAGCGATCACCGACAGCACGGGCCCGAAGATCTCTTCCTGCGCCAGGCGTGAATCCGGATGCACGTCGGTGAACAACGTCGGCTGCACGTACCAGCCCCGGCGCAAGCCGGCCGGCCTGCCCAGCCCGCCCAGGACGCGCGTCGCGCCCTCGGCCATGCCGACCTCGATATGGCGTTCCACGTTCTCCTGCTGCCGGCGGCTGACCATCGGGCCGATCTCCGTCTTTTCATCCAACGGATCGCCCACCGGCATGGATCGCATCATCTGGGCTAGCCCCTCGACCACCTCGGCATGATGACGCTTGGAAACCAGCACGCGCGTCTTCAGCGTGCAGATCTGGCCGGAGTTGCGAAACGCCAGCAGTCGCATCGCCGAAACCGCGGCGCCGATGTCAGCGTCATCCAGGATGATGGCTGCCGATTTGCCGCCCAGCTCCAGCGTGATCGGGCGCAGCAGCGCGCCACACTTCGCCGCCAGATGACGCCCGGCCTGGGTGGATCCCGTGAAGGTCACCTTGTTCACACCCGGATGAACCGCGAGGTATTCCGCCTCCGTGCGGTCACAGGTGACGACGTTTACAACGCCGGCCGGGAAATCGGCCTGCTCGATGAACTCGGCCAGCAGCAGGCCGCTCAGTGGTGCCAGCGACGCCGGCTTCAAAACCACCGTGCAGCCCGAGATCAATGCCGGCGCCAACTTCTGGATCACGGTCATCATGGGCGCGTTCCAGGGCGTGATCAGCGCCGCCACGCCCTTGGGCTGGCGGCGCACCAGCGAGCTTCCAGAGCTCGACTGGCGCAGCTCGCTCCACTTCACCTCGTCGAGACCGATCTCGCAATTCTCGTCCATCATGACCAACGGCACGGTGGTCTGGATGGTGCGCGACTGCGTGATCGGGCTGCCCATTTCGGCAGTGATCACCTGGGCCATTTCCTCCTGGCGACGCGCGAAGACCTCGCGCAGCCTGCGCACGGCCGCCACCCTCTCGGATACGGGCAGTCGCGGCCAGGGGCCGCGGTCGAACGACGCACGGGCGGCCGCTACGGCCGCATCGATGTCGGCCGCGGTCGCCCGCGGGACTCGCGCCACACACTGCTCGGTCGCCGGTGAGACCACCTCTATCGTTGCGGACGAAGCGGCCGCTCGCCATGCACCGCCGATGAAGAACGCGTTTCGATCGTATTGACCGCTCATGGTTCCGAACTCCGTTTCCGAATGCTGACAATCCCTTGCCGTGCAGCGCGCAATCGCCGTGCCAAAGTCCGTGAAAGTCGCGCCCCAGGCGGCCCGCCTTGCCTGGTTTGGCATGGCGATTGCGTTCCAACCCGGTAAGGCGGCGCCAACGGAGACACCGATGAATTCGGGCCCATCGAATGATTCACCGTCCCCGAAAAGCGCCCGGAACCCATCTGCAAGCCGCGATAGGCGGCGAGGCCGGCGACCGACACGATTTGTCGCTGTGCCAACAACGAGCATCAGGAATGAACCGTCAGATCATGGCTCACAGAGACGACGTCGCCCCGCTGGACAAGATTTTTCGTGCGCAAAGCGTCGCGATCATCGGCGCCTCGCCGAAACCGGGAGCGCGCAATCGCATCGTCAAGATTCTGATCAAGCACGGCTTCGAAGGCCGGATCTATCCGGTTTCGGCCAGCGCCAGCGAGGTCGAGGGGCACAAGGCCTACAAGCGCCTGGCCGACGTCCCCGAGGTTCCCGACGTCGTCCTGATCATCACGCCCGCGGCCACTGTCCCCGGCCTGATCGAAGAGTGCGGCGAAAAGGGCGTCAGCTGCGCCATCGTCTATAGCGCGGGTTTCGAGGAGATCGAGTCCGGCAAGGAACTCGCCCGCCAGCTGAAAGAGACCGCGCGCAAGTACAAGGTGAACGTGCTCGGACCGAATGGCCAGGGGGTCTGGTCGATCAGGGCCAAGACGGTCCTGAACTTCGGCGCGGCGGCCTTCGAGCTCGACACCCTGCGCCATGCGCCAATCGCGGTGATCAGCCAGAGTGGCGCACTGTCCGGCGCCATCGGCGCGCATCTGCAGCGCACGGGTCTGGGCTGCTCGTACATCGTCAGCGTCGGCAACGAGACCTGCATGGACGCACTGGATGCGCTGTCCTGGGTTATCGAGCAGGATGACGTCCGGGTCGTGCTGCTCTATCTGGAGGGACTCGACAATGCGCACCGCCTGCTGCCGATCGCCGAACGCGCACGCCGCCGCGGTGTGCAGATCGTGACGCTGAAAGCCGGCCGCTCGGCCTTTGGACAGGAAGCGACTGCCTCGCACACCGGCAAGATCGCATCGCCGCACGCGATCTACCGGGATGTTCTGGAACAGGCCGGTGTGATCATGGTCGAAAGCCTCAGCGAAGCGATCGCCGCGTCCGAGGCCTTGTCATTCATGCCGGACCCGCGGATTTCGAGCGACCCGCTTTCGGGGATCGCGGTAGTCAGCTCCTCAGGTGGCGCCGGCGCGCTCCTCGCCGATCACAGCGACGCCTTCGGCCTGCCGATGTCGACGTTCAGCGACGCGGCTGCGGCGAAGCTCGAGAACATCCTGCCGGAATTCGCGCGCAAAGCGAATCCGGTCGATCTCACCGGTCAGATCCGCCAGTACCCCAACCTGTTCCGAGACACCCTGGCCGTGCTCGGCGCCGATCCGCGCACCGAAGCGATCGTGATCCAGTTCGCCTCCAGCGGCATGCGCGATCTGCTCGACAATCGCGACGCGTTCAAGGACGCCGCGCGCGACACGGGTGCGCCGATCGTGATCACCTTTGCCATGGAGAAGGTGGAGCCGGCGATCAAGCAAGAGTTCATGGATGCCGGCATTCTGATTTCGGAAGACCCTCTGAATACGATGCGCGCGCTGCGCTGGCTTTATGACCGCCAGCGCTACCGGGAGCTGACCGTCGCGGACACGGATCGGGTCGCGCCCCGGCGCGCGGTGCCGGCCGATTGGGACGAGATGATGGCCTTCCTGCAGGACAGCGCGATCACGCCTGCGAAATGGTGCCTGATCATGCCCGGCACGTCGGCCTCGATCGCCTGCGCCGACCTGAACTTTCCCGTGGTGGTCAAGGTCTTGCCCGACGCGGCCGAACACAAGACCGAACTCGGCCTGGTCAGGCTGCGCGTGCCGACACCCGAGGCGGTCGATGCCCACGTGGCCGACCTGCGCAGGATATTGGCGAACCCCGATCTCCCGGTGCTCGTACAGGAAATGGTCACCGATGGCGTCGAGGTCGTGCTCTCGTGCCTGGGCAACACCGACTTCGGTCCGGTGCTTTCCATCGGATCGGGCGGCGTGGCCATCGAGCTCTATCGTGACGTGACCTATCTGGCGCTGCCGGTCACGCCGGATCAGGTGGAGCGCGCCTTGCGACGGCTGAAGCTCTGGACCGTGCTGCAGGGCTTTCGTGGCGCCCCCAGGGCGGACATCCCGGCCCTGGTCCGGGCGGCGGTGGCATTCGGAGACACGATCCTGCGCACCCCGGACCTCGCCGAAGCCGAAGTCAACCCGGTGCTGGTGCGACCCGAAGGCCATGGCGTGGTTGCCGTCGACTTTCTGAGCAAGGCACGCGAGGAATGCGCGAACGCGGCATGATTCGTAATCGCTGACGACTGTCGCCCTCTTGGCCAGCCTTTCCAAAGAGCGCCCGGCCGCTGCGCTCGGCTACACGATGGCCGCGCAGGCTGCGATCTCGGTCGCGCAGACCATGCCTGCCGTCCTGGCGCCCGCCATCGCGCCGGCGCTCGGCATGGCGACGCATCGGCTCGGGCTCTTCATGGGCATCGTCTACGCGTGCGGGATGATCTCGGGCCTGGGGGGCAGCGGCACCATCGCGCGGCACGGTGCGCTGCGGGTCACGCAGCTGGCGCTCCTGACCATGGCGGCGGGGCTCTTGCTGCTCGCGAGCGGGTCGCTGGTTGGCGCGATCGCGGCCGCACTCGCGATCGGCACGGCCTACGGACTCATCAACCCCGCGGCGTCGGCCGTTCTCGGCGTGCACGTGCCGCCGAACCGGCGCGGCTTGTTCTTCTCGCTCAAGCAGACCGGTGTGCCCATCGGCATCGCCATCGCGGGCCTGCTCGGACCATGGCTTTACGGCCGGTTCGGGTGGCCGGGCGCGCTGGGCGGCATCGCGATGCTATGCGGTTTGATCGCGCTCGCATTGCAACCAGGCGTCGCGGCCTTCGACGTGCGCGTGCCGACGCCGACCGTGCGGACTGCCTGGTACTTCCCGCTACGCACCGTCCTCGGCGATGCGGCGTTGAGTCGGCTCGGCATCGTCTCGCTGGTCTACGGCGCGACCCAGGTCGGCCTGGTGTCGTTCATGGTGTCCTATCTCGCCGCCACCCATCACTATCCGCTCGCGCTCGCGGCCGGCGTACTGTCGGCCGCGCAGGTCGCGAGTGTGATCGGGCGTCCGTTCTGGGGCTGGGTCGCCGATCGCTACGTCGCACCGGCGACGCTGTTGGGCCTGCTGGGGATCGCGTCGGCCGTCACCATCGGCGCCTTCGCGCTGATGCCGACCAGCCCGCCCTATCCGCTCGCGCTGTGCCTGGCGATCGCCTGCGCGGCGACGGCGATCGCGTGGAACGGCGTGTTCTTCGCCGAACTCGCACATCGCGTGCCGGTGCCACAGCTCGGCGCGGTCACGGGCGGCATTCAGTTCCTGACCTTCCTGGGCGGCATGAGCGGCCCGCTGCTGGTCGGCACGATCGTCGGCGAAGCAGGACGCTATCGTGTGGCGCTGTCGACGACTGCCGCGCTGACGGCACTCGCTGCCCTGGCAATGTTGCTCGACCGGTCGAAGCGCAGGGCCTGAGAAAACGCCGGTTCGCGGACCGCCCGGGCAAAGGCCGTCAGAGCCGAAAAGACGTCGCGGACGCTGCGTGTCGACGCCTGGCCCGCAACCCGCCCCGTTCGTTGCGCCCGTTGGCGAACCGCCAGCAAGTCGCGAGTGTCGAGGGTCCTATGCTAGTGTCGTGTCGTTCGGATTCGTGCCAATTGCCGGCCTGACACATCAACTTGATAGCGAGGTCACCTAGATTTGCAAACCTTTAAGAAGGAAGGCAACGGACCGACGCCCGGAGACCCGGTCGGCAGCCCGCGCGCCAACGCCACCACGTCGGCCATCGTTCGTCATTGGCAGCAAGCCGGCGCCGACGACCGGTTGGCGCATCTCATCCGTGACGCAGCGCGCGGCATGACTCGCTGCCTGCAGTGGCGGTTGGCCGAGCATGGCGTGAGCTTTGGCCATTGGATGTTCTTGCGCATCCTGTGGGAGGGCGACGGCTTGAGCCAGCGAGCACTCAGCGAGCAAGCTGGCCTGATGGAAAGCACCACGCACAGTGCTTTGGTGCGCATGGAACAGGCAGGCTACATCGAGCGTCGGGGCTTGCCCGGCAACCGCCGTCGAATCCATGTCTTCTTGACCAACAGCGGCCGAGCACTCGAGAAAAAGCTGGTGCCGCTTGCAGAAGAGGTGAATGCCGAGGCCCTCGGCGGAACATCCGCCCAGGACATTGCAACGACCCGACGTACGCTACTGAGCATCGTGATTCGACTGGCAGAGGACGAGCAGCGTGCGCTTGCCGCCGGTCGGTCGATTCCAGCGAATCGCGCGCTGGGCAACCAACCGGAAAGCTGAGCCGAAACGGGTCGCAGTCCCGTGCGTCTTGCCGGCATACCCCGCACCATACCCCGCACTTGACCAGAAATACTTAGTCGTCTAAACATGTGACCCGGGCAAGCTTCGACTGGGTTTGGGTTACGAGCCATGAACGACACACACAGCATGTTCGGCGTCGACAGCGTCGAGTTGAAAGTCAGGGTTTCCAATCGGCGTGCGCTGACGTCGGACGTCGTCGAGTTTTGTCTCGAGGCCCTCGACGGAAGCGCACTTCCTGGGTTTTCGCCCGGTGCGCACATCGCGGTGCAAACCCCGTCGGGCGCAGTGCGACAGTACTCGTTGATCGGAACCGGCGCGCCATCCGATGAATACCGGATCGCAATCAAACGCGAGCCCGATTCGCGTGGTGGTTCATCCTCGATGATCGAGGACGCGCAGATCGGCGCCGGGCTGACTGTCTCCGAACCAAAGAACGACTTCGTGCTGGAGGAACACGACAAGTATCTGTTCATTGCAGCCGGCATCGGAATCACGCCGATCTACACCATGGCCCAGCGCGCGCAGACGCATGGTGCGCAGTTTCGCATCATCTATCTTGCCCGCACAGCTGAGAGCGCTCCCTATCTGAACGAGCTGACCGAACAATTCGGTGAACACCTCGTCGCTCATTTCACCATGGGCAACTCAGCCGACCGCTACGATTTCTGGGATGACTTCGCGAGCCCGTCCGAAGAACTTGTCTATTGTTGCGGCCCCAAGGCCCTGATCGAGCAAATCAAGGATGTTTCCGGTCACTGGCCGGAAGGGTCGGTGCGATTCGAGGATTTCAAGCCAGTCGAGGCCGTTCGAGCCGATGACAGGCCGTTCGAGGTCGAGCTGCGGAAATCGGGCAAGACCTTCACGGTCCCTGCAGACCGGTCGATCATCGAAGCAATGCGGGCGAACGGCGTTGCAACCACCAGTTCCTGCGAAAGTGGCACCTGCGGGACCTGCAAAGTCGGGCTCGTTTCAGGGGAGGTCGATCATCGCGATCTGGTGCTCAGCGATGCGGACAAGGCCAGCCATATCATGATCTGTGTTTCGCGGGCGGCCAGCGGCGGCCTTGTGCTCGACCTCTGAACCTAGACACGCGGTGTGCTTTCAGTGACCTGGCGCCAGTCGACGCTCTTGGGAAACACTCCTTCGCGCGAACCAATGCTTGCCTGCCGCACGCGATCGGCTCCTGTGCCGATGGCGGGCCGCCCTTCTTGAACCGCCTTGGCGGCGTCGACCATGGTGCGGCGGAACTCGACGATCGCGACATCCGACGCGCCAAGTATGTCGTTAGTACGATTGACGATCGGGCCCATGCTGACCCACATCGCGATGTCCTGATGAGGAATTCCGTCGATGCCCGTGAAATCGCCCAGTTCCATCTTCTTGCGGTCCTGCCCGAATCGGTTCGCCGTATTGCGGAAGGAAACCCAGTGCTCGTCGAGATGGATACCCGGCTGCGCGCCGAGAAACTTGCGCCATGTCTCGGTATCGGGAGCGCCAGGGCCCCACGACATGAAGTGGAACCAGCTGTTCTCGTCGTCGATGGGAACGATCAACGCCGCAACGTTGTACGACGAATTCGGCGGGATGCAGGCGTAGTAAGGCGCGACGTATTCGGTCTTGCGAATGTACTGGTTCTCTGCGGCGTTCTTGGTCGGCCGACGAATGGCCGCATAGTGGAAGCCATAGCTGGTGCGTTCGGCTTCGAGCTTCGGTGCCTTGTCGGTCGAAGGACGATACCAACCTTTGGTGTCGGCAGCAGCGCGGTCGACACGAGCGGGAACCATGTCCGACGAATGCAGATTCGACGAGTGGGCACTGTCGATCTGCCCTTCTAGGATCTGCGCCCAGTTGCAGTTGAGGCGAATCTTCGCGATCGCGACGTACGTGTCTTCGGTGGGCGCGAATGCCGGCGGATCAAACTCCGGGATCGTGGTCTTGTCGCCCAACCATGCCCAGAGGTAGCCACCCCATTCCTTGAGCGGATAGCTTGGCTGCTTCACCTTCTGCATCAGTGGGCTGCCCTCGGGTTCCGAAGGCATCGAGGTCGCATTGCCTTCGGTATCGAATGCCCAGCCGTGGTAGAGACAGCGCAGACCGCGTTCCTCATTGCGTGCATATATCAGCGACGCGAAACGGTGGGGGCAGAGCTCATCCAGCATTCCAACGCTGCCGTCGGGCGCGCGGAAGGCGACGTAACGCGAGCCCAACACCTCGACGAGGACCGGAGCCCCACCGGGATTCCTGACTTCTTCGAGCAGGCAGACAGGCGTCCAGTGCTGACGCATCAGCTTCCCCATCGGCGCATCGCCTTGCACGCGCGTCAGGAGATCATTTTCCGCAGGTGTGAGCATCCAAGTCTCCAACTATACTTAGAGAACTAAGTTATAGCGGGATTTCGAACGCCTGTCCAGCGTCGAAGGCACGCCACCGCACCGAATCTTGCGGGCAAGTGCTTCGCGGGCTGGTCCGGCATGCGGGATGGGCCCTGGGCAGGTCCGTTCGTCCGGTCGCCTCGCGCAACCGACCAGAAGCCCCCGGTTTCAACGGGAACGGCCCGTCTGCGGAAACGGCCGACGTCGACCAGACATTTGACCGGATCAGTGACGCCGGACCGACCGCGAGCTTCGAGTCACATCGTCGACGGAAGCCAGGTTACGAGCGCAGGGAACGCCACCAGCAGCGCCACCAGCAACAGGTGGGCGACCACATGCGGAAACGAGCCTCTGAATACATCCGCAACGGGCATCCGGGTGTACTTCGAGATCACGAACACATTCATGCCCAGCGGCGGTGTCAGCACACCGACCTCGCCCATCACGATCGTCATCACGCCGAACCAGATCGGGTCGTAGCCCAACTGATCGATGACCGGCACGACGATGGGCACCATCAGGATGAGCATCGCGATCAGATCCATGAAGCATCCGAGCACCAGATACAACAGCAGGAACAGCAGGACGATTGCCAGGGGCGCAATACCGGAGTTCACGAAGTAGCCGACCAGCGCCTGCGTCGTCTGGGTCATCGTCAGGAAATAGACGAAGACCTGCGCGCCCAGGAAAATAAGGGCGATCATGCAGCTGGACTCGGCCGTCACATAGGTGGCCCGAATCAACTGCCGTACGGTCGCGCCGCGCAGCAGCGCGAGCAGAAAAGCGCCGAGCGCACCGAGCGCCGACGCCTCGGTCGGTGTTGCAATGCCGGTATAGATCGCCACGGTCACCAGACTGAACAGCAGGAGAAAACCCCAGGCGGTCTTCAGCACGACGATCTTCTGTTTGAGGCCATAGCCCTGAGCGCGGGGCGCATGGTCTGGGTTCCGCCAGACGAGAAACAGGATCGTCAACATGATGGTGATGGTGACCAGGATGCCCGGAACGAGCCCGGCGATGAGCAGTTTCGCCACGCTGATGTCGGCCAGCAGCGCATAGATGACCATTGCGCCGCTGGGCGGAATCAGCATCGACAAGGTTCCGGATATGGCGACGACGCCGGACGCCAGTTTCGGGTCGTAGCCCTGTTTGATCATTCCCGGAATCGTCGTCGACGACAAGGTGGCCGCCGCTGCCGTGCTCGAGCCCGATATCGCGCCGAACATGGCTCCCGTGATCGCCGTGGCATGGGCCAAGCCGCCGGGCGTGCGGCCCATCCAGGTCCGGGCGATACTGAACATGTCCTCGCTGACGCCACTGATGAGGATGAAGTTCGCCATCAGGATGAACATCGGAATGATGACGAACTCGTAGTGATCCACCGCACCGAGCGGTGCCGAGGTCAGAATGCCGTTCACCAGGGGCATGCCGCCGACGAGGAACAGGCCAACGCCGCCAGCCAGAGCAAGCGCAACGGCGACCGGTAGGCCGATCACCAGCAGGACGACCAGCAGGATGAATCCTGTCGCGACGGCCATCAGATCGCCTCTCGCGACGGATCGTCGTCACTCGGCAATACGCTGATTTCGAGCTCGGAGCGGCCGGTGAGGAAAGCAATGAGATTGTTCACGCCGATGTGGGCCAGTCGAAGCGCCAGTCCGCCCATCGCAATGCAGAAGATCGCCTGGCTCGCCCAGATCGGCCAGTTGATGACGCCGGTGGTCGCCAGTCCGGCCTGCCAACTCTCGAAGGCCAGGAATCCGATCCGCATGGACATGAGCCCGAACACCGGGGCGGCCGCCAGCAGTGCGAACCCGAGCGTCAGCTGCCGCGCCCGCGCCGGCATCGACATCGCGAACAGATCAACCGAAATATGCCCGCCACGGCGCATCATGAAGCCGACCGGCAGCAGCATCACCGCCGGCAACAGATACATCTGAACGAGGTCGTAATTGAACTCGAGCGGCTGGTTGAGTGTGTATCGGAAGATGGCGTCCAGCGAAACCGTGACCATGATGACGATCATGATGGTCGAGACCAGCGCCATGATCCCTCGTTCGATCGCGTTCATCAGCCGGTCCGCCATTTGAAGGGTGCGCAACATGCCGCCTCCCTCGGACGTATTCTGATCACTCACGGCGCTGTCTCTCGCCAGGTCATCGCGGCCCTATTCGCGGCCGTCACTTGTCTGATATCGATTCGCCTGCGCACATCGATGGCGGCATGCCCCGACTGGACAACCCGCCATCGATGCTTACTTGCTGGAATAGATCTTGCGGAAGGTCTTCAGCGCCTCGGAGCCGGGCTTGCCCTTACCGTCGAGTTGACCCGCCCAGTTCTCGGAGAGCACGGCAAGCTTCTTGTCGAGGTCGGCCTTGGTCGCAGCATTGAGCGCATTGACCTTCAATCCATCCTTGGCCATGGCATCGGCAGCGGCCTGGTTTCCATCGAGACCGAAGCTGCAATACGACTTTTCCGCCTTGATCCCAGCCTCATCCACCGCCGCCTTCATTTCATCGGAGAGCGACTTGTAACGCGCGTCCGACATCATGAGGATGATGGTCGCTCCGCCGAAGCTGTATCCCGCGGTGGCGTTCTTGGCCACCGTATGAAGGTCGTACTGTTTGGCGCTGAGATAGGTCAGCAGGGTACCGTCGATCGTGCCACGCGACAGCGACTGCAGGATCTCCGGCGACGACAGCTTGACCGGTACGCCGCCGAGCGCCTTGACCGCGAGTTCCATCGCGCCACCGGCGGTGCGCAGCTTCTTGCCTTCGAAATCGGGGGCGGACGTGATCGGATTGACCGAGATCGCCGAATAGGGAGGGAAGATATAGAAGGCCAGCGGATGCAAGCCCTGGGGGGCGATGTCGACCCTGTTGAACAGGCCGTCGCCGGTCGCCATTTCGCGTACTGTGGCCGCACCCTTGCAGGGATTGTCGACCATACCGGGCATTTCCACGACGCCGAACAGCGGGAAGCGATCCGAGTAGTAGCCGAGCGGCACACCGACGACATCCAGGGCGCCTGCCTTCATGATGTCCAGCAACTGGTTGGCCTTGCCGGCCTGGCTGGCGGGATAGAACTCGATCTCCACCTTGTCGCCCAACTGCTGCTTGATGCTGTCCATCCACACCTTCGTGCCATATTCGATGATGTGGTGGCTGGCGGGCAGAAACGACGCGACCTTGAATTTCGTGACGTCCTGCGCCATTGCCGGCTGCCCCACGGTCAGCAGACCGGCAGCAGCCAAGGCTGAGATGGTTTTTCCTGGTTTCATGGGTTCGATCCTCATCCTGACGATTTTTTCCGGGGCATTTCTGCCGCGCGAACAACCTCCCGCAATCGGCGTGCCATCTTGCGAGTCGATGAGGGAAACGCCAGCTCACGTCGCGGCGCACGGCTCGCGGGACCACGGCCGCCCGAGACACCCGCGAGGACGCCCCTGGGCGGCCGCCGCCGCGTTTCGGCTATTGCGCGTAGGCGTTGGTGAACGACGCCGGCAGATCGGCCGGGTCGATCTGCTTCTTCGGGTTCTTCTGGAACTGATTGACGAACTCGGTCACCTGCGTGAGGGCGGCCATCGAGACCTTGGTCGAGGGCGATGCGCTCTGGGTCGCCTCTTCCCACACATCGTCGAACAGCCGCTTTGGCACGTCGCTGTAGTACTTCTGGTGCACGGCGTCCCGCGCGACGAGATTTTCCTTCGGGTCCTTCAAGGCGTCGAGTGCACGCTGGAAGACCTTCACCACCTTCTTCGCGATGTCGGGGTTGCTCTCCAACCAGTTGCCGCGCGCGGACGCGACGATGTACAGATAGCCATCGAGTTCCTTGACCTCGCCCACCGCCGTATTGAACGCGATGATCGCGCCGAGATCGCGCTTGGCGATCTGGGGCGCCGGAGCTGAAATCGCGAATCCGTCGATGCGGTCGGCCTCGGTGGCCGCGACGAACACACCGGTGTCGTTGCCCATGTGCTGAATCGTCAGATCCTTGTCGGGATCCAGCTTCGCGAGAGCGGCGATGTAACGGATGATCTGATCGCCACCGCCGGGCCCGCTGGTGGCGATGCGCGCGCCCTTCATGGCCGCGAGCTTGTCCTTCATGCTGCTGGCCTCGGTCACACCGTGGGATTGCGCCCACTTCTTGGAATACACGAGCACCGACGTGTACTGGGATACGAGCCCCGACATGATCCTCAGATCGATGCCGGCCTTGCGCGCCAGCAGTACCGAACTCGTCGAGCCGATGGCGATGTCGGCACTCTCCCCGACCACGGCGGCGACCGTTTTCGAACCTGACCCGGTCCGCACGATCTCGGCGTCGACACCTTCTTTCGAGAAGTAGTCCATTGCGATCGCAGTGAAGAACGGTATGAACGCAAAGCTCTCCGTCGAGTGTGAAATCCGCACCTTGTCCTGCGCCACTGCCGTGCCGGCACTGACGAATACGGCCAGAACAGCCGCCAAAATCCTGAATCTACGAATCATTTTCGTCTCCATACCCGAGGTTCTCGGTCACCCACTACCCGCCGACGCGGATGACCGCGCCACTGGCAACGACTTCGCTCGATGGCGATCAGCCACGAGCCCCTGGGGAAGCATCGCTTGCACTCCCCTGGAGTCCGTGCGACGGCCGGGTCCGCAACCCGCACCGTACGGGCCTCCTGAGAAGATCTTTCGCAAGCGGCGTGCCAAACGATCTCGGGTGGCCGGCATCCGAAGCCAGGCTGTTTCGGGCCGCCACGGACTCGAACCGCGAACGAACCGGGCGCAAACCGTGCGAGGACTGGACAAGGCCAGGGGAAAGGCGCGCGCTGCTCGAGCTAGACGAAGTAGCCCGCGGCGATACCCGCCTCGATGCGAGGCGCATCGAAACCCCAGTCTGACAGCGCCTCGGCCGTATGCTCGCCAGGCCTGACCGGTGGGCGGCACAGCATGCCAGGGGTACCCTCGAGACGCGGTGCCGGTGCCGGATTGGCGACACCGTCGCGATCGATCAACATGCCCCGGGCGACATTGTGTGGATGCGCGCCGGCCTCCTCGAGTTCGAGAACCGGTGATACGCAGGCATCGGTGCCCTCGAAGATCCGTTCCCACTCGTCTCGTGACTTCTCGGCGAAACGTGCCGCCAGGATGCCGCGCAACCTGGGCCAGCCATCGCGATCACTTCGGTTCGGCAGCGACTCCGGGTTCAACGCCAGACCATGTATCAACGCATCGTAGAAACGCGTCTCGATCGCACCGACGGCCACGTACTTGCCGTCACATGTTGCGTATGTGGTGTAGAACGGGGCGCCACCATCGAGGATGTTGGCGCCCCGTTCGGGGACATGCCCGCCAAACTGACGACGGCCGTGAGAGACGGTCAGCAGGCTGGTGATGCCGTCGACCATGGCCGCGTCGACGACCTGCCCCCTGCCGCTCGCACGGGCCGAGTGCAACGCACAGACGATGCCGAACGCCAGATAGAGCGCGCCACCGCCGAGATCACCGATCAGGTTCAGCGGCGGCACCGGCGCGCCACCAGCCGGGCCGATCATCGACAGCGCGCCGGTGAGCGCCAGATAGTTGATGTCGTGACCGGCGCGCATCGCCAGCGGCCCTTCGCGCCCCCAGCCGGTGGCACGACCATAGACGAGCGCCGGATTCCTGCGATGACAGACCTCCGGCCCGATTCCCATACGCTCGACCACGCCGGGTCGATAGCCCTCGATCAAGACATCCGCCCGTGCGGCTAGATCCAGCAGGGCGGCGCGTCCGTCCGGATGTTTGAGATCGATGCGTGCCGATCGCTTGTTGCGTCCCCGTAGATCGGCCGCCGCCGGCATCGCGATGCCGTCACCCGTGGGTTCGATGCGGTCGATGCGCAGCACATCGGCACCCATGTCGGCGAGCAGCATCCCACAGAAGGGTGTCGGCCCCATGCCGGCGAGTTCGATGACCTTGATGTCCTGCAGCGCGCCCATCCGGGGCTCCATGTCATTTCCCTGTGTGAGCACGCGGATCCCGCCACGCGCGCCGCCTCGCACGAAAGCATCGCGCATCTTCGTCGTCGATTTCCAGCTACACGCAATCCCGATGCCAGACGAGCGCCGCCACCGAACATAGCCAGTCATTGGTTAGGATTACTAACCTTTATGAAACTATATACGACTGTACATTAACAATTGCCCGCGATACGTTTCGCTCTCGAATCAGAGCGAGGACGACAAAATGCAAGCGCAAGCCGCGGCACTGCCGCTCGACGGCATCAAGGTGGTGGAGCTGTCCCACCTGATCGCGGCACCGCACTGCGGGATGCTGCTCGCCGACGAAGGTGCCGACGTCATCAAGGTCGAACCACCGCAGGGCGAGCTGTCGCGGCCGCGCGAGCCGGCCCGCAAGCTCGGGCCCCATCGCGTGTCGGGCCACTTCGGCGCCGGCAACCGCGGCAAGCGCAGCATCGCGCTGGACCTGAAGCGCGACAGCGGTCGCACCGTCATGCGCCGGCTTCTTGCCGAGGCCAATGCCTTCATCACCAATGTTCGTCCGGCGGCGCTGCAGCGCCTGGGCCTGCATCCCGATCAGCTTCGCGAAGACTTCCCGCATCTGATCATCGTCATCATCACCGGCTTCGGTTACAAGAACGCCGGCCCCTACGAGGGCCGTGCCGGCCTCGCCCTGGTGGGCGAAGCCCTGTCCGGTTCCACCGGCCTGGCGCGCGACCATCACGGCAACCCGGTCTGGTGCGGCTTCGCGTTGGGCGACATCACCGCGGCGATGACCGCGCACTCATCGGTGCTGCTGGCGCTGCGGATGCAGGAGCGCACCGGCCAGGGCCGCATCGTCGATGTCACGCTCGCCGAGAGCATGTTGCCGATGGTGGGCTCGGCGCTGACGCGTGTTCAGATCGCCAGCGAGGCCGAGGCCAAGGCGGCCGGACCGAACAACTACCACGGTGTTCCGTATGGCGTGTACCGCGCCAAGGATGGGCACATCAACATCGGTGTCAACAACGACAAGCTCTGGCGGCAGTTCTGCGCGGCGATCGGCCAGCCCGAACTGGGCACCGATCCGCGCTACGCGTTGTACATGGACCGTGTGCGTCACATGGACGAAGTCACCGAGCTGACCGAGGCCTTCACCTCGAGGCGCACCCGGGACGAACTGACCGCGCTGTTCGAGGCGGCGGATGTGCCGGTCGCCTCGATCCTGAGTATTCGGGAAACGCTCGAGAACGACTATTACGCGCTGCGGGGCTCGTTCCAGCAGATCGACGACGGCCTGGGCGGTGAACTGACCGTGCCGATCGATCCGACGAGATTCCATGATCCGGCCAGGAGGCCTGTCCTGCCCAGGCTCGGCCAGCACCGC
Organism: Burkholderiaceae bacterium; assembly: GCA_041396685.1. GTDB lineage: Bacteria > Pseudomonadota > Gammaproteobacteria > Burkholderiales > Burkholderiaceae_E > JAUIAI01. The sequence goes on from JAWKYD010000004.1 coordinate 379,169, forward strand.
GACGAAATCCTCGCCCAGTACGGCTTCGACGACGCGCAGCGTCAGCAACTCGTAGACGACGGCGCCTTTGGCCCGATGACCACCGAAACCCTCTGAACGCCCCCTCCCCCGGAGACCACCATGCATGAAGCACTCGACCCGCCCCTCGAGGGAACACTTGCCGACGTCTTGCAGGCGACCAAGGCGGTCACCAAGCAGTTTCCCGAAGAGTATTACCGCGAACTCGAACTTACCGACGGCTACCCTCACGAGTTCATCGAGGTCGCGATGAAGGCGGGGCTGGGCGCGGTGATGGTGCCGGAGGAATACGGCGGCATGGGCCTCGGTGCCCGCGAGGCGTCGGTCGTGGTCGAGGAGATCCACCGCTCGGGCGGCACCGGCTCGATGATCCACGGCCAGTTGTTCATGATGGGCATCCTGGCCCGCCACGGCTCCGAAGCACAGAAGCGGCACATCCTGCCGCAGGTCGCCGACGGCAGCGTGCGCCTGCAGTCGTTTTCGGTCACGGAGCCGAATGCCGGCACCGATACCTCGAAGATCCAGACGCGCGCACGCCGCGGCGGCAAGGGATGGATCGTGCGCGGGCAAAAGGTATGGACCTCACGCATGGACCACACCGACTACTTCATCGTGTTCGCGCGCACCAGCGAGGCACCGGAAGGCAAGCCGTTTCGCGGGCTGTCGTGTTTCCTGGTCGACAAGCGCCAGGTAGACCCGAAACAACTGACGACACGCAAGATTCCGGTGATCTTCAATCACCACACCTTCGAGGTCTTCTACGACGACATGGAGATCCCCGAAGAGTCGCTGATCGGCGAGGAAGGCAAGGGCTTCTACTACCTGCTGGACGGTCTGAACGCCGAACGAGTGATGATCGCCGCCGAGTGCATCGGCGACGGCAAGTACTTCGTCGAGAAGGCGGTCGAGTATGCCAACGAGCGCGTGATCTTCGGCCGGCCCATCGGTCAGAACCAGGGTATCCAGTTCCCGATCGCGCGCGGCTACGCCAATCTGATGGCGGCCGACGCCCTGCGCTGGAAGGCGGCCGAGAAGTTCGACCGCGGCGAAAACGCGGGTGCGGAGGCCAACATGGCCAAGATGCTGGCCTCCGAGGCGTCCTACGACCTGGGCTTTCACTGCATGCAGACCTTCGGCGGCTTCGGCCTGGCACGTGAGTACAACATCGAGCGCAAGGTGCGCGAGAACCGGGTTTTCCAGATCGCGCCGATCTCCACCAACATGGTGCTGAACTACATCGGCCAGCATGTCCTTGGCATGCCCCGCTCGTACTGAGGCCAAGATGGAGGAAGGGCTCTATTTCGAGGAATACGACCAGGACTGGTCCTTCGCGAGCGCGGCGGTCGAGGTCACCGACGCGATGATCGGCACATTCGTGCAGCTTTGCGGCTTCACCTCGCCGACGTTTACGGACCGGAGCTATGTCGATCGCAACTACGCCGGGCGCATGGCGCCCGGGGTGTTCGTGTTGTCGCTTGCCGAGGGGCTCGTGCTGAACGCCGGCCTCACGCGCCGGCGCGGCATCTTCCTGATGGAGCTCACGCCCAGGTTCCTCAAGCCGACTTACGCGGGCGACAACATCACGAACCACGTGGTGCTGGAATCGAAGCGCCAGAGTTCGAGGCCCGACCGCGGCATCGTCATCACGCGCCACGCCGTCCGCAACCAGAAGGGCGACGAGGTGATCAGCTACCGGTCCACGCGGATGATCCGAACGCGCGCCTTCGTCGAGCCGGTCTGATCACCATGCCCCCGCGCGAGCGAATCCTCATGATCGGCCCCGCCCACGCCCCGATCGGCACGCCGGCTGCAGCGGCCATCGGCGAGGCCGCCAACGGCCCCGGCCCGCGAGTCGCGACATGAGACTGACGCCGAACTTCGCGCCTCGACAGCGCCAGTCGCTGTCGATCACGACGCAATCGATTCAGTCGCTGAACATCCTGCAGTTCGGTCAGCAGGAGTTACACGACTATCTGCGCGAGCAGGCCGAGCGCAATCCACTCATCGAGCTGTCGGAATCGGCGCGCCCTGACTCGCTGGCCGACCCGGACCAGGACCGGCACGACATCGATCTCGATCCAGCCGCCCCTCGCGAGCCCACGGTCCCACCCATGGGCGCGGCGAGCTCGTGGCAGCCGGGCGCCACGAAGATCGTCCGAACCCAGGTTCGCGCCGGCAACACCCGCTCGACCGATGCCCTCTTCACGGGTCTCGACGAACTCGAGAGCGTTTGCGCCGCGCCCCCCTCCCTGCATGACCACCTGGGCGCGCAGGTCACGGCGATGCTCCGAGACGGCGCCGACATCCGGATCGCGCTCGAGATCGTCGGATCGATCGATCCGGATGGCTACCTGCGACGTGAACTGGACGAGATCGCGGACACGCTCGACGTCGCGCCGCATCGCATCGCCGCGATGCTCGAGGTCGTGCAGCAATGCGATCCGACGGGCGTTGGCGCGCGCGATCTCGCCGAGTGCCTGGCGCTACAGCTTCAGGAAGGCAACCGCCTGACGCGCGCGATGCGCCATCTGCTCGAGAATCTGCCCCTGTTGGCGCAGTACCGCTACGCACGGCTTGCGCGCATCTGCGGGGTCGATCTGGCCACCCTCTCGGCGATGGCACACGAGCTGCGCGCGCTCGATCCTCGCCCCGGTCGGCGATTCGACACCGAGCAGATACCACCCGCCGTGCCCGACCTCAGCGTCGTGCAACTGGAAGACGGCCGCTTCGCGGTCGAACTGAATCGCGACTTCCTGCCACGCGTGATCGTGAACCGCCGGTACTACGCGCAGGTTCGGGAGATGGATCTCAGCCAGCACGACAGGCGCTTCGTCGTCGATTGCATTCAGAGCGCCAGCTATCTCGAGAGGAATCTGGATCAGCGCGCGCAGACGATCCTGAAGGTGGCTACGGAGATCGTCGCGCGCCAGGGTGCCTTTCTGAGGCGCGGCGTCGAGCATCTGCGTCCGCTGACCCTCAGGGATGTCGCGAAGGCGATCGGTGTGCACGAGTCCACGGTATCCCGTGCCATCGCCAACAAGTACATGATGACCCAGTGGGGCATGTTCGAGCTGAAGCTCTTCTTCGCGGGCTCGATATCGGGCGTCGATGGCGCGACCGACGTCGCGGCCGAAAAGGTCAGACACCTGATCAGGCAGCTGATCGAGCACGAATCGCCCGGGGCCGTCCTGTCCGACGATGCCATCGTGACGGCTCTGCTCGACTCTGGCATCAAAATTGCGCGGCGCACAGTCGCAAAATACCGCGAACTGATGGCAATACCATCCTCCGCCTGCCGCCGACGCGAGAAATCGACCCGCGGGTGGCGCATGGCAAAGAGCCCGACCTGACAGGAGGCAAGATGGCTGAAGAGTATCGACATGCGAACGGGGATTCACTCGAGTACTGGAAGGGTGCCGCCAGCGGGCGCCTGCTGTTTCAGAAGTGCGCCTCGTGTGGGTCCGTCCAGTTTCCCCCGCGGCACCACTGTGCCGCCTGCTGGGAGGCCGACCTGAGCTGGGTCGAAAGCACCGGCAAGGGCACGATCGAAAGCTTCACCGTGGTACGGCGCGCGCCATTGGCAGCATTTCGCGACCAGGTGCCCTATGTGGTCGCCGCCGTGCTGGTCGACGAGGGACCGCGAATGCTGACCAATATCGTCGGCGAGAACGCACTCGATGCCCAGATCGGCGCGTCGGTTCATGTCACGTTCGAAGCCGACGCCGACGGCACGGTATTGCCACGATTCGTGCTCGATTGAGCGCCGGCACCGGCGCCGGTCACGAGAACGTCGATCGAACACCCAACTTTCGAATGACAAGGAAAAGCACATGAATACGCAGGTTCGCGGCAAGTATTGGGAGGACTTCGAGGTCGGCCAGGTCATCGTCACCCCACGGCGCACGATCACGTCGACCGATATCGTCAATTTCGCCTGTCTGTCCGGCGACTTCAATGAGGTCCACACGAACTGGGAATACTGCAAGAACACCCAGTTCGGCCAACCGATCGCCCACGGGCCACTGGTCTACGCGATCGTCGGCGGCCTGCAGTACGCCTCTGGCATCAACGACGGCACCCTGCTGGCCTTGCTGCAGATCGACGGCTGGAAGATGCTGCTGCCGGTCTTTCACGGCGACACCATCCATGCGGAGATGACCGTGCTGGAGAAGACCGAGACCAGCAAGCCCGACAAGGGCGTCATCCGCATGAAGCGCGAGTTCAAGAACCAGAAGGGCGAGATCGTGCAGGAGATGTTCACGAAGATCCTGTACAAGCGGCGGCCGCCCGCGGCATGAGGCGCTCGTGAATCGATAGCAGGCTGTAAAGGCATCGCGGCCGAACGCCCGCCCGACGCAGCAGTGGAGAAGACAATGAATCCAGCCCTTTCGGAGGCAGGCACCGGCGCGCCCGTTTCAGAGGCGCAGACCGGCTCGAATGCAACGGAAATCATCGCATTCGAGAACGTCGGCAAATGCTTCGGGGAACTCGAAGCGGTACGCGACATCTCCCTGCGGGTTCATGAGGGCGAGTTCATCACCCTGGTCGGCCCGTCCGGCTGCGGGAAGTCCACCCTGCTGAACATGATCGCCGGAATCTTCCATCCGACATCGGGCACAGTGACCTACCGCGCCCAGCCGGTGGGGGATTTCAATCGACACGTGGGCTACATGACCCAGAGCGATCACCTGCTGCCCTGGCGCACCGTCAGGCAGAACATCGCCGTGCCCATGGAAATCGCCGGTGTCGCGAAGCGGGCGCTACGCGACCGACTCGACGGGCTGCTCGAGCTCGTCGGGCTCCGAGGCTTCGGCGACAACTATCCGAGTGAACTCTCGGGGGGCATGCGCAAACGATGCGCACTGGCGAGATTGCTTGCCTACGACCCCGAGACCCTGCTGTTCGACGAGCCGTTCGCGGCCCTCGATGCGCAGCTGCGGCTGAAGATGCAGATGGAGCTGCGCCGCATCGCCAGTCAACTTGGCAAGACGATTCTCTTCGTGACCCACGATCTCGACGAAGCGGTGGCGCTGGCGGATCGATGCGCGATCTTCACGGGCCGTCCCGGCACGATCGACGAGGTGCTGGAGATTCCGCTGCCGCGCGACCGCGACCTGTTCGGTCTGCGGCACAACAAGGCCTATCTCGAACTGACCGCCCGGCTGTGGGACGCCATGGCGCCCGCCATTCATTCAGGAGAGGAGTGATTCCATGTCGAAACTCGTACTCGCCCGCGTGGCCATCCTGATCGCACTGATCGCCCTCTGGGAGTTCGCCTCCGGACGACTGATTCAACCCTACCTGATCAGTGCGCCAAGCGCGGTCGCGGTGGAACTGGCCGACTGGTTCATGGACGGCAGCGTCTTCTACCATGCCGGCATCACCGCGTTCGAGGCCTTTCTCGGGTTCTTCATCGGCGCGGTAGCGGGCATGGCCCTGGGCGTCCTGCTTGGCCGTGCGAGAAAGCTCTCGGAGCTCATCAATCCGTTCATCATGGGGTTCTACAGCATTCCCAAGATCGCGCTGGCGCCGTTGTTCATCATCTGGTTCGGCATCGGCATCGAGATGAAGGTGACGCTGACCGCGACGATCGTCTTCTTCCTGGTTTTCCTGAACACCTACTCGGGCGTGCGAAGCGTGAGCCCGGAACTCGTCAACATCATGCGTCTCATGGGTGCGAACGAGAGCCACGTGCTGCGCAAGGTGGTGATTCCGTCGGCGATCGTCTGGGTGTTCACCGGGCTTCGCCTGTCGGTGCCGTATGCGGTGATCGGTGCGATCGTGGGCGAGATCATCGCGTCCAATCGCGGCCTCGGCTACCTGTTGTCGCATGCCTCCAGTCAGTTCGACACCGCGGGCGTCTTCGCCGCGCTGCTGGTGATCATTTCGCTGTCGATGCTGCTGAACGCCGGCGTCAGCCTGCTCGCCAGGGTCTCCATGCCCTGGGAGAAAGCCTCGCAGAACCGTGAGGTTTCGATCTGACTGCGCGCGGCTCAACCTGCGCACGCGACCGCTCGATCAGCGGCAGGACCTTGCAGGCGAACCGCCCTCTCCGGCAGATCGTCACGCGGCGAGCTCCAACGCGTAGCAGCCTGTCTCGATTTCCTCGATCAGCGAGGGGCGAGCGGGGCGCCATCCCAGCTCGTTCCTGGCACGCAGCGCGCGCACCCGGCTGTTCGCGCCCATGGTGTTCCTTGCGGAGCCCTCGCCCCACTCGCGGGCGGCTTCCTCGAGCGACATCGCCACGGTACCCTGGGTGATGCCGAGCTTCGCGTTGATGGCTTCGCAGATTTCCTTCATCGAATTCTCACCGTTCTCGGCGAAATAGAAGGAACCGGCCGGCGCCGACGCGAGCGCCAGCAGAAACAGGTCGACCAGGTCGCCGATGTGGACGTGCGACCAGATGTTCTCGCCCGGCCCGTAGTGCCGTGCCCCGCCGCTGCGCTTGGCCAGATCGATCAACCACGGAACCTGGGCGCTGTGCTTCTTCGCGCCCGCGCCCTCACCATAGATGAGCCCCGGGCAGATCACACAGGTGCGGATGCCGCGTGCCGCATAGGCCAGAACCCGATCCTTGAGTGCCGCCCGCGACGCGCGCGCCGGCGGCGGGTCCGGCAACGACGATTCGTCGCAGATGGCGTCGCCGCGCGCCCCGGCGGTGTCGCGACCCACGATGCTCGTGCCACTGGTGTGTACGAAGGCCTTGCCCGTGTTCTCGAGCACCTCGAGCATCGCCATCGTCGAGGCCCAATGCTCGGCGTTCGCCGTATGAATCACCGCATCGGCCTGCGCGGCAGCAGCACGCAGCCTGTCGAGATCGTCGAGCGCGCCCAAAACCGGCGTGACGCCGAGGGCGCCGGCCTGCGCGGCGGCCTTGTCCGAGCGCACCAGGCCCGATACCCGATGGCCCTGGCGGATCAGACCGACCGCAACCGCTCCGCCGATATAGCCGGACACGCCGGTGCAGAAGACGTTCATCGTCATCAGCGCATTTCGCGGGTGAACACCATGCTGACATGCGAGGACAGCAACCCGCCCTCGCCATGCACCAGCGCCACCTCCGCCCCATCGACCTGGCGTCGGTCGGCATCGCCGCGCAGCTGGCGCACGGCCTCGACGATGCCCATCAGGCCACCCACCGCGCCCGCATGCGCGTGACTGAGCATGCCGCCGTGGGTGTTGATCGGCAGCTTGCCACCGACCGCCGCATGGCCCTCGGCGAAGAAGGCGCCGCCCTCCCCGCGCGGTGCCAGACCGGTTTCCTCGAGTTCGATGATCGGCACGATGCTGAAACAGTCGTAGAGCATCGCGACATCGATGTCCGTGGGCCCGAGACCGGCCATGGCGTAGGCGAGTTCGCTGGACCTGGCCGCACCGAACTCGGTGAGGCTCGGCGCCGAGGTCAGATGCTCGTGCGTATGGCATTCGCCGATGCCGGCCAGATAGACCGGTTTGCAGGGCAGATCGGCCGCGCGCTCGGGGCTGGTCACGATGAACGCCCCACCGGCGTCGGACAGCAGACAGCAGTCGAGCATGTTCAGGGGCTCCGAGATCGGCTTGGACGACAGCACGTCGTCGATCGTGATCGCCGTCTTCATGTGGGCATTCGGATGCAGCAGCGCGTGATTGCGCGTATTGACCGCCACCGCCGCCATCTGCTCGCGCGTGGTGCCGTACTTGTGCATGTAGGCCCGCGCGACGAGCGCATACAACGACGGAATGCCGATGCCGTAGGGTGCCTCGAAGTACGGATGGCCCACGGCCGAGAGCGCGCTGACCGCGGCGTCGCGGGTCATGCCGGTGGCGCGATTCTCGCCGGCACACACGAGCACATAGTTCGCGCTTCCCGTGGCCACCGCCTGCGCCGCGTGATGCAGCATCGCGGCCGGCGAGCCGCCCCCGACGACGACCGCCGCGTTGTAGGTGGGCTGCAGTCCGAGATACTCGGCCATCACCGTGCCAAGCATGAAATACGGCTCGGTGAACGAGTAGGCGGTCAGCAGGCCATCGATCTGTGACGGCTTCAGTCCCGTTTCGCGGATCGCCCGGCGCGCCGCCTGCGCGTTCAGCCCGAGGCCGGACATGTGGGGCATCTTGCCGATATCGCTTTCGCCAACGCCAACGATGGCCACGCTGTTTCTCAGAGACATTGAGCCTCCCATGCTCGATAGGGTCAATCCAGGGTCTGTCGGACGGCGCACGCTGGGTGCCCGCACCTTGCCTGAATGCGTCGCAAACGGCGTGCCAATTCAGAGTCAGATCATCTGACCATAAGTGAACCAAGTGCGACTGTACATAAACGAAGGGCCACGGTACCTTCCCTGCTCGCAAGGCGCGCTCCGACGGACCGTGCGCCGGCACCGGGATGGATGCGCCGGCACCGGGATGGATGCGCCGCGCGGCTCACTGCCGCCTCGAGGAATCAACAGAGACAATCGCGATGAACCTGCAGACCGAGACCAGCTCGTCCTTGGATCTCTCCCATACCTTTGCCGGTCTCACGGTCGACACGCACTACGAGGATCTTCCGGTCGAGGCGCGGGAGCGTGCCAAGCAGAGCATCATGGACACCCTGGGTGTGATCATCGCGGCCAGTTCGCTGGCACCGAATGTGAAACCCGTGATCGATCTGTCGCTCGAGATGGCGGGACGCGAAGAAGCGTCGGTACTGGGCTTCGGCGGCAAAGTGCCCGCGATGACGGCCGCATTCGCCAATGGCGCGATGGCCCACTGCCTGGACTTCGATGACCACGCGCCCGAGGGCCACCATCCGAGCAGCTCGATCGTGCCCGCGACCTTCGCGGTCGCCGAACGCGCCGGCGGTGTTTCCGGCAGGGAACTGATCGTCGCGACCGCCCTCGGACAAGACATGTTCCTGCGCTTGCGCCGCAATGTGTCCTGGAAGCAGGATTGGCACCTGACCACGATCGTCGGCGTGTATTCGGCCGCCGCGGCCGCCGCACGCGTGATGGGCCTGAACCGTGCCCAGGTGGTCAGCGCGCTTGGCATCGCCGGCAACCAGGCGTCCGGCACGATGGAGATGGCCTACGGCACCGGCAGCGACCTGCGCGGCATGTATGCCGGCTTCGTGTCCATGCAGGCCACGCTGTCGGCCCTCATGGCCGAGAAAGGTGTGGTCGGCCCCAGCAGCACCTTCGAGGGCAAGGCGGGCTTCTTCAACACCTACCTCGCGGGCGGCTACGACCGCGCCAGGATGATCGCGAACATCGGCAAGGACTTCACGGGCAGCTCGGTTCAGTTCAAGGCCTGGCCATCTTGTGGTCTGACCCATTCCTACATTCACGCGATCGCCTCGCTGATGACCGAACGGAATCTCCAGCCCGAGGACATCGACGAAATCAAGGTCTTCGTCGGCGACTTCCAGGAACGGCTCTGCACACCGATCGAAGATCGGCGCGCACCGACCGTGCCGGTGGATGCGAAGTTCAGCATCCCCTACTGCGTGGGCGTCGCCGCGGTCAGGCGCACGGTTCGGCTGGCCGATTTCACCGAGCAAGGGCTCAAGGATCCGCGCGTGCTCGCCGCCGCGGCCAAGGTAGTCGCGATTCCCGACCCTTCCGGCAACTGGTCGGCGAAGCTGCCCTACGGCCGCGTTCAGGTGACCACCCACGACGGCAGAACCTTCGAGCGGATCGGCGACAAGGTGCCGGGTGAATCCGAGGCGCCGATGGGCTGGGACTACATCATCGCCAAGTTCACCGAGGCCGCGTCGTTCGCATACAGACCGCTACCGTCCGCATCGATCGAACGCGCGCGCGACCTGATCCTCGAGCTCGAGCGCCTGGACGATGCCACCGACATCATGCGCTGCCTGACCTGAACCTGGAAACCCACCGTGGATGCCACGACCCTGACTCTCGCCGAACTGGTCACGGCAATCGACATCGGCTCGCTGCCGGCGGTTGCCGTCCACGAGGCGAAGCGCCGCCTGCTGGACAGCATCGCCTGCGCGATGGGCGCATTCGATGAACCTTTCTGCGCGGAGATCCGCGGCGTCGCCCAGCGTTACCAGGGCTCGCCCTCGGCGCGCATCTGGGGCACGGGCGCGCGCAGCTCGATGGAGATGGCAGGCTTCGCCAATGCGACCATGGTCCGGTATCAGGATCTCAGCGATACCGTCCTGAGCCGTGCGGCCGGTCATCCGAGCGACATGATCCCGGCGCTGGTCGCCCTCGCCGAGGGCACCCGCGCCAGCGGAGCCGCCCTTCTCGAAGCGATCGTTGCCGCCTATGAGCTCTATGTCGGGCTCTGCGACGCAACGGCATTTCAGAAGCGCGCGGTCGATCAGTCGACGGCCGCCGCGCTCGGCGCGGCCGGCGGCGCGGCGCGCCTGCTGCAACTGAATGTCGAGCAGACCGGCAACGCGATCTCACTGGCGCTCGGCGCCAACGTGAATCTCTACAACGTGCGCAGCGGTGCGCTATCGGACTGGAAGGCCTGCGCAGGCCCCAATGCCGCCAAGCAAGGCGTTTTCGCCGCATTGCTGGCCGCCGACGGGGTCAGCGGGCCGACCGCGGTCTTCGACGGCACGGCCGGCTTTTGCGACATCGTCGGCCCGCTGTCGTTCGCGCTGAACCCAACGACCGCGCCGCGCATCCTCGGCACGCATCTCAAGGCCTATCCGGTGTGCTTCCACGGCCAGTCAGCGGTCGATGCCGCCACGAGCCTCACCGGGCGCGTCGCCCCCGGCGACATCTCGTCGGTGTCGATCGAGACCTACGAGGCCGCGCATCGCGCGATGGCCAACGACCCGAGCCGCTGGACCCCCGAGAACCGCGAAACCGCCGATCACAGCCTGCCCTACACGGTCGGCGTCGTGCTCACCAGGGGGCGTCTGGTCTCGGCCGACTATGAGCCGGATGCGCTGGCGGACCCCGCGCTCGGTCGTTTCATGCAACGGATATCGGTGGTCGCCTCGGACGCGTTCACCGCCGACTATCCCACGACCACGCGCACCCGGATCCGCATCACGACCACGGATGGCCAGACCCACGAGAGCGAAACCGCCCACCCCAAGGGGCATGCGCTGAATCCGCTCTCCGACGTCGAGTTGACCGCGAAGTTGAACGGGCTGTTGCCGGCCGCCTTCACGGGCGAACGCGGCGAACGCATCCGTGCCGGCGTGTGGGCGCTGGACGATGCCCGGTCGGTCGATGCGATGGTCGACGCGCTCTGCCCGTAAACCGCAAATCCCCGGCAACCGGGACGACGAGCGCTTCGTGTGCGCCCCCGTCTATTTCACCAGCCGTCGCATGGTGTCGACGAAATTGTCCAGGATCGGATTGACCTGATCCGCACGCCATATCAAACGGAACTGGCTGATGTATTCGATGCCGCGCAGCGGCAAGACACGAATATTCTGCGGATACTGAAGATCCGCTGAGGACACCACCAAGCCCACGCCCATGCCAACCGAAATCAGATTCACCTGCGTGGCGATGTTCGAGACCTCTTGAACGATCTTCGGCACGAAGCTGAAGTAGGGATTCATCAGCGAACGACGCACCACGATGAAACCCTCGTCGACGAGATCCGACAACACCAGGGATTTCCGCTTGGCCAAAGGATGGTCGAGCGGCAACGCAACGCCCAGGCCTCCCTCTTGCAGTTCGAGCGAGTCGAGATCTTTGATTGCGCCGGCCTGCGGCACCGAGGTCTTGGGCTCGCCCCTATCCAGCGCCACGTAGACGAAGCCGGCATCCAGTGAACCGGCGCGCACGGCATCGATCTGCGCGCTGCTCGGCATCTCGCGCAAAGCGATCTCGGTATCGGGATACTCGCTGCCGAACTGCTTGACCGCCCGACGAAAAAGCGGATGCAGCAGGCTCAGCGAGCCGTAGCCGACGACCAATTGCCCGAGTTTTCCGTGGCCGATTCGCTTGGCGGTTTCAACCGCCTGCGATAGATCGGACAATACCCGGCTCGAGTGCTTGAACAGCGACTCACCCGCGGCGGTCAGCCTGACCTTGTGTGCGCGCCGCTCGAACAGTGCAACGCCGAGCTCGGCTTCGAGATCGGCGATCGTCTGCGAGACCGCCGGCCGCGTCACCGACAGAATCTCCGCGGCGCGGCCGAAATGGAGCTCCTCGGCGGCGGCGACGAAGTAGCGCAGATGTCGCAGTTCCATGGTCGTCGAACCGGCTCGTCGGCAGGCGGTCAGACGCCACGCAACTCGCGTCGCAGGATCTTGCCGACCGTGGACTTCGGCAACGCATCCAAGAACTGCACGATTCTGGGCACTTTGTAGCCGGCGAGCTCGTTGCGGCAAAAGGTGATCACATCGTCTTCGGTGATCGAAGCACCCGCCGATCTGACGACGAACAGCTTCACCGCTTCGCCGGATTTTTCGTCCGGCACCCCCACGCACGCACACTCGGCCACGCCCGGACAGGCACTGGCGACGGCCTCGACATCGTTCGGATAGACGTTGAACCCCGAAACGATGACCATGTCCTTCTTGCGATCGACGATCTTCAGGAAGCCTCGATCGTCGAACACCCCGATGTCGCCGGTGCGGAAGTAGCCGTCGGCGGTGAACGCCTCGGCATTGGCCTGCGGCTTCTCCCAGTAACCGGCCATTACCTGCGGGCCCTTGGTGCAGACCTCGCCGGCCTCGCCGATGCCGACCTCACGGTCGTTGTCGTCGAGCAGTTTGATGTCGGTGGACGGCACGGGCAGGCCCGTCGTGCCGCTGAACTCTGTCACCGCCGCCGGATTGAAGGTCAGCACCGGGCTGGTTTCGGACAGGCCGTAGCCCTCGCGGATGAACTGGCCCGTGATGGCCTGCCAGCGCGCGGATACGGTGGGGATGATCGCCGCGCCGCCGCCCACGGCCAGGTGCAGGCGCGACCAGTCGACCTCCGCCGTCTTCGGATGCATGGTCAGGCCGGCGAACAAAGTGTTGACCGCCGTGAACACGGTTGGCCTGGCCTGCCCAAGCGTCGCGACGAAGGCGTCCATGTCGCGCGGATTCGCGACCAGCCAGTTCTCGGCGCCGGCCTGGAAGTAGCTGATGAAGTTCACCATCAGCGCGAAGATGTGATAAAGCGGAATGGCCGTGACGATCACCTCTTCGGCCGGCCGCAGAGCCTCGGGCATGAAGGTGCTGAACTGCGCGACATTGGCCAGCAGGTTGCCGTGCGAGAGCGCCGCCCCCTTCGACAGGCCGGTGGTTCCGCCGGTGTATTGCAGGAACAGCAGATCGTCGGGCGCGAGCGTCACGGGCGTGAACGGCAGCGTCGCGCCCTGCGCGAGTGCGTCAATCAGCGACACGCTGTCCTTCAGACGTGAATCCACCGGCGGGCTCGGCAGCGGGCTGTCGGCAGCGAGCGCCAGTCCGGCCGTGACGATGCTGCGAACCGGTGTCTGGTCGACGATCTCGGCCAGCGTCGGCGTCGCGCCGCTGAAGACGACGATCATCTGGCATCCCGCGTCGCGGAGCTGATGCTGGAGCTCACGCGGGGTGTACAAGGGATTGACGTTCACCTGCGCGGCACCCGCCCGGATGATGCCCAGCATCGCCACCGGAAAGGCCAGGATGTTCGGCGTCATCACGGCGATGCGATCACCTCGCTTCACCCCCTGGGCCTGCAGCCAGGCGGCGAAGGCGCGCGACAGTCGATCGACATCGGCGTAGGTCAGGGTCTGACCAAACGAATGAAGCGCGGGTTTGTTCGCGAAACGCACCATGGCGCTTTCCATCATCGCCGTGACGGAGGGGAATTCCGGGGCGGGGATCTCGCTCGGGATTCCGTAAGCTCGGTAGCTCGCGAGCCATGGGCGTTCGCTCATTTTGAATACTCCGGGGTTCTGTTCTTGGCCGGCGTCGGTCGCCGTTGATGTTTCAGAGTATGAAATACGGATCGGCGCCGGTGCCGGGGTGGCGATGCCCGCTCTTGCCGGGCATCGCCACCCGATTGTGACAGAGCCTCGCTACCCGCCCGGCCGTCCGGGCCGTCGATGCAGCATCCAGGCGGCATAGGCCACGAACGACAGGGTCGACGCGACGAACACGATCATCTGAACCGGTCCGGAAAGCACCGGCAGCCATGAGAACAGCAGCGCGAACGGGGTCGCTCCGATCGCGGTGGATAGGGCATTTTCGAGAACCGTGGTGCGCGCGCTGAACAGACCGAGCGCATACGACAGTACATCCACCGGGAAGGTCATGCGCAGCAAGACGAGCGATGCCATCCGGTGCCGCGGGTGGATCATCCGATCGATTTGCGCGTGACGTTGTGCCGACGGAAAACGACGCAGGATCAGGAGACGTGCATGGCGGCCGAGCGCGAACGACAGGGCGGCACCGACGATCCAGCCGGCCAGTAGCACCGCCGCGGTCCACCACGGGCCCCAGACGATCACGAATGCCGGCACCAGCGCGAGATTGCTCGCCATCGGCATCAAGACCGCGACGACGGAGGTCAGGAAGAACAACGTGATGCCCAGGACGGCGTGACCGCTCAGGACATCATGCACGGTCGCCTCGTAGTGCCTGGTCAGCCAGATCGCCAGAACGAACAGCACGACCACGCCCAGACCGTCACGAACACACGGCCACCAGTGCGCCCAGGTGATGGCATGGCGTGTGGCAGAGGTGATCGACCGATCATTCATATCCGGCGCTTCGACCCGCGCCAGCGCCCGAGCCTCGGATAGCGCGGTTTCGCGCGTCAGCGTGACTGCGAGCCGACGCCGCCGCGGTTTGCAGGTTCCCGATTTTGCGCGAACCCGACGCCGGCCGATCCGACACGGCCGGATCGCGGGCAAGGCCAGCGCGAGCCCGATGGCCTCGCCCGCCAGCGGACCGTGACTCAGCCCGGTACGCTGACCCGCTTGGCCTGAAAGCCTTCGGCGGCCAGTTCTTCGATGAAGTGCACCTCCGTACCGGTCTCGAGCGTATCGAAGGGCGCGTTGACGAGATTTTCGATGGCGAAGTAGAGCTCGCGGCCGTCGGCGGTGGCGATGAATCCGTATCCCTCCTCGGGATTGAGGCGCGCGACGACGCCCGACAGGGTGGGTGCATGAGCTTTGACGTCGCCGCGCATCTCGCGTGAAAGTTCGTCGAGTTTGCGGAGAGCAGCATTGAACGCATCGCGAACCGCCACATAGGGATCCTCGTCGCGGTGCCGGTTGACCGCGAACTCATGACCCGGCGCATGGACGTCGAGCCGTATGATGAACCGGTTACCCTGGTTCTTGTTGCTCGCCTCTTCTTCGACGACCACGCGGCAGCTAGTCAGGTTCGGAAACACCTTGTCCAGCCGGTCGGACCACTCGCGGATGTTGCTTTCCAGGGCATCGCTGTGCTTCATGTGACGGAAGGTGATTTGAACGGGTACCTGCATGGCGCACTCCCAGGGTTGAATTGGCAAGGGTACGTTGGTGACTACGCGAGATCACAAGCTCGGCTGCCCGAAGCCGCCGTGGGACCTCTCGTAGACCTCCTGGCAGGTGATGCAACGCGCGGCCGACGGCTCGGCGCGCAGACGCGCCTGCGCGATGTCTTCTCCGCAGTCGATGCACTGACCATAGTGGCCGGCGAGCATTCGCTCGAGCGCGGCGTCCAACGCACGCATCTCGGCGATATCGCGCGACAACTCGGCCTGACGGGTATCGGCCAACACATCGGCCGTCGAAGCGTCGCCCAGGTCGGGCGCCTCGCCGGCGAGTTCGCCGTAGGGCTCGTCGGCCACCTGGGCGACATCGTCCCGCAATTCGCCAGCCAGTTCGGCGCGACGGTGCTCGATTCGGTGGCGCATCTCGGCGATGAATTCGTGTTCGAAAGGCATGAGAACCTCCTCTGTTGACACATCACACGACACCCGCGGGCGACCAAGGGTCCCGCCCACGGGTCCGAGCCCCATCCTAGGCACCGATTCCGGGAATCGGTCGGGATCAGGCGGCCGGCGTACGGGAACCCGCGCCCGCCCCTCGTCAACGGGTATGCTTTCATAGGCAGTGAGCCCGTCTGCGTCCGTCCGGCGGCCCGATGCACCGCAACATTGAGCGGCGTCAACACCTGCACCCAGGTTCTCCCCGACCATGCACGCCGTATCCCGTGCGAGCCTCGCTCGCGCCCGCGGTCGGCCGGCATGGCATGCCGCACCACAGCCAGGGGAGCCCATGGACTTCGCGCATTCCGACAAGGTGTTGAATTTGCAGCGCCGCCTCACCGACTTCATGGACGACCACGTTTTGCCGGCGAACCCGCAGTGGCATCGCGATGTGGCCAACGGCATCTATCCTCCGCCGGTGGTGGCCGAACTGAAGGCCTATGCGAAATCCGAGGGTCTCTGGAATATGTTCCTGCCCGGACTACGCGAGGGCGAGCCCGGCACCGCGCTGACCAACCTCGAGTACGCGCCACTGGCCGAGATCATGGGCCGCATTCCGTGGGCGCCGGAGGTGTTCAACTGCAATGCTCCCGATACCGGCAACATGGAGTTGCTGCATTTGTTCGCCACGCCGGCACAGGTCGAACAGTGGTTGCGGCCGCTGCTCGATGGCGAGATCCGCTCGGCATTCGCGATGACCGAACCCGATGTCGCCTCGTCCGATGCCACCAACATTCAGACCAGCATCCGCCGCGAGGGCGACGAGTACGTGATCAACGGCCGCAAGTGGTTCATCACCAATGCCGCCCATCCGCACTGCAAGCTGGTCATCCTGCTGGGAGTGTCCGACGATGACGAGAACGCGCCACGCCATGCCCGCCACAGCATGGTGCTGATTCCGATGGATGCTCCCGGGCTCACGCTGGTGCGCAACATCCCGGTCATGAATCATGTCGCGCCGGAAGGGCATTGCGAACTCTTGTTTCGCAATGTGCGCGTGCCTGCCAGCAACCTGCTCGGTGCGCAGGGTCAGGGCTTCGCCATGGCCCAGGCGCGGCTGGGACCGGGCCGTATCCACCACTGCATGCGCACGGTCGGCCAGTGCGAGGTGGCGGTGGAGCTGATGTGCGACCGCGCGCTCGAGCGGCGCACCTTCGGCCGCTATCTGGCCGACTACGCCAACGTCCAGGACTGGATCGCGGAGTCACGCATCGAGATCGATCAAGCCCGTCTGCTGGTACTGCAGGCGGCCTGGGCCCTCGACAGGTACGGCAACAAGGGCGCTCGCACGATGGTGTCGGCGATCAAGGTCGTGGCCGCGCGCCTGCAGACCCGCGTGCTCGATCGCGCGATCCAGCTGTTCGGCGCCATGGGCCTCACGCCCGACACGCCATTGGCCGATCTTTGGACCTGGGGGCGCGCGCTGCGCTTCGCCGACGGCCCGGACGAGGTGCATCTGCGTGGCATCGCGCGCAACGAACTGGGCAAGGCGCGCGAGAACCCGGCGCGCTCGAGCGCCTATTTCACCCTGCCCGAACGGCTCGCATGATCCCCTGCGTGCCCTGCGTCCGCGGCGGCATGATTGCGCAATATCTTCCAGGCGTTTCCGCCGGCGCTTCGATCTGCGGTGCTGGACGCTGGGCACGCATCTTGCACTCAGGGCCCATGACGACTTCGAAGCCAGTGCTTCGGCAACGCCATGGATCAAACCGGACACGACGCGCAGAAACCTTCGCAGATACCTTCCCGCGGCTGGGGCCAGATTGCCAGACGCGTCGCCTCCGAATTGGGCGAGGACCGCGTCATGCTGGTCGCGGCCGGTGTCACCTTCTATCTGTTACTCGCCCTGCCCCCGACGCTGGCATTGATCGTCGCGATCTACGGCCTGGTGACCAGTCCGGCAGAGGTCGGCCAGCAAATGCAGGCAGTTTCGCCCTACCTGCCATCGGGGGTACAGAGCATCGTCCAGAATCAACTGGACCGACTGACGCAGCAGACTTCGACCACCCTGGGGTTCGCCTCGGTTTTCAGCTTCCTGCTCGCCCTGTGGAGCGCCAATCGCGGCACCAAGGGCATCCTGCAGGCTCTGAACATCGCCTACGACGAGCGTGAGACACGCGGGTTCTTCAAACTGCTCGTCGTTTCGCTCGCGTTCACGCTGGGCGGCGTGCTCCTGTTCGCGATCTTGTTATCCGGGATCGTCGCCATCCCCCGCCTGAGCAACTGGCTGCCTTTTGGCGAGCTGGGCGCGCTGGCGGTGAAGGTGCTCACCGGCCTGGTGGTGCTGGCAATCGCCACCTTCGGATTGGCCTGTCTGTTCCGTTGGGGACCCGATCGCCGGTCGGCGCGCTGGTCCTGGCTGACGCCCGGCGCTGCCGTTGCGCTGATCATTGCCGCGATCGCGTCGTTGCTGTTCTCCTGGTATGTGAGCAATTTCGGCTCGTACGACCGCACCTACGGCTCGCTGGGCATCGTGATCGTATTCATGACCTGGCTCTGGATCATGGCGATCTTTCTGCTGCTGGGTGCGGAGTTGAACGCCGAAATGGAGCATCAGACCGCGCGTGACACCACCGTCGGCCCCGAGCGCCCGATGGGCGAGCGGGGCGCGCGCATGGCCGACACGGTGGCCTCCCGCCAGCACATCGATCCTGGCGCGGCTGCCGGCGCCTGATCGACATGCACGCCAGGCCGAGGCGGTAGACGATCCGCCACACTTCGACCCTGATCAACTTTTCGGCACCGACGGCGCTCTACAATCGACGGGTCCTCCGACTCCCAGAGTCCCCGTGTCCAACAACCCCGATCCCGCCGTCACCGCGCCCGACCGCGGCCGCCGCTGGTTCTGGCGACTCGTCACCCTTCTGATCGTACTCATCGGCATCGGCGGCTTCGTCGCGCTGCAGGTCTTCAAACCGCGCCCCGAGGTCAGACCATTGGTGCGCCAGCTCCCGGTCGTGCGCACGATTCCGGCCGAAATCCTCGACGATCCGCTACCGGTTCGTGGACAAGGCCTGGTCTCTCCGCGCACGCAGGTCACCCTGGCCGCGGAAATCTCCGCACGCATCACCTCACTGCACCCGCAGATGGTTGCCGGCGGTCGCTTCCGTCGGGGCGAATGTCTCGTCGAGCTCGATGCCGAACCGGTGCGCGCGGCCCTGGCGCAGACACGTGCGGACTTTCGTGCGAGTGAGGCCCAGCTCAGGCTGGCCGAGCAGTCCGTACAGCGAACGCGTGAGCTGATTGCCCAGGGCTTTCTCTCGCGTCAGACTCTGGACGAGCGCGAGGCGAGCCGCGATCAGGCGGCGGCAGCGCTCGAGCGGGCGCGCGCCGCGCTCCGCCAGCGCGCGATCGACCTGGAGCGCACATGCGTCCTCGCGCCCTTCGACGGCCGGGTGCTGTCCGAGCAGATCAATGCCGGCGACACGGTCCAACCCGGCCGCGAGCTGGCACGCATCTTCGACGACTCCGCGCTCGAAGTCACCGCGTCGCTGACCGATAGTGATATCGCGATGATCGACAATCCGTTCTCGCCGGACGGACCGCGCGCAGCGGCACGAGTCGAGGTCGATCACGGTGGCATCGTCTATCGCTGGCCGGCACGGCTCGCACGTGTGGAAGCCGCGATCGACCCCACTTCGCGCACCTTCAACGTCGTGGTCGCCGTCGATGATCCACGGCAACGCGGCCAGGCGCCGTCCGACGATGCACCGCCGGGCCCGCCGCTGCTGGTCGGCATGTATGCCGACGTGCAAATCGATGGTCGCGATCAAGGCCCCTATCTGCTACTGCCCGCCTCGGCCGTGCGCGAGGGCTCGCGCGTTTGGCGCCTGGACGGGCAGGACCGCCTTCAGGTCGTACCGGTGCGCGTGCTCGGCGAACGCAACGACCGGATCGCGGTCGCGGCGACACCGTTTCAGAACGGTCAGCGAATCGTCGTCAGCGACCTGCGCGTGGTGACCGAAGGCATGCCGGTACGGCGCAGCGATACCGAAACCTCCGGCAGCGATGCCCGGACCCGGCGCGATGCCGCCGGCGCACGGACCTCCGACGATCGCACGGCAGGCGATTCATGAGCCGTCTGATCGGCTGGATGGCGGCCCATCCCGTGGCGGCCAACCTGCTGATGATGCTGATCATCGTCAGCGGCCTGGTCAGCGCATTCGGGCTGCGCCAGGAGGTGTTCCCGGAGATCAATTTCGACGCGATCGAGACCCGCGTCGTCTATCAGGGCGCTTCGCCCGATGAGGTCGAGGCCTCGGTCGTACAACGCATCGAGGAACAGATCGAAGGGCTGGACGGGATCGATCGCATCTACGGCATTGCCGCCGAGGGCGTCGGACTGGTCCGGGTCGAGTTGCAGCGCGGTGTGTCGGGCCAGCGCGCGCTCGAAGACATCAAGTCGGCCGTCGATCGGATCACCAGCTTTCCCGAACAGGTCGAACGCCCGGTCACCCGCGAGATCGTCAGCAAGCAGCGCGTGCTGGAGCTGGCGATCTTCGGCCCGATCGACGATGCCACGCTGCGCGAGCTCGCCTATCGCGCCAAGGACGGTATTTCCGCCCTGCCGAACGTATCGCTGGCCGAGGTCACCAAGGTGCGCGACATCGAGATCTCGATCGAGGTGTCCAATGCCGTCCTGCGCGCCTACGGCCTGACCCTGAACGACATCGCGCAGACCATACGCCGCTCGAGCCTGGACCTTCCCGGGGGCGACATCCAGACCGGCGACGAATCCATCCTGCTGCGCACCATGGGGCGCAGCACGGACTGGCGTGATTTTTCCGACATCGTCGTGGTCAGCTCGCGCGATGGTGCACGCATCCGGCTCGGCGACATCGCCACGGTGCGCGACGGCCTGCGTGACGACGACCTGATCGCGCACTTCGATGGCCAACCCGCCGCCTTCGTGCAGGTATTCCGTGTCGGCGAGGAGAAGGTACTGGACGTGGTGGGAGCGGTCGAGCGCTACCTCGCGGAGCAAATGGCACCGAACCTGCCGCCCGGCGTGTCGGTCAAGGTGTGGCGCAACGATGCCACCGAGTTCAAGAACCGCATGAACCTGCTGATCAAGAACGGTCTGTTCGGCTTGGTACTGGTGGCATTGGCGCTGGCGCTCTTTCTCGAGTTGCGGCTGGCGTTCTGGGTGTCAGCAGGCATGGCGGTGGCGTTCATCGGTGCATTCGCGATCATGGCCGTGTTGGGTCTGTCGGTGAACATGTTGTCGCTGTTCGGTTTCATCCTGGCCATCGGCATCGTGGTCGACGATGCGATCGTGATGGGCGAGAACATCCACGCCGAGTTCGAGCGCACCGGCGACGTGATGGGCTCGGCCATCGTCGGCGCGCAGCGCATCGCGACGCCGGTGACCCTGGCGGTGGCCACCACCGTCGTCGCCTTCGTGCCGCTGCTGTTCGTGCCGGGCAACATCGGCAAGTTCCTCTATCAGATCCCGGCCATCGTGATCATCGTGCTGGTGGTCTCGGTGATCGAGGCGCTGTTCATCATGCCCCACCATCTGGCGAGCGCGCGACACGGTCCCGAGGGCCCCGTGTCGCGCGCCACGGCCCGCGCCCGCCGGGCCATCGATATCCGCCTGAAGCGCTTCATCGACGGGCCTTTGTCGCGGTCGCTGGCCTTTGCCACCGATCACTACGGCGTGGTCATCGCCTCGGCCTTCAGCATCTTCGTGCTGACTATCGGCGCGATCTCCGCTGGCTACGTGCGCTTCTCGTTCTTCCCGCAGGTGGAGGGTCGCTACGTCACCGCCTCGCTCGAGCTCGCCCAGGGCACACAGGCCGAAGTCACGCTGGCTGCCGCACAGCAATTGGAGCGCGCGGCCCGCCGGGCCGCCGCCGAACTCGACCCCGGCGGCGAGCTCATCACATCGCTGTTGCTGACCGTGGGATCGCAGGAGCGCTCGGGTCCGGGCGCGGCCGGCGCGCTCGGTCTGGTCCAAGGCCACCTCGCCTCGGTGGTGGTCGAGCTGATGGACCCCGAGTTGCGTACCGTCTCCGGCAAGGCCTTCGAGCAGCGTTGGCGTGAGCTGGCCGGCGCCCTGCCCCAGGCGCGCAAGCTGACCTTTGCCTCCAATGTGATCAACCTCGGCGCGCCGATCCAGATACGGCTGGCAGCGCGCGACGATGCCACCCTTGCGCGTGGCGTGGCGGCGCTCGAGGCCGAGCTCGCGCGCATCGACGGGGTCTACGACGTGCGCGATGATCGCGAGCCGGGCAAGCGCGAGGTGCAGTTCCGTCTGAAACCCTACGGGCGCACACTGGGCCTTACGGTCGACACCCTCTCGCAGCAGGTGCGGGGCGCCTTCTTCGGTGCCGAGGCCGTGCGTGTCCAGCGCGGCCGCGACGAGATACGGGTTTACGTCCGTCTGCCGGAGAGCGAGCGCAATGCGCTCGCCGACATCAACCAGGTGCGTATCCGTACGCCCGATGGCGGCTTCGTGCCCTTGCAGCAGGTGGCCGACGTATCGCTAGGTTACGGGGCGCCGATGATCGTGCGCGAGGACGGCCAGCGGGTGAATTCGGTGCTGGCCGAGGTCGACGCCGGCGTGGTCACGGGCCAACAGGTCAATGCCCGACTGACCCAGGAGTTCTTGCCGCTGCTGATGCAGGAAATGCCGGGCCTGAGCTGGTCGATGGGTGGCGAGCAGCGGGAGCAGGCCAAGACCCTGCCATCGCTGGCCGCGAACTTCCTGCTCTCGGTGTTCGGCATGTACGCATTGCTGGCGCTGGCGTTCCGTTCCTACGTTCAGCCATTCATCGTGGTCGCGGCGATCCCCTTCGGCCTGGTGGGCGCCACCATCGGCCACCTGTTGATGAACCTCAGCTTCGGCCTGACCAGTCTGTTCGGCATCGTCGGGCTGTCGGGCATCATCGTCAACGGCTCGCTGGTGTTGATCGACTTCGTCAACGAGAACCGCGACAGCGGCCTGGCCCCGCGCGAGGCGATCATCGCCGCCGCCAAGAGCCGCTTCCGCCCCGTGTTCCTGACCGCCGTCACCACCTTCCTCGGCATCTTCCCGCTGATCATCGAACGCAGCATCCAGGCGCAGTTCCTGATTCCGCTCGCGGTCTCGATCGCCGTGGGTGTCCTGCTGGGAACGGCACTCCTGATGTTGTTGACCCCCGCATTGGTGATGCTGCAGGCGGACCTGGCGGGCCGTATGACGAGGTCGTCGCGACGGGCGCCGAACGTCGAGTGAATCGACCCGTCACCGGACGGGAGGCCCCGGCCTGTCTCGAGCCGACGCATGCACGCGCAGGGCCGACCCGGCGCACATGCTCAAAGGCTGTCGGCCACCCGTTCGCGCGTCGCGCGCAGGTGCGCGCCGACGGCCTCGGCCAGCGTATTGCCGTCACGCCGGCTCAGTGCGGCCATCATCTGCTCGTGCTCGGCAACGGCACCGGCCCACTTGGCGGGTTCGCCATTGCCGATGTAGCGAATGCGCTTCAAGCGTGACTGCAGCAGTTCGTGCAGTTCACTGAGCGTGCCGTTGTGTGACAGTCGCACGATGGCCGCATGAATGGCCTGGTTCAGCTTGTAGTAGGCCATGCGATTGCGCGAACGATAGCAGGCCATCATTTCGGCATGCATGCGCGCGATCTCGGCGATCTCGTCGTCGGTGGCGCGCTCGCAGGCCAGACGCGCGGCATTGCGTTCCAGGATGTCGATGGCCTCGAGCATGTCGGTGACGTCTGCGAGCGTGAATCGGCGCACGGTCGCGCCCCGGCTGGGCACGAGTTCCACCAGGCCCTCGCTGGCCAGGGTGCGGATGGCCTCGCGCAGCGGTGTTCGCGATACGCCGAGCCGCGCGCCGAGTTCCACCTCGTTGATGCGCTCGCCCGCCGCCAGATCGCCCGCCACGATCATGTCGCGCATCAGTCCGACCACCTCGCCGTGCAGCGTGCGACGCTGGATCGGAGCCGGCTTGGTCGGCGTTTCGGACATTGTCGGGATCGGCCTCGGCTGCGACATGGATTCGTCGCGCAATCATAGCGCTTGCCGTGCACACGGGCATTCATTATTCTTAATGCTGCATACAAAATACAGGCACGTCCGTTGCGGCGGTGCGATGCCGTTCGGAGAACCGCCCATGGCCGAAGACCCCGCCCTTCCCCGCGTCGCACTGGCGATGGGAGATCCGGCCGGCATCGGCATCGAACTGGCGGCACGATTGGTGGCCGACGAGCAAGTGGCCGGACAGGCCCGCCTGCTCGTCATCGGCGACCGGCGCATGCTCGCGCTGGGTCGTCGTCAGGCCGGCGTCGCCGGTGACCTGCCATCCTGGGCGCCGGGCGATCCGCTGCCTGCGCGCGGCCACGTCCTCGTCGATCTCAAACACGGCGACCCCGCTGCGTTCACCGTCGGCGTGGCCAGCGAGGCCGGCGGCGCCTTTGCGCTGCGCAATTTCGTGGCGGCACTGAAGATGGGTCGCGACGCTGTCGCCGATGCCGTCGCGTTCACGCCCTTCAACAAGCAAGCCATGCGCATGGCGCGTCCCGACTACGAAGACGAGGTCGGTGTGGTCACCGAAACGCTCGCGGCCGAGAGCGACGGACGCGAGTTCAACATTCTCGAGGGCCTGTGGAATGCGCGCGTGACCTCGCACATCGCGCTCAAGGACGTATCCGCGCGGCTGACCATCGACACCGTGGCCAACGCCGGCCTGCTGGCCGAACGCAGCCTGCGCGATGCCGGTGTCGCACGTCCGCGCCTTGCCGTGGCCGCCCTCAACCCGCACGCCGGCGACGGCGGCAACTTCGGCCGCGAGGAGATCGACATCATCGCGCCGGCCATCGCGCGCATGCACGAACAAGGCATCGATGCGACCGGCCCGGTACCTGCCGATACGGTGTTCGTGCGCGCCAACAAGGGCGAGTTCGACATCGTGCTGACGATGTACCACGACCAGGGACAGATCGCCATGAAGCTGCTCGGATTCGATCGCGGCGTGACGCTCCTGGGCGGATACGCGGTGCCGATCTGCACGCCCGCGCACGGCACCGCCTACGACATCGCCGGGAAAGGCATCGCCCATCCGGGCGCGGCGCGCAATGCCGTGCTGCTGGCCGCCCGCATGGCCATGCGCCGCGCGGCCATGCGGGGCGCCCCATGATGCCGACCGGCCCGACTCCGCGCCATTGACGACCCAGTGGCGACGACCCTTCGGCGGCGGGACCACCTGACCGACGGCCTGCGATCACCACCCTCAGACAACCCCAGGAGACAGACACCATGAAACCCGCGAATACGCTTCGACGCCATGGCCTGCGCGCCCTCACGGGTGCGCTCGTCGCAAGCATCGGCCTGACGGCAGGCCAGGTGCTGGCCGCACCGCAGGAGATCATCTTCGGCATCAGCGCCGCCACCGGCTCCCTGCAACAACTCACCGCTGCCGAGTTCACCCGGCGTGTCAACGAGAAGCTGGCGGGCAAGGCCGAGGTGAAGCTGTTCGACTCGTCGCAGATCGGCAAGGACAAGGATCTGATGCAGAAGCTCAAGCTCGGATCGGTGCATCTGTCGATGCCGAGCTCGATCATGTCGAGCATCGCCGACGAGTTCGCCGTGTTCGACATGCCGTTCCTGGTCAAGGACCGCACCCACGTGGCGGCCATCGTCGACAAGCTGTTCTGGCGTGAACTGGCGCCCAAGGCCGAGGCCAAGGGTTACAAGATCCTCGGCGTGTGGGAGAACGGCATTCGCAACATCAGCAACAACATACGGCCGATCGTCGTGCCCGCCGACCTCAACGGCCTGAAGATCCGTACCCCGAAATCGAAGTGGCGGGTGATGATGTTCGAGACCTGGGGCGCCAACCCGACCCCGATGGCCTTCTCCGAGGTATTCGTTGCGCTGCAGACCGGCGTCATGGACGGCCAGGAGAATCCCAATACGAACATCTGGAGCGCGAAGTTCCAGGAGGTTCAGAAGTATCTGAGCGTCACCGGACACGTCTACACGCCCTCCTATATCGCCACTGGGGCCGCGGCGTTTGCAAAGCTCGACCCGCAGATCCAGCAGGTCCTCGCGGACACCGCGCTTGACATGCAAGCCTGGGCGCGCGAACAAGGGGCAGCCGAAGACAAAGACCTGCAGGACAAACTGGCGGCGGCCGGCATGCAGGTCAACGTCGCCGACCGCGCCGCATTCGTAGCCGCATCGAAGCCGATCTACGAGGAATTCGCCAAGAGCGTGCCTGGCGGACAGCAACTCATCGACGCCGCCTTGTCGCTGGCGAACTGAACGGCGACGACTTCGGCGACCCGACCGCGGCCTTGCGCGAACGCCCGACCGTGCTCAGGCTCTTCGTCCGCCTGCTGAGCGGCATCACGATCGTCCAACTGGTGGCGTTGGCGATCGTGGTGCTCTATGCGGTGGCCGCGCGCACACTGGGGCATTCGCCCAGCTGGTATGACGAGGTCGCCTCGGTGATGCTGGCCTGGCTCACCTTCGTCGGTGCGGCCCTGGCCACCGCGCGCAATGCACATCTGAATTTCGAACTGCTGCTGATGCGCCTGCCGGCGGCCGCGCGATGGCTGGTGTTCGTGGCCGGCGAAGCGGTGTTTCACGGGACCTTCATCGTGATCGCCTGGGCCGGCTGGCGCATCCTCGAGATCTTCGGCGGTGAAACCCTGGTCTCGCTCACCTGGGTCCCGCTCGAAATCGTGCACGCGATCGTGCCGGTCGGCGCTGCGCTGGTGATCATCGCGCGGCTGTTGGTGAGCGCCGACAACTGGCGCCGCGTGATGGCGGGCATCGACCTCGACAGCGCCGAGATCGATGCCGAGATCGCCCGGGCGCGCGAGCAGCTGTCACGATGACCGAGATCCTCATCATCGGGCTGATGTTCGCGCTGATCGCGCTCGGCGTGCCGATCGCGGTCGGCATCCTGGCCAGCGCACTGACCGGGCTGTGGCTGTTGCGCGGTGACCTCGGCTTCATGAACGCGGTGCTGGCGCTGTTCGACGGCGCCACCAGTTTCCCGTTGATCGCGATCCCGCTGTTCATCCTGGCCGGCTCGCTGATGAACACCGGCGGCATCTCGCGGCGGCTGATCGCGTTCGTGTCTTCCCTGGTCGGCTTCATGCGCGGCGGCCTGGCGATGGTCAATGTCGGCGTGTCCTTGTTCTTCGCCGAGATCTCGGGCTCGGCCGTGGCCGATGTCGCGGCATTGGGCTCGGTGTTGATTCCCGAGATGAAGCGCAAGGGATACTCGCCGACCTTCGCGGCGGCGGTCACGTCGTCCTCGGCGTCCCTGGCGATCATCATTCCGCCATCGATCCCCATGATCCTCTACGGCGCCATCGCCAACGTGTCGATCGTGCAGTTGTTCGTCGCGGGCATCGTGCCGGGCTTGCTCGGCGGCTTCGGCTTGATGGCGCTCTGCGCCTGGCTCGCGCGCCGCTACGATCTGCCGCGCGACGAGCGATTCGACCCCGCCAGGGTCTGGCGGGCGGCGCGCGACGCCGGCTGGGCGCTGCTTTTGCCCACCATCATCCTTGGCGGCATTTTCGGCGGCGTGGTCACCGCCACCGAGGGCGCCGGCCTGGCGGTGCTTGCAGCGCTCGTGATCGGGGTGTTCATCTATCGCGAGGTCCGGCCGGACGAGATCGGCCGCGCATTGATGGACGGCGTGGTGCAGACCGCCACCGTGATGCTGTTGGTCGCCGCCTCGGCGGTGCTCGGCCTGTACATCACCGAGACCCAGGCTCCGCAACGGCTGACGCGTGCCGTGCTCGCATTGTCGAACGAGCCGTGGCTGATCCTGCTGATGCTCAACGCACTGCTGTTCCTGATCGGCATGGTGCTGCACGGCGCGGCGGCCATCATCCTGGTCACGCCGGTGGTTCTGCCACTGATCACGGCGGTCGGTATCGACCCGCTGCATTTCGGCATCATTCTGACGCTGAACATCGCGCTAGGTCAGCAAACGCCGCCCGTGGCCTCGGTGCTCGCCACCGCGTGCTCGATCGCCGGCACCGATATCTGGTCGACCACCCGCGCGAATATCGGTTTCGTGACGGTCCTGATCGCGGTGCTGCTATTGGTCACGTATGTGCCGGCCGTGCCGCTGTCACTGGTCCGCTTTTTCTACGGCTGAACGGACGCCGACGCGTCCGCCGACCGCGAACCGAGCGACAACCCGCGGCGCCTGACACCGGCCCCGGCTGGTCAGAGCCCTTCGATCGCGAAACCGATCGCGTCGAGTTCGCGCTCGAGTTCGGCGATCTCGGCGTCGGCCAGTGGCATCAGCGGCGGCCGCACCCGACGCCAACCGCCGCGGCCGGAAAAGCGCGCGAGCTCCGCTTTCATCGCCTGGATCATCGGCTGGCGCTGAAACGCGGCGCGAACACGGTCGAGCCCCAGCTGCGCATCATCGGCAGCCGTTCCCTCGCCCACGCCCGACCGGGCATCGAGCGTCTGCCAATCGGCGGCGAGCGCCGCGATCGCGGCCGGGTTCACATTGGCGGTGGCGCTGATGCAGCCCGCCCCACCCGCGCGCATCGTGCGCAGCAGAAAACTCTCCGAGCCCGGAAAGACTTCGAATCCGTGCGGAGCGAATCGCTCGAGCATCATCTGCGTGTTGCCCCAGTCGCCCGAGCTGTCCTTGGCGCCGGCGATGGTGTCGGGAAAATGCGCGAGCAGACGCTCGATCAGAGCCTCGCTGATCGGCACCTGGGCGATCGGCGGGATGTGATAGAGGTAGATTCGCAAGCGGTCGTCGCCCACGCCGTCGATGATGCGGGCATACGCTTCGAACAGCCCGTCATCGGGAACATGCTTGTAAAAGAATGGTGGCAGCATCAGCACCCGGGTGATGCCCAGATCGAGCGCAGCACGACACAACTCGATGGTTTCCGGATAAGCGCAACAGCCGGTGCCCGGCATCATGCGCGATGCCGGCAGGCCCGCTTCCACCAGCTTCTCGAGCAACCAACGCTTCTCGCTCAGCGCCAGGGAGTTGGCTTCCGAATTGGTGCCGAACACCGCGAGACCGACATTGCGCTCGAGCAACCATCGGCATTGATCGACGAACGCGCGAGCGGCGGGCCGCCATTCATCGTCGAACGGGGTGACCACGGGGGCGAGGACCTCGCCGACACGGGTAACGGGGTTCGTCATCAGCGAATCCAGAGCATGGCCGGCGCCCGGCGTTCGTGCACCGACGGGTGACATACGGGCAAGGAGCACCACGCGCTTGCCGACCCCGTGCGGGAAACGGCAATGACGGCCTGACATTCCCGCCGCTTTGCAGTGATTTTATCGGCGTGGCCCGCCGACACGATCAAAATGTCGGGACCGTGTGCGGGTTGGAAGACATGCAGAATCGAAACCTTGGTCATATTGCCGGACGTCTCGTGGCGCTGGCATTGCTGCTCGCCGGCGAGTCCTATACGCCGTTGTCGGCAGCACCGCTGGAGACCCGGCCACCGAACAATCGCGATTTCGCGCCGGCGTTCGAGGCCCAAACCCGTGCACCGGCCATGGGCAATCCGGTCGAACTGCGCGTGCAGACGATCGCACGGGGTCTGAACGGAGCCTGGGCCGTGGCTCTGCTACCCGACGGGCGCTTTCTCATCACCGAGCGACCGGGCGCGCTGCGCATCATCGATGCCACGGGGCGCGTTTCCGAGCCGATCCCGGGTCTGCCGCCGGTCTACGCACGAGGCCAGGGCGGCCTGCTCGATGTCGCGCTCGATCCGCTGTTCGCGGCCAATCGCACCATTTATTGGAGTTACTCCGAGCCCAGACCCGATGGCAACGGTACGGCGCTCGCCCGTGGCGTGCTGCGCGAGGGACCGGACGGCGCGCGGATCACGGATGTCGCGGTCCTGTTCCGGCAAACGCCCTCGATTGCGTCATCGTTGCATTTCGGCTCACGGATCGTCTTCACGCCCGACGGCCGCCAGTTGTACCTGACCCTGGGCGATCGCGGAATTCGCGAGGCCCGCGTTCAGGCCCAGGATCTCAACGGTCATCTGGGCAAGATCGTGCGCATCGACAAGGACGGCGCGGTGCCGGACGACAATCCGTTCGTCGGTCGCCAGGGCGCGCGCCCGGAAGTCTGGTCCTACGGTCATCGCAACATTCAGGCCGCGGCACTGGACGAACGCGGCCGTCTGTGGACCATCGAGCATGGTCCCCGCGGCGGCGACGAACTCAACCGTCCCGAGCCCGGCAAGAACTACGGCTGGCCGGTCATCGGCTACGGCATCGACTACTCGGGTGCCGACATGCACGCGTCGGCACGCCAGCAGGGCATGGAACAGCCCGTGTACTACTGGGACCCGGTCATCGCGCCCTCGGGCATGATCTTCCACAGCGGCAGGTTGGTGCCGGCCTGGCAGGGCGATGTCTTCGTCGGCGGACTGGGCAGCCGAAGGCTCGTGCGGCTGAAGCTCGAGGGTGACCGCGTGGTCGGCGAAGAGTGGTTGCTGCAGGATCTGGGGGCGCGCATTCGTGATGTACGCGAGGCACCGGACGGCGCCCTCGTCGTGCTCACCGACGGGCCCAACGGCGCGCTGTTGCGCGTGGCGCCGGCCGGAAGCTGACGGTTTGGAGCGGGTGAAGGGAACAGCACCCGGTCGCTAACTCGTTTATTACGAACGTTTTTTCCGATCCAAGCGTCACGGAATGGACTCGATTGTGGACTCAAGTCTTCGGCCTGGTCAACGCAGGCCGTTGCGGGTGATCCAAAGCGAGCCAAGCACATCCATCAACAGCCAGAGCATCGGATTTCATACCGAAGTCTATCTGTCCACTGGCACATCACGCCACAGGCCGCTACGGACAGGTGAGCTGCGTCCTCAAAGGATTGACTCATCATCGACAGGCCCGGTCCCGCCCGCCTTTCGCCCGCTCGATGAACCGCTTCATGGGCTCCGAGGGTTCGCCCCGGCGGCGCAGCAGGTAGGTAGAGAGCACCGGTGGGCTGCCGGCCAAGGGACGAATGGAGATGTCCGGGCGCTGTAGCGTCTGCACCTGCGAGGCGATGGCGAAGCCGATGCCGTAGCCGGCACCGACCAGGGTCAGCATCACGCCCAGGCTGGTCACTTCATCGACCAGCTTGAGCGGCGTGCCTGCGTCCTGCAGCAGCGCTTGAATCTGATGGCGGCAGCCCGATCCCGATTCGGGATGGCACAGAACCAGCGGGAACTTCAGGGCTTCGGCCAGCGGCACCTGCACGTGTGCCAGCAAGGGGTGGCGTGCGGGCACGATCACCGACAGCGGATCGGTCCACACCGGCTCGGCGACGAGGCCATCATGTACCGCGTTTGACAACGCAAAGCCGATGTCCAGCAGATCGTCGTGCAGCGTCTTGAGCTGCTGCGCGAACGGCAGCTCGAAGACGCGAATCTCCATCTCGGGCTCCTCCTCGCGGCTGCGTGCCAGCAAGGTGGCGATGCGGGGCTGCGCCAGGCCGTCGCAGATCGCGATGCGCAGATGGCCCTGGTAGCCCTGTGCCGCCGCCTTGGCGCTCTTGACTGCCTGCTCCACGGTGGCCTGCACGCGCCGGCATTCGCCGAGGAACACCTGGCCGGCCCAGGTCAGCCGCGTCAGGCGTGTGCTGCGGTCGAACAACTGCACGCCAAGCTGGCTTTCTAGGTCGCGCATCGCACGTGACACAGGCGATTGCTCGATGCCCAGACGCTCGGCTGCCCGGGCCAGATGCAGTTCTTCCGCGACTGCGATGAAGTAGCGCAGCAATCTGAAATCCAAGGCCACCTCCTGTTCGTCTTCTTCTGGTTCGGCCTCTCGGGCGCCAGCATCTCCATCCACATCCCGCCCACTTACGCCCCGCCAGGCTTGCGATGTGCCGGCGCCCTTCCGCCAATGAGGTGCGGAGGGCGACGTTTGCGCCCGCTAGAAATCGACCGTTGGCAGCCGTCTGAGATAGCAGTTCTGCTGTTCATCGAGACCTCTTTTTCGTGCTTCCCCTCTTGCGGCCTGGCTGCACAGTGGTAAGATAGTAATAGATTACTCACTTTTTGGGATGCAAGCAATGAGCGGACGCTCCAGGCATCTACCGGCTGATGAGAGGCGCGCGGCCACCGTCGAGGCAGTGGTCGACTTGGCTGCCGAACAGAACCCCAGCGACATCACGACCACGGCCATCGCGCAGCGCATGGGGTTGACCCAGGGAGCACTGTTCCGTCACTTCCCGACTAAAGACGCAATCCTGCAGGCGGTGATGTCCTGGGTTACGGAACGCTTGCTGGCTCGAGTAGACAAGGCCGCAGAAGGTGCTACGTCCCCCCTCGCAGCTCTTGAAGCGATCTTCAAGACGCACATCGACTTCGTGGCCGAGCACCCGGGGGTGCCGAGGATGCTCTTCGGCGAATTACAGCGGCCGGGGGAGACCCTGCCCAAGCAAATGGTGCAGACCTTGACCCGTCAATATGGTGAGCGGTTGCGTCGACTGCTCGAAGCCGGTAAGGCGCGAAGCGAGCTGCATTCAGAACTGGATGTGGACGCGGCCGTCGTCTTGTTCATCGGCACAATTCAAGGGCTGGTGATGCAGTCGTTGCTGGCGGGCGATGTAGCACGCATCCGCCGCGACGCGCCAGCCGTGTTTGCCATCTATCTCCGTGGCATCACGCACACCCGATGAAACGCCTTCCATCCTGCCGCCACGCAGTTCCTCGGTCAGCCGAGAGGCACACCACGGTCATGCGATCGCGTTGCGCCTCCAGCGCGAATCCGCGTCATTCAACACTCAGCCCGACCGCCCGGCGGAATGCACACGCACGCCGCGACGACGAAGGCCTGGGAGTTTCCCCGATCAAGTAAAGGCCATGAAGATGACCACTCATCCACAACGCAGCATCTGGCACTGGCTGATCTCCCTGCTTGCGATCGGCTTCGGTCTGCTCACTCTTCGGGAGGGCGGCGCCGTTCTGTTTGTCGACGGCGCGGCGCGCCAAGCCGCCGGCCACTATGTGCCTTTCGTGCTCTGGTTCAATTTTCTGGCCGGGCTCGCCTACATCGTCGCCGGCGTCGGCTTGTGGATGCGCCGGCGCTGGGCCGCGTGGTTGGCGATTGTCATCACGGTGGCGACCGCACTCGTGTTCCTGGCTTTCGGAGTGCATGTGGCTTTGGGTGGCGCCTGGGAGCGGCGCACGGTGGTCGCCATGACGCTGCGCACGTTGGTGTGGGCAGGCATAGCGGCCATAGCCTGGCGCCGGTCAGCGGCGAATGCGCCGGTCGCACGCGAGCACTGAGCACCTTTATCCAGCGGAAACCCATCGATGAAAACTCCAAACCTCCTCTTCAAGAAAACCCGTTGGGTCGTGATCGCCGTCGTCGTGCTCGCTCTTGGCGGCGCACTGGCGTTCTGGTTGTCGCGCGACCATGGACAACAAGATGCATTGCGCCTCTACGGCAACGTCGACATCCGCGAGGTGCAACTGGCCTTCCGTCAGCCCGGGCGCGTGATGCAAATGGCTTTCGATGAGGGCGATGCCGTCAGCGCGGGCGCGCGCCTGGCGGCGCTTGACGCGCAACCCTATCGGGAAGCACTTGCGGCAGCACAGGCCCAGGTGCAGGTGGCGCAGGCGGAACTGGCCAAGCTGCGCCGCGGCCTGCGACCACAGGAAATCACCCAGGCGCGCGAGGCTCTCAGACAGGCACAGGCGCTCGCCACCGAGACCGAGCGCAATTTCCAGCGCCAGAGTGGCCTGCTGGCATCTGGCGCCAGCAGCCAGCGCACGGTCGATGCAGCCCGCACGGCGCGCGACCAGGCAGCCGCTGGCGTCGAAGCGGCCAAGGCGGCCCTGTCGCAAGCATCCGAAGGTTTTCGCAAGGAAGACATCGCCGCGGCAGAAGCTCGCCTTGCGGCCGCACAGGCTGCCGCAGCGCAAGCCACGACAGCCTTGGCGGACACCGAGTTGATGGCGCCCAGTAGCGGCACCGTCATCGCACGAGTGCGGGAGCCCGGCAGCATGGTCGCAAGCCAGAGCGCGGTCTACAGCCTGAGCCTGGACAAGCCGGTTTACGTGCGCGCCTACGTGGGCGAGTCGGACTTGGGGCGCATCGCGCCCGGTACTGTGGTGCGCGTCAAAAGCGATTCATCAGAGAAGGTCTATCGCGGCCAGATCGGCTTCATCTCGCCGCGCGCCGAGTTCACCCCCAAGACGGTGGAGACGACGGATTTGCGCACGGATCTGGTCTACCGCCTGCGCATCGTCATCGACGAAGCCGACAGCGACAGTGCCTTGCGCCAGGGCATGCCGGTGACGATCGAGGTCGATGCGAAAGCCGGCACCAGCATCCCGGCGGGGGAGCGTTGAAATGCAGGCAAGCCCTGCCATCGCCGCCGTGCCTGCGGGTGCGGGCGAAGACGCTGCCGTCGTCATCGAAGACGTGGACAAGCATTTCGGCGACGTAAAGGCGCTGCGGGGCTTGAGCGCGCGCATCCACTATGGGCGGCTGACGGGTCTGGTCGGCCCCGACGGCGCTGGCAAGACGACGCTGATGCGGATTCTGACCGGCCTCCTGGTGCCTAACGCCGGCCACGTCACCTTGGCAGGCTATGACGTGGTCAAGGACAACGACGCCATTCATGTCGCCAGTGGCTACATGCCGCAACGCTTTGGCCTGTACGAAGACCTGTCGGTGATGGAGAACATGCGCCTGTATGCGCAGTTGCGCGGCATGGATGCGGACCGCAACGCCGATCTGTTTGCCGAGCTGCTGGACTTCACGCGGCTCGGACCCTTCACCAAACGCCTGGCCGGCAAGCTCTCCGGCGGCATGAAGCAGAAGCTGGGCCTTGCCTGTGCGCTCATGGCGCGGCCGAAGGTGCTGCTGCTGGACGAGCCGGGCGTGGGTGTCGACCCGGTCAGCCGCCAGGACTTGTGGCGCATGGTGCAGGCGCTGACCGATGAAGGCATGGCCGTGGTCTGGTCCACCGCCTATCTCGACGAAGCCGAGCGCTGCGAGAGCGTGCTGCTGCTGAACCAAGGGCAGCTCCTGTTCGATGGCCCGCCGCAGGAGCTGACCGCGCAGCTCGAAGGCCGCAGTTTCCGTCTGGAAGACGTCGGTGCCGAGCGCCGAGCGGTCCTGACCCAGGCACTCGACCTGCCCAGCGTGAGCGATGGCGTGATCCAGGGCGCCGGCGTGCGCGTGGTGTTGCGCGAGGGCGCTCAAGCGGAGCAGCTCCAGGCCCTGTCCGATCAGGCGCGAGTGGAGCTGGCGCAGGTGCCCGCGCGCTTCGAAGACGCCTTCATCGATCTGCTCGGTGGCGGCCCCGGCGGCACTTCGACGCTGGCCGAGCGTCTGCCGCCGGTTGAGCTGGGTTCCGACATTGCCGTGTCGTGCCGAAACCTCACCAAGCGCTTCGGCGAGTTCACCGCCACCGACAACGTCAGCTTCGAGGTGCAAAAGGGCGAAATCTTCGGCCTGCTCGGCCCTAACGGCGCCGGCAAGTCCACCACCTTCAAGATGTTGTGCGGCCTGTTGAAACCAACTGCTGGCGAAGCGCATGTGGTGGGCCATGATCTGCGCCGCGCCACCGGCGCAGCCAAGAGCCGGCTCGGCTACATGGCGCAGAAGTTTTCGCTCTACGGCCTGCTCTCGGTGCAGCAGAACCTGGAATTCTCGGCCGGCGTCTACGGACTGGAAGGCAACACCCGGCGCGAGCGCATTGCCGAGATGATCGAAACCTTCGATCTGGGCGACTGGCTGTCCGCCACGCCCGATTCCCTGCCGCTGGGCCACAAGCAGCGCCTGGCATTGGCTTGTTCGCTGATGCACCGGCCGCCCGTGCTGTTCCTGGATGAACCCACTTCGGGCGTGGACCCGATCACCCGGCGCGAATTCTGGACCCACATCAACGGACTGGCCCGCAAGGGCGTGACCATCATGGTCACCACCCACTTCATGGACGAGGCCGAATACTGCGACCGCGTGGCCATGCTCTCGCGTGCGCAACTGATCGCGCTGGATACGCCCGACGCGCTCAAACGTTCGGCGGTCAGCCCCGAACAACCCGACCCGACGATGGAGGACGCCTTCATTCACCTGGTGGAGTCGTCAGACCGCGAGCTGGAGGCCGCCACATGAACGGCGCCACAATGCACAAAGACGGAAGTGGCCCCCTGCAGACCGACTTGCGCCGTTTTGATTTACGGCGCTTGATCGCCCTGGTGACCAAGGAAAGCTACCAGGCGCTGCGCGACCCCTCGACGCTGCTGATCGCGTTCGTGCTGCCAGTGGTGTTGCTGCTGCTGTTCGCCTATGCGGTGTCGCTGGATGCGAAGGATGTCCGTGTCGGCGTGGTCCTGGAGTCGCCCGGCGCATCGGCACACTCGCTGGCCGCAGCGTTTTCGGGCACCCGCTTCCTGAATACGCACTTCGCCCATGACCGGCGCGAAGTGGCCGACCAACTGGTCTCAGGCGACCTGCGCGGCTACGTGGTGATTCCGCAGGATTTCGAGCAGCGTCTGGCCCAGCGTGGCAGCGAGCCGCTGGTGCAGATCGTCACCGATGGCTCCTACCCCAATACCGCCAACTACGTCGAGAACTACGCCCGTGGCGTGGTCCAGTCCTGGCGTGCCGGACTGGACGTCGGAGCACCAGCGCAGGCCGTCATGCTGGAACCGCGCTACTGGTTCAACCCCGAGCTGGAAAGCCGCCGCGCACTGATTCCCGGTGCCATCGCCATCGTCATGACCATCATCGGCACCATGCTGACTGCACTGGTGGTGGCGCGTGAATGGGAGCGCGGCACCATGGAGGCGGTGCTGTCCACGCCGGCCTCGGTGGCCGAAATCCTGATCGGCAAGCTGCTGCCGTACTTCGTGCTCGGCATGCTGTCCACGCTGGGTGCGGCGGCGCTGGCGGTGTTCGTGTTCGGGGTCCCGATGCGGGGCTCGCTGGCGGCGCTGCTGCTGCTGTCGGCGGTGTTCATGGTGCCGGCGCTGGGTCAAGGTCTGCTGATTTCCTCCTTGGCACGCAACCAGTTCCTGGCAGCGCAGATCGCGCTGTTCACGGGTTTTCTGCCGGCCTTCATGCTGTCGGGCTTTCTGTATGAGATCGACGCGATGCCCGCGCCGATCCGGGCCATCACCCGGCTGGTTCCGGCGCGTTACTTCGTCGATTCGCTGAAGACGGTGTTCCTGGCCGGCGACATCTGGGCCGTGTTCCTGCCCAACCTGGCGGCCATGGCGGCGATCGGGGTGCTGTTCTTCGTGATCGCCAAGCGCGCCACGCGCAAGAACCTGGAGTGAAGCGATGTTGACGTCCGCATTCTCGTTGACCCGCCTGCGCGCCCAGTTCATCAAGGAGGTGCTCAGCGTCCTGCGCGACCCGCGCAGCCGCATGGTGGTGTTCGTGCCGCCGATCCTGCAGTTGCTGGTGTTCGCCTTTGCCGCGACGCTGGAAGTGCGCAACGTCGATATCGCCGTCTACGACCAGGATACGGGGCGCTGGTCGCACGAGCTGGTACAGCGCCTGGACAGCGCCCGCTTCATCACCCACATCCGGCATGTCGACAGCCAGCAGCAACTGCACGAGCTGATCGACCGTGGCGAGGTGATCGCCGCGCTCGCCATCCCGGTGGATTTCTCGCGCTCCATCGCTGCCGGCGAAAGTGGCCGCGCGCAGGTACTGGTCGATGGCCGGCGCAGCAACTCCGGGCAGATCACCGTGGCCTATCTGTCCACCATCGCCGCCGATGTCGGCGCCGAGGTCGTGCCCGACGCCCAGGCACCAACGCCCGTGGTCGTGCGCCACTGGTTCAACCCGAATCTGGTCTACCGCTGGTTCATCGTGCCCGGCCTGACGGGCATCCTGGCGCTGTTCAGCTCGCTCTTGATCACCTCGTTGTCGATCGCGCGCGAGCGCGAGCTGGGCACCTTCGACCAGTTGCTGGTGTCGCCCACCTCGACGCCCGAGATCATCATCTCCAAGTCGCTGCCGGCACTCGCAATTGGCACCGGGCTGGGCCTGTTCATGATCAGCGCGGGCGTCTTCCTGTTCGGCATCCCGTTTACGGGCTCGTTTGCACTCCTGCTTGCCAGCCTGGTGCTGTTCATCGCCTCGGTGGTCGGCATCGGCCTGATGATTTCCGCGGTCAGCATGACGCAGCAGCAGGCCATCCTGGGGGCGTTCGCCATCGGCGTGCCGGCGGTGCTGATGTCCGGCTTTGCGACGCCTGTGGAAAACATGCCTGTCGTCCTGCAATGGCTGGCTCAGGCCATTCCACTGACCCATTTCCTCATCATCGTCGAAGGCAGCTTTCTCAAGGCCATGCCGCCCGGTGACATTCTCGCCAGCCTGTGGCCGCTGGCGGTCATCGCCCTGGCCACGCTGACGATGGCCACCGTATTCGTCCGAGGACGCCTGCAATGAAATCCAAGCCCCGCACTCCCTTTCTTCGCGCAACCGTCACCGGCCTGACCCCTGGGCGCGCGCGTCCGCTCGCGCTGGCCCTGTCCTGCGTGCTGCTGACTGCCTGCGCAAGCGTGGGCCCCGACTACCGCGAGCCGCCGCCGGTCGACGTCGGCAGCGGCTGGAGCTTGCCGTTGGCAAGCGAATCCCAGTCCGCAGACTTGAGCCAATGGTGGTCTGCACTGGACGATCCCATCCTCGATCGCCTGATGGCCACGGCGCTGGCACAGAACCTGGATCTGCGCCAGGCTGCGGCACGCATCGATGAGGCACGCGCCCTGCGCGATCGTGTGGCCGGCGAGGCATTGCCCACCGCCGCCGCTGGCGCGAGCGTCAACCGGCGCCGTCAAAGCGAGAACGGACCCCTGCCCGTAGGTTCGATCCCCGGCCTTGACGCAACGCAGACCATCTACGACGCGGGCTTCGACGCGGCCTGGGAGGCCGACTTGTTCGGGGCCAAGCGGCGGGCGCTGGAAGGCGCCAGCGCCCGCCTGCAGGCGACCGAAGCCGAGGCGCAGGGCGTACGCATGCGCATCGTGGCCGAGGTCGCGCGCACCTGGTTCACCGCCGTCGGCGCCCGCTACGAGTTGCACGCACAACAGGCCACACTGGATACGCTGCAGCAGACCTTGGAATTGGTGCGCCTGCGGCATGCGCTGGGCGACGCGTCGGCCGCCGACGTGGAGGCGGCGTACGCCCAATGGACAGCAGTCAACGCGCTCATCCCGGATATCCAGGCGCGTCAGCGCGCCGCGATACTCAGCCTGGGCGTGCTGCTGGGCGCGCCGCCGGAGCGGGAGCTGGCACTGCTGGATGGCCCCTTGACGCCGAGCACGCTGCGGGCGCTGCCGGTGGGCGAGCGCGCAGAGATGCTGCGCCGGCGCCCGGACGTGCTGGCTGCGGAACGTCGCCTGGCAGCGAGTTCCGCCGACATCGGCGTGGCCACGGCCGAGTTGTTCCCCAAACTCTCCATCGGTGTCGGCGGCGGGTTCCAAGCGCTCAGTACGGGCGATTGGTTCGATGCATCCAGCTCGCGTTTTTCCATCCTGCCGCTGATTTCCTGGCGCCTGTTCGACGGTGGCCGTGTGCGAGCCGAAATTCGGGCACGCGAGGCGGCCGAGCGACAGGCCGCGCTGGCCTATGAGCAGGCCGTGCTGGCGGCGCTGGGCGATGCCGAGCGCGCGCTTGGCGACTACCACGGCGGGCTGGACACACTGGAGCGCCGCGGTATGGCACTGGATGCCGCGCGCACCAGCTACGGCCACGCCAAGGCGCGCTACGCGGCGGGCGACATTGCGCTGGTCGAACTGCTGGCTGCCCAGCGCAGTCTGCACGAGGCCGAAACCGCAGCCGCACGCGCGCATACCAACGCCGCCGTGCAACTGGTGGCGCTGTACAAGGCCCTTGGTGGTGGCTGGGACGTATCCACGACGGCATCGACCGCAACCCATCCGCTGCGGGGCGCTGCCGCCCCCGTCGCGTTTTCAAGCCGCTGATTCAACACAAGGAGACCGTCATGCAAATCAACGTTGGAAATCTCGACCGCATTGTGCGCATCGTCATCGGACTGATTTTGCTCAGTCTCCCATTGTGGCTGGACTCATCCTGGCGTTGGCTGGGACTCATTGGAATCATGCCACTCCTCACCGGCCTGGCAGGCCGCTGTCCTGGCTATCGCCTGCTCGGCCTCAGCACTTGCCCGATGCGAAAACCCGAGTGAACGCCCTATGAAACTCAGTTTTTTGGGCGCAGCCCGAGAAGTCACCGGATCGTGCTTCCTGGTCGAAGCGGCTAATGTCCGCTTCCTGGTCGATTGCGGCATGGTTCAAGGTGGGCGTATAGCAGCAGCACGCAACCACGAGCCGTTCGCGTTCGACCCGGCGTCCATTGACTTCGTCCTGCTGACCCACGCCCACATCGACCACAGCGGGCTATTGCCCAAACTCACGCGCGCCGGGTTCAAGGGGTCCATCTACGCCACGCCAGCGACGGTTGATCTGCTCGGGGTGATGCTGCCCGATAGCGCTCACATCCAGGAAAGCGATGCCAAGCGGGTTGCCAAGCGG
This sequence comes from Burkholderiaceae bacterium, assembly GCA_041396685.1. Lineage (GTDB taxonomy): Bacteria > Pseudomonadota > Gammaproteobacteria > Burkholderiales > Burkholderiaceae_E > JAUIAI01. Next base: position 419,520 of record JAWKYD010000004.1, read on the forward strand.
CTCAAAGAAAAGACCGTGCCGCCACCCCTGTATACCCTGCAGGATGCACACGAATGCCTGCAGCAAGTACGAGGTATCGAATACGACCGGGAGTTCGCACCCCGCGTCGGGGTGCGCGCCCGCTTTCGTGATGCCGGACACATCCTTGGTTCGGCCATCGTGGAAGTGTGGATTACCGAGTACGGTTACCCCACGAAGATCGTGTTCAGCGGCGATCTGGGCCAGCCGGGACGCCCCATCCTGCGCGACCCGACACCCATTGAGGAAGCCGACATCCTCGTCATCGAGTCCACCTACGGTGACCGCCGGCACAAGGATTTTTCGGCGACCGAAGCGGACATGATCGGCATCGTCGAGAAAACCCTGTTCGAGCGCGGCGGCAATGTCATCGTTCCGGCCTTTGCGGTCGGCCGAACCCAGGAGGTGCTCTACCACCTACATCGTCTCACCTGCGAAGGGCGTCTGCAGCGTCCAATGGTGTTTGTCGATTCGCCGATGGCCACCGAGGCCACACGCATCACGCGTGAACATCTCGAATTGTTCGACGAACAGGCGAAGCGGTTGGCCGGATGGCACGCGCGCGGCGAGAACCTCCCGTACCTGGATTTCACAGCGAGCGCTGAGGAGTCCATGGCGCTGAACCGGATTCGCTCCGGGGCCATCATTATTTCTGCCAGCGGCATGTGCGATGCGGGACGTATCCGGCACCACCTGCGCCACAACTTGCCACGCCGCGAATGCAGCATCTTGTTTCCCGGTTTCCAGGCGCAGGGGACGCTTGGCCGGCGCCTGATCGAGGGGGCCGAACGTGTACGCATCTTCGGCGAGGACATCCCGGTACGTGCGGCGATCCACAGCGTGGACGGCCTCTCGGCGCATGCCGACCAGAAGGCGCTGCTGGATTGGGCCCGTGCTTTCATTCAAGCACCGGCGCAAACCTTCGTGGTGCATGGGGAATCGTCGGCCGCGCAAACCTTCGCTGACCTCTTGCAGCAGCAACTCGGCTGGCAGGTCACGGTGCCCGAGTATGGCCATGCGCTGCGCTGGCCGGACTTTCTGGCGCACGAGTGATGAAGCCCGCAGAAGATCTCGATGAACGCCTGCGCGCCATCCGCGAGTCGCCAACGTACCGGCTTGCGTACGAAGACATCGAGCTGCTTGGCCAGGACGAACTGCGGCCGCTGCGACTACAGCTCGAACTGCTCAAGCCCGAGCGCATCCTGCACGAGCAAGGCATTCGCTCGACGGTAGTGGTCTTCGGCAGCGCACGCGTGAGCGATGCCGAGACGGCAGAAGCCCGTCTTGGCGTTCTGGAGCGTCAGGCGCTCGTCACTCCGGAGGATGTCGGGCTGCGGCAAGAGCTTGCGCGGGCCAATCGCCGGGTCGAACAGGCACGTCACTACGAGCAAGCGAGGCGTTTCTCGGGCCTTATTTCGGCGCGTTTCCAGCAGCAAAACCGCCGTGATTTCGTCGTCGTCACCGGGGGTGGGCCCGGCATCATGGAGGCCGCCAACCGCGGTGCTTTCGAGGTCGGCGCACGTTCGATTGGCCTCAACATCACGCTGCCCCACGAACAGGCACCCAACCCCTACATGTGCCCGGATTTGGCGTTCCGATTCCACTATTTCGCCCTGCGCAAGATGCACTTCTTGTTGCACGCCAAGGGCTTGGTGGCCTTCCCCGGTGGCTATGGAACGCTTGATGAGCTGTTCGAGGTGCTCACCTTGATCCAGTCCGGAAAGATGCAGCGGATTCCGGTGGTGCTGGTCGGCCGTGCATTCTGGCGTCGCGTAGTTGATTTCGATCTTCTGCTCGACGAAGGCTATATCTCTCCATCCGATCTCGACTTGTTCACCTGCGTAGACGAAGCCGAGGAAATCGTTAGTGCCCTCGAACGCTTTTACGTCAACAGGGCAGCAGGCGATGGGGCGACATGATCGGCATCGACGGGTATTGCCGGAGCCTGCGCGGCACCAAGGTGCAGCAGTCGATGCAGTTCGCCACCTTGTTGATTGCCTGTGCATTGTTCAGCCCGATTTCTGCTTTCGGTTCCGACTTCTCGCTCTCTGCAGATCCTCCCTCCTGCTCGCCAGAGCACTCCCTGCGCTGGCGGGGTGGCACCCTGCGCCTGGAGAACGATCTATTCACCGGCTCCGACCGCAACTACACCAACGGTGTCGCGCTAACAGCAGTCTCACGTGATCTGCAAGGCGAGCTCCGTCCCGAGTGCCTGCCACAGCCGATTGGTTTGTACGCCCGCTTCATCGGCTGGGCTGATCCCGGGTTCTGGCGCGATTCCGGCGCCCAGACATCGTCGCAAAACCTCGTCGTGCGCTTTGGCCAGTCCATGTACACGCCCGAGAACAAGACGCGCACCGACGTGATTCCAGATGACCGACCGTACGCTGGTTTGCTCTACCTGGGTTTGGCGTGGAATCGCCGCATCCACCCACAAGCCGCCAGCTACGAAATGCTTGACGTGCGTGAGCTGACCCTGGGCGTGATCGGCCCCTGGTCGCTGGCCGAGCAATCTCAGGATCTGGTGCATCGGGCACGCGGCATTGAGCGATTTCGCGGCTGGGACAACCAGTTGCGCAACGAGCCGGCGTTTCAGATGGCCATGGAGCGCAAGTTCAAGCCGTACACGGAGGGTGCGGTCCGCCCTGGATGGGGCAGCGACGTGATCGGCAGCTATGCCCTGCGGGTCGGAAACATCGAAACCGCCGCCAGTACCGGCGTGGAGTTTCGCGCGGGCTGGAACATACCGAACGACTTCGGCAGCTATCCGATCCGCCCTGGCGCAGAGAACCGCCCGCCCTCTGGTGTTGCCGATCTGCGCACGACAACGCCGCAGTCGGTCCTGGCGCCCAAACCTGGGGCACATGTCTTCCTGAATCTGGAGGGTAAAGCCGTCGCCTGGGACTTCTCACTCGACGGAAACATGTTCCGGCATAGCCATCACGTCAGCCGGCGGCCTTGGATCGCGCAAGCAGCTCTCGGCATCAGTAGCCAATGGATCGTTGCTGGACGTGGCGTACGGCTCGCCGTGATGCGCGTTTGGAGAACCCGCGAGTTCGACCAGCAGGCGGGCCATCACGCATTCGGATCGATCGCGCTGAGTCTGGAATTTTGAGGACACCTGCAACCAATCGTTAGACCCAAAGCATTCGTCACAACATCAATGGAGAAATTCGTGAACCAGCCCTTGAAACCCAGATCGTTTTTCACCGTCCCGCTGTCCGTGCTCTTGGCAACCTTCGCCACGGCACTCGGTGCGCAGTCCGTAGAGGCGGCAAAGCCAATGGCGCTTCGTACCATAATGGAAAGACTCGGTCGCGACATGCAAGCCGTCACGGGCGCGATCTCCAAAGAAGACTGGCCGCTGGTCGCCGAGCTAGCACCACGAATCGCCAAGCATGCCGAGCCGCCCATGTCGGAAAAGATGCGCATCCTTGCTTGGCTTGGGGCAGACGCTGGAAAGTTTCGGGGTCTTGATGGACAGGTCCATGACGCCGCGACCGCCATGGGCGAGGCTGCACAGCGGAATGACGGCCAAGCAGTCATCGCGGCTTTCTCCAAGACCCAGCAAAGCTGCCTAGCCTGCCACCAGAGTTACCGTCGCTCGTTCGTGGAAAAGTTCTATGGAAGCCGCTAGCAAGGGATGGCTACACCTGTTGACGGAAGACTAGCTTCTGTCCAATCAATATACCTCGACGCGTTTCAGGTTCCCAGGAAGCCACCCGTGCAGCGATCACGGGTTCCTGCTTCACCCGCGGCAGCACTCGTTGGATCTGACGTTCATGACTCCCGTATGCATGTGGGTCACCAGCACCAGCGGATAACGCAGCACCTCGTCCAGTGAGATACGTTTGTGCTTGAGCAGCGGATGCCATGCCGGCGCCGCGACCATGAGGGGGGGCGCTCCAAAGCGCCTTAGCCACGATGTCGTCACCCACTTCACCAGACTGGGCCCTAGGTCATACAGATCGCCATGCAGCCCCTTGATTTGCTGCGACAGTGACACCTCGAACAGGCGCAACTCGACGTCGGGCTCCTCCTGCCAGCTTAACGCCAGCAAGGTCGGCAAGCGCGACGGGGTGATGCCATCGGACAGCGTAATGCGTTGCTGACCGTGAAAGCCGTTGGCCGCTCCCCTCACGCTGTCGCGGGCTTGCTGCAAGGCAGTGAAGAG